>NZ_JAFMPW010000030.1 GCF_026126425.1 Muriicola sp. Z0-33
GCAAGCAAAGGTCTGGTAGACCTTTGATAGTGAGGAGCCAGGCGGTGCGAAGGCCAAAATAATAAAAGATATGATAAAGTTCTTCAGACGTATTAGACAACAATTGTTAACTGAAAATAAATTCAGTAAGTATTTGATTTATGCAATTGGAGAAATTATACTTGTCGTCATTGGTATTCTCATCGCACTTCAAATAAATAATTGGAATCAAGACAAAATAGAAACTAGAAAAGAAATATTTCATCTCGAAAATATCCTTAACAACCTAGAAAATGACCTGAACAATCAAATAACACCTTGCATTCAAAAAACAGAAAAGCAGATAGAGGCTTTTAGCTTGCTTAAATCTGGATTCTACGAAAATGACAATATTAGTAATGATTCAATAAGGCAACTCTTCTTTCAAAATTTAGGACAATGGGACTTAGTTCTCAATACTGTGGCGTTTGACAACCTTCAATCTATCAGTATGGACATCTTATCTAATGATAGTATTAAATCTAAACTCCTTGACCTTTATGGTAATAATTACAGCTATATAAAGAGCCTAAAGAACAATTATGATGAAACTCATTATGAAAGGATTTCAACACCTCTGTTCGTAAATGAAATTGACATGTTAGAAGGTTTGAATAATGAAGACAAAATAAAATTGAAGAATGATAAAAAAATGTATTTAGCAATGAAGGCAGAAGCTTATTATAGTTTAGGTAAATATTTAGATGCATTGAAAAAAACAGAACCTTTAATAGAATTCCTTATTGAAGATTTAACTATTGAAGTTAAACGGTTAAAAGATACATAACGAAAGCACAACAACGTGTATAGCCCACGCTGCAACCTAAACTCAAAAAATCATTATCTTCATTCTAATAGTTTTTTGTGTTACTGTTGAGTGCCTATTAGCTGGCACACACCATACACAATGACGTTGTGCTTCATTATAAGAAACCGCTAACCAATGATAAAAGTCTTTAGAGGGCGAACGGCAAGCAAAGGTCTGGTAGACCTTTGGTTGAGATAGCCGCTTGCGGACTGAATAAATGTTTAAATTAGACCATGATTAAATTCTTCCGTCGTATCCGGCAAAAATTGCTAACTGAAAATAAATTCAGTAAATATCTTATTTATGCAATCGGAGAGATAATTCTTGTGGTTATTGGAATCCTAATCGCTCTTTCCATCAACAACTGGAATGAAGAAAGAAAACTGGTCCAAAAAGAGAGAAAGCTTTTACGAGAGATATTAGCAAATCTAAAGACCAATGAAAATGAACTGATTGAAAATATAAATACAGAAAAAAGACACGCTCGAGCCATTGAAAAAGTATTTGCCTTAACTCACAACTTTCATCCGACCGATTCTTTGGACGCATATTTTAGTATGGTGGTCTACAGGGAGTCACTTTCAATTTCCAGTTCTTCCTACGATAATTTAAAAACGATCGGTCTGGACATAGTAAAAAATGATACTTTGAAGCTGAGGTTAACGCACCTTTTCGATGTTAGCTATGCCCAGCAAATTAAGAATATCGACATGGTCGGTATATCACTATTTAACAAAATAGCCGATTTCATCTTTGCCAATCCATTCTATTTTGAAGGTTTTCGGCTGGGTAAATTCACGGATCTTGAAACAACACGAAAGTACCAATTGCTTTTGATTGCCAAACAAAAATGGAAAGACGATGTGATTCAATCCCACAAAGCAATTTTGGAGGAGACCACGGAAATGATAACTGAAATTCAAGAATATTTGGGAAATGATTAAAGAACGAAAGCACAACAACGTATATAGCAAATGCCTCTACCCTTACCCAAAAATTAATTACCTTTTATCCTAATTAATTTTCGTGTAACCTGTTGTTGTGAAGAGCGGTACTGGCCATATACGAACACGTTGTGCTTCATTATAACCAACCATTAACCAATGATAAAATTCTTTAGAGGGCCGAACGGAAAGCAAAGGTCTGCTAGACCTTTGATAGTGAGGAGCCAGGCGGTGCGCAGGCCAAAAAAACAAAAGATATGATTAAATTCTTCAGACGCATCCGTCAACAATTACTGACCGAAAACAAATTCAGTAAATATCTGCTGTATGCTTTTGGTGAGATTATACTTGTGGTTATCGGAATTTTGATTGCTTTGAGCATTAATAATTGGAATGAACAGAGAAAAGAACGCATTCAAGAAAAAAGATTCCTTAAGCGTTTTGAAGTTGAATTAAACACCAATCTAGAAAACATTTTAATTGCTATTTCTTTAAATAAAAGCCGTATTCATCGTGCTGATTTTTTGTTGAGGACGATAGATAAGCCTCAGCTGGCCGTAGATTCTTCCAGTTACTTTATGAAAAGTATCGAACATGCTGGTTATACCAATATACCACTTATTTCCGACAATGTATTTGAAGAACTTAAATCCAGTGGAAATCTTTCTCTAATTAGTAATGAGGCTCTCAGGGCAGCACTTCAAAAATACTACTCTTGGACATCATACGAAGGGCAATATAATTTTCTCCAACAAGACATTCAGCTTAATTATTCTCACCTTAAACAGGGCATTTTTACAACAAGTCAAGTTATAGACATGGGCGATTATTATATTACCAAAAATTATAGTGCGGTTGAGGCAAAAGAAACATTTGAACGCATGTTGAAAAAACCCAAATTTTTGGAGCACATACCCTATGTTATTCAAAACAAGTTGGGGGCTGAAAAAAGTTATGACGATATCTATAATCAGGCCAAAACCTTAAAAATTTTGCTTAAAGTAGAATTAGACAAACTAATTAATGATTAAAATCTTCAGCAAAGACCAATGATAAAATTCTTTAGAAAAATTAGACAAAGACTACTGACTGAAAACAAGTTCAGCAAATATCTGATTTATGCCGTTGGTGAGATTGTACTGGTAGTTATAGGGATTTTGATTGCACTATCTATTAATAATTGGAATGAGTTAAAGAAACAAAGAATTGAGGAAATTGGATTACTCAGAGATTTGAAAACTGATTTTGAAATAAAAAATAAACAACTGCAGAAAGAATATGAAATCAATAAGAATCTTAATGCGGTGTATGTCGTCAAATAAATCTGAACTTTTTGGGTTAAAATTTAAGAGAGTGCTTTCACGAAGTTAAATGATTTTCCCTGGACTGTTTTTTTCTA
>NZ_JAFMPW010000031.1 GCF_026126425.1 Muriicola sp. Z0-33
TCAACGTTATTTCCATCTTCAATAGATAGCGTGTTGGCCGCAAGGGTAAGGTTCTGATCATCCGTACCGGCATCATCTAAATGCGATAAATCTACGGTCTGACTGGTCCCATCTTCGATACCTACAGTTAGTACGTTTGTACCCGTATCTACCGCTAAGCTTTCAATATTCTGATCATCCGTGGAAACAAAACCTGATAAATCTACCGTATTACCATCTTCAATACTAAGATCTGTACCAGCAAGGGTAAGGTTCTGATCGTCTGTACCAACCAAAGAAGAAAGATCAACTACCTGGTTGCTACCATTTTCTATTCCTATAGTCAAATCAGTTCCCGATAGTCCGGAACCAGCTATATTCTGATCATCTGTGGATACAAATCCGGATAAATCAACTGTATTCCCGTCTTCAATACTAAGATCTGTACCGGCAAGGGTAAGATTCTGATCGTCTGTACCGGCATCATCCAATGCTGATAAATCTACTGTTGTAGAAGCTCCATTTTCTATATCGATCTGAAGCACATTGGCGCCACTTAAAGAGGCCCCTGTTAAATTCTGATCATCAGTCCCGGCATCATCTAAATGAGATAAATCGACGGTCTGACTGGTACCATCTTCGATACCTACAGTTAGTATGTTTGTACCGGTATCTACCGCTAAGCTTTCAATATTCTGATCGTCCGTGCTTCCTGTGACTAATTCATCTATTGCTGCCTGAACATCTGTTGCCGTAAGTCCGGATGTACCATTATTATAAGGATTACTATTTGCTCGTGTATCTAATAAAACATCTGTTCCATCATTGTTAGTGAAAGTATACGTACCATCGCCATTATCAGTGATATTTGCTTTAGCTACGGTTTGTGTAACACCATTCTCATTGACATAGGTCACCAGGCCATTACCTGCATCGGTCATGTTAGTTATGGTCTCAGATATAGTAACAGAAGCTACATTTAAGTATATTGCGCCGTCAGTTCCTGCAGTAATATCGTTATTAAGATCAGTACTTATTAAATTATCAGACAATGGTCCTCCACCATCTGTTACCACTAAGCTTCCGGCAACCATTGCAACTCCGGTATTATATTCGTTTGTCGCATCGGCATCCGCGTCATCTACATTCAAGTTGAGTGTATTCCCATCTTCAATGCTTATATTACCCGCAGCTCCTGTAGTAGATAATATCTGATCGTCTGTTGAAACAAATCCGGATAAGTCCACCGTATTACCATCTTCTATGCTTAAATCTGTTCCTGCAAGGGTAAGGTTCTGATCATCCGTTCCGGCATCATCCAAATGCGATAAATCTACATTCTGGCTGGTACCATCTTCAATACCTACAGTTAATACATTGGTACCCGTATCAACCGCTAAACTCTCTATGTTCTGATCGTCTGTAGAAACAAAACCGGATAAATCTACCGTATTTCCGTCTTCTATACTAAGATCTGTACCGGCAAGGGTTAAATTCTGATCGTCTGTTCCTGCATCATCAAGTGCGGACAAATCTACTGTAGTGGAAGCTCCGTTTTCTATATCGATCTGAAGTACATTGGCGCCACTTAAAGAGGCCCCTGTTAAATTCTGATCGTCTGTACCGGCATCATCTAAATGTGATAAATCCACGGTCTGACTGCTACCATCTTCGATACCTACAGTTAGTACATTGGTACCCGTATCTACCGCTAAGCTTTCAATATTCTGATCGTCTGTTGAAACAAATCCGGATAAGTCAACGGTATTGCCATCTTCTATGCTTAAATCTGTTCCTGCAAGCGTTAAATTCTGGTCGTCTGTACCGGCATCATCCAGTGCGGACAAATCTACTGTAGTGGAAGCTCCGTTTTCTATATCGATCTGAAGTACATTAGCACCACTTAAAGAGGCCCCTGTTAAATTCTGATCATCAGTCCCGGCATCATCCAAATGAGATAAATCTACATTCTGACTGCTACCATCTTCGATACCTACAGTTAGTACGTTTGTACCCGTATCAACCGCTAAACTCTCTATATTCTGATCGTCTGTTGAAACAAAACCTGATAAATCAACGGTATTACCATCTTCAATACTAAGATCTGTTCCGGCAAGTGTTAAATTCTGGTCGTCTGTACCAGCATCATCCAAATGGGATAAATCTACATTCTGACTGGTACCATCTTCGATACCTACAGTTAATACATTTGTACCCGTATCTACAGCAAGACTTTCGATATTCTGATCGTCTGTACCCAGTGAAGCTATTGGTACAGCCAGTGTTCCTCCACTATCTGTTATTTCCAAATTGGCTCCGTTTACTGCAAATGCCGTGTTTTGTTCGTTTGTTGGGTCACCGTCAAGGTCTGGTGAGGCATTACCACCAACTGCGTTCCAGGTAGCCCCATCCCAAATATATAATTGCCCGGCAACATTATCTACGTAGGTAACCCCGCTATTACCGGGGACTATCACTGGTGCTCCTGAACCTATTAATGTAAGCTCATTTGTCAGGTCTTCATCCGGATCTGTAGAATTCACAGTATAGTTACCATTTCCATCGTCTGTAACGGTTATAGCACCTGTTCCTGCAATGACCGATTCGGCGAGAGTTGACAGGTCTACTACTTCATTGCTGCCATTTTCTATACCTATAGTAAGGTTATTTCCCGCTAGGCCAGATCCGCTTATATTCTGGTTATCTGTACTTCCTGTATTTAATTCATCTATGGCAGCCTGTACATTGGTGGCTGTAAGTCCGGATGCGGTATTGTCATAAGGGTTGGCCGATGCATTGGTATCAATGGTTTCAATGTT
>NZ_JAFMPW010000032.1 GCF_026126425.1 Muriicola sp. Z0-33
ATGTAGGATTACTCGCTTTGCTCGTGATCCTGACAAAGCTCCGCTTTAATGTAGGATTACTCGCTTTGCTCGTGATCCTGACAAAGCTCCGCTTTGAGAATAGTCCAAATAAAAAAACGCTCAAGCGAGCTTGGCGTTTTTTCTTATTGAACTATTCATTCGTGACCTCGGCAGGATTAACTTCGCTCACGCTCGTTTTTCCTTTGAACCCCCTTTGCAAATAGAAAGTCCATGGCTAAGCCATGTTTTTTCTTTTATTCCAAACCTTTGAAACTGCGTTTCAGGTTTTCCACAAAAGAAAAAATCCATCACCAAAGTGATGGATTTTCTGCTTGAAGTGACCTCGGCAGGATTCAAACCTGTTTCCCAGAAGCCTTTATTTATCGAACACTACCCTTGTTTCCAAAATCTGTTGACCGAATTGTTGACGGTCGGTTTGATTGCAAATGATGTCATTTGACTTTCTCTATATAAAAGTAATTAATTTTTGTATTTAATAGGTAATCCTATTCTCCTGCATTGCCTGAAAACTAAATTCAAGAAAAAGAGTTTCATAACCTACCCTTGGGGATTATCGCCATGCCAATTTAGGCTTTACCTTTTTGAAGCTAGACTAAATGCGTTTTCAATATTTAAAATACCACCGGCTTCGCTAAGTTCAGTAAACGATGCTTTTGTATTTTCTTCCTCATCCAGAAATATTTCACCATTGTACTTAGAAACTGACTGAATTACAATCTCCCGTATTTCCGATGCCTTAAGTTGCGGGTAGTACAATTTCATTGTTGCACAGGTTGTTGCAACTATTGCCGAAGAAATTGAACTTCCAGAAGGTTTATAATATTCATTTTTAGGGTTTGTGGTTAAAAAGTCTGTGCCATGGGCAAATAGATCAACAGTATGTTTTCCGTAACTTCCACGAACTGGTTTTAACTTAGGGCCAACAATAGAATCGCTAAGTCCGACCATAATAAGGTTCGATAGGCAATGGTTTTTATATTTTTTTCTAGGATGAGTCATTACTTCATCTAAATTTAACCCTGTATTTCCTGCACTTGTCACAATTAAAACATTATTTTTTTCTGCATAGGAGAGTGCTTCATAAATCAATTTTTAGTTGATTTCTGGAATCAACCTGTACTAAATCCCCATTGTTGTTCCATTGGGAATGGTGCTATTTTGTGCAGTGAGTACTCCATGGAGCCATAAAATTACTTTTTTTGAAAGCCTTTTTCTTATAAATTATGGTTTATATACTCTATATGTATTTTTCAAATTATTTAAAAAATCTGCAACTGAGCTTGGAGTTAACTATAATTATATTAAGAATAAGTGTGATAGTCTCAAAAAGTTAGACAAATATATACAACTAACTTCTCCACCAAAAATGAGAAATGAAGGTTTATTTAATGATATCGAGAATTACTCTAAAATGCAGTCTTTTGACTTTAAGAGCATTAAAACACAAACCCTTTTATTGTTTAGTTTATCAGACAATCAATTAGATATTAAAATGGAGATATTCCTGCGAATGAAATGCCTAAGTGCAAGTATATAAAATTCAAAGAAGGCGGACACATGCCTCAAATAAATAAAGAGTGGAACTCTTTATTTGAAGAAATATTAAAATTCTTTAGAGTTATAATAAAGTGAATATATTGAAAAATTATATGAACTATACAATGATATCTTCTAATTTCCGTCTATAAGTCAAGTATGGTGTTTTTGATTTTCCAACACGCAACGCCATTTGAACTTTTTCGTTATTTTGAATGTTCATTATATTTTCAAACTTTTTAGCCAGCGCATTCATTTCTGTATATTCCTGTAACACCTGACTTAAAGGTTGCATATAAAATCCACTTAATGAACAAGCTAACTGCAGTTTTGCATAGTCACAACCACACCTAAGCCAGTCTAACTGCTTGTTATTAGTAGTTTTTAGAGTTATTATATTTGGTGATTTTTCGACACGTTCTCGATGTTCTTTTAATGCGTATTCATTACTTTTTTTATCATGCCAAACTTCTGTTTTTAATCCTGATAGTTGCCATTCTGCTATCCATTTTTTTAAGCCTTTAATCCCAACGCCTGGTAAATTAATTCCATCCCTTTTAAGGGCAATTTGCTCATCATTTTCCCTAAACCACATCCTAGATTCTTCATGAGCCTTAAATGTTGCTGTTTCAACTTCCATTCCATCAGCGAGTATTGAGTTAGTAGTTTTAACTCTCTCAGCATTTGTAATAAGTTCAATTTCTCCAAATGAAGGCCCTATTAACTTAGATATGTTCTCCCAAGCCTTTATTGATATAATTACATTTGAGTACATTTCTCTTGAAGTTGCTCTATTCAATACATGCTTAGCTAATGGGGAGACCTTAATTGCTTGTTCTTTGAATAATGATATTTTTGCCACAGGTAGTTTTCCCAGTTTCTCTAATCCAAATGTCCCTTCTGGTAAAAATTCAATTTTAGTTTTGTTGTATGTCGTCAAATAAATCTGAACTTTTTGGGTTAAAATTTAAGAGAGTGCTTTCACGAAGTTAAATGATTTTCCCTGGACTGTTTTTTTCTAG
>NZ_JAFMPW010000033.1 GCF_026126425.1 Muriicola sp. Z0-33
ATACTTCCCGGTTTTCCCTTCAGAAAGTAAATTTTGACGGATTTTTCTAAAGAATTTTATCATTGGTTAGCGGTTTCTTATAATGAAGCACAACGGTCCAGGCTATGATTTGTTTTGATCCTCCAGTTTTGCGCCGCAGGATGCGCCGAAATGCCCGCAAACTTGCTCCGGCGCCCCGGGCCGGTGAGCAAAACTGCCCGCCACTAAACTATCATGCCGTTATTAATGATCAAGGTAGTAATTCTTTTGAAGTTGGCAGAATACCAAAATGAATTATAGCCTTTGTTGTGCTTTCGTTATTTTTCGAAATATTCTATTTTTCGATTTAGAAAATATATTTATTTACCTTTAATTGACTTCTAATAGCGCATCTTCTATTTCCTTAACTGTTCCGTCAATACCGAGCATATAGCTTTCGTAGGCACCTATAAGCTCTTCATTAAATTGATAATTTGTAATTAAAATTTTCCTTGGTATCGGTGATTTTGCCAAAGCCGTTAATATGACAATGGCGGCTTCATCACTTTGATCGGAGTGTAATCCTGATTCATAGATTAACTCATAGGACTTCTCTTCAAAACGCCAATAATCATCTGATTTAATAACCGATTGTTCAAAATCATCTTCTAAAGATTTTATCATCGGAATCCACTGGTCATAATAGTCTTTAATCCTTTTTACAACTTTCTCGTATTCTCCATACTCAGTGATACCAGAATTTTTCAAGTTATCGAAACCACTCGTACGCCAAATGGAATGATAAGAGTATACTTGCAGACTTTTCTGGAGGCTGTCACGCGTAAACCCACTGTAGTCCTTATTATTTAAAAACATTTTTATTCTCTTATTCTCTTCATTAGCGTATTCCAAATTATCCTTTAAACTTAGCGCATCTACTCTCATGTCTGTTACGATATTCTGAAGGATGTTGGTTAATTCGTGCTGGTCTTTTCGCGATTCATTCCAATTATTGATTTGTAGTGCAATCAAAATCCCAATAACCACAAGAACTATTTCCCCAATGGCATACTTGATATACTTTCCAGTTTTGTTTTTCTCCATAAGGTTGTAGCGAATTCGTCTAAAAAACTTAATCATGATCTAAGTTAAACATTTGGTTTTACCGCAAGCGGCTATCTCGCTCAAATGTCCACTGGACATTTGATTTACTATGTAAATATTGGCTCGATAATATCATTGGATATTGGTTGGTTATAGTGCCTACTACGTAGCTTAGGCGAAGTAGTAATGAAGCACAACGTGTTCGTGTATGGTTTGTAGTGCTGAGAAACTAAGTTAGCAAAAAAGACCAAGAGTGCTGAAATTCGGCAGAATATCCCGAACAATCCTTAAACACTATGAACTATACACGTTGTTAGCCTTTCGTTATCTCTTTGGCACCAAATATTCTAATCATATTATTACTTG
>NZ_JAFMPW010000034.1 GCF_026126425.1 Muriicola sp. Z0-33
GGTACGATATACAAACATCCTTTACAGAGTTATAGAAACATCGTTTACACTTTTTAAGTTGCATTTGAAACCAAAATTCAGATGCTATGCCTTGGAAAGAACAGACGATTATGGAACAAAAAATTGAATTCATCTGTGAATGGCGAACTGGAAAATTTACCATCACGGAGCTTTGCCGAGTCTTTAAAATTTCAAGACCAACAGCTTACAAAATCATTGCCCGGTTTGAAAATGAAGGTTATGAAGGGCTTAGGGAACTCTCCAGAAAACCGCGTAGCCCACACCCTAATGCCACCAATGAAAAAGTGGTGGACCAAATTCTTAAATTGAAAGAAAAACACAAGGCATGGGGCGCTAAAAAGTTGCACACCTTGTTGTATAAAGATTTCCCCGATGAATTGATCCCATCTGTCTTGACCGTTCATAACATTCTCAAAAAACACAGTTTGGTATCGCCTCAAAAACGACTCAGAAGAGTGAAGCCCGTACATCCCATTTTCGACCCCAAAGAGTGTAATGAAGTGTGGAGTGCAGACTACAAAGGAAAGTTCTTGATGGGCAACAAAATCTACTGTCATCCACTGACAATTGCCGATTCCAAAAGCAGATTTGTATTTACTGCCAAAGGGCATTACAAAGAAAACCTTGCATCGGCAAAGGCCGAGTTCAAAAGGGTTTTTAGGAAATTTGGCATCCCCGGACAAATCCATACAGACAACGGAAGTCCTTTTGGTTCGGTTGCCGCAATACAAAGATTTACCCGACTCTCCTATTGGTTCATTGAACTGGGTATCATGCCCGTGTTTTCAGACCCGTCACACCCGGAACAGAACGGACGACATGAACGCATGCACCGCGATTTAAAAGCCGCTTGTGCCAAGCCTTCAGCTTATGACCTAAAAGCGCAACAAAGACGTCTAAACCAATTTGTAAAAGAATATAACCACATAAGACCCCATGAAGCGCTGAACATGAAAACACCTGCCTCAATCCATGAGTTCTCAACCAGACCGTTCCCAGAAAAAATACCCGACTTTCATTACGATGCACAAATGAAAATCCTAAAAGTTACCAAAAATGGAGCCATAAGATGGAAGGCCTATAATTGGGTTTACCTTTCCGCTTCGCTCCAAGGTAAACACATCGGAGCCCTGGACATTGGCAATGGTATTTGGAGAGTGTTTTATAGAAATGTATTTTTAGGTTACTTTGATGAACATGTATTTAGAAAAAAAGAACAATCAGTGAGGTTAGAAACTAATTTAGTGTAAACCCTAATCTATAACTTTTGTAAACCATGTATCTTAACGAACATTAAAAC
>NZ_JAFMPW010000035.1 GCF_026126425.1 Muriicola sp. Z0-33
ATTCCAATTATTAATACTTACCGCAATCAAAATTCCAATAACAACAAGTGCAATTTCACCAATCGCATATTTCAAATACTTTCCGGTTTTGTTTTTTTCCATGAGGTCGAAACGAATTTTTCTAAAGAATTTTATCATTGGTTAATGGTTGGTCATAATGAAGGCCAACGGTCTCGGCTATGAGTAGTTGCGTGGTTTAGTACTTAATTTTGCAAGCCTGCCTGCCGGCAGGCAAGTACACACCAAACTGAAAATCCTCGCGGACTTTCAGAAGTAGACGAGAACTAGCAATTACTTATAGCCATTGTTGTGCTTTCGTTATTAATTAATCTTACTTTTTTAAGTCTGCAAAAATAATTCTTAATTGTTCTAATGATTCAATTGAATTATCATATGCATCTATGATTTGTCTTATAGTTATTCTGCGTACTGAAACCGTATTTTCGAAATAGTCATCTTTACCAAAATGATTTGAAGATAAACTCAGATTTGTTATTTTGGCATTTGGCATATAATAATCTTGATAATATACATCTATTACTTTTAGATCTATCAATTCAGCTGATTTTATAGCATTGAAGGTATTATATGTTTCAGAAATTGAATTGCGTAATTCTATATCACTAAAAAATTTTAAATCACCAGAAAACTTTAAATTTTCATATGTTGTCATTATTGGATTAAATGTTAATCTGCCATAAAGTTTTGTTGATTTTGATAATAATTTTGGGTTGTCATAATCTCTGTTTACCAATATATCAAACAAGGTGTCTAATTCAGTAACTCTTTTTATGTAGCTGTTTTTATATTCAATTAATTCTTTTATGTTAAGATCGGTTTCATCATTTAATTGTATCAAGTATAAATCCCTCAATTTATTATTGTTTCTATCTGTATTCTTTTGGTTAATTGCCAGAGCAATGAGTATGCCTATAATTACAAGAATAATTTCACCAATGGCGTATTTGAGATACTTCCCGGTTTTCCCTTCAGAAAGTAAATTTTGACGGATTTTTCTAAAGAATTTTATCATTGGTTAGC
>NZ_JAFMPW010000036.1 GCF_026126425.1 Muriicola sp. Z0-33
TGGTCATCTGTATTATCCAGGTATCCACTGAGATCTACACTGTTTCCATCTTCTATAGAGAGTGTATTAGCTGCCAGTGTTAAGTTCTGATCATCAGTTCCTACTAAAGATGAAAGATCAACAACCTGATTGGTACCGTTTTCTATTCCTATGGTAAGGTCTGTTCCGGAAAGTCCGGAACCAGCTATATTCTGATCATCCGTACCGGCATCATCCAAATGCGATAAATCTACGGTCTGACTGGTGCCGTCTTCGATACCTACTGTCAGTACATTGGTTCCTGCATCTACAGCAAGGCTTTCGATATTCTGATCGTCCGTACCTACTAAAGATGAAAGATCAACTACCTGATTAGTTCCGTTTTCTATTCCTATGGTAAGATCTGTTCCCGATAGTCCGGAACCAGCTATATTCTGATCATCTGTGGATACAAATCCGGATAAATCTACCGTATTACCATCTTCAATACTAAGATCTGTACCGGCAAGGGTAAGATTCTGATCGTCTGTACCGGCATCATCCAATGCTGATAAATCTACTGTTGTAGAAGTTCCATTTTCTATATCGATCTGAAGTACATTGGCGCCACTTAAGGAGGCTCCTGTCAAATTCTGATCGTCTGTACCGGCATCATCTAAATGCGATAAATCTACGGTCTGACTGGTACCGTCTTCGATACCTACTGTCAGTACATTGGTTCCTGCATCTACAGCAAGGCTTTCGATATTCTGATCGTCTGTACCTACCAAAGATGAAAGATCAACTACTTCGTTTGTTCCGTTTTCAATACCAATGGTAAGATCGGTTCCTGAAAGTCCTGATCCTGATATATTCTGATCGTCGGT
>NZ_JAFMPW010000037.1 GCF_026126425.1 Muriicola sp. Z0-33
TGTATGTCGTCAAATAAATCTGAACTTTTTGGGTTAAAATTTAAGAGAGTGCTTTCACGAAGTTAAATGATTTTCCCTGGACTGTTTTTTTCTAGCTTCAAGTGTTCTGTTTTTTGTCATTTTTCTTTGCTTTAACTTCTTTTGCCCTGTTCCAAAATATACATCAGCTGGAGTAAGATTATCTAACGATTCGTGGTATCTCTGATAGTTGTAATACTTTACGAACCCTTCCATTTTCACTTCAAGTTGAGCTGGGCTAAAGTAATTATCCAGCTTAACTACATTTTTCATGGAACGATGGTATCTTTCGATCTTTCCCTGGGTTTGTGGATGTAAAGGTCTTCCCCTTACATGATGGATATCTCTTTCTTGCAAATATTCTGCAAGTTCATTTGAGATGTAACAAGAACCGTTGTCCGACAGTAACTTTGGTGGTCTATTTTCAGGAAGATTCACCGTATATAAAGCCTTGTCCATGGTGTTTTTCACATCCATTGCTTTCATGGACGAACATAATTCCCAACTCACAATGAACCGACTGTAATCGTCCAATATGGTTGACAGATAATACCATCCCCATCCATAAATTTTGAAATAGGTAAAATCCGTTTGCCACATCTGATTGACATAGGTTGTTTTATCATAAAAACTCTCAGATGCGCTCATCACTCTAAACGAAGGAGTTGTAATGAGCCCATTGTCTTTTAAAATGCGATAAACACTTGATTCACTAACATAGTAACTGTAAGTATCTGTAATGTGCCATGCAAGTTCTCTGGATGATAGCTCAGGCTTTTCCAAGGCTATTTCAACCACTTTATCCCTGTCAGCTTCATTGA
>NZ_JAFMPW010000038.1 GCF_026126425.1 Muriicola sp. Z0-33
ATATCCCGAACAATCCTTAAACACTATGAACTATACACGTTGTTAGCCTTTCGTTATCTCTTTGGCACCAAATATTCTAATCATATTATTACTTGATACCATTGGTTAGAAATATTATTCGATTTATGGCTTTTCGAATTTCATCATCTTCATTTTCTACAACATTTAACAAAGTATTTGCATCTCCGCGTCGGTCATTAATTAAATTCTCAAATTCTATCGAGCTTACAAAGGATAAATCAACGCGGTCATCATCGATTGCCTTGATATAAGGCCGTGGAATTCTTTTCGCCAAATAAGGAATTATGGTTTGTCGGGTATAATTTATTGCATGTTCCTCTCTTTCGAAATAATCAGATATTAAATCATCCCACTGAATTAGTAACGATCGAAGTTCTGTATTTGAAATAATTTCAAAGGATGATGTATTGATTAATGTTGAAATAGATCCCATCGAAAGATCTGCAGAACTAAGGTTTCGAATCCGATTCAATGCTTTTGATAAAGAGTCTTTATCTATTTCACTTGGGACTATAGGGAATGATTTTCGTAAATAGTTACACTGATCTCGAATACGAACATAAGCTCTAACAGTACTTTCCAATTCTTCTTTATTGAATTTAAATTCAGTATTAATTTCTTTTAGCAATAGACTTTCACTTAGGGAGTTGATCCTATTTTCATTCCAATTATTAATACTTACCGCAATCAAAATTCCAATAACAACAAGTGCAATTTCACCAATCGCATATTTCAAATACTTTCCGGTTTTGTTTT
>NZ_JAFMPW010000039.1 GCF_026126425.1 Muriicola sp. Z0-33
GTAACGGTTACACTATGGGTCCCCGCGGTTAAAGCAATTGCCTGCTGTGTAGTCTCCCCGTTGTCCCAGACATAACTATATCCTGCTGTGCCACCCGTAGGATTTACAGTGGCCGCCCCATCATTGCCCCCATTCACAGATACCCCATTATCAAGGGCCACTGTACACATCAAGGCTGCTGGCTCATTCACTGTTGCACTCGCAGTGGTTGTACATCCGTTGGCATCAGTTATTGTCACCGTATAAGTGCCTGCGGTTAGTCCGCTGATATCTTCTGTGGTGGCGCCGTTGCTCCATAGGAAGGAGTAAGCCGTAGTACCGCCACTTACTGTTAAGTCGATTGAACCATTTGCATCGCCATTACAAAGCGCATCCGTTCCCACAGCTGACGCGGACAAAGCAGCATCGGGCTCACCGATAGTAGCGCCGTCCGTAGTCTCACAACCATTGGCATCGGTGATAGTCACCGTATAGGTGCCGGCTAGTAAACCACTAATATCCTGGGTGGTGGCGCCATTACTCCATAGATAGGTATATCCGGGAGTGCCTCCATTTACTGTTAGGTCTATTGATCCGGTGGCCTCTCCAAAACAGCCCACATCTGTGGCTACTGCTGATGAGGATAAGGCGGCATCGGGCTCACCGATAGTAGCGCCGTCTGTAGTCTCGCAGCCATTGGCATCGGTGATGGTCACCGTATAGGTACCGGCTAGTAAACCACTAAT
>NZ_JAFMPW010000003.1 GCF_026126425.1 Muriicola sp. Z0-33
CTAGAAAAAAACAGTCCAGGGAAAATCATTTAACTTCGTGAAAGCACTCTCTTAAATTTTAACCCAAAAAGTTCAGATTTATTTGACGACATACAGATAGAGGAAACCCTAGACTCTCTTAAATTACTTTAAAATGACACCTGTCAAGATTTACAATTGAGATGGCTATTTCTTGAGATTCAATTGTTATTGCCTTTTAGCATTAAGTATGAGTTATTACAAAATCAAGAATGATGAAACACTGATTAATTTTTATTATTGGAATTATTTATTAATTTCATTCATATTTAAAGACAAGATTTGAGTTGATTTGGCTTAAAAATTGCAATTAGGTGTATAATTTTAAATTAGTAAGGTAAAATATTGAAAGTCAAAGTGATATGGTTTCTGCTTTAGGACTGTCATCCCGACCAAGCAGAAAAGTGATTTGTGAAAGCAAATCACTTTTTTATTTCCGGAATCGAAACAAACGAAGTTTGATTGAGATAAAGGGAATAAAAAAGAAGCTACGCCCTTGGGCGTAGCACTTTTCTATTTGCAGTGAGGGTTCATTAGGATTCTCCAAATCCCTTTTTAAGTTGCCGTATGGCGTCATTAGTAAAATGTAGAAGGCGCAGCCATTCAGGCTTTCTATTTCCAGCGGAAAATGTAATTAGGATTCTGTAAATCCTGCGCTATTGCTCTGTAGCGCCATGAATAAAAAAGAGTGAAGGCACCAGCCCTTACTTTTCATTTACCAGGAGGGTTCATTAGGATGCTATAAATCCTGACATAAATCATTTGCCAAAGACACTGAATTGCATAGTAAAGACTATGCGAATCTACCCTCAAATTCAGTTGAAAATCAACTTTAAACTTGCATTTGGAGTAATCCCCAAAGATTCCTGCAAAATTTGCTGCGCTTCGTTTTGTGGGTTTACCCTGAAAAAAGTATTTATTGGATTTTCGCGATTGAGCAGATTCCAAATGGATATTCCGGTCCTCAGGGTGGTCTTTTTTCCGATATTGGTTGTGTAGATGACTGAGAAATCCAAACGCAAATAATCTTCCAGTTCGTCCGAATTGGCCTCATCATAATTGATATCACCGTCCACAATGTCATTGCCTATAGCAGTTGGGGTAAATGGCTTTCCCGTTCTCCAATTGGCGCCGACCGCAAGGTTTACCTTTGAAGTGGAGAAAGTAATGCCTGAGGATAAAGAATGGGAAATGTCAAAATTGCTTCGAAACTCAGTTTCGGACAGTTCCTCAAAATTGTAGGTGCCATTTAAATATCCATAACTCAACCACAGGTTCCATTTTAGCAGTTGTTTTCGTAAGAGAAAATCAAGGCCAAAAGCATCATATTTTCCCGAAGTCCTGGCAAACTCAAAGCTGTCTAAAAAACCCTGGCTTTGTGTGGTAATACCTTCTACTTCTTTGAAAAAACCTACGGCATTGATCAGCCAACTAGATTTTTGAAAACTAATGCCCATAGAGCCCTGTTTACTTTGAATAACAGGGATATCCATATCGTCGGAAAGCTGCCAACGCCTCTTTTCAATGCCGAGAAAATCATTTTGAAAATTCACAATCTGCGAGGTATTTTGATGCTTGAACTCCCCTAGCACCTCCAAATTAAAGTTGCCTAAAAAGCGTTGGTTAAAGCTCAATCGAGGCTCCCAAAGCTGCCTCCTGAACTTTCCCAAGTAGTTAAAGCGTACACCTCCGTTTAAAGATGTATTTCCATCTGAAGTTGACCAATCAACCTCCGAGAAAATTCCATGCGTTCTGAGTACTTCGCCCTCCAAGCGTCTAAAAATAGGGTCGTCAACATCATCGAGATTGGTGATCTTGGTTTCCACAAAGTGATAGCCATTTCGCAAAACAAAATTCTCATATAATTCATTATGGGCTACAAAACGGGCAGCTGTTTCAGAAACGATATTCTCCTGTAAAAATCGTTGATCCTCCAAAACGTTGGCATTTATAGCCCTTAACTTATAGTCAGTTTCATAAACATCTATTTCCGTCTCAAAACTGTCGTTCCATTTTCGTTTGTAATAGATGCCCCCGGCAATACTAGTCTGATCTAGACTACTTGCACGTACCTCTTCATCATTTGCGATAAAAGCACTTTCGTTGAAAACTACTTCGTCGGCGGTATGTATAAAATTCAATCTTAAAAAATCCTTATCGCCAGGCCTGTACAAAAACCGAAGTGAAACATCATAAAAATCAAATTCGATATCGGAGTTAGTGACCAAAGCATCATTGGATTCAATCTCGGTGTCTTGCGCAATTCGGTCAAAGTATTCTGAATAGGTAGGCGTCTCAAAAAAATCACTGATGGCCTTTCTTGCCCCTACCTGAACCGATGCATTTTCTCCTATAGGTGCATCTATGAAGCCATTCGCATCGATAAGATTGACACCAAGACTGCCCTGGAAACCTGGGTTGATGTTTTTGTCGGTGCTCATGGCAATAGTTCCTGAAACCCCATCCGTGAATGCTGCAGATGTGCCATTTTTCTGTAAGGCCACTTTTTGTGTTATTTGCGGATTGTACATAGAAATCAATCCGAAGAAATGACCAGATTGGTACATTTTGATATTATCCCAAAGAATCAGGTTTTGGTCGTTGCTTCCTCCTCTAATATTGATGTTCGAAACCGTTTCATCAATACTGGTTATCCCTGGCAATGCCTGAACAGACTGCAATACGTCCTCTTCGACCAGTCCGGGTAATATGGAAAATTGGTCAAAATCCAATTGAAAGGCACCGTTATCCAATTTATGCATACCCCGAATTAAATAATGTGACAGTATTATTTCTGGTAGTTTTTGCTGTTCAAATATCATATGGATGACCCCACAATTGGCAGTATTGAAAAGCCGTGCTTCACTGCGTATTGTCCTATGTCCAATGTGCCTGATAAGTACTATATGGGAAGCATCATCTATTGATAATTCAAAAAATCCTTCTTCATTAGTGATGGTACCTTTGCCATTGTACTGAATTGTAGTATAAGACAGTGGTTCATTGGTATCCTTATCCCTAATATAGCCGCAAAGCACTGTTGATTTAGCCTTAATGGTAATAACACCATCAGAGAGAAAGATAAAATTAAGTCCAGTGCTTTCCTTCAGAGAGTCGATTATACCCTGCAAACTGACAGCATCGTCGGGAGTTTTGACCGCGATGTCCTCAATCAAATTTGATGCATAATTGAACCTTACCTCAAATCGGTCTTGAAGTTGGTTCAAAATCTCTGTCAACGGTTTATTTTCATTTGTCTCCTGGGCTGTAGACGGCATACAGTTCAGTATCGCTAAGAGATAAAAAAAACAAGATAGCTTATTTCTCACGTGGCTTGACCCTGACTTTATCGGTTTGCAAAATAACATAGTCCAAATCTAAAGGGACTGTTATCGATTTCAGGGCGTTATCCAAGTTGTCATGTACAAAACCGCCAGTAAATAGGCGTTTTTCATCTATATGCTCCAAAGTGACAGTCACCCCATACTGTCTTTCCAATTCTGAAAATACCTGAGATATGGCCACTCTTTGGAAATCACTGATATTTTTGGTCCATTGGGGTACAGAATAGGTGTTTTTACTTTGTTCAACAACCCCGTTGTACCATCGTACATTATCGCCCTGATTGAGTACAGATTCATATTCTTCTAAAGTGACCCTTACTGTACCTTCAAAACATTTTACTTCGAAAAAATTCTCCCTCTGCTTTACATTGAACTCCGTACCCAATACTGTAACCTCTCCCTGTGGTGTACTAACCACAAATTGTTTTCCCTTGGCGACATCAAAAAAAGCCTCCCCTTCCAATTTGATTTTCCTCTCTTTGTTCCAATTCTTCTCATTGTAGGCAATTTCAGATAGCGCATTTACCGAAACAGAAGACTCATCCGGCAGGTTGATCGTTACCTTTTCACCAAATTGGGTCTCAACATGGGTAAGGTTCTCATAAAAAAAGAAATAATACATAGCGAACCCCACTATAAAAATACTTGCAATTCGCATAAGTGGCCTTACCCAATATAATTTTCTAACTGGGGCCTTTTGGATATCAAGAACTTTCTTAAAGTCGCTATATGTTTTGGCCTTGGAGAATTGTGATGCACGGAAATTTTTGGCATCATCTGCAATGCCCTTTAAGAATGAAACATCCTCCAGGGCTTCAAATGCCTTTTGCTCCTCTGGAGTGAGTTCCTCAGTAAGCCATTTTTGTATCAAGTAATCCTTGTTCATACGCATCTCCATTTAATATACAACAACCTGAATGCCTTTTTTCCTGATTATTTTATGTTAAATCCTTCCAATTCGGCTTTCAACACCTTAAAAGCCGAATAAATCCTGTATTCCACAACCTTTCGGGTGACTCCCAATATTTGTGCTATTTCTTCGTGCCTTTTCCCTTCGGCTTTGTTAAGTAAAAAGGCAATTCTCTGTTCTTCGGTCAAGGATGCGAGTACTTCCTGGTATTTTTTAAAATATTCTTGTTTTTCCAAAAGAAACTCAGGAGATTCACTGGTCGGTGTTTTAGGGTTTTCATGTTGATATTTTAACACCACTTTTTGATGTTTTACCTCGTTAAGCATCAAGTTATTAGCAACGGTATACAAATACGACTTTGCTTTCCCTGGCGTAATATTTTTGCAATTCTCCCACAGTTTAATAAATGCCTCTTGTACTTTATCACTTGGAGAAAGTTTTCCGCCATACTTATAATAAAGGAAATCATGGAGGTCATTCGCCAATCTTTCATAAAGACCTTTAAATATGGAATCCTGGCATATATTCTTGTGTAAATCCTTTTTCAAACTGCTTTGTTGGTTATGCATTAAAAGTATAAAATTTAAATTCTTCTATTTCTTTCAGGAATTTTTAAGATTAGATTGTTCTATTACTGAACGTAGAAATCATAAAATAGTTATGCTATGAAAAGAACCTTAAAACAATTTGGCTTGTTTATCTTCTTCATAACCCTGACGTTTGTTTCTTGTCGAGAGGAAGAATCAGTTTTCATTGAGGGTCCACAGGAAGAAAGCCTTGAGGCTAACTCTAATGTTGCGATACTTTTACAGCATACAGCAACAAAAGATGGTTCAAATGATAATATCATTGACAATGCCAATTGCATTACAATTGAACTGCCGGTGACTGTGCAAGTGGGTGGAGTTGAAATCATAATAGACAGTCCTGAAGATCTTGAAACCATTGAGGACATTTTTGATGAATTCGACGATGACGAAGACGTACTTGATATCATTTTCCCTATCACCGTTGTGCTGCCTGACTTTACTCAATTGGTCATCAATAATTTGGACGCGCTAGATGACGTAACTGATGACTGCGTCGGAGAAAATGAATTTGATGATGATATAGAGTGTGCGGATATTAAGTATCCCATAACAGCTTCGGTATTTAACTCAAATAATGAAGTAATTGATACCATTACCTTATCTAATGACCAGGAGCTTTACGAGTTTATTGAAGAATTAGATGAGGATGATATTGTAAATGTAAACTTTCCCATCACTGTAATCTTATCTGACGGAACCGAAATTCTGGCTTCAAATCTTGATGAACTCGAGGATGTTCTTGACAATGCCAGAGATGACTGTGATGAAGATGATGATTACGATTTCAATGATGATGATTGTGACGGTTGTACCACAGATCAACTTTCAGAGGTTCTGGTGGGCTGTACAGATTGGCGTGTGGATAAATTGGAGCGTAACGACCAAGATTTAGAAGATCTATATACAGCATACCGTTTCAATTTTGCCAGTGATGGTACTTTGACAGCCGATTCAAATTCCGAATCATTTTCAGGTACCTGGGAGACCAATGGTGCTGGTAACAATATCGCCGTGGTGATCAATATTCCCAATTTGAACAATTTTAATGCCAATTGGAACTTACATGAAATTAAGCAGGGTGGTAGTGAAAGTGACGTAGACCTGAGGATAGGCGATGATCGATTGAGGTTCAGGAGCAATTGTTCGGATACTGGCGATGGAAACAATGGAGGCGATGGCAACGGAGGTTCAGACCTTAGTACTATTTTGTTAAATGGACTTTGGGCCGTCTCAAACTATCTCGATGATGGTGTTGATGAAACCAACAATTACAACGGCTTCACTTTCAATTTTGCTACAGATGGATCAGTAATTGCTGATAATGGAAGTACAACCAATGGTACCTGGTCTGTACAAAATGGTGACGACAGCCTGTTTTTAGACTTTGGCGCCGTTATTCCGCTGGACGAATTCAATGATGATTGGGATGTCATTTCAGTCTCCGATACCCAAGTAGAACTTCGCGATGTCAGTGGTGGTGATGGAAGTACCGATGACTTAATTTTTACGAAACAATAACCCAAATAAATATTTATTACTATGAAAAAGAACATTTTTAAACTAACGTTTGCTTCACTGATACTATTGGTAACAGCCTGTACCACAGATAGTGAGAGTGATGAAATACCCAATTTAGTGCAATTACAGGCCGATGTCGAGGAAATCACAAATACGGCTGTGATTGGCCCTTGGATCATTACAAATTTTGTGGATTCGGGTAAAAACGAGACCGCAGATTTTGAAGGTTATGGTTTCAATTTTAACCAGGACGGAAGTTTGGTAGCGGATAATGGTAACATGACCGTAACAGGTACTTGGTCTGTAACTATTGATGATGACTCCAATGAAAATTCGGATGATGATAGTCCCAGTAATGATGATAGTGTTGACGATTGTAACAGCTGTACGCCAGAACAACTTACCGAGGTGCTAACGGCCTGTGAGAATTGGTTTGTAGATAAATTGGAGCGAAACGACAATGATTTAGAAAATAATTTTACGGGTTACGCCTTCAACTTTACTGCAGATGGCACCGTTAATGTCACCACTGCCACCGATAATTTCTCGGGAACCTGGGAAGCTTCGGGTTTGGGTAATGGTATTCAGGTAGTAATCATTATACCCGACTTACCGGAATTAGAAGATACATGGACGTTGCATGAAATTGAACTGTATAACGGAGAGTCCAATGTCGATTTGAGAATTAACAATGAAGATCGTTTGCGATTTAGAAATGGATGTACCCTGGGTAATTTTGAAGAGGGCCACTCTACCGGAGAAATCGATTTCAATATATTCTTTGCCTCACCTGAAGATTTTAGTGAACTTACAGAAGATTGGAATATTATTTCTTATTCTCCCAATAAAATTGAACTGATACATGAAAGCGGCGGAAACGGCGGTACGGATTTATTGACTTTTGAAAAGTAAGGAAGCCCCCTCTATATATAGCCCCCAGAACCTTTCTGGATCAATGGCCCCGGCTATGAAAAAGAAAGGTCTGATGAACTGCCCTGAGATTTACTTAGGGCAGTTTTATTTATATTTATCTACACTGAAAAGTAAGTACTTAGAACGTTGCAATGAATAAAGCTGATAAATATTCATCTACATACCACCCCCTGTTTAAAAAAATTGCTAAGGTTGGCACCTTGAAAGAGCTTCCCCAAGGCACCGAAATTCTGCGTGAAGGTCAGTTTGTAAAGGTAATTCCACTAGTCAGGAAAGGGCTGATAAAGGTATATACGCGATACGAGGACCGGGAACTTTTGCTCTATTATATTCAGCCAGACCAAAGTTGTATCATGTCTTTCTCAGCCGGCATAAATAACGAGCCAAGTCAGGTTTATGCGGTTACCGAGGAAGATACCGAAGTGCTGCTTCTTCCAGTTGGCGAACTATATGGGCTGACCATTGCCAATCCGGATATCAACAGCTTTTTCTTCGAACAGTATAAGGGCCGATACGCTGAGCTTTTAGATACCATTCAACACATCCTTTTCGATAAAATTGATGAACGCTTATATCAACATCTCAAGGAAAAGGCTTCCTTAAAAAGAGAAAATCCCCTCCGAATGTCACATCAGCAAATTGCCGACGAACTCGGTACGGTCCGTGAAGTGATAAGTCGGGCACTTAAAAAATTAGAAGGTGCAGGCCTGGTGAAACAACTGGGCAATAAAATTCAGGTTTGCAAGTAGTGACTTTAGTCACTGCATAATCCAATTTGCTGATTTATTTTTGATCTAAAGATTACAAGTTATTGCAAAGAAAAGAACATACCGCTTTTCGTTTGCCTTATCTGTAGCGCTTCAATAAATGGAATTGTTTTGATTATTTAATTATTGTTCAACTAAAACTTAGTACGATGAAAAAAAATATGGGATCAGCTGACCGAATTATCCGATTTGTAATCGCAGCAATTATTGGGATACTTTATTACACTGGGACCATCAGTGGTACTTTGGGGATAGTACTACTTGTATTGGCCGGAATATTTATACTAACCAGCTTTGTTAGTTTTTGTCCTCTTTATGCCCCTTTTGGCATAAGTACATGCGCTGTAAAGCAGAATTAACCATTAACTTCTTAATTGGATGCTAAGGGAGCGGCAAATCGCTCCCTTTTTTCTTTCATGCTCCTTGTCGAATAAAATAGATTTTTTCAGGAATTTTTAGATTTCAATTGTTTTATAAACGAAATCCAATAAAAAAAACGTTTAAATATTATTTAGTAACCAAATCTTATAGTTATGAAACATACTTTTTTATTTGTTATGATCTTATCGCTATTCATGGTCGGCTGTTCCAATGATGATGGAGACGCCAGTAGAATACGCCTAACCGTTGGAGCCACCAATATTGCAGGAACAAACGCAAAAACAGCCTCATTTACGGGAAAGAACAATGAAAATGTGGTCTTTACAGATTTTCGAATTTCGATTCGAGATGTCGTATTTAAAAACGATGACGATCCCAACAGTAATTTAGATACTGATGAGATCCAGTTTAGGGGGCCTTACCAAATTGACCTTTTGGATAATAGTGATGCTTTGACCCAAACCATTGGTGATGTCATCGTTCCTGACGGCATCTACAAGGAGTTACGTTTCAAATTCCATAAAGATGAGGATTTGCCCGCTACTGATAAATTGTTTGACAGATCAATTTATATTGAGGGTACCATTGACGACCAACCATTTGTATTCTGGCATGATACCAGTGAAAATCTAGATGTTGGCAGAAGCACAGGTGTAGAAGTTTCAGGAGGTGTGGTCAACTTTACCGTTGAATTTGACATGTCACAATTTCTAGGTTCTCTAAAAGAAATTGACCTGTCACAAGCGGCCGATGGTAACGTAAATGGGATTATAGAAATATTCCCTAATGACGAAGATGGCAACCAGGAAATTGCAAAAGATTTGAAGGACAATATCAAGGAAACTGCCGATTTGATAAATAAGTAAAGGCTCTTGATCGATATAAAAACGTAAACATCCTCAAATATTTGGGGATGTTTTTTTAATTAAAAATTCTAAAGTTATTACAGTTTCCTTCTTTTGTACACGATTGAAAGCAACGGAAAATAACTGCAAAACTTTTTCCATAAAGCCCAAATTCAAAAAACCACATAAGTTTAGATATCAAAATTTCATGTGATTTGATTAAGAAGGTTTAATTTCCAAATTTTATTAGATAAATACAGCATCATTTGTGCCTAATTGAGACAAAACAGGAGGGTTCATTAGGATGCTACAAATCCTCGTTTAGGATATCGTAAACGTTCAAAATAATTTATGGTAAGTAAATTGAGAACAAATCAGCGAGGCCGAAATCAAAAGTAAATACTAACTCAATTCGGATGCACCCTATAGGTAATTCTCCTATTGGTGATCATTCTGCAGCCGCTAATTGAAATGGTAGTTGTAGCGGTAATATTCAAAGTTGGATCTCCCGTTGTACCACCGTATTCTACAACATAACCTTGTGAAGCATAAGCACCACCACCTCCCCCATTAGGTAAATCGTTCCAGGATCCAATAATTCCAACAGAATTATCAGTTATATGAGCATAGTCCTCTCCCCCACAACAGTTATTGGGTTCTCCTGTATTCCAAAATGCAAAAGTCAATTCCGTGCCGCCGATACCGCCATTCCAAAACTGGGTTCCCGCCTCCGGACCGGTAACCCATCTCCACTCTCCTTCGACTGCAACATCATTTGCACCGATCCAACCCACTCCCTGGGCTTGAGACCCCGAGAAATCGGCCTCTTCTTGTGAGGTTAGCGTAACCAAATATCCTTGTAAACCAAAATAGGTTCGATTGTCTGCTGCTATCTGGGCATCCGTCCAGCTTATACCGGGATCTGACACAAATTCGTAATAATGTCCGGTTGATGGTAAAAAATTAGCTTCGCCTACCGTAATCGAAAATTGTCGGGTTCCTGTAGGAGCTGCCGCGCTCGATGAGTATTCAGTTGCTAGCACCGCAAGTTCAAATTCGGCATAGGTTGCAGGGCCCTGTAATGTAAGTTCTCCTTGAACAGCATCCCAGGTAGACGTAATATTCGGATGACTCCCTGTCAATGTCAATAGGTCTTCCCCATTAACATATCCCGCCGAAATTTGTATATAAACTGCTGTTGTTGATGTATCATCAGGATCTGTTATGGTAATACTTTGAGCTACCGGAACAGATGATCCAGGACAGTATACCTGATCTCCTGAACCTACAACCAATGGCGGTTCATCAGGGTACGCTATCGTAAAAAGCACATCATCAATAAAAACGGTTTCAGAGTTTCCCCATCCCCCGCTGGCAGATATAAAACGAATTCCTGAATTAGCAGAAATCTGGTTGGCATTTAAATCGTAACTCAATGATCCTGTCCCGCTCAAGGTCGCTATTGTAGAATAACTGGTACCATCAAACAACTGCACTGCGATAGACTCGTTACCACTGGTCCTATTGTAATCCAAAGTCAGTGTTGCCGTAACAACAGTAGAAAGGTCTAGCGTCCTGGTAATAGTTGCACTATCCATATTTCTGAATCGCAATTCATTCGAATTTACACGAATTCTACCCGCACTTGGATCTGTAGTCTCGCCCGAGCCAGATTCAGCCCAGTTAGTTAAGAAATTTAGGCTACCATCGTTATTTGAATAACTTACGGTCTGAAAATTATCCGCAATAGTCTCTTGTCCGCTGAGATGGCAGAAAAAGAAAAAAGAAACAACAATAGAAATGGTTTGTAGTGTTCTCATTGGGACATTGGCCAATCTTGGATGATACAAGGGCACAACTTTAAAAATACTTCATATTAAACTATCGGCTTAAATTTTGTTGTAAACAAGGATAAATACAGTATAAAATGTATAAAACGTGTTATGAAGTAGCTGTAATTTCTTACATTATTTAAACGTTTTTATCTCAGAAAAACCCCAAACGAACAATTTCCGGCAAAGCCGGAGCGGTGCTTTGTCGATAGTACATAAAAAAAGTGCTTTTAAAACAACATGTCCGGAAGGCTGTGGCTACATAACTGCATGCGGGCAGGTTTTCAGCGGAAAATATAATTAGCTTTAATATCAAAACAAAAGTTATCTATCCTATATCGGAATTTTTCACTGCATTGGTAAATCATTAGCGTTTGACTTTCGCCTGTAATCGACTTTCGAAAACAATTATAGAATTTACTGGAAGTGAGAGTTTATTTTAACTTACCAACTCCACCGGCCGACATATACGGACTTTTGCACTTTGGATACAAAGGAACTAGTTAAAGTGCAACGTAAGCACTATGAATTCCCCATAGAGCGATTCCCCTTGCGAATGATTTTCTTGCTTTCTTTCCCCCTAATGGCCACTCCGTCATCATCCAACCAAACAATAGCCCCGGTGGGGCATCGTTTAATGGGCACTTGTGTGTTATGATTTTCGGCATAATTGATTAGGGGCAAATTGTTTTCCATAGCTATTAATTCTCCAGGGGCATCCATGGCGCATTTACCGCAGGCGGTGCAAGCCACCTGGCAATCTTCAAGAATGGCATCGCCATGTTCCAGGTTCTTACAAGCTACCCACAGGCGGTGGCTTATTGGTTCTATGGAAAATAAATCCTTAGGGCAGACTTCCACACAATCACCGCAGGCCGTGCATTTCTCTGTATCTACAACGGGTAAACCATGTTCGTTCATTGTTATTGCATCAAAATCGCATACAAGCTCGCAATCCCCATGGCCAAGGCATCCCCAAAAGCAGCCTTTGCCCCCACCCGATATCAGCGTGGCTGCCTGGCAACTTTGAACGCCAACATACTGTGCACGATTGATCGCTACGTTTGTGCCGCCGGCACAAGCAAGACGAGCAACTTGCTTTTCTTCAACTCCCAGGTCAACACCCAGAAATTCAGCTATCGATTGCCTGCCTTCATCGGTACTGACCGTGCACTTACCGGGTAAGGTTTTTTGAAGAACCAGAGCCTCTGCAAAGGGTCGGCAACCCGGATACCCACAAGCACCACAATTGGCATGGGGCAACATGTCTTCCACCATGTCAATTCGCGGATCCTCATATACATAGAGTTTCTTGTAGGCAATAATAAGAATTGCCGCAAGAAGCAAGGTTAAACCTCCGAGTGCTGCTATGGCAACGAGGATAGACAATTATTTCGGGAATTTATTTGATAGCATGAGTCTCTACTTTTTTATTTCTCAATACGGGTTAATAAATAATTTCAGCCCATTTTCTGCCAGCGACTAATTCGGCTTTGCGAAGTCGCCATTTTTCTTCTGAACCTAAAATATTGGTAAATGCCTTATTGAGCATTTTGTGAATGGTTTCATAGCCAGCAACATAGATATAGGTATTAGACATAGAAAGCAACTCGATCAGCTCAGACGTTTGCCCTTCAAGTGCCTTTTCCAGTTCAATGGGATCTGCCCAATGTGGTCTCTGGCTCAGCGCATGAAAAGCCTCAAAGGTTGCTTCGTCATAATAGTTAGTAAGATCTCCATCTTTGTCATTTAAATACAACAATTCCAAGCCACTGCGCGCACCATAAAACAACCGAATTTTCCCCTCCCAATCTTTAACATTTTTGTAAATATGCTTGATAAATGCCCGGAAAGGTGCAATACCGGTACCCATACCAATAAGAATTAAATTAGCGGTCTTGTCCTCCGGAACGTTAAAAGGTAATTTAAATGGACCGGTAACCGTGATTTCATCGCCTTTTTTTCGATCGCATAAATAATTTGAAGCAACACCTGGATACTCTTCTCCACTGAAATCGTCAACGTAAGAGCAGCGTTTTACCAACATGGTAAGCTGTGGGTTTCCTTTGACACGTTTTGGCAAATCAGCCACACTATAGAGCCTATGGTGCAGGGTGTTTCCAAAATCGCCTGTGGCGCTAGTCAATACCCCGAAGCTTTGGTCCACTTCGCATTCAAATTCCGGATCTTTTACTTCAAGTACGATCTCACGTACTTCTTCGGTGTCCGGTGGTGTAAGTCGTGATGTATTTTTAACGACTGCCTTGTACTGTTTTTCTATATCAAAATCTGATAAATGTGCCATATCTATTATTTATTTCTTATTGAACTCATTTTAACTTTTTCCACTTCGCTAGAATCTTCTTATTTTGTTTCACTCTTTTCCCTTTCTTTCACAAATACCGGTACAACCACAATTTGAGCAGCTTCTTCGACCTGCCAATACGTCTTCGTCTAAGTATTCTTCTCGAAATACATTTTTCCAAGATACCTGTACAAGTGTCCATACCACTACTAAAGCTAGGGTAAGGCCAATTCCGATGATGAGTGATTGAAACATAATTTTTTTCTTTATTGAGCACCAAGGCCTGCAAAGCCCATAAAACAAAGCGACAAAATACCAGCGATAAATAATGTCAACGCCGTTCCCTTGGAAATACCAGGTACTTCGGCAAAATTCAACTGTTCCCTCAGACCGGCAATTAATAACAGGGCCAATGTAAAGCCAACACCGGCTCCCAAGGCATAGACCACACTCTCTAAAAACCCATATCCTTTATTTGTCTGAAACAATGCCACAGCAAGTACGGCACAGTTTGTTGTAATCAGGGGCAGAAAGATACCCAAAGACCGAAATAATGTCGGACTCATTTTTTTGATAAACATTTCAACCAATTGCACCGTTGAAGCAATCACAACAATGTAACTGATCAATTGCAGATAGGGGGCATTTATGGCCACCAAAAATGCATGAATACCATAAGCGCACATCGAACTGATCAACATCACGAACATAACGGCAGCTCCCATTTTTGAGGCGGTTTCCACTTTTCCGGATACACCTAAAAAAGGACAAATACCTAAAAAGTAGGCCAAAACAAAGTTATTGACCAAGGCGGCATTGAGAAAAATTGTTCCTAGAGACTCTGTATTCATGATGTTACTTTTCTTGTCTGTATCACATTAATTATAAGCAACCAGGCTGCGAGTGTAAAAAAACCGCCGGCTGGTAATATCATTACAATCCAATTTTGAAATCCCTCGGGAAAAATGCTCCATTCGAAAATAGAACCATTGCCAAGTATTTCCCTGACGGCCCCCAGGCAAAAAAGTGCGAATGTAAATCCTATACCCATACCCAGTGCATCAAGAATGGATTTCCACACCGTATTTTTCGATGCAAATGCTTCTGCACGGCTCAAAATCAAACAGTTTACCACAATAAGCGAGATAAAGGCACCCAAGCTTTTATATAACTCGACACTTATGGCCTGGATGGCATAATCGGTAACGGTAACAAAAGTTGCGATGATGAGAATATACGAGGCAATACGCACCTGCCTTGGAATAAAATTTCGCAGTAAGGATACTAAGATATTCGACATCAATAAGACGAAAGCTGTTGCCAAACCCATAGCAAGCGCATTTTCTGCCGTATTTGATACTGCCAATACCGGACACATACCCAATACTTGCACAAATACCGGATTATCACGCCATAGACCTTTGATAAATTCATCGGTAGTGGCAACCTTCTCTCTTGATGAGGAATTATCGTTACTCATTGCTTTCTATTTGTTTTTTATCGGACTGGGTATCATCCACCTTAATGTAATTGTGATATAGAATGGGAACCACTTTCAATGTACTTTCACCAACAATTTTCCCTATGGCTCTAGAAGAAATGGTTGCACCGCTAATGCCATCAATTTCCCACGAGTTTTGTTTCTTACCTTCTTTCACGGTAATGACCTTGTTCCTGAGCTGTCCATCATTGGCAAGGCTTACATCCAATGCTTTAAAATTGTCAAGAAATCCCTGCTCCTTTTCTATTTTATCTCCGAGTCCCGGGGTCTCTTTGCTTTCCAAAACTTGAAATCCGATCAAAATTTGCTCTTCAGGGTCGTAACCATATAGTATTCTGATAATGTCCGCATAACCTTGACCAGCGGCGTCAACTGCATACCCCACAAGTTTCTCGTTTTTATCATATCCTGCATAACATGTAAATTCAGGTGTATCACCATCAGCTATTTCCACCAAGTCCCCATCGGCATTTATACCTAAAGTTTGGGTGCGAACCGTCCCCGGAAGGACTTTAAAAATTGCCTTCTCCAGGGCCTCAGCCCTTAATTGCTGTACACGTGGCAAAGTCAACTCGTAAGCAGACACAATAAGTAAGGCACTTATTATTCCAATACCCACCATAACCCTTAGCATCTTCATGCTATTCGAAGGTTTTTGTATTTCTATATTCGCAGCTTCGCTCATGCAGCTTTCATTTTTCTGTTTGTTCCATATACCCGATTTTTGACCACCGTATCAATGTGGGGAGAAATAGCGTTCGCCAATAAAATGGAATACATAACGCCTTCTGGAAGACCGCTCCAAATGCGGATTACTATCGTTAGAATGCCAATAATGCCTCCGTAAATCCACAAACCGATCGGCGTAATCGGAGAGGATACCATATCCGTAGCCATAAATACGGCACCCAGCATCAGCCCCCCGGAAAACACCATAAAGAAAGGAGAAGGATACAGTTCTCTATTGAATAAATAAAGAGCTCCGCTTAGCACAAAAGCACTTAATACTACCGCCATTGGAATTCTCCAACTCATCATATTTCGGGCAATTAAATAAAGACCGCCCAACGCAATGATGACAGCACAAGTTTCTCCGGTTGAACCACTGATTTGGCCAAAAGCCAACTCCATTGTTGGTGTGGTAATTCCGTCAAATTTAAAAGCCGAAAGCGGAGTTGCCCCTGCAATAGCGTCAAATTGTGGCTGCATAAACGGCCAGGTAAAGACCGACCCAGAAATAGTAGAAAATCGATCAGGCAGTAAAGCGGGATGCCAAGTAGTTATTGCCACTGGAAAGGCAGCCTGCAAAACAGCCCGGGCCACCAGTGCCGGATTAAATACATTGTATCCCAGTCCGCCAAAGATATATTTGCCAAGGGCAATACCAATAACCCCACCAACAAAAGCCATCCACAATGGAAAACTAGGAGGTAAGGTAAGCCCCAATAACAAGCCGGTAATTACGGCCGAATAATCATTAACCGTAGTTTCTTTTTTAGAAAGCCTACACAAAAAATGCTCGGTCAATACACAGGCAAGCGTAGCGGTAAGAATGACCAATAAGGCATTCAACCCAAATGAATAGAAAGAGAAAAATACCACGGGCATAAGTGCACAAACGACATTTTTCATAATATCATCGGTACTTCGCCCTTTGTTAATGTGGGGCGATGAGCTAATATCTAATGTCTTTTTAAGCATTGACTTCCTCTTTTTTTACGGCTTCCCGCTTTCGAACAATTCGTTTTGACAATCGGAAATACTGTACCAACGGGATATGTGATGGGCATACATAGGTACATGATCCACATTCAAAACAGTCCATCAAATTATAATCCGAAACCATTTGATCGTAAGCTTCAAATTTTGCCAGGATACCCAGTTTTGATGGATTTAATAAAATAGGACAAGCATCTACACAGGCTCCACATTTAATACAGGGATAAATTTTGGATGACCGATCTACATCTTTCCCTGTAAACACCAAAATGCCCGAAGTTCCCTTTACAATGGATATATCAAGATTTGAAACTGCTACACCCATCATTGGTCCGCCCATATATACTTCACTTATTTCTTCGTCAACACCCACTTGGTCAAGAACAAAACGCAATGGCGTACCTACAGGAATGAGATAATTTCCTTTCTTTTTGACTCCTGGGCCCGTAATGGTGATCACCCGCTCCTGGATACCACGACCATGGGGCAATAATCGCCCAATCTCGGCAGCGGTAGCAACATTCACTACCACCACACCCACTTCTATAGGAAACCCTTTCGAAGGAACTTCCTTCCGGAGGATGGAAGTGATCAACATTTTCTCTGCCCCCTGTGGATATTTGACAGGAAGTACTTTTATGGTAACAGGTAATTCTTTTGGAATATGCTTTGCTAAATGATCTGCGGCATCTTGTTTATTGGCTTCAATACCAATGATAGCATTTTTGGCACCCGTAGCTTTCAATAAATACTTGATTCCGGTAAAAATGTCACTTTCCTGCTCCAACATCACGCGATGGTCTGTTGTCAGATAGGGTTCACATTCAATGCCATTGATAATCAAGGTCTCACACTTTTTCCCTTCCGGCACTTTCAACTTCACATGGGTTGGAAAAGCGGCCCCGCCAAGGCCTACAATTCCTGCATCTTGAATTCCCTGGAGAATTTCTTCAGCCGTGGCCGTATCGGGGTCAATTGGATTTCCTTCGAGCACTTCTTGAGTGGAAAAGGGAAAGGTTTCAATAAAAATACCAGGAGACATTTTTCCGGAAATGGTCGGAACATTGGCGATTTTTCGAATAATACCGGAAACCGGAGCGTGCATAGGAACCGATACATAGCCGCCAGCTTTGGCCAATAGTTCCCCTCGATGTACCTCCTGCCCTTCGCGAACAACAATTTGTGATGGTGCTCCAATGTGTTGGGCCATAGGCAAAATAATGACCGGAGCAAAGGGAAATTGCCTAATGGGAAGATCATTGGTTTCGTCCTTGCTCTCTGGTGGGTGAATACCATTTTTAAAGGTATTCTTATGAAAATTGAAAAATCCCATTATGCCTTGTGTATATTAATTATACTTTTCGCCTCGGCTTATCCATTTCTCAATGTCCTTTGCAGATCGCTCAGTTGGTAATCCGGGATGAATCACTCCGGCCGTACATTTTTCTGCCGCTTTAACCAGGTCTTCATAGGGTCCGGCCTTCGGGTTTTTGATGTATGCCTTGTTATCTTCGTTGTAAGCAAAAATATTAGGGTTGAGTTTTATACACTCGTCACATGAGGTGCATTCATCCGTTTCCAACCAAGGTGCCAAATAGTCTCCATTTGATGACATTTCTTCGACCATCAGGTCGGCTGATTCGGCTTGGCCCATGGCCATTTGTACAATGCTATCTCCAGTGCCACCGGCAAGTTTCATAAGGCCTTGTGCAATATTTCCTACTACCTCGCTCCTTATTTTTTCCTCCAGGTTTTCTTCCTGTGGGTTATCTATTTCTACTCCAGCAAGGTCGCGCAACATCAACCAGAAGTCCCTTCGTTCTTCACAGGATTCTACAATTGGTTTCGCTACCAAAACTCGATTGAGTTTTTGACTTCTATCCACCGCCCAGATATAAGGGAATTTACCTTCACGATCACTTTCATCCAGTTCTAAAAAGTCTGCCAAAAGCATCATATTCTCATTCCAGGCGCTACGAGGAACTTTTCTAAAGTGTTTTCTGAATCGAGCTTCCGTCAATGCAAAGTCGGCAAAAGTCATCGGTAATTTCATCGTACGTTCCTGACCATATTCCAGATATTTCAGATCGTATGCAGGCCATATCTGATCCATGGCCGGATTGCCAGACAAATCAAAGGCCTCCTGCACTTTTATTCCATTATCCGGATTGTATTTAAATATCGGATATGCCCTTGATTCTACAGCAAGCTTAGCTTGATGTGCACCCAGATCGTCTGCCACCCCATGTTCGGGTTGGCAAGTAGTATAGAGATTAAAAAGGGCTGGTCGTCTGGTCATCAAACCATCGATAAAACCTTCTATCATTTGGCTTGTATTGGCCAGTGTTGCTTGCATTACGTAGGAGTTTCTGTGTGCCATGGCAATGAGACCGATCTCTTTTCTAGGTTCACTCTTTCCCTTCCATACTTTACCATATTGCGCCATATCTGAAATCTGACCAATAAATCCGGAAGTACAAGCCTGGCCTCCTGTATTGGAATATACCTGCGTATCTACGACAATCACTTTAATTGGTTTTCCAGAAGCCATCATCCTTGAGAGGTTTTGGAAGCCAATATCATACATCGCACCATCACCCCCAAGTGTCACCACCGGTGGGCAAAGCAACCATTCTTCATCGCTAAACTGCTGCCAGGTGAAGTAGGTGAAAAAGTCGTCATGTTCAGTTGCATCATATTTTCCATCGAGCTCTAATTCTGCCTTACGAATGGCTTTAAAGCCTTCGGCCATCTTAGCCATATGTCCTTCAAAAATGCCCATTGCCATAGATGGTGAATCTTGGAATAAGTGGTTAGCCCATGGGAATGGATACGGATTGAACGGCCAAGTGCTCCCCCATACAGAAGTACATCCGGTAGAGTTAAGCATGCCCATATTGGAGCGACCCTTGCCAGTGGTACCATTGGCATATTTCCATTTCAGTTTCTTCAATTGGGCCAGTAGTTGTGTTACATTACGCAGCCACTCCTGGTCAATCGGTTCACCGCCCTGAACAGATTCCAACCTTCTGGTAATTTCGGCCATGGTTAAATCTGAATTTTGCATTTCAGCAACAATTCTCGACATGGTATCTGAATCGGTCAAATCTACACGATTCATCAACTTCCCCTGGATATGTTTTTCTAGTTTATCGGCCAGCTCCTCAAGACGTGCCATGTGTTTTTCAATACGTGGCTGCATAAGTGACTCAACCGTAGCTATGAACAAATGAACCACTGATTTTTCGGAACAACCCAAACAAGCCCCATCACCACTGGCGAAATTCAGGTAAGCATCTTTATTTAATAGAATAGTTTCCAGCGGCCCGATTTTCTCTTCCAGGTCATCGATACGATTGAATTTTTGTGGTGTATTTGGTAAGTCCATCCACAAATCCCATTCTTTATTAAGTTTTACAATCGAACCTTCTGTTTGCGGTATCTTGATCAGAGCCTCATCATTACAGACCGCCACACATTCCATACACCCCTTACATGTATTGGGATTAATGGTAATGCTGAATAAACCGCCACTGTTTTCTTCTTTTTTCTCATGTAAATCAAAATACGGTCTGGTCAATGCAAAGTTAAATTCGCCCAATTCTTCCTTAAACCAATCAAATTCCCTTTTCAGTTCCGTACCGTCATTAGAATCATCAATTGTCATATCGATGGCATGGTGAATGAAATCATTGACAGTTGCCCCATTTTTTGAAGTGGAGAACAGTTTTCTGACATGGCCTTCCATTTTACGCACAGCTTTGGGCAAGTGCTCTAGTTTGCCGTGATGCTTCTTCACCCGTTTCACAATGGTATCAAAGACATCAGATACCTCACTTACAAGTCCGGGTATAGCCGTATCCGGACATACCGTATAACAGTCGCCACAAGCCGTACAGTTGTTTGGAATCCATTCTGGGTGTTCAAAGCGTATACCCGTCATATCGCGGAACACTGATGAAACCGCGGGCATTACGCTCAGGCCGATAAATGGGTCGGTAAGGTTATCATTTCCCATGCCGCGCAAATAGAAATTGCCTGTTTGTTCCCAAAAGCGATGAATGTCACTTAACTGTGATTCACTTTGCGGGATTTCTTTTAGCATCCTTGGAATGGGCAGATTGGCCTGGCCATTTCTCTTGGCCTCGTGGCCGGCACCCAATACTTTATTCGTAATTTCATGCACTTCATCAAAGCCCCGTTTTACCACCCTCAAATTATCATCAACAACGCGTTGCCCTTTAGACCCAAATTTTTGGTGCAATTGGTCTTCGATGGCCTTCAACAATTTTTCTTCTGATAACCCAGATTTTTCCATTAATGGAGAAGCTGCGAAAAATGCACCTTGGAAGGCAATTCCCTGCATGCGCAACTGCAGTTCGGGATCGGTGGCTTCTTCGCGTGCAATTTTGAATCCATCCATATAAAACACATGGATATCCTTATCGATGATTACCTTTTGATAGTGCTTAGGAATATCGGACCAAACCTCATCTGGTGTTTTTTTATCACTTTGAATGATGAAACTACCTCCTTTTTTTAGTCCCGCCAGGGCGTTGGTATGCTTAAATACATTAGGGTCAGGAGATAAAACAACATCCACAAAAAAATACTCGCAATTTATTCGAATAGGTTCAGGAGAAGCCGCAAGATAGTACGTGGTCGGTTGTCCTTTTTTCTCCGAACCATATTTAGGATTCGCCTTGATGTTATAGCCCAGCAACTCATACAAGGTCATCGCCATGTTCTTACCAGTGGTGATGGCCCCCCAACCACCTACAGAGTGGAAACGGACGGTTATAGCATCCTTTGGCATAAGATTCGGGTTTTCTGAACCTCGAACGGCCAACTCCTTGACATGCGGATAGGATTCTACAATGGTTTCCTGGTAGGCTTTCTGTTTTGGCGAGTGTGGAATTTCTCGAATAAAATCTATAGAGAGGTAAAACTTTTTTTTATGTTTTCCGTCGGGCATCATATTTTCTATGGCTCCAATGATTCCTTCCGGCTGTAAGTCCCGGCTTCCCATACCGAAGGAACCAGAGTAAACTGCGGGCATATCAGATATGGAATAAGAAATCAATTCAGGATACGGATGCTGTTTTTTATTCATGCCGTTTTCGACACACTTGTTTAAAACAGATCGGACTTCGCGAGTGATTGGCGAATCGACAGCCAATGGTTGATCCAGTCGTTCTAATATGGTAACGGCTTTTTTTCCTTTCAATATTTCACCAAGCATATCAGCGGGGAAAGGTCGGAACATAACAAGGTCGACCACCCCGACTTTTATCCCGCGGGTTTCTCTTAGGTAATCCACAACGACTTCTGCGCTGGGTACCAAACTTCCCTGACCTAAAATAAGGTAATCGGCATCGTCTGCCCTATAGGTCATCACACGTTGATAGCGCCTGCCCGTGAATCGATGGTATTCTTCAAACGCCTGATCTGTCAATTCCTGAATATGATCAAAGAAAAATGGCCGTTGCGCCGCAACGCTCTGCATATAAGAATCCTGATTTTGTACAATACCAGCCATCACCGGGTTGTCTACATCCCACAGTTCCGGAATACGACGACGTGTTTCTCCATAAATAATACTTTGTGCAGGTGTTGGGGTTTTAATCATATCATCAGGTCGCCCAAGATATTCTTTGATCAATTCACGTTCTGGTAAAAGAAAAGATTCTATCAAATGGGTGGTCAAAAAACCGTCCTGGGCAATAATACCAGGGGTAAGTGCTAATTCCGCAATGCGATGTGCGATAATATTGAGATCGGCAACATGCTGTGCATTTTTTGCAAACATTTGGAAAAAACCAGTATCATCAACGGCATGGTAATCATCGTGACCTGCATGTACGTTTAAGGTGGATTTGGTCATCGCACGTGAGCCGATATTCAAAACATAGGTCAGGCGCTTTCCTACTGCCGCATAGAGTGATTCGTGCATATATGCAATGCCCTGGCCCGATGAAAAGTTCGAGGCGCGCAAACCGGTCATCGACAAACCCGCAGTAACCGCAGCTGCTGCATGTTCGCCTTCGGGTTCAACGAATATTAATGGTCTGTCAGAAATATTCAGATGTCCCTTGGCCGCCGCATCGGCCCAAAACTCCCCCATTTGCGTCGATGGTGTGATGGGATATGCCCCGGCGGCATCGGTAGATTCACGTTCACACATGATTGCCGCCGAATTTCCATCCATGGCTACTGGCTTACCTGGGTATTTGTATTTGGTTGATTTCCTGTCTTTATACTCTGTTACATTTTTGGGGAGGCCTATTTTTCCTAATATTGATTTGCTCATGATGATCCTCTATTTGATAGATTTGTTTTTAATTACCATAGTCTTATGCACCAACCAACTGTTTTGCTTGTTCGGCTAAATCAATACTATTTTCCATCTCATCAAATTCTGCGCTATACTCATCATCTCTAGCGAATGTTATAGCACTCAAATCAAAGGTTTTGAACTTATCATCTATAGCAAGGCACTTTTCCCGTAAAGTCTCCACGGAAGCCTCTTCATCAAATTCAATTTCGTTTTTCAATAAAAACCCCTGTAAATAATTGGATATGGCATAGCGGGCACTTCGACATACCATAAAAGGCACGACATCCTCAGCGGGTCGATTCAATTCGCTTTTTGCTGCTTTAATGTGTTGATCTGCTTGCTCAAAATTTGATTTGATTTTATTTGCGTCCATACTATATGTTTTTAATTTACTATCGGTAACCGAAGAATTTCTTTAAGGAATACTTTTTAAAAGTATCAAAAGTCATAAGTGGATTCTATGATTTTTATCATGTATAGCGCAAATTGAAATATCCGACCATTTTTATTTTTATGTCATCTCTGGTTTAATCCTGCATAACACCTATGAGTTATTGTTCTGAAAGCGCTATTTTGAATGTAGTTTAGATTTCGGTTAAGAAGTACTCAATAATCTGAATAGATTTACGACGCATCTTTATCCTGTCGTTAGATCCGCCATACCAGCCAAGCAGAAAAGTGATTTGCTTGCACAAATCACTTTTTTATTTAACATGAGGGTTGGACAGGATGCTTTAAATCCCATCATACAGACTCGGCAATAAATAAAGAAATCTTATTAAGTATTCAACGGGTTATCCAGGAAGGGTTGATGACTATAACGTTTACCCGTTGCTTTGTAAATTGCGTTAGCCAGAGCAGCAAATACTGGTGGAAAGGTAGGTTCGCCCAATCCGGTAGGGTCAGAGTCGTTTTTAACAAAATGGACATCGATTTCTTTTGGTGCCTCACTCATTCTAATCATGCGGTATTTATCAAAATTAGATTTTTCGGGAACACCATCTTTAAAGGTCAGTTCCCCAAACAAGGCATTGCCAATACCGTCTACAATTCCACCTTCACATAGGTTTGCAGCTGCATCAGGGTTGACCACAATTCCACAATCAATAGCACATGTAACCTTATCTATTATGGGCTGGTTTTTTTCCCACCGCATGTCCACAACCTGGGCAGCATAGGAATTGTGACAAAAATAAGCGGATACCCCCTGATTAAGGGAAGATTCATTATTGTTCCAATTAGATTTTTCCTTTACTAGTTTTAACACCCCGGCATATCGTTCAGCATCATAATCGTTGCGTTCGCCAACTGGGTTATTTTTAGCCTGGTCTAACAGTTCCAATCGGAATTCGATAGGATCCTTGTTAACAGCCTCTGCAACCTCATCCAGAAAGGACTGTTCTGCGCTTGCCATAAAATTAGAACGTGGTGCCCTAAAAGACCCTATAGTTATATTGGTATTGATGGTCCAGCTTTCCGCCAGGTAATTCTCTACCGCACCCGCAGGGAACCTATTGGCATACAAAGGGCTTTCTGGAATGCCCCCGGCATTTATGTGAATAGCTGTCAGTTTATTATTCTTATCCAGTGCCGCTTTGTAGGTAACCTGGTACATCGGCCGATAGATTCCCCCGGTCATATCGTCCTCGCGGGAATAGACCAGTTTCACAGGAGCCTGCATTTTTTGAGAAATGAGAGCGGCTTCAACCGCCCAGTGCGCATACGACCGGCGGCCGTAGCCTCCTCCCAGTCGAGTTAAATTAATGTCTATGTTTTCTAGGGGGATGCCCAGGCGGGCAGATAAGGTGTGTTCTGTAAGTTCCGCTTTCTGTAGCGGCCCGGAAAGTTCGGCTTTATTATCTCTTACATCGGCAAAGAAATTCATGGGTTCCATACAATTATGCGCAAGGAAGGGAGCCGTATATGTCCGCTTTATAACTTTTGACGCCGATTTAAAAGCGCCTTCAGGATTACCATCCCTGCGAACTACAGTTGATTGTTTGGATCCCATCCGTGACATCATTTGCCTGTGAGTTTCGGTATTTTCCAAGCCGGCAGGAATGGTCAGGCTTTGTTGTGGGCCCCTATAGGGTTGCCGCTCTTCCCCATATGTTTCAAAAGGTTCCCATTGTACAGAAATCGCTTTTTGCGCCTGCATTACTTCCCAGGTGGAACTGCCCACAATTGCAACCACTTCCAAAAAAGTACAAGTGTCAAAATGCTGTCTTGTAAAATCATCATCCAATACTTTAACCGCAAAAACATCCTTTATTCCCTGCATCGATTTAATAGCTTCACCATCAAAAGACTTTAATTGCATGCCAAAAGCAGGGGGATGTACAATCATAGCAGTGAGCATTCCTTTGGTATAAGTGTCAACACCGAACATGGGTTTGCCCGTAACAATGCTACGGCCATCCACATTTTTTCTTGAGGTACCTATAATCTTAAATTCATCAAGGCTTTTAAGGGCAATGTCTTCAGGCACCTCGTTTTCTGCAGCCGTGGCGGCCATTTCTCCATACGAGGCAGATCTTTTGCCCTCTTTGTGATATAACATACCGGCGGCAGTGGTAATTTCGGCCAACGGGACTTCCCAGCTTTGAGCTGCGGCCTCCATAAGCATTTGACGTGCGGCAGCCCCCGCCATCCGAAGTCCGTTCCATCCACGTCTAATCGCCTGGCTACCCCCAATAAACTGACGACTGTATAATTCGGTATTTAACGGGGCTTGTTCAACAATGACATTGCCCCAGTCCACATCCAATTCTTCAGCAACAATCATGGGCATGGAGGTTTTAACGTTTTGCCCACCTTCCGGATTGGGAGACATTATGGTCACCAGATTGTTTTCTCCAATTTTTAAGTACCCGTTCATCTCAAACCATTCACTGGGCATTTCCCTGACCGCCATATTTTGAGCTTCCTTAGGTTTACAGGAATTTAACCAGCTAAAGCCCAAAATTAGTCCTCCACCTGCCAGGCTGGTGTTTTTTATAAAAGAGCGTCTTCCGATTTTTGTACTGATCGTATTCATGGGTTACTGTATTGCATTTCTTGCTATGGCTTCATTTATACAACTCCTAAAACAAGTTGACACATAATTTATCCGACCAGCGGAGGCCGGTCTGAGACAAAAGGTTGCTGGTAGTGCCTTCTTCCCGTTGCCTGATAGAGTGCATTGGCCAAGGCCCCAAAAATCGGTGGAAATGGAGGTTCTCCCATTCCGGTCGGCGCGATTTCGTTTTGTACAAAATGAACATCTATCTCCTTTGGAGCATCCATCATACGAATCATTTGATATTGGTCAAAATTGTTCTTCTGGGGCACCCCCTCCTTAAAAGTCAGTTCCCCAAAAAAGGCATTACCAATACCATCCGTTATGGCTCCTTCTGCCATATTTTTGGCTGCGTCCGGATTTACAACAATACCACAATCAATGGCACAACATACATTTTGCACCACGGGCTTTCCATTCTCAATGGTCAGATCCAATACATGAGCAGCGTAGGAATTATGGCAGAAATAAGCAGATACTCCCCTATGGATATTTCTATCTTCCTGTCCCCAAGCCGCTTTTTCCCGAAGCAATTCTAACACTCCGGCATATCGTTCAGCATCATAATCGTTTTGCTCACCTACAGGATCTTCCTTGGCCCTTTTAAGCAGGTCTAGTCTGAATTCTATTGGGTCTTTACCCATAGTTTCTGCCAATTCGTCCAGGAAAGCTTGCTCCGCTCCTGCCATAAAATTAGAACGTGGGGCACGGAATGCCCCTATGGTAATATTGCTATCAATAGACCACTGCTCTGCCATATAATTATCCAGGGCTCCTGCTGGAAAACGATTGGCGAACAAAGGGCTTTCAGGAATACCTCCAGCCTTTACATGCAATGCCATCAAATTGTTATTCTCATCCAAAGCGGCACGGTATGTAGCATGATAGGTAGGCCGATAAATTCCATTGGTCATATCGTCTTCCCGGCTATAAACCAACTTTACGGGTGCATTTACTTTCTGGGAAATCAAGGCTGCTTCCACCACATAGTGGCCATAGGCCTTACGGCCAAATCCACCTCCCATACGTGGCAATTCCATTTCAATATTTTCTGCCGGAATTCCCAGACTACTGGCAAGCGTGGGAACAATCAATGAAGGTATCTGTATGGGTGCGGCAATTTTCACTTTATCCCCAATAACGTGGGCAAAAGCGTTTAATGGCTCCATAGAGTTATGAGCAAGGTAAGGTGCAGAATAGCTTCTTTCCAGGATGGTCGCGGCATTTTTAAAAGCCGCCTCGGGCTTGCCATCTTTACGTACAATTTTTCCGGGTTTACCTGCCAATTCTTCCATTTTGGCTTTATGCTTTTCTGTTGATTCGAAGCCGGCAGGAATATTTTTAGTTTCCTTGCCCCTAAAACCATTAATTGATTCGGAATAGGATTTTATGGGCTTCCACTTTACGCTTAACTGTTTTTTTGCCTGCATCACCTCCCAGGTAGAGTTACCGACTATCGCCACCAATTCCGGAAAGGCATTGGTATCAAACCCTCCTTTTTCGAATCCATCCTTAAAGCTTTTTATCGTGACCACATCCAAAATACCTGGCATGGCTTTGGCAGCACTACCATCCACTGAATCAAGGGTCATTCCGAAAGCAGGAGGATGCTCAATCATTGCAATAAGCATCCCTTCTTTCTGATAATCTGACCCGAACATGGGTTTTCCAGTTACGATACTCTTTGCATCTACATTTTTACGGGACTGGCCAATAATCTTAAAATCTTTGACTTCTTTCAACTTCACTTCTTCGGGTACGGGTAGTGTTGAAGCCACCAGGGCCATTTCTCCATAGCCGGCCGATTGACCACTTGCTTCATGTTTCAACATACCTGCTATTGAGGTAATTTCGGCTATGGGTACTTGCCAGGATTGGGCCGCTGCCTGCCTTAACATCTGTCTTGCCGATGCCCCCGCCATACGAAGAGGTTCCCATCTTCTTCTAATCCCCTGGCTACCGCCGGTAAATTGAAAGCCATACTTTTCCGGGTGGTAAGGAGCCTGTTCAACGATTACATCTTTCCAATCCACATCCAATTCCTCGGCAATCAGCATGGGCATTGAGGTTCTTATATTTTGTCCAAATTCAGGATTAGGAGTATATATAGTTATAACTCCATTATCCCCAATCTTCAAATAGGTGTTAATTTCGAACCATTCTTTAGGCATTTCCCTGACGGCCAACTTTTCTAAATCTCCTTGTTTACAGGAATTAAAAATGCTAAAACCAAGTACCAAACCTCCGCCTGCAAGACTTGTATTTTTTATAAAAGCGCGTCTTCCGATATGTGTTTTTAAACGAGTCATATTTTAATTTTTAGGATGAATTACGATGCGCTGCCAGCAGCAGTCTTTATAGCTTTCTTGATGCGCGTATAAGTACCACATCTGCAAATATTACCATTCATTGCCATTTCAATCTCATTATCTGACGGATTAGGATTGTTTTCCAACAAGGCGGCTGCGGACATGATTTGCCCTGCCTGGCAATAGCCGCATTGCGGCACATCAATTTCTAACCAGGCCTTTTGTACAGGGTGATCCCCATTTTCTGAGAGGCCCTCAATTGTTCTTATTTCCTGGTTTCCAACAGAAGATACAGTTAGCATACAGGCCCTAACTGCAACTCCACCTAAATGTATGGTACAGGACCCGCATTGGGCAATACCGCACCCGTACTTGGTTCCTACTAATTTTAAATGATCGCGCAGGACCCAAAGCATAGGTGTGCTGGGGTCAACGTCTACCATTTGCTGCTCTCCGTTGATTTTTAAGTTAAATGTTGCCATGACTGAAATTGTTTGTTTTAAATTATGAAATTTATTGATTAATAGCCATATAAAATGTGTAGAACATGGATTAAATTGCGTTAAATCCTTGCCTAATTATTATTAGAATTTCAATAATTCCAGTTCCATCAACCACGATTTTACCGTTCGCGGCTAAGTAATTTACTGAAGGTTAAATTGGCATGATTCCAATCTTTATCCTGTTTTATATAACCTCGCTCAGCAAAAAAGGGTACAACTTATTAATGCTCAATTTTATGGGTGTCTCGTACACTGCTAAAGGTAAGGTCTAGTAATTTCCAATTCCCTTCTTCTTTCTTATAGAATTCGGTTACGGTAAACTCATTTTCAACGTCATTTCCTCTTACGTGGGCAGTAAGCGTAATGCGGTTCCAGAGTACGGCGGTATCATCGCCAAATGTCTCTACTGCAACATCATGAACCTCGGCATTTTTGTACCAAATGCTGCCCGTTTCAATGATTTCTAACTCCCTGTCCTTTTTCCAGGAACCACTCATATGGACAAATTTTGATTTGTCATGGAAGAGGGCTGCCAGTTTATCCACATTTTTGTCTGCCATCCATTGCCACTTTGCTTTGGAGAGTTCCTTGATCTCCTCTTCGATGTTTGTACTTTGCGCGAAAGATGCAGCGCTAACTAGAGTTAGAAAGATTCCGAATACCAGATTATTCATTTTTAAGTGTTTAAAAGTTCGTACTGAATGAATTTAGCATAGGTATGATCTATACTTTTTTACTCGTCATAAACAAGCTTTTCAAAGCTACGAATTATTTAAGACAGATTATTTACCCCATTTACGGATTTACCTACCACTTTTACCTATTTTGATGTGCTATTGGTCTTATTCACAAAACTTTAACTAAATTCGGAAAAAGAAAGAAGCGTATGGTTTCAACGAAAGATTTGGTAAAGGTGGATGACTATTGCTCTGTATTCAATCTGTCGACATTGCACCCCCTGGTCAGCGTTCATGACCTTTCGGAAGGCACCATGGACGGGCGGGAATATGCCGATGCCGTCCGCTATCATTTTTACGGTATTTTCCTGAAACAAGGGGAGGGCTGTATTTTAAGATATGGCCGTCAGAACTATGATTACCAAGATGGGACCATGGTATTTTTGGCGCCGGGGCAGGTAGTGCATGTCGGGCATATCGATGCTAATTTTAAACCATCTGGTCATGCCCTTTTGTTTCACCCTGATTTGCTTTGGGGTACCCACCTGGCAAAGACAATGACCGACTACACTTTTTTTTCTTATCAATTTCATGAAGCACTTCATGTCTCAAAAAAAGAACGACAATTGGTGTTGGACCTATTTGCTAAGATACGATCAGAACTGTCTCAAGGAATAGACAAGCACAGTAAAGAACTCGTTGTTTCCAATATCGAACTATTTTTGAAATACTGTATGCGGTTCTACGATCGGCAGTTCATTACCAGGGAAAAGGAAAATCTTGGCATTATCCAACGGTTTGAAATTTCTTTAAATTCATATATCCAATCAGGAAAATCTAGGGAGTTGGGAACGCCCTCGGTAAGTTATTTTGCAGGGGAACAAAACCTATCTTCCAACTATTTCGGTGATCTGGTCAAAAAGGAAACCGGAAAAAGTGCCAATGAACATATTCAGGATAAGATTATTGAAATAGCCAAGCAAAAAATCTTTGATCCCGATAAATCGGTTAGTGAGATTGCCTTTGAACTGGGGTTTAAATATCCCCAGCATTTTACCAGATTGTTTAAAAAAAGAGTAGGCCGATCGCCGAGCGACTTCAGACAATTGAATTAACATTTTTTACAAATGATTCTCCCTGGTTCGGATATTACCGCATGGCCTAAACGACTTTACCTGGCCGTTATTAAGGCCAAAAATAGCGGTCTTCCTTAAAATTTTGCCAATCAGCTAAAGCCCCAGCACTTCTACCCCTTGTTCAAATACAATATCTACTGGTATGTTTTTCTGAGCTAATCTATCGAGTTCTGCCTGGAGGACATCGCTGATTTTGCCCTTGTCTTCAACCAATTGTGCCACCCCGTCATAATCTCCATTACCCTGGAGTACCAGGATCTTTTCGGACAAAGCATTCATCGCTTCCCTCATTTTTTCAAAATCCACCTTGTAAGTTGCTGTGGCTTCATCTTTGGCAAATGCCCCATGTTCTTTAAAGAAATTGAAGCGGATCATATTGGCCTTTCCATGAGAACTTGCCGCTCCAAAGCGCACTGAACGAAAAATACTTGCCATAAAGGTGACGTAGTAATCCTTTAAATCTCCTTCTATTTCCCCTTTTTCATGAAGTTGGGTGATCATATAGAGCCCAAGCACATCTGCTTTTCCTTCCTCCAGTGCTGATGAATGTTCTTTTAATGCATTACGCACCGTCCCATTTCCATTGAGGGTATTCTTTATTCCTAATCCATGCGCTACCTCATGAAACATGGTATTCCCAAAAAAAGCATCAAAAGTGATATGTTGTCGTTGTTCCGGATGGATCAATTCCTCCGATATAGGAAGCAGGATATGATCAAACTTCGCCTGCATAGCATTTTTTAGTTGCAGCCGTCTGGAGCCCTTGGCGAGTTGCACCTGCTCATCATTGGGCAAATTAATGGCAATAGTTTTGGATCCGGAATTACAATCTCCAGCATAATAAACCACATCATAAGCGTTTAAATCGGCATCCGTTCCCGGAGTTTCTGCCTTGTATTCCGCAGGTACAGGAATGCCTTTCTGTAATTCAGGAAGAAACTGGGCGTATTTCGCCAAACGTTCGCTCCAGCTTTTATCTTTAACAAGTACGTATGCCTCGTGAGCCGCTTTGTAGTTATAGAGCTTGTCTTCGTAATTCTCAATGGGGCCAACAACAAAATCTAACCCATTGGTCTTCATATCCATCCAGGCCATATCGCTTGGTTGGTAATCATCTGTCAAAAGCGCTTCTGCCCGGAGCGTCAGGTAATTTTTAAGTCCTTCGTCTTCGGCAAGTGTCGCGCATTGCTTTATAAGGTCTGCTGCTTTCTGTACTTGCTCCGCAAACATCTCCTTGTAGGGCACAACTTTTAGATTCCCTGCTTCATCTCTTCTGATAAAAGTGTAAAGGCTGGCCTTTCCTTCTAAATCAGCAGCCTCAAATTCCTCCTTGGTCATATCAACAGGGTAAAAATTGGCCCCTTCAGGTTTAGTGCCTACCCCTTCAATGAAAGGTTCATTATCTGACAACCTATCCCATGGGCCATAATTTATTTGTACAAATACTTTTGCATAGGGGTCCGAAACAGCAGCTATCAGGGAGTCTTTTTTGCCATAGGCCTCATACCAGAAAAGTTCGTCCATAATATCAGAGGCCTCTATCATCAAGGGAATCATCTGCTTTTCTTTATCACTGAGCGATGCAAGGTCTGCCGTTAGTTTTACATCTTTATAGATGGCTACCATTTCCTTCATTGGGGACTCCTCTGCTATCATTTCCTCTTTCTTTTCGGGAGTACCACATTGGCAGGCTAACAGGCCAATAAAAACTACACACAATACTTTTTTCATGATATATATTTAATTGCTGGGTTTGGTTTCCCAAATTTAAAAAGATTCTTTTAGGTAGCTAACAGATAAATACAGTCTGATATATTTAAATGGAATTCCTAATCATTATCAGACTTAATAACTTGATGGCTATAACTTCTTTAATACATTTTTACCGGTCATAGCCATAGAAGTCAGTACCCCGGAAAACAAAGCACCTCCTACCCCGGCGGTCGCAACATCCTGCCCGGTGAGATAAAAGTTTTTGATTTTTGTTCGGGGCTTTAAGAAAGACTGTCTAAATCTGGAAGGGGTATGATCCAGGCCATAAATTTCACCTTTTTCGTAGTTGACGAAGTGTTGGGTGGTAATAGGAGTGGAAAGTTCATAATATGTAACTTTCCCGTTCAACTGAGGTTGTTGTTTGTATAGTACCTTTAGCAGTCGCTGTGCTAATTCCTCTTTTATGGTATCATATTCTTCTCCTCGCTTCTTCCAGGAGGTATCTGACCACTTCTCAAAAACTTCATAAGGAATGATAGTAATTATATCTATGGTGCTCTTACCGGGATAACGATTAGACCAATCCGGATCTTTGGCGGAAGGAAAAGACAGGTACACCAACGGAAAAGGCTGGCTCAAATCGTCCAAATAGTTTTGTACACAACTATCGTGATCTCCCTTTTCCGGATACACCCAATAATTGGTTTTGGGTAACTGCAGCTCCTGGGGTGTTCCTTCCAGTCCAATATATAAGCTCAAATGGGCGGCCGAAGGTCTTACTTTTTGCAAATGGGCCGCCAATCCGTGTTTATTAACAATTTCAGGAGGTAATAATTTGTTGTAGGTAGTTATAATGCCGGCATTGCTAACTACTTTGTCCGATCTGAATATGCTGCCGTCTTTCATACGGACACCTTTAGCGGTATTTTTTTCTATATATACCTCATCTACTTCTGCACTAATCAATATAGTTCCTCCGGAGGCTTCAATAACCTTATCAATTGTTTTAACTATCTGGGAAGAACCGCCAATGGGAAAACTGCCCCCATCAAAATAATGCCTTACCAAAGAGGCATGCATATAAAAACTGCTCTGTTTTGGAGGTAATCCATAATCCCCATACTGCCCTGTGAGCACTTTTATTAAAGCTTCGTTATCTGTTAATGAGCGAAGTACTTCATATGTAGTTTTATCGGAGTATTGGTAAAAACCCTTTTTCATAAACCTTCCGAACAAGGCATTCAAAAAGGGAGGCAAGGCCTTACTCATGTAGAAATTCTTGCTAGATCTGACCGTCTTAAACACCAGGTTAACATATGCTTCAATGGTCTCTTCCTCCTGAGGGAAGTAGGAAATTAACTGTTTCTTGAAATTTTTGACCCCTTTTACAAAATCATACTGCTTTTCGCCAATGATTATACGATCATATACCTCGCCCATATCTGCCCATTTCAATTCACCATCCGTCACATATTCAAAAAGTTTTCTGAGCAGGCTATTTTCTCGCTGCATCTCGCCAATATAATGGATGCCCACATCCCATTCGTAGCCTTTTCTTTTAAAAATATGGGTAAAACCGCCGGCTGTATAATGCCTTTCAAGGACCAGTACTTTCTGGCCTTGTTTTGAAAGTATGGCAGCAGTTGCCAGTCCGCCCATTCCCGACCCTATGATAATGGTGTCATAAGTTTCCTGTAATTGCGGCTTTTTCTTGTAAGATTGGATCATTTGCTTATCATTGTTAACGAAAGAGGATTAAAATTTATAGCCAGAAACGCCACTGAAACTATTTTTGGTACCCCTATTTAGGAGTTGACAGGAACAAAAAATGAGTTTATCTGATGGTACACTCTTTTTGCAACCACATTTTGACCAAGTTAAGTGTTCATTTAATTGTTTGAAAAAAAATGGAAAAAATATTTGAAGAAATTAGAACGGAAAGAAATAAACAAGACCAAAAGTGGGGCCAGCAAAATCATCCTATTTTAAATCCTGATCTAAAATCGGCGAGTGCTCAATGTTCCTGGCATGCCCTGCCTGAGGAAGATTATGCCAGGACCTTGGTTGACAGGGGCGTAAAAGAAGGGACATTGACTTTTATGAATATCCTTGTGGAAGAAATCTCAGAAGCCGCTTCCTGCCGAGATGCTGTTGAACTGCGAAAAGAATTAATACAGAGCACTGCGGTACTTGTTGCTATGATAGAATCATTGGAAAGGAATGGGAGATAACCCATAGAGATATCCTGTTGATTCATCTAATTCCAAAATCCAAGTTGTCCGCCGCATTCCTAATAGGCCTTACTTCCTACCGCAGTTTATCTTTAAAGAATTCTATTGTTCTTTTCCATGCGAGTTCTGCATCTTCCCTATCGTACCTAGGTGTTGTATCGTTGTGAAACCCATGATTTGCATCTTCATACATATAAGCTGTATACTCCTTACCATGCTCCTTTAATGCTGCTTCATAGGCAGGCCAACCGGCATTAACCCTCTTATCCAGGCTGCCAAAATGTAAAAGTAAAGGGGCCTTTATCTTTTCAATATCTTCTTTAGGTTGTCCGCCATAGAAAGGCACTGCCGCCCCAAGATCGGGAACTTTTACCGCCATCATATTCGAGATCCATCCTCCGAAACAAAACCCAACTACCCCTACATTTCCGTTACAGTCCGGATGATCTCGCAAATATTCAAATGCAGCGATAAAGTCTTCGAGCATCTCGTTCCGGTCTCGTTTACGCTGTAGTTCTCTCCCTTCATCATCATTGCCCGGATAGCCGCCTAAGGGTGTCAGCGCATCGGGGGCAAGAGAAATAAAACCGGCAAGCGCCGCTCGTCTTCCAACATCTTCTATATGAGGATTTAATCCCCTGTTCTCATGAACAACAACAATACCGGGCCGTTTTCCACTGGCATCAGCTGGTTTTGAAAGCAAGCCTTTAATAGAACCACCACCTTTGGGTGAATGGTATTGGATATAGTCAGATTTTAACCGCTCATCATCCTGGCTGATCTGAATTTTCTTAACATAATCCGGTGATATAAAACTCAATAGAGATGGAACCGTAAGCCCGCCTACGGCATAGGCAGACAATTTATCCAGAAACAACCTCCTGCTTACCCTGTCGTGAGCATAATCGTCATAGAGGTCAAATACCTCTTGTTTAATATCTTCTTTGGTTATTTTCTTCATGACAGTAGATTTATTTTATTACATTATTCATAAAATCCTCCTTAAACGCCCTGCCTATTGGCAGGGTAAATTTGTTGGCCAGATACACCTGATTGCCAACTATCTTGACTATTTTCTCTGTATTAATTATATACGATTTATGAATTCTAACGAACTTTTTGGGGTTCAGATATTCCACCCAAAAACGAAGCGGCTCCTGTGAAAGGTGCTTGCTGTCTGTGAGGAACAATTCGGTATAGTCCGAGTTCGACTGTATAAACCGGATATCGTTAATATTGATTTTAATGTGTTCGTACCCTGATTTAATAAAGAATATTTCCGGATCAGATGAATTTTCGACCTTTCCGGGAGTACCAACAAAATTAGACCCTTTGTCTGGTATCCTGGAAACCGCCTGCACAAATCGTTCAAAAGAAAAAGGTTTTAAAAGATAGTCGATTACATTATACTCATAACTTTCCAGGGCATAATCGGAAAATGCTGTAGTAAGAATTACATGGGGCTTGGGCGTAAGTGTTTTTAAGAAATCTATCCCTGAAATTTTTGGAAGGTGTATATCCAGAAAAATCAGGTCTATATTATTTTTTTTAAGGTAATTCATAGCCTCAAGAGCATCGGCAAATGTACCGTTTAACTCCATATTCCCCATATCCTCAATATACTTTTTAAGTACCCTTTGAGCGGGAGGTTGGTCCTCTATGATGATACAGCGAATCATTCCTGTTTCTTTTTTAATTGCATTCTCAATACAACGGTATAAAGTCCTTCCCCTTCGTTAATAAGCAGTTCATGTGCATTTGGATACAGTATCTGCAAACGTTTTCTAACGTTCTGAAGCCCTATGCCTTTGTCCAGGCTCTCCGTATTGCCTAAAGACAGGAAAGAATTTTTACATTCAAATTCCAATAGTCCGTCATCACTGACATTAATGTCAATATCGATAATTATATCACTCGATTGGCTCGCGGTGCTATGCTTGAAGGCATTTTCTATGAAAACCGTCAGAATTAAAGGAGCAATGCTATAATCTAAATTAATGCCTTGCGCCCGGAAGTTTACCTTGCCTCTTTCTTCTATTTGCAGTTCACTGAGTTTGGCAAAATTCTTAAGGTGTTCAATTTCCTTTGCTAATGCCACAAAATCTTCTTTGCAATCGTACAACATATAGCGCAACAGGGAGGACAGTTCAAGAATAATAGAAGGAGTCTTAGGTGATTGCGCTAGAGCATAGGAATACAGATTATTGAGGTTGTTAAATAAAAAGTGTGGGTTAATTTGTGATTTAAGAAATTGCAACTCGCTTTGCTGAGCATAAGAGCGTAGTTCTTCTACTTCGCGCTGCTTGGTAGAGGCATCCCAGGCAAACTTAAAACCAGCCAGAATCATTATGACTGGCATGACATCGAGCAGACTATAAATTACACCGGGGAAATATTTACCCCTGGAATCGGGATAATAAATACGTTCCAGTACAAACTCCTCAACCACAATTATAATTGTGACAATTACTGCTACTGACAAAAAGAAACGCAAATACTCTTTCTTATAAAAAAAAGTGGGTAATAATATGTAATTTATAATAAATGCCCCGATGGCGTAATTGATAAACGCTACAATTTTATATTGCTGTATCTGAGGTTCGTTCCTATCGAAGGAAAAGAAGAGAAACAGGACAATGTGCAAGAGAACCTGGAAGACAATCTCCTTGGTTTTACTACCAGAAAAGGTAAAACTTTGATCCATATTCCAAATTTACACTTTTAGGGATTGCGGTAATCTCAAAAAGCTGTAATCGACAGATTTGGCAGGGTAAACACCAGAAAATTAGCATGATGCGCCTGCCTTATCGCAATGGCGTTAATCAACTGTTTAATTTTGCTTTACAATATTCCAGACATCGGGAAACTTCTTTAATGGCGTCTGATCCTTCCGGAATTTTGTATTCCAGTTCTATGGTAGCAGGAAAAGCATATTTATTCTTACTCATCAAGTTAAGAATAGCGGCAATGGGGGTATCCCCTTTACCCCAAATTAAATTCTCCTTACCATTGGCGGGAGTCTGACGATCTTTAATGTGAATGCTAGCAATGCGCTTAGAATGTTTTTTCAAGAGTTCAAGGGGCAAGTCGTTCCCTGCCGCCGTGTAGTGCCCCATATCAGCATTTAGCATGTTCATTGGGGATTGTTGCAAGGCAGTATCCCAAAATGTTGGTGTTTGTTGTTCATGACCATGATAAGCAACCCCAATTTGATGTTTCTCAGCCATTTTACCCAATTTAAGGGTGTGGGCGTCGTCACTTGGATGTTCAAGGGTTACATGGCTGGCGCCTAGTAACTTTGCCGCCTTAAAACCATAATCTATTTCCGCATCCGTATTATTTTTACCAAAGGCACTAGGTTTAAAAGCATATATACTAACCCCGGCATCATTGTACATTTTTCTAAATTTTTCAAATTTTTCAAATGGGGCCTTAAGGCGCCATTTGGCCACTTCTGCATTATATGCCTTTCTTTGGGCTTGTAGTTCGGTGAACTCTTTTAATTCATCCTCAGAAAGTTCCCCATTTCTCTGTTTTCTCATAAGTCCGTAAAATGCCCGCCGGTCTATACCACTTTGGGGCATCCCTGCAAAACTCTCCGCTGGGCCTCCCATTAGTTCTATGGCATTTATACCGCTATCCAGAATATACTTTAAGGTAGCCTCGGCACTTTGATCTGGCATACTTCTATAAGAGTATGTAATCACCCCCAGCTGTACCCCATTAATCCTTGAATCTGGCTTTCTTAAATTTCTAATTATAGCCGGAGCCCCTATTAAACTATTCCCTGGCAATAACAATCCTGCGCTGAATAGGGCACTGTTGCCAATAAACTTTCGACGTGATGTATGTTTATTTGTTTTCATAATTTAAACGATTATTTATGCCAAATGGATGGAGGATATTAATTAAGTGATTCTTTATCTTCTTTAAAGTTAATCGAATTTACCCTCATTAGCATCTGGCCTGTCCTGGCTTCCGGGTTCCTGAACACAAAATAAAGATTACCTGGCTGATTTAATTCTGAAACATTTATAATATAATCCTTTTTAAACAATTCCCGTACCGCTCCGAAACCTGGTCTTGGACCTTTTCTACCTCCTTTTTCCCATATGGCCCTTAACTTTTGAACCTCAGCACGAAAATCAATATCGGCCGGCACTACTTTTTCGGTTGTGTCTACCAGCGGGCCATCCGGAGCATCAAGATGCAATTCAATGACACCTCCTGAATCGCTTGTCCTTGGGGAAGCTTCTGCATCAATTACTATTTCACCTATATCTGTCAGGTCGATATTTTCATAGGTAATCCAGCCCCCATCCTCCGTAATATTAAATGAACGTCTCGGAGTAATCAGCAACTTAACTCCTTCTGCCTCATCGTAATTTTCCGGATTCAAAACCGGATTACGCAAGGCTACTATTTTTTCAGATGAAAGCGCTTTTACTCCAGAAGCTCCTTTATCTGTATAGGCAACCCTTAAAAGGTATCCTCCTTTACCATTCTCTTTTTCCGGAACCCTGGTAATATAATTGCCGATTAATGGGATTGGGCTTTCTTCAATCTCAGGATCATTTAAGCTCATGATATAATCAACGATTAACTTAGCCTGGTCCATGGTAATATCGGGATGTGCACTCATGGCATGTTCTCCCCAAACACCCACACTGCCGTTGATAATACGACTTGCAATACTATCCTGAGCTTTCATGTCCAGATCATACTTATCAGCCACTTCAATATAGCTTGGCCCGATAGACGCAACATCAACTCTATGACAGGAAAGGCAGTCGCTATTGTCTATTAAAGATTTCCCCCTGTTAAAACTCACCCATTCCTCCGTGCTTCTATGATTCTGAGCTATTTCAATGGGATCAAAACCCTCAGGGGCATAATCAAAATTAATCGCTATTTCCTCTGGTCTAATTTCCCCAGTAGTCAAACTACCGTCTTCCAAATCATCGACTTTTACAACATAATTTATTTCATTGTCGGGGAAAAAGAAGGTCTTGTTCCCTGATGTGATCTGTATATCAACCTTTGGTGGGGCGTTACCCGCGGTAATTTTAAATTGTTTTTCGCGCTTATTTCCGTAGTCATCATTTACTTCTAATTTCACCACGTAATCTCCTGTCTGGGTTAAGTTAATTGAAGGGTTAGGGCCGTTCAGTGTTTTTGAAAATCCATTTTCAGAAACTACGGACCACTCATAGTTCAATTCATCATTATCATAATCTAAAGTCCCCTCGGAAGACAGTTGTATATCAAGTGGAACAGGACCGGCTGTCTTATCGCTACTGGCAATAACTATTGGGGGCCTGTTTCCACCATTATACCTAATCCGCTTTATCTGTGCATTTTCATTGCCTCTGAACCAGGCCGAACCATATTCGAGCACATATAGGTCCCCATCCGGACTAAATTGCATATCAATTGCGCTTGAAAAATTTTCTTTGGGTAAAAATGGTTCCATGGAGACATAATCCCCTTTTTCATCTATAGTGACAGAAATTATCCATCCCCGCATAAATTCTGTGATCAACCATTTCCCCTCAAAATAGCCTGGAAATCGCTGGTCGGACTCCGGAAAATCATCCATCCTGAAAACAGGGCCGCCGGTAGCGCTCCTGCCTGCACTGCCGAGCAATGGAAATTCTTTAGAATATCCATAAGGATACCATAAAAAGGCTTTCTCCGGTATTGGCAATTGCTTAATTCCAGTGTTGTTAGGAGAAGTATTTACGGGACTATTGACATCAAAATAGCCACTAATTGAATCCGTTTCATAATCATAATCGGCATAAGGTTTATTGTCCGCAATAAAGTAAGGCCAGCCAAAAAAACCGGGGGCCTTTGCCTGATTAAATTCATCAAAACCCATAGGCCCCTGATCTAAATCTTCTGATGCATCAGGACCCACTTCTCCCCAATAAATGTATCCGGTCTGACTATCTATTGATATTCTCCAGGGATTTCGATGTCCCATAGTGTAAATTTCAGGACGTGTTTTTGGGGTGCCATCAGGAAAGAGGTTCCCCGCTGGAATAGTATAACTACCGTCATCCTCAGGGTGTATACGTAGAATCTTGCCCCTTAGATCGTTGGAATTTCCCGCTGTACGCTGGTCATCCGAATATTCTTTGCCTGGTCTTTCATCCAGGTTGGAAGTCCCTTGTGGCGGATTCACAGTATTATTCCCCACAGTTAGAAAGAGATTCCCTTCTTTATCGAAAACCATGCCCCCCCCAGTATGACAGCATTCTTCACGCTGCACAGGATACTCCAAAACTATCTTTTTGGAACCTTCAATCAACTCTCCATCCTTATATTCCCATCTTGCCAGCACATGCTTAGGAGCAACCGGATCTGCATATAGCATAAATACCCAATGATTCTTTAAATATTCGGGATGTGCGACAATTCCCATTAAACCTTCTTCTGCATTCCTGGATCTGCCTTCCTTATTGGTATACATAATATTCACCGGAATGTTTGCAACCGTTTTTAACACCCTTGTAAGCACATTAAACGATTTTACCCCCCCTTTCCGTTCCACAAAGAGCATTTCTTGTTCATTCAAAAATGTAAAGGCCATGGGTTCATCCAAATCTCCCGCAGCGGTCATTACCTCCACTGTAAACCTATTTTCTTCCGGGGCGAGGAAAGCTGCGGTATCCATTTTCTTGCAGTTAATAAATAAGAACAAAGTGCTAACAAAACAAGCTATTTTAAAAATAGCTCTAGGGTAAAGGTTGAGCATAGAAGTATACATTTTAATTATGTTTCGGTTTTTGTCTTTATAAAATAGCCCCGTGGCAGTATTTTATGCATCTTCCAAAAATACTTTTTTAATATCAAGTTCATTCTCAAAACCCGCAATCGACAATTTTAAAAGGGTAAACGTCAATTTATAGTCCCGATGTTGTTCAGGGCAAAACCTTGGTCGTTTGCAGGAAAAAATTTGTGATACCAATATGAAAGGTGAAATTTTGAAGAGTCAATCATAATTAAAAAATCATGAAGCAGGTATTTATATATTTAATTCTAACCGTTGGACTACTCACCCATGGTGGAGCAATTTATTCCCAGGCAGGAACCATTACTATAAAAGGTAAGGTTATAGAGCAGGGATCAGAACAGCCCATAGAATTTGCCACTGTACTTATCGCAGACAATACATCCAAAAAACCAATTTCCGGTACCACTACTCTGGAGGACGGTAGTTTTGAATTAAAGACAGATGCTTCAGATTTCTATATCGAAGTGAGTTTTATTGGCTTTCAACCAAGGAATTTCGGTCAGCCAGTGAGTAGGGGAAATACCATAGATCTTGGAATAGTAGTTCTTTCGGAAGACACGCAACAATTAGAGGAAGTGATTGTCCAGGGTGAAATTTCCCGTACCGAATTTAAATTAGACAAGCGGGTCTTTAATGTGGGAAAGGATCTTAGCAGTACCGGGGCAAGTGCTTTGGAAGTACTTAACAATGTGCCGTCTGTTAATGTGAATATAGAAGGAGATATTAGTTTAAGAGGCAGCCAGGGTGTACAGATACTCATAAATGGCAAGCCCTCTGTAATAGCCAGTGAACAGGGCAACACTCTGGGCACCATTACTGCAGATATGATAGACCGGGTAGAGGTGATTACCAACCCATCCGCCAAGTACGATGCCGAGGGCACCTCGGGAATAATCAACATCATTATTAAAAAAGAAGAAAAGAAAGGCCTCAATGGCTCCATATCGGTGAACACAGGTGCACCCGATAATCATAGTGTGGGTGTAAGCCTTAATAAGAGAACCGAAAAGTTTAATCTTTTTAGCCAGATTGGTGGTGGATTCAGAGAACTACCCAATGATCTTGAATCGCGCAATATTGATCTGGTAAATAATACAACCATTCTCAGTAGTGGTACGGAATACCGAAATGAGAATTTCTATAATTTCGTTTTAGGTTCAGATTATTACATCAGTCCAAAAGATGTCCTCACGCTTTCCGGGAATTTTGCACTAGAATTGGAGGATCAGCCATCAACCACCACTTTTGCGGCCATAGACGAAAACGGAAACACAACATCTCAATGGGAGCGTACGGAGGTTACCGAGGCCAATAATCCGAAATTTCAATACGAACTACAATACAAGAAAGACTTTGAGAACGGGGAAGATCACGCATTACTTTTTAGTGCACTTGGAAACTTCTTTGGGAAAGACCAGTCCTCCGAATTTGAGGACAGGACCATTAGCGGAGAAGAAAATGACGCTACTCAGACAACACGGACCGATTTTAAGGAATCCGTATTTACTTTTAAGCTGGATTATACCAGACCATTTTCCAAAAAATGGACATTAGAATCGGGGGCTCAATATGTTTTAAACGACGTGAGTAATGATTATGAAGTCAATAATTTGGTAGGTGGTATTTTCGTGAACGATCCCGGACTTACAAATATCTTTGAATTTAACCAGAAAGTACTGGGGTTATATAGTACTACGGCTTATGAGGGTAAGAAATGGGGAATTAAGGCGGGGGTCAGGCTAGAGCAAACAGATCTAAGTACGTTACTATCCAATACCAATCAGGAAAACAACCAGAATTATACCAATCTGTTTCCAAGTGTACATACCTCTTATAAGATTACAGAGAAAGTATCTCTGCAAGCGGGCTACTCCAAAAGAATATACAGACCCAGGCTTTGGGACCTGAATCCGTTCTTCAATATCCGGAACAATTTTAGTATTAGGCAGGGTAACCCGGAACTATTGCCAGAATACACAGATTCTTATGAGGTCACCAGCATCTTTATCCTGGGCAAGGCAGCGTTAAATTTTGGCTTGTACCACCGGTATACCGAAGATGTTATTGAACGTGTTTCCACTTTTGAGAATAATGTAAATACAGTAAGGCCGGAGAATATAGGCACCAACAATGCGACGGGAATAGAATTCAATGCCAAGTACAGCCCTGCTAATTGGCTGACTTTCAATGGTGATTTCAACTATAGTACGTTTACCCGCGATGGATCCTTTAACGACCAGGTTTTTGATTTTAGCGGCAACCAATGGTCCTCTAAATTAATGACTAAGGTAAAACTACCCGCAGATATAGATTTGGAAACCACTGGAAATTACAGATCAGGATTCCAGACGGTACAATCCGAGATTAGCGATCAGCTTTTCCTGGATATTGGCCTACGCAAAAAAATAATGAAAGGTAAAGCCGTACTTAGTTTAAGTGTTCGCGATTTATTTGCTTCCCGCGTCAGGGAGAGTGAGATCAACCAGCAAGATTTTTATGTGTATAACCGCCGTCAAAGGGGAACATTTGCCGCTTTGGGCTTTAGCTATGGTTTTGGTAAAGGAGAAGCCATGGAATTTTCCGGACAAAGGCGCAGGTTCTGATATTAAAATCTGAAAAAATCGAAATAATTTATTCATCAAAAATATAAACCCCTGTCATTTAACAGTTCCTAAAGCATCCATTAGTTACAGTTATCAAAATATATATAACAATTAATATCAATTAAATTAACACACTATGAAAAAAGCAATTTTTGTTTTATTATTTATGTCCTGTGCTACGCTTGTAGCGCAAGATACCTGGAAAGCAGATGGTGCACATTCCAAAGTGGGCTTTGCCATTACCCACCTTATGATCTCAGAAGTAGAAGGCCAATTTGGCGACTTTGAAATTACCGCTACTGCCGATGAAGCATTTAGTCAGCCTAACTTTATGGTAACTATTAAAACGGCGAGCATTGATACAGATAATGAAAGGAGGGATAACCATTTAAAAAGTGACGACTTTTTTGCTGCGGAAACACACCCTGAAATAATTTTTAAAACCATGGGGTATGAAAAAACAGGTGAAAAGACATTTAACTTAACCGGTGATTTAACCATGCACGGCGTTACCAAGGAAGTAACCCTAAACGGCAGGCTCAATGGAATTATAACAGACCAGCGCAGTCAAAAGCTTAAGGCCGGTTTAAAACTTACAGGAACAGTTAACCGAAAAGATTTTGGGATTGGGTCCAAACCGTTCCCTCTAGGCGATGAAGTGGATATGACAATTCACCTGGAAATGGCACAACAGTAAATTAAATTACCATACAGGCGATGACAGTTAAACCATGGCCTTATTATGGATGGCTCACTTTTTAAACAACAGTATGAAAAATTGGAATAATTTTTATGGTATCCTGATCTTAATATTCGGAATACTGGCACCATCCATGATGCAGTCGCAGGAAGGTACTACATCACTAACTTATAATCTAATTATTGAAGGGTTCGATTGGGGGCCTGCTGTGAACAAGGTGGTTCTTGATGCAGACACACTGATAACGGAAGCCAGAGCTGGTGATTATTCCGTGATCGCAAACCGAAGTATGACAGGAGTTGAATTCAGCAGTAAAGAGGCTTCCGGTAAACGAGATGTTATTTATGCATATGTCTCCGACGAAAATGGAATTAGGAAGGACCAAGGTAAATACGTAACCCTTATCTTATATGTAGGTCCTGATGAAGTATTGGGATCCCCAATTAAATATGTGCGTACAAACAATCGTGGGAGTAATCAATGGATAGACTACAAACTAACCATTACCAATACTGCTAACAATACTAGCTGGAATGAGGAAAGAAAACGTATTAAACCTGGTATAGATATTTTTGATTTAAGTGGCAGATTTACATACAATAAGGACCTAACGCTGTCTTATGCGAGCTACACACCAGAAACCAACAAGGAAAAGTCACCGTTGATCATTTGGTTGCATGGTGGTGGTGAAGGTGGAACAGATCCTAGCATACCGTTAATTGCAAACCTTGCCGCCAACTATGCCTCGGCAAATATCCAAAAGTATTTTAACGGGGCTTATATTTTAGCACCACAAAGCCCAACATTCTGGATGCAAAGTGAAAGTGGAGCATATACTAGAGGAAACAATAATGATATCTATAATGAAGCATTGAAATCCCTGATAGATGAATACGTGGATACTAACCCGGGAATTGACACCAACAGAATTTATGTAGGTGGATGTTCAAATGGCGGCTATATGGCCCTTAAACTTATCCTCTTGTACCCTGATTATTTTGCAGCAGGATATATCAGTGCTTTGGCGTATCAATCCCAGTACATTTCGGAACAACAAATACAATTAATCAAAGATGTCCCGATATGGTTTGTTCACAGTGCCGATGATAGAACCACAGTGCCTGAAGAAACTGTACTGCCATTATATGAAAGGCTTCTTAGTGCCGGGGCAAATGATGTTCATTTATCTTATTATGACCATGTAACAGACATAAGCGGATTTTACGGTGGGGACGGATATCATTACAATGGGCATTGGTCATGGATATATTCTCATGCCAACCATGCAGAATTTGATTTTGATGGTGAGCCAGTTAAAATCCAGGGGCGACCGGTGAGTATTATGGAGTGGATGGCGGCTCAAAAGAGATGACATTCCGGTGAATTGGGAGTAAATTGGTGCTTTTACTAACTTTACACCAATTGGCCAAATAGGCGTCTTAATAATCCACGATATTGACTGTAGGGACATCTGAGGAAACTTCTGAATCAGCTTTAAAGAAAGCGGTAGTTTTTATGCTTCTCAGTACACTGTCTTTTGCACTGATGAATGCCTTTGTCAAATACCTGGATAATATTCCCACCTTCCAATTGGTTTTTTTCAGGTCGCTGGGTTCTTTTGTATTAGCAACTTCTTTTATACTGACACATAAAATCCGAATTCTTGGAAATAACCGCAAATTATTGGTATTGAGATCCTTTTTAGGGCTTTCTTCCATGAGCCTTTTCTTTATGTCTATAAATTATCTGCCTATTGGTACAGCAGTATCGCTGCGCTATCTGGCTCCCATATTTGCTGCGCTCTTTGCAGCCGTTCTGCTTAAAGAAAAATTAAGGACTGTTCAATGGCTGCTCTTTATGATAGCCTTTACAGGAGTACTTATTCTAAGGGGATTCGACAAAAATGTAAATCCGACAGGCTTTGTTCTGGTCCTAGTAGCGTCTATACTAAGCGGGATGGTTTTTGTCATTATAAGAAGAATTGGCAATGGAGACCATCCTTTGGTTATTGTCAACTATTTTATGTTTGCCGGAACGGTAGTAGGTGGACTAATATCTATTTTTACATGGCAGCAACCCATAGGGTATCAATGGTTATTTTTAGGCTGCCTGGGGCTTTTCGGGTATTTTGGCCAATTGTATATGACCAAAGCCTTTCAAATAGCAAAAACCAATCTGGTAGCTCCATTAAAATATATAGAAGTAGTATTTACGATTACCGTAGGTATGTTTTGGTTTGGTGAAATCTATACATTCTGGAGTTATCTGGGGTTATTCCTGATAATTGTGGCCCTGGTACTCAACTCTTTTGTCAGGAGTAAATAATTGATAAATGGTGGTTGAGCAAACAAATACAGCAGATAAGGTGGCTTCCAATTAAACTGATTTTTATCATAGGGAAACATCAAGGTCCGGATTAACTTGGCTTCCAACCCCGTGGGGTCAGAGAAAAACTGTAATTTAATACTTCTTAAAACCCGTATTTTGTTAATAGCCATATTACTTCTAATATATTTTATTATAGCGGTTTCTATTGTAATCAGTGTGCTGATTAACGGGGTAAAGCCATCAAAAAGCCTCGCCTGGCTGCTCGCTATATTTACGGTTCCTGTAGGAGGTATTTTATTGTATCTCATTCTGGGTAGAAATAGAAGAAAGAACAAAGTAATTCAACTACAAAACGCAAAAAGTTTAGTCCCACCGCTGACTCCGGCAGATCTTTCCTACCCCATTAACGGACAATTCAGGAATTTGATGACGCTCGTCTATGAAAATTCAAAGCTATTGCCTACACGCCGTAATAAACTGCAGCTTCTCAAGGATGGTAAATCCACATTTGAAGCCATATTTGAGGCCCTTGAAAGTGCGGAAAAACAGATACACCTCCTCTATTATATATTTGAAGAAGGTGAACTTGCAGACCGACTCTTATCTCTTTTTGAGCAGAAAATTAAACAGGGAGTCCAAGTAAGAATGATCTATGATGGCATTGGAAGTTTTTCGCTCAGCAAGAAATACATAAAAAAATTAATATCCATGGGTGTTGAAGTATACCCATTTCTGCCTTTTAAATTTGGACGGTTTCTTTCCTCACTGAATTATCGTAATCACAGAAAAATTATAGTGGTCGATGGTAAAATTGCTTTTACAGGAGGTATAAACATATCTGACAAATACTTAAAAGGAGATCCGGAATTGGGCAATTGGCACGATATGCACCTAAGATTAGAAGGACCTGCTACGTGCCATCTCAACTATATCTTTGCGATGGATTGGAATCTGGTAAGCCAGATTGCTTTACCCCCTCTAATTCCTTCTTATAATTTAGTTGATGAAGCAGACGAAACAATTACGCAGATTGTATCCGGCGGGCCCGACGATGATTTCCCTGCCCTGGAACAGGTCTATTTTAGTATAATCAACAGGGCCAGAGATTATCTGTATATCACTAATCCTTATATTATTCCGGGCCATGCCCTTATGCAAGCGTTACAAACTGCAGCACTCAGCGGCGTAGATGTACGACTTATGGTTTCTGAAAATGCAGATAATACTATCGTAAGTTGGTGTGTCCGCTCTTATTTTGAACCGCTCCTGAAAACAGGGGTGAAAATTTATCTCTTTCCAGACGGTTTTTTACACAGCAAAATTTTGGTTAGTGATGATAACATTGCCACAATTGGAACTGCTAACCTGGACGATCGTAGTTTTGAACAGAATTATGAGGTCAATGCAATTATCTACGACCAGCATTTTGCTACACTATTAAAAAAGGATTTTTTAGAGGACAGCCGCATTAGCAGAGTACTCGACTATGAAACGCATGTCCAAAGATCATGGGGCGAGAGATTAAAAGAAGGTTTTGGGAAGGTTTTTAGCCCTGTTTTATAAACTTACTGTTTTATAGCCAATTTCATTTTTACAGGAATCATGCAGTTCCCACTCATCTAAATTCTGGATAGTAATCCTGGCTATATTTTCCAGAGCTTCCTCTGTTACAAAGGCCTGGTGAGGAGTAAGCAAAACATTCTTATAAGATAAAAGCAATTTCAGCTGTTCATCACTAATACCGTCTACAGAATGATCCCTGAAAAAGAGGTCGTTTTCCTTTTCATAAACATCTGCTCCGTAGGCACCAATTGTCCTGTCTTTTAAGGCCTGTAACAGGGCTTTATGATCTACAATAGCACCTCTGGCAGTGTTGATCAGGATTACATTTTTTTTCATCCAACCCAGGCGCTTCTTATTTATTAGCGAATGATTCTGGTATGATAATGGAATATGCAGGCTTATAAAATCTGATTTTCTGCAGACCTTTTCCAGGCTGGTGTAGGTTAAATTGCAAAATTCTACCAGATCATTATCGGGTTCAATATCATTGGCAAGAATCTTACAACCAAACCCATTCATGATCTTGGCCATAACCGATCCTATATTACCAGTTCCTATAATACCCACCGTTTTACCATGGAGATTAACCGCCATAAGATTATCTAAAAGAAAATTGTAATTGTGTACCTGCTGGTCTGCTAAAATTAAATTACGGTTCAGTGCCAAAAGTAGTGTTGCGGCTTGTTCTGCAATAGCATGTGGTGAATAATTAGGAGCATTTGCCACTTTTAATCCCAACTGATATGCCGGTTTAATATGAATATTATTAAACCCTGTGGCACGAACAGCAATATACCTCACACCAAAATCCCATAATTTTTTTAAAACAATATTGTTGGCATCATCACCAGAAAAAATAGAAACGGCATTATACCCTACAGCTTGCATTGCTGTTTCGGTATTTAGGGCATCCTGAGTGAAGTCTATTTTGTGTTTATTATCATTAGCTTTATTCAGAAAAGGAATCTCAAAATCTTTGGCACTATAGACCAGTAATTTCATTTTTTACAGTTTTATGAAAAATTAAATCCTGTTCTTCCATAGCTAACACTACAAGTTTTACATAGTCTGAAGTTGATTTCTTAAAATCCCTGGGGTCTGTTATATCTATAGCGCCTTTCCAAATAATCTGGCGTTCTTTGCCCACACATATGCAGTACAATGCTGTTTCTGCATGAAATACAGTATAAGTATCGTAGAGTTCATCTTCCCTGTAAATCCCCTGATTTTGAAGATAGTCGTCTCTGAACATATCATAATACCCTTCTATTTCGGATAATTTAGTCTTCAGTGTTTGTTTGTTCTCAGATCCTAAAATCTTGGTAAAAAGGATGGCGTCAAAATCCTTTGCCAACAATTGATCCTCCACCTCACTGAGCTCCTCTTCGGATCTTTCGGCAGAAGTAAACTTTACATCAAAGAGGTCTATACTGCGTACGGCTTCAATACCACGCTTGTCGAATTCTCTTTTCAATTTGTTTTCAAAATCAGTTCTTACCTCTTCATTTTGTGTCATCCCTACAATAAGTACTTTGTAGGCGTCGAACAATACGATATCCGGATTTTTCCAATTGCTGACCAATTGCGTTGTTGAACAAGCAGTGAGAAGCAAGAGGGCAAGTATGATTAACTTTCTCATGATGATAGTTTATGTTTTTGTAGTTCTTAACTTATAGTCCGGATTACCAAGTGATAACTTTTTGTTTGCTTTGAGTATTGCACTTAGCCTTTCAAATCCTTTCTCCTTTATTGTCCTGTATTCTAACAAGTAATCGTTCACCTTGGCAAATAGCTCCTTATGAGTAATTCTATAGGCTTTCTCCATCTCTAACTGGTCTACATCGTCTATCATGATCTCTAACTGGTTCATATGTTTCTGAACCATTTTAAATAGCGCCAACAGACTTCTGTTGTTTTCTGAAAGTGCCAATTTAAAATCTCTTACCTGGCCAAAGGCCTCCTTATCAATTGCTTTAACTGCGAAAGACTGGATTAGGTTATTAAGGAAGAGTTGCTCGTCCTTTATAAAAGTCAACTCTGAGAACCAATCCTTAGAATGTTCGTGCATTTCAGCTGCATCGAACCATTCTATATATTTATACTTTTCCATCAGAATTAATTTAAATGTTACCTTAAAAAAACGGCAAATGAGGTAGTCCCATTTGCCGTTTACCAAAGTTATGCAACCTCAATATGCCGCTTTGGTTTTTCCACGGATTCTTCCTTTTTAAGAAGGTTCAACGTAAGTATCCCATTCTTATAAGTAGCTTTAACCTTTTTATCACTATCCACTGTTGCAGGGATTTGTACTGCCCTTTTAAATGAATTGTAATTAAATTCTTTTCGCGTAAAATCTTCTTCTTCTTTTACTTCTTCCTTACTTTTCTTTGCCGATACCTCAAGAACGTCATTGTCCAGAGTAATTTCAAAATCATCTTTGTCGAAACCTGGCACAGATAATTCAATTTCAAAATCATCTTTATGCTCTTTAACGTTCATGGCAGGCAATGACTTTTCAAGATTAAAAAAATCATCATTGATGAATACGTCCCTATTAAAAAAGTCGACCATATTCTCATTCCAAGGAAATTTATTCCTATTAAATTTAATTAGTGACATAGTTAAAATGTTTTAAGTTCATATTATTTCTCGATATTAAAATTAGGGGCTTAGATGCTCTTTCACAATGACATAAATCAGTTTTGCTACTGTACTTACCAGATTAAGTTCCAGGTTTCCTTTGCTTTAATATTCCCCCGGCATAGTTGAAGATTTCGGATTTTAAGTCGCGAAAGTTGAGTAAACAATCTGTAACTAGTGTGTTGAGTGCCTCGTGCTTATTGTAATATTCTTTATCGTTAATATCGTCCGAAGTCTCTAGCATCCCTCCCAGGTCGGTTTCGTGTTTTTCAATACGTTGTTGCAAACCAACTTCTTCAGTGCTCACCTTTTTAAGTTGATCCTGATAATTTTGCAACCGTTCAAAAAGGTTAGGAGTATTTGGCTCAAACACATAGGAATGTAAAAGTTGATTTATAAAAGTAAGCTCATCCCGCAAAAAACAAAGATTGGACTTCCATTGATTGGACTGAGAATGCAACTCTTCAACTTTTTTGGCCTTAAAATTTTGGGTCTCTGTATTTTTCATGATTCAACTCTTAGAATTAAAGCAATAGTTACGGCAATGTCTGTAAGCCCTGGCGGGCGGATCACTTATAAAGGTACTATCGACAGATTCCATATAAAATGATATATATCATCGCTGGTAGTATAGCGTACTAATGTTTCTATGTTGCACAAAGGGTCTCTACTTCCTTTAGTATCCTTTTTTTCCTTGCTTCAGACACCCCCAGATGATCCAGAAAGAAGGAGTCTTTGAGTAATTGCCGGCACAAAACAATATTTCTGCTAAGAAGGAATTGCTTTTCTCGATTGCTTAAAATTGTTGAAACGGTGATTGGATAAAGGCCCAACCGATCTATCCTTTCCCTTAAACTATGCTTTTCAGGGAAATCCCAGCTTAAGAGGTAAAGGCCAGCACATTTCCCATATTTAATGGCATCCCGTGTAAATCTTGTATTAGTTACCACCCACCCATTTCCAATATCAAAATTTTTGTGTTTCGGGTGCCCGGCAATATCCCTAAGGCGCGAGTTTATATATAGTGGCACTTTAACATTACATTTCTTCCCCTTATCGCTATGAAATTTACATTCGATGAGTAATTTTCGTGCACCTTTGTTAGCGATCACATCTATTTCATGATCCACACAGCTGCCCTCTACCACAACATTAGTGGAAGCACTATGTCCCGAATAAATCAGAATTGCCGCTATAAATTTTTCGAAAGGGAAGCCCGTTGGCCCTAATTCATAGATGGCTTTTTTTAATTTGTACTTAGATGCATAAACAGAAGTATCTTTCTTTAATAAGGCAAAAGCTCTGTTGTAAATTTCCCTGGTGGTAATCCCATCGTATAATTCATCGGAAACCTGTTTAACAATATGATCTATTAAGCGCTTATCAGCACCACTTCTCCTCAGAGATTCCTGTAGTTTTTCTAAGGAAAAAGGCGCTCTGATACCCGTAGATTTAATAATTTCAAATTCTTTGGTCATAGATGTAACCGTACTTTTAAACAATAGCTAAATAGTCCCTATCAGCTGAAGAATTCACGTACCCAGGCAACTATCTGATTATCAGACATACTATTGGCCTTCTCCACTTTGACAATTCTGGGCGCAAATTCATGATGGTGCTCTGCAATTTCCTTTTCCAGTTGTTGTCCTGTCTGACCAGGGCCAAAAATGACCACCGCATGGGCATCTCTGATCTTTTCAACGATCTCCGTAAAATATTTCTTCAATTGATGCTTTTCTCTTTCCAGATACCTGCTGTCTTGCACTACCTGTTGCGGGCCCCATCTGGTTTTAGATCTGGATCCTCCTCTTACATTAAAGAACTCCAGCTCTGAGTCTAAAGTTTCCATAGTGGCTTCCTCCCCTATTATGGTAACTATGTATGCTGTTTTCTTGTCTAACCAAATTCCTATTTTTTTCATTTTTTTTATTTTAAGATTGATCTTTTAGTACTAGAATGGGTATGTTACTGTAGTAGCCTAATTCCTTAACCAGGGGATTAGATAATATACTATTAAAAAATCTGTGTTTTCTATTCTGGAATGCCACCATATCGCTACCCCTGCTTTCGATAAAAACCTGAACTCCATGACTGACATTGACATTCTTAAGGGTATGAAAACTAAATTGGATACCTTCTAACATTTCTTCCAATAGCGCCTTATTGTTCTGCTGTCCCCGATTTAATTTTGATTCCTTTTCTATATGCAATACACGAATAGCCGATCCGTGGAGTTTGGCAATATCTATCATATAGTTCAGTTCCTTCCTTCTGAATGCTGTCTTATAATCTGTAGGGAATATAATTTCTGAAGGAGTTTTAAAACTCATTTCACCAGGAATTGCAATTACCGGGCATTGGGTTATTTTTTCCATCACACCAACTGCATTTGTTCCAAACACCGAATTAGAATCGTCTGTTATTCCTTTGGTACCCATTACAATAATATCAATGTCTTTTGCTTTCAGTACCTCTTCAATTGACAGTAAAAGATTATTAAAGGAACAAATGGTTTCGAAAGAATGCTTTGGATTCTTTGGAAGGCCTTCTATAGCTGCCATTACGTTGGCCATCCCTTCCCTGGATTTGAGTTTAGCCGCTTCATAACGGCGTTCTCCGGCTTCTGCTACCATCAGGCTGTCTAAAGAATATCCGGAGGCATGAAAAGCATTTAGCAGGTAAAATTTGCTCCGAACATCTTTGTAAAGGTTTATTGCATACTTGATTGCATTTACTGATCCTTTGGAATAATCTGTCGGAAGTAATACTCTATTTTCCATATCAGGGCATTAAAGATGTGTATATAAAAATATCACAGAACAAAGCGTTGTGAAATGATAATTATCATTCCAGACCCGGTAATATTAAGAGTGGTTTCTCGAGATATATACTTAAATCCATAACTACCGGTTCGCGGAAAAGTTTTGTCAGCAAGTAATGCGGGTAATAGGACATTGCCAAAAGATCTATTTGATGTGCCTCCACATAATTGGCGATAGTTTTTGCTTTTGATTTTGAACGTGCTATGTCATGAAACTCAAGGTTAATGCCACTAAAAAAACTGGTCAGGGAGGCCCGATTCTCTTTTTGTGCCGCTGTCTCCTTATCCTCTTCACCTACATGAAGTAAATGTAAAGTCGCTTTATTTGATTCTGCCAAAGATTTAATTAGCCATACCGCTTCACTGGCCAATGTATGTTTATAGTCTGTGATATAAAGCAAATGGGAAATAGGGGTGAAATCTATTTCCTTAGGTACACATAACATCGGGCAGGAGATCTTGCTTTTAACTATTTGAATGGTATTACCTCCAAAGAAAATTTCTTTGGCTCCTGTTCTGCCCTTATTTCCCATGACCAAAAGGTCTACCGGATTATTTTTTGAATATGTTCTCACCCCTTTGGTAAATGCATCATAAATTTTAAGGGTAGTGAATTTGTGTAAGGGATTATTTTCTGTATCCGAAATGATTCTGTGCATAGTCTGTTTCAGACATTCATCTGTTCTGTCTGATAAAAACTGCCTGAGACTTTTATCTCCCTGGTAAACGGCATACTCCTTCTTTAAATGAGAATGGCGATCATAGACATGCATGATATGGAAACTACATTCCTTTTCCCTGTACAACTGAGTAGCGTAAAATAACGCATTATAGGCATCATTAGAGAAATCTGTAAGAACAAGTATATTCATTGGCCGAATTACTTAAAATGTGGAATAACCATAAAAGGTATAGTAATATGGAAGCTGATTTTTTTAATGACAGGTTCAATAAACAGACGTTCCACAAAGGTGTGCTTGTTCTGTATCATGACCAGCATGTGCGACTTGTGTTTTAATTGAAATTTATTAATCGCTTCAATTACCTCCTGATTGGACCAATCATGGAAAAGGTGAGCAGTTTGGCTTAATATTCCATCTAATTTGGCCTTATTTTTTTTCTGAGGATCAGAGAGCTCATATCCGTAAGACGCGTGTAATACTTCAATGCTAGACATGTGTTCCTGAGCAATATGGAGCAGCATTCTGAGCGGCTCTTTTTTATAATCTACTTCATAATCTGTTGGGAAAAGTATCTCCTTGGGTTGCTCATAGGCAAATTCTGGTGGTATTGCCAAAACAGGAACTTTTGCTCGTTTTATGACATGTACGGTATGTGTGCCGATAAATATCTCTTTGGCTCCCGTAGCACCCTGGGTCCCCATTACAATAATATCTATGCCATGGTGATCTACAAATTCATTTACTTCTTCTACCAGGGTATTAAAAGCAGTATGGGTACTGAATGTATGCTTGGGATTATCAAACTCTTTTTTAATGGTTTCCAGGAAATTTTCGAGCTGGGTTTCCGAAGCGGATTGGTACATATCTCCCAGTCCGTATTGCGCCGGACTATGCAAAACGTATTCTGCCCTGTATATGGCAGGGGTATAGGTATGTAAAAGGTAAAATGTACACTCCGAGGTTTTGAACAACGTTAGTGCATACCTTATTGCATTAAGTGAATTATCTGAAAAATCTGTAGGAAGCAAAATTCGTAACATGATATTTTATCTAATTGATTAATAGTTCAAATCTAGGGGCGGAAGCCGAGAAAAACCATGACTTTAATCAGTTTAGGAAAAAGGACAGTTTCGTAATTTGCAGACATAATTTAGTCTGATATGAAAGCCAACTTTAAGCGAGTTATCAACTCAGAAATTCCTGTTCTTGTAGATTTTTATGCAGACTGGTGTGCTCCCTGTAAAATGCTTGCTCCTATCCTTAAAGAGGTAAAGGACGAAATGGGAGAAAAGGTCCGTATAGTTAAAATAGATGTTGATAAGAACGAGAAACTAGCAAGACGATATTTGGTAAAAGGTGTGCCTACTATGATGCTTTTTAAGGACGGAAAGCAACTTTGGCGCCAATCTGGTTTACTTCAAAAACCAGATATCATTAAGGCAATTAAATCTCACCACTAAAAATTTTCCTTTCATCATACATTTAAAGCAGAACAAAACCGCAAATGTTGTTTACATATGATGAATGTCATTTAACTACTGAAATTCACCGCCTAATTTTGTACCATAAAACCATCGCTATGAAGCTTCTGGATTCTAATGAAGAGTTAATAGATCAGCTCTACGAAGACACTGATCAATTCTTCAATGAAATTGCCTTCTTTAAGGGTGACATTACTTTTTTAAGGCAGGTTATAGACAACTATTTTCGAAACCTGACGCGTATTGAAAAAATAAACCACTTACAGGTTTGTATAGGCCAATTTAAGGACATGGAAATAATTCATAGCAGCTTACTGCAACAACTTATGGTTCATCTTTCCAGAATTGAATACGCCTCTAAGCAAGAATCTACGGTGATGGTAAGGGCCCTGTTAGCGGCCCATTTGAACTTCAGTATAAAAATAAAGCAATTTATATCTGACTATCTGCTCTTAAGAGCCAAAATATTGAGTATTGCAGAACCCCCTTTAAATGAAGGTGAGGACCTGAATAGCTCAATGTTTTCTGGTCATTTGTTGTCGCCAAACTGATCAAGGACCTTCAAGGCCTTGCCAGGCCAGGGCTGCTGGGCCTAAAACTGCTTCATGACTTGCTGATGCAGATAATATTATTTTTACATTGCCCTTATACGCACTAAATAGGGCATCTTCCATATACTTTTGCAGTGGTTTCAGGAATATGTCACCAGCCTGGCTCAATCCGCCACTAAGTATAAATGCTTCCGGTTCCAGATGCGCAACGGTATCTGCCATTTTATTGCCAAGCACCCTGGCGGTTCTATCAAAGGCCTCCAGTGCCACTACATCATTTTGATGTGCTGCTTCCGAGATGGCTATCCCCGTTAATTTTTTAAAGCTGTAGTTCCTCAACACAGACTCGGCATTACTTTCGGCTAGCAAATCAAAAACGGTGCGCTTTATTCCTGTTACCGAAGCATAGGTTTCCAAACATCCTTTTAGACCACAATTGCATTGTCTTCCCCCGGGAACAACATTTACATGACCCAGTTCTCCTGCCATTCCGTTATGGCCATAAAGCAATTTCCCACTTACTATGATACCACTCCCAAGTCCTGTCCCCAAGGTAAGTACAACAAAGTGATCCAATCCTTTTGCAGCACCAAAATACAACTCACCCAAAGCAGCTGCATTGGCATCGTTGGTCATAAAAACAGGACGATCAATTACAGATACTACGGCAGACCGGACAGGGACCGTTGTTCCCCAACTAAAATTGGGAGGATACTTCATTTCACCAGTTTTATAATCGGCATTGGGAGCACCAATACCAATAGCCATTAGATCTTCGGGTGAATACAATGTTGAGATCAAAAGTTGTATTTCCTTACCTAATTTTTCTTTGAATTGAGAGAAAGGTTTTTTTGCTTTGGTATTAAACACTTTGCTATTTAAGATCTGACCTTCCCTGTTCACCAAACCGAGCTTGGTGAAGGTACCTCCGATATCAATCGCCAATACTGTTTTAGTCGTTGTTTTATCCATGAAATAAGAATTTGGATGATGCAATACAAAACTGTGAAAGATTTTTCATACTCAAACTGATATATGTCATTTGAATCGGAAACAGCAGCTATTAAATTTATAGAAAATTTATACCGTGAGAACTTTTGCTACCTTAAAAAACTTCACAAGCAGTGAAGCCAAAAATACCATTGTCAGGAATCTGAATAGAATTTTAGATATCGTTATCCTGGATGTAGATATAGAACACAGCACTATAACTTTATTACATTCAAGCCAGGCTGCATTGGAGAAAGTGAAAAAAGAACTGAAGAGTATCGGTTTTCCCATAAAATATATGCAGGTACAAAATGAGGCAAAACCGCAATCCGGGATTGCCAGCTTAATGGGATAAATGTGCTACCTCTGCAAAAAGGCTGTACACTTCCTCTTAAAGATAGCTCCTGCTATTAATAATTTACCTTAATCTGGTAAGACTAAAAGAGGGATGCTGGTGTTAAATACCACCTTCTTTATGGCCGGTTCCTGGGTAAGCTGCTCTAAGAAAGTATGCTTGTAATGTACCAGACAAATCATATCGGCCATTTTTTCTTCCGCGTATTTAGTAATGGTTTCAGACAAGGTCGCTGCCATTTCAGCCCGATCATGATTGCAGTTATAATGCTCCAGACGCTCTTCAAGAACCTTTTTATTTGCTTTTTGAGCATCAGATAAAATAAATTCCCTGCCAAAATGAACAACCTGTATCGCCGAATCCCAATGCCGTAGCATCTCTAATAATACTCTCAATTTTCCTTTGGCACAGAAGTGCGTGTAATCTGTTGGGAAAACAACTTGTTTTAATGATTGAAAATTAAAGTTTTCAGGGACACTTAGCACAGCACAGTTTCTAACTTTCCTAATGACTGCTACAGTATTACTACCCATAAAAATATGCGAGGAAGCCGAGGCCCCTTTGGCGCCCATCACAATTAGGTCCAGATCATATTCCGGGATGAGTTTTACTATTTGGGATATTAAATCTTCATTTGAGGAGATTGTGGTGTAGGTATGCTGTTTATCTGATGCTTGTCTTTTCAATTCGGATTCCACTTCTTTTAATCCTTCTTCAGAAGTTTTCTTTAATCCGGAAACAACCACGCCAGAGCGTGCTGAGCTCTTAAACCCTGAAACGTTTTCCAGTTTGGGAACATAGCAATTTAATATGATAAAATGACATGGCTGCCCACCGTATAATTTCCTGGCAGTATAAATGGCGTTCCAGGCATTGTCCGAAAAGTCTGTGAGTAACAATATTTGTTTCATACTTTACTTTATGTTTATCTGGGCAAATTCTGCATGACTAGAAAAGGTATTTTGGTGCTAAGCCCAATTTCATCCACTGTAGACCTATACAGTAAATCTTCCAGATATGAATGTCTTGAGTTAACCATAACCAGGAAGTCCGTGTCATTATCTTTAATATATTCTCTAATGGAATTCGACTTGTTTTCCACTGCCGTGCGCTCAAAATAGAGATAAGCATCAGGCAGGCTTTCTGTTAAAAAACTTTTATTATCTAACTGCCTATGGCTAAGATTTTTATAATCTGATATGTACAGACAATGGACTTCAGATTTGAAATCCCTGCACAATTCGTTCAAGAGTTTAAGTTCCCTTCTTTTATAGGGAAGCATATAATCCGTAGGGAAAAGAATCTTTCTGGGGTGTTTAAATTCCGCTTCAAACGGTATGGCCAGTACAGGGCATTGAACATATTTAAAAACTTGGACGGTATGGCTTCCAAAAGTAACATTCTTGTCATCAGTTTTACCCTTGGTCCCCATTATAACCAAATCTATATTGAGCTCGTTAACGGTGTCATTAACTGCGTCTACCAAAGACTCAAAAGCGCTTACTATGGTATAAGTATGCCTCGGGTTAGGAGGAACACTACTTACCTCATCTATTAATTTTGTAAGTTTTTCTTCGGTCACATGTTTTACCTTTTTCACTTCATCTTCCAGATCCTTATTTTCGTCTGAGGTAAACGGCCCGTATACCTCATCGGCATAAGCGTGAAGAAAATAGAACCTGCTTTTTTCGCATTTGTACAAATCCAGGGCATACTTAATGGCGTGCCTGGCGTTTTCAGAAAAATCGGTCGGAATCAATATTGTTCTCATCCTAGCTGTTTTGTCCAAATTTAATGGAGTCTGCTTGCCTAAACTATGATAATAATCAGTCGGATGTTTAAGTTGAGATAAGAATTCTTATTCGTGAATTACGAAAAAGGGTACAGAACTGTGGAAACTAATTTTCTCTACTAAAGAATCAAATAAAACCTGTTGAATAAAATTCAGATTTTTAGCAACCATGATGATCATGTCAATATCCCTGCTTTCTATGAAACATTGAATAGCAGCATTGACATTTCTGTTTGTTATGGTGTGAAAACTATTTCTTCCAGGAAAGGATTCATTGAGGTAATCCAGGAGATATTCCTTATTCTTTTCCTGCACATTAGAAAGTTCCCGGCCAATTCTAGAAACATTCATTACCCTGATTTTACCTTCACCAAGATGCAGCATATCCGATAGTGCTTCCAGAATATTGTGTGAGTAGAAAATGTTATAATCTGTAGGAAAAGCAACTTCCTTTGGTTCAGCATACTGAATTCCAAGAGGAATAATAAGGGCATTGCATTTCACTTTTGTTATTACATCGCCAGTATTACTTCCTATTATTCGCTGTCGTAAACCAGTTACCCCCTTGGTGCCCATTACAATCAGGTCTATCTTTTTTTCTTCCAGATGTTTCTTGATAGATTCCAGAAAAAACCCATGCTCATGAATACCAAAATATTTGTGTTTTTTAATAGCGTTAGAGGACTCAACCTTGTGCAATAAAGCGTTTAATTGCTTTTTTGAAGGAACCATCAGTTCTTGTGTTTCAACATCCTTATTTCCCTCTAATGAAATAGATACCGTAGGATAATCTATATAATCACTGACATGAAGAATATAGAAATTGCACTTGGTTTTGCTAAAGAGACGCTGGGCATATTTAAGTGCATTCCAGGCATTCTCTGAAAAATCTGTAGGGAAAAGTATATTCTTCATCGTTTAAAACACTATCAGCACAAATTTATATTCAGGCAAGCCGCTATACCATGATATTTGTCATTATAAAGCAGCATATATTCTATTTTTTACATTTATTAAACAACATGTTCCAGGGCATCCAGGTCTGTAATTCGGATATTCCTTCCTTCAATATCAATTAATCCTTCCCTTTTAAAACCTGATAATGTCCGTATAAGACTTTCTGTAGCTATCCCCGCAACATTTGCCAGGTCGCTTCTGGAAATACGAATTGGCCCTTTGGGATCTTTATTTAATATCTCTGAAAATTGCAGCAGCGTCTGAGCAGTTTTCTTACGAACCGAGCTATACGCCATTTGGAGCAATTGCTCTTTAATGTCTGTAATGTTATCGGTAAGCAGCTCCATTAGTTCAATAGAGACATTCTGATTGTTCTGAAGTATGTCTTTTAATTGGGATTTTGAAATTCCGGCAACTTCGGTATCTTCCACGGCTGTAGCAGTTTCCCGGTGTAAGGTATTGTCGGCAAAAGAAGTAAATCCAAGAAATTCGTCTGCCTTGTTCAGGGAGGTTATCAACTCCTTCCCATCCTCATCCATTTTATTGCACTTAACAACTCCTTTTAATATCAGGTATATGGTATTAGAGCGGTCACCTTCCCTAAAAATCTCCACGCCCTTGCTAAAATTTTCAATAGCTCCATAGTCATCGAAAAAATTTTTTAATTCATTTAAGGTGCTCATCTGATCCTCAACCTCAGGGATGTCTTTTGAAGTAGAAGCCGCCATTCTTGAAAGGAGTTCTGTTCTTGCTAATCTGCTTTGAATAGCACTTAGCAATTCTTCCTCCTCAAAGGGCTTTGTTAAATAATCATCGGCTCCCAGGTCCATACCCATACGGACATCTGCCCGTTCCGTTTTGGCTGACAGGAAAATAAAAGGAATAAATTTGGTTTTATCATCGACAGACAATTCTTTTAGCACGGCATATCCATCCATTTCGGGCATCATTATATCACATACAATAACATCTGGCATTTCGGTTTTGGCATGGGTTACTCCTACCTTGCCGTTTGAAGCCATCAATACTTCATAACCGGAAAGTTCCAGAAGCTCAGCGGTATTTTCGCGCAGCGATACATCGTCCTCTATAAGTAATACCTTTTTCATAAACTAGATTTTGGGGTTTTAATTGGAATTTGGGCTGTAAAAGTAGTTCCTTTATTCTCTTTGCTTTTGAAGGTAATACTACCTCCGAGATTGGTTAAGTGCCTCCGGACAATACTTAATCCAATCCCTGTTCCCTGTGTAAGCAGGGCATTACCTGCCCGGAAATATCGATCGAAAATAAATTTTTTATCTGTCTCCGGTATCCCCATGCCTTTGTCTATTATGGCAATTGTCAAATTGTCTTTCTTTCTGGTTACCCGGATGTCTATTTTGGTATGCTCCGGGGAGTATTTTATGGCATTATGAATTAAATTAGATAGTATAAGTACCAAAATTTTCTCATCAAATTCCAGAAGAATATCATCAATATTTTTGGGATAGACAATTTCCTGGCCATCCTTGAGCAGCATATTAGAATCATAGACTACTTCGTTGATAACTTTGCTTAGTGGGAAGGTGGTTATGCTATAATTAACTTTACCCGTTTCTAAACGCTCAACAGAAAGAAAGTCATTTATAATATTATTCAGGTATTTTACCTTTCCTTTAATGGTTTTTATGTGTTTATCTCTTTTATCTTGCTGTTCACTTTCGGTATACTTTCCCAAAAGCGTCGTAGACGTAAGAATGCTGCTTAAGGGGGTTTTAAATTCATGAGAGACCAATGAAAGGAATTTGGTTTTGAGTTCACCCAGTTCTTTCTCTTTCATCAAGGCCTTTTCTAATTGTTCTGTACGCTCGGCAACAATCCTTTCCAAATTCTCAGTGTACAAGCTTCTTTCAGTAATATCTAATATTATGGCAACACCCACGTTCTGCTCCCCGATATGGGAAATTTGTAAATGCACTTCTACAGGATAAACAGAATTGTCCTTTCGCATGTGCAAGGTTTCGAACACCAGCTTTCTTTCATCCTCATTCAGCAAGGGCTCCATCAGTTCTTTATAACCCGCATTATTCATGTCGGGCAGTAAATCTATAGGCGTCATCCTACGGAGTTCTTTCATAGTGTAGCCTATGTTGTCCCTGGCTCCGTGATTGACGTTTAAAAAGAGGAGGGTATCAGCATTAAAGACATAGATCTCATTTAAGGATTCATCAAAAATATTGAACCAGTGATTTAACTCTTCTTTGGATTTTTCTCTTTCTGTATTATCGCGGATAAGGGCCATTACATAGGAGTTATCATAAATCTGAAAAGTATTCAGTCCTACTTCAATGGGAAATTGACTCCCGTCTTTCCGCTGTCCGTAAAGATCAAGATCCTTACCCATGGGCCGTCTTTCATTACTGACTACAAAATCTTTAAAATGGGTTTGGTGACTGCCGTGGTATTTTGAAGGAATAAGGACATTTAGTGTTTCGCCCATTAGTGCATTGATATCATAGCCAAACATACTATTTGCGGCCCCATTGGATGCCACAATAGTTTGTTTCTCATTGACCACAATTATCCCCTCACCTACTGCCTCCGAAAGCAATTTAAAAATGTTATTGTTTTCTTCGAAGACCTTCATGTTAAGGAATTAAATGAATATCTGATTTTTATCATGGTGGTTACCAATACAACTTAATATATTTATTAACTTAAAAATAAGCATTATGGAACAATCTTATTCTAACAAAGTAGCAAATACTTTTTATCAAAAAATAGGAAAACTTTTTTTCGCTGTTGCGATGGTAGACGGGAGTGTCCGCAGTGAGGAAATAGACCGCTTAAAACAAATCGTTAGAAATACCTGGTTACCTCATGATGATATTCTGGACGAATATGGTTCTGATGCAGCATTTCAAATCGAGATTGTTTTTGATTGGCTCCTGGAGAATGAGCAAGAAAGTAAATTGTGCTACGACGAATTCAGGGAATTTTACAAAGAAAACACCAAAATATTCAATGTGGAGGTAAAAGAGCTTATCCTAAAAACCGCAAACGCCATTGCCAGTGCTTATGCCGGGAAAAATAAATCGGAGCTTACCCTCCTTGGTAATTTACAGCTGCTATTTAATTAAAGCTCATTCTTATTTAAGATAAAAGCCCTAAAAACAGAAACAGGTGCACCAAATGTGCACCTGTTTCTTTTCCGGGGATCCAATTCTTTCATTAATTTATTCTTTAGATCAATCTATCGCCAAAACCATCTACAGACAAACCGAATTAAAACTGAACCTCCTTTTTTTTAAATATATGCCCCGAATTGGGCAAACTATTCGCCTAAATCTCGTAAATAAAAGACCGGGATGCTAAGCATCCCAGTCCTTTGAGGATTGTCCATAAATAAAAACATGTTTTTAAAGTAGCTACTCAAATGCTATTGCAACCAAAACTGATCACTACCCTAAAATTCTGCTCAATTCATGGAGAAACCTCATTAGCCTCTGAATGCACAGCGGCTTTATCTAAGCGTTTAGTAAGTTTTCTTTCAATGAACGTAGCTTATTGTAATACATCGACAAAAATAAACTTGCTTTCCACTGTATAAAATGACAAAAGTCATTTTTGTTCACTTTTCCAGAACAATTTAGCACTTATCTCAATGGTAGTGTGTCTGTTTATTATGGGAATAGCAGGGGTGAAATATTTAATTGGTCAACACTGAGAATTGACTCTGATCATAACAATATATCTAAAGCCATGTTTATCTACAGGGAGAATATCTTCTATAGCACCCGACAAATTTCCAGGATGTATATCAAAATACCTCTTCTAATTTTCCTTATCTTGTATAGAGTTACAACTATCACAGCAATTAGGATTACGACATGAGAAATATCATTTTTGAATGTCTCAATCCTGAATATCTTGTGATCAAATTAAATAATATGATGCACAACCGGAAGCTGTGGTCGTGGCCTGTATTGCTCTGCACCACTGTTCTTTTTTTTCTTTGGAATTGCGGAGAAAAACAGCAAAAAATACTCCCCAAAAAGAAAGCCATCACCGAATCTGTTTATACCTCAGTTACTATTCAACCAGATAGTCTGTACCAGGCCTATGCAGCCGTAGCCGGAATATTGGATAATAATTTGGTGGAGGAAGGAGATTTGGTCGATAAAGGAACTGCACTGCTTCAAATTATTAATACAAGGCCAAAGCTAAATACGGAAAATGCCCGTCTGGCCCTTCAACTTGCTGAAGAAAATTATGAAGGTAGTTCAGCGGTACTTAAGAATATTCAAGATCAGATAGACGCTGCTAAACTTTCGCTTCAAAACGACTCTGTGAATTATTTCAGGCAGAAAAACCTCTGGGATCAAAAAATAGGATCAAAAGTAGAATACGACAACAGGAAACTGGCCTATGAACTATCTCATAAAAACCTGAATTCATTGATTAATCAATATGAAAGGTCTAGTCTTGAGTTAAGAACTCAGATGGAACAGGCTTCTAACAATTATAAAAATGCGCAGGAATCTAACCGGGATTTTACCGTTAGCAGCAAAATTAATGGCAGGGTTTATGCGCTCTTTAAGAATCCCGGGGAGATTGTAAATACCATGGAACCACTAGCAGCACTGGGAAGTAAAGACGTTTTTATATCCGAGCTGTTGGTAGATGAAGTTGATATAGTGAAACTATCATTAGGACAAAAAGCAATTATTGCGTTAGACGCCTATCCCAATGAAGTTTTTGAGGCCAAAGTGAGTAAAATTTACCCTAAGAAAGACGAACGTTCGCAAACTTTTAAAGTAGAGGCCTTGTTCATTGCCCCACCGGAAACATTATATCCAGGACTTTCAGGAGAAGGTAATATTATTATTGCCAACAGGCAGGGTGCCCTAACCATTCCAAAGGAATATTTAATAGACGGCAATAAGGTTGAGACGGAAGATGGTATTGTAGAAATAGTATTGGGGTTACAGAATTTAGAAGAAGTTGAAGTGCTTAGTGGAATAGATGAAAATACATATGTATTAAAACCCGAGGAATGACCAACTGGAAAGTGATACTGAATATTGCAAAAACTCATCTATTGACCAAGATGAAATCTACGGCTACAGCAACATTGGGTGTAACTTTCGGGATTGGCGCTTATATTACACTGGTAAGTTTTATGACCGGGCTCAATGGCATGCTAGACGATTTAATTCTTAACCAAACACCACATATACATATTTATAACGAGATTGAGCCTTCGAAAAAACAACCCATTAAGTATGCGACCGAATTTGAAGATGCACTTAATGTGGTGCATTCTATAAAACCTAAAAAGGGTCAGAAAAAAATACACAACGCCCTGCCTATTCTAAATTATCTAAAACAGGATAAGAATGTCAAAGGAGCTACCCCCCAAATACGAGCACAGATTTTTTATTTATCAGGATCGATAGAACTGGGAGGAAATTTGGTGGGCGTAGATATTATGGAAGAGGTAAGGTTATCTAACATCCAGGATAATATTGTAGAAGGAAGCCCGGAAGCCCTTAAGAATAATCAGAATGGTATTCTTTTGGGGGCTGGTTTGGCAAAGAAAATGTCGCTGAATGTTGGAGACCGGGTACAGGTTAGTACAGTAGCCGGGGCAATATTTCCTTTGAAGATTGTAGGTATTTACCAAAGTGGTATCGCGGAAATAGATAATATCCAAAGTTTTACAAACATTAAAACCGTTCAACGCATCCTTGGAGAGGCAGAAAATTATGTAACCGATATCAACGTGAAGTTATTAGATATTGCTCAGGCAGTTACCATGGCTAAGAACATGGAGCAGCAATTTCAAATTAAGGCCACAGATATTAATGAAGCCAATGCACAATTTGAAACAGGCTCTAACATAAGAAACCTTATTACCTATGCTGTATCAATTACCTTGCTCATAGTAGCTGGTTTTGGCATATATAATATTCTGAACATGCTCATCTATGAAAAAATGAAGGATATCGCCATCTTAAAAGCGACCGGGTTTTCCGGAAGAGATGTGCAACTTATTTTTATGAGCCAGGCCATGATTATAGGAACAATAGGAGGTATTATAGGACTGGTTGTCGGTTTTGGACTTTCGGTACTTATAGATAATGCACCATTTAATACAGAAGCTTTACCTACCATAACCACTTACCCCGTTAATTTTAAGGTTGGCTATTATATTATTGGAATCACTTTTGCCCTGTTATCTACCTTCATCGCGGGGTATTTGCCATCTAACAAGGCCAGGAGAATAGATCCTGTTCGTATCATCAGAGGAACATAATTTATACTATGAGGCCGGTTTTAGCAACAGAACATATAGACAAGCATTTTCATAAGCCAAAAGATTTTCATGTTTTAAAAGACATTACATTCTCTGTTGGCCAGGGAGAATTTGCTTCTATTATGGGTAAATCTGGTTCAGGTAAATCCACCCTGCTCTATATCCTCTCTACCATGGATACAGACTATACCGGCAAGCTGTTCATAAACAACGAACTGGTAACGGGTAAATCCCAGCAGGAACTCTCCAGCATCCGGAATAGGAACATTGGGTTTGTATTTCAATTTCACTATTTGCTATCAGAATTCAGTGTTTTGGAAAATGTAATGCTACCGGCCAAAAAACTGGCGGAAAAATCCCATGCCGAAATAGAACATGATGCCATGGAAAAGTTAAGGATGTTGCACATTGATAATTTGGCCAAACAACGGGCGTCCAGAATCTCAGGAGGTGAAAAACAGCGGGTAGCCATTGCAAGGGCACTGATAAACAGCCCGACAATTCTTATGGGCGATGAACCTACCGGGAATCTTGACAGCCATAATTCTGAGAATGTTTTTAATATTTTTAAACGCTTAAAGGAGGAAGAAGGGTTGTCTTTACTGGTGGTGACCCATGACGAGGATTTTGCGAAAAGAACAGACCGGATTATCCTAATGGAAGATGGTAGAATAATTCCATAAACCAATAGTTTAACAGGTTGGGCCTTAGTTAGCTGTTTTCGAATCTATCCAGTTTTCTCTGTAAAGTGCTTACTTCTTGCTGAAGCAATGCCACTTTTTGAAGCAGGTGATGCACGGCTTGCAATCCCTGTGGATCTATTTCCAGTTCCTTATGCAGTCTGAGCATTTTTTCGAGTTTCGGCAGTTCATATTCGTGCAGGTGCAGTTCCCTGTTAATCTCCACCATCTCTATGACTTCATATTCCTGTAATATCCTTACAAAAGATTCAGCGATATTATGACTACTGCAAAATTGCCTGACTCTGATATAATTTCTTGTATCCATATCATTTATTTTAAACCGGATGCCTCTAATTTTTTAAACAATTCTATTTGATCTTCAGTAAGCTCTGTAGGGGTTTTAATCTTATAGGTAACTATTAAATCACCAAACTCCCCTTCCTTTTTATATTTTGGAAAGCCTTTACCCTTGAGTTTTACCTGAGCCCCGTTCTGGGTGCCCGGCTTTAGCTGCAGTTTAACCTTACTGTCCAGGGTATTAATTATGATCTCACCACCCAGGACCGCCTTAATTATCGGAATTTCGACAGTTTTATAAAGATTTGCGCCATCTCTCTTAAACCGGGTATTATTGATAAGTGAAAAAGTAATAAAAAGGTCTCCTTTAGGACCTCCGTTTATTCCTGTTCCTCCATAGCCCTTTATTTTAATGGTTTGCCCATCTTCTATTCCGGCGGGGATGGTAATTCTAATGTTCTTACCATTTACCGTCAGGGTTCTCTTATGGGTTTGTTTAACGTCTAATAGGTTAAGTCGCAATTCCGCATTGAAATCCTGGCCGCGGAATTTAACCTGCCGCCCCTGTCCCCTAAATCCGGATGCCCCAAACATCGATTCAAAAAAATCTGAAAATTCGCTTTCCGGGCCACCAGAGTAGGTATAAGTTCTGGATCTCCCCCTTTGCTGACCCGCTCTTCCGGCTTTTTCAAATTCGGCCGCATGTTCCCAATCCTTGCCATACTTATCGTACTTCTTTCGTTTTTCGGGATCACTTAATACTTCATTGGCCTCATTAATCTGTTTAAACTTTTTTTCGGCCTCAGCATCGTTCGGGTTAAGATCCGGATGGTATTTGCGTGCGAGCTTTCTATAGGCTTTTTTGATATCCTTGTCCGTAGCGCGTTTATCTAACCCCAGTACATTGTAATAATCTATGAATTCCATAATATCAAGCTATACTTTAATGTATACTATAAGCGGTCTAATTGTTAACAATCATTTTTCCAGATAATGGATCTCAGCTTTCTTTTTCATCAATGCCATATGGGTACACTTGTAGCCAATCTCGAACAATTTGTCTAGATGGTTTGAACTAAACAACCTGTAATTGCCTAATTCCTCAGGATTAACAACTACATCACAGTCAGGAAATTTAAGTAGGGAAGATTTATGCATTCTTAGTTGAAAGGCCCTGTTTACCACATCATAAGAATGCTTAAAATCGTTCAATTCCATCTTCATCACCGGGTTGGCATAGACCCCGTATATTACTTCGGCGTTTTTGACCGGGTCTACGGGAAAATTATCCAGGATGCCACCATCAGCATATAGCCCGTCCCCTATTTTAACCGGAGAGAAGATCCCCGGAAATGAAGCGGAAGCAAGCAAGGGAGCAATCAGTGCCCCGGAATGAAAAACTTCCACATGTCCGTTCAATAAATCTGTGCTGGTAACATATAAAGTTTTATTTAAAGCAGCAAAACTGTCTTCCGGAAAATACGCGGACAGAAATTCCCTGAATGTATCTGTATCCACCCAACCTGGTTTATTTCTTGCATATCTTGTAACCTCAAATATTTTAATTTTCTTAAAAACCTCAAGTATTTCTTCCGGAGAATAACTTGCCGCATATAAGGCCCCGGCCAATGCCCCTGCACTGGTACCGGAAATACAGTTGGGGAAAATATCAAATTCTTCAAGCGCTTTAATGGCCCCTGCATGCGCAGCACCCCTGTAGCCCCCTCCGGAAAGCACTAAACCAATATCATTTGTTTTCATGATCTATAAATTATTAATGTTAACTATAAGGGTCATTGCGCCTATTCCTATCAATAGAAATAGTACAAATCGTTTAAATTGTCTTTGGGTTATTCTATCAATAACTCTTTTCCCTAAATAAGTTCCAACAATACTGACCCCAATTAAAATTGGAATAAGGTAAAGGTCATGAAGATGTACATACCCGTTATACGTGTATATAATACTTCTACTCAGGTCTATTCCCAGGTCGATGATTGCTGAGGTTGCAATGAATTTTTCCTTGTTCAGATTAAAGGCGGTCATAGTGGCTCCTCTAATGGCCCCTCCAGTTCCCAGAAGTCCTGCTATCCCTCCGGACAAAGCCCCACCAATAAGTGCATTCTTTTTATTTGCTTCAATTCTAATGTTCTTTAACAGCAGAAATAAGAGACCAAACACCAACAGAAATCCTCCTAATAAAAAATTCAAGATGTTGGGATTTACAAATTTGCTGAGGTAAGCTCCTACAGCCACAAAGAAGACGGCGGGAATTCCCAAATAAAGCACCAATTCCTTGTCAAATCCCTTTCTGAAGAATCCTATTTTGGTGATATTGCTCGAAAGGTGAAATAGTGCCGTAATGCCCAGCACCGTCTGGAAATCCATGAAGTAACTGGCCATGGGCACAAAAAACACCGAAGAACCAAACCCCCCAATTGTACCAAGAATTTCGGCGAGCACAGACAGGATGATAAATATGGGCAGGTAGCGCGTAAGCATATTGCAATTATGTCTTACAAAGCTAGATCAGCAGCCACTTGGGTGAAATGATATATGTCATTAGAAAGCGTGTTATTTTAAGGGCATGTATTTGTTCAAAGGCCGAAACCGGGATACAGGGCCTTAATAACATTCAGAATACCACGCTATAAAGTTCAATGGCCTCAGTTTTGCCTCTAAGAGTCATCTCTCCAATCTTTTCAAACGAAATTGGATCTTCCTTCTGTAATTCGCGGAGTAACTTTCCTGATATCAGCGCCATTGCGTTGTGGGCATTACATTCTGATTGTATACGGGCGGTGGTATTAAGTACATCTCCGGTATAGATGATCTCCTTTTTAATAATGCCAATTTCGCCCGTAGTTACTTCCCCTATATGATAGCCAGCCTTAAATTGGGGTATATGGCCAAAATGCTCCATGTAGTAAGCGCTTCGTTTGGCTATGGCCTCCTGAATTTTTGAAAAACAACGTATACAATTGTTCTGATAGACCCCCTCATCAAGGGGCCAGGAAATCACAATTTCATCACCCACATATTGATAGATCTGTCCGAGGGTTTCCAAAATAGCAGATGTCATGTCTGCGTAATACGCTCTTAACAGTACAAAATACCGCTCATGCCCAAGATTTTCGGCAATGGTTGTAGATGACTTCATATCAAGAAACATAAAAATGCGGGTTTCTTCTTTTGGCCTGTGGTATTTCCCCAGAAGGAAATTCAGCAATACCCCATCTCCAAGATGCTGGCTAATTTCTGAGATAAAAAGTGCCATATATAAGGTGGCCCCTATGTAAAGAATCACACTCCAGAAAGCAAAATTTGTAATAAACCGGTTTAAATCGGCCAGGGCCTTTGACCAATCTCCACCACTAAAATTTATAAAACTATTGAAAGTACTGATTACGATAAGAAAAATGATAACGAAAGAGAGGTAAAAAAAGGTTTTAAAGGTAATCTTTACCCACAGTTTCATTTTTATGAAACGCTTTCTTAACCATAAGATCTCAATGGCTCCCTGAAGTAACCCAAAAATGATGCAAGCAATTAGTGTCAATTTCAGGTTGTTAGAGAAATTATAAGGATTCTGTGTAGAGGGATAATAGTCCAGCGAACCAAGCAGTCCGTATTCCAGCAGTGAGTATATCAAAGCAGCCAGGAACCATATAATTGGAATAGGAAGAATCTGTTTAATATACCGTTTGTACCTGGGATGCAACATCACCTTATAAATATAAGGTAATAATACCTTCCTAAACTCCGCTGCACAAAAAGTTGAACAACCCTACCCCTTTCCTACTGTTTTGTATCAAATCATGGAATAAATTGGGTGCAAAAGATACATTGAAACGTCATTAAAACGACAGAATTTGAAAAAAGTAGTCATTTATTCGAAAAAAAATAAAAAATAACAATTTACATTAAAATACTGTTTATCAATTACTTAAAGAAATTTTCATTAACAAAATGTGTTAAATATTCCATAAAATGGTACCTTTTTATACATAGTACTGTAACAAAAGTGTTAACTCCTCGTCTATTAGATGTAAGCAAAATTAAAAACAACAAAAAATATATAGAAATTATGAAAGCAACATCTAATAGAACAGCAACAGAATCTAGAACAGGACAATACTTTTCTACTTTCAGTGGAACCAAAAGAACACAATGGGCACAATTTAGAAACTATACCCGTTAATTAGAATAAAACATTTCAACAACTATAAAATAATATATCATGAAAGCAACCAACAACAGAACAGCAACAGAATCTAGAACAGGACACTACTTTTCTTCTTTTAGTGGAACCAAAAGAACACTTTGGGCCCAGTACAGAAATTACAACCGTTAATAAAAAAGAACATTAACGACAACTATAAAATATTATGAAAGCAACAATCAACAGAACAGCAACAGAATCTAAAACAGGCCAGTACTTTTCTACTTTCAGTGGATCAAAAAGAACATTATGGGCTCAATACAGAAACTATAACCGCTAATCACGGGGATACCAATTCATCAATCAGTTTACCAATTCATCAACCATTGAACGAACAGATCACAGAAACAATCATCAATCAATCGCCCAGGACATCTGGAAGGTTCGCTTTCCTTTCAAAACTTAAGGATAGTAAGAGAATTCATTGGGCAGTTTCGAAACAACACCTTTAATAAACATACTTTTTTTTGGATTAGTCAATGGGACAGACCTTCATCACGTCTGTCCCTTTTTTTATTTATACATGTTTTAATTGATAAAAGCATTGGGATAGAATACTCTAGACTTTTTTATGGCATATTCATCATATCCTTCTATATGTCAATGTTTGAGGATTGGTTATAACTCCAAATCGGTTTTCATCACTGCCTTTAAGAAAATTACCTCTCAGACACCTTCTGCGTTTATAGATTCGTAACCAGCTGATAATCAATTATATTTACACGTACGGATAAGGACGAACATCGTACCTACAGGGAGATTCTTTGTACGATATGCTGTGTGCATAGATTTGTATCATAATTAAAAAACGGACAGTTATGAAACAGCAAAAGCAGCGCGGGAAAGGGAGAAAATATTTTATAGCCTGGTTGCGCATTGGGCTTATTATTCGTGTCTTCTTTTTTCAATTGGGGATGATTTTCCTGCCAGAAAAATGCTCAACAAGGCTATTTACCCTTTCTACCTATTGCACCAACCCGTATTAATAGTAGTGGGTTATTTCGTCCTGCAATGGGAAGTATCCCATGCATTACAGGCATTCTTAATTACTACCTTATCGCTAATAGTAATAATAGTTTGCTATTGGCTGGTAGTCAGGAGATTTAATTTGCTTAGGCTGGTAATGGGAATGAAACCAAAGGTGAAAAAGGAATTTACTACCTTAGTTACCCTTGTGAAATCTCCCGTTTTTGATAAATAACTCATAATTGACAGGGATCTGAAATGAAGCTCTTTAGGAACTTAAGGCAAAGCCTGATTAAAGAAGGTAATCTAAAAAGATACCTTCTTTACGCTCTTGGCGAAATATTGCTGGTGATGATTGGGATTAGTCTTGCATTTCAGGTAGACAACTGGAACGAGGACAGGATTAAGAGAAACGCAGAAATACAGTATTACGAAAATATTCGTGTGCAAATTACAGACGATAAAGAGTTAATTCTGGAAATGGTAGAATTTAACAATGACTTCAAGGCGCAATTTAGTTATGCCAATACATTGATTGAAACCAACAATCGTGATCATATGGACAGCCTGGGATCAATTGTGCGCAACCTTACTCAATACTCCGATTTTGACCGCCAGGGAAATATTTATGAAACCATGGTGAATAGCGGGCAAATAAAACTCCTGCGTAACCAGGAGATAATTGACAGGATCCGCACTTTGGAAGAAAAATATTTATATATCAACCGAATGGAAAACATCCATTATGATGCCATGATATCCCATACAATTACTTCTATTACTCCTATTCTGAAATTTTCTGACGCCTCTGTACAACGGCCAGAATTACTCTTCCATTACGAGTTCCAGAACCTGTTACTTTCACTGGTCCATATTATGAATGAAAAGGATAAGGTATATCATCAGGCTATAGCAGAAATAGACAGGATCAACGCCTTGATAAATGATGAGCTCAATACTAATTAATTTACTTGCTACTAGTAATAATCTGATCAACAAACCTTAACTTAAACCCAGAAAACTAAGCTTGTGCCGCTTGTCTGATTTTATAGGAATTCGGATGCAAAATGGATGATTTAAAAAATGAATGCCCACTTTTTTACTTACCGGCAAACCGCTAGAAATATAGCTGCTTATCTCATCCTGGCTTTCCTTTTAGTTCACTGTGCAGATCATAAGCCAGCTAAAAAGCCTGCATTAAAAAAGACCAAAGTACTTGCAACAGTTGCTGCCCTCCCAAAACAAATAAAAGCTCCGGAGGATAACCCCAGCTCAGCTGATAAGATTGCCCTGGGAAGACTACTTTTCTTTGATCCCATACTTTCTGGAAATAAAGATGTCGCCTGTGCAAGTTGCCATCACCCGTCTAATGGCTATGCCGAATTTTTAGATCTCTCCATGGGGCCCAATGCCAAAGGATTTGGAAGCAAACGAAAATTTAACACGCCTAATGATATCCCCTTTGTAAAAAGAAATGCCCAAACAATTATTAATACCGCATTTAATGGGATGGACGCACGTGGCAGATACAATCCTCAACTGGCCACTATGTTTTGGGACGATAGAGCTAAAAGTCTCGAAAAACAGGCTTTAGAACCTATTAAAGCTTTTGAAGAAATGCGCGGCCATGGCTTTGCAGAGGAAGAAATACTTTCTGTTATAATGGACAGGTTAAAGAAGATTTCAGAATATCAACAATTATTTACTGCGGCGTTTCCAAGCGCAGATCCTGTGACTATCGAAAATATGGGCAAGGCAATAGCGGCTTTCGAAAGGAGTATCATAACCAATAATTCAAGATTTGATCGGTATATGCGGGGAGAGTCAGATGCTATTCTCATTTCTGAAAAAGAAGGTCTGGCATTATTCAAGAAAGTAGGTTGTATAAACTGCCATAACGGGCCCATGTTCTCCGATTACAAAATGCATGTTATAGGAGTCCCCGAAAACAGCAAATTACCAGAAATAGATAAGGGATTTCAAGACACTTTCGCCTTCAGAACCCCATCGCTAAGAAATTTAAGGTTTACAGCACCCTATATGCACAATGGAAGTTTCAACACTTTAGAACGGGTGCTGGAATTCTATGAGGATATTGCGAATAATAAATCAAGAAATCCAAACGTACCGTCAGAGCAATTTGATCCTTTAATCCGGGAGTTAGAACTAAGTGTAAAAGAAATGTCTCTGATAATTTCGTTTCTCAACACCCTGAATGATGACAACTTTAATAAGGATATCCCCCAAAAAGTCCCCAGTGGATTACCCGTAGGTGGAAACATACAATTATAAAGACAACGCTATCTCTTTGCTCCAATACCCGGCATCGGACTGTCATCGCATTTTAGATCGCCCACAACATATTGCATCCCATCAAGAATGAACTGTAATAAAGAAGCATTTTCAAGACTTTGGGCATTATGGGAGGTGGCCGTATAAAATACCCTCCCCTTCCCGTACCTCTTAATCCAGGATACGTAATTTCTCTTATAATCAAGCGCTTTTCTCAAGCCCATAATTTTGTCTGTTTCTACATATAACAGCGGCCTGAAGTTATAATCGAAGTACGCATTTTTAAAAATATAGGGCTCGTCTATATGAGTAAACCCCTTGCCATCAAATGCCTGCACTAACCGATGCCTCGCATCTACTTCCTTTAAATTCATTTGTTGCTGTTGTGGATGGTAATCAAAACTGCCACCGGTCATCTTGCTAAATGCAAGTGAGTTATTTTGCACCACAATCCCCCCGTGTAAAATCATAAGTCCACCCCCTTTGGAAACATAATCCATTAGATTCTTCTCATACTTTGTAGCTGCTATTGCAATCTGCTGCTTATTAAGAGAGGTATTATCCTGTAACAGGTCCTGGAACAAATTGCGATCAGGTGACCGTGGGTTAGGGTTATTGAGGATTATGGCATCAAATTCCTTAAGGCGCTTCTTTTCAAAATTGCCTATATCATACCCGATATGGATTTCAAAGGCATTAGATTTCTGTGCCAGAATTTTTAACATAGCAACATTATGGGGTATCACCCAATGATAAAAGCCGGTTGCCTTCGAAAATACCAGCAACTTCTTCTTTTTTACTCCTTTTATACCAGGTTCTGAAGGCGCCAATTGCGCTATTTTATCCTTCCATTCCTGGGTGACTTCAAAAGGAGCCAAATCCTGAGCTGTTATCCCGATGGTTACAAATAGGAACAGGCTAATAAATAAAGTATATCTCATAATTAATTCTTTAGGCCTTTTGCCCGCATTTACACTTATTCCTTTTTATTGATTTCATAAAAAATATGAAGTGCCCATGAAAAGTAGCTTTTTTTAATTAAATTTCCTTCCCTAACCCTCATTTATGATGCGTTTTCTTCTTTTTGGTATTATAATGGTCCTGATCTCCTGCAATCAAAAAGAGTCTTACCATTTTGAAATCGGAAATAGTGAAGGGCTCACAACTCCCGAGGCAGTTCGTATACATATGCCTGGTTTAAATCCCCGTGAAATGAGTTTGTATAATGGGGAAAGAAATGTGAATTTCCAATACGATGAACTCACTCAGGATCTGTGGTTTATACATCATCCCGAAAACCACCTTCAATACACCTTAAAACAGTTGTCGCTTACCGCCAAAAACACTGCAATTTTAAAGGCAAAAAAGCACCAGGGCAATATGGAATTAGCTATCAACAACCAAGCTGTAGTCCAATACCGGTATGAAATGAGCTATCCGCCTGAAGGTATAGATTCTATTTATGGAAAATCGGGATATATCCACCCACTCATTACCCCCCGGGGAGATACTTTAACCCGAATACAGCCTCCAGACCACTGGCATCATTACGGTTTATGGGGCCCCTGGACACACACCCAGGTAAACGGGCAACGGGTAGATTTCTGGAACCTTGGTGAAGGGATGGGAACAGTACTTTTTAAAGAGTTTAAAAATGTGAATGCAGGAGCTGTTTTTGCATCCTTAACTGCTTCTCAGGAGCATATAGACTATAAAACAACAGAATCCCCAAATGTTGCATTAAATGAGGAATTGCAAATTAAACTATGGAATTCGGATAATCCGGACAGATATGTATTGGACTATATTTCCAACTTCAGTTCTCCACTAAAAGAGGGGATCCTTTTCGAGGCCTATAGATATGGCGGCGGCATTGGTCTGCGATTTAATGAGCGTTGGAAAGCAGACAATTGCACTGTTTTGACTTCGGAAGGAAAAGACCGGCTCTCTGCCGATGGTAGTAACGCCAGATGGTGTATAGTCTCGGGAGCAGCTTCCTATGGGGGCACCAATGGAATTCTGTTTATGAGTCACCCTAACAATCGAATGCATCCCGAACCCATGAGAATATGGCCTGTGGATGCCAATGGAGGGCGTGGAGATATGTTCTTCGAATTCTGTCCTATAAGACACCAGGAATGGAAAATTGAACCAGATAAAAACTACCAATTGCAATACAGAATGGTCGTCTTTGAAGGAGAATTAAATGCCGATGAAGCAGAAGCCTATTGGCAGGCCTTTGCCCAACCACCTACAATCAGCCTAATAGAGAATTAATAACAATATACACATCATGCAAAGAAGAAAATTTATCAACAGAACAACATTAGGAACTGCCGCAATGGTAGGGTTCCCAACCATAGTACCGGCTCATGTTCTGGGGAAAGACGCACCGAGCAATAAAATCAATATAGGTCAGATTGGTTGTGGCCGAATTGCCCAGGTCCATGATGTTCCTGATACCCTGAAATATAACGAAGCAAGAGTTATGGCTGTTTGTGATGTAGATGCCAGGCGGGCCGCCGATGCCAAGACCTGGGTAGATGGCTATTATCAAAAAAAGATGGATAAGGCGAACTACATGAATACAAGAGTGTATGAAGATTACAGAGAAATGTTACTCAACAAAGATTTGGACGCAGTAGTCATTAGTACTCCGGATCACTGGCATTCTCAACCCGCTATGGAGGCAGCATTGGCAGGTAAAGACATCTATCTTCAAAAACCTACCTCCCTGACCATAAAAGAAGGACAGCAATTACGCGAAGTAGTACAAAAAAAGAAGGTAATACTGCAGGTAGGAACCCAGCAAAGGGCCATGCCGCAATTCCGGGTAGCTGCCGAATTGGTTAGAAATGGTCGAATTGGAAAAATCCATACCGTAAAAATTGGCTTACCAGGAGACCCTGCCGGTCCTGTTGCCCCTGAAATGCCAGTCCCGTCCAATCTAAACTTTGATATGTGGCTGGGATCTACTCCCCTGGTTCCTTATACAGAAATAGGCGTACACCCTCAAAATGATTATAGCAGACCCGGATGGCTTCGAATCAGAAATTACGGAGCGGGTATGATCACTGGTTGGGGACAGCACCACTACGACTCCGCAGCATGGGGGATGAACACAGAGTTAACCGGCCCCGTTTCGGTACAATCTTTGGCCGAATTCCCAAAATCGGGACTGTGGAATGTACATGGCGACTTCTTCGTAAAACACGAATACAAAAATGGTATTACGGTGTATACCAGTGGAGGTTACACCAATGGAATCCGCTATGAAGGTTCGGACGGTTGGATATTTGTTTCAAGGGGCGATTACCAGGCTTCTGCATCAGACCCGGTAGATAAAGAGAAAAGCAGTAAAGCCCTGAATGCCTCAGATCCAAAACTGCTAGAATCTGTAATTGGAGAAAACGAAATACATCTCGAAAAAATTGATGATCAGCACGGCAACTGGCTAGAATGTATCAAAACAAGAAAAGCCCCTATTTCTCCTATAGAAAAAGGTCATAAAGCATGTGCCATCTGTCTCATTAGTGATATATCAATGCATTTTGACAGGAAATTAGACTGGGATCCTGATAAAGAAGTTTTTATCAATGACGATGAGGCCAATGCACTGCTTCGCCGCGAACAGCGAAAACCATATGGTACGGACTACCTGAAGATATAACCGGCTATACCTCAAAATTTTAATTTATCAGAATGGGGTTAGTTGATCTGAATTTCCTCCATTACCTTCTTATGACTAAATTTACTGCCATATTTATGAAGTACTTTATCTTATTTTGTACGGTTGGACTGCTTTTCTGCTGTTCTGAAAACAATCCTAAACCCAATGTAATGCATCAGGCAAGCACTACCAATATCAGACTGATGACCTTAGACCCGGGACATTTCCATGCCGCGCTGGTACAAAAGACCATGTATAAAAATGTAGCTTCCACTCTATATGTATATGCCCCTGAAGGCCCTGAAGTACTGGACTATTTAGATAAAATAGCTGCATACAATAACAGGGAAAATTCCCCGACAAACTGGAAAGTAGAGCGGCGTATCGGAACGGATTATCTAAAAAACATGCTCAATGAGCAGCCGGGCAATGTAATGATAGTGGCCGGTAAGAATTCTAAAAAAATAGACTATATCCTGGAAGCTGTTAAAGCGGGCATCAACGTCTATGCAGACAAACCATTGGTAATAAATAAAGAAGGATATGCCAAGCTTAAGGAAGCCTTCCGGATTGCAAAAGAAAAAAACCTCATCCTCTACGATATTATGACAGAGCGATTTGAGTCTACAACCGCGCTGCAAAAGTTATTATCTGCTCAAACTAACGTTTTTGGCGAACTTCTGGATGGTCATCACGGGCAACCCTCAATTGTTAAAGAAAGCGTACATCACTTTTTTAAATATGTTTCCGGAAAACCACTGATAAGGCCCCCCTGGTTCTTTGATGTAAATGAAGAGGGAGATGGGATAGTTGATGTCACTACCCATTTAGTAGATTTAGTGCAATGGGAGGCATTCCCAGGGCAAGTAATAGATACTAATGATATCGAAATGGTTTCCGCAAAAAGATGGCCTACTGTTTTGACACTCCCGGAATTTCAAAAAGTTACTGGCCTGGATGCATTTCCTGAATATCTCAGTAAAGACATTAAGGAAGATAAATTACATGTTTATTGCAATGGGGAAATGATCTATAAAATTCGGGGTAAATTGGCTAAAGTCTCAGTGATATGGAACTATCAGGCACCTGAAGGTACAGCAGATACGCATTATAGCATTATGCGGGGTTCTAAAAGTAACCTGATTATAAAACAGGGGGAAGATGAAGGTTATTTACCAACACTTTACGTGGAAGCAAAAGATACCAAAGGATTTGAGGCCAGTTTAAAAGGGGCTGTTGCAGGAGCTGTTGCAGAGCTATATCCGGGTACGACCATGGAGAAAATATCTGACGGTCTTTGGAAAATAAACATTCCGGACGAGTTTAAAATTGGGCATGAGGCACATTTTGCCCAGGTTACTGAGAATTACCTTAAATATCTGGAGAACCAAGAACTTCCAGACTGGGAAGTTCCCAATATGATTACAAAATATTATATTACCACAGCAGCATATCAATTGGCTAAAGCGAACTAATTTATGACCAAGGACTCATTTTCAATAGCGAAAAAGACCTACGCCCTTTCCGGGGCTACCGGTACTTTAGGAGGTTCAATCTCAGAATATCTCGTAAGTAATGGGGCAAACGTAATTCTCTTAGGCAGATCTGCCGAAAAACTGGAAAAGAAAATTGTAGAATTAGATAAAATCAAGCCCGGGATGTCCAGGTCTTACCTGGTAGACCTTTTAGATGAGCACCAATTAAAGAAAACAAGGGATAAGATTCAGGAAGATGTAAGGCAATTAGACGGCCTGGTAAATTTAGCAGGTGGTAATATACCAGGAGCCACACTTAAGGAAGGACAGGACATCTTTGATTTAGAGATTGAAGATACCCGAAAGGTGGTCGATATCAATTTATATGGAACCATCATGCCCACAATTATCCTGGGCGAATTAATGGCCAAACAGGGACATGGATCCATAGTTAATATTTCGTCTATGGCGGCCAAGAGAACAATCACTAGAGTTCTGGGGTATTCTATTGCCAAGGCCGGGGTTGATATTTTCACCAAATGGATGGCCAACGAACTCGCTTCAAAGTTCAATGATAAGGTTAGAGTAAATGCCATTGCGCCTGGCTTTTTTATCGGGAACCAAAACAGGGCATTGCTTATGAACGAGGATAACACTTATACCAGCAGGGGCAAGAAAATCATTAACAATACGCCCATGGGCCGCTTTGGTGATGCCTCAGAACTTAACGGGATGGTGCATTATCTTTTAAGCGACTCTTCTAGTTTTGTCACCGGTGGCATTTTTGATGTGGACGGCGGGTTCAGTACATTTTCAGGAGTATAATAGTTATGGAATATCTAAAAAAAACTTTCCGGTGGTTTGGACCAGACTTTGGTGTGACCCTCGAGGATATTAAACAAATTGGTGTTGAAGGAATAGTAGCAGCCTGCCAGCATATCCCGATTGGGGAAGTTTGGCCCAATTCTGATATCGCTGCACTAAAAAAAAATATAGAATCCGCAGGACTGCAATGGTCTGTGGTAGAGAGTGTCAACATACATACTACTATAAAATATGGGCTGCCCGAGCGCGACAAGTATATTGAGAATTACATTCAGACACTTCGGAATTTAGCAGAAAATGGCATTTACACGGTCTGCTATAATTTTATGCAACTTATAGACTGGACCAGAACAGATCTGGATTACCAATTACCCAATAGTGCTTCCGCCTTGAGGTTTGATCCCATAGCTGCGGCGGCATTTGATCTATTTATCCTGCAGAGGGAAGGCGCCAGTGATTGCTATGACGAGCAGACAATAAATGAGGCCAAAAACTATTTTGATACCCTGAACCCGGAAGAGAGAACAGCATTAGAGCATGCTATTTTAGCAGGAATGCCAGGTTCAAAAAAACTGATCTCCCTTGAAGAATTTAAGAGAAATCATCGTACCGTACTGGAAATTTCTAAGGAACAGCTGCAGGAAAATCTGGCTTATTTTCTAAAGTCTATAATTCCTGAAGCGGAAAAACTCGGCATTAAAATGGCCATTCATCCGGACGATCCTCCTTTTGAGGTTTTCGGCGTGCCGCGGATAGCCTCTAATTATGAAGAGTTAAAATTTATTTTAGATGCCTGTCCGTCACCCAGTAACGGACTCACTTTCTGTTCGGGTTCATTAGGGGCTTCAGCGGGGAACGACCTGGTAAAAATTATAGAGGATTTTGGAGACAGAATACATTTTATTCACCTGAGAAATGTAGAAAGGCAGGAAGATGGTAGTTTTTATGAAGCTTCACATTTAGATGGTTCGCTCCAAATGGAAGAAATTTTAAAAGCGATTATTAGCGAACAAAAAAGAAGATATTCATCAGGTATTGGAGAAATAGCCATCCCCATGCGTCCGGATCACGGTCATGTGCTGTTAGATGACAAAAGACGCCAGACCGATTTTTATTCAGGGTATTCCCTAATTGGAAGGGCTCTGGGACTTGCTCAAATTTATGGCCTGGAGAAGGGCATTAGGAGTTTTGATAATTAGTTGCCTCATAGATTAAATGCGATTCAGGTATGAGAAATGTAACATCAATTTTCATTCTATCAATAATTCTTATAGCTTGCAGTTCCCGGACTGCCGAGCAAAAAGCGGCTAACGCTGCACTGATTTCACAATTCGATGCTGCCATCACTCAAAACTTACTGCAGAAATGGTATCCTCTTGTTATCGACTATGAATACGGCGGGTTTTATAGTGATATCAATAAAGACTTTACAGTTGGAGAAAGGCAAGATAAAATGATTGTCTCCCAGGCGAGGCATATCTGGACCACCGCAAAAGCCGCTGAATTATTTGGGAGCACTACGGATTATATGCAATATGCCCGTCATGGATTTAAATTTCTCCGGGATCAGATGTGGGATAGTATTAATGGCGGTTTTTTTAACCTGGTTAGCAGAGAAGGGCTCCCCTTGCCAGTAACAGAAGAGCCAAAAACGGCATATGGCAATGCTTTTGCCATATATGGTTTGTCTGCGTATTATAAAGCCTCTAAAGATCCGGAAGCCCTTGATTATGCAAAAAAAACCTTCTATTGGTTAGAAACACACAGCCATGATACAATAAACAAAGGGTATTTTCAATCCCTGAGTTTAGATGGGAGTCCTGTACAACGTACAGATGATTTTCCTTCAAATTCCACAATAGGTTATAAGGATCAAAACAGTTCTATTCACCTGTTAGAGGCTTTTACCAGTTTGTACCAGGTGTGGCCCGATGAATTGTTGGCTAAGCGTCTGAAAGAACTGCTGATGCTTATCAGAGATACTATTACCACAGAAAAAGGGTATATGCATCTCTTTTTTACAAAAGACTGGAAACCTATATCATTTAAAGACAGCACTGATATAACCATAAAGAAACATTATTATCTGGATCATGTCTCCTTTGGCCATGATGTAGAAACCGCCTTTTTGCTTTTAGAGGCTGCAGATGCGCTGGGTGAGCAACACAGTATCACACTTGAAAAAGGGAAAAGAATGGTAGATCATGCCCTGGAAACGGGCTGGGATAATGAACTGGGTGGATTCTATGATGGGGGTTATTACTTTAAAGGGAAAGATGAAATTACTATTGTTAATGATAATAAGAATTGGTGGACACAGGCCGAAGGCCTGAACAGCCTACTGCTTTTTAGCCAGTATTACCCCGAAGATCCAAAAAAATACAGGGCCCGTTTCGATCAACTTTGGGAGTATACCAACACTTATTTATTAGATGATGTAAATGGGGGTTGGTACGAATGGGGTACAGATAAACGTCCCCAAGCCCAAGAAGGATTAAAAGGTCATATCTGGAAAGCTACGTACCATAATTACAGATCTCTGGCAAACTGCAAATTGCTACTGGAGAGGGCAGAAGACTAAGCGCCCTCTGTAATGCTTAAATCTTGCCAGCTAAAGACTTTTGGATCACCTGTTGCGTAGTTGTATAGCTCTTTTTCAAAAGTGTTTCGGCATCCATGGTATCCCAATATCCTTTATTAAATAACTCCACGGATAGGCCTCCTCTAAAACCAGCATCGAATAACTTTGGCAGGATTTCGTTAAATGGGCAAACACCTTCCCCGGGTAAAACCCTGTCTGCATCTGTAAGTTTATCCCAGGAAGGATGCTCCGGATAATCGTTCATATGAATAACAGGCAGCCTTTTACCATTAAGGCAATCCAGGGTATCCCAATCATTCCCCCCCCGGTGAATGTGGTAAAAGTCGAGCAGCATAGTAGCCTTGGGATGACCGCTGGCAATTACTATCTGTGCGCAATCTGCTACCTTGTTTAAGGCGCCCATCCCCCAAAGTTCTAACACAGGTGTTACCCCGGTTTGATCCCCAAGTTCTAAGATGGCAGTAAACCGCTCTGCGTAATCATCGTATTTTGTCCTGTCTAAAGCAGCTATCCCCTGCACTGGCGCAGCGATAAATGCTCCCCCAAGGCCTGCGGTTATTTCCATCTCTTCTGCCAACAGGTCAAGGGCAGCTTTTCTTTCTTCAGCATCATCACTACACCATTTTGAAAAGCCAATAATGTTTTCCAAAAGCAAATTATGGCTTTGCAGTTTTTCCTTTAGTTGTTCTGTGCTTCCTCCGCTATCCAGGAAAGATTTAATATTTCGCATCCACAGTTCAACCCCGTCAAAACCGGCATTGGCTACCATATCAATTTGCTGGTCCACAGGAATATTATAATGAAGTAAGGTAGAAGTGTTTAAACTCACCCGCATAGGAAGTTGTGGCTTTACTTTTTTAACATTGTCTGGTAATACTCGCGGGATATCAGAGCTAAAACCAAATCCAGCCAGGGCGGCCATTGATCCTTTTAGGGTATTCTCCAGGGCTTTTCTACGAGAAATCTTGTTATCTGTCATTTTCAAATGGTATAAATTATAAACCTAAAGCGTTGCTATGCGTCAAAAGTATCTTTCGAAATTTAAGCTAAATTTTTGAGATTTATCTTAAGGGAGTACGGCAACCACTAAGCACTGAAATAAAAAAGCTGGACTTTCGTCCAGCTTCCTTCCTTGCCATAAGAATTAAATAAATGAAAAATATTTTATGTGATCAAAATTTACCTGTTGCTATCGGTACAAGGTAAAATGACCCACGTATTGTTGTTTTTCTCTGTCATTAGCATTAACCACATACCAGTAATCTCCGGTAGGAACAGGTCTGCCATCATAATCACCATCCCAATTGGCCACCTGGTCTAATCTGGCAACCACTCTGCCGTAGCGATCGTAAATTATAACTTCTATATTAGGGAAGAAATCCCTGTTTCTTGGGAACCAAACATCATTATTTCCGTCGCCATCGGGGGTAAAGAAATTTGGAATTTCGAGCATCCCTGTAAAGTCGAACGGAAAGACGATTACCGCAACACAACCATTTTGGTCTACCACTCTTACTTCAACATTGGAATCTGCGTTTGCAAAATAAACACTTTCACTACCGTAAGATTCCCCATTGAAGAAGTATTCATACCCGCCGTAGCCTCCTGTCGCTGAAGCGGTAATTTCATTAGGGCCTGTTTTTGTTGCAACAAGGGTCAGAGGATCATACGCATCGATTGTAAAATCTACAAAAGTGGTACATCCGTTTGAGTGATAAATATATACGGTATGATCTCCTGCGGGAAGGTCTCCCCATTGCCTGTCTGTTGCCGCCAGGGCAGTGATAGCGTCTGTTGGGTCTATCGGATCCAAAGCAAATAACAGATCCGAGTACTGACTTGAATCCTGCATTTCTACAGTTGCCGTACTGTTTGGGAAGATGCCATCACATCCATAAACCACATTGGCAACGGGTTGTAAGTCTACTCCTATCCCAACAGGAACAATAACGTTGGTCTCACATCCACGAGCATCTCTCACAAAAAACACATAAGTATCCCCGCCTATCAGATTGTCCCAATACATGGAAGGATTAGGCGCAAAATCTATATCAGCGTTGGAATTAACGGCAAATTCATAGGGTGCAGTACCCCCACTTACTTGCAATGTCACAGTACCATCCGCATCCCCCATACATGTTTCTGGAGTTGCATCAGCAATCCCCGCCACAAGTTCCATGGGTTCGGTTATGGTAATGGTTTGTGTAATAGTACAACCCAGATCATCCTGAATAATTACCTCATAGCTCCTGGGAACCAGGTCTGTAAATGTTTTCCTGTTTGGGAACAACGGATCGTCAGCTTCAAAAAACTCACTTAGCTGATCAGCTATCGAATAACGGATGACGCCTGTTCCTCCGCTGGCCTCAATAATTAATTGTCCGTCTGTATCGCCAAAACAACTAACAGGTACGGCTTCTATATAATCCAACACAAGTGGTGGGGGATCTGTAATATCTATAGGGGGAGACAGCACAGTACATCCACCGCTGGTTGCATATACCCAATACGTTCCTGCAGGAAGATCTCTGAAAATTCCCGAAGACTGCGCACTTCTCTCTACATTTGGTCCTGAAGGGAAAGGTGGAACATCTGAATTAAGCAGGGTGTAAACATAATTTCCAATACCTCCAAAAGCCTCTGAACGTATGATTCCTGTTGCTTCCCCAGCACAGTTAATCGTGGCATTTGTCAGATCTAAAGAAATGACCAATGGGGCTGCAGGGTCTAGTGATATCTGATTCGATTTCTCGAACGGACAGCCATTCGAATTCTGTACATCGTATTGGAATGGTCCCGGATCAATGGTGATATTTTCACTGATCTGAACAGAGGTTGCCGTAGGATCTAATGCATCCAATGGAAGGAAGGGGTCAGCCGTTCCGGATCTCCTGAAGAAATAGCTTACGCCAACTTCAGGGTTGGTTACAGTAAGTTCCATGATCCCAACATCCCCACAACCCGGTGGCTGTAGTTCAACAAGTTCAGCAACCACTACTGGTGGATCAACAATTGTTATAGGCACAGTTACATAACTACAATCCCAGCCATCGAATACTGTAATTGTATAATCCCCGGCCGATAAGTTGCTGAAAGTTGTGGTGGTTTGCAATCCACTATTAGTACCATCGGATAACCTGTTTAACTGGTAAAGGTAATTCCCAGGGCCCTGGCCGCCGCTCACATTAAACGCCTCAATGGCACCGTTGTTATCATTGTTACATTGCAAGGGTGTAACTACTTGTATATCTGCATATATCGGCGTAGGCAATGCAAGATTGATAGTGTTGGTTGCTATACATCCTTCAATATCCCGAACATTAATGGTATAGGTGCCGTCAGACAATCCTGTAATATTATCATTTGTACTTGGGAAATCCTGTATTATAGTTATCCCATCTGGGGCAATTACCTGATATTCAAAGGTGCCCCATCCGCCATCACCTACCAGGAATATTTCTCCTAATCCAGGTACGGCGCAGGTGACTTCAGCAGTCTGAGTTAGGGCTACTGTTAATGCCCTGTCTGGTTGTCTTACTGTCGCTACATTACTTATAACGTCACAAAAAGGAGTGCTAAGTGCTTCTACATGAACTACTAAATTCCCTGCTGGTAAGCCAGTGATTGTGCCTGGATTTTGTCCTGGAACAGTTGTATCAAAACTTCCGGTAACACCGGTTGTAGTCTCTACCCCGGCATTGTCTCTTGAAAACACCTCATAATTATACGTTCCTGTATAGTTATTGATTTGAATACTTATTTCACCATCTGTTCCATTGAAACATGTTACCGGTCTGGTCTCCGCAATTACGGCCTCAATAGTGTTGTATTCTGGTACCGTCACCACCTGGGTGAGATAGGTACATCCAGCATTTCCAACATCTGTCACGGCAAAAATATAATCCCCTGGAGTGCTGATCAACCAGTTAACTCTATCGGTACCTCCGGAATTCTGAACAGGCTCAGAACCTAATGGAAGTATCTCAACATCGTAGCTACCAGGTCCTTCGTTGATAATTATATCTATAGACCCGGGGTTGACACTGCTTCCGTCGGCAGCACAGCTTATTGGGTTAACATTGAAAGAAAAAGTAAGGTCTGTAGGTGCATTTATATTCACCGTAGTCTGAATTTCACATCCATTCTGATCCCTTGCAGTCATCAACAGCGACTGATTTGTTCCATCATCTACCACTTCAAACACATTGTTAGTACCATTTGAGAAAGTAGTTGTACCATCGAACATGGTATAAGTATATGGAGCTGTCCCTGTGTTGACTCCCGTACCGTCACCATTTGTATCTGTATATACGGTTATGGTTGCAGTATTAAACCTGTTACTATTGGGATCACAAGTAAATTCTGTATTGGCTGTTCCTATCTGTAGCGGTGAAGGTTCTATTATAACCACATCTGCAGATCTGTCTGTACAGCCTCTGTTAGAGGTAACCTCAGCCTGGTAGGTGCCTGGAGGCAGGTTATCAAATATAGCTGTTGGTTGGGCAGGTCTTACCACAGTTGCCGTTCCTCCATCGTACAAAGTAAAAGTAAATGGCGTATCCGTATCACTACCTGGTTGCAGTTCTACAGAAATATATCCATCATCTGCTCCATTACATGTAATATCTCCTTTTGGAGTGGCAGAAATCACTGGGTTGTTCACCACCGTTACGTCTACAGCGGCAGTATCGGAACAGAGCGGTATGGTATTAGAATCCAGGTCTGTCACCAGAATGGTATAACTCGCTGGAGGCAAATTGATAAATACAGGATCATTGATCTGAACCACTGTTGGATTTACTCCGTCATCTAATTCGTATCTGAAGTTTCCACTACCTCCACTGGTATTAATCGTTATCACCCCGTCGCCGGCATTACAGGTAGGTTCTGTAGTGGCACTGGCGGTTATTGCAAAGAAATCGAATACTCTGGCTACTACCGTATTTGTACAACCATTACCATCTCTTACCACAATAGTGTAATCTCCGGGATTGGGAACAGTGAAATTAGGACTCGATTGAAATCCGCCTCCAATATCATATTCAAAAGTCGTTTCAGGGGCTGGTCCTGATGTTAAAGGAGATGTAACATTTATGGTGTAATTCGCCACGGCCGTACACTGGTTAATTACGTCTACCGTAGGTACGGGGACTCCTGCGGCTTCAGTGACCGTTACCGTAGTGAAACTGGTACATCCATTGCTGTCTTCAACATAAAAATCGTAATCGGCCGGATACGGCCCTGCAATCTCATAAGTGGTCTGACTTGTAAATACAACCGGTGCAGGATTTCCTGTAGGCACATAGGCAAAGCCATAAGCAGGGGTGCCGCCAGTACCTCTAACGGTAACCAAGGCCCCCACATTACATGTTGCCGGTTCATTATTGTCTACTACCAGACTGGGAATGTCTGTTACAATACTCACCAGGGCACTGCCATCACATTGTGTATCATCGTCATTAACTAAAACCTGATAATTCCCCGGTGGCAGACCGGTAAAAGAACCTGTATTAAAAGGTAATGGCTCGTTAGTAAAAACTACTGGTCCGGCTACAATAATTCCGGTATCGGTGTCCTGTAATTGAACAGTAAAATTAGCGGGGTTATTCAATAAGCCATCTACGGTATATGAAATTACGCCGTTGCCTCCTGGTGCACAGGAAGCCGTTGTTGCTGTAGCGGTAACATTCACAGGGCTTGGGGGTACTATTGGGTCTATCCGTTCTATATAGGTACAGCCCAAAGCATCCTGAACCTGGATAAAATAAGTTACTCCAAAAGTTACCTGCCCGGCAAAATCATGAATATCAATACCATTTACATTTGCTGGTACTAAAGGGTTCCCTACCAATCCAAACAAATAAGGCGCGGTTCCACCACTAGCCTGGAACCTGTATGTGATCCACGGATCTGTACAGTTAGCCGGCGGGGTGTCCAGAGGTGTTAGCGTAATTTGATTTTGTGAAATAGTAACAATCTCCCTTTCTTCACAACCAGAAGCATCCTGGGTAACCACTGTATAGGTACCAGGTATCACATTTGAGAAATTGGCTGTTGTGGCAGCTGTAGGGCCAACTACTGCCACTGTAGCACCACTTATATCCTGTAAGGTATACGTATAATTAGGAGTACCATTTGCCACTGCCGTTACATCTATTATACCTTCAACCGTACCCGCAGCACAGACTGCATCTGTTACTACAATGGTGGCATCTATAGGTAGACTTGCATTAACGGTGGCAGAAAGAAGTGGAGTGGTACAGCCTCTGCTATCCCTTATCATAAAGGTAGAATAGGTTCCTGCAGCAAAACCGGAATATATATTCTGCGCCCTAAAAGTAGCGCCACTGTTATCACTAAATTGATAAGGAGGAACCCCAAAATTAGTATCGGGCACCAATTCTATAATTCCATTGTCATCACCACAAGTGGTATCTGTGGCGATAGCAGTTCCTGCAATTGTTTCCGGTGGTGAAATAGTAACCACATTAGTTTCCGTTAAACATCCCCTGCTATCGTATACTTCAAATTGAAATGTTGTAGGTACTATTATAGAACCATTATTAGGGATATTATAAATAAAGGAGTTTCCTGTAATATTCGTGGTAGTGCTAGAATACGCTCCCCCATTAATGCTCACTTCATAATAGTCATAATCCCCTCCTGAAGGGTATCCATTACTTATATTAACCTGGATCTGGGCATCTGGTCCTCCACAGTCTAATTCCTGAATAGTTGTAGCGACGGCAATTATTTCCTGAGCGATAGTGGCAGTTACGGTATCCCTGCAATCGTTTCCATCCACAACTTCGATGGTGTAAGTTCCGGGAGTCAGCCCATTAAATGTATTACTGGCACCAAGAGGGCCGCCATTGATCCTGAATTGATAGGATCCGTCTCCTCCAGCAGCGTTAACAACCAGGGTAGCAGCATCTACATTGTCATAGCAAAAATCTGATGCTCCGTTATCGAGGGTTAAGGTAGGAGATGACAAAGAAGTTAATGTAAAGCTATCGGTTATAGTACATCCATTAGCGTCGGTTACACTTACCTGATATAAACCATCCTGCGTCAGATTGGAAAAGGTATTTCCATTCTTAGGTCCTCTTGTAGAGGCATCCGGTTGGGTAAGGGTATATCGATTACCTCCCCATCCACCTACGGTGTTAATAGTTACGCTACCTACATTACCATTCTGACAGCTCATAGCTGTCACGTTTAAATTGTTTATTGCAAAAGCAACTGCGGGCTCCTGGATGGTTAAAGTAGCTGTATCTGTACAATTGGTATCTTCATCAGTAACAGAGATGGTATAGTTGCCAGCGGTAAGTCCGGTCACATCTATTGTCCCGTTATTCTGATTGGTAAATACAGGACCAGCATCTATTTGATAACTGAATGTAGTGTCGAAACCGTCTACCAGAAATCTACCCGATCCATCGCTATCGCCAACGCAGGTCACCACATCAATAGGTAATGCCTGAACTGAAATAGAACTAATATCTGTAATTGCAAATGCTTCGTCATAGGAACATCCGGCAACATCTGTAACCCTAAAAGTATAGGTGCCCAGGCCAAGCCCCGTAAAAACCGGGTTATTTCCATTATTTATGGCACTTCCTGCAGGTGCAATTATTTCATATGTATAAGGTGCGGTTCCATCGGTAACTGCTACGGTAACCGAAGCAGAACTGGTAAGACAATTTATACTGGATATGGTAAAATCCATATCCGTTGGTTTGTCAAGGGCATTAAATACTATAGGCGCCAGACTTTGGACGCAACCGTTAGCATCTCTGATTTGCGGGGTATATGTACCTACACCCAGGTTGGTAAATACCGTGGTAGGGCTAAAACCTGCCCCAATGCTGTAATCATAAGGTCCTACACCACCAGATACACCTGAAATGGTAATTTGTCCTCCATTCTCATTTAAACAACTTGGTGCGCTATCTGCTGTTGCAGTCCCGCTAATACTCGAAGGTGTCCCAACAGTTTCACTAGATGATGGGGTGGTACAAATAAAGCTTCCCTGCTGGTATCTTATCAAAACGTCATAAGAAGCAGGTGCAAGATTGTTGAATACATTACTCCCCTGGTAGCTAGCACCATTATTGTTACTGAATTCCAGGTTATAACCAAAACCGTTCACAACATTTACTATGATACTTCCATCATTGGCTCCACCACAATTAGCATCGTTGGTGGTAATAGTGAAGGTTGGTGGTGGCAGATCTTCAACATCTACACTGGCGGTTTTCTGACATCCGTTAGCATCTTCAACAAGGATATTATAAGTTCCTGCGGATGAGACCGTAAATACTGCGGTACTTGCATAGGGTGCACTCCAGCTTCCCCCGCCGTTTAAGCTATAGATATAGGGTGAAGTACCCCCGGAAGTAGCTATGGTCACATCAACAGTAGCTGCACCACAACCAAAACTATCGTCGGCAGTTGCTGAAACATCTAAGGGGCTAATTCCGGCTCCGATGTCTATGGGCACCCCATTGACATCAAGGGTAATAAGTTCGTTACACTTGTTGGTCTCTACACGCACGCTATAGGTGCCCGGGCTAACATTTGCAAAGGTATAGCTACTGGCAGCATCAGGGCCAAAAGTATCTACCGTTACACCATTCTTTATCAGTCTATAGGTATAAAATCCGGGTACACCAGAAACATCAACATCAATACTACCAAGTTCTCCGCTACAGAGTATATCATTGGCGGTTACATCTACGGTAATATTCAAGTCGGCAACTGTGACACTGTTAGATGGGAATAAACACGCACTTCCCGAAACATTTTTAAGTCGCACCCAAACAACGTAATTACCCGCAGCGGTAACATCAAAAAATGGATCGTCCTGAAAAGGCCCTGTTGAACTGTTTAGGCTATATTCATATCCTGCTGGTACATTGGTAACCTCTACCCTGCCAGGATTACCACAAACAATGTCATCCTTAATCAATTGAGGGTCTAAGGGATTAACCGAAGATTTAAAATAGAAGAATTGTCCTCCGTTTACCTGTACCCTGAACTCACCCGCAGAATCCAGATCGTAGGTGGCTCCTGTCCCTACCTGATCATAACAGGTATTATCTGTATTGGCACAATCTTCTAAAACGGATAAGGCACATCTGTTAGAATCTAGCTTCTCCCAGTTGTAGGTAGCACCACTCTGACTTAAGCTAATCGTCCTTACGTCACTGGTACCACAAAGAAAAAACTTTGCCAGGGTACTACCATCATTTGGACAGGTTACTTCTTCATTTGCCCCTTGAATTATTGTCATGAACATGGGCGCATTAGCAGCCATTGCCCGTGAAGAAGATAGCGTTAGTACATCCGGTAGTATTTCAGAAGATGCAATATCAGATGATGAAACTGCATCTGAGTCTTCCTCATTAGTGGATACAACTTCATAAATAAGCTCGTAAACATTATTCTTTGCAATCGCCGAAGTTCCTACAATTGATAGTGTTATCAAAAGTATGGCATACAGGAGATGCCTTGGTTTTTTTGAGAGCATAGGTTAATTCGTGTTATGGCAAGAATACACGTGATTTGGGATCAGTTTATTCTAAGGTGTAATTGTTTAAACTTATATTTTCTCTTTATCTTTAGGCCTTTAAGCCTACATTATTTAATTATTATTTTAACGATGAATTATGAAAAATAGTATCCTAACCCTTTGTTTTTTCGTTGTAATGACCAATTTTTCTTGCGCTCAAAATGGCGATAACGAGATAAATACCCCTGAGGAATCAAATTTTACCGCAGAATTGATGGTAGATGGGCTGGAAATCCCCTGGGGGATGGTCTTCCTTCCTGATGGCGGATTATTAATTACTGAAAAATCTGGCGAATTAATCCTTTTTAAGGACGGTCAGAAGACCACTATTGATAATGCTCCCAGCATATACCTGCGTGGGCAGGGAGGACTATTAGATATAGAACTGCATCCTGATTATGCTAATAATGGCTGGATCTATTTCTCTCACTCCTCGGAAGAAGGAGAAGACAAAGGAGGAAATACGGCCATTATGCGTGCTAAATTAGAAGGTAATGCTCTCACTAACAATGAATTACTTTATAAGGCCACTCCTAATACTACAAAAGGACAGCATTTTGGATCAAGGTTGGAATTTGATAATGATGGTTACCTCTATTTCTCAATAGGCGACAGGGGCAACAGGGATGTAAATCCTCAGGATATCACCAGGGATGGTGGTAAAATTTATAGAATCATGGATGATGGAACTGTGCCGTCAGACAACCCATTTGTAGGACAAGAAGGGGCTAAAACGGCTGCCTATACCTATGGTAACAGAAACCCTCAGGGGATGACCAAACATCCCGAAACGGGAGATATATGGATTCATGAACACGGACCAAAAGGTGGTGATGAAATTAATATTGTTAAAAAAGGAAACAATTACGGCTGGCCGGTGATCACTTACGGGATTAATTACAGTGGCACCCCGATTACCGACATTACCGCAAAAGAAGGAATGGAACAACCCTTACATTACTGGCTTCCTTCTATAGGGCCCAGCGGAATGACTTTTGTCACTTCTGATAAATATCCGGATTGGAAAGGGAATTTATTGGTAGGTTCCCTGGCTTTTCAGTATTTGGAGCGACTGGAAATGGAGGGCAATAAGGTTACCTACAGAGAGAAACTAATGGCAGACATTGGCAGGGTAAGGAATGTTATCCAAGGGCCAGACGGTTTTATCTATGTAGCCGTAGAAGGAAAGGGAATTTATAAATTAGTACCTAACGCCGGTTAGGTCAATAAAATCGTTTCTAATTAGTATGAAATCATTCATTGTAGTTTATTTAGCCTTTGTTGGCTGCATTTTTTATTATTTAAACCAGGATAAGGCGCTGCAGGAAAGTATGGATAGGGGCAGTGAGATATATGCAGATTTTTGTGTAACCTGCCATCTGGAAAAAGGTGAAGGGGTGGAAGCTACCTTTCCTCCACTAGCCAAATCTGACTATCTAATGAATAATAGAAAGGAGAGTATAAAAGGCGTTAAATATGGGCAAAGAGGGCCTATGACGGTTAACGGAAAGAAATATGACAATACAATGATGCCAATGGGTCTTGAAGATGAAGAAGTGGCTGATGTGATGAATTATATTATGAATTCCTGGGGGAATTCTGGTGCTAAAATGGTCACGGTTGAAGAAGTAAGCAATATTCTGAAGTAACCGGCCAATTCACCAATTTACTTGGTATTGGCTTCAATGGCTTTTTTAACAGAACCGTGTTCTTTAAGTGCTGCACGGGCCTCTTCATAGTTCATATTGAGTCCTTCCATAACATAGCGGGTTCCCCGGTCAACAAGCTTATTATTACTCAATTGCATATTTACCATTTTGTTTCCCTTCACCCGGCCAATACGTATCATAAGCGCCGTGGAGATCATATTTAACGCCAGCTTTTGTGAAGTGCCGCTTTTCATACGCGTACTCCCGGTGACAAACTCAGGGCCCACATTTATTTCTATTGGTATCTCTGCCAACTGTGCAAGGGGCGAACCAGGGTTATTGGTTATCCCTGCAGTGAGAATTCCGTGTTTCCTGGCATCCTCTATACCTCCTAAAACATAAGGTGTTGTTCCGGAAGCGGCAATACCCACCACGGTATCATCGGTATTGATGTCAAAAGCCAATAGATCTTTCCATGCCTGTTTTGTATCATCTTCGGCGTGTTCAACAGATTTACGGATGGCGATATCGCCTCCTGCCATTATCCCGATTACACGGTCGTGCGGCAGGCCATAGGTAGGCGGTATTTCCGAGGCATCCAGTATCCCTAAACGGCCGCTTGTTCCTGCTCCTATATAAAATAGCCGACCCCCCTTGAGAAATCTTGGGACCAGGCCGTCTACAAGCAGGGATATCTGAGGGATGGCATCGGCTACTGCGCTAGCGACCTTTTGGTCTTCTTCATTCATTTTAACCAGGATACTTTCTGCATCGAGCTGCTCCAGGTTGTCATGGTTAGAAGGGGTTTCGGTAATTTTTATATAATCTGGCATAGGTAATTCTTAAAGAAGGCGAATATCGTGATTTCTAAAAAGGTTAAGGAGGTTATTGGAAGGATCCAACTCGGTAATCATGGTATTTATTGCATTTATATCACAGGTTTTATAGCGGTGCTGCGAATTTAATTTTTCAGAGATACACAAAAGTACTGCTTTTTTAGATGCGTTAATAACCGCCTTTTTTACCTGCACAATATCCCAATCAAATTCGGTTAGCCCATGTAGAGAATCTACATATCCTGTTCCAATAAATCCATAGTCGAATCGGATACCTGCAAGATCGTTTATGGTGCCTGCCCCAGTTGAAATTTGTGCTTCCTTAGCAATACGGCCTCCTATAAATACAACGTCAACATTGGGTTTAGACAATAATAGCAAGGCTACCGGAAGACTCAGCGTAAAACAGGTAAGCTGCAAATGCTCGGGAATAATCCTGGCCAATTCAAGGCATGTGGTTCCTCCATCGATGAATATAACACTACCATCCTTCAGAAGAGTAACACCCTTTTCCGCAATACTAATCTTTTCCTGTAGTGCATAGGTATTGTTATTTGAGGCAGCCGGACTTGTAAAACCCAGTGAAATTGCACCCCCGTGCACCTTCCTCAACTTATTCTCCACATCGAGCTCTTTTACATCTCTGCGAATGGTATCTATAGAAACATCCAACTTTTCAGCGATATCTGTAAGCAATACCCGATTATGTAATTCCACTTCGTTTAAAATGGTCTTTTGCCGCTCTTCCTTTAGCATATGACTATCTGTTTCTGACAAAGATAGAAAAAATCTTTTTTATGCCGTTTTTTGATGTTTTAAATTTAATTTTATGTTAAAATTGCATAAAGTTGCAATATATCTTGCAAAAAACAGCAATTATATGATATTTTGACTATATTTGCAGCTAACAAAATCATGTATAATACATTAAAAATGGCTGAATTAGCATCAAAACCAGAACTTGCAAGCTTTCCTATCGACGAGGAATCCTTAAAGTTTGAAAAAATTGACACCCACATTCACGAGAGTTCAGAACAGGCCTCTTTTTATGTTGCCAATGAGATTGCGGAATTAATCAGGCAGCGACAAAAACAAGGCAAAACAGTAGTTTTAGGACTAGCTACAGGTTCTACTCCGACCAAGATGTACGACTTTTTAGTGAAATTCCATAAAGAAGAGGGACTGAGCTTTAAAAATGTGATCACCTTCAATCTGGATGAGTATTTTCCAATGGAACCGGATTCTATCCATAGTTATGTTTGCTTTATGAACGAACATTTGTTTGATCATATAGATATAAAGAAAAGCAACATAAATATCCCGGATGGCACCTTAGATAAAGAAGATGTAAAAGATTTTTGCAAGGACTATGAACAAAAGATTCTAGACGCCGGGGGTATCGATATCCAGATACTGGGAATTGGTAGAACGGGTCATATAGGATTTAACGAGCCAGGGTCTTCTATTAGTAGCAAGACCAGAATGGTAAGATTAGACAGGGTTACAAGATTGGATGCCGCTAGCGACTTTTTTGGATTGGAAAATGTTCCTTCCAAGGCCATCACCATGGGTGTTGGTACCATAATGGCCGCCAAGCGTATCGTTCTAATGGCCTGGGGAGAGGGTAAAGCCGGTATAATTAAACAAGCTGTTGAAGGGGAAATCAGAGAATCTGTACCTGCAACTTTCCTTCAAAACCACGGGAATTGCGACTTTATTATTGATGCTGCAGCTGCATCAGACCTTACAAGAATAAGTACACCCTGGTTGGTGACCGATTGTAAATGGACAGATGGACTTATCAAAAGGGCAACTATCTGGCTTTCTGAAAAATTAAGTAAAGCCATTTTAAAGCTCACCAATGAGGACTACAATGAATACGGAATGGGAAGCCTCATAGCTGAGATTGGTTCTGCAGAGCATATTAACTTAAAAGTATTTAATCAGCTTCAACGCACCATAACGGGTTGGCCCGGAGGCAAACCCAATGCAGATGATAGCAGTCGGCCTGAACGCAAGGACCCCTACCCTAAAACTTCATTGATATTCAGTCCACACCCGGATGACGACGTCATCTCTATGGGGGGTACTTTATTGCGCCTTGTAGATCAGGGACACGAAGTGCATGTAGCCTATCAGACTTCAGGAAACATTGCCGTTTTTGATGACGAAGTAATTAGATTCCTGGATTTTGCGACGGATGTTCAGGAGCATGATTTGGAATTGCAGGAACAATTTAAAAAGGTTCGGGAATTCTTAAGCAACAAATTACCGGGGCAGGTAGACAGTCCGGAAATCCAAAATTTCAAAGGCTTGATCAGAAAAGGCGAAGCCCTGGCTGCTTGCAGGTATTGTGGCGTTGAAGAAAAAAATGCCCATTTTCAAAACCTGCCTTTCTACGAAACGGGTACGGTAAAGAAAAAGCCGCATTCGGCCGCAGATGTACAACTGACGTACGACCTTCTTAATAAGGTTAAACCGCATCAGATTTTTGCCGCAGGTGACCTTTCAGATCCTCATGGTACACACCGTGTGTGTCTTCAGATAATTTACGAGGCAATAGATCGCCTGGTAAAAGAGAAGGCAGACTGGATAAACGATTGCTATTTGTGGTTATATAGAGGCGCATGGCAAGAATGGGATATCGCGGATATGGAGATGACCATCCCCATTGGGCCCAAGGATATGGAACGAAAGAAAAATGCAATTTTTAAACACCAGTCGCAAAAAGATGCTGCAATGTTTCCCGGTAACGATTCCAGAGAGTTCTGGCAAAGAGCGGAACAACGTAATACGGAAACAGCAATTAAGTATAACGCCCTGGGAATGGCCGAGTATGAAGCCATGGAGGGTTTTGTGAGATATAAGTTTAACTAGAACGTTTTAATTCATGAAGCAAAAGGTCTATTTTTGAAACAAATAGGCCTTTTCTTTTTAATGACGCAATGATCAAAAAAATTGCCTTCCTTTTTGTCCTTTTACTCAGCTCATGTTCTTTGTTTAAATCTAATATCCCCCAACCCAAAAGAGAATTCAGAGGCGTTTGGATCGCAACGGTAGTCAATATAGACTGGCCCAAAAATGGTGCAGATCCCTGGGAAAAGCAGAAAACAGATTACCTCAATATCCTTAACTTCTACCAGGACTTAAATTTTAATGCAGTGGTTGTTCAGATCCGGGCAGCCGGGGACGCCTTTTATCCATCCCAATTCGCTCCCTGGTCCAGATATTTAACCGGAAAAGAAGGAGTTGCACCCAAGACCGAACAAGATCCTTTGAAATGGATGATAAGGGAAGCGCATAGCCGGGGGTTCGAATTTCATGCCTGGCTTAACCCCTACAGGGCTACTTTTGACCTAAAAACAGAGCGGCTTGCTGAAAGCCACGACTATAATCAACATCCGGAATGGATGTTTAAATACGGTAAAAAATACTACTACGATCCGGGAATCCCTGAGGTTCAGGAACACCTGGTAAAAATAATGAATGAAGTAGTGACCAACTACGATGTGGACGCCCTGCACTTCGACGATTACTTTTATCCATATAAAATTAGCAATGAAGTTATACCTGATTCCCAGACCTTTGCTGCAAACGCACATTCAGGACAATCATTAGCCGATTGGAGACGCAGTAATATTGATTCTCTCGTTTCAAAAGTGCAGCGCGAAATTAAACTTACCAAACCCTGGGTGCAATTTGGTATTAGTCCGTTTGGCGTTTGGAAAAATAAAGCTACGGATCCTATGGGATCTGATACCAGGGCAGGTCAGACCACATATGAAGATCTTTACGCCGATCCTCTTTTATGGATGAAAGAAGAATGGATAGATTATTTGGCACCCCAGGTGTACTGGAGCATGGACCTGGAAGTTGCTTCTTACAAAAAAATAGTAGACTGGTGGGCAAATGATTCTATACGCAGCAACATCTATATTGGCAATGCAGCTTATAAGATCAGGAACAATGCCGACGAGGCATGGAACGACAAGAAAGAATTACCTAATCAATTGTTATTTGCCAGAAATAAGGAACGAATTCAGGGGAATGTCTTCTTTAGTGCCAAATCTATACTCAATGATCATCAGGATGTGGTAAAGTACATTAAAAAGAAGTACTACAAGTTTCCAGCACTCCCCCCGGAATTTCCTTATAAGCTTGGGGCTGCTAAAAACGCTGTACATATTACAAACTTCACAAGAGAGAAAAATTTCTATCGTTTCAATTTCACCAGTACCGGCACGTATCAGTATGCTCTTGTTTACAAAGCAAAAAAGACATCTGATCAAAATTCAATTCATCCAAGAAAATTAATAGACAAAATATATTTAGACAGCCGTAATTCATTTACCCTTGGCAGGTGGTTGCTGCACAAAAAAAAAGACCTTGCCATTACTTTTCTGGACCATTATGGGATAGAAACCGATCCTATTGTCTTAAATTTAAACGAAATCAACCAATATGATACAAAAGAATAAGTGGGCCTGGGCCTGGGTACCCATCCTCTACTTCACACAAGGCCTGCCATATGTCATGGTAGTTACCGTATCCGTAATTATGTACAAGAAATTAGGTGTAAGTAACGCAGACATCGGTTTGTATACCAGTTGGTTGTACCTGCCATGGGTGATTAAACCATTATGGAGCCCTTTTGTAGATTTAAAAAGCACTAAAAGGAATTGGTTCCTGGGGTCCCAATTGGTGATCTCTCTTGCTTTGTTAGGCGTGGGCCTTACCTTGCCTACCAATATATTCTTTGTCACCTCCCTTGCCTGTTTTTGGATGGCCGCATTCGCCTCTGCCACCCATGACATTGCTGCCGATGGTTACTACATGATAGGGCTTACCGAAGAGAAACAATCGTTCTTCGTTGGAATGAGAAGCACCTTTTACAAGCTTGCCACGGTTACCGGGCAGGGGCTATTGGTGATCCTTGCCGGGTTTTTGGAGAATCGGTACGGAGACAATACCAAAGCCTGGTCTTATACCATGATTTGTGCTGCATTTTTAATGTTATTATTGACAATTTCCAATTTCATTGCTACACCCAAATTTGAATCCTCTTCAGCGATCAAACTAGACAAACCAAAAAGCTTTATGGAAGTCTTTGTTTCGTTTTTCAAGAAACCGGGAATGGGCATTGCGCTTACATTTATATTATTTTTCAGGCTTGGAGAGTCTCAATTGGTAAAAATGGCATCGCCTTTTCTATTAGATCCAACATCTGTAGGAGGCTTGGGCTATACTACTTCGGAAGTAGGCACAATATACGGAACAATAGGGGTAATTATGTTGACAGTAGGGGGTATCCTGGGGGGAATACTCATCTCCAAACACGGATTAAAGAAATGGATGTTGCCCATGTTGCTGGCCCTGAATGCTCCCAATGCTTTGTATGCCTTGTTAGCACTTACAAAAACTACTAATATTATAGCGGTAACTACTACGGTGATTATCGAGCAATTTGGCTATGGCTTTGGAATTGCAGGTTTTATGGTCTACCTCATCTATATTGCCGAAGGTAAATCTAAAACCTCTCATTATGCCCTGGCTACCGGGTTTATGGCCCTGGGGATGATGCTTCCGGGGCTTATTAGTGGCTTAATGCAGGAGTGGCTGGGCTACGGCGGCTTTTTTGTATGGGTGGTCATTGCTGCATTCCCTGCAATTCTTATGTTGAAATATGTAAAATACCCCCCTGATTTTGGCATGGCCAAAGGTAAAATTGAATAATATGTTCCCTTATCATAAAGCTTCAAATATCCTCAGTGTAAAAGAAAAAATAGGACAATTGTTTATGCCCGCTGCATTTATAAATGACAGCGAAGAGGACATTCAAAAGTTAGAAAAACTTATAAAAGAGCACTGCGTTGGAGGTCTGTGCTTTTTCCATAGCAAGGCAAGTGCTGCAACCAATTATGAAGGCAAGCAAGAGGTCTTTTACAATGAGGAAAGTTTCAACATCTTAAAGTTGCTCATTATACGCTACCAGAAAGCAGCAAAATATCCCTTGCTCATTAGCATAGACGCCGAGTGGGGACTTGCAATGCGCATAGAAAATACCCCGCAATATCCTTATGCTCTTAGTCTTGGAGCAATACAGGGCCATACAGAACTCATTCATCAAATGGGAAGGAATATAGCCAAAGACTGCATGCTGGCAGGTATTCACTGGAATTTGGCACCCGTTGCAGACATTAACAACAACCCCGATAATCCGGTTATCGGGTACCGCTCATTTGGAGAAAATAAAACCAGCGTGACAGAGAAAGCCGTGGCTTATATGCAAGGGATGCAAGCAGAAGGACTGCTTACCAGTGTTAAACATTTTCCCGGCCATGGAGATACAGCCACAGATTCTCATTTAGGGCTCCCGCTTATAGATAAATCCAAAGAAGAACTTTGGCAAAACGAGTTGCTTCCTTTTCAGGAATTGATAAATAAGGGAGTTGATGCTGTTATGGTAGGACACCTGTCTGTTCCGGCGTTGGCAGAAGGCAAAACCCTGTCTTCGAGCATTTCGAAAGAAATGATTAAGGGATTACTACGCAGTGAGATGGGATTTAAAGGTGTTGTAATTTCTGATGCTCTGAATATGCATGCTGTATCGAAAAATTATTCGGAAAAAGGGCAATTGGAATGGCTTGCTTTTGATGCCGGAAACGACATTTTATGCTTTGCAGAACATACAGCAGAGGGTATTGATAAAATATTTCAGCATGCAGCTGAAGCTCAGATTGAAGCAAGTTTCCAGAGAATTTGGGAGCTAAAGGAAAAAGCCATAACCAATGCACCACCCGCTTCAAAGGACCTCACAAATCCTTTAGCACTCAACCGGGAAATGGCTATAAATAGTCTGAGCCTCCATATAGGCACTGTTGCAGATGTTGACATCTTTAAAAATAGTGGGTTCACCGGCGTGCACATCTCTGACCAGGATAATACTACTTTCTTTAAAGGAATTCAGAGTAAAATAGACTTTAGCTGGTATGCTACAGCCCACACATCCCCGGAAGAGATAATTAAAACATTAGACAAATCAGCTAATATTTTAATTGGCCTTTACCCTCCTAAAGCAAAACCTCTGGACAATTTTGGGATATCCGAAGGAAATATAAACCTGATCAATACCCTAATAACTCATAAAAATGTCATTCTTTACCTCTTTGGGAATCCTTATGCCCTGGATCTTTTGGCTTTAGATAAATTAAAAGCATTGATAATAGCTTATCAGGATTTTCCCGTTTTTCAGGAAAATGCGGCAAAACATTTTCTTGGTGAAGTAATAGCCCCCGGTAAGTTGCCAATTACATTAAACAAAGTATTATCATGAAGAAATACAAGGTAATAGGATTAATGTCAGGGACCTCATTAGACGGACTAGATCTGGGATATTTTCATCTTTGGAAGGAGGATGAAAAATGGAATTATGAAATCCTGGCAACAAAAAGTGTTTCCTATGATCAGGAATTTAAAGCAAAACTTAAGGATGCCATTTATTTAAAGGCAGATGAATTATTGATTTTTCACAATTCCTACGGTCAATGGCTGGGTGAACAAACCAAAACATTTATAATTGATAACCACCTGGAGGTAGATCTGGTTTCGAGCCATGGTCATACCACCCATCATCAGCCTCAAAACGGACTCACGTTTCAGATAGGGTCCGGACAGCATCTGGCCAATACCAGTGGTTATTGTACGGTTTGCGATTTTAGAAGTAATGATGTCGCCCTCGGTGGTGAAGGAGCTCCTTTGGTTCCAATTGGAGACAAGCTCTTATTAGATCAATATGATTTTTGCCTCAACCTGGGCGGTATCAGCAATATTTCTTTTGACCACCACGGGCAAAGGGTTGCTTATGATGTGGGGCTGGCAAATATGGTCCTAAATCACATCACGGCTAAAAAAGGGCTGGCCTATGACAAGGGAGGGGAATTGGCCGCTAAAGGCAGTATTAATACAAATATGCTTAAACAGCTAAACGCCCTCGAATACTACAAATTGGCCTTTCCAAAATCTACAGGTTATGAATGGTTTGTGGAAAAGGTGGTTCCCATAGTGGAAAATACTCAGGACAGCATTGAGAATTTATTGCATACGTCCATCCACCATATATGTGATCAGCTGGCCATACAAATATCCACTAATGCCGTTAAAGATAATAGCAGACTTTTGGTCACAGGGGGTGGCGCTTTAAACACGTTTTTGATGAATACCCTTCAGGATAAATTAGGGAGAGAAATAGAGGTGGTTATTCCCCATAAATTACTTGTCGAATTTAAGGAAGCGCTGGTCTTTGCATTAATGGCAGTTCTCAGGTTAGAAAATACAACCAATGTTTTTAGTTCTGTTACTGGTGCTTCAAAGGATTCTTGCAGTGGGGTGGTATATTTTCCCTCATAAAACCTGACAGCAAGGGTCAAAAAAGTATAATCGAATTGCGTATTTTTGAATCAAATTAAACAAGCATGCTCATAATAGGGATTGCAGGGGGAACAGGCTGTGGTAAAACTACGGTGGTCAGTCAGATTATTAATGAATTGCCAAAAGGAGAAGTAGGCATTATTTCTCAGGATTCCTATTACAATGATCTGTCGCATCTTTCTTATGCGGAGCGGGCAAACATTAATTTTGATCATCCCCAGGCTATTGATTTTGAGCTTTTAGCCGCTCATCTGGCCACTTTAAGATCCGGACGACCCATTGAACAGCCGGTATACTCCTTTCCAGAGCATAACCGTACCAAAGACACCATACTAACACATCCCAGGAAGGTGATGATAGTTGAAGGAATTCTTATTATGACCAATCCGATGATCAGAGAGATGTTCGATATTAAAATCTATGTGCATGCAGATTCTGATGAACGCCTTATTCGCAGGCTAAAACGAGATATCAATGAACGCGGCAGGGATTTGCAGGAGGTATTAAACAGGTATCAGAATACCTTAAAACCAATGCACGATCAATTTATCGAACCAACAAAAGAATACGCTGATATTATTATCCCTAATAACAAATACAATACAGTGGCAGTAGATATAGTGCGGACAATAATTAACGAAAGACTGGCTTAAGATTCATGGGGTGGAAGGAAATCAAAAAAAAGAAGTGGTTTGCATGGATTAGCAATATCTATGTAATTGTCCTAACTGTCTTTCTGATTTGGATGCTGTTTTTTGATACCAACTCATTACTAATACATTGGGAGCTTCGTAAAGAGATTAAAAAGCTCGAAAAACAGCAGGAATTCTTAAAAGAGCAAATTGAAACGGACAGGGCAATTATTAATAAATTATCTGATCCCAAAGAGCTCGAAAAATTTGCCAGAGAACAGTATTACCTTAAGAAAAAGAATGAAGAAATTTATTTGATAGAATACGAGGACAGTCTTAAAAATGTCAAAAATGAAGAAGACTAATTTATTCGAAGAATTTCAGGATGTTTCCTCTAAAAGCTGGAAACAAAAGATCCAGTTCGATCTAAAAGGGGCAGATTATAATAAAAACCTCATCTGGAATGCTCCCGAAGGAATTCCGATAAAACCCTATTATCATCAGGACGATCTTAGCAGCTCCACACCAACACCAAAATTACCAGAGCAATGGCTCGTGGGGCAAACCATTGTAGTTGCCGACACAATAAAAGCAAATCTCAAGGCATTAGATGCTTTAGAACGGGGGGCGGAAAGCCTTTCATTTACTATTCCGTCCAGTGACCTTAATATCAAGGAATTATTACAGGGCATTAACCTTGAACAAATACCGATCCATTTTCAATTTCAATTCTTATCTGATTCCTACATTGTTGAGCTACAGAAAATACCCGGACTATCTGCTCAGAATACCTATCTGAATATCGATACTATTGGAAATTTAGGCAGAAGTGGTAATTGGTATAAAAGCCTTGAGAAAGACCAGTCAGAACTTTCTTCAATTTTAACTGCATATCCTGAATTAAATTCAGTTGCGGTTGATATGTCTCTTTATCAGAATGCCGGAGCTAATATGGTACAGCAGTTGGCTTATGGAATTGCTCATGCCAATGAATACCTGAATTTGATCAACCAAAAGGGTATTTCTTTCAGTAAGCTGGGCGCTTTCAATTTTAAAGTGTCAATTGGTGGAAATTACTTTTTTGAAATAGCCAAAATAAGAGCCCTGAGAATTTTATGGCAGCGTCTTGGCAAAGAATACAATCTAACAAAAGATTGCCATATCACGGCCACCCCCAGCCTGCGAAACAAAACCATTTACGACTACAATACCAATTTGCTTAGGACGACCATGGAAAATATGGCAGGTGTCCTGGGAGGTGCCAATACCATAAATTGCCTTCCTTACGATGCTATTTATCACAACGAAAATGAGTTTGGGGAACGCATTGCCAGGAATCAGCTCCTTATCCTAAAACACGAAAGCCATTTAGATAAGGTAACCAACGCAGCCGAAGGGGCTTATTATATAGAAAAGTTAACAGCACAACTTGCCGAAAAGGCACTGACTTTATTTAAAAACATTGAAGCCGGAGGTGGCTTTTTAAAACAACTTAAAGATCACATTATTCAGAAAAAAATAGCTGAAAGCGCAGAAAGAGAATTAGCATTATTTAATGACGGGCAAAATGTTTTGGTCGGTACTAATGCCTACCAAAATAAAAGGGATACCATGAAAGACGAGCTGCAGCTTAAACCCTTTGTGAAGAACAATCCCAGAAAAACCCTTATTGCCCCTATCATTGAAAAAAGACTGGCCGAAGAATTGGAATTAGACAGATTGAAAGATGAGTAGAAAGGACTTAAAAAATATGGAACTTATACAAGAAGGAATTGATACAACCCCTTCTCAAGATTCCTCTTTTGAAACTGCAGAAGGTATTGCTCTAAAATCTGTTTATTCCAGGGATGATATAGCACATTTAAAGCATGCCCATTTTGCAGCAGGCATCCCCCCATACCTCCGCGGACCCTACTCTACTATGTACGTTAGAAGACCCTGGACCATCAGGCAATATGCAGGTTTTTCAACTGCTGAAGACAGCAATGCCTTTTACAGGCGAAATCTTGCAGCTGGGCAGAAAGGACTGTCTGTAGCTTTTGATCTTCCTACCCACCGTGGTTATGACAGTGACCATGAAAGAGTAGTGGGTGATGTCGGTAAAGCAGGTGTGGCTATCGACTCTGTTGAGGATATGAAGATTTTGTTTGAGGGGATCCCATTAGATAAAATGTCGGTTTCAATGACAATGAACGGTGCTGTTCTGCCAATAATGGCCTTTTATATTGTTGCGGCAGAAGAGCAGGGTGTGGCACCCCAACAACTGATGGGCACCATTCAGAACGACATTTTGAAGGAGTTTATGGTGCGTAATACCTATATATACCCCCCTACCCCATCTATGCTTTTAGTGGCAGATATTTTTAGGTATACAAGTAAATTTATGCCCAAATTTAATAGTATCAGTATCTCCGGATATCATATGCATGAGGCCGGTGCCCCGGCAGATCTGGAATTGGCCTATACCCTTGCGGACGGATTGGAATATATCAAAACCGGATTAAAGGCAGGACTCGATATTGATGATTTTGCTCCCCGACTTTCATTTTTCTGGGGAATAGGCATGAATCACTTTATGGAAATTGCCAAACTCAGGGCCGGCAGGATGCTTTGGGCAAAATTAGTGCAGCAATTTGAGCCAAAAAACAAAAAATCTCTTGCCTTACGCACCCATTGCCAAACCAGTGGATGGAGTCTGACAGAGCAAGATCCATTTAACAATGTTACCAGAACAACCATTGAAGCCGCTTCAGCAGTGTTTGGTGGAACCCAGAGTCTGCATACCAACGCACTGGACGAGGCAATTGCACTACCCACAGATTTTTCTGCACGTATAGCAAGAAATACTCAGATATATTTACAGGAAGAAACAAAAGTGACAAAAACTGTTGACCCCTGGGCAGGCAGTTATTACATGGAATTCCTGACAAATGAGTTGGCGGAAAAAGCGTGGAAGCTGATCGAAGAAATTGAAACTATGGGAGGAATGACCAAGGCTATCGAAGCTGGTATTCCAAAAATGCGCATTGAGGAAGCCGCGGCTAAAAAACAAGCCCGCATAGATAGCGGTCAGGATATTATAGTTGGTGTTAACAAGTATAAACTGGAAGATGAAGAAGAGTTGCATATTCTGGAGGTAGACAACCAACAGGTACGCAAACAGCAGCTAGACCAGTTAGAGCGTGTAAAGAGCAGTAGAAATAACGCTGCGGTGGCCAAAGCACTTGAAGATCTCAGCAGTGCCGCCAATATGAAATTGTCTAATACTCAGGGAAAAACGATGAAAGATCTTCCCAAGGATGCAGACAATTTACTAGCTTTGGCAGTAAATGCGGCAAGAGAACGGGCTACCCTGGGCGAAATTAGTACGGCTTTGGAAGCTGCTTTTGGCAGGCATCGAGCGGAAATAAAATCGATTAGCGGAGTGTACTCAAAAGAAATAAAAAAAGACAAAGACTTTTTAGAAGCCAGAAAACTTGCAGATAAATTTGCTGAAAAAGAAGGCCGACGCCCCAGAATAATGATTGCTAAAATGGGACAAGACGGTCATGACCGGGGTGCTAAAGTTGTGGCTACCGGATATGCCGATCTCGGTTTCGACGTTGATATTGGCCCGTTATTCCAGACACCCTCAGAGGCCGCAAAACAAGCAGTGGAAAATGACGTCCATATTTTAGGTGTTTCTTCTCTCGCTGCAGGTCATAAAACCCTTGTACCTCAACTTATTGATGAATTAAAAAAATACGGAAGAGAAGATATCATGGTTATTGTAGGCGGGGTAGTACCAAAACAAGATTACGATTTCTTATTCAAAAGCGGCGTGGTAGCAGTATTTGGCCCTGGAACCAAAATAAGTGAAGCCGCTATCCAGGTTTTGGAAATTCTTATTGATTAAAATGCAGTTTCACCGGATCAACCCGGGAACTGACAAGCTTAAGATGCTACTTTAACTTACTTTAACGAAACATCCTGTAATTGTTCACTTAGTGTTAACAAAATACATTTTTTCGTAGGGTAATTAATTGTATTTTTAACCCCTAACTTACTATAGAATGGGCAAGATAATTGCTATTGCAAATCAGAAGGGTGGAGTAGGAAAGACAACCACCACAGTAAACCTGGCTGCCTCGCTTGGAGTACTGGAAAAAAAAGTGCTGTTGATAGATGCAGATCCTCAGGCCAATGCCACTTCAGGTCTTGGAATAGAAGTTGAGGAAGTTACCCAGGGTACCTATCAGCTTTTAGAGCATACTGCAAATGCAGATGAGACCATTATAAAAACTTCCTCTCCTAATGTTGATCTGATTCCTTCTCATATAGATCTTGTGGCCATTGAGATAGAATTAGTAGATAAGGATGAAAGGGAGTACATGTTAAAAAAGGCCATTTCCCATCTGCGCAATACCTATGATTATATCCTGATAGACTGTGCACCTTCATTAGGGTTGCTTACCCTTAATGCGCTGACTGCCGCAGATTCAGTGATTATCCCAATACAATGTGAATATTTTGCCCTGGAGGGCCTGGGGAAACTTTTGAACACCATCAAAAGCATCCAGAGAATTCACAATCCGGATTTGGATATCGAAGGGATGTTACTTACGATGTACGACTCTCGACTTCGGCTTTCTAACCAAGTAGTGGAAGAAGTTAAGAAGCATTTTTCGGATATGGTATTTGATACCATTATCCAGAGAAATGTTCGTCTTGGTGAGGCTCCAAGCTACGGAGAGAGCATCATAAAATATGATGCCAGCAGTAAAGGGGCTACCAATTATTTAAATATGGCCAACGAACTTTTGAAAAAAAATAGGCAAAAAGTATAATGGCGAAAGCAACTAAGAAACAGGCTTTAGGGAGAGGATTATCTGCACTTTTAAAAGATCCGGAGAACGATATTAGTTCGGTTGCCGATAAAAATGCGGATAAGGTTGTTGGCAATATTGTGGAACTAGACTTAGAGACCATCGAGGTAAATCCTTTTCAGCCCAGATCTAATTTTAACGACGAAGCCCTGCAAGAATTGGCAAGCTCCATAAAAGAATTAGGGGTAATACAGCCAATTACCGTTCGTAAAATTGAATTCAATAAGTACCAGTTGGTTTCAGGAGAACGGCGCTATCGCGCTTCCAAGCTAATAGGTTTATCCACCATCCCTTCCTATATAAGAATTGCCAACGACCAGGAGTCCCTGGAAATGGCATTGGTAGAGAACATTCAACGTCAGGATCTTGATCCTATCGAAATTGCCTTGTCTTATCAACGATTAATAGATGAAATACAGCTTACACAAGAAAAACTAAGTGACCGGGTGGGTAAAAAGAGATCTACGATAGCCAATTATTTGAGGTTATTAAGGTTAGATCCGATAATACAAACCGGTATGCGAGATGGCTTTATTTCAATGGGACACGGAAGGGCCCTGGTAAACATTGACAACAAGCAGGATCAAATAGACATTTATCAAAAAATAATTGGTAAAAATTTGTCCGTTAGAGATACCGAACATGCCGTTAAAACCTATCACAATCCTGGTCAACCCAAGGCAGGTCTATCCAAAGGAACTGTAGCGCTCCCGGATTATATCAAAAGTGGTATAGAAGAGTTTAATGCCTATTTATCTACTACTATCAGTGTTTCAACAGACAAAAATGGAAAGGGTAAAATTACCATTCCTTTTACATCTGAAAAGGAATTCCGCCGATTGAAAAAATTGATCTCAGGTGAATAGAAATCCGTTATTCTTATGTTTTTGTTTTCTTTTTATGTCCCTGGTCTGCGCCCAGGAAGGGGATAATAAAGAACAGGAAGTAGATGATATTAAAACGGATATAAGGGGTAAGGGTATTGTGGTGGATGGTACTGTAACCAAAACTAAAATTAATCCCCTTGCACCCAGCAAAGCTGCCTTCTATTCGGCTTTATTCCCCGGATTGGGACAAATCTACAATAAACGCTATTGGAAAGTCCCGATCGTATATGCGGCAATAGGCACCGGTATTTATGCTTATGTTTATAACGATGATCTTTACGACAGGTTTCGAACGGCATTTAAACGCAGAAGAGTGGGGTTCATGGATGACGAGTTTTTAGATATCAATGGAACCGGCATTGATCTTTCGGATCAGGCGTTGCAAGACGGGCAGGAAAGATATCAGAGAGATAGAGATCTTGCGCTGTTGATTACTATCGCATTATATGCCCTTAATATAGTCGATGCCAATGTTGATGCACACTTAAAGCAGTTTAATGTAGATGACGATCTGGCCTTTCATTTTCAACCCTATCTGGAATATCACCCCATTACCTCTGATCCAAATTATGGATTGGCACTAACAATTAAGTTCTGAAATAAAAGTAAATGAGAATAGCACTATTTGGGTATGGGAAAATGGGAAAGATGATAGAGCAGTTAGCGCTGCAACGTGGGCATTCAATTTCCGCCAAGATTGAAATAGATACCAAAGAAATCAATTATACAGATTTCGATGTCGCTATAGACTTTAGCACCCCCGAAGCCGCTTTCCAGAATATTACTGAATGTTTTAAGCACGGAATACCTGTAATTGCAGGAACCACTGGCTGGTTAGATAAATTTGATGAGGCGGTGAGAATATGTAATGAACATAAGAGCGGTTTTATATATGCTTCAAATTTTAGTCTTGGGGTGAACATTTTTTTCGAACTAAATGAAACACTGGCAAAGATGATGACCAACTTGGAACAGTATAATGTGACCATGGAAGAAATTCATCATACCCAGAAGATAGATGCCCCAAGTGGTACAGCAATTACTTTGGCCGAGGGTATTATCAAAAACTCAAATTATGAGGCCTGGGCACTAGACGGGCAAGGAACTAATAAGATTCCAATTAAGTCTATAAGAGAAGGCAGCATCCCAGGAACCCACAGTGTTTCATACAATAGTGATATAGACGCTATTAGCATTCAGCACAAAGCACATAACAGAGAAGGTTTTGCGCTAGGTGCGGTAATTGCAGCAGAATGGATACTGGGAAAAACTGGTATTTTTAGCATGAAAGATGTGTTAAACCTTGGTTAAGAAATGTAACAAAACGATACATATGACGTATTGTTACTATAAGAAATAACGTGATCTTCCGCTTTTTAGTAAAGGTCATTTTTAATATTACAACAGTAATGGATAGTACACAGTGGATCATTTTTATTCTAGTTATTCAGCTTATTCACTTTTTGGGCACCTGGAAACTATATGTCAAAGCAGGCAGGAAAGCCTGGGAAGCAGCAATTCCTATTTATAATGCCATAGTTTTGATGCAGATCATCAAAAGACCTAAATGGTGGGTGATACTGTTGTTCATTCCTATTATCAACCTCTTAATGTTCCCGGTTATCTGGGTTGAGACCATAAGGAGTTTTGGCCGAAGCAGTTTATTAGAAACCTGGTTAGTAATTCTTAGCCTAGGTTTTTATATCTACTACGTTAATTATGCGCTGGAAGTAACATATGTTGAAGACCGAAGCCTGCATCCAAGAAGCGGGCTGGGAGAATGGGTAAGTTCCATAGTTTTTGCCGTAGTGGCTGCAACCCTGGTACACACTTATTTTATTCAACCCTATGTTATTCCAACCGGATCTCTGGAACGAACATTGCGGGTGGGCGACTTGCTTTTTGTCAGTAAATTTCATTACGGAGCCCGCGTTCCAATGACAACGGTTGCCGCTCCAATGGTGCATGACACCCTGCCCATTCTAAAAACAAGATCTTATGTAGCAGAAGTTGACCAGGATAAATACAAGACCTCTATATGGAACAAACTGCAGCTTCCTTATATGAGAATTCCCGGTTTTCAAAAAGTAAAAAAGAACGATATTGTAGTTTTTAGCTGGCCGGCAGATACTGTGCATCAATTCTTTAGAAGCGAACGAGGTATAAGAAAACCAATAGATAAAAAGTCTAATTATGTAAAGCGCTGTGTAGGGGTACCTGGTGATTCTCTGGAGGTCAGAGATGGCTATGTTTTTATTAATGGAAAACAATTACAGCTATCAGACAGGGCCAAACCACAATATGAGTACCGCGTATTTGCTCAAAAAGGGGTGTCTTCCAGATTGCTTCGCGAATTGGGGGTGGCCGAATTCAACAGATATTACATTGCAGCAAATATTAATCAGAACCAGGCCAATGCAATAAGCAAATATGCCATTAACTACGATAGAACCCCTCAGGGAGAGGTAGTGATATTTACAAAATCCGGGGGAATACCAACCAAGGTAATCCGCCAGGCCGGGCTTTCCTTAAGAGAGTTAACAGACCGGCAACGGGTGGTGACCCTCACAGATGAAATGGCAGATAAACTCAGGAACAATGCTACCATAGATTCAATCGTAATGTTAACTGCCCCGGCCGGACAACCCGGGCCGAATATATTTCCACAAAACCCCGCATATCGCTGGAACAATGACAACTTTGGTCCTATCTACATCCCGGGTAAAGGAGATAAAGTAGCGCTAAATGCCCAAACTCTGGCACTTTACAAAAAGATTATCCGTGATTACGAAGGAAATACCGTGAGCGTTTCCGGAAATCAGGTAAGTCTAAACGGGGAGCTGGTGAATTCTTATACCTTTAAGCAGGATTATTATTGGATGATGGGTGATAACAGACATCATTCTGAAGACAGCAGAGCCTGGGGCTATGTGCCTGATAACCATATAGTTGGAAAGCCTATTTTTATCTGGCTGAGTTTTGACAATTTCAATGACGGCATTACCAATTGGAAGCCCAGATGGGACAGGATATTTACGACCGTCGGAGGTGACGGGGAACCCAGGTCGTACTTTAAGCACTTTCTAGTCTTTCTGGCCTTGTACTTCGTAGGAGATTATATATGGAAAAAGAGGAAGAAAAAGGCCAAAAGTTAATTTGATATTTGCCTTGCTTTCTACCGGATATGGATTAAATACTACTGCTGCAACAAAACTGTGATCAATTGTAAAGTATCATATTTACTAAAGGACCAATAAACCAATTAACAACACTGGCTTGAAATTCTTGCTCCACCCAACTTATTTCCCTAGTATACTCCATTTTGGTTTACTGGCGCAACACGATATTACATGGGAAATCTGGGATAACTATCAGAAACAGACCTATAGAAACCGCTGTTATATTTCTACGGATCAGGGAAAACATATGCTATCTATTCCTATTAAGCACGTGGGCGGTGAACAAGGAAGACAGCTATTTAAAGAGGTACAGTTAGACAATACTTATCAATGGCAAAGACAGCATTGGAGAACTTTGCAGACCGCCTATAGAACCTCTCCATTTTTTGAATACTACGAGGAAGATCTGATGCCCCTCTTTGAACGGGAATTTGAACTACTGATCGATTTCAATTTTGAAACTATTGATGTACTGTGTAAATGCCTTCAAATAGAGATGCCAAAAGACAAAAGTGCTTCCTATCAGACCCATTTAACAGGGCTCACCGATGCAAGACATCTTGTTAATGCAAAAAAAGAGCTTTTAATTTCACCCGAGGAATACGTCCAGGTTTTTGGAGATCGCCATGGTTTTATTGGCAATCTCAGTGTTCTGGATTTACTTTTTAATGAAGGTACTTCGGCCCTGACCTACTTAGAATCGCTCGACATAAAATTTATGTATGCTTAGGATTCTACTTCATTACGGTATCCATTTTGTAGTGCCCTTTATAATTGGTTTTGCTTTTTTTAAAAAAGACAGGGCTAAGATCATCATGATATTCTTAGGCGCCATTCTTATTGATGTAGACCACCTTTTGGCAGATCCTATCTTTGATAGCAACCGCTGTAGTATTAATTTTCACTTCTTACATTCTTACTGGGCCATTGCTGTGTATTTGGCCTTAACCTTCTTTAAAAAGAGCAGGCTTATTGGTTTTGCCCTTTTACTGCACATTTTAGCAGACTTAATCGACTGTTTCCTGATGACTCAATCTAATTGAAGCCATTATGGGAAGATGATCGGATAGCTCCAGATCAAAATTTTTGTGACTCAAAACTTCGAAAGACGGGTCTACCATAATAAAATCTATACGGACCGGAAAATATTTAAATGTATGTGTACGGCCGTAAGCGGTCCCGCGCGCTATAAAGGTATCTGTTAGATCTCCCTTTATAGTTTTATATACGTTAGAGAACTGGGTATTATTAAAATCGCCCAGCAGCAGTTTCTTGTGGTCGGAGGTATTTGAATGTACCTTTAAAAGTTCGGCCTGCTCCCTTTGCTTACTGAAAGATATCTGGATACGTTCCATAAATTTCCCGGAATACTTATTGGTTAACTCGGCCTTATTCACATCTAATTTAAGCGATTCCAGATGCAGATTATAAACACGTAATGTATCTTGTTTATAAATTACATCGGCATAAATAGCATTGTTTCCGGTATTGGGAAAGTCTAACGAACCTTTGTCAACTATAGGGAGTTTAGAAAAAATAGCTTGTACCACATGGCTTTTATTCTCCGGGAAAATATAATTCATATAGCGATAAGGATATTGAGAGAATTCCTTATACCTGCTACTTTGAAATTCCTGAAAACAAACAACATCCGGATCCTGCTCTGTGACAAAGGCTATAATTTCATCCCCTATTTCGGGTTTGTCAATCCAGTCGTATTTATTAAAGGCCCGGGTATTAAAACTCATAATACTCAGGTCATTCAAATCTCTGGAGTCGCCATTGAAAGGCAATTTAAAAAAGGGTCCAAAAACAAAATACCCTATGACAAGGACAATGATGGGAACAACTGAAATAAGCTTTCTCCTGATGATCCAATAGAGTAAAAAAATTAAATTAACAATAACCAAAACCGGAACTCCTAAACTGATCAGATGTAAAAAAGGAAAGCTGTCTAAAGGGAAATAAAAAAGAACACACGAAATTAAAAGTAAACACATGGGAATGCAATTTACCCAAAACAATACCCTTTCATAAGCGGATAAATTATTCACTCACTAATCTTCTTTACCTGCTTTAAATAGAAAATCTTTCTCGGTCTTGGATAAGCTTTCATAGCCAGACTTGCTTATTTTATCGAGAATGGCATCTATTTTTCGTTGTCTGGCGGCTTTGTCATAGTTTACTTTGGAACTCCCTGAAGTCTTTTTTTTGCGATGTACTGTCTTTAACGGACTCCTTTTCTCTTTCTTTTTAAAAAGGCCTCCTAAGTTCTCCAGAAATTTGCCAAAGCCGGCGCCAATATCTCTGCCTCGCAGTAACTGTCTGGCATATACATAGCCCAAAATAGCACCCCCTAAATGTGCAATACGTCCTCCGCTATTTCCGGCAGGAATCTGAATAAGGTCTACAAGAATGAAAAATGCACCTATGTACCAAAGCTTTACATTGAAAAAGAAAATACGCACCACCTGATTCGGAATATAGGCGCAAATAAAAATAAGCACGGCAGTAACGCCGGCAGAGGCGCCTATAAGTGCAGCATTGAATCCTGCAAAGGCAGGAAAAATATTATAGCTGAGTAGAAATAACAATCCGCCCATTATGACCCCGAGGAAATACACATTAATGAACTTCCCGGGACCGTAGAGGTTTAAAAATATCCGACCAGAGAAGTAAAGCATTACCATATTCCAGAAGAGGTGCCATATGCCCGCATGAAAAAATGAATAGGTAACTATAGACCAGGGTTGTGAAATGAATTCAAAAAAGTCTTTCGGCAACTCAAACCACTGCACTATACTATTGGTGCCCAGTTGAAATAAAAATGGCAATAAGGCATTTACTATAAAAACAAGGACATTTACCGCGATAAGTTTTTCAGCTATTCCCAGTGTTGCAAATTGATATTTCAAATTCCCTGTACTCATACTAATCCGCCTATACTTTATTGATAATCGTTAATTGATAATTGTTAATTGATAATTGTTAATTGTTTCAGGTCAGTTCCACCTGTTTTTATTGAACTGGTTCTTTTTCCAGTACCACATCATTATAAACCCAAATAAAGCTCCTCCGACATGCGCAAAATGGGCGATACCACCACCAAAAATAGAGTATCCTGTAACTCCTGAAAACAAATCCAGGGCAATCAATACAGGAATAAAATATTTAGCTTTGATCGGTACAGGCAAGAAGATAAGAAACAATTCGCTATTAGGATAAGACATCCCAAATGCCACCAATATACCATAAATAGCACCCGAAGCTCCAACTGCCGGCGTTTTCAAGGTAGCATGAGCATTAAATAAAGCCTCAAAATTACCCAGTAATATCTGGGGATCCACATTGTTTGCACTTAATACCTTGCTGGCATTATTATAAAAGAGCTCTCCTATCATCTGGTTACCAGACCTGCTATTGACATTGAGCATTTCATAATAGAGATCTTTTGAAATAGCATTCCCTAAAACCTCAAAACCTTGTTGCATATAATAATAGTTCACCCCCGAATGAATAAGTGCTGCTCCCAAACCAGCTGAAAAATAGAAGAAAAGGAACTTATTTCTGCCCCACATTCGTTCTAGTGGCGTCCCAAATGCCCATAATGCATACATATTAAAAAGGATATGCATAAGTCCGCCATGCATAAACATATGCGATAACACCTGCCACAATTCAAAATTGTTGTTCTCTGGAAACCATAAAGCAAACCACTGTATCATTTGTTCGCCATACAGGTTGCTAGCCACAAAGAATAGTATATTAATAATCAGCAAGTGCTTAATACCCTCGGTTAGTCTGCCCATTTAAATAAATTTTTTGTCAATTTCGGATTCAGAGATCGTATTGTAGGTTGGTTTATTAAACGGACTTACTCCTGGCTCCTTACATCCAAAAAGGTCGTTAAGGAGTACAAGCTGCGAATTGCTGTCCAGAATATCCCCGGTTTTTACTGCCAAGGTCTTACACAAAGCCTTTGCAAGTACATCTGTCTGGGAAAAACTATCTTCGGGTACTTCATGCTGGTAATCTGAAATTAATTGGTCCAGTACAATTCCTACTTCATTTTCAGGTATCAATGCAGGCACCCCTGAGATTTCCAATGTATAGTTCTCTTTCTCCTCAAAAACAAACCCAAGGCATCGCAATTGTTCCGAAATATTATGTAAAATCGACATATCAGTACTTGAAAAAGATAGAGAAAGCGGAAAAAGTAATTGTTGGCTGGTGGTCTCCTTAATAGTGATGGTTCTCAAAAATTTCTCGTACAATATCCTTTGATGCGCCCTGTTCTGATGTATTAAGAGCAGACCAGATTTTATGGTACTTACTACATATTTTCTTCTTAACTGCAAGGTAGTTACCGTAGATGCTTCAGCCTCCTTCATACCCTCAAAAATTGAGCTGGTAATAGTCTCAGATTCAAAATCACTCTCCCCCATTTCTTCCCCGCTATTGGAAGCAGCAGCCAATCCTACATACATTTCTTCCCACCCTTTGACAGACTTTTTGGTAAAGCTCTTCGGAGCGGCTGACGGATGTCCTGTGTTAAAAGGATTGAAGCGGGCGTCAACAGCTACTTTTGGCAGAGGGGCATTAAGATTTTTATACGCATAAGGAGTATCAAGATTTGGATCTTTCTCAAAGTCCAATACCGGTGCAATATTAAACTGACCCAAACTGTGTTTTATAGTAGACCTTAGAATAGCATAAAGGGTTTGCTCATCATCAAATTTAATCTCTGTCTTTGTAGGATGTATGTTGATATCTATAGACGAAGGGTCTACTTCCAGGTAGAGGAAATATCCCGGATAGGTATCAGGTTTTATAATCCCTTCAAAAGCATTTACCACAGCATGATAGAGATATGGGCTTTTGATAAATCTGTTGTTTACAAAAAAGAATTGCTCTCCCCGGCTTTTCTTGGCAAATTCTGGCTTGCATATGAAGCCACTGATCTTAACTACCTGGGTTTCTTCTTCTACAGGGACTAATTTTTCATTTGATCTGCTACCAAAAATGTTGACAATCCGTTTTCTATACGTCGCAACAGCCAAATTAAAAAGTTCACTTCCATTGTTGTAAAATTGAAATGATACCTGTGGATGCGCCAGTGCAACCCTGTGAAACTGATCGGTAATATGACGTAATTCTACCTGATTTGATTTCAGGAAGTTTCTACGGGCCGGAATATTGAAAAATAGGTTTTTTACCGCAATCGAAGTTCCTGCCGGTGTAGCCACAACATCCTGGGAAATAATTTTGCTCCCCTCAATCTTGATGGCCGTACCTAATTCTTCAGCGCCCTGGCGAGTTTGCATCTCAACATGAGCTATGGCGGCAATAGAAGCTAGTGCTTCTCCTCGAAAACCCTTTGTGTTGAGTTGAAACAGATCCTGAGCGCTCTTAATTTTAGAGGTTGCATGTCGTTCAAAAGACAACCTGGCATCTGTTGGGCTCATCCCAATACCGTCATCAACCACCTGGATTAACGTTTTACCGCTTTCCTTAATTATTAATTTAATAGAAGAAGCTCCTGCATCAATGGCATTCTCCAGTAGTTCTTTTACAACTGAAGCAGGCCGTTGTACAACTTCCCCGGCAGCTATCTGATTGGCCACATGATCTGGCAAGAGTTGAATTATGTCTGCCATTAGTTTTTATAGAATATGGAAAGATCAAAATCTATGATGTAAAGGAAAATAAGTATGAGAATAGCAATTATTATCAACATTCTGACCTTCACATTGCGATCACTTTCGCGTTTCATGTCGGCCATGGCATTCCTGAACTTCCCTTTTAGGCCTCCCTGATTCAGTGTAGTTCTGTATTTATCGAGCTTATGTTCAATTTTATAGGGATTGCCTTCGCCCTTATCGTCGTAATAACGAGGAGAATAGTTATATTTTTTGTTCTTACGTAGTCTTGTAAATTTTCCCATGATCTCAGTCTTCCAAAGTTACTTAAAATCAAAAAAAGTGCCGAAGTATCCGTCCCAAAAAATGTTAACATTTTTCTGTTCTGTTTAGCGCACTCCTATAAACCGACAATTGACCTAAAATGTCATGAATAATTTCTGAAAAGAAAGGAATAGTGAATAGGAAAACTCTAAATACCACTTACAAAGCAGACATCTTTATAGCTGCTATGGCAGCTTCGGTGCCTTTATTGCCATGAATTCCACCACTTCGTGCCCTGGCCTGCTCCATATTATCATCCGTAAGTACACAAAAAATAACCGGGGTGTCATATTTAACATTGAGATCTTTAATTCCCTGGGTTGCCGCGCTGCACACAAAATGAAAATGTTCTGTTTCTCCTTTGATTACACTACCTATGGCGATAACGGCATCGGGCTTTTGCCCTTCTACCATTTTCTTACAGCCATATACCAGTTCAAAACTTCCTGGAACGTTCCATCTTATAATATTGCTTTCTTCAGCCCCGCAATCTAATAATGCAGCTTTTGCCCCTTTAAAGAGCCCTTCGGTAATCTCAGGATTCCATTCAGAAACAACAATCCCAAACCGAAGGTCCTTCGCGTTTGGGATTATTGTTTTGTCATATGCTGACAAATCTTTGTTTTCAGTAGCCATAATTAAGACCCGCTTTTCGCCATGCCTATAAAGGCGTCTATTGTAGCGGCCTCTTTTGAAGTAGAAAAATCGTCCTTAACGCTTTCAAAGTACTGAAGTGCTTTATCTTTTTGATTTAGCTCCAGGGCAGTTACTCCGGCTTTATAGAGAAATCTGGGGGTAGTATAATCGTTTTCGTTATGAGCGATGGCTTTTTCATAATAAGAAAGTGCATCCTCCGCCTGTCCCAACTGCATAAATGCGTCACCAATACCTCCAAGGGCCAATGGTCCCAGCATGGCATCATCAGATGAAAAACTCTCTAAATACCGAATAGCTTCATCGTATTGCTGCATGTGTAAATATGACATCCCTGCATAATAATTTCCAAGGTTGGCCGCTGGGGTACCCTTGTACTCATCAATAATATCAAGAAATCCGTATTTACCTTCGGCCCCATTTAATGCCAAATTGTAAAGAGAATCTTTCTCGGTTACATTGTTGAGCGCCTGATCAAAGTATTGCTGTGGGTAAAACAGTTCGTTAGCAGCACTGGCCGACTTTGGCGCTAGAATAAACTGGTTGTAAGCCAGATATCCCAAAACGCCTACGGCAATAACACCGATGATTCCTAAAATATAATTTTGATTACGTGCTACCCATTGTTCGGATCTGGAAGCGCTTTCATCCAAGGTGCTAAAAACCTCTGCCGTTGTACTGCTCTGCTCACTTTGCGCTCTTTGTTCGGCTTTATTTTTAGGTTTGAAACCCCTCTTTTTATATGTTGCCATTTTTATTTTTATTGGTGGCGCAAAAATAAAGTTTTTAAACAAAACCCAGCGGTATTTATTCGTTATTTTTCGATAATTTGCACAGCCTTTAGCCATTATAAAATTCTCTCCTCTATGTTTTTAAAGAAATTGTCCCTTATTAACTACAAGAATTTTGAGTCGGGAGAATTCGATTTTGACAACAAAATCAACTGTTTTGTAGGTGATAATGGCGTAGGAAAGACCAATATCCTGGATGCAATTTACCACCTTGCTTTCGGAAAAAGTTACTTTAACCCCCTGGCTTCACAAAATATAAAACACGGGGAAGAATTTTTTGTAATAGACGGGCATTTCGAAAAAGAAGAACGAACAGAGAAAATAGTTTGCAGTTTAAAACGCGGAACAAAAAAGACCATAAAACGCAATGGTAAAATCTACGACAAACTTTCTGAACATATAGGACTCCTTCCCCTGGTGATTATCTCACCTTCGGATAGGGACCTTATAATTGAAGGAAGTGATACCAGACGTAAATTTGTGGACGGGGTAATAAGTCAGTCAGATCCCGAATATCTGCAAACTCTGATTAAATATAACAAGGTGCTTTCTCAAAGAAATTCACTCCTTAAATTTTTTGCAGCCAACCATACCTACGATGAAACCACAATTGCTGTCTATAATGAACAATTGGTGACTTTTGGGAATCATATACATGAGAAGCGCAAGGCCTTTATAGAACTATTTATTCCCTTATTTAAAGAACAATATATTAGCATATCGGGCGGAGAGGAAGTAGTAAACCTGGAATATCACAGCCAGTTGTCTAAAGGGGATTTCCTTCAATTACTAACCAATTCTATTGATAAAGACAGGGCTTTACAGTATACCAGTACAGGTATCCACAAAGACGACCTCATTTTCGAAATAGAGGGGCATCCTATTAAAAAGTTTGGCAGCCAGGGGCAACAAAAATCCTTTCTTATTGCTCTTAAATTTGCACAATTCTATCTAATTAGGGAAAAGGCTAAAACCACTCCTATCTTATTGTTAGATGATATTTTTGACAAATTGGATGAAAACAGGGTATCGCATATTATCAAGTTGGTAGATGATGAAAATTTTGGACAGATATTCATTAGTGATACCCACGCAGAACGTACAGAGAATATAGTGCGGTCTATTCATCAATCCTATAAAATTTTTAAGCTGTAGTATGAAGAGAATGATCTTGCTATCCGTATTGTTTTTATTCACGGCCTGCGCTGATAAAATAAACAGCTCAGAGTTACATCATTTAAATGGATATTGGGAGATTCAAAAAGTAGTTTTCCCAAAGGGAGATACCAAGGAATACAACCTAAATACCACAATAGATTATATTACATTTGAAGATAATAAAGGATACAGGAAAAAAGTACAGCCCCGCTTAGATGGCACTTTTATTACCTCAGACGATGCGGCTTCTTTCAGACTCATAGGTACCAAAGGCAGTTTTAAACTTCAATATCACAACGAATTTAGCGAATGGGAAGAACAGATTATTGAATTATCTGCTGAAAAATTAACTGTTGTTAATCAGGAAAATATTCGGTATTATTATAAGAGGCACCAAACAATAACCGCTGAAAAATGATAAAAAGAAACAGAAATAATTTATCACTAAAAGAAGTGCTTAATGAGTTCATTTCAACAAACCGATTACAAGGCGGAATAGACAAGGTAGACGTAAAGGAAGCCTGGGTAAAATTAATGGGAAAGGGCGTAAATAACTACACCACTGCTGTTGAACTAAGAAATGAGACTTTATATGTGTCGCTCTCTTCTTCTGTTTTACGTGAAGAACTTAGTCATGGTCGCTCTAAGATTATTACCATGCTAAATGAAGAACTGGGAAAAGATTTGGTAAAACAACTAGTACTGAGATAAAAAAAGTTGTCTGAACATAGCCCAGACAACCCCTTCATAAAATAGTTGCTGTGAATTAGTAAACTTCTCTTCCGGCAAAGTGAAATGCGCCTTCAATAGCGGCATTTTCATCACTATCGGAACCATGTACCGCATTTTCTCCAATATCCTTGGCATATAATTTTCTGATAGTACCTTCCGCGGCATCTGCAGGGTTGGTTGCCCCTATCAGCGCCCTGAAATCTTCAACTGCATTCTCCTTTTCTAAAATTGCTGAAACTATAGGTCCCCTGGTCATAAATGCCACAAGCTCTCCAAAAAATGGGCGCTCTTTGTGAATAGCATAAAATTCCTGAGCGTCTCTTCTGCTCATTTGGGTATATTTCATAGCTATGATCTTAAATCCCGCCGAAGTTATTTTATCTAGAATAGCTCCTATATGCCCATTTTCAACGGCATCGGGTTTAATCATTGTAAATGTTCTGTTACCTGTCATTTCTTAAAAATTTTGGGCAAAAATACACTTTATTAAAGCAACCCACAACAATAAACTAACTTGTAGTAAAAACCAGGTATTTTGTAAAATAATGAATTGCTCAAAATTTCATCTCACCTACCATCCAAATTAAAATAAACCTCAGTATTTTTGATGTAAACTTGCTAATACCTTCCCATTATCGCCTATAATTTCTAACACAGCTTCCCCGGATAACAGGTTTAATTTAATTAGCCCAAAACTCTCTTCGGCTACAACTTCCCCAACCCGGTAGGGATTGTCCTCTCCGGAAAAACTGGTATAAGCATGGGTTAAGCCGCTGCTGGTAAAATCTATTAGGGGGTAATTCATACCCTCTAAGGTTGTTTTTGAAAATTCCGATATATGCCTGTCCCCGGAAAGGATCATTACCCCTCTTGCGCCTGAACTGCCAATAATGCTTTTTAATTTCTCAACTTCATGCGGAAAATTGGCCCAGGATTCAAAACCATGGCTATCCGAAAGAAATTGGATACTACTGACAATCAGATTAAAATTAGCGCTGCTGGATCTAAGTTGTTCCTCCAGCCATTTCCATTGCTCTAATCCCAGCAGGGTGCCCTCTCCATAAACATTTGGAAGGTATCTTTTATCAGAAACAGTATCCTTTACTAATGAAGTCCTGAAATAGCGGGTATCCAGCACAATTACTTTTATACTGTTTGCTCCCAGACTATAATTATGAGTAGCATAAACGCCTTCCCTGCTTCTCCTTGGGTGATCTGAAGGGACATCCATGAAATCTAAAAATGCCTGTTGACTTTGCTCCTTAATTGAAAACTCTCTGCCTCCATCGTTTAAACCATAATCATGGTCGTCCCAGGTGCCGATAACCGGGGTCTTTTTTCTAAGTTTATTATAACCCTTTACCTTTTTAAGCGCCTTATACTTTGCTTCAATTTTAGAAATATCTTTAGTATCTGCGTATATAATATCGCCTCCCCATATCCATAGATCTGGTTGAGGCTCCGCTATGTCATCCCAAAGTAAATTATCTATTGCTAATTTATTACAGGAACCAAAAGCGATGGTAAAATGAGATTCGGATGCTCTTGAAGCAACATCAGGCATTGTACTTTTACAGGAAACCACCGAGAGCAAAAGGAAAAGAATGAAAACTTTTTTGTTCATTTTAAATAGCTTAAATCATCTGTAAAAATAGCTTTTTGTGATTAAAGTCTATATTATATTATTGTATCTTTGCGCGCATGAATTCAGAGGATGTAAAGGCAGTTAAAAGACTTTTATCTGAACCACAGAAAATTGTTATCGTACCGCACAAAAATCCGGACGGGGATGCCATTGGATCTACCCTTGGCCTCTGCCATTATTTAAACAAACTAGGACACGATGCTACCGTAGTGAGCCCTAACGACTTTCCACAATTCCTGAAATGGATGCCAGGCAGTGAATTGATAGTTAATTTTGAGAAAGACAATTCTTTGGCCCTCAAATTAATTACTGGGGCAACAATAATATGTACCCTGGATTTTAATCACCTAAGCAGAATTGGTCAAATGCAACAAAGTCTGGAAGCATCCCGGGCAGATTTTATAATGATAGACCATCACCAGGCACCGGCAGATTATGCCCTAATAACCTACTCTGATGTTAGTATGAGTTCTACCTGTGAGATGGTGTACAATTTTATTGAAGCCCTGGGAGGAAGGGGCAGTATCACCCCCGAAATAGCCAATTGTCTGTATGCCGGGATAATGACAGATACCGGTTCTTTTAAATTCTCTTCCACCACATCCAGAACCCATCGGGTAATTGCGGCGCTCATAGACCAAGGTGCAGATAATACACAAGTACATCACAATATCTATGACAGCAATAGTTCGGACAGAGTTCGGCTATTGGGCTGTGCTCTGGGAAATATGGTGCTGCTAAAAGAATATAACACGGCTTACATTACTTTAAGTCAGGAAGAGTTGGATGCCCATAATTATAAAAAAGGAGATACAGAAGGTTTTGTGAATTACGGGCTTACCGTAGAAGGGATTAAATTCGCCGTCATTTTTATAGAAAACAAGGAGGAAGGTATTATCAAAATCTCTTTCCGTTCTTTTGGTGAGTTCTCGGTGAACGACTTTGCAAGGGCGCACTACTCCGGCGGCGGTCATATCAATGCCGCAGGTGGAAGAAGTGAAAGTTCTCTGGAGGCAACTACAGAAAAATTTAAAGAGCTACTAAAACAATATAAAGATCAGCTGACCTCATGAAAAAAAATTGGCTACTGCTGTTTTGTATAGGAATTATTGCCTGTCAGGGTCCTGAACCCAGAAGACCGGTAAAGGTAAAGACAGGTAGTTTTATGAAAGAATCTGCTGAACGAAGCAGGCAACTCCTTGCACAGGAAGAAGGAATAATACAAGGTATTATTAAAAATGATTCTTTAAACCAATATCTGAATTCTACCTCAGGATCATGGTATTATTACAATGTTAAAGTCCCAACCTCCTCGCCCACTCCAAAACCCGACGATCTGGTTACCATGGCCTACAATGTCTTAAGTTTTGAAAATGATACCATTTACAGTGCGGAAGAAATTGGAATAAAAAAATACAAAGTAGATAAACAAGAGTTGTTTCCAGGTCTTAGGAATGCCGTTAAACTACTAAAAGAAGGAGAAACAGCTACATTTTTATTTCCTTCAGCAAGAGCTTATGGATATCATGGCGACAATAAGAAAATAGGTACAAACGTTCCTATTAAATCAACAATTTCAATTTTTAAAATAGAGCAGGAACAAGATAGTATTCAAAATTAGAAAAAGATGAAAAAAACATATGTGATAATGCTGGCCATAATAACCCTTGCGGTCAGTTGCAAATCCAGCAAATACACGGATTTGGATGATGGGATTTTTGCGGATATACAGACTACCAATGGTGATATTCTTGTAAAACTAGAACATCTAAAAACTCCGGTAACAGTGGCCAACTTTGTTTCTCTGGCTGAAGGCACCAATCCGTTTGTCAGCGAAAAATACAAAGAACGCCCCTATTATGACGGAATCATTTTTCACAGGGTAATGAAAGATTTTATGATTCAGGGAGGTGACCCGGACGGTATAGGAACCGGAAATCCGGGGTATAGGTTTAAAGACGAATTCCACGATTCTTTGAGTCATTCTAGAAAAGGTATTCTTTCCATGGCCAACAGCGGGCCCAAAACCAATGGGAGTCAGTTCTTTATTACTCATAAGGCCACTCCATGGCTCGATGGTGTACATACCGTCTTTGGGGAAGTTGTTGTGGGTATAGAAGTTGTGGACTCTATTGCCAATGTAGCGGTTTATACCGAGCCCAACAGAAAAGATAAGCCTGTAACAGAAGTAAAGATGAATAAGGTAGAAATTATCCGCAATGGAAAAGAAGCCAGGAAATTTGACGCAGTTCAGGTAATGACAGACTATTTTGCGGAGGAGAAGGCACAGGAAGAAGCTTTTGGCAAAATGAAATCCGATTTTGCGGCAGAAATCAGCCAGCAAAAAGAAAAAGCAGAAACGCTGCCTTCCGGACTTAAAATACTTACCATCACTGAGGGTACAGGGGAAAAACCTGCACTTGGACAGAAAGCACTAGTAAATTATGCAGGGTATCTTGCCGATGGTACACTGTTCGATAGTAATTATGAAGATGTGGCCATTAAATACAATATGTTCGATCCTAAAAGAAAACAAGGCGGAGGCTATGATCCTATCCCAATGGTATTTAGCAACGAAGCCCGTCTGATCGCCGGATTCAAAGAAGGACTACTTAGTATGAAGGTGGGTGATAAAATCAGGGTATTTATCCCTCCACATCTGGGATATGGAGCCCAGGGTTATGGACCTATCCCGGCAAATTCAGATCTTGTCTTTGATTTGGAAATTGTAGGTATAGGCGGTTAAATACTTCATCATTTAAGATGTACCCCCGGCATAAATATAATTTTATGCCGGGGGTTTTTATTTTCTATTATCGGGGCTTTACTATATTTATACAAAACCTGGAAAGCGATGATAAAAACAATGGCAGTAAAAATTGGAATAATTATTTTGTTCGCCGGGTTTGGATCGCTTTCTCTGACGGCGCAAGAGCAAGACCGTCCCAACATCTTATTTATATTATCTGATGACCATACCTCTCAGGCCTGGGGTATTTATGATGGGGTTTTAAAAGACTACGTGGTGAATACCAATATTAAAAGACTGGCCAACGAAGGAGCCGTTCTCGAAAATAGTTTCTGTACCAATTCTATCTGCAGCCCCAGCAGAGGAAGTATCCTTACCGGACAGTATAGCCATAAGAATAAGGTATACACCCTTAACGAAGCCCTTCCTGAAAATCATCCGAATATTGCGCGGGAACTATCGAAAAGCGGATATCAAACTGCAGTTATTGGCAAATGGCATTTGGTAAAACCCCCGCAAGGTTTTGATTATTTCAATGTGCTTCCCGGACAAGGAAGATACTGGGATCCTGTTCTTAAGACCAAAGAAAACTGGAAAGACGGTCATGACAGTAGCGAGGGAAAAGTTTATAAAGGTTTTTCTACCGATGTCATTGCAGATCTGACAATAGAACATCTGAAAAAAAGAGATCGCTCTAAACCTTTTATGATGATGTGCAACTTTAAGGCTACTCATGAACCTTTTGATTATCCGGATCGTTTTAAACCTTTGTATAAGGATGAAGACATCCCGGAACCGAGGTCTTTGTTAGACTTTAATAAGGCAACCACAGGCAGAACTTTTAAAGGACAAAAATTAGAAATACTAGGGGAGCGCTGGGAACAAGCCACTAAAAACCCTGAAAAATTCTGGACGTCTTATCCTGGTCTACCCTACCCCCTTTCTGAGCAAGACAGCATTTTGAAAAGGAAACAGATTTACCAAAAATTGGTCAAAGACTTTATGAGAAGCGGGGCCGCTATAGATGATAATATCGGGAAGTTGTTAGATTATCTGGAATCAGAGGGTATTGCAGATAATACTGTAGTAATTTATGCCGCAGATCAGGGATATTTCCTTGGGGAGCATGGCTTTTTCGACAAACGACTTATTTATGAAGAATCGCTTAGAATGCCATTTGTTATACGGTATCCTAAAGAAATAAAAGGAGGAAGCCGTATTGACGACATTATCCTCAATATAGATTTTGCGGCCCTACTGGCAGATTATGCAGGATTGGAAAAACCAGCCTTTATACAGGGTGAGAGTTTCAGGGAAAACCTTAAAGGGAATACACCTGAAAATTGGAGAGAGGAAATGTACTACCGCTATTGGCTGCACCATCCAAAAAGACCGGCCCATTTCGGCATACGCACACGCCATCACAAACTTGCCCTTTTCTACGGACAGGATTTGCAAATGAAAGGCACATCCAAAGTAAGTACTGCTCCGGCCTGGGAGTTTTATGATCTCGATAAAGACCCTTTTGAATTACACAATGCCGTGGAGGAAGCTTCCTATGGAGAAACCATCCGCAAAATGAAAGTAAAACTTAAAGCGCTGCGCAAAACCTACGAGGATCTGGATGCTGATTATCCTGAAATGCAGACCATACTAAATACAGAGTTGAAATAGTATTATCAGGAGAATTAATTTAATGTTACAAAGAAATATTTAAGGGGTATTGGCAAGTACAGCGTTTAGAAACTTCCAGAACTTTTGCACAGAGCTTATGTTTACACGTTCATCTGGAGAATGCGCCCCTCTTATTGTGGGTCCGAAACTAACCATTTCAGTTTCCGGATAATTCTGCCCGAGAATACCGCATTCCAGACCAGCATGACAAGCCATCACATCAGGTTTTTCAGAAAATAAACTCTCGTAATTGGTTTGGACTATTTTTAATATTTCAGAATCTGGCTTGGGTTCCCAGCCGGGATAATCACCAGAAAATGAAACCTTGTAACCGGCTAATTCAAATGCAGAACGCAAAGAATGCGCCATATCCATTTTAGCTGAATCTACAGAAGAACGGGTTAGACACCCAATTTTAATTTCTCCATTGCTTACGGCTACTCTTGCAACGTTGTTAGAGGTTTCTACAAGATCGGGAATGGCCGCGCTCATTGCATATACGCCGTTCTGCGCAGCATAAATGCTTTGTAACAGCCTTCTTACATCATTATTTTCAATCACTTCTTCCGGTCTTGCTGCATCTCTGAGTTCAATATTTAAGTCGGGTTCGGTATGCTCAAGTTCACTTTTTATGGTATGTATCTGCTTTTGCAATGCAGCCTTGTAACGCTCTATTTCAGCATCGCCGATCATTATTTTTGCCATACTTTCTCTTGGAATGGCATTTCGTAAACCCCCTCCGTCAATTTCAGCAACTTCGGCATTAAAGGTAAAAACAGCGCTATAAAGCAATCTGTTCATTATTTTATTGGCATTACCCAGACCTTTATGGATATCCATACCACTATGGCCTCCTTGCAGGCCATTCACCAGCAGGCTAAAAGCAGCATACCCTTTAGACAGCGCTACTTTCTTATAAGTTCCTAAGGCGGTGACGTCTATTCCACCGGCACAGCCAATGGCTATTTCATTATCTTCTTCGGTATCCAGGTTAAGCAAATATTTACCTTCAAGTATCCCTCCCTGCAGCCCCATTGCCCCGGTCATACCTGTTTCCTCATCTATCGTAAAAAGTGCCTCTAATGGGGGATGAGATATATCTTCACTTTCTAATAATGCCATTATTGCCGCTACCCCTAAACCATTATCAGCACCAAGAGTAGTTCCTCTTGCCTTTACCCAATCACCATCTACATACATTTTAATACCTTCAGTGTCAAAATCAAATTGGGTATCGGCGTTTTTCTGATGCACCATATCCAAATGAGATTGAAGAATTATGGTTTCTCTATTGGCCATATCCGTTGTTCCGGGCTTTTTGATTATGACATTACCTACTTCATCTTTGATGGTTTCTAAACCGAGTGATGTGCCAAAATTCATCATAAAATCAATAACCCGTTCTTCTTTTTTTGATGGCCTTGGTACGGCATTCAGATCGGCAAACTTGTTCCAAACTGCACTGGGCTCCAATTGTCTTACTTCCTGATTCATAATTTTAATTCTATCCTCAAAAATACGTTATGAAAAACAACCCTGCGAATATTTGGCTAATTTTGATACGATGAAAAATAAACTCAAAAATGGGATTGCCCTTTCATTGGTCCCTCAAATTGTTCTGGTTAAATGGTTGGGTAGTTACCCCGAAATTATTGAGGCCTACTACAGCCAGGGGGTATACCCCTTTGTATCGGGATTTTTCAGATTTCTGTTTGGATGGGTGTCTTTTTCTATAGGAGACATCATCTATATCTGCCTTGGTCTGCTTGCCATCAAATATGTGGTAACAAAAAGGAAATACATCCTTAGCAAACCGCTAATTTTCTTTAGAAATATCTTTGTGGTTCTCGCTGTTGCCTATTTTACCTTTCATCTAATGTGGGGGTTTAACTATTACCGCCAGCCCATTTCCAAAACACTATCGCTAACCGAATTAAAAGAACAGACGGCCCTAATTGAATTTACCGAAAAGCTGATTATTGCTACAAATACCCAACAGGTTGCAATAAACAATGACAGCACAAAAAGCGTTCAAATTCCCTATTCCAAAAAAGAAATATTCCAAAAAACCCTGGAGGGCTATTCAGATTTAAAAAAGGAGTACCCGGAATTAGACTATTTAAAACCCAGCCTTAAAACTTCTTTATTCAGTACCCTCCTAACCTATATGGGCTATGGAGGTTACCTCAATCCCTTTACCAATGAAGCTCAGGTAAATGGTAAAATCCCAAAGATCAGGCTTCCGGTAGTAGCCGGACATGAAATAGGACATCAGTTAGGTTATTCCGCTGAAAACGAAACCAACTTTGTTGGATATCTGGTTACATTAAATAATAAGGATCCTTACTTTCGCTATTCCGCCTTATCCTATGGCCTGAGTTATTGCCTGAGTGATATAAAAAGAAAAGATGCTGCCCAATTTAAAGCCTTATATGCTAAAGTTAACAGGGGAGTAAAGAACAACTACAAGGAAATTACAGAATTCTGGATGGGTTACGAAAACCCGCTAGAGCCGGTCTTTAAGTCGGCCTTCAGCACCTTTCTAAAAGCCAACAGTCAAAAGAAGGGCATAGACAGCTACAATCTGGTTGTTTCTTTATTGGTAGCCTATCATAATGAGCGTCCGCTACAGGATGAACCCTGATCAGCAACCGTTTAACCAATAGGGTTTTAAAATAGTTGCATTAGAGGGAGCTAAATGGAGTAAAAGTTAAAAAACATATTTCCGCTAAATATTCTCGTGACTTCCGTTATTTTTAGAACGACTAATTCACTAATTCGATTAAATATGAGATTAAAACTATTGCTACTAGCCATTTTGTGGTGTGGCACTATCGCATATGCGCAGGATTATTTTCCAGACAATGATGGTGTAAAAGCAAAGAACAACAACTTCACTGCCCTGACCAACGCCAGGATTCATATTTCCCCAACCCAAATAGTAGATAATGGTACTTTATTGATCCAAAACGGCAAGGTGGTTCAGGTAGGTAAATCTGTAAATATTCCAGCGAATGCCGTCCGAATTAATTTGAGTGGGAAATCTATTTACCCCTCATTTATCGATATCTTTTCTGATTTTGGAGTAGAGAAACCCAAAAGGCCGCCCTATAGTGGCAGGTCTGCTCAGTACAATTCAACACGGGAAGGATTCTATTGGAACGACCATATTATGCCAGAGAACAATGCTATTTCAAAATTTAAATACGACGATAAAAAGGCCAAAGAGCTCAGGGCTGCCGGCTTTGGTGTGGTGAACACGCATTTACAGGATGGCATTGCCAGGGGTACCGGGGCACTGATAGCGCTTAATGCCGAAGGTGGTGATGCCAATCGGGTTATGGACGACCAATCTGCCCAATACTTTTCATTTAATAAAAGTGTTGCTAAGAGACAATCGTACCCTTCTTCTTTAATGGGCGCAATGGCACTATTGCGGCAAATGTATCATGACGCCTCCTGGTACTCAAAGGGAAATGTGGCTACCAAAGACAGATCTCTGGAAGCCATAAATAAGAATTCCGGATTAGTGCAAATTTTCTCGGCCAAAGACAAAGGAAATGTACTGCGGGCAGACAGAATTGGCGATGCTTTCGGAATTCAATATGCCATTCTTGCCGGGGGAGATGAATATGAAGATATCGCTGCAATCAAGAATACCAACGCACCTTTAATTGTACCTCTGAATTTCCCGGAAGCTTATGACGTGTCTGTTCCCTACCAGGCAGAATATGTTGCACTTAAAGACATGCGACATTGGAACCAGGCACCTGCAAATCCAAAGGTACTTGTCGATAATGGGATAAACTTTGCATTAACCCTCCATGATCTGAAATCACCAGCTAACTTTAAGACACAATTAACTAAGGCCATAAAGCATGGGCTATCTAAGGAAAAGGCACTTGAGGCACTTACCACTACCCCGGCACAAATTTTAGGTAAGTCGAATAGTATAGGAGCACTAAAGGCAGGGTACCATGCCAATTTTCTGATTACCTCTGGAGATATCTTTGAAGAAGGCACTACGCTTTATGAGAATTGGGTTCAAGGGAAGAAAAATATTATCTATAATAAAGATTTGGTAGACATAAGGGGAGAATATGATCTTACCATTGCCACTAATACCTTTAAAATTTCAATATCAGGCGATGCTCATAAACCAAAGGCAACGGTTAAGCGTGAGGCCGATACATTGAGTTCCAAATTTTCATTTAACGACAATTGGTTAACACTTTCATTTACTCCGGATAAAGGCAAGATAGCATACAGAACTACAGCAATAGTAGACGAAGCTCATAAGAATCTAACTGGCAAACTGGTATTACCTGATGGCAGGGAATCCGAATTTACTGCTATTAAAACCAAAGAATATACCCAGGAAGAGAAAAAAGAGAATGAGGAAACAAGCCCCGAAATTGTTGCTGTAACCTATCCAAACGTAGGCTATGGTTATAAGACGGCACCCCAGGCAGAAAACCTGCTTTTTAAAAACGCAACAGTCTGGACCAGTGAAGAAGCCGGGATACTCAACGAAACAGATGTGCTTGTTAAAGATGGTAAAATATCCAGAATAGGCAAAAATCTCAGAGCAGGGAATGCTACAGTCATCGATGCCACAGGTAAACACCTGACAGCAGGCATTATAGATGAGCACAGCCATATTGCCGGTTTGTCTATAAACGAATCAGGGCATAACTCATCTGCCGAGGTAAAAATGACCGATGTAGTGGATCCCGAGGATATCGATATATATAGGAATTTGGGCGGTGGAGTCACCACTATACAATTACTGCACGGCTCTGCCAACCCCATTGGCGGGCGTTCGGCTATCCTGAAACTTAAATGGGGCAAAAGTGCGGATGAGATGATTTACGACAATATGCCGAAATACATAAAATTTGCCCTGGGTGAAAATGTAAAACAAAGTAATTGGCAAAGTTTTGCCCGGTTTCCGCAGACCAGAATGGGTGTGGAACAGGTGTTTATGAATTATTTTCAAAGGGCAAGAGAATATGACAAGAAAAAGAAAAGCGGAGCAGCTTACCGCTATGACGAAGAAATGGAAACCCTGGCAGAAATCCTCAATGGGGAAAGATTTATCAGTTGTCATTCCTATGTGCAAAGTGAAATTAATATGTTGATGAAAGTGGCCGAAAAATTCAATTTCAGAGTAAATACCTTCACCCACATTCTTGAAGGGTATAAGGTAGCCGATAAAATGGCTGAACACGGGGTTGGAGGTTCTACTTTCAGTGATTGGTGGGCCTATAAGTTTGAAGTAAATGACGCCATACCCTATAATGCTGCAATCATGCAAAGCCAGGGGGTCACAGTAGCCATTAATAGTGATGACGCGGAAATGTCGAGAAGATTAAATCAGGAAGCCGCCAAAACAATAAAGTATGGGGGAATGACAGAATTAGAAGCCTGGAAAATGGTAACTATTAATCCGGCCAAATTACTTCACCTAGACCATAGGGTAGGCAGTATTAAAGAGGGTAAAGACGCAGATCTTGTGCTATGGTCTGGCCATCCGATGTCTGTTTATTCCAAGGCCGAAAAAACCATCATTGAAGGAGCCACTTATTTTGATCTTGAGAAAGACAAACAGCAAAGAGCAGCTATTAAAAAAGAAAGGAACCAGCTTATTGGGATGATGCTAAAAGAAAAAGAAAAGGGAAACAAAACCCAAAGTCCAAAACAGAATAAAAAACAAAGATTTGAGTGTGATACCCTTTAAACAATACAAGATGAAAAATTTCAATACACTAATAATTATTTTCACGCTGGGATATATTTTTAATGGGGCAGCACAACAAACCCCGGCTCCTGAGCAAAAAGAAGCTATTTCCATTATTGGGGCTACTGCCCATATTGGTGATGGCGGTATTATAGAAAATTGCACCCTGGTTTTTGAGGGTGGTAAAATCACTGCTCTGGGAACAGATGTTGCGACCAAAGGACGTACTATAAATGCCAGTGGCAAGCATATTTATCCAGGATTTATCGCTCCGGGAAAATCGCTTGGCCTGATTGAGGTAAATTCTGTTAGGGCAAGTAATGATCAGGATGAAATTGGAAGTTTAATTCCGCATGTCCGGAGTTTAATTGCTTATAACGCCGAATCTAAAGTGGTTGAAAGTATGCGTCCAAATGGTGTGCTGATAGGCCAGGTTACTCCTAAAGGCGGCAGAATTTCAGGGACTTCTTCCATAGTACAGTTCGATGCCTGGAATTGGGAGGATGCAGCAATTAAAGAAGATGATGGCATTCATCTGAATTGGCCAACTTCATTCAGATCCGGCCGTTGGAGGGAAGGAGAGCCCAGGGGCTATCAACCAAATAAGGAGTATCAGAAACAAGTAGCCGAAGTTGAAAGGTTTATGGCCAATGCTGTTGCCTATGGCAAGGCCACTGCCAGGGAGGCCCACCCGCCTTTTGCAGCTATGCAGGGTTTGTTTGAAGGGTCTCAGAAACTATTTATATATGCCCAAAGGGAACGCGAAATTATAGATGCAGTAAATTCGGCAAAAAAAGCAGGAGTTAAGCAAATTGTTTTGGTTGGAGGATACCATGCGCCGAGAATTGCAGACTTTCTTAAGAAAAATGATGTCCCTGTACTGGTTCATTTCACTCATAGCCTCCCAAATTTTGATGACGATGATTACGATTACAGTTATAAGCTTCCTAAACTATTGGTAGACGCCGGATTACTTGTTGGGATCCAAAACTCAAGTGCCTCTAATTTTCAGACAAGAAACTTGCCTTTTTATGCCGGGCAGGTAGTTGGACAAGGTCTGGACAAAGAAGTTGCTCTGCAACTAATCTCGGGAAATACTGCAGAGATCCTGGGTATTGACGACCTATACGGGACGCTGACAGTGGGCAAAAGTGCTACCTTGTTTATCTCTGAGGGGGATGCTTTAGATATGCGGGGAAATATACTACTACATGCTTTTATAGATGGTCGGGATATTTCTCTAGAGACCCATCAAACCAAATTATGGAAACGGTACATGGGCAAGTTTGAAGGAAAATAAAAAAGTATTTTTTTTAAAATCCTCTATATTTTTGCCGCAATGGACGACATTAAACATATCAGCAGTTTACAAAATGCCCTGATCAAAAAACTACTCCGGCTTAAGGAAAAAAAGAAGGGCAGAAATAAGTCGGGATTGTTTGTTTTGGAGGGCCTTAGGGAATTTCAAATGGCAATAAAAGGGGAGTATGATATCCAATCTATCTTTTTTAATGCCGATATCTTTTCCGAGGATAAAGTAGACGACCAGATCAAAGGCATGCCTGTTAAACCAGAGTTGATCAGCGTTTCAAAGGAGGTGTATCAGCGCATTGCTTACAGGGAAAAAACGGAAGGTATTCTGGCCATTGCTGCAACCAAAACTCATGCCCTGGATCAGCTGAACTTCAAAAGTAACCAGCCTCTGATTCTTATAGCTGAAGCCCCGGAAAAACCAGGAAATATAGGGGCCTTGCTAAGAACAGCAGATGCTGCCAATCTGGATGCCGTTATTATCGCTAACCCCAGAGGAGATTTGTACAATCCTAACGTAATTCGTTCAAGTGTGGGCTGTGTTTTTACTGTCCCGGTTGCCTTGGGTACCAACAGCGAAATCATCAATTTTCTAAAAACCAGAAACATCAGAGTCATTGCTGCAACTCTGGATACCAGTGTTCCTTATACCCAGGTAGATTATACCGAAGCATCTGCCATTGTGGTGGGGACAGAATCTACAGGGCTTACAGAGGATTGGGTAAAAGCATCCGATGAGCGGGTCGTTATTCCGATGCAAGGGGAAATAGATTCTATGAATGTTTCGGTTTCGGCAGCAATACTTATCTTTGAAGCCAAACGACAAAGAGGCGTCCTAAAGTCGTAGTATCCTAATTAAATATCAATTTTACCAATGGATTATTCCATGCTATTCTATATTATCGTTACTATCCTGATACTCCAGTTTATTCTGGAAACTGTATTGGATTTTCTAAATGCCCGAAAGTTTAAGGATCCCGTACCCACAGAGCTAACCGATGTATTCGACATGGAGGAATACAAGAAGTCGCAGGAATACAAAAAGACCAATTACAAATTTGGACTGGTTTCCTCTGTATTCTCACTTGGTCTTACCCTGGCCTTTCTGTTCTTCGGAGGATTTGAATGGGTAGACGTCATATCCAGAGGAATATCAGAAAATCCTATAGTAAATGCATTGCTTTTCTTCGGAATTATCATGTTGGGTAGCGACCTGTTAACCACACCTTTTTCTTATTACCAGACTTTTGTAATTGAAGAAAAGTTTGGTTTTAACAAATCAACACCCGGCTTATTTTTCCTGGATAAGATCAAGTCCTGGCTCATGATGATTATTCTTGGCGGGGGTATTCTGTCTGTTATTATTTGGTTTTTTCAATGGGCAGGAACCAATTTCTGGATATATGCCTGGGGAGTAGTTGCAGTATTTACCATTTTCATAAACCTATTTTACAGCAAACTTATTGTACCCCTATTTAATAAACAGACACCTTTGGAAGAAGGGAGTCTTAAAAGCAAAATAGAGGATTATGCCAGAAAAGTTGGTTTCGAACTAAAAAATGTTTTTGTTATTGACGGCTCCAAAAGATCTACAAAGGCCAATGCCTATTTTTCAGGTTTTGGTAAAGAAAAGCGCGTAACACTTTATGATACACTGATTAACGATCTTGAAGAGGATGAAATAGTTGCCGTATTAGCTCATGAAGTAGGGCATTACAAAAGGAATCATATAATTTTTAACCTTACTGCTACCATCTTACTTACAGGTTTTACACTTTTCTTACTGTCGGTTTTTATTAATAATCCGGAGATTTCATTGGCAATTGGTGTTAGCCAACCCAGTTTTCATGCAGCCCTTATTGGCTTCGGAATTCTATATAGCCCGATATCTGAAATAACCGGATTGGTGATGAATTTTCTGTCGAGAAAATTTGAATTCCAGGCAGACGATTATGCAAAACATACTTTTGCAGCTATCCCCTTGGTAACCTCGCTCAAGAAATTGTCCAAAAAAAGCCTCAGTAACCTTACACCTCATCCTGCTTATGTCTTTATGCATTACTCGCACCCGCCACTGATAGACAGGATCCGTAATTTGGGTAAATAATCCGGTCGTCTTAATCCCCATATCAATAGCTATCTTAGGAATGACAGCGATTAGATTATAGCTCCTGGCAACTCGCCGATCGGCCTTTACAGTTTACCGTTTACTACCTTACTATAATTGCTTACTATAAAAGATTGTGGTATTTTTAATCTATGATGACTGAAGCTGCAATAGAGAAAGAAAACAAGCAGATTACCAAAGAATATAAGGAACTCCTTCGCATAAGCTATCAAACGCTAACTGCGGCGGACAAAAAGCTTATTCGTTCTGCCTTTGATGTAGCTGTTGATGCCCATAAAAATCAGCGTAGAAAATCAGGAGAAGCTTATATTTTTCACCCGCTTGCCGTAGCCAAAATTGTGGCATCAGAAATTGGATTAGATGCTGTTTCAATTGCTTCTGCCCTGCTCCATGATGTGGTTGAAGATACAGAATACACGCTTGATGATCTTGAACGCATGTTTGGTGAAACCGTGGCTCGCATTGTTGACGGGCTTACCAAGATTGCGCATCTTAATAAGGACATGAATATCTCTCAACAGGCAGAGAATTTCAGGAAAATGTTACTTACCCTTAATGACGATGCCAGAGTAATCATCATAAAAATAGCAGACCGGTATCACAACCTGTTAACGATGGATAGCATGCCAGAGCACAAGCAGGTTAAAATTGCTTCAGAAACACTTTATATCTATGCCCCCCTGGCACATAGGATTGGCCTCTACAACATTAAAACGGAATTGGAGGATTTAAGTTTAAAATATACAGAACCGGAAGTATATAATGACATTCAGGAAAAAATTGAGGCTACCAAAGAAGAACAGCAGGCTTATATTGATGATTTCGCAAAAGTCATAAATGATTCCCTGGACAGGGAAGGACTTAAGTATTACATCAAAGGAAGAACAAAATCTATTTATTCTATCCGTAAAAAGATGCTGGCCCAGAATGTGTCCTTTGATGAGATCTACGACAAATTTGCCATCAGGATCATTTACGAATCAGAACCTGAAAACGAAAAATTTATTGCCTGGAAAATCTATTCCATCGTAACAGATCACTTTACACCCAACCCAATCCGGCTCAGAGATTGGATTTCCTCCCCAAAATCTACCGGCTACGAAGCACTTCATATAACGGTTATGGGTCCTGAAGGTAATTGGGTAGAAGTGCAGATCAGGAGCGGGCGCATGCACGAAATTGCAGAAAAAGGCTATGCAGCTCATTTTAAATACAAACACGGCGATCAAAAAGAACAGGGTATAGAAACCTGGCTCAATCGTCTACAGGAAGCACTTGAAACTAGCAATAGCAATGCAGTAGATTTTGTAGAAGAGTTTAAATTAAATCTGTACTCCAAGGAGATTTTTGTCTTCACCCCTAAGGGAGATTTAAAATCGCTCCCTAAGGGCGCCACACCACTAGATCTGGCTTTTCACATCCATACAGAAATTGGCATGCGCACCAGAGGTGCCAAGGTGAATGGTAAATTGGTACCCCTTAATACCGAACTCAAAAGCGGGGACCAGGTAGAAATAATTACTTCCGAAAAAGCGCATCCAAATCAAAACTGGCTGGACTATGCGACAACGGCAAGGGCGCGCTCTAAAATCAGGTCTTCCTTAAGAGAGGAAAAAAAGCAAATTGCTCAGGAAGGTAAGGAGATTCTCCGTCGCAAATTAAAATCGCAGAAAATTACCCTTAGCGAAGATGTGATAAACAAAATGGTTATCTATTTTAAGCTAAAAACCAGTCTGGATCTTTTTTTCAGGATTGGAAATGGCGCTATTGATAATCAAAAGATAAAGGACTTTGCCTCCTCTTACAACAATGCATTTATAAGTTTTTTCAAGAACAAAATAAGGAGAAAGCCAGTTCCAGAAGAAATTGATAAGGAAGAGATTACCTCTAAATACGATATGCTCGTATTTGGAAAAGAAGAAGAGAAGTTGAGTTATACGCTTTCCAAATGCTGCCAACCCATCCCGGGAGATGAGGTTTTTGGTTTTATCAGCGTAAATGAAGGCATCAAAGTGCACAAAAAGAATTGTCCGAATGCCATTTCTTTACAATCCAATTATGCATACCGTATTATCAGTGCTAAATGGATAGATTCTACCCAGGAAGAGTTTACTTCAGATATTATGCTCACCGGTATCGATAATCTTGGGCTTATGAACCAGATAACCGCTATAATATCGGATAATATGCATGTTAATATGCGAAATCTGAATTTTAGTACGGATGGAGGTACATTTAAGGGGAAGATTACACTTGTGGTAAAAAATAAAGGAATCTTAAAAAAATTAATTCACAATTTGAAGCAAATAAACGGCATTGATAAAGTATCCAGAATTTAAATTTTAACTGTACATTTGCACATTGGAGCAGCCTCAGTCGCTATGGGAAACAATAAGGATCAGGAAATTGTAAAAACCGTATTCACGGCCTTCTTAGAGGAGAACGGACATAGAAAAACGCCCGAACGCTACGCCATACTTCAGGAAATTTATGAAAGTGATGAACATTTCGATATAGAATCACTTTATATAAATATGAAGAACAAAAACTACAGGGTGAGCCGGGCCACGCTGTACAATACCATTGAGCTTTTATTGGAGTGCAAGTTGGTAAGGAAACATCAGTTTGGTAAAAACCAGGCTCAATATGAGAAGTCCTATTTTGATCGCCAGCACGATCATGTTATCCTCACAGACACAGGGGAAGTAGTAGAGTTCTGTGATCCCCGGATTCAGTCGATAAAAAAGACAATAGAAGAGGTTTTTGATATTAAAATAAATAATCATTCGCTGTACTTCTATGGTACCAGGAATAAAAAAGAAGAAGCAAACAACTAACCAGAATTATACATGGCGGTAGATTTACTACTAGGATTACAATGGGGCGACGAGGGAAAAGGAAAAATCGTTGATGTACTTACTAAGAATTATGACATAATTGCCAGATTTCAGGGAGGGCCTAATGCAGGACATACACTGGAATTTGACGGGATTAAACATGTCTTACATACTATTCCATCTGGGATTTTCCACAAAAATGCTCTTAACATTGTTGGAAATGGGGTGGTGATAGACCCGGTGATCTTCAAGAAAGAACTAGACAATCTGGAGCAGTTCAAAATCGATATAAAATCCAAACTAGTCATTTCAAGAAAGGCCCATTTAATATTGCCTACCCACAGACTATTAGATGCAGCTTCAGAAGCCGCGAAAGGAAAGGCAAAAATAGGTTCTACCCTCAAAGGAATTGGCCCCACCTATATGGATAAAACTGGTAGGAACGGGATGCGTATTGGTGATCTTGAACTAGACAACTGGGAGAAAAAATACAGGGCTTTAGCCAATAAGCATGAAGCCATGATTGCTTTTTACAACGTTGATATCCAGTACGACCTTAAAGAACTGGAAGACGAATTCATGAAGGCTGTTAAAGCCTTAAAACAGCTTACATTTATCGATAGTGAGGAATATCTTTATCAGGCGCAGAAAGCTGGTAAGAAGATACTCGCCGAAGGAGCACAAGGATCACTACTTGATGTGGATTTTGGCACCTACCCTTTTGTAACTTCCTCTAATACCACAGCCGCCGGAGCATGCACAGGTCTTGGTGTTTCCCCGGGTCAGATAGGCAGAGTATTTGGTATTTTTAAGGCCTATGCCACCAGAGTGGGCAGTGGCCCTTTCCCCACAGAGTTATTCGATGAAGATGGGGCTACCATGGGAAGAGTTGGTAATGAATTTGGAGCCACCACAGGAAGACCCAGAAGATGTGGATGGATAGACCTTGTTGCCCTAAAATATGCTGTTCAGATTAACGGAGTGACAGATTTAATGATGATGAAGGCCGATGTACTTAGCGGTTTTAAAAACATCAAAATTTGTACGGCCTATACATATAAAGGAGAGACCATATCTCATTTACCCTATAATATTGAATCGGAAAATGTAACGCCAATATATACGGAAATGAAAGGATGGGCCAAAGATCTGACCAAAATGAGTTCTGAAGAAGAGCTTCCGGAAAACCTTATGGACTATATTAAATTCCTGGAAGCCGAACTTGAGGTGCCTATAAAAATTGTTTCTGTCGGTCCGGACAGGACACAGACCATACACAGGTAAAGCCTCTTTATTTAGGAACTCATCCCTTGTTATTTAATCCTTTGAATAGCACTTATTAGTGCGTATGACCAAATAGGTAAAAAAAATTCCTTTCTCTGCAAAAATCCATATCTTTAAGCATACAGTAATCCCTATGTGCAGAAAGATATTCTGGTTGATCATCCTGGGCGGTGTTTTAAACTCTTGTTCTCTGAACATGCCCGATGAGGTGGCTGCTGCTTATGAGGATCTTCCCGAACAGATCGATTTTAACTTCCATGTTAAGCCTATTCTTTCAGATAGATGTTATACCTGTCATGGTCCTGATGAAAATAGCAGAAAAGCCAAATTGCGATTAGACATTGAGGAATACGCTTTTAAAAAATTGGCCTCAGGAAATTTTGCCTTCAAATCAGGAAATCCTTCCAATAGCGAAAGTGTCAGGAGGATATTAAGTAATGACCCGGAAGTTCAGATGCCACCTCCGGAGGCCCACCTCAGTTTAAACGCCAGAGAAAAAGCGACCATTATTAAATGGATAGAACAAGGGGCAACATGGAAACAGCATTGGGCCTTCACCCAACCAGAAAAACCGACGATTCCCGAGATTGCTGAAAGTAAATGGCCCTCACATAACCCTATTGATAAATTTGTTCAGCTGAAATTGAAACAGCAGCAAATGGAGCCTTCAATCTCCGCCTCAAAAGAAAGGCTATTAAGACGGGTTAGTATGGACCTTACTGGCTTGCCCCCGACCATAGCGGAAATTGATGACTTCCTGAACAACAATAGTGAAGATGCTTATGAAAAAGTTGTAGACAGGTTACTGGCTTCGGACGCCAATGCAGAGCGATTGGCCTTAGACTGGATGGATATTTCCAGGTATGCAGATTCTCATGGATTACATGCGGATGGTTGGCGGCTGATGTGGCCCTGGAGAGATTGGGTTATAAATGCCTTCAAAAATAATATGCCTTATGACCAATTTGTAAGCTGGCAGTTAGCAGGCGATTTATTGCCCAATGCAACACGAGAGCAAAAATTGGCAACAGCTTTTAACCGAAACCATCCCATGACTGCAGAAGGTGGTGCCATTGAAGAAGAGTTCAGGCTTAATTATGTATGGGACAGAACTGAAACTGTTGGTACCGCATTATTAGGGCTCACTATCAATTGCGCCCGTTGTCACGACCATAAATACGATCCTATAAGTCAGAAAGACTACTATCAACTCACTGCCTTTTTCAACAATGTTAAAGAACTGGGGATGACAGGGGACGATGGAAATTATGGCCCGATGCTGGCACTGCCAGACAAGGAAACTGAAGATAAACTAGAGGAGTTATCACAAGATATTAAAGAAAAAGAAAAGCAACTAGAGCTTACCAAAGAAGAACTGGTAAAACTAGACGAATACATCGCCGGACTTCCTGGAGATTTTAAGAAAAAAGGACTACTTGGACATTACCCATTCAACAATTTAAAGGCCAGAAGTGGGAAACAAAAGGGCTATTATGTAGATGGGGATTCCAAGGTAACTTCCAGAGAAGCTCCTTTAATAGAGAAGGGAATTAAGGGTAATTCGCTCCAATTTACCGGGGAATATGACGAGGTGTACCTGCATAATATCCCCAACTTTGAATGGACAGATACCTTCTCTGCGAGCCTTTGGATCAATACAACTAAGAAAGAGGCAGGCCTTACACAAACACTTTTGGGAACTTCCGGAGAAAAGAACAATTTTTGGAGGGGCTGGGACTTTTATCTGGACAGCCTGAATCATGTAAACGCAAGGCTCATTCATTCTTTACCGCACAATTATATACATGTTCGCTCAAAAGATGCCATAAAGACCAACGAGTGGAAACACCTGGCTTTTACCTACGGTGGCAGTGGAAAAGCTCAGGACCTTAAATTGTTCATTGATGGCCAGGCCGTGGAGACCAGCATTCCTTATAACAAATTATATAAGTCTATAAAAGCTGTCCGTTCTGCTTCACATGAACTGGATAACAGAGCGGTTAGGGTGGCAAAGAGCTATAGATCTTTTACAGGGGAAAATGGCATTTTTAAGGGTCGGATAGATGACATTTACATATATTCCAGAACGCTTACGGCTCCCGAAATAAAGGCGTTGGCGACAAAAGATAAAGAGCAGGCGATTGCTGCTCCCCACTACTGGGTAGCCCGGAGTTCCGAAGTAAAAAAGACTCAAAATGAGCTTAGGAACCTTCGCTCTCAATGGTTGACCCATATGGAACCGGTTATGGAGGTCATGGTTATGGAGGAAATGCCCGTGGCCCGAACACCCTATTTGTATAACCGGGGCGACTATGAACAGGCTATGCATCCGGTGGAAACCAATACCCCGGAAGCTTTACCTCCATTCCCTGAAGACTATCCTAAAAACAGGCTGGGCTTATCTAAATGGATATTCTCTAAAGATAATCCTCTTACTGCCAGGGTAACAGTAAACAGGTATTGGCAAATGCTTTTTGGTGACGGCCTGGTGACTACCCCGCAGGACTTTGGAGTGCAAGGTGCCCTGCCCTCCCATCCTGAACTGCTGGATTGGCTAGCCATTTCTTTTCAGGAAAATAATTGGGATGTAAAAGCCTTACTTAAAACGATGGTGATGTCTCATACCTACAGGCAGACTTCCTATGCATCCGATAAGTTGCGGGAAGAAGATCCAACCAACAGGCTCCTGGCCAGAGCAAACAGCTATCGTTTACCAGCAGAAATGATTCGAGACAATGCACTTGCAGCTAGTGGTCTTCTTGTAAACCATTTGGGAGGAGAAAGTGTTAAACCCTACCAGCCAGGTAATCTTTGGATAGAAAAGAACAGTTTTTCGCACAAGCTGCTTAATTATAAAGAAACAAAAGGAGACAGCCTGTATCGCAGAGGATTATACACCTTTATTAGAAGAACAGCTCCCCATCCTGCAATGACGGCTTTTGACGTACCCTCGCGGGAAGTGTGCATTGTGAAGCGTGAAAATACGAACACCCCCTTGCAGGCCCTTGTATTGTTAAATGATATTCAGTTTGTGGAGGCATCAAAAATTCTTGCTGAAAGAATGCAGAAGGAAGGCGGGGATGCTTTAGAAGATCAAATAGCCTATGCTTTTAAATTAGCTATTAGCCGAAGCCCGAAAAAGGAAGAATCTGAAATCTTAATAGACCTATATCAAAGTCAGGCCAGGCGCTTTAAAGAGCATCCGAAAGAAGCAAAGGCCTTTCTTGCCATAGGTGAGAAAAAAGTAGATCAACGTTTAAACAATGATAAGACTGCCGCTCTGGCTATAGTGGCCAACACTATTTTAAACCATGATGACGCTTATATGAAACGGTAAGATTACAGTAAGCAATGATCATTAAACAATAAACAAGGGGTTTTTTTGATTGCTAGTGGATGATTATAAAAGATACAAGTGTGACTTATAGGGCGTATAATCCGATTTCAGTAAATAATAAGGTAAATTGATACTTGATAATTGATAATTGCTAATTGATAATTGATAATTGACCATGTGTACTCATAAGCATAATACAAACTATAGCCGGCGCGACTTTCTAACGAAAACCAGTCTGGGGATGGGCGCTCTTTCCATGGCCTCCATGCTAGATCCTATGGGGCTGTTTGCCAAAGACCATTCTGGCCTGATTACCCCGAACGGAAGTGGTGGAAGCTTGGGAAAACCACATTTCCCTCCAAAAGTAAAGAGGGTCATCTATTTGTTCCAGAGCGGGGCACCCTCCCAGTTAGACCTCTTTGATTATAAACCATTGTTACAGAAGATGAACGGGCAAGACCTGCCAGAAAGTGTGCAACAGGGACAAAGGCTTACCGGCATGTCTGCTGGCCAGGCATCACTACCGATTGCGGGCACTATCTTCGATTTTAAACAACATGGTGAAAGCGGTGCCTGGATGAGCGATCTGATGCCTCATACCTCCAAAATAGTTGATGATCTGTGCTTTATAAAATCTATGTATACTGAAGCCATTAATCATGACCCGGCAGTGACCTTTTTTCAAACCGGTTCGCAACTCCCCGGCAGACCTTCCATTGGATCCTGGGTGAGTTATGGCCTGGGAACAGATAACAAAAACTTGCCAGAATTTGTGGTACTGGTCACCAAAGATAAGTACGGGCAACCCCTGTACTCCAGGGCCTGGGGTAATGGATTTTTACCTTCTCAGCACCAGGGAGTACAATTCAGAGCAGGCAAAGACCCGGTATTGTACCTGACTAATCCCCCAGGAGTTGATGAGAAAAGCAGAAGAGAACAATTGGATCAGCTTCAGAAACTGGAAAAAATAAACCATGAAGACGTGGGCGACCCGGAAATCCTGGCACGTATGGCCCAATACGAAATGGCATTTAGAATGCAAACCTCTGTCCCTGAAATTATGGACACTTCGGATGAACCAGATCATATCTACGACCTTTATGGAGAAGACAGCAGAAAACCGGGAACCTTTGCCGCCAACTGTATTCTGGCGCGAAGATTGGCAGAACGGGATGTAAAGTTTATTCAGCTTTACCATCAGGGATGGGACCAACACGGAAACCTACCTAATGCCATAAAAGTACAATGTAAGGAAACAGATCAGGCTTCCGCGGCCCTTATCACGGATCTGAAACAAAGGGGTATGTTAGAAGATACCCTGGTTATCTGGGGAGGAGAATTTGGAAGGACCAATTATTCCCAGGGCCAGTTAACACCAACCAACTTTGGAAGAGATCATCACCCAAAGTGTTTTACCTTGTTTATGGCGGGAGCTGGCATCAAAAAAGGAATGACACTTGGTGCTACGGACGATTTTGGCTATAACGTGGTACAGCGCCCGGTACATGTGCATGATTTCCAGGCAACCCTTATGCATCTGTTAGGTGTAGACCATGAACGTCTTACCTTCAAGTTTCAGGGTAGGAGGTATAGATTAACGGATGTACACGGTGAGGTAGTAAAGGAAATCCTGGCCTAAAAATTAAAAATTACTATAATGGGAAATTTAGAAAATAAGCGAAGAAGTTTTATAAAAAAATCTACAGCAGCGACCATAGGCGGTGTTATTTTACCACAAATGAATTTTGGAATGGACGACAATTTTTCAGATGCGCTGCACGGTATAGTTGGCCATGGCGATTTCCGCTATGAGGTAGATAGCAAGTGGGGTGTTCAGGATCCCAGCCGGGTACCAATTAATGACTGTCATGAAATGGTATTGGATAGTAGTGGCCGAATATTTATGACCACTACCGGAGAAAACAATAATAATATCATTATTTATGACCGCTCGGGAAAAGTACTGGATTCATGGGGAAAAGATTTTCCCGGTGCTCACGGGCTTACCATTACCGGCGAAGGAAAGGAACAATTCTTATTTATTACCGATCCCAATACACATAAAGTATTTAAGACTACCCTGGATGGAAAAATTTTAATGACCTTCAACCGCCCGAGAGAAGTTGCCGGCTATACTAAAGACGAGCAGTTTAATCCTACAGAAACGGCCATTGGCCCTAATGGAGATATCTATATTGCCGATGGTTACGGACAAAATTACATTATCCAATACACCTCAAAAGGCGAGTACATCAGACATTTTGGTGGTAAAGGTGAGGGTGCGACAGAATTTGACTGTTGTCATGGGATAACAGTAGATTACAGAGATGCCGATAACCCAAGTTTATTAATTACTTCACGGGCTGCCAATGAATTTAAACGCTTTACTTTTGAAGGGGAACACCTGGAAACAATTCCCTTGCCTGGTTGTTCTATTTGCAGACCTGTTATCCATGGTGACAATATTTATTTCGCGGTAATTGTGACCAAAACATGGGAAAGTTATGATGGTATGCTGGCGATCCTGGACAAGGATAATAAGATAGTGTCCTTTCCTGGTGGCCGTGCACCTATTTATTCGGCCGGGGAACTTTTGAAGCCCAAATACGATGGGCATACCTTTCGCAACCCCCATGATGTGCTGGTAGATAATGACAGTAATTTATACGTACCGCAATGGGCCTCGGGCAAAACATATCCCATTAAACTAAACAGGGTGTAATTGCCTGATTAATAAGGAATTTTTAGTATGATCGTATTGGATATAACTACTTTTATTGGCAGGTTTCACCCGCTGATTGTACATCTCCCCATTGGCTTTCTGCTCCTTGCCATTTTGATAGAATGGTACCAGGGGTCTAAAGCAAAGAAAAAGAACAATTCGTTTATAAGAGTTGGCTGGCTATTGGGAGCACTAAGTGCTATTGCCGCAGCCATCTGTGGTTGGCTACTGGCAGCCAGTGGCAACTACCCGGAAGCCGATATCTTCTGGCACCGATGGCTGGGAATAGGCCTGGCTATTGTGGCCATAGCAGGATGGTGGTTAAAAAGAGATTCCAGTAAAATTTCTAAACTCGCTAACAACGCTATTACCCTTTTAGTGGTCTCTCTATTACTAATAGAAGGTCACCTGGGCGGGAACCTTACCCATGGGGCCGATTATCTCCTTGCATACGCACCTAAACCCATACAAAAACTCTTTGGGGGACCCGAAGATAAAAGTACACTTCCTCAACTGGAAAGTAAAGATTCTGTACTGGTGTATGATCATATGGTCTATGCCATCCTGGAAGCCAAATGCCTCAGTTGTCATAACGACAATGAACAACGGGGTGGCCTAAATATGCAACAGAAAACCCTTTTTGCCGAAGGGGGTGAAAACGGGCCTGTTGTTCTGGCCGGCAATACGGTAGAAAGCGAACTTTTCCGGAGGGTGACACTCTCACAAAAAAACGAGAAGTACATGCCCCCAAAAGGGGAGCCCCTTACCTATGATGAGATAAAAATATTGGAATGGTGGATAAATAACGGCGCTGATATTGAAAAATCGCTGAACGAGCACGATATTCCTGTTCCCATGCAACAAGTGATACTGCGTTTATACGGTTTAGATACCCAACCCAAAGCATGGTACGAATCAGTGAATTTACCCCCTGCCGACAGCCTGCAAATTGAAACCCTTGAAAAGGCCGGCTTCAGGGTGAAAACCCTGGGACAGGAAAATTCGTTGCTAGACATCAAGTACTCCGGTAAAAACATCACCCTTGCCCAACTGCAACAATTATCAATACTCAAAGAGCATATCACCTGGCTCTCACTGGCCAATACCAACATTGAAAATGATTGGTTGGCTGTTGTAGGAGAGTTTTCAAACCTAACCCGCTTACAGCTAGAGAAAACCAACATTACGGACCAGGGTATTACCCATCTGACCCAATTAGGGCATCTGGAATCCCTGAATCTTTACGGCACAAACATTACCGATACCGCCATTGATCTGCTCAAAGACATTCCTGAGCTAAAAAGGGTATATCTGTGGGGTACAAAAGTGTCATCAGAAGGGGCCAGTTCCTTGGCCGAATCCAACACAGAATTGGAAGTTATAGGTGGTATAAGCGGCCTGTAAATTCTTAAAACGCTCCCAAAGGGTACTGGTATGCTCTAAAAAGTCCTATTTTTGAACAAAATTTGAACGCTTGAAAAAGTTATTGATAGCTCTCTTCCTAATTTGCTTTTCTACGCTTGTTTTTGGACAGACCGAAGTAGAAAAAAGACAGATAAATATTGTCTATGGTGCAAATTTCACAAAAGATGAAGCCAAATATCCCGGGGCATCTATTTTTAGTAAAGACAACCGGCAGGTACAATTTGAGCATCAGGGTGCCGATCTGTGGTGCGATCTGGCCATTTTCTACCAAAAAGAGAATAGGCTGATTGCCGCTGGTAACATTAGATTGCAGCAAGGAGATTCTGTAAACATGACCAGCAAACGCATAGATTATGACGGAAATCTAAAATTGGCAAAGGCAAAGGAAGATGTTGTACTTAGAAATTCTGATATGACCCTAAGGACCGATACTCTTTACTTTGACAGGGCAGTTCAGGAAGCCTATTACAATACTTCAGGTACCGTTGTAGACTCTGCTAATACCCTAACCAGCGAGATAGGTAAGTATTTTATGGAGATAAAAAAGTACCAGTTTTTGGATAGTGTGTTTATCCGCAACCCCGAATATACGCTGGAATCTGAACGACTTGATTATTACACCAACACCAAAAATGCCTATATGTATGGCCCTTCAACCATCACTGGGGAGGCTTATAAAATTTATTGTGAAAGAGGGTTTTACGATACTAAAATTGAAAGCGGCTATGGTATTAAGAACACCAAAATAAACTACAATAACAGAATTATAGAAGGAGATAGTGTGTATTTTGACAAGGCCTCGGAGTTTGCCTCAGCCACCAACAATATTAAAGTAACAGACACTATTAATAACGGCGTTATAGAAGCTCATTATGCAGAAGTCTTTAAAGCAAAAGATTCTGTTTTTGCCACCTATAGGGCAGTTTCAAAAAGCCTGGTAGAACAAGACACTTTGTATATGCACGGAGATACTCTTATGATTACCGGGAAACCAGAAGACCGGATAATAAGGGCTTTTAGAAATTCTAAATTCTATAAAACGGATCTGAGCGGTAAATGTGATTCTATTCATTTTGAACAACGAACAGGGATTACCCAACTGATAAAAAATCCTGTAATGTGGAACGTTGAAAATCAGATGACAGGAGACAGCATACACTTCAAGTTTGACATGGAAACTGAAAAACTAGATTCCATGAAGGTGATCAACAATGCATTTATTATCTCCCTGGATAGTATCAGTAAAACAGGTTATAACCAAGCAAAAGGGAAAGATATGTTTGGTAAGTTCATAGAAAATGAATTAAAAATTGTAGATCTGGTTAAAAATACTGAAGTCATTTACTATATGTATAACGACGATCAGGAACTTGTAGGGATAAATAAAACCATATGCAGTGCCATAAGAATGACAATGGCCAATAACGATATTGAAGAAATTAAGTTTATCACCAACCCGGACGGGGATATTTTCCCGGATAAAGACCTGCCACTTAATAGCCGCAAGCTCAAAGGATTTATCTGGAGGGGGGATGAGCGTATACTCACCAAAGACGATATTTTTGATGAAGATGACAATAATTATATCTTGCCAGTAATCAGAGGAGTAAATAACCCTATTGATACCGATGCCGAACAAGAACAGCGAAGCCAGAACGAAGGGGATCCTGTAAACCAAATACCACCGTCTAACAATAAGGCCAATATACCGGGGGAGACTCCCAAGCAGCAACCACCTTCCAATAAAAAGGCCTGAGCCACCTAAGTAGAATTAAATATATCAAGTTATCCATAAGTGAAAGAGGACTATTTCAGATATCAGGCACAAACTTCACCTTACCCACTAGCCCTGCAGGTATCACATGCAGCTGGAAGTTATATCTATGATACGGAGGGGAAGAAATACCTGGACCTTGTTGCGGGGGTATCGGCATGCAGTCTTGGTCATTGCCACCCCAAGGTGGTAGAAGCCATTACTACCCAGGCTTCACAATATATGCATGTAATGGTGTATGGAGAATTTATACAGCAGCCTGCTGTAGCATATACCAAACTCCTGGCATCCCTACTCCCGGATCCATTGGAAACCACCTATCTGGTAAATTCCGGAACTGAGGCCATGGAAGGTGCTTTAAAACTCGCAAGAAAAGCAACCGGAAGGTCACAGATCATAGCTGCTAAAAAGGCCTATCACGGCAATACAATGGGAAGCCTGAGCCTTATGGGACTGGAAGAAAGAAAAGCTCCTTTCCGTCCGTTGATACCGGATATTTCATTTATCGAGTTCAATAAAGAGGAGGACCTTGACAAAATTACAGCTGAAACTGCAGCCGTCGTCCTGGAAACCATCCAGGGAGGTGCCGGGTTTCTGCTTCCTAATGATAATTATTTGCAAAAGGTAGCCGACAAATGCCGGGAAGTAGGTGCCCTTTTTATATTGGATGAGATTCAACCCGGATTTGGACGTACAGGGGCACTCTTTGCTTTTGAACACTATAATTGCATCCCAGATATTCTGGTCATGGGCAAAGGAATGGCAGCCGGTCTTCCAGTTGGAGCCTTTACAGCCTCAAAAGCACTGATGGGGCATTTAATGGAGCATCCAAAAATGGGCCATATTACCACTTTTGGGGGTAATGCAGTAATTGCAGCGGCCTGTATGGCAACGCTAAAAGAAATAACCTCCGACTCGTTGATTGCAGATACCATTGTTAAGGAAAAACAATTCCGCGACCGTCTTAAACATCCATTAATTAAAGAAATCAGGGGCAAAGGACTAATGTTGGCGCTACTAATGGCAACAGAAGAAATTGCCAATCAGCTTATACACCGCTGCGCCCAAAAAGGGGTATTGCTTTTCTGGTTGCTCTTTGAACCAAGAGCAGTTCGCATATCTCCGCCATTGACCATATCTAAAAGGGAAATCGATAAAGGGTGCGACATAATTCTAGAAGTTTTAACGGAAATTGAGCAATAAGCTGTTAACTATTTTGTTAATAATAAAGCCCATTTCACGAATTAAAGGTAGCGTCAAAAGGCTATTTTTAATTCCATAGTTTAACCAAATACCTATGGCGTTAGAATCTAACGAAAGACCAAGCCAACCCATCGCGAAGTTCGAATCTATGCTCAAAACAGACGACGTCTACTTTTTTGATGCTGAGGACTTTGAAGATATAATTCACCATTATCTCAACAACGGTAAGATCTCCCTGGGCAAGAAAGCAATAAAAATTGGGTTGCAACAACACCCTGATGCTACTGAACTGAAATTGCTTCAGGTAGAGGTATTGGTATTCGAAAATAACCTTGAAGTTGCGGAAAGTATTCTTGATGCATTGCAAATAGTAGATAGAAATAATGAAGAGATCTATGTGCAGCGCGCCAATATCTATTCCAAAAAAGACAACCATGAAGCGGCAATAATTCTTCTGAAAAGGGCCATTGAACTCTCACAGGGAAACATAGATATTTATTCGCTATTGGGAATGGAGTACCTTTTTATGGATGATTTTCAAATGGCAAAAGAGAGCTTCATGCAATGTGTAGCTGTTGATCAACAAGATTATTCTTCATTGTACAATGTGGTATATTGCTTCGAATTTTTAGAAGATTACGTTGGAGCTATCCATTATCTAAACGATTATCTCGAGAATAACCCCTATTGCCAGGTAGCATGGCACCAGTTGGGTAAACAGTACTTTACCGAACAGATGTTCGAGGAAGCCCTTGCTGCCTTCGACTTTGCCATTATCTCGGATGATACCTTCATCGGTGCATATTTCGAAAAAGGTAAGGTATTGGAGAAAATGGGTAAATACAACGAGGCTATTGAAAATTATGAAACTACTGTAAAAATAGAAGACCCTACTTCACACGCCTTTCTGAGAATGGGCAAATGCCATGAAAAATTAAACAATGATGACCTGGCAAAGTATTATTACTATCAAACAGTGCACGAAGATCCATTGCTAGACAAAGGATGGTTGGCCATTACTGATTTTTACAGCAGAAAGAACAATTTTGAAAGGGCGCTTTACTATATCAATAAAGCTATCAATATAGATGGGGAAAATGCCCTTTATTGGAAAAAATGTGCGGGAATACATGTGGCCCTAAAGAATTTTGACGAAGCAGATTTCTCATTTAAACAAACTGTAGAACTGGGGAACTATGAATTAGACACCTGGATCAACTGGGCAGAGGTACTTATCCAAAATGAAGACCTGCCTTCCGCTATAGAAATTCTGCTCCAGGGTCAGGAATTTTACCCGGAAGAAGCACAGATAGATTATAAAATGGCCGGACTCTATCTCCTGGGAAATGACCCTGAACAGGCCGAGGCCCGACTGGTCAAAGCCCTGAAAAGCAACATTAAAAAACTCTCCTTTTTTAAGTTAGAATACCCCAAGGAATACAACTCGGACTGGGCCCAGAACATTATCGCCCATTATAAGAATTCTGCATAGCGGTTTATCTTGTTAATTCGACGGAATTCTGAAAATGGGTAGGTTTAATAAACTACTTTTGTCTTTTTATTTTTTATGGCAGACCGCAAACCAATACACTACTTAGTAATTGCCCTGAAAGGAATGGCCATGGGAGCTGCAGATGTTGTCCCGGGAGTTTCCGGGGGTACAATAGCTTTTATCTCTGGTATTTACGAAGAACTGATCACCGCAATCAACAATATAAATCTTGGTCTTATAAAGGTTTGGCGCAAAGAGGGTTTTAAGGCCATGTGGCGCAGTCTGAATGGCAATTTTCTCCTGGCTCTTTTTAGCGGTATTGCCATTAGCGTAGTCTCCCTTGCAAAATTCATCAGTTGGCTTTTGGCCAACCAACCTATTTTGCTCTGGTCTTTTTTCTTTGGTTTGGTAGTAGCGAGTATTTATTTTGTGGGGAAAGCTATTGAGCGATGGAGCCTGGCCACTCTGCTGATCTTATTATTTGGTGCTGTACTGGCCTATTATATTACAACCTTACCCCCTATCGAAAATACGGCCAGTCTGCCTTTTTTGTTTTTGTCGGGAGCGCTTGCTGTTTGCGCAATGATTTTACCGGGAATTTCCGGTGCTTTTATACTGGTACTCTTAGGGTCTTATAAAACAGCCCTGGATGCTGTTCATGAAAAAGACCTCTTACTAATTGCAACGCTGGGAGCAGGAGCCATATTTGGATTGCTCAGCTTTGCACGGCTCCTGAAATGGATGTTCAACCACTTTAAAAATTTAACCCTGGCACTGCTAACGGGTTTTATACTGGGTTCACTCAACAAAATTTGGCCCTGGAAAGAAGTATTGGAAACCAAAGTATTTGGTGACAAAATCATCCCTGTAAGAGAAGAAAGCATCTCTCCTTTTTCATTTGAGGGAGATCCGCAATTTGTTTCTGCATTACTACTGGCTTTACTGGGATTTTCACTTATTTTTATACTCGAAAGATTAGCCTCGAAAAAGTAGCCATTTATAATGCATCAACCCAGATCCTTAATTGACAAGATTTTTTTGGTAATAAAAGGACTTTGTATGGGCGCTGCCAATAAAGTGCCTGGAGTCTCTGGAGGTATCGTAGCCTTTGTAGTGGGCTTTTACGAAGAATTCATTTACTCGCTCCGCAAAATTAACCTCAAAGCATTTAAACTTCTTTTTAATGGGAGGTTTAAGAGCTTCTACAAATACGTGAACGGCCAATTCCTGTCGCTGCTCATCTTTGGGATGCTGGTTAGTTATTTTAGTGTTTCCAAGATACTGGACTATTTCCTGATAAAGAAAGAACTCTTTGTATGGGCAGGATTTTTTGGAATGATCATCGGTTCTATCTACTTCATTGCCAAAGATTTTAAACACTGGAATAAAAAAACCATCATTGCCGGCATCCTGGGGCTTATAGTAGGTATTGGCATCAGTTTTTTGAGTCCGGCCAAAGAGAATGACAATCTGCTATTTATTTTCCTATGCGGTATCATCAGTGTTTCCGGGATGACCCTCCCCGGCCTCTCGGGCTCGTTTATCCTAATACTATTGGGAAATTATGTTTTACTGTTGGTAGATTCTGTAAATGCCTTATACGATACCTTTGCTGAGGTATTGCAGGGCGATTTTAGCTTTGTAAACAATTCTAAACGCTTAAACACCCTAAAAATACTGGCGGTCTTTACTACAGGTTCCGCCTTTGGCCTGGTAACCCTTTCGCATATACTGGGTTTTGTTCTGAAACATTTCAGGCACATCACCACAGCGGTAATCATAGGCTTTATTACAGGTTCATTGGGGGTGGTCTGGCCCTGGAAAAAGACCATTTTTATGCTCAACGAAGCGGGGGAAGTTTTGCTCGATTCCAATGGCGACAAAATTATCAGAAATTACGAACGCTACCTGCCAGATGTGGCACTATCAGAAACCTGGTGGGCAGTAGTATTTATCATTTTAGGAATTCTTATCTTACTAGGATTAGATTGGTATGGAAAACGAAGAAAGCAAATCGCATAATTACGGCCTGATAGGTAAAAACATATCTTATTCCTTTTCGAAGGGATATTTTACCGAAAAGTTCAGAACCATGGGGCTGAAAAACTACTCTTATCGCAATTACGACTTTCAGGACATTCAGGATTTTGAAATTATTGTAAAGGAAGAAGAGCACCTCTCTGGCATAAATGTCACCATCCCGTACAAAGAAGCAGTAATCCCCTATCTGGCGGTACTAGACCCTGTGGCCGAGGCAATAGGAGCGGTAAACACCATTAAACCAACAGAAAAAGGCCTTAAAGGTTATAATACGGATGCTTACGGATTTAAAACCGCACTAGAACCCCTCTTACAAAAGCAGCATAAGCAGGCGCTGATTCTGGGTACAGGCGGCGCTTCTAAAGCGGTGGCCTATGTACTGGGACAACTTAATATCCCTTTTAAATTTGTTTCAAGAAACCCTGCCGAAGGACAGCTGAGTTATGAGCAATTAGATGAGGAAAATATGGCAGCACATTCACTGATTATTAACTGTACTCCTCTAGGCACTTTCCCGGACGTTGAGCGGAAACCACCCATTCCTTACCGACACCTGGGCCCCGATCATTTACTTTTTGATTTGATCTACAATCCGGAAAAAACAGCCTTTTTACAACAGGGTGAACTAAGGGGTTCTGCAATTTCCAATGGGCTAAAAATGCTTGAATTGCAGGCAGAAAAAGCCTGGGAGATCTGGAATTCCTAAAATATCTTGCATTTTATAAAGAAAATACCCCGAAAATAGCCACCTACCCGAGGTTTACCATTTAACGAAGTTTAATACACTTTACTTTGACGTTATCTAGGTTGTTAGTATCTTACATTAGATATTCCAGGAAGGGAATGAAAAGACAAACTTGCATACGATGCTCGAAGAGAAAGATCATAAACTACAAAATAATGTAGGGGAGGAAGAACGTTTAGAAACTACTGATACTATAACAGACTCAGAGAAAACCGCTGAACTAGCACCTGAAGCCCAGGAAACAGAACTGCCTAAAACGGCCGAAACCAAGACAAAGGCCAAGAAGAACGAAGCTGTTGATACACCAGCTGCTTCAGCTGAAAAACCCACCAAAGTACCTCCCAAAGAGGAAATCCCCGCCGAAAAGGCAGAGGAAGCCATAGTGGATGCTGCCGTCGACAAGCCTAGTGAACCAAAAGAAACTAAGGCAACAAAAAAACAAACTGCAACTCCTACAACCACCGACAAATCCAAAGATTCGGATACGCCTGAGGCAGAAAGCGCTATAGTTCCACCTGCTATAGAAAAGGGAAAAGAGGAGGAAGAGGCCATAGAAGAAATAGAAGAATCTAATGCAGAAGACGCGGAGGATGAGCACAATCACCGTCGCCATCATATCCCCATGCTCGACTATCATTCGCTCAGTATGGAAAATCTGGTGGGCGAATTACAGCGACTGGTACGAACGGAAAAGGTGCAGGCGATAAAAAAACATGTAGATGGCATTAAATACGAGTTCGACCATAAATTTCAGGAGTTCCTGGATCATAAAAAGGAAGAATTCATAGGTAAAGGCGGTAACGAAATAGATTTCCGCTACAATTCTGTAACTAAGCGGCAGTTTAATGAGGTGTATGCAGAATACCGGGAAAAACGCAACCAGTATTATAAAAACCTGGAGCAAAACCTAAAAAATAATCTTGCCAGCAGATTAGAGATCATAGAAGAACTAAAGGGCTTGGTAAATGTTGAGGAAGACATAAATACTACCTATAACAATTTTAAAGATATTCAACGCAGATGGCGTAGTGCGGGTCCGGTTCCCAGAAATAATTACAATGATGTCTGGCGTACTTACCATCACCATATAGAAATTTTTTACGATTTTCTTCACCTCAACCGCGAGCTCAGAGATTTGGATTTTAAACACAATCTTGAAGAGAAGCAAAAGATCGTAGCCCGGGCGGAAGCTTTAGTCCAGGAAGAAGACCTGGGGAAAGCATTCAGAGAATTGCAGTCGCTCCATAAAATGTGGAAAGAAGACATAGGACCTGTTGGAAAAGAGCACCGTGAAGAAATCTGGGAGCGTTTTAGTGCTGCAACAAAGGCAATGCATGCACGCAGACAGGACTACTATAAAGACCTGGATAAGGTATTTGAAAAGAACCTGGAAACCAAGAATGAGATCATTGCAAAGATTAGTGAAATTGCAGGGAAAATTGCCAACAACCACCGGGCCTTACAGCAACAGATTAAAGAAATTGAAGCGCTGAGAGAAAGCTTTTTTAAGGCAGGCAAAGTACCTCAAAAAAATAATGAAGCCAGCTGGGCAGCTTTTAAAGAAGCGGTACGTAATTTTAATAGGAGTAAAAATGCCTACTATAAAAACCTGAAAAAAGGGCAGCAGGAAAACCTGGACAAAAAAAGGGAGTTATTGAATTTGGCTATTTCCTTAAAAGACAGCGAAGATTGGGACAGTGTTACCCCAAAAATGAAGCAAATTCAACGCGATTGGAAACTCATTGGCCATGTGCCAAGAAAATATTCGGACAAAATCTGGAACGAATTTAAGACGGCCTGCAACCAATATTTTGACCGTTTACATGCCAGCAAAAACAAGGCCCATAAGGGCGAATATGAGAATTTTGAAAAGAAGAGTGCTTGCCTGGATAAACTCAGGGCGTTTGAGCTCAGTGGTGACAAGAAAAAAGACATGGCCACTTTAAAGGGCTTTATAGAAGAGTGGAAGACTATAGGGCATGTGCCTTATAATAAAAAGAACATCAATGTTAAGTTTAATAAGATATTAGATGCCATTTTTAGAAAGCTGGGGATTAGCCGCCAGGAATCTGAGTTGTTGAAATACGGCAACAAAATTCAGCAACTGGCCAAGAGGGATAACCAGCGGGCCATTAGCGATGAACGTACCTTTATCAGGAGAAAGATAGATGAAAGCAAGAATGAGATACGGCAGTTAGAAAACAACCTGCAGTTCTTCTCCAGCGCCTCGGAAGACAACCCTTTGGTGAAAAATGTAATAGACAATATTAACCGCCATAAAGAAGCTTTAGCCACCTGGAAAGAGAAGCTGAAAAAGCTGAACATTATGGAACACAACCTCCACCGCGAGGCTGAAGAGGAAGAAGTAGAAGAGCCAGTAGCATCTTCAGCGTCCAGCGAAAACAGTCATCGCGAGTCCGAACCGGAGGAAGCTGAGAATACCCCAGACACCCCTTCCGAAGACAGTCATCGCGAGTCCGAAGCGGACGAAGCGATCTCGTCAAATATTAATACTGAAGCAGCCCAAACCGATAAGGATGAAGCGAGCTCAACAAGCTCGGAAGAAGAGTAATTACTGGCCTCCTTTTGCCAGAAGCGGAGGTCTTTTATTAGCCCTAATTTTAGTGTATATAAAGTACGCTTATCTTTTTATGGAAAAGGGATAAGGGGTGTTTTAGTGTGGATATAACAAGTTGGCATTAATTGTGACTTATCACTCATGAAGTTGATCATAAAAATATTTTTGATATGTATAATTCTTTTTGGATGTAATAACGACCAATCCAAAAAAAAGACAGATGATAAATTGTTGATTGAACAAACATCTATTAATACATCCGAAAAAAAATCTGACCTATTCAATAAGATAAAATCATTAGACAGTCTCTTTTTTGATGTTGCATATAATAGATGTGATACTGTAACGGGGCGCAAACTAGTAAGTAAAGATTTTGAATTTTATCATGACCAAGGAGGTGCTCTTTTGAATGAAACCAATGAATTAGCCTCTGACATAATGGTTGAAGACTTATCTTGGATTTGTAAGGGTACATATCGAAAATTAGTAACCAATTCAATGGAGGTCTTTCCTCTTTATGAGGAAAATGAGCTTTATGGAGCTATTCAAAAAGGTAATCACCAGTTTTATAAAGTTGAGGACAAAATACCAAATGAATTAAAGATTAATGCAAAATTCATTCATCTTTGGATACTAGAAGACAATGATTGGAAATTAAAAAGGGTTTTTAGTTTTGATCATCAAAAAGTAATTAAAAACTAATGCCAACAATGTATATAAGCCATTAAAACGGTTTATATACTAGGCCGCTAGCCACAATAGGTAAAAAACTTAGGACGAGCTAAATGAATAAAAAACACATCTTCTTAGTCTTTATATTTTTAATTAGTTTTTCCCTATCAGCTCAAGATAGGAACGAGGAAAAGCATCTTTTTATTAGAGTATATGATCCACAGGGCGTAAAATTTAACCAAGGAAATCTCATAACTATCCGCGAGAACTCAATTTTATTGAAGCGACAGAAAAAAACCTTTTCAATTGAGGTTTCAGAAATTGGAAAAATAAAGACAAAGCGGGCTCTAGGGCATAATATAGGAATGGGAGCACTCGGCGGTGCTTCAATTGGTATTATTTATGGTTTTGCACAAGGAGCAGAGGGAGGTGCTTTTGGTACAAACTCAGGTGGAGATAACGCAGTAATATTTGGAACCCTCGGATTAATGGTTGGCCCCATCGTAGGTGGATTAACTGGCATAGGAAAAAAATCAAGGTCTTTTGAAATTAATAAAGATCCTAATCAACTACGTAAATTCAAGGAATTAGTTAGCCAATAATACCTTCACTTGTTCTATAATTTAAACTGTCCACAACAAAGGATATAATTAGCCTCCAACGGAAAAAGCTTATGAACGATTTATGTTCGTTTTAACCGAAGGTTTTTCAGAAATAACCGCAACCCATACCGGCCTATTTTTATTTTTGTAGTAAATCCAGGGAATTTTACTTTGGGTGTATGAAGCCGTAGTGATGGCTCTTACCCTTCATTTTATTCATGTGATCTCTATTTTCTAATAAGGTATTCATGAATGCTTTGCATTTCTTTGCTTGTACAAAGAAACGAAGTAGGACCGCAAAGGGGAACGTACAGTGCACGTTGCACGTAAGGGGCCAGCTGTAGCGATGGCTCTTTCTCTTCATTTCTTTGCTTGTACAAAGAAACGAAGCAAAGAAAGTACACTTTTTCACTATGTGTTTTTTAAATCTAAAGATTCAAAAACCGTTCTTATGGGCTAAATTATCTCCAAGGTTTCAATAATTCTTAACGCCCATAATCACTACACTACGGAAAAAGCAGAAATTCCTTAATTTACACTATGAAATCAATTCTGTTAACTGTTTACTGTTTACTGTTAAGTATTAGCTTGTTCTCCCAATCGGATAATGTGGTTGGCGGGTACTTCCATACCACCGGGGACAAAGAAGAACATCTAATTGAATATTCATTGACACTATATGAAGACGGCACATTTAGTTTTCATTCGTATGTAAATCACAGTAAGGGGATCTCCTGGGAAGAAAATAAATACGGAAAAGGAAATTGGAGCCGGGATGGTAAAATTGTTTCTTTTTTTACAGACAAAGAAAAAGATATTGACGAAAAGCACACTTTGGATTTTAGTGATTCTAAAGCCCGATTTATTACAAGACCTGCCCGAGATAAGACAGACAGAATAATCAAAACAAGACTTCGGTTTTTTGAATCTAAAATCTTCTGGATTGAAAGAATGAAAATATTCAAGAAATAACCGCAACCCAATCCGGCCTATTTTTATTTTTGTAGTAAATCCAGGGGATTTTACTTTGGGTGAGGGAAGCCGCAGCGATGGCTCTAATTCTTCATTTTCTTTGCTTGTCCAAAGAAAACGAAGCAAAAGAAAAGACACCTTCTCCACATGAATTTTTTCACTATTAGTGAAAAACCGGTTTCAGAACTTTGCCACCCCGCCAAAGCGGGGCGAGTACCAATCAAAGCTTCTGAAACCTATTCTTGGAGAAGGAAAACCAAAATTAGCACTGCTGAATAAGTAAGAGTATGCAATGCTTATTGATAATTGTTAATTGCTAATTGTTAATTGAAATACCCTATATTAGTTACCAATGTTAAAGCAATTAAACATACTACTGCTACTGCTTTTTCTGTGTGGCAACAGCTTAGATATTGCCGCTCAGCAGTACGGCTACGTTCAATACAATACCAGCTCTGGCGCCCCTTTTGACAAGGTATCTTCAGTTGTTGAAGACGAGGAAGGTTTTATCTGGATCGGCAGCCAAAACGGCCTATATCGTTTTGATGGAGTTAATTATGACAACTATAGCACACAAACCAAGAGTCAGATAATTCATCAGCTGCATAAACGCCAGGATCAGCTGCTGTTTGTAAACGATTTAGGGATCTACCAGATAGATGAGTTGGTTACGAATCCCAGGGTAACCCCAGTCATAGAAGGCACCATAAATGAAACCGAAGGCCTGCCTTTTTACCCCAACGATTTTATAACCGGCCAGGAGGGCGAACTCTGGCTTACCCAATCTAACCACAGCATTGGACGCTGGAAAGACGGGAAATTTAACAGCTATCCGTTTTCCAAAACAGACAAGCCGCAAAAACTTGCCCTGCAAAAAGATGCCAGCGGCGGTATATGGGCGCTGAGCCCGCTGGATGGTCTGTTCTATTTTGATAAAACAGCCAATAGTTTTGAAAAAAAGAGTAATATAAAAAATGGGAGGGCCCTGTTAATTCATAAAGATTTTTTGCTGGTAGGTAACGAGGCGCTTCATATCTATAGCCTTAAAAACAATAACCCGCAACTTATCAAAACCATTGCGGTAGATGACGACCAGATTACGGCCATGTACGCAGATCAGCTAGATCAGTACATCATAGGTACCGGCAAGGGTAAGTTGTTTATTGTAGCAGATCTTAACGAAGCTCCCCGCACCATATACGGGGCCAATGAAGCGCATAGAGTAGAAGAATTAGATTTTGGTGCTATCAGCGAAATCTATGTAACCCATGACAATAAAAGTAAAAACGAAAAGCTGTGGATCTGTTCGGAAACCGGTCTGTGGCTACTGCAACAACGCTTTTTTGGTACGGTTAAAAATCTGCCTTTAAACAATCCTATCGGTATGGCCATGGGAAACAAAGGAAAAGCCTGGGTGCCCATCAACTATTTGTTCGAAATTTCGGCAGGCGAAGGCGAATTCAGCGCCCGGCCCATCTATGATAATCTGCAGGCCAACGCAGTTGCCTATGACAAAAATAACTTCCTGTGGGTAAGCACCACTACCCCGCGGGTAGCACTTTTGAAATACGCCGATGATAAACTAATACAACGCTATGATGATTTCCATGAGCGGGGCGAGGCCATATTTAATCTTTTCCCGGATAGTAAGGGCGACCTTTGGTTTTGCCAGGCACCGGTGAACAAGCCTATTCTGGGCATTGCAAAACTTAGTGCAGGTGGGGAAATTACCTACTACGATGAAACCAGGGGTTTTGCAAGCCGGGTACTGGCGTTGAAAGAAAGTTCCAGAGGCGAAATATATGCCGTGGGCATAGGGGAAGAAAGTTATTTGTACCGCTATGACCCGGAGCAGGATAATTTTGTAAACCTCAGCCCTCCCCTTCCTTTTACCGCTATGCTGAATTTTGAAGCCCATGATTTAACCATTGACGACAGGGGGGTGGTTTGGCTGGCGACAACCGATGGCCTGCTTCGCTACGATGGGGAAAAAGTTGCCCTGATCCAAAACGATATTTTAGGTCAGGAAGAGGTAAGGGGCGTCACCCACTATGCCAATGACAATATTTGGGTGGCTACGGCTACCAAAGGCCTGGTATTTCACCAACAAAATACATCTACACAATTAGGAGAAACCGAAGGGCTACCTGCAGTCATAAGTGCCTACAGATGTATAGCTACTGATGCCCAGGGCCGCCTTTGGGCAGGAACGGCAGAGGGGCTGGTATACTCGCGCATGTCTGCGGCTGCCCTGCCCTATTCTAATCCTCCCAGGATCAGGAAGATGATGATCAGCGAAAATGAAATTACCAAAAGGGCAGAAAAGGCATTGAAAGTTCAAAAGACCGAGGAACTACAATTGCATTTCACCAATTTGTCTTTTCCGGCCAAAAGTGTGGAATACCAATACAGACTACTCCCTGAAGCAGACCGGCAGATTATGTTAGAAGAACAGCTCTGGCAAAGCCACGGCAGTAACAATACGTTAAGCATTAGTCAATCTCAGCTGGGAAATTACTATTTGGAATTGCGTGCCAAGCAACCCGGAGGCTACCAATGGAGCCAGCCTTTAGCACTGCAGTTAAACGTATTTTTGCCCTGGTATTTACAAAATTGGTTCCTTTATGGGGCACTGGGGCTGGCGCTACTCTTTATAGGCTATTATTTCCGGTTTTATGTACGGCAGCGGTTTGCTAAATTGCAGCAGGTCTTAAAGTACTCTAATGAAAAGTTGGCGAAAAAGGAAGCGCAGCTCAACCAAAAGATCCAGGAATTTCAAGAGCAGCAAGAAGAATTAGACAATGCCAATTCTAATATCCAGACCCTGGAGCTTTTTATTAAAGAAATTCCGAAAAAAGCTTCCTGGGACGATGTCATCAACGCCATGGGGATAGCGGTGAACCAAGCCGATGATATCGACGCTTTTGAAATTGCTTTTAAGGAAAAAAATAATATTGTTCACAAAGGATATTCTAACCAGGAAAAAGGCGGATTTACACTTAGGGGCAAACCCTTTAACGCCAAAACCAGTTTAACCTGCTGGGCCATGGCAAATAATAAGGAGGTCTTTATCAACGATTTCCATAAGGAGCACAGCATGTACATACAGGAAAAGGAAGCCTATCATTTTAATTCCTTATTGTTTGTTCCCTTTACTTTAGAGAATGATCAGCCGGTAGTTTTGTGTGCCTATAGTCTTGAGAAAAACGATTTTGACAATAATGATTTAGTGATGTTTAGGATATTGGCCCAGTTTATCTCCTTCTCGGTTCATGAAGAAATAACAAAAAAAAGATGATGAAGCATTGGCGGTATATATTGATTTTGTTAGTGTTAGGGGGGCAACACCTTCAGGCTGCTACTGAACAAGATACGCTTACGGTTGGCATCTACCATGATCCGCCCTTTGTAATTAAGACCCAGGATAACGGCTTTGAAGGACTTAGCATTGAGCTTTGGGAGAGCATAGCTAAGGCAGAGCAGTTGCCTTTTAAGTATGAGCTAAATTCGGATTTCATCGGTATTTTAAAAAAGCTGGAATATCGGGATATTGATCTGACCATAAACCCGATGGATGTAAATGCAGCCCGGATTGCCAAATTTGATATGACCCAGCCCTATTTTATCTCCAGTATTGGGGTGGCCATTCCGTTATTAAATCGGTCTCCCCTGGCGGTGTTTATCAGTAATATTTTCTCCCTGGCTTTTTTTAAGATCATACTCTTGCTCATCTTGGTCATCTTTGTCTTTGGTTTTTTTCTTTGGCTGGTAGAACGCAAGCACAATAAATTTCAGTTCCGCCCGGGTCTTTGGGGCCTTTTTGACGGGCTGTGGTGGTCTGCGGTTACCATGACTACCGTGGGCTATGGCGACAAGGCGCCCAAGTCCAATCTGGGAAAAACTATTGCCGTTATTTGGATGTTTACTGCTGTGATTATTATTTCGAGCTTTACAGCAGGCATTGCTTCTACCCTAACAATCACGGGCCTTCAAACCGATATAAAAAGCGCGGAGGATATCAGGCTGGCAAAAAAAGTTTCAGCGGTAGGTGCCACCAGTGGCGAAACCTATTTAGAGCAAGAAGATATCCCTGTCAGCAGCACCTATGCTTCTCCAATTCTGGCGCTAAGGGCACTTGCCAAAAAAGACAATGATGTGTTGCTATACGATCATACCATCTTGCAGTATTACATCAACCGGCTCTCATTGGACGAAAAAGTAAAACTCCTGCCCTTTACTTTAAAGGAAAACTATCAGAGTTTTATGCTGCCCAAGCACCACCCCAACTTTGATGTGATCAATGTGGGATTGATGAAGGAGATCCAAAAAGAACAGTGGCAAGAATTGCAAAGGAAATATGATGTTAAAGGAAAATGATTCTCTGAAGGATCAAAGATTGGTTTTTATGTGGATTTTTCAGAAATCAGTACCCTGTATAGTTTATAGTTAAATCCAGACGCCTGAAAGAATATTTTCTTTTTTTTCATTGCCAAAAAAAGAAAGAAGTTTTTGATTATTTACCTTGTAGAGCCAGCAGAAGTGATGGCTTTCACCCTTCATTTTATTCATGTGATCTCTATTTTCTAATAAGGTATTCATGAATGCTTCGCATTTCTTTACTTGTATAAAGAAACGAAGCAGGACCGCAAAGGGGAACGTACGGGGTACGTTTCACTTAAGGGTCCAGGCGTAGCGATGGCTCTTCTTCTTCATTTCTTTACTTGTATAAAGAAACGAAGCAAAGAAAGTACACTTTTTCGCTATGTGTTTTTTAAATCTAAAGATTCAAAAACCGCTCCCATGGGCTAAATTATCTCCAAGGCTTCAATAATTCTTAACGCCCATCCTCACTACACTACGGAAAAAGGATCTCCAGTAATTAAGATCTTTGCCAACTGGCATATTTTTGGTTTTGTAGTAAATCAACAAAAGGCTGCCGCGGCAGAAGGAAACTAACCAAAGAGCATTTTGTGAAACAATAGCGGTCTGGGCAGTGCGGCCGCAGGCTTTTGGTAGTATTTCAAGTAAACCGAAAATCAGCCTAGATTTTTTTGTTTCTTTTTTCATCAATGGAAAAAAGAAAAGAAATAAAAATAAACCGATTATTTGCACTTTTTACTTGGTTCAGGTAGCAGCCCAAAAGCCAGAGAGTACTGAGAAATAGGATTATATGTCTCGGAAAGTTTAGGATTGTTTTAACAGCGCGGTTGATATTGAATACTGTATCTTGATCGCAATTAAAAGAATATTCCTAAAAATATCCTATGAAATCTATATCCAAAATCGTTATAACCCTCATTTTTTCTTGTTCCTTTGCTATCGCCAATGGGCAATATGAAATTAAGCCAGCGGAAGGATATACCCCTCAAATTGGAATCATGGTAGATATGTTGCAGGATTTAAAGGAGAGACTTCATCAGGATGTAAAGGAGCTGGACCTGGCCCAGACAGATTTCCTCTTTGATGAAAATGCCAATAGTATAGGGGCCATTCTGATGCATATTATGGCTACGGAATCTTATACTATGGTAGAAACTCTGGAAGATCGGCAATGGACAGAAGAAGAGGCAGCATTTTGGGGAGTAGCAGGTGGTTTAGGGGCCGAATCCAGAGCGCAAATCAAAGGCAAGCCCATAACCTATTATCTGGATCTTTGGGATGAACTTAGGGCGAAAACCCTCGAAGGTCTCAAAAAGAAGGACGATGCCTGGTTCGCTGCAAATATAGATGAAGGTCTGAACAACCATTGGGCCTGGTTTCACATTCTGGAACACCAGGCTGCCCATATGGGGCAGGTAGCTATTGTGAAGAAACGACTTCCGAAATAGTTGTGAAAAACAACTTTCAATTAGCAATTAATATTTAACAATAAACAATATGATTATTGGTAATTGATTAATGATTACTGCACTCCCTCTCGGCCTATTTTTATTTTTGTAGTAAATACAGGGAATTTTACTTTGGGTAAAGGAAGTCGTCCATAGAGCATTTTGCGCAGCAAAAGCGGCCTGGGCGGCGGGGAGTAAAATTCCTATAGATTTCAAGAAAATAAAAATCAGCCTAGACTTTTTTTCTTTAGTTCATTGATATTAATTGTTTTTAAAAGGAACTCATGAATCTCCTTCGTCGATTTCTTTTTTTTGGCAATGAAAAAAAAGAAAAATAGAAAAAGGGCTAATCAACATAAAAATGCTTTTTAGCCCATAGTATTATTCAAAATTGTTTACTAAACTACCGCGTCCGTTTACATTCCGGCCTTAGCAGCCTTTGTGGTAGTAGACATATCTCTTACACAGATATACTTTCCATCACGTTTCTGGAAGTAGGACATATAATTCCCATGCTCCAGTTCATTACCATCGGCATCAAATTCTGTCCAGGAACCAACTTCAACCGCACCATCACCTTCCGCAAACAAGTCTACCACTTTATATACATTGTAATTTCCAGTAGTATCATTGGCTATGTTTTTTGCAATATTCTCTTTGATGGCCGCCCTGCCGGAAAGAGGTTCCTGATTTCTGCTATAACTTATAGCATCATCACTGTAATAGGCTGCCACAGCATCAGCATCTTTTGCTTTTTCTCCGGCAGCATAGGCATCTTCCATTGCCTGAATTTCAGCCTTAACCTGATCCATGTCTAAGGCTTCCTTTTTTTCGGGTTCCGTACAGGCCGTAAAAATTATAGCCGTAAATACCAGAAAGCCAATTAGTTTAATACTTTTTCTCATAATTATATAGTGTTGATTTGCAATGAAGTTACAACTTAACAAAGGGATAGCAGCAATAAAGAAAGTTTAATTCAATAATTCGTAAATTCAACTGTCATCAATCAAGAAGCTGTCATGAAAAATTTACTTTTTCTTCTTTCCTTTTTAGTGCTTTTTTTTGCTGCAGCACAAGAAACTCCCCTCCCCGATCCTGAGGGGTATTTCTCTGCCGTGATTGTAGAAGATTTCGACAACTCCCTGAACTGGTATATCGACGTTTTGGGATTTGAACTAGTTAACCAACAGGCATCAGAAGCCAGGGGATTCCAGGTGGCCAACCTGCAGCGTGGCGGCGTAATGCTCGAGATCCTGGAGCTAAAAACTGCCCTTTCTCCTAAAAACGCCATCCCCAATTTCAATAGTAAGGCCAGGCTTACCGGTATTTTCAAGACAGGATTTTTTGTGGCCAATTTTGATGGGTGGGTTAAACATTTTAAAGCAAAAGAGGTGACATTTAGAGGCAATGTTGTCACCGACCCCGAAAGCGGGAAAAAAATGGTCATTGTTCAGGACCCGGACGGCAACCGAATCCAGTTTTTTGAAAAATAACATTAGCAATAGATCAGGGCACCCGAGTATATAGGTGAGTCCTTATTTAAAAGGTTTTTATCAGATTCAATTAGTCTAATGCTCAAAATTTGCACAGCAATAGCCTTACCCGGCGTTGACGCGCAATAATTGTTAATTGCTAATTGTTAATTGCTAATTGTTAATGGCTTCCTCTTATCTTTAGAACATCTAAAACTAATAGAATGCCAAATAAACTTCCTATTATTAAAACACTCTTCACACTTCTACTGATCGTTGCGATTGGTAGTTGTAAGCAAAAAGCCAAACCCGCTGCTGAGAATTCTACTAAACTTCCACGTATTGCCATTGCCGGATTGGCCATAGAATCTAGCACCTTCTCCCCTGCCCGCACCCATGAAGAAGCATTTCATGCCCGGGTAGCCGAAGAGGTTTTTACCTTCTATCCCTTTCTTTCCGAAGATGCTATCAACAGAAAAAGGGCAGAATGGATACCTACCTTAAGGGCCCATGCCCTTCCGGGTGGTATGGTTACCCGTGAGGCTTATGATAGCCTGGTAGGCAAAACCTTAAAAATGCTGAAAGAGAACGGCCCTTATGATGGCCTATTCTTCGATATCCATGGCGCCATGAGTGTAGAAGGAATTGAAGACCCTGAGGGCGACTTTATCATAAAGGTTCGGGAAGTTATTGGTACAGCTCCCATCATCTCTACCTCCATGGACCTGCACGGAAATGTCTCGGAACGCCTTGCCCAGCATTCGGACCTGATCACCTGCTATCGTATGGCCCCGCACGAAGATGCCCTGGAATCTAAAAAGCGAGCCGTAGATAATCTTCTGGAACGTTTGGAAAGCGGGAAGGGAAAACCTGCCTATAAGGCGTGGATACCGGTTCCTATTTTATTACCTGGAGAAAAAACATCAACCCGAATAGAACCGGGTAAAAGTCTCTACGCCAAAGTAGACCCCGTTACCCAGCAGGATGGAATTATCGACGCTGCCATTTGGATTGGTTACGCCTGGGCCGATGAATCCAGGAACCATGCCGTTGTTATGGTCACCGGAGATGATAAAACAGTGGTAGCTGATGCAGCGGAAATGCTTGCCAGTAGCTTTTGGGACGCAAGGGAAGATTTTGAGTTTGTTGCCCCGGTTGCCCCTCTAAAGGAAAGCATTGATATGGCGCTTGCCAGCCAAAAAAAGCCCTTTATGATCAGTGATATGGGAGATAACCCCACTGCAGGTGGTGCCGGGGACGTTACCTGGACTTTACAACAGCTCCTGGCGCGGCCAGAATTTAAAACCGAAAATGCGCCTTCGCTTATATATGCCTCCATTCCCGGACCTGAGTTGGTGAACAAGGCAGTCGCAGCTGGAATAGGAGCCAGAATTAGCGGTACTGCAGGGGCAGCTATAGATAACAGGTATGCACCTCCCATCCAATTAACTGGTACGATAACAGCAATAGAACATGGGGATACTCATGCGGAAACCGAGGTTGTGGTCAAAGTGGGTAGTGTCAACGTCATTGTTACAAAAAAACGGAAACCGTATCACAGAGAAACAGACTTCACCCATCTGGGACTTAATCCCAGGGAGACCGATATTGTTGTGGTAAAAATTGGCTATCTGGTACCAGAATTGTACGATATGCGGGCAGACTGGATCATGGCGCTCACCCCTGGCGGAGTGGACCAGGATCTGGAACGACTCGGTTACAAAAATATTAAAAGACCAATGTTTCCACTAGACAAGGATATGGCCACCCCGGACCTTAGCGTTCGCTGGATAGCAGCTTCGGATGATAATCCGGAATAAGTTGGCCAGGCAATCTACTATTTTTTATTTTTGAGAAGCAAACTAAATAAGATGCTATGAAAAATGTATTTGATGCCCAGGACACTGCAGCAACCATTGCCAGAATTAATAATTTAAGTCCAGACACTCAACCCTTGTGGGGCAAGATGCGTGTGGCCGAGATGTTAGCACACTGCAATGTGGCCTACGAAATGGTCTTTACTGATAAACACCCAAAACCCAAGGGGTTCAAAAAATTTCTGATTAAACTATTTGCCAAGAAGATAGTGGTGGGACCACAGCCGTATAAAAGAAATATACGAACGGCTCCGGAATTTCTAATATCGGACGAGCGCGATTTTAATACCGAGAAGAAACGCCTGATAGCTTATTTAGAAAAAACGCAGCAATTGGGGGCTTCGCATTTTGAAGGCAAAGAATCTCACGCCTTTGGAAAGCTATCAGTAAAAGAGTGGAATATATTATTCTACAAACATTTGGACCATCATTTAGGGCAGTTTGGGGTCTAGCCCAATTCACATTAAATAATACTGCAATGAAAACAATTTTTGACACTTACCATCCCGAAGGATTCAGGACGCTTAACCCCTATCTTTTTACCCAAAATCCTGGAGAATTAATTCGGTTCCTCAAAGCTGCGTTTTACGCAGAAGAGCTCAGCAGAACAGTTAATGAAGAAAATGGAGAAATCGCTAATTGCATCCTGAAAATTGGGGATAGCTGTTTTATGATTGGTAAGGCCCGTGGAGAATTCGAAGGGATGAGCACGGCCCTATACCTCTTTGTAAATGATGTGGACCTGGTACATAAGAATGCCCTGGCCCATGGAGGCATATCAGTACTTGAACCTGCAGATATGGATTATCAGGACCGGCAGGGAGGTATAAAAGACCCGGCAGGCAATTATTGGTGGATTTCCAAAAGACTGGTAAACGAAGGGTATTAAAATCAATGCCGCAGCACAACACACAAGGTTTTCTGGAATTAAGAGGTTAGGCTACCAGGCGGATTCGGCTATTGGTAAGCCGTTCTGCCCGCTTTTTAATCCCCAGGCACATCTTCCTGTCCATCGCAAAAACAATAGGCTCCAAAAGGACCTTAAAAATAAAATTAGTTTTAGCAGAGGAAGTGTATGTCACTCTGTTTCTTGAAATAAAACGCGAAGACTTTTCGTCTATCTCTTCTATATACCAAAGCCATGTGAGATGAAGAATATTAGAAGGTGAGGATTGCTTTGGGTCGAAAGTGTCGTTTATATCTAAATCCAACCAATTCTCTATGGCCATACCCCTGCCTGGTTCGCAATATACAATAGGGTAAGCCTGCTCTGGGCCAAAAGCTACCATATCATCCACTTTTGGGTGTTGAAATTCTGATAATACGCGGTCCGAATTGTAGATATTTAATCCACTGATATTCTCAAGGGCCTCATAGCTGTAAAAGCCTCCCTTTCCCTGGCCAATCTGAGCAATCCATGGCCATACATCACTTGCAGGCGCCTGGATGATGACCCCATGCGTAAAAGCAGATTTGGGATTGGGAACAATTTCATCCACAGGAAAAGATTGCGCTGCTTCCAGCTTACTCATGCCCCATCTGCTTCGGAGATCTTTTAAAAAAAAGGTGAGATAACATAAGAGGATAACAAATACTCCTTCTATACCTTCAAGGATTTGCATAAAAGTAAAAGCAGGCCTTGATGTACTCATGATGCCTGATTAAGTACAGATTCCATATGTTTTTTCCACCGCTTTAATCTGGGAATGGTAGAAAATGCTCTGATCTCTGCTTCTTCCAGAGATATCCCCATTTTGCGTGCAATGGCAATGTTCTTTTTAATTTTTTCTTCCATAGTAATGCCGGGGTCGGTAAATGCCCCGTGCTTATAACAGTATTGGCAGTACTCTGTATTTACACTCCCGTCTATATGAGTGCCGAATTGGGATAAATGGCGAATTGGCATCCCACAACTTTCACAAATGTTCCTTTTAGCAGTTTCCATAATTAGTATCTCTTTTTTTCAAGCATAAAAGTTAGTACTCCCCCCAGTTCTAAAAAATGATAATAGTCACATTATCAGACTCAATGGCAAATGACATTTGTCATAGGCCAGGTTGTTAGAATCGGCTACTTTCCAGCACATAAACTAATTTTCATTGTTATGACTACTAAAAAGGATGATAAAAGCAGCTGGGCTATCGGCGGGATGACAATTGTAGGTGTAGGTGTGGGTCTTATTTATGTGCAGACCGCACCACTGGTAATGGCGGCCGCTGTATTAATTGGATTGGGCCTGGGCCTGGTAATTGCCCCTATAATTTCCAATGTAAAAGGAGGGGAGTAAAGACTAATCGGATTTTGTTGTAAAATGTAGATGTTGGGTAAAAAACCCGAAATGTGGTTATTACCATGACCAACACACCTGAGCTAAATCAGCTTTGAACTTTATTAAATTGAGCAATAAATCTTTAAGAAAGATTACTTGGCCACCTTCATGTATCTGGTCTCTCTGCTAACAGTTAGCACCACCTGCTTTTAGTTTACCTCCTTTTATTCCTTCTGTTTCCGCGATATTTGTTTTTTGGCTTGTGCTTTCTAAAATTGCCTTTTTGCACGGCTCGTTCAGTTTGTTGAGATACCGGTCCTGGTTCAAACCCCGCTACTATTTCCCTGGGTAATTTTTCCGCTAATAACTTTTCTATACCTCGGATATACTCTTTTTCTTCTCCACTGACCAAAGAAAGTGCTTCTCCGCTAGCCCCTGCCCTTCCGGTCCGGCCAATTCTGTGCACATAATCTTCGGGCACATTAGGGAGTTCAAAATTGATAACATGTGGCAGCAGTGGAATATCAAGGCCACGGGCAGCAATATCTGTAGCTACAAGCACACGCACTTCTCCCTTCTTAAATCCTCCAAGGGCTTTAGTTCTGGCACCCTGACTCTTATTACCGTGTATGGCGGCGGCTGTAATAGCCTTTTTGTTCAGCTTTTCGGCCAATCTATTGGCGCCGTGTTTGGTCCTGGTGAAGATCAGGACCTGTTTCCAATCCCCTTCGTTAATCAGTTTTATTAAAAATTCTGTTTTTCTGGCCTTGTCTATCAGGTACACTTTTTGGTTCACCTTTTCAGCAGTGCTGTTCTCCGGAGTTGCCTCAACCAATTCAGGGTGGCGTAAGAAAGCATTCGCCAACTTTTTAATTTCCTTTGAAAATGTAGCTGAAAACAATAAATTCTGTCTCCTTGCAGGCATCAGGCTCAGTATCTTTTTAAGGTCTCTCGCAAAGCCCATATCTAACATGCGATCTGCCTCATCCAGTACAAGGATCTCTACACTGGCAAGTGAAAAAACTCGCTGATTATGCAGATCTAATAATCTACCAGGAGTGGCCACTAATATATCAATTCCATTTCTCAAAGCTGAAATCTGTGGCTTGGCATTTACACCACCAAAAATAACAGTGGCCCTGAGGTCTACAAACTCTCCGTATTCTTTAACATTGGCGTGTACCTGTGCAGCAAGTTCTCTGGTGGGAGTTAAGATAAGGGCTCTGACAGGGCGTTTACGCAGCCGCTGACCTTTATTCAGTATCTGAAGTAATGGTAAGGTAAATCCGGCTGTTTTACCCGTACCGGTTTGGGCAGCACCCAACACATCTCTTCTTTCTAAAATAATTGGGATTGCCTTTTCCTGAATGGGAGAGGGTTCAGTATATCCTTTTTTATCTATAGCTCGTAATAAGGCTTCGGATAAGCCAAGGGACTTAAAAGTCATATAAATTGTTTAATCAATGACAATTTATATAAAGTGCCATGCATTAGCGAAGCGGCGAAGGTACACCGAATTTTAACTACAATTACAAGAAGTTGAAAAGTAGAGCAATATTTCGCTCTTTGCTATAGTATTGGAGTAATTAAAGTTAGACCCCCAACAATCGTAGTTACTTGGCCACATTCACCGATCTGGTCTCCCTGATTACGGTCACCTTTACCTGCCCTGGATACGTCATATCTGTCTGGATCTTTTGGGAGATCTCAAAAGACAATTGGGCCGCTTTGTCGTCACTGACTTTTTCGCTTTCGACAATTACCCTCAATTCTCTCCCGGCCTGGATGGCATAAGCTTTCTGCACCCCGCCAAAGCCAAAGGCTATATCCTCTAAATCCTTAAGGCGTTGAATATAGGAATCCAATACCTGCCTTCTTGCTCCGGGGCGTGCGCCGCTAATAGCATCGCAAACCTGGACAACCGGGGCAATCAGTGTTTTCATCTCTATTTCGTCATGGTGGGCACCAATAGCGTTACAAACATCTGGTTTTTCACCATGTTTCTCTGCCCATTGCATCCCGAGAATAGCATGGGGTGTCTCTACCTCAGCTTCCGTGTTAGGCACCTTTCCAATATCATGCAGCAGTCCGGCCCGTTTGGCCAGTTTTGTGTTCAAACCAAGTTCGGCCGCCATAACCCCACAGAGTTTGGCAACTTCTCTTGAGTGCTGCAAAAGATTTTGTCCGTAAGAAGAACGGTATTTCATTCGGCCAACGGCCTTAATCAGTTCTGGATGCAACCCGTGGATGCCCAGATCTATTACAGTGCGTTTGCCAACTTCTACAATCTCCTGTTCTATTTGCTTCTCGGTTTTACGCACTATTTCTTCTATACGTGCGGGATGTATCCGCCCATCCGTTACGAGTTTGTGCAATGACAACCGGGCCACTTCTCTCCTGACAGAATCAAAACAAGACAAGATAATGGCCTCAGGAGTATCATCTACAATGATTTCCACTCCGGTGGCAGATTCCAGGGCGCGAATATTTCTTCCTTCCCGACCAATGATTCTTCCTTTAACGTCGTCAGATTCAAGGTTGAAAACTGAAACACAATTCTCTACAGCCTCTTCTGTCCCAATACGCTGGATGGTGTTGATCACAATTTTCCTGGCTTCTTGTTGTGCGGTAAGCTTTGCTTCTTCGAGGGTGGTCTGCATATAGGCCATGGCATCTGTCTTTGCAGTCTCTTTTAGGGATTCTAATAACTGACTTTTGGCATCTTCCGCAGAAAGCCCGGAAATTACCTCAAGTTGTTGTACCTGACTTTTATGTAATTTTTCGAGTTCAGATTGTTTCTTTTCATAGAACTCGCGCCGATGTTCTACTTCTTTGAGTTTATTACTGAGTTGATTGTTAAGGTTTTTGTTTTTGGACAGTTCCCCACTGATCTGAGATTCCTTATCTCGTGTACGTTTTTCGGCTTCCGAGATTTTCTTGTCCTTATTGATGATAACCTTTTCGTGCTCCGCTTTAAGTTCCAGAAACTTTTCCTTGGCTTGAAAGATCTTGTCTTTCTTGATGTTTTCACCTTCGGCCCTGGCATTTTTTAGAATAGAAGAGGCCTCCTTTTTAGCATTCCCAATGGTCCTTGAAGCTTTTCCTTTTTCTAACAATTTGGCGATAATAAAACCTAATACTATCCCTGCAAGTGCGCCTATAATAATTGTTGTGACATCCATGGTCTTGATTTATAATTTTCTTCCCTTTCAATACGAATAAGGAAGCACTTGATATTGAGTGGCAGCATCCACTCCTGGTACAGGGCAATGATTTTCTAATTTAAAGTTATGGTACAAAAAAACCCACATTGATGAAGTTCTGTACAAACTCCAGTAAACAGGTTTAGGGCTAACAGATTGATCAAGGATCCTTTACAAGAAGGCTTGCTTTTACAACCTAAACTCACCCTTTTCAAACAAATTAGTGTTGAGTTCGTCAAAAATTAAATACCAATGTGGGCAGTAACTTTATATTATTTCAAATGAACTTATTTTATACTAAGCTTGGAATTTACCAACAGATCCAAAGCTTTTAAACGCTCTGTAACCTCTTTTGTATCTTCCATGCTGTCTATACCCTTCTGCTCTATTTTAGAGGCAAATTGCAGGGCACACATGGCTAAAACGTCCTGTTTATCCCTGACAGCATAATTCTGCTCAAATTTTTTGGCAAGCTGTTCTATGTTCTTAGCAGCTTTACGCAATCCTTCTTCCTGACTTGGATCAATCGTCAACGGATATACGCGGTCTGCAATAGAAAGCTTTATTTTTAGCTTTTCTGCCATATTTCTATTCTGCACTATTCAGATAACTGTGCAATACAATAGTCCAGTTCTCTTACAAGTGAATTTATTTTGAGCTTCGCTTCTGTTTTATTCGTATCACTGCCCAGCATCGAATTCGCAAGCTTCAGGGATTTATATTTATCCTCCCATTCCAAGACCGAATTTAGGGTAATATCGTGGTCATTTTTTAAGCTGACCAATTCCTCTTCCAGTTTTTTATTAGTCTGATTAAGCAACTCTAACTTGTGCAGTAGCTTACTAATTTTATTCTCAAGAGAATCAACGATTTCAACCAATTCGCTCATGTGCAAATATCAATGCGATTATAACAAAGTTAACACACATCCGACGACTTCGCAATAGTTTTAGCATTTATTCTTCAAGTAATACTTTAATACTGTTGAAACCTTTGAGACTTAGGGTCTGGCAAACTTTTTGAAGGCCATAACCAATACAGCTCCCTGGCAATTTTTAAAAATATTGAAATTTTCCGGGTTTTGAGTTTCAAAGGTATTGACTAATTTCGTGTTAACTTATCTACTATGAAAATAGCTTTTATTGGTTTTCTTATGTTACTGTCTGCCGCTCTGAACGGGCAAGGCAATTACCCGAGGGATGCCTTCAGATCACCATTGGACATTCCCATTATTCTGGCGGGGACATTTGGTGAACTAAGATCAAATCACTTTCATTCGGGGATCGATATTAAAACACAACAACGTCAGGGTTTACCAATTTACGCCATTGGGGATGGTTCGGTAACCAGGATAAAAGTGGCACTATGGGGCTACGGCAAGGTGCTTTATGTTGCGCACCCCAATGGATATACTTCTGTCTATGGCCACCTTCAAAAATTTTCTCCTAAAATTGAAGCTTATATTAAAAATCTGCAGTACCAAAAAAGGGCCTATGAGGTAGAAGATTTCCCTGATTACGGTGAGATTAAAGTAGAAAAAGGTGAAATAATTGCATATTCCGGCAATACTGGTGGCTCTTCAGGACCGCATTTGCATTTCGAAATCAGAAGCAGTATTTCTGAAAAGCCTACAAACCCTTTGTTGTATGGCTTAGAAGTCAGGGATGCTACCAACCCTATACTATCGCAACTTTTTGCCTATCCATTGTCCGAAAATGCACAGGTGAATCAGAATGAGGAGAAAATCAAGATTAACTTTAAAAAGCAACAAGATGGCTCTTTTCTGGCCGATAAGGTATACGCTGCCGGCACCATTGGTTTTGGCTTAGACACTTATGATCGCCAGGATCTGGCAGCAAACAAAAATGGCGTTTTTGGAATTCGCCAACTGGTCAATGGAAAAGTATATACAGCATTGGATTTTGAAAGCTTCTCCTTTTCCGAAACCCGATATATAAATACCTTAATAGATTACGATCATTTTGGCAAGTTCAGGTCTCGGATCATTAAATGCTTCAGGGTGCCCGGAAATTCGTTGAGCATTTACAAGACCCTCCATAACAATGGTAAAATAGTTGTTCGGGAAGGACTCTCGTACAATGTTGAAATCCTCATAACCGATCTGGAAGATAACACTACCAAGCTGGTAATTCCGGTAGAAGGAAGGCGTGGTACGGTACTGGAAGAGAAAAACAAACTAATTACCGATCAATTTGTTCTGGCCAAAAAACCAAATAACTATGATCTGGGTGCAGCCACGGTTTATTTTCCACCAAATACCTTTTATGAGGACTTTTATATCGATCTAAAAAAAGGTAATGACACCGTCACTATCCACAACAATCAGGTGGCCGCACACAGGAATTTTACAATCACTTTTGACGTCTCCAGGTACTCCGAGAAAGAAAGGAAGCAACTCTTGATTGCAAGATTGGATAAAAAATTACGGCCTTCTTACGCCTCAACCTATAAAAGAGGGACTACATTTACCACCAGAACTCGCAATTTAGGCACCTATACACTGGTGCAAGACACCATAGCACCAATTGTAAGGGCCAAAAATTTCAAGGAGAAACAATGGTTAAATAATTATCGCTATCTCAGTATTTATATTGCCGATGACCTTAGTGGGATTGATTCTTATTCTGCAACACTCAACGGTGAATGGATCTTAATGGAATACGAACCAAAGAGAAAGACACTAACCTATAATTTTGATGACATAATCCTGGATAAGACCCAATGTGAACTTAAATTAGTAGTCAAAGACAATGTGGGCAATACCACTACTTTTAGCAGAAATTTTTACAGAAAATAGCAGTAATTAGCACATAATACATACGGCATACGTGCCTGGCACCCCGCAAAGAGTTGATTTTTATAAATAAAAGTTGCCGTAAAACGGTAACATAATTGGTTTCGTTACGTTAGAATTGTATTAAAATGCCCAACAACTCATTGTAGCTTAGGCTTGGAATTCATGAAATTTTCCAAATTATTTCTTACGGTATTCTTTCTGTGCTCTTTTCTTGCAATGAGAGCACAGACCGCAACTATTACGGGTGTAGTACTAGATGAGGACAACAGGCCCCTGGGCAATGTAAATATATCATCAAAGGCCAACGGTACTTTTACTGATAATAACGGATTCTATATCCTGAAAGTTATTGCAGATATAGAGAATACTATCACCTTCTCCCATCTGGGTCACAAAAATATCGTAATACAAAAGCTTATCCTCACGACCAACGAGACCTACGAGTTTAACCCTGTCATGAAAATTGAAGTACAGCAGGTAGACGGGGTGGTTGTTACCCCAACAGGAGAAAAAAGTGTTGACGGCATTGTATCTATATCCCCCGAAGTGGTGAGGAAAATGCCTGGTGCCAATGCAGGAGTTGAAAATGTTCTAAAATTACTTCCCGGAGTATCCTCAAATAATGAGTTAAGCACCCAATATGCCGTAAGAGGAGGTAATTACGATGAAAACCTGGTGTATATAAATGATATAGAAGTTTACCGGCCCTTCTTAATCAGGTCTGGACAACAGGAGGGTTTTAGTTTTGTCAATAGCAATATGGTACAGCGCCTGGCATTTTCTCCAGGAGGTTTTCAGGCCCGTTATGGAGATAAACTCTCGTCTGTATTAGACATCACCTACAAAAATCCTTCGCAATTCGGCCTGCAAATAGAAGGCAGCCTGTTGGGAGTAAATGGGACGGTTGAAACCATCTCCAGGAATAAAAATTTTAGCGGTATAATGGGCGTCCGCTATAGAGACAACAGTTTATTTGTTAACAGCCAGCAAACCAAAACCAACTTCAATCCGGCTTTTGCTGATCTACAAAGTTATCTGACCTACAGGTTCAACAGGAAGTTTCATCTTAACTTTTTGGGAAACATAAGTCTTAATAACTACCGCAACGAGCCCCTTACCAGGCAAACCAACTTTGGAACACTAAGTGATCCCATGGCCTTGCTTGTATTTTATGAAGGGCAGGAAAAAAATAAATACGCTACTAGTCTGGGGGCTTTAAAAGCAGACTATTATGTAAATGAAAATACTGCATTAAATTTTATCGCTTCGCTTTATCACACTACTGAAGAGGAATATTCAGATGTAATTGCGGCCTACGAGCTAGGCGCAGTAGATACCGATCTGGGAAGTGAAAATCTTGGAGAAGCTATCGGTACCAGAGGAATAGGCACACAGTTTAACAGGGCCAGGAACGATCTGGATGCCTTAATTCTGAACATTGAACACAAGGCAAAGTACAGTAAAAACAAGAAGTCCCTGGAATGGGGAATAAAATACACTCATGAAGATATCAGGGATCAGATTCGCGAAGCTGAATTTATAGATTCTGTAGGTTTTTTGGTTCGTCCGCCATTGGATGAATTCGTAAATAACCAACCACAGGATCCTTTTAATGCCCCCATTGTTCCTTTTGAAGGTATTAATGCACGGAATTTTGTCAAAACCAATCGCTTTTCAGCATATGTTCAGTTCAGTGATCAGTTTAAATGGAAAAACCACGATATATATTACAACCTGGGAATGAGGGCCCAGCGATGGACGGTGAATGCAGAAGGCTATCAAAAAAACACACAATCTATCTTTAGTCCAAGAGGCCAGATTGCCCTTAAACCCAACTGGGACAAGGACATGTTGTTCAGATTTGCTGTGGGTAGTTACCAGCAACCCCCCTTTTACAGAGAGTTAAGAGACATTAACGGGAATATCAGACCCGAAGTAAAGGCACAAAAATCTGTTCATTTTGTGCTGGGAAACGAATACAGTTTAACCTTATGGAACCGGCCATTTACATTTTTTAGTCAGGCCTATTATAAAAAATTGAACAATGTAAACGCTTATACTCTGGAGGATGTCAGAATACGCTATGCCGCAGACAACGATGCAAAGGCCTACGCCTATGGAATAGATTTGAGAATGAATGGGGCTTTTGTTCCAGGCACTACTTCATGGGTGAGTATAGGTTATTTGAAAACGGAAGAAAATATAAATGAGCGTGGTTATATTTCCAGGCCCACGGATCAACGATTAAAAGTTGGAATTCTTTTTCAGGATTACATCCCTACCATCCCTAATTTACGTATGTATCTTAACCTGGTATACAACACGGGAGTTCCTGGTGGGTCGCCCAATTATGCGGATCCTTATATTTTTCAGAATAGATTAAGAGATTATAGGCGTGCAGACTTGGGAATTTCTTATATTTTTGTGGACACAAATAAAAAATACCCGAAAAACCATTGGTTGTATCAATTTGAAGAGTTAAACGTTGGTTTCGAAATTTTTAATTTGTTCAACAATCAAAACTCAATTACTAATACCTGGGTGCGCGATGTAGAAAGCAAACAACAATTTGCTGTTCCGAATTTCATGACTACCCGGGTGTTAAATCTAAAACTGCGAATGCGATTTTAAATAAGGCACTATGAGAACGCTGACTTTCCTGGCTTTTTTATTTCTTTTCACTATTGGCAACGCCCAGAAAAATGTATACGAAAGTAGCAGATTTGATGAACTAAGTGCCAACCATAAGACCCTGGCCATTATTCCGTTTTTTACCTATCTGGATCTTGATGAGGAATTTGAAGGAAAAGAATTGGATAAGCTGGAGGAAAAAGAAGGGCATGCAGTACAGGACGCCCTGGAAACCTTTTTTGGTCGTGGCAAAAAAAGAAAGAAGTTCTCTGTTGAATTTCAGAATGTCAAAAACACCAATGCCATTCTTGCGCAGAACAATGTTAACTATGATAATATTGATACCTATACCATAAAGCAATTGTGCAAAATCCTTAAAGTAGATGGGCTAATAAGCGGAAATCTTGACCTCAATATTTTGCTTTCTAAAGGAATCCCAGCTGAATTTAGTTTTATAGATTACATTCTGGGAGATGCCAATTACGGGCGAATAGGTATAAAAATCAGCGATGGGGAAAGCGGAAAGTTACTTTGGAAATACGAAAAGAAGATCAATAAAAAATCAGGTAAAAATACAGACGACCTTATTGATAAGATGATGAAGAATGCCACCAAAAAATTTCCTTACGATAAAGAGCGTCAGCGAAATAAGAAAAAGACTAGGTAGTAGCAAATTCTTTCAACACTCCAATAACATAATCTAACTCTTCTTTGGTATTGTACCTCGAAAAAGAAAAGCGCACCGAAGGTTTTTCCAGTTCTTCTTTATTCAGTAATGTTGAAAGCACATGAGATCCTGAATTGCTACCAGACTGGCAGGCACTTCCTTTAGAGCATGCTACCCCTTTAAGATCTAAATGAAATTGAAGCATTAATGCTTTGTCTTTACTAAAAGGCAATCTTACATTTACAAGTGTATAGGTGCTTTTTTCTAAATCACCGGAATACCCATTGAATACTACTCCCGGGATATTCTTGTAAAGTTCACTTATAAAGTACTCCTTGAGTCCTCGGACATAGGTAGTTTCTTCATCCAGATTATCATAAGCAGCCTTAAAAGCTGATTCCAAACCAATAATATTGTGAAAAGGTTCTGTCCCTGCCCTAAAACCACGCTCCTGAGACCCGCCAAATATTAATGGTTTAAGTCCGGCATTCTTTCTGATAAACGCAAAACCAATACCCTTGGGCCCATGAAACTTATGTGCTGCAGCTGTCATAAAATCGATAGGAACCTGCTGAACGTCCCAGGCATAATGACCGATAGATTGTACCGTATCCGAATGTATCAATGCCCCTTTTTCCTTGCATAAATGGCAAATGGCCTCAATATCTATTTTGTTACCAATCTCGTTATTAATATGCATCAGGCTCACAAGCTTTTTACTATCGCCCTCTTCCAGCAGTTTTTCCAAATGCGACAAATCAGGGTTGCCACAGGTATCGAGGTCAACAAAAACAAGTTGTATCCCAAATTCTTTGACTAACTCCTCTGCAGTATGCAGCACCGCATGATGTTCTATTTTTGAAGTAATAATGGTTGTTACCCCAAGATCTCTCACAGCACATCTCAGTATCATATTGTCTGCCTCAGTACCACCAGAGGTGAAAATAATTTCCGACGGATGCGCATTTAAATACTTAGCCACAGTTTTTCTGGCTTGTTCAATACCGGTCTTGGCCGTTCTTCCAAAAGCATGTGTTGAAGAAGGGTTGCCAAAACAATTGGCGAGGGCATCCTGCATTTGCCCGATTACCTCTTGCCTTATGGGGGTTGTTGCCGCGTTATCCAGATAAACTTTATGCATCTAGCTATATCGATTTAGTCATCGGCAAAAATAATCGAAATAAAGTTAATTTCTTCCAAAATTGGTACAAAGCTCTAGGAAAATCAGAGTAGAATGATTTAAATTTGAAACATGAGAATACTATTTGCCTGTGTTGTACTTATGCTGCTCATTTCCTGCGATGATGGCGATCTTCAGATAGCGACCATAGATTTTGACAGTGCCAGCCTGGAATTCTGTGATACACAAACAACCACAAGCAGTACAGTTTTTTTTAAACTGAACGCTACCGAAGCTCTTATACTGGACCTTCAAAGCGGGGTGTTGAAAAATGAAGTGTCGGACGGGACACTAACCAGTAGCGTTCCCTCCCAGTCGCAGATTACTTACAGGACGTTTTCTGATAATGTAGCCAAGGGTTATTTCTGTGATGCAATTCCGCCTACCACTCCTACAGTAGTTGAAGAGATATTGGCTCAGGGCGGCGAGGTTCTCATAACCACTATTCAGAATGAAACAGATACTACTCAATATGATCACACCATAGAACTAAGCGGTATTTCGCTGGTTAGGGATAATGGGGAACGTGTTACAGATCTGACCATTAGTAATTTTGGAACAATTAGCACCACGGAGTAATGCACTAGGGGTTTTGGTAAATGTAAATCTCTGTAGCTCCCATTCCATATTTTTGATAATCGGCATCGTAGTATTTAATGTTCTCATACCTCCTGAACAAGTATTTTAGTTCTTCCTTTAGCACACCTTCCCCTACTCCATGAATGAAAACAACTTTCTGAATACGTTTGCGAATCGCGAACTCCAGTTGTCTTTTTGCGGTATCTAATTGTATGTTTAGCATTTCATGATTGGTCATGTGCTTGGCAGAAGGAACCAATTGATGGATGTGCAGATCTACCTCCATTTTGGGCGCATTGCGTTCCTTGGGTTTTACAACAGTAATTTTCTTCCTGGGTTGTTCTTTATCTGTTTTTGCATCGGCCACTTCAGCATTGGTGACCTTGATCTGGGGCTGATCTGACACTTTCACCAATTCTGATGCAGGAAATTGCAATTGGAAACCATCCTCAGTGGTAATAGTCACTAGATCACCGCTTATTTTAACTACCCTACCACGAACAATATCATCAATTGTCTCTACTGTATCACCTTCTTTCATATTATCTCTACACAATTCCCCATTAATAATTACTTTCTACTTACAGCTTATTGATTATTGCTTATTGCTTATTGTTTACTGCTTATTGATTACTGCTCACTCTTCCTTATTCCACAGCTGTGATGTTTTATATATTCCGAACATCAGCAGTACTATCCCAATACTAAGGGCATACTCCTTTGTAATCCAGTAATCTCCGATTCCCATAATGGCCGCTCCGATTACAATGAGCAGAAAATAAATGCTGCGTTTTGTTTTCATTCCTCAAAAATAATAGTATTTTTCGGTTAGATAATCTACCCGACCTAAAATGCAATTGGCCGTCCTATTATTAGCAATTGAAGACTATTTGCTTCCTTGCATGAGCAAGCAGTTACTTGGCATGGATTGCCCTGGTTGCGGGCTTCAAAGGGCGGTTGTTTTTCTTTTTCAAGGCGAATTTCTAGCAGCATTTAAAATGTACCCGGCTATTTATAGTATACTGTTACTTTTTGGGTTTTTATCTCTGGATTTCCTCTTCAAAATTAAATATGCCAACAAAATCATTATTTTCCTGATGATCTCGTCGGTGGGACTTATACTAATCAATTTTATATTGAAATTTTTCTAAATAAATAATTAACCATGGAACAACAAAAATTACCCAACGTTACTATAATAATTGTACTCTCTATACTAGGATTTGTCTGTTGTTGTATTGGCGGTATCCCGGCAATAATTCTAGGGGGAATTGCCTTATACCTGGCAAAAAATGCCGAGAATAAGTACAAGGAAAACCCTGAAGGCTACTCCAATTACAGTCAGTTAAAAACAGCTAAGATCATTGCAATAGTTGTACTTGTCATCGGTATTCTTTACCTGGCTCTATCCATTTATCAAATTCAGCAAGCAGGTGGATGGGAAGCGCATATGGAAAGAACGCGTGATATGATGGAACAATTTGGAATAGAAGAGTAAGCTAATCACTAAAATAAAAATTAACCAAATGGAAAACCAAAACGTACCGACCAAACCCAACAATTATTTGGTCCTTGCCATAATTTGCACAGTTTGTTGCTGCCTGCCTGCGGGTATTGTGAGCATAATTTATGCCGCAAAAGTAAACGAGGCATATGCAAGGGGTGATTATGAAGTAGCATTAAAAGCCTCTAACAATGCCAAAATTTGGGCATTTGTAGGCATTGGCCTGGCCGCAATTGGCTATATAATTTACTTTGCCATTTTTGGCTTTGCAATGGTTGGAGGATTATTGGAAGGTGGAAGTTCGTTTTAAAAAATCGGATCTGATATACATCGGTATAGGGGTAGTATTGCTCGCAATATTACCCCTATACTATCTTTATAATCCCAATGTCCCCGGGAAATTTCCAACTTGTCCATTTTTTAATTTTACAGGATTGTATTGTACCGGATGCGGTAGCCAAAGAGCCTTGCATGCCTTACTTCATTTAGACATCCTAAGTGTCTTGAAAAGCAATTTGCTGTTTTTGCCGGCCTTAATTATACTGGGATATCATTTTATCACTAAGGTATTAGGGCGTCTTAACAACACAGATTATCACAGTTTTGTATATCATACAAAAACGCCCAGGGTGGTTTTTATAGTGGTGGTAGTTTTTACAGTACTGAGGAATATCCAAATCTATCCCTTCAATACGCTGGCACCTTAGTTGGCGACTTCGCTCATAAACTTTAGACGGTATAGTCTTAATTCCTCATCCTCATAATCTCCATCAAATTCTGTCAGGGCAGATTCTATGTCGTCAGATTCGGCCTCCAGGAAATACTCATGAATTTCCTCTTGCTGATCTTCATCCAATACCTCATCTATCCAATAGCCAATATTCAGTTTTGTGCCACTGAATACGATCTGTTCCATTTCCTTAACCAATTCACTTATTTCCAGACCTTTGGCCGAAGCTATATCATCTAAAGAAAGTTTTCTGTCCACATTTTGAATTATATAGAGCTTTAATGCAGAATTGGCACCTGTACTTTTTACCACCAGGTCATCAGGTCTGGTAATATCGTACTCCTCTGCATAGGCCGCTATAAATTCAATAAATGGCTTCCCGTATTTCCTGGCCTTGCCTTCCCCTACTCCATGTATATTCACAAGTTCTTCCATGGTTATGGGGTATTTCAGAGCCATATCGTCTAAAGATGGGTCCTGAAAAACAACAAATGGTGGTACATCCAGTTTCTGAGCTACTTTCCGTCTCAGATCTTTTAATTGTTTTAACAAGCGTTCGTCAGCAACGCCTCCTGCACTTTTTGCAGCGGTAATGATGGCATCATCGGTAGCGGCATTGTAAATATGGTCCTTGGTCATCATAAAGGATTCAGGGGCCTTTAAAAAAGCCTCTCCGGCATCGGTAAGATGTAATATCCCGTATTGCTCAATTTCTTTCTTTAACAACCCAGCCACCAATACCTGCCGGATAAGAGCCATCCAATATCTTTTATCCCGATCATCGCCAATACCAAAAAATGGTTTCTCATTAGTTTTATGGGAGGAGATCAGTGCATTGACCGTGCCTGTTAAAGCATTGACGATTTCCCTGGCTTTGAACTTCTCTTTTGTTCCCTGTACTACTTTGATCAATTTCACCACATTATCCCGGGCTTCTTCCTTTTCTTTCGGGTTCCTTACATTGTCATCCATATCGGCCCCGTCCCCATTCTGCTCATCAAAGGACTCTCCGAAATAATGAAGGATAAACTTTCTGCGACTTATAGAAGTTTCAGCGTAAGCCACAATCTCTTGCAGTAGTGCATTGCCAATTTCCTGTTCTGCTACAGGTTTGCCCGACATAAATTTTTCTAGTTTCTCAACATCTTTATAGGAATAAAAGGCAAGGCAGTGTCCTTCCCCCCCATCTCGGCCGGCCCTTCCGGTTTCCTGATAATAGCTTTCTATACTTTTTGGTATATCGTGGTGAATTACATATCGGACGTCTGGCTTATCTATACCCATTCCAAAGGCAATGGTAGCCACAACTACATCCACTTCTTCCATTAAAAACATATCCTGGTACCTGGATCTGGTTTTACCATCAAAGCCTGCATGATATGGCACAGCACTTATACCATTAACTTGTAAAACCTGGGCAAGTTCCTCTACCTTTTTTCGGCTGAGGCAATAAATAATTCCCGATTTACCACTATTCTTTTTGACGAATCGGATGATGTCTGCATCCACATTGGCGGTTTTAGGACGCACTTCATAAAAAAGGTTGGGCCTGTTAAAAGAAGCCTTAAATACCTTGGCATCCGAAATACCAAGATTCTTAATAATATCTTCCTGAACTTTGGGTGTAGCAGTAGCTGTAAATCCGGTAATCGGAATATTATCTCCTAATCTGTTGATGATACTCCGCAAATTCCTGTATTCCGGCCTAAAATCGTGCCCCCATTCAGATATACAATGCGCCTCATCAACTGCAACAAATGACAGGGGTACAGATTGAAGGAAATTCACATATTCTTCCTTGGTCAGGGATTCCGGAGCAACATAGAGCAATTTGGTTACCCCATCAAGAATATCTTGTTTTACCTGCTTAACTTCTGTCTTTGTCAGAGATGAATTGAGCACATGAGCCACCCCGTGTTCTGAAGACACCCCTCTTAATGCGTCAACCTGATTTTTCATCAAAGCAATTAAAGGCGAGACAACAATTGCCGTGCCTTCTGTAATTAATGCCGGTAATTGGTAGCAAAGCGATTTACCACCTCCGGTAGGCATTATTACAAAAGTGTTTTTTTGTTGAACTATGTTTTTTATTACGCTTTCCTGAAGGCCTTTGAATTTGGAAAAACCAAAGTACTTTTTTAGCGATGTGTGAAGATCGATATCCTTAAAAACCATTCCTTGTTATTTATGATCAGCCCCTTGGTTTTATTAATGCATCTTATTCATTTAAGATATGAAAATTTAATCATTTGGTGGGTAGAGAAGACAATTAATTTTCTTTTACACTAAGAAACCGCTATAAAATAAGTTTGTGTAATTTTGTTTTCTTAAATATAATACATTCTTTTAGATGGTGCTGAAATTTTAGCACAAATTCTAGTCAAAGAATTCCATAATTTCTATTATAAATTGAGCGATAGCAAAGCTATATTAGCCATAGCAAAAAAGACCATAACAACGGAAGGTGATGCCATTCATCATCTTGCCAGCCTTCTGGACCAACAGTTCGCTGATGCCGTTGATTGTATTCTTCAATCTGCCGGAAGAGTTATTATATCCGGGATTGGAAAAAGTGCAATTATTGCTTCTAAAATAGTTGCCACCCTTAACTCTACAGGAACTCCTGCAATTTTTATGCATGCTGCGGACGCCATCCATGGAGATCTGGGGACCATTCTAAAAGATGATGTGGTCATCTGCATATCCAAGAGTGGCAATACTCCTGAGATTAAAATGTTGGTTCCCCTCATTAAGCAGGGAAAAAACAAACTCATTGGAATGACGGGAAAGGCAGATTCTTATCTTGGAGAGCAAGCAGATTACGTGTTGAATACCTATGTTGCCAAAGAAGCCTGTCCTAATAATCTTGCCCCAACTACAAGTACCACCGCACAATTGGTCATTGGGGATGCCCTGGCCATATGTCTGCTGGAGCTACGGGGGTTTAGCAGCAAGGACTTTGCCAAATACCATCCCGGAGGTACCTTGGGCAAACGCCTATATCTCCGTGTTTCGGATATTGCAGCCGGCAATATGGTTCCTGAGGTGGATATAAATGCTGAAATCAAAAAAGTTATCGTTGAAATCTCCGAGAAAATGCTGGGGGTAACTGCTGTGATGGAGGGCAATAAAATAGTTGGAATAGTTACCGATGGAGATATAAGACGCATGCTTAATAAATATGACAATATTAACGGACTGAGAGCAAAAGATATAATGACTTCCGATCCAAAAACCATAGGTGCGGATGTCCTGGCGATTAAAGCTTTGGAAGTAATGCAGGATAAGGGTATTTCGCAGTTACTCGCTGTTGAGGACGATAAATATATTGGTGTTGTGCATCTGCACAATTTAATTAATGAGGGAATTTTGTAATGGCAAAAGTGAAGAAAGATCCCAATGAAATGCATTTTCTGGACCATCTGGAAGTACTCCGATGGCATTTGATCCGGTCTACGCTGGCGGTGGTTATTATTGGATGTGTGGCCTTCTTAATGAAAACTTTCATTTTTGATGTGGTGCTATTGGGCCCTACCCAAATGAGTTTCCCCACCTATCGGCTTTTTTGTAATATCGCTACTTCTTTTGGTATAGATTCTGCTTTTTGCGCAGACAAATTGCCTTTTACCATACAGAGCAGGTTAATGTCCGGACAGTTTTCAGCGCACATCTGGACCTCAATCTGGGCAGGTTTTATAGTGGGTTTCCCATATGTGTTATACGAACTATGGAAATTTATAAGCCCGGGGCTTCATGAAAACGAAAGAAAGCATTCCAGAGGTTTTATCCTTATTGCTTCACTTTTATTTTTTATGGGGGTTTTATTTGGATATTATGTGGTAGCGCCATTGTCTATTAACTTTTTAGGAACTTATCAGGTAAGCGCATCTGTTCTTAATGAGTTTGATCTGGGCTCCTATATATCAACGGTAAGGGCCTCAGTGATTGCCTGTGGTATTCTATTCGAATTACCTATACTCATCTACTTTTTAACTAAAGTAGGATTGGTTACCCCGGAAATCATGAAAAAATACAGAAAGATTGCCCTGGTAATTGTCCTTATACTATCTGCGGTAATTACGCCGCCTGATGTTGCCAGTCAGATCATTGTAGCCGTACCCGTACTGATTTTGTATCAGGTAAGTATATATATCTCCAAGATGGTGATAAAAAGGCAGGAAAAAAGAGAAAAAAATAAAGTCAAAACCGGGTAACTATAATGTTGCGTTAATTGTTTTAACGCAATAGAATTATATCATTAGTTTTACCGCCAGATTATGAAACTCAGAGCAGAAAATATCATGAAAGCTTACAGGGGCCGCCAGGTGGTAAAAGGTATCTCCCTTGAGGTTAACCAAGGCGAAATTGTTGGACTATTAGGTCCCAATGGTGCTGGCAAAACCACCTCTTTCTATATGATTGTGGGGCTCATTAAACCTAATGGTGGGGCTATCTATCTGGATGATATGGAAATTACCAAATTTCCTATGTACAAAAGAGCCCAGAATGGTATAGGGTATCTTGCCCAGGAAGCTTCGGTTTTCAGAAAACTCAGTGTGGAAAAAAATATTTTGAGTGTATTACAGCTTACTTCTCTGAGTAAAAAAGAACAACACCTGAGAATGGAATCGTTGATTGAAGAGTTTGGGCTGGGACATATCAGAAAGAACCGGGGCGACCTGCTCTCCGGGGGCGAAAGAAGGCGTACTGAAATTGCCAGAGCTCTGGCCACAGATCCTAAATTTATTCTACTCGATGAACCTTTTGCAGGGGTAGATCCCGTAGCGGTAGAGGATATTCAGCGCATTGTCGCACAACTCAAAAATAAAAACATTGGCATTCTGATTACAGACCATAATGTACAGGAAACCCTGGCGATTACAGAGCGGTCTTACCTGATGTTCGAAGGAGGTATATTAAAATCGGGGGTGCCGGAAATACTCGCCGAAGACGAGATGGTGCGAAAAGTATATCTTGGCCAGAACTTTGAATTGAGAAAGAAAAAGCTAGATTTATAATCAGCTACCGGAAATAACTTCTTCCTTTCACAGCACTTAATGTATTGCTTTATAGGGTCTTATCACTAGCCTTTGTGACTATTGAGCTGAGTACATAAAACACTATTATAGCTGGTACTGCCAGAAATTTAAGGGTCAACAATAATGCCAGGCTGACAATAATAAAAATATAGCGAAGGGCATTGTCTTTAAAACTCCAGTTCTTGAATTTAAGGGCAAACAACTCAATTTTCGAATTGAGCAGAAAACTGCTCAATAAAGTAAGGCCAACCAAAAACCAAGGATTAAGGATGATACTGTTCATATAATCGTTATGGTGGAAGAATAAAATTAAGGGCAGTGAAAGTATCAAAAGCGCATTTGCAGGTGTAGGTAGCCCAATAAAGGAAGTAGCCTGGTTCTCATCAATATTGAACTTCGCCAATCTGTAGCCCGAAGCCATAGTAATCAAAAATCCAAAAAATGGAAGAAGAGTAGGTATTTTAGCAGCAGACCAACGCATTGTCTCAGTAACACCAGAAGCCAAACCCATGTTCCACCCGCCTGTTTGTGACATCCCGAGCAATTGAAACATTACAATCCCTGGGACCAGACCACTGGTAATCATATCAGCCAACGAATCTAATTGCACCCCTAAATCGCTATGGACGTTTAGTAACCGAGCCGCCAGCCCATCCAGAAAATCAAATATAATTCCTATAAAAACAAATAAGGCAGCCAGCTCCAATTGGTTAAGAACCGCAAAAACGGTAGCTACACATCCGCTGAATACATTAAGCATTGTAATGGCGTTTGGGATATGTTGCTTCATTGGTGGTTGTTTTAGTAAAAATAACATAATTTTTATTCTATTCTCCCGGGTCCGGTTTTTATTCAGATATTTGCCGGGAAAGTCAAAACAGTATTACACCTCTTTTTAAAATGCAACTAAAAAATTGTATTCTCTTATTTTTCCTTTGGATTTCCACAGTTGCACTTGGACAACCAGATAAACTAAATTCAAATGCCCAGGTTAGCGTTATTACTTGCGGTCCGGGACAGGATTTATATGCTTCATTCGGACACAGCGCTTTTAGAATCCAGGATCCTGCACAGGGAATAGACCGGGTATACAACTATGGCACCTTTAATTTTAATGCTCCAAATTTCTATTACAACTTTGCAATAGGAAGACCAATATTCTCACTAAGTGTATCGAAATTCTCAGATTTTCTTTATTCCTATCAATTGGAAAACCGCTGGGTTAAAGAACAGCTTCTAGTGCTTAATGATGAAGAGAAGAATGCCTTGTTTACATTCTTAGAGCGCAACAAACGACCTGAAAACAGGGATTACAAATACGATTACCTGTATGACAACTGCTCTACTAAAATACCCGATGTATTAAAGGAAGTACTTGGCCAGCAATTAATTTTTGAGGACGGAGATCTGCTTACAAATAGTTCTTTCAGGGATCTGATTCGGGAAAATTTACAATCTAACTCCTGGTCTAGCTTTGGTATAGACCTGGCACTGGGAGCGGTTATCGACAGAAAAATTAAACGCCGTGAAGAGATGTTTATTCCCTTCAAGGTTCGCGATCAAATTGCGACGGCCCAACTCTCTAATAAACCTCTATTAAAGAGAGAAAGAACCATTTTGGAAGCGACCACCAAAAGAGGTGGATTTTATTTTACCACATCACCTTTATTTTGGTTTGCCCTCTTAATGGTATTTACTGTGGCCATTAGTTATATTGATATAACCAATAAGGTCAGAAGCAGATTGCTAGACTTCTTCCTTTTCTTTATTACCGGAATTACGGGTCTGCTCATATTCTTCCTATGGTTTTTAACAGATCACAGTGCTACTGCTGTCAATTTAAATATACTATGGGCATTTCCCTTAAATCTAGTCGGTTGCTTTTACCTTGTTAAAAAGTGCAATCAACTGCCGCTGTGGTTCGACAAATTTCTTCTTGGGCTCATAATATTATTGGTGTTGGCCCTACTGCTTTGGATAATTGGCGTACAAAGCTTCTCGCCCATAATTAGTATAATTATGACCACTTTAGCTATTAGGTACTTCTTTCTATACTACCATTTCAGAAAATTACAGCGCTCCTCCATATGAACCTGTTAACCGTAGAGCACATAGCGAAGTCTTATGGAGAATTGGTGCTGTTTTCAGACATTTCATTTGGAATAAACCAGGATCAGAAAATAGCACTTATCGCAAAAAACGGTAGCGGAAAAACCTCTATCCTTAATATCCTGTCTGGCAAAGACCAGCCAGATAAGGGTCAGGTGAATTCCAGAAAAGGAATAAGAATCTCAATTTTAGATCAGGAACCCCAGCTCAACCCTAACCTATCCGTTGAAGAAACCATTTTCACCTCAGATAATGAAGTTTTAAAAGTTATTGCCACTTATGAAAAGGCACTTCAAAATCCCGAGGAAGAAGAAGCATATCAAAAAGCATTTGAAGACATGGAGCGCTACGGGGCCTGGGATTTTGAAACCCAATACAAGCAAATCCTTTTCAAACTCAAACTAGACGATCTTAAGGCCAGGGTTGCCACGCTATCAGGTGGACAAAAGAAAAGACTAGCTTTGGCTAACGCTTTAATAAACAGGCCCGATCTTCTTATTCTGGATGAACCAACCAACCACCTCGATCTGGAAATGATAGAATGGTTAGAAGCGTATTTTAAAAAGGAAAATCTCACTTTGTTTATGGTAACCCATGACCGGTTTTTTCTGGAGCGGGTATGCAACGAAATAATTGAATTGGATAATGGTCAACTCTATTCCTATAAAGGCAATTACTCCTATTACCTGGAAAAGAAAGAAGCCAGACTGGAACGGGAAGCAGTAGAGCAGCATAAATCTAAAATCCTTTTTAAAAAAGAGCTCGATTGGATGCGAAGACAACCAAAAGCCCGAACCACTAAATCCAAGTCCAGAATAGACGATTTCCATCAAATTAAAGAAAGGGCACATCAGCGAAGAATTAGCCATGAAATTCAACTTGAATTAAACATGGAACGCCTGGGAAGTAAGATCCTGGAAATGCACAAGGTGGTAAAATCTTACCCTGGCAAAACCATATTGGACAAATTTGACTACAGTTTTGTAAAAGGAGAAAGAGTTGGCATTATTGGAAAAAATGGTACGGGTAAAACCACCTTTTTAAATATATTGACAGGGGTTCAAAAACCAGATGGTGGAAAGGTGGTAATAGGAGAAACAATTAAGTTTGGCTATTACAACCAGGCAGGCATTGTTATAAAAGAAGGACAAAAGGTGATTGAGGTCATAAGGGAATTTGGAGATTATATCCCCTTAAAAAAAGGCCGGCAAATCTCAGCACAGCAGTTGTTAGAAAGATTTCTTTTCGACAGAAAAAAACAATACGATTTTGTTGAAAAATTAAGTGGGGGTGAGCGCAAACGCCTTTATTTGTGCACAGTACTGATACAAAACCCTAATTTTCTTATCCTTGATGAACCTACTAACGATCTGGATATTGTTACCCTTAATGTCCTTGAAAGTTTTTTATTGGATTTCCCGGGCTGTTTAATTGTAGTGTCTCACGACCGCTATTTTATGGACAAGATTGTAGACCACCTATTGGTGTTTAGAGGCGAAGGTGTTATAGAGGATTTCCCTGGCAATTATTCGGATTACAGAGCATACGAAGACAGTGCGGAAATAGCCAAAAGGACAGAGCGACAGAAGGAGGTAAAAACCGATTTAAATAAGGGGAAATGGAGAGACAACTCCGGATCAAAAAAACTTTCTTATGCCGAACAAAAAGAATACGGTAAACTCGAAAAGAGTATTGAAAAATTAGAGGAAAAGAAGAAAATACTGGAGGGACGGTTTTCGGATGATGCACTAGATGGAGTGGAAATAGACGCACTTTCTATTGAACTCAGAGAACTGACAGATGAAATTTCTGCCAAGACGGATAGGTGGTTTGAACTCTCCGCAATCATCGAAGGGGAATAATACAATGCTTATAAGATGTTCTTTCGTCTAGCTTCAAAACTCAGGTTTTTATGGTGCTCCACTAATCAGCATGGGGTGCATTCTCCTTTTGTATTTAACTACCTTACACAAGGTATATATAAGAAACCAGCTGCAAAAAAGGAACATGAGGTCCTCTTAAAAAGCATTTCTTACTTTAACGTAAATACTTGTTATTTAGGAACAGAGCAGGCAAGCAAACTAGTCAGGGACCTATATCCCGATTTACGTCATGAAAATCCACCCTATGACCTTATTTATTTGAACATACAGCAGTGGCAGGAGTTTTATCAGCGCAATGCAGATAAAATTCATAACAATACCGCCATTATATTATATGGTATTTATCACAACCGGGAAACAAAAATAAAATGGGAAACATGGAGTGCGCAACCCCAATTTAATGTAAGTATAGACATGTTTCATTGCGGGGTCTTGTTCATAAGGGAAGAACAAAGGAAGCAACATTTTAAGGTTCGGATATAAAAACTTAAATTTAATATCACAATCTGATAAAAATGGATTACACCATCTATTACATATTGGGTGGCCTGGCCATAATTTATGTGCTCTTCTCCATGAAAAACCGGAGAAACGCCAAACGTCGAAAATCAAGAGGTTTTATGGAAGGTTACGAGCGTAAAGACAAGAAAGAAGATGATTAGTGATTGATTTTAAATTTACAATTCACCTTTTTACCAGATCAGCTATTCACTAAATCACTTTAAATGAAGATTTATACCAAAACAGGCGATTCAGGCACCACTTCACTATTTGGAGGTACCAGGGTACCAAAGCACCATATTAGAATAGAAAGTTATGGTACCATAGACGAACTTAATTCCTGGTTAGGGCTCTTAAAGGATCAGAAGATCAATGCAAATTCCAAAAAGATTTTGGAACAAACTCAGAAAAATCTCTTCACACTTGGAGCTATTCTTGCCACAGCACCTGAAAAAGCAGTATTAAAAAGTGGAAAAGAACGGCTAAACATACCCAGACTCAATATTTCAGATATTGAATTGTTAGAAACAGAAATGGATGCAATGAATGAAGAATTGCCTCCTATGACGCATTTTGTACTACCTGGTGGACACCAGGCCGTGTCATACTGTCATATTGCCAGAACAGTCTGTCGGAGGGCAGAACGGATGATTTCCTTACTCCATTTTAATGAACCTGTAGATCCAAGTGTTATGTCTTATGTAAACAGGCTTTCTGACTACTTATTTGTGTTATCAAGGAAATTATCTGCGGAATTAGGTGCTGAGGAACAGAAGTGGATTCCGGACAAAAAGGACTAATAAATCACTTAATTCTTCGTTATCAATTTATTAAATCCGTTTTTTTTGATGAAAAAAGTGAAATAAACATGATTTTTCTTGAAAATCTGGGTTTAAAAATTATTTTTGCAAAAAATTTAAATTCAAATTATTACAATGTATTGGACATTAGAATTGGCATCCTATTTAAGTGATGCCCCCTGGCCAGCAACTAAAGACGAACTAATAGATTACGCTATCAGAACAGGCGCTCCGTTAGAAGTGGTGGAAAACCTGCAATCTATGGAGGAAGAAGGTGGTGAAATTTATGAATCAATAGAGGAAATATGGCCAGATTATCCTACTGAAGAAGATTACCTCTGGAACGAGGATGAATATTAATAATCATAACTTATTTATAAAAAAGTCTCTTTGGAGGCTTTTTTTTTGAACTTATTTTTAATTTTTCTTTTACCTGGGGCAGGTTCTCTGTAATTTTGGCAGCACAGAAAGGAAATTAGCCCAAAAATGCAATCTGGAATACCTTTTGCTTTATAACGGGCATTGCACTAACCGGCATCACAAAAAATATTTCGGGAAACTACACATCAATACCATTGAATTTTCCTGAAAAACAACATACATATTATGAGTTTATTAAATTCGGTCATAAAGGCATTTGTCGGAGACAAATCAAAAAAAGATGTAAAGGAACTTCAGCCTTTAGTAGACCAGATAAAATCCTTTGAAGGGAATTTGGAAGCTTTAAGTCATGATGAGCTGCGCCAAAAGACCATTGATTTTAAAGCCAAAATTGCCGAGGACTGCGAAGATCTGAATAAACAAATTCAGGAATTACAGGAAGAGGTACAACAATCCACAGATATAGATCAGAATGAGGAGATTTATGCCAGTATAGACAAGCTGCAGGATGAGGTTTACGAGATTACGGAAAAGACATTAAACAATATACTGCCAGAGGCTTTTGCTGTGGTTAAAGAAACTGCCAAACGCTTTGTTAACAACGAAACGATAACTGTTACAGCTTCGGAAAATGATCGGCTGCTTTCAGGTTCTAAGGATTATGTGAATCTGCAGGGAGATAATGCTATATGGCAAAATTCATGGGATGCTGCAGGGAAACCAATTACCTGGGATATGGTACATTATGATGTACAGCTCATTGGAGGTATTGCACTGCATCAGGGAAAAATTGCAGAAATGCAGACCGGGGAAGGTAAGACCCTGGTAGCCACACTACCTATGTATTTGAATGCGCTGGCTGGCAAAGGGGCGCATTTGGTGACGGTAAACGACTATCTGGCCAAACGGGATAGTGCGTGGATGGCACCGATATTTGAATTCCATGGGATGACGGTAGACTGTATAGACAAACATCAGCCCAATTCTGAAGGAAGAAGAGCGGCCTATAATGCGGATATTACCTATGGAACCAATAACGAATTTGGTTTCGATTACCTCAGGGATAATATGGCGCATACTCCTGGTGATCTTGTTCAGCGCCCTCATCATTATGCCATTGTAGATGAGGTAGATTCTGTTCTGGTTGACGATGCCAGAACCCCTTTAATAATTTCAGGTCCTGTTCCTGAGGGCGACAGACACGAATTCAATGAACTAAAACCAAAAGTAGGTGAGATAGTTCAGAAGCAAAGGCAATTTCTGACCGGAGTATTGGCAGAAGCCAAAAAGTTAATTGCTGAAGGAGATACCAAAGAAGGTGGTTTTTTATTACTAAGGGTACACCGTGGCCTTCCGAAGAACAAAGCACTTATTAAATTCTTAAGTGAGGAAGGCATTAAACAACTCTTGCAAAAGACAGAGAACTTCTATATGCAGGACAATAATAGAGAAATGCCTAAGGTAGATGCTGATTTATTGTTTGTAATAGATGAAAAGAATAACCAGATAGAACTTACAGATAAGGGCATAGATCACCTTTCAGGGGATGGCGAGAAAGACTTCTTTGTTATGCCCGATATAGGAGGGGAAATTGCAAAAATTGAAAATCAGAACCTCGATATTGAAAAGGAAGCAGAACTCAAGGAAGATCTATTTAAGGATTTCACTATAAAAAGTGAACGGGTCCATACCATGAGCCAGCTATTAAAAGCATATACCCTTTTTGAAAAAGATGTAGAATATGTTGTAATGGATAATAAGGTCATGATCGTTGATGAACAAACTGGTCGGATCATGGACGGAAGGCGCTATTCTGATGGATTGCACCAGGCCATTGAAGCAAAGGAAAATGTGAAGATTGAAGCACTTACCCAGACCTTTGCGACGGTAACCCTTCAAAATTATTTCAGAATGTATAAAAAACTTGCCGGGATGACAGGTACTGCTGTTACCGAAGCAGGTGAATTCTGGGAAATATACAAGTTGGATGTTATGGAAATTCCAACCAACCGTCCTATTGCCAGAGATGACCGGAACGATTTGATATATAAAACCAAAAGAGAAAAATACAACGCCATCATAGACGAGGTAACTAAGTTGTCTGCTTCAGGAAGACCAGTTCTGATTGGAACTACTTCAGTGGAAATCTCGGAGTTATTATCGCGTATGTTGACCATTAGAAAAGTTCCTCATAATGTGCTGAATGCGAAATTACATAAGAAAGAGGCAGATATTGTAGCCGAAGCAGGTAATGCAGGAATAGTTACCATTGCCACCAATATGGCAGGTCGAGGTACAGATATTAAATTATCTAATGAGGTAAAAGATGCTGGCGGATTGGCCATTGTAGGTACAGAGCGCCATGATTCCAGAAGGGTAGACCGGCAGTTACGAGGTAGGTCTGGTAGGCAGGGAGACCCAGGAAGCTCGCAATTCTATGTCTCTTTGGAAGATAACCTGATGCGCTTATTTGGTTCGGATAGGGTAGCTAAAATGATGGACCGCATGGGCTTGGAAGAAGGTGAGGTTATTCAGCATTCCATGATGACAAAATCTATAGAGCGAGCTCAGAAAAAAGTAGAAGAGAACAACTTTGGGATTAGAAAACGACTCCTGGAATACGACGATGTAATGAATGCCCAAAGAGAAGTAGTCTATAAAAGAAGAAGGCACGCATTACAGGGAGAACGACTCAAAGTGGACATCGCCAACATGGTATATGATACCTGTGAGGTAATAGCCGATACTAATAAAGCCGCTAGCGATTATAAGAATTTTGAGTTTGAACTGATCAAATATTTCTCTATTACTTCTCCGGTTTCAGAAGAGGATTTTGGAAAATTAAGCTTCCAGGAAATTGCAAATATTATCTACAAGGAGGCTTATAAGCATTATGAAGACAAAATGCAGCGTAGTGCTGAAACTGCTTTCCCGGTGATTAAGAAAGTATATGAGGACAGTGCAAATAAATTTGAACGTATTGTAGTACCCTTTACCGATGGCATAAAATCGCTTAACGTTGTCACCAATTTAAAAGATGCCTATGACAGTGATGGGAAGCAATTGGTTACAGATTTTGAGAAAAATATCACCCTGGCCATAATAGATGATGCCTGGAAAACGCATCTTAGAAAAATGGACGAGTTAAAGCAATCTGTTCAATTGGCGGTTCATGAGCAAAAAGATCCACTGCTAATTTACAAGTTTGAGGCCTTTGAACTCTTTAAAAGCATGATAGACAGTGTTAATAAAGATGTGGTTTCCTTCTTGTTTAAAGGAGAATTGCCTTCGGCCAATACCAATGAAATACAAGAAGCAAGAAACGTCAGAAGACCAAAAGAGAAATTACAGACTACTAAAGAAGAAATCCCAAATAGTGATGAACTGGCTGCACAAAACAGAGCTGCGGGTCAGACACAGGGGGGCAGGCCACAGGTAACGGAAACCATAGTTCGTGAAAGACCCAAAATTGGCAGGAACGACAGGGTGACTATAAAGAATGTTATGTCTGGCGAAAGTAAAACTGTTAAATACAAACAGGCAGAGCCCCTTATAGATAAGGGAGAGTGGGTGTTAATTGAAGATTAGTATCATACAGGTTTTATATTTATAAGGCGATCCAATCGGATCGCCTTTTTTGTTTCCTCCTACCCCAATTTAAATTAGATGCTTCAAAACCATGTATGGAATAAGCAACTGGATTTACATCCAGCCTTAAAAATATTAATATCCAGATCATTAAGGCCTGATTGTTATATTGTCTAACCGGCCAAGGATAATAAGCTGCAGTGCTTGATAAAACCATAAAACATAAGTAGCTTTACATTATAGATTTACAGTCGTATTTAAAATTTACATTGTTCTTTAGCCGTAGGTCATAGCCTTACCAATTAAAAAAGTGCGTCATGAAAAATACATTTCCGGATCAGAACAGCTATAAAGACAAAACAAGATTAACTCTGAAGGTAAGTTATTTTGCATCCTTCTTTTCTCTTTTCCTGGGTTTTATTTGTCTCTTCTACCTCAATATAAAAGAGGTAGTTCCTCATATATTTTTCGCTTTTGGTAGTATTAATTTTCTGAATTCTGTGCTCTATCGCAGTCATAAGAACCTTACTATTACATATAATATCATATCCATACTGGGATTGTCCGCTGCAATTGGAATTACCATGTTTACAGGGGGTATCAACAGTCCGTTCATATTTGTACTGGCCATTGTTGTCTTCGCCGGTTATGTGACAACACGCAGATATGGTCAGATTTATTTTTATATCAGTATACTAATTGTAGTGCTTATTTACCTTCAGGGAATTACTTCCAATGCTATATCACAAAATGTAGTCCCCGAACAGTCGCAGGACCTGTTTAGTTTTTTAAGTGTAATTTTTTCGGTATACCTGCTAGGAGGGGTATTGGGGAAAAACCTCCTTAAAGCACATCAAAACCTCTATAAATCCAAGATGGAAGTGGAACAGCAAATTGCTGAAAAAGAAACCCTGCTTAAAGAAGTTCATCACAGAGTTAAGAATAATCTTCAAACCGTTTCCAGCCTCCTGAGCTTACAATCCAGGAGTATCGAAGATGAAAAAATGAAAAATTTAATCAAAAGCAGTCAGAACAGGGTTATCTCAATGGCGATGGTTCATGAAATGCTTTATATGCGAGATGATCTTTCGAAAATTGAATTTAAATCCTATGTTCAGGAATTAGGTGAATACCTCGTACGTTCGGTCAAAGGGGCCAATAACAACATAAAGTTAGACCTTAATATCCCGGATATTCAACTAGGGATAGATACCGCAATTCCCCTGGGGCTCCTTATTAACGAGACGGTGACCAACGCTCTTAAGTACGGAATCAAGGGAGACGATAAAGGTGAAATTCATATTGCCCTTAAACAGGATAAGGAAAATGCTTTTGAACTGGAAATTGGGGACGACGGTACGGGCTTCCCGGATGCAGTGAATTATAAAAGCACCAAGTCTCTTGGGTTAAAACTGATCCATAACCTCACAAGGCAACTCAAGGGTACAATCGAAAAAGACGATTCAAAAAAAGGCACCAATTATGTCGTGAAATTTAAGGAAGTAAGCGAACAGCAGTTCGATTCAGTAGCATAATTAAATATTTTCAGACACTGCTTGCTTCCCCTGGTCTGATCTTGCCACTGTTACTCATTTTATAATTATATTTAAGCAGACTAATTCCTTAAATACTAACAATGCAGAAAAGATTATTAGTGATGCTGCTCCTATGCAGTGCTATAGGCTATGGCCAGGATTACTTCCTTAAAAAATTCCATCCCTTTAATCAAAACATTCCGTCTCCCCAACAATACCTGGGTTATGGAATAGGAGAACATCATACAAGGCACGATTTAATAGTTGGTTACCTGGCAAAACTTGCGGAGCTTTCAGACAGGGCCGAGTTATTGCATTATGGGAACACACATGAAGGAAGAAAGCTGGTAATGCTCATGATCACCAGCAAGGAAAACAAAGACAATCTTGAAACCATAAAACAGCAACACCTTGCATTTGTAGATCCGGAAAAAAATGTCACTAATTTCGAGGACGTTCCAATTTTTATAAACCTTGCTTATAACGTCCATGGTAATGAGCCCTCGAGTTCTGAAGCAGCATTACTTGCTGCCTACACATTTGCCGCTTCCAATAGTGCTGAGATCCAAAAATATCTCAAAAATGCTGTGATTTTTATAGATCCTACAATAAATCCGGATGGAAGAGACCGGCATACACAATGGGCAAATATGTATCAGGGTAAACCAATGGTGGCAGATCCTCAGGATGCGGAACATAACGAGTATTGGCCGGGGGGGCGTACCAATCACTATTGGTTCGATCTCAACCGCGATTGGTTATTGGGCATAAACCCGGAGAGTCAGGGGAAACTTCGCTGGTACCATGAATGGTACCCCAATGTTGTAACGGATTTTCACGAGATGGGATCACAAAGTTCCTATTTCTTTGAACCCATGAAAGCCAATGGTTCTCTGAACCCGATCATGCCTAAAGAAAATTATGTGGATCTTAATAATATTTTTGGAAACTATTTTGCCAGGGCACTAGACAGCATAGGTTCCTTCTATTTTAGTAAAGAAGTTTTTGATGGCACCTATCCGGGCTACGGTTCCTCCTACCCCGATTTACAAGGGGGGTTAGGTTTGTTATTTGAGCAGGCCAGCTCTCGTGGACATAAACAAACTACAGCCTTTGGGGAGATCACTTTTCCATTTACTATCCGCAACCAATATACATCTAGTATTACCACTGTGAGGGCTGCAGTTGAGAATAAGGGCCATATGCGTAAATATCAACAAGATTTCTTTAAAAGCGCCTTAAGTAATGCTTCTAAAAGCAAGGTAAAGGCCTATAGGTTTGGTGATGCCCATGACCAGAACAGAACGAAAGCATTTATAGATAAACTTTTATTACACAAGATTGAAGTATATAAGGCGGGGGAGCATAGCTATACAGTACCTACCAGACAACCTCAGTATCGGATGGTGCAAACCATGTTTGAAACCTATACGAAATACAGAGACAGTGTTTATTACGATGCCTCTGCCTGGTCTGTTGCAAATTTCTATAATATGAAATACCGTCCGCTTAACTCAGCGGATCTGGGCGAAAGAATTACTTCTGGTGATGAGTTGATAAATATTGCAGCAGTTCAAAAATCGGATTATGCCTATCTTATAGATTGGGACGATTATAACGCCCCGGCGGCACTTCATTTTTTACAATCCAATGGCCTGGTGGTATCCTCTGCCTTCAAACCGTTTACGGCAAAAACCAATACTGGTAATGCAGCAATGAATTACGGTACTTTAATGGTTGCAGTGAGTCTGCAGAAACAAAGTGTTGATGAAGTATTTTCTTTGGTAAAACAAGCGCAGCAGAAATTTCAGCTACCGGTTTATTCTGTAGACACGGGCTATAATGCGGCAGGCGTGGACCTGGGAAGCAGGTATCTCAGCCCTTTGAAAAAACCTAAAGCTGTTATGTTGGTTGGTGACGGAGTAAGATCTTATGAAGCTGGTGAAGTATGGCATTTGCTAGACACCAGGGTACATATGCCCATAACCAAAATTCCACTTCGAAATTTTAATCGCGCAAAATTTGACAAGTACAATACTATGGTCATGGTTTCCGGAAGGTATTCGCTGACAGAGAAACAACAAACCAAAATAACGGATTGGGTCAAGAAAGGAAATACTTTAATTACCATAGGGACCGCCACCAAATGGGCAATTGATAAAAAACTGGTAAAAGAAAAGCTAACCAAGGTTGAAAAAGATTCAACTGAAGCTACAGATCATAAACCTTATGTTGATGCATCTGAAAATATTGGCAAAGAAAGTGTTGGCGGCATAATACTAAGGGCAGATATAGATATAACCCACCCACTGGCTTTTGGATACCGAGATGCGTCTATCCCGGTTTACAAAAATAACACCGTATGGATTCAACCCACTAAAAATGCTTATGCCACCGTAGCCCGGTACTCCAAAAACCCACTAATAGACGGTTTTATAACCAAAAAGAATATGGAAGAAAATCTAAAACCTTCCGCTTCATTGATTGTAAGTAAATTGGGTAGTGGTAGAGTAATACTGTTTGCAGACAACCCAAATTTCCGCGGGTCCTGGTATGGCACCAACAGGCTATTTCTGAATGCTTTGTTTTTAGGAGATAAAATCAGGGTTCCTGAATAACATATAACAGTAAGTAATAAGAGTTAAACCTTTAGTTTCAATTTATGAAAAAACCAATACTATTATTGTTTCTTGCTTCATTCCTTTTTGGAAATATTTCCGCACAAACTGAAGGAGATGGTCCCTACCATCAACTCATCATCCGCGGTGTTACCCTCATCAACGGCAATGGTGCACCTCCACAAGGGCCTGTAGATATCGTAGTGGAAAACAACATTATTAAAAAAATTCAGGTGGTTGGGTACCCCGGTGTAAAAATAGACGAGTCTAAAAGACCCAAATTAAAAGCAGGTGGCAAGGAATTGGATTGCAGCGGAATGTATCTGTTACCCGGGTTTGTTGATATGCACGGGCACATAGGCGGAACGTCTCAGGGGGCCGAACCAGATTATGTATTTAAGTTATGGATGGCCCACGGCATAACTACTGTCCGGGAACCTAGTGGCAGGGGTGTAGAATTTACCCTCGATTTAAAAAACCAAAGTGCCAGAAACGAAATTGTGGCACCCCGTATTTTTGCGTATACCGGATTTGGGCAAGGTGCCGATGCTACTATAAGTACTCCGGAAATGGCAAGAGCATGGGTACAAAACAACGCCAAAAAAGGAGCAGACGGAATTAAGTTTTTTGGGGCTCCTCCGGAAATTATGACTGCTGCCCTGGAAGAAAACAAGAAACTAGGCAAACGTTCTGCCTGCCATCATGCCCAGCTCAATGTGGCACGATGGAATGTTTTGCACTCGGCAAGAGCCGGACTCACCTCAATGGAACATTGGTACGGTTTACCAGAAGCACTGTTTGAGGATAAAACTGTACAAAATTACCCCCTGAATTACAACTATAACAACGAGCAACACCGCTTTGAAGAAGCCGGTAAATTATGGAAACAAGCTGCAAAACCTTATTCCGATCACTGGAATGCAGTAATGAATGAGCTTATTGAGCTCGACTTTACCATAGACCCGACGCTGAACATTTATGAGGCCAGCAGAGATCTGCAAAGGGCAAGAAGAGCAGAATGGCACGAGGAGTATACCATGCCCTCTCTTTGGGATTTTTATCAACCCAGTAAAATTTCTCATGGCTCATATTGGCATTATTGGGGTACGGAGCAGGAAGTAGCCTGGAAAGAAAACTACCAACTGTGGATGACCTTCATAAACGAATATAAAAATCGGGGCGGAAGAGTAACTGCAGGTTCAGATTCAGGTTTTATTTTTCAATTGTATGGATTTGCCTATGTCCGGGAGTTAGAGTTGCTGAGAGAAGCCGGTTTTCACCCCTTAGAGATTATTCGTTCGGCGACACTAAATGGGGCCGAAGCCCTGGGGATGGATGATAAAATAGGTACGGTAACTGTAGGTAAACTGGCAGATTTTGTTGTAGTAGCCCAAAATCCTTTAGAAAATCTAAAAGTACTCTATGGGACTGGAGCTATCAAACTGACAGCGGAAAATGAAGTAGTGCGTGTTGGAGGGGTAAAGTATACTATCAAGGACGGGATAATTTATGATGCTAAAGAAATGCTGAAAGACGTCAGGGAGATGGTTGCGGCAGAAAAGAAGCGTTTAAATTATACCATCAGACAACCCGGCATAAAACAATGAACAATTATCAATGAGCAATAAACAATTGATAAATGATAATTGCTAATAAAAAAAGCCTTCCTCACAAACGACTTAGCGAGGAAGGCCGGGTAACTATAAATTACCGTGGTTGAGCTTATTAATATTCCCGCTTTACGGGAACTTTGACGGGGCGTAAAATGCCCTTGGTTTTCGGAAATGTAAGCATATAGCTTAAAACTACTGTTGCCGAGATAATTAATGTAATTGTAATCATAGTCATTAGGTTTTATGACATCACAAAGGTAATGTCGTGTTCATTGGTGGCCTACTATGCCAATTTGGGGTTATTTTTTTTTGTATTGAAAGACAAGGCTTTCTTTACTCTATAATTTTTGAACCTGTATAGACGCGCAACAGTGTTTTCTTTTGCTGGCGCAATTTCGCTAGTAAAGACAGGAGCATTAATGCTACTATCCAAAACAATACCCATTTGAGAAACTTCAACTTTAACATCCGTAGTTGTATTTTGTGCTATAGCGGCAGCTCCGAAAAGTAGCACAAGAATTAAGGTTATTATAGCTTTCATGTTCCTGGATTGGGTTACACTAATTTAACGGCCATAGCAGTTTCCTGGAGCTCCTAAATCGCTGAAAGACAGGTTTTTTAGATCATTGAACAAAACTTGGATGAAGTGTAAAAAAGCTTCGGTAAACGGATTAGAATGCCGTTTCAACTTACCGTAAAATAATGCCTTTAATCGGGGGGAGCATTCGTGCTGGCTGCCCTGAAACAAAAAAAGCGGCCTGTATTTTTGTACAGACCGCTTTTACTATTTGGAATTTGTAGAATTATGAGATCATCGCTAAAGTTCCAGAATTTGTCTGATCATTTGATTTGTAAACCCCCATTCATTATCATACCAGGTCATCACCTTTAAAAGGTCGCCATCAACCACCCTTGTCATCCCAAGATCAACGGTAGAAGCATACGCACTTTTAACAATGTCTGATGAAACAATAGGTGCTGTGGTAGTAGCCAAGATATTTTGATAACGTGCAGTACCAGCCTCTTCTACAAAAATAGCATTAATCTCCTCTGCTGTTACAGGTCTTTCTGTAACAAAGGTCATATCGGAAAGTGAACCAACGGGAATGGGAACGCGAATTGCAACCCCATCAAATTTGCCAGCATATTCTGGCAATGCCTTGGTGGTGGCTACGGCCGCCCCGGTAGTGGTCGGTACCATATTGGCCGCTCCTGCCCTTCCCATTCTAAAATTCTTCTTCGAAGGCCCGTCTACCATACTTTGTGATGCGGTATACGCATGAACTGTCGTCATTATGGCCTTTTTAATGCCAATTCTACGGCCCAGCACTTCTACAACCGGACTTATATTATTCGTTGTACAACTGGCACATGAAAAGATACTGGTATGTCCGTCTTCAGAATTCACTCCATGGACCACAGTAGGAGTGTCTGCACTTTTTGTTGGAGCTGAAATGACTACCGTTGCTGCTCCGGCACGTATATGCTTTTCCGCATCTTCCCTGGCAGTAAAGAATCCAGTACTTTCAATCACCACTTCAATATCGTTTTGCTTCCAGGGTAATTGCTCCGGATCTCGCTCAGAAAAGTATTTAATTTTTTGCCCGTTTATAATTAAATGCTCCGCATCATGGGTAACCTCCTTTTCGTAGATCCCGTAGACCGAGTCGTACTGCAACAGGTAGGCAATATTTTCTATGGATACGATATCGTTAACAGCCACCAATTCTAATTCCGGGGAGTCTGTAATGACTTTTAATGCCGCTCTCCCAATGCGACCCATGCCATTTATTGCTATTTTTTTCATTTGTACATTTTTAATGATTTTTTTGTCTACTGTATTAATTTATAAAAGTCTTCTTCAAATTTTTTATAGGTCGCTTCAAATCTATTGTTACTAAGTATTACCAAAAATTCATTGCTGTCAGGTAAATATAGCATCATGGTCTTATAACCAGACCAGCTACCATTATGATAAACCCATCTGCCCTTTCCTGAACTGTTGTATATGGCCCAACCATAACCATACTTCGTGGAGATCTCATCGACAGACATCATAATTTCTTTACTTCCATCTTTAATAAGCAAATTATACTTTATAGCTTTTTTCCATTTTTCGAGATCGAGAATAGAGGAGTATATTCCTCTATCACCTACTACTCCATTCATCCAATGAATATGCTTATGATTCTTGTCATTTTCTATCTCTTGATATTTTCCAGTTTGCTGATTATATGTGTAACCCCGGGCAACATTCTGAAATAACTCCGTTTGGTCAAAATCATCAAAGACTCTTGAAGAACTCATTCCTGAGGGCTTAAATATGTTCTCCGTAATATAACTTTTATATGATTGTCCAGAGACATTCTCAATTATTGAAGCCAGAACTGCATAGCCCGTATTATTATATTCATATTTAGTACCTGGTTGAAACCTGAGATCTAATTTGAGTTTACCTAACAAGCTGATCACATCGCTATTTGTCGCAACATTCTTTCTATTCCAGTGTTTCCTGTCATAGAGTATTTTCTGGTAATCAGGAAGCCCGGATTGGTGCCTAAGTAAATTTGCTATGGTGATATTATAGTACGGGAAATTGCTAAGGATCTTGTCAACATAGGTATCATATCCTATAAGGTTCTTTTCAACCAATTGCACTATACCCAAAGCAGTAAACTGTTTTGAACAGGAAGCCAACTCAAATACCGTGGAGTTATCGAGTGGTTTTTGTGATGAAAAATTGCTATACCCATAATTCCCAGTATAAATAATGCTGTCATTTTTAGAGTAAAGTATGTTTCCATTAAACCCTCTGGAAGCGTACTCTCTTACCAAACTATCAATACTTTCAGAATTTTGTCCATGACTCTTTAGTATTATTAAAATTGCCATCAAAAGTATTCCGAGAGTCCGGTATTCTAGAATAAAGTGGTGTTTCTTAGTGCTGATCATTAGAACTTGATATTATTTGACTTAAGGATGGTTTCTAATTGGATAATTCTCTCCTTAGAAGCGGCCAAAATTGGCTCTAGTTGCTCTTTGGTAAAACGAGGTGCTATATGCTGGGGACAATTTACATCCCATGCAGTGACTGTAAATACAATTGCTCTCTCTACCTTTGCCCTATAACCGGGATCTGAAAGAGACTCCAGCAGCTCTTCATCATCATCAACTACAACTGCTGTGCCCCATATTTTTATCCTTGTTCTGTTAGGATAATCCATTAGAAAAAGAGTCGCCTTATTATTTTCACTCAGGTTACCGACAGAGATATATTGGCGGTTACCCCTAAAGTCTGCAAACGCTAATCTTTTTTCATCCAGGACTTTTAAAAATCCTTTAGGGCCTCCCCGGTGTTGTATATAAGGTTGGCCCTCATTATTTGCCGTGCCCATATAAAAAGAATCTATTTTGGCAAGGAATTGCTGGAGGCCAGTATCTATTTGAGTTTGCCATCCCCCTCGTTCTTCCATGCTTGCATAGCTTTTCCGAGATCCTTGTTGCTGCTGAATTTTCTTTACCGCAGGGGTAAAAACCACATCACTGGGATAAAGAGATTGATTGTTTTCCATAATTAAATTCTTCGGGCTTATTATTTTCTATAGGATGCTGACCGAGAATCCGGTAAAGGGTATCTGCCGATTAGCCTTGCCAGATAGAATGGAAAATACATCAGATGATATCTTATGTTCGTCTTGTTTTTCATAATGAGCTGTTTTATGTCTGTTAATGATTACTTTATTTATTCGGGTAAAAGAAGTTCTGATCTTCTTTTACCCGAATAATTTGCTACTATTTCAATGCAAATTTTAAATCGTACTGCACCAGAACAATCAGGGGCAGTGCATAGACCAGATGCCTTACCAATGTAATGAGCGGCATAACCGGGGAAGCATCAATACCGGCTACTCCAGCTCCCAACAGGGGTAACATAAAGAGCCAGACCAGGGCTATAGTTTCGGCTACTACAAAGAGTAAGGGCCTGAACCATTTTGGTCCCCATAAAGAAGGTGCGATACCGGCAAAAAGAACGGCCAGTAATACGCCATTTGTGTAGTGTCCGGCTACGCCGTAAGCCAATCCAAGCCCGGTTTTAGCTCCCAGGACTGTTGGAATATCCCACCAGGTTCCTAAAATAAGCAGGCCAGTGAGGTCAAATAAGACGGTTCCAATAAGTCCTGCCAAAATTGCATTTTTCCAGTTAATTGTTTCCATAATTCTCAGGTCTATGCAAATCTAATTTGCGTTAATACTGTATGTCTTCTGCTGCGTCTCCAAAAGCTGTGTCTGCTACCTCTGGTATCCCTCAGGTTTTCTTTACCGTTTTCAGTTACTTTTATTTTCATGATTTCTATTTTTAATTGTTCACTTATAATTATTAATTGATATTATTCTTCTCTAAAAAGTTGAGGATGTAATCCGCTATTTCATCGCCTTTTTCCTCCAGGGCAAAATGTCCTGTATCCAGCATATGGAATTCCAGATTCTTCAGATCTCTTTTGTAAGGATAAGCTCCATCCGCGGGGAAGATATAATCGTTCTTACCCCAGACGATCAATGCAGGTGGCTGATAGGTCCTGAAATAGTCTTGCCATTCCGGATACAAGGGCACATTGGTTCTGTAATCATAGAATAGTGCCAGTTGAATATCGTTGTTCTCTGTCCGGCTAAGGTGCATGAGGTCTATATTCCAATTATCCGGGCTAATTCTTGTACTGTCTTTGGTGCCATGGGTATACTGCCATTTAAGACCAGCGGGGCTATGAAATCCTTCCAATGCCTTGCCGTTTTCTACAGTATAGTCTCCCCAATATTTTTTGATAGGGATCCAAAAATCTTTTAGTCCTTCTGCATAGGCATTACCGTTCTGTATAATTAGTGCTTCTATGCTTTCCGGATTGGCCGCCGCAATCCTAAAGCCAACAGGTGCGCCGTAGTCCATTAAATAAATGCTGAACTTATCTACTTGCTTCACTTGCAGAAATCCTTCGATAATTTTGGCAAACTTTTCAAAACTGTACTCAAAGTCATTCATCGCCGGCTGATCACTACGTCCAAAACCGGGATAATCCGGAGCAAGCACATGGTAACGAACAGACAAGTCTGTTATTAAATTGCGAAACATATGGGAAGAAGTTGGGTAGCCGTGTAATAATAATATCGTCGGTCTGTTTACATCTCCTGCTTCCCTGTAAAAAATGTTTATTCCGTCTACCTCAACTGTTTTGTGGAGGGTAGGTTGTGGTTTTTCTGTTTTTACTGAATCTTCCAAAATTACTGTTGGTTCGGCAAAAGAAAAACTTCCAAAAATGATGACCGTTGCCAGGAAGGTCATACTTAATACTGATCTAATTGTTGTTGCTTTCATGATTTTAATTGTTTTAAAGGTTGTTAATTTTAAATGTGAAATGAAATGTGATTATTACTCTTTATTTTGTTCCCCGCTAGTGCTTCACCAAGGGTATTTTTAATTGTTAAAATTTTCTTTCCTCCGGACGTATCATTACATCATTGGCGCTCATATCTCTTACCCTCATTAGTCCATCGGCATCAAATTCCCAATGCTCATTGCCATGTGTGCGATACCACTTACCGCTCACTGCATGTTGCCATTCGTATTCGAAGCGGACAGAAATGCGGTTCTCAGTAAAGGCCCAGAGGTATTTCCTTAGTTTATAGTTTAGTTCTTTCTGCCATTTATCGGACAGAAATTCTACGATAGCCTCTCGACCACTAAAAAACAGTTCCCGGTTGCGCCATTGAGAGTCAACTGTATATGCTTTCGACACTTGTTGAGGGTCTTTACTGTTCCAGGCATTTTCAGCCGCCTGCACCTTTGCGGCAGCTGTTTCGGCATTAAAAGGGGGTACTATGGTTTTTGAACTCTTCATAATATAAATTATTTAATTAACATACAGACAAGTCTGTTCATTTGTCGTAAATCTTTTCGTTTGCTTACTTTTCATGCTATCCCTTAAGCCAACAGTTTTTTACAGGCACTTTTAGCTTTTAGGATCGGCCAGCTCTCCTTGTTGATCTGGGAGAGGATAATAGCCCCTTCTAAAAGCACATGGATCTCATCTCCCAAATTGGCCGCCTCTTCGTCCGAATAGGCCTCAGAAAGTACTCCATGTATCCATTCTCTCACCAGGCTTTTATGCAAAATGGCCTGATCCTTAATTTTACTGTGGTCTTCTGGCAGATCAGTAACTATATTCTGCCATCCGCATCCACGAAAGTTAACTTCATTGAGCCAATGCTCAAGAAAATCAAAACTGCCAAGTATCTTGGATTTGGGATCGGTATGTTCGGCCACATAGGAAGCAAGATTCCCCATCCAAACTCCATGGCGTCTTTGCAGATAGGCTACTGCGATATCCTCCTTAGACCTGAAATGTACATACATACTAGCCTTGGCAACATTGGCCTCCGCTATTATCTGGTTAATCCCTGTCTGGTTATAACCGTTATGATAGAACAAGTCTGAAGCTGTTGCTATGATACGATCTTTAACTCCTGCTTTTTTCATGATGCAAACATAAATCAAATTAATTATAAACAGACAGGTCTGTATGTATTTAACATAATTTTAACAATTTAGGCTCTTTTATCTTATTCATTGGCAACTGAAATTATACGCTCCTGAAACCTAAGATCGCTCTCAAGAATATCGTAAAAGCCAAGAAGGTACTCTTTGGCGGCACCATACTCTTTTCTACTCCTGAACAAGCGGCGGTGGCGGCGCACTTCTTCTAGTATCCGGTCTTTTTTTGCTATAAATTCCTGGCGCACCTGGTCTAACAGTTCTGGTGGTGCCTCTATTCCTTTGTACTTTCTTTCGATACTATTACTGATATCTAAACCAAGTTGTATTGTGTCTGCTACTACACTATACTGCGGGTTAACCAGACCACTCATGTCAAAATCATAAGGTACGGCTATCATATTTTTGCTGACAATCATTAATTTCTGATTGTGCTCATAGGTGTTGGAGTAGTCCGTATTGCCAATCATGAATTGAAAAAAGTTATTGCGGACTGCCGTCAGAGCATCCCGGGCAAGACCGTTGGGATGATCGTCTATAACCAGACCGTGATGTCTCTTCGCCACCTTTTTTATATCTTCTACCAGAATGCCCAGCAAATCATGCTCTATAATCTCGTCCCCATTAATCTCTGAGAACTTAATATCTACTAGTCGCGTTTTAAAATGAAAAGGTGTGACAATCTCATACATTTTGTACGCCAGATACTCCCTGAGCAGCTTATCATTCATGTACCGATAATTTAAACACGGTAAAACCAGTTTTAATTTTTTGTTTCCCTCAAACAAAGTACCCTCGGCATCCGCTTTATCAATTCTCAGCTTTATAGGGGAGAAATAGCAATTATCAAGGCGGAATTTTCCACGTGCTCTCATACGGACATCCATTTTGCTCCATATATCATCTTTCCCGACATAAGAAATTGCCGTTTTTAAATATGTGCTGTCGTTTGTTTCTAGTCTTATCCTTTGATTGGAATAGCGAAGACGTAATGGCAATATTTCATTACTGTCAAAAAGACCGGATGTTTCCCGTGGAGTATTCCGTTTACTAACCCCCTGCCCGTTACAGAAGGGAATTGCTCCCATAAAGAAGAAGAAAAGAAGTATTGCTGCGACTTTCTTCTTTATTTCCAAAATGGAGTCAAACTTCATTGTGCAAAGTTAAGCCTTGGACATTTGGCATACAATATTGCTTAGATCAAAACTAATAAAATATTGATTATCAAATATTTGTATTGCACCTCTGTTCTTCTCTAACTATGGTACATGGGCTAGTAACTTTAAATCAGCTGTGATTCCTAAATGTTAAGGATTAATAAATCCAAATTGCTTACTATAGAAATTTTAGTACATTGGAAAAGGTTAAAAACCTGATAGCTAAATTCAATTTAAATGGTTTTACAAACTCGTTTGTTCCTGGCTTTATTCTGGGCCACTGCAATACTATGCGCCCAGACCCCAAAGCAGTCTTACCTGGATTGGACATCCCTGCCATTTTCCATAGAAGAATTGTCGAAAAGACGCCTTGCCCTGGTTAAAAATTTACAGGACCGGGGAATAACCGGATCGGTCCTTATTCCTTCACGTGATGGATTCTCTACCAATGAAACCTTTAGGCAGCTCGACGATTTCTACTATTTCACTGGCCTGGAGCTCCCAAACAGCATTTTGGTGTTGGATATCACCTCTAACTGGTGGGCGGTTTATGGACCGGAGGAAGATTTTAGATTTGAAAATAAAGCAAGACCCAATGATTTCCCTGGAAGAGCTCTGATTAATGATCCAGGTATTGAAACGGTATCTGGTCTCTCGCTTCGTGCCATTGAAGAATTCTCAGTATTAATGGATCAATACGCCTCGAACGGGACAACAGTAATTGTCAATGGCGGCAATACTAAAGAACTGGCATCTTGGCCACAAGACTATTTTAGTACTCCTACTCCGATACAAATATTGCTGCGGTCATTAGAGGAAAAACATCCCGGACTAAGCTATAGAAATTGCTTTAGCGAAGTTGCAAGCATCAGAATGATAAAATCGGAGGCAGAGATTGCGTTAATGCGCAAAAGTACGGCCATTAATATAGCGGGAATAAAAAAAGCTGCAAATGCCGTTAGGGCAGGTATTGATGAACGTTACCTGGAAGGAGTTCTGGAAGGAAGTTACAAGAAAAATGGTGCACAGCGCCTGGCATTCGGTTCTATTATTAAATCCGGACCCAACTCACTTTGGCCCTGGCGTATATTGGCTACCCACTATAATAGGCGAAACAGAAACCTGGAAAATGGGGATCTTGTGATAATGGATGTAGGGTGCGAGTATAATAATTATGTTAGTGATGTGGGCAGAACTTTCCCTGTTTCTGGTAAATTTACTGAGATGCAAAGCGAATTATTGAACATGCAGGTTGAAATATCCGACGCCATAATAGCCTACATTAAACCAGGTGTTACATTTTCTGATCTCCGCAAATTGACAGATGAAATCATCCCTGAAGAAGCAAAACCATATATGCAGGCAAATTTATTCTTTGGTCACCACCTGGGACTATCCGTTGGTGATCCCAGTCTGGACGAAGCCACTTTGGAGGCAGGAATGATCTTCACCGTGGAACCTTGGTATTACAATCATGAAGATGAGATAGCGGTATTTACGGAAGATGTTGTTTTAGTTACCGAAGACGGTTGTGAGGTTCTGAGTAAGGACCTTCCAAGAACACCTGAAGACCTGGAAAGGTTAATGCATACCAATAATGACTATTAAACCCGGGTCTGCCGTTACCTGGCATCTTTGCGCAACACCTCCAGCGGAGGACTATTTAAGACGCTCCTGCTGTTTGTAATTCCAATAGCCAGAACTAGTAGGGTTATACCCGGTAACAATACAAGAAATGGCATCCAGGATGGATTAAATGTAGTTTCAAAAACAAAAATTGCTAATAAAAAGGCACTAATTAGCGATAAAAGTATGCCAAATAGGCTTCCAAGCATACCCAGATACAGGTACTCCAGTGCTGTAATCTTAAGGATCTGTACATTTTTAGCACCCAGGGTCCGCAGTAACACACTTTCTTTTATCCGTCTATATTTACTGGTACGTACGGCTCCAATAAGCACTATTATCCCCGTTAATATGCTAAAAAATGCCATGAAGTTGATTACCCATGAAATCTTGTCAAGAATACCTTCTATCAACGCCAAAACCTGTCTCAGATCAATGACAGAAACATTTGGGAAGGCCTTGACCAACTCTCGTTGAATACTTGCAGATGCCTTCGCATCCTTGGTTTTGGTACTCAATACATGAAACTGAGGGGCATTTTCAAGAACGCCGGTGGGGAATACCATTGAAAAATTAAGCTGCATCCGTCCCCAGTCTACTGCCCGAATACTGCCAACCACCGTTTCCATCAGAACACCTTGTACATTAAATGCAAGGGTGTCTCCTATTACCAAACCTGCGTCATATGCTATATTATCTGCAATTGAAATGGGTACTATACCTTCATCTGGCATTTCAGGCGTAAATTCTCCCGAGGTAAGCACTTCAGAAGCTATTAGGGAATCTCTATAAGTTACCCTGAATTCATGATTCAGGATCCACTGATTTATTGTGGACGTAGTATCTTCCCTGATTTCATTCACAGGCCGGCCTTTTATACTCTGAATACGCATGGTGACAATAGGGATATTGTCAATAAGAGGCAAACCTCTGGGCGTAATAGTGTTGATTACTGCATCCCTTTGTCCCGTTTGCACATCAAGCAGAAGTAAATTGGGGCTTTCTACACTATTCTCCAATTTAGCCCTCGAAAGCAGTATATCTTTAGTAAAGTATAAGGTGCTAATTAAGAATGCCCCCACCCCAATGGCCAACATCAATGTCATGGTCTGGTTGTTGGGCCTGTAAAGGCTCAAAAGGCTTTGTCTGGTGGTAAAACCCCATGAGTGAGGGAAATATTTTTTAATTCCACGCATAAATAAAGTGGCTATTCCTGCAAGGATTCCAAAAGTTATAAGAATAACGATGACAAATGACAGCGCAAGCTGCCAACGTTCCAACAACCAAAATGCAAAAAGGAAAATAAAAAGCAATATGCTGCCAAAAACTAATAATTTAGCCTTTCTTGATCTTTTCACTGGCTTTTCCTGAATACGCAAAACCTCTAAAGGGCTCACAAACCAAGTAGTCATTAAAGGCAATAAAGCAAATAATACCGAGAGGAACAGTCCAAGTAATAACCCCATAATTACAGGTTTGGCACTGATGGTGATTTCTACATCAAACGGCAAAAAATCAGCGAGTATAGCCGGAAAAAGAAGTTGTAATACCAATCCGGCAATAGTTCCAATGAGACCGCCTAAAATACCCATCCCGGCAATCTGCAATAGATATATCATAAAACTTTGTTTCCGTGATGCTCCCAGGCATTTAAGTACAGCTACTGCTCTCAGCTTTTCTTTGATATATATATTGACAGAACTCGCTATTCCGACACATCCCAGTAACAAAGCAATAAAAGCAACAAGATTCAGGAATTTTCCAACGTTGCTATACCTGCGTCCCAGGCGTTGACTTGTAGAAGTATGCGTATCAAGATCGGCGCCTTCGGCATCCAGTATGGGATCCAGGTCTTTGTCGAAAAGATCAAGATCTAACTCTGCTGATGCTTTAAAGTAATAATTGTATTCCTGCCTGCTTCCAATTTGCAACAATTCTGTTGCCTCCACATAGCGGTAAGGTATTATTACTACTGGTGCTACGGAACTTGTCAGGGCCGTACTACCAGGAGCAGAATTTAGAATTCCCACTATGGGAAAGGTGAGTTGTCCAATCTTGATGCTATCCCCTACTTTTAATCCAAATTGTATCATTATGGTGGCATCTGCAAGGGCGCCAGAGTTTTCCTGATACTCAGATGCAGCAGCTACGGGGGTAGTTTCCAGCTCACCATAAATTGGGAAATTACCTTCAATTCCCCTGATCTGAGATAGTTTTGTCCCGCTTTTTCCGGGAAAGCTCGTCATTGAAACAAAACTCACTTCCCTGCCCAATGGGCCCAGGGAGTCTATTATTGTCTGTACCTTTTCGTTAGGTAAATGATTACTGTCTATGATATAATCCGCTCCCATTAGCGCTTTGGACTGCAGCACAATGTTATTCTGAAGATTATCACTAAAAGACTGTATTGAAACTAAAGCAGCAATTCCGAGGATAATAGAGGCCATAAAAAGCAGCAGCCTGCTGCCACTGGCTTTGCCGTCACGCCAGGCCATCTTTAGAAGCCATTTAATCCCTGCATTGGATTTTTCAGGAAGGTTGTTCATTATACCACAGCGCTTTGGTTCTCTATTATTCTACCCCCTTTAAGTCTTAGAATGTGCTGGGTTCGTTTGGCCAGATCAAGATCATGAGTTACAATAACCAGAGTGGTACCTGCCTCTTTATTAAGTTCAAAAAGCAACTCTACCACCTTCTCCCCTGTCTCTTCATCAAGATTTCCCGTGGGCTCATCTGCAAAAAGGATGGAAGGATTATTGATAAATGCCCTGGCCAGTGCTACCCGTTGTTGTTCTCCACCTGATAATTGGGAAGGATAGTGATGTTGACGATCTGCCAAACCCACTTTTTCTAAAAGAGACAAAGCAGATGTTCTGGCATTCTTTACGCCCTGTAATTCTAAGGGAACACTTACATTCTCCAGAGCCGTCAGGGTAGATAACAATTGAAAATCCTGAAAAATAAATCCCACTTCCTTATTCCTCAGCAAAGCGCGCTCATCCTCATTAAGCGCAGACAATTCCCTACCACAAAGTGTGACCGTGCCTGAATCTGACTGATCCAGACCTGCACATAAGCCCAATAGAGTGGTTTTACCACTACCAGACGGGCCAACAATGGCAAATGTATCACCCTTATCAATATCGAAGGAAATATCTTCGAGTACGGTAATGGACTTGGAACCGCTGCTATATGTTTTCTTTAGCTGATGAACGTTTAATATATTTGCCATAAGACTCTTTTGATCACTTTTTTTTAGAAAGTCAGCAAAATAATGAAATGAAATTGATTTTTAGCCCCTCAGTAATGCACAACATCTTAAAGTTTAGTTATTTTTTGATTCTATCTCTTTTTATCTCTTGCGGTGAAAACTCATCAAAAAAAGAAGAAAAATCTACAACGGAAGCTGAATCTACCGTTAGTGACGTGGTTCCCGAAGGTAAATCTAAGGTGATATTGTTCTTTGGAGACAGCCTTACAGCAGGTTACGGCCTGGAACCGGAAGAAGCTTTTCCAGCATTGATTCAGGCACAAATAGATTCACTGGAGTTAGACTATACCGTCGTTAACGCCGGGCTGAGTGGGGAAACCACTTCAGGTGGAAGAAACCGGCTGAGTTGGGTTCTAAATCAGAAGACAGATGTTTTTGTCCTGGAACTTGGGGCTAATGACGGTTTAAGAGGAATTCCCCTGGCTGAAACCAGAAATAATCTTGAAACTATTGTAAATGCGGTTAGAGAAAGAAATCCGGAAACTGAAATTATAATTGCCGGAATGCAAATTCCGCCTAACATGGGAAAGGAATACACTACTGAATTCAGGAGTATTTTCCCCGAACTTGCTAAAGAGCAGGATTTACATCTGATACCGTTCTTGTTAGATGGTGTTGCAGGGAATCCTAACCTGAATCAACAAGATGGCATTCACCCAACCGTAGAAGGACATAAAATTGTCGCGGCCAATGTATGGGAAATACTCGAAGATGTAATAGATTAATGCTTTTAGAGTGTGAGCCGTTTTAGAAAGCAGTTACACTAGCACCTATAAATAGAACTGCTATTAGTATACCTGAAGGGCTTAAGCCAATTTAGCTTTGTTTCTTTTAGTAGTAAAAGAAAGCGCTTTCTTTACTCTAGAGTTACTTCTCTTATAAAGACGAGCAACTTCAGTAGTAGTTTCTTTAACTTCTTCATTTGTATCAGTTACAATTCCCATTTCTATAGTAGCAATCTTAGTAACTACTTTAGCATCCTGAGCCTGAGCTGCGAATCCGATAAAAAGAATAAAAATTAAAGTTATAATGGCTTTCATCACTTGTGCGTTTTATATATATATAAAACGCCATGTGGTGTATCCTGACCGGTTCCATTTCGTCGAAAAACCCTTATTTTTCGGTATCTGACAACTTATCGGATAAAGTGCAAAATTTTCCCGATGAGTGTAACCTACCCCTAAAACACTTAACCGATTCTTATGTGTAGTTTATCGATATAAAGGACTTATAATTTCAGTAGTAAATTGGGGTCAGGGCAATTATTTTTATAATAATCCAGTTCCTTTGCACTACAAACACCAGGATAGTCCCCATTGTATTCACCAATATCACATATTAACTGAAAGTGTAAATGAGGGGCATAATTGACATTAATTTCAGTTTTTCCGAGTATTCCAAGCACTTCTCCTGCTTCAAAAGGCTTTCCTGGGTAAAGATCTTGAATAGAAGAAATAGAGAGATGTCCATAAAGTGTATAAAATCTTCGATGAAATGCAATATGCTCCAAAACAATAGTAGGGCCGTAATCTCCTTTCGCACTGTTATTGCCAAAGCTATGTACCTGACCTCTTAGCGGACTATGAACTTTGGTTCCGGCCTTTGCCCAAAAGTCTGTCCCCAAATGGATATTCCTGGGAGCCTGGTCCTGCATTCGGAAACTGTCATAGGTCTTGTATAAACTGCGCTGCTCCAAATAACCACCATAGGCTACTTTAGCAGATCTTTTTTTTAATATTTTATCAATATAAAGCTGGCAAATATCTGGCTGCGAGATATCTAGGCCCTCAACTTCCACATTGAAAACCGAAAGATCTATAGGGGTATACTCCGATAAGGGAATGCTATTATCCAATATGCGGATGCTGGAATTACTAATAGAATAAATTACCTTTTCAACCTTGGTCATGTGATAAAACTACAGGAATTCTTTGACGATTTTGTTAAAAACAAATTCCTTATACCTCTCATTTTCATTGGATTTCATATAATTTCGTTACAAGAAAAGGATAGAATATGTTTTGATCTACTCTGAAATACATAACCATAATGGCATTTTAACCTTCAAAACCCAAATCATTTCATCGAATATTTAGAAATATTATTGGTTGAAGACTGCTATTTGGATAAATTCACCATAAAAATTGGAGTAAATCCTTACACTAACTAATATCATACACATTATGAAAAGGACAAATTTTTTAACACTACCCCTAATTTTACTAATGTCAGTTTTAGTCTTAAGCTGTTCTAGTGATGATACAGAACCTGTTGACGGAGAGGGAACCGAGCAACCACAACCAGAACCTGAACCAGAACCAGAACCAGAGCCAGAACCAGACCCTGTTCCGGAATCGGAAGTCCCTGTAGGCCCTTCTATCTTAAAAATAAACAGTGGCGGTGGGGAACTTACCTTTGATGCGGATGTTTTTGAAGCCGATAAGTATTTTACAGGCGACGGAGAACCATTTGTAAATGATATGGTTACCGAAATTGCGGAAACCGAAAGAGATGATTTATATGTTTCCGAAAGAATCTCTATAGCAAATAAGGGATCTTTTGGATATGCCATCCCGGTTACCAATGGTACTTATACGATTAAATTTTATTTTGCGGAAATATTCTGGGGTGCCCCTAGCGAGCAAAATGCTCCCGGAGAAGAAGGCAAGCGAATTTTTGATGTAGATGTAGAAGGAGAGAACCAGATAAACAATTTGGACATTTATAAGGAGGTTGGCGCAATGACAGCCACAGTTAGAATGTACGACATTGAAGTAACAGACGGTGAAATCACAATTTCCTTCGAAGCAAGTGAGGATAGACCCAAGTTATCTGCACTTGAAATATTTGGAGATGGTGAAATCGTGAACGACTAGCATTCTGCTTAGTCAACACCATAGCAAAAATATCCCCGTCCGCGCAGTCCGCAGATGGGGTTTTTTTATCATTTATATTACTAAATACCTACTACCAGACTACTTGCCCTAAAGTGGAAGATTTGCTTTTTTAGTATATTTGAAAAGCCTTAGAGGCTTAATCCCCAAAGATTAAAAGAACACCCTATGAAAACCCCATTCATCTGCACAGTATATGTGCGTATAGTAAGCATAATTTTATTGATCGGTATCAGCAGTTGTTCAGATACTAACCTTGAACCCATAGGCGGTATGCCTATGGATGAAGAACCAATGGAGAATACCGAAGAAGCTGAAACCGAAGAAACAGAGGAAACCACGGGTATCAGTGAAAACCCTATTTTAAGATTAAACTGTGGCGGCGATGAAATAGGCTATGGAGATACTGTTTTTACAGAAGATAATTTTTTTGGCGGGGATACCATGGATTTTGAAAATGCGGCCGTAACGGAAGTCCTAAACACTGAAATGGACGGTATATATATTAAACAACGTACAGCCATTGATGAATTGGGTGGCTTTACCTATTCCATTCCAATTACCAATGGCACTTATATAGTTAAGCTTCATTTCGCAGAAATTTTCTATGGTGCACCTACAGGAGGAATAGGAACGGGGAATGCCAGAGTTTTTGATGTTGAAGTTGAAGGGGCAGTTTTGCTCGATGATTTAGACATCTTTATTGAGGCCGGCGCCCTAACTGCTCTAATTAAAGAATTTGAAGTAACCATCGAAGATGAGGAACTCATCATCAGTACAAGTGCCAGTGTAGGTCGCCCGGCGCTTGCTGCCATAGAAGTACTTGGCGATGGGCAAATTATAAATTCAGGGGGGTAGTATACACCCACTTCGTATCTTAGAAGTAAGATTAGTAAGGAAATGCTCCTATTTACAACTAAAATGAAAAAATTGCTAAATATGAAATTGACTTTTATAATTATGGCACTAGTACTATCAGGTGCCTGCCAATCGGGAACAAAAACAGATAAAACCAAGCCAGTTGTGGTGGCCGAAGCCGTTAAACCTGCTACACAGGATTTACAGCAATATGAGAGAGCATATTTTGCCAGCGGCTGTTTTTGGTGCGTAGAGGCTATTTATGAAAGCGTTAAAGGCGTAAAAGAGGTAATATCAGGCTACTCAGGAGGAACTGAAGAAAACCCAACCTATGAGCAGGTAGCTTATGGAAAAACAACCCATGCCGAGGCAGTTGAAGTCTATTACGATCCAAAAGTAATCTCATTTTTTCAATTGGTACAAGTGTTTTATGGGTCACATGACCCGACCAGTTTTAACCGCCAGGGGCCAGATAGAGGTGCACAATACCGATCTATCGCCTTTTACCAAAATGAAGAAGAGAAGAAAATTATTGAAAGTTATAAATCGGCCCTTGAAGATAGCAAGGTCTATGACAGACCCATTGTTACGGAGGTTACTGAGTTCAAGACATTTTATAAAGCAGAGGACTACCATCAGGATTATGAACGAAAAAACCCTAACAATTCATACATCAGAAATGTATCTATTCCGAGGTTAAACAGATTTAAGAGTAACTTCCAGGAATTCCTGAAAGAGGCATCTCATTAAAAGGGTTTTTGAACTATAAAACAGAAGCGACTTTTTAAGGTCGCTTTTTTTATATCTCGGTTTTACCTTTTATCTTTAGAAACACAGCCATAGGTATAATAATTACCTCGTTTTTGGTAAAAAATTAGTAATATTTAATAGGTCGTACTTAGGAAGAATATCATAATATTAGCAAGACAAAAGTTTCCTAAACTAATGTGCCTGAACAAATAACCCATCCATACCATGAATAATAGACGAGTATTTATAAAAAAAACAGCAATAGGTGGCGCGGCAATTAGTCTGGGTGGTCTTGTACTTCCAAGTAAGAGTTACGCCCAGGTTTTAGGTGCTAATGATAAAATTAATACTGCAGTAATTGGGGTAAGAAGCAGGGCAAAAGCCCATGTAAAAGCCATACACAATGATAAAAATGCCAGAATTCTGTATAACTGTGATGTTGACGACAACATAATAGAGGAGCACAATACCTGGTGTGAGGACAACATTGGCTATATTCCTAAAGTAGAAAAGGATTTTAGAAAAATTCTGGAGGACAAAGATGTGGATGCCGTATTTATTGCTACTCCAGAGCATTGGCATGCCCCTATGGCAATCATGGCCCTGCAGGCCGGGAAACATGTATATGTTGAAAAGCCTTGCAGTCATAACCCGCATGAAAACGATTTGCTGGTAGCTGCTCAAAAGAAATACGGCAAGAAAGTTCAAATGGGGAATCAACAGCGATCGGCTAAGTCCTCCATCCTCGCAATAAAGGAGATCAGAGAGGGTATCATTGGAGATGTTTATAAGGGAGAAGCCTACTATTCTAACAACAGAGGCTCTATTGGAAAAGGGAATGTAATTGATGTTCCCTCTACCCTGGATTGGGAACTTTGGCAGGGACCTGCACCAAGGGAAGATTACAGAGATAATATTCATCCATATAATTGGCACTGGTTTCGGAATTGGGGAACCGGGGAGGTTCACAACAACGGGACACATGAAATTGATATTTGCAGATGGGCACTGGGGGTTGATCTTCCAGAGTCTGTAAGCTCATTTGGAGGCAAACATACCTTTAATGACGATTGGGAATTTGTAGACAACCAACAGGTAACTTATAGTTTTAAGGACAATAAATTTATTACCTGGACTGGCCATAGCCGGGGTATTATGAAACCGGAACGTCCTGGTAGAGGCGCCACAATTTACGGAAGCAAAGGAGCTATCACTTTAAGTAGAAATGCATATAAACTCTACGCCCTTGACGGATCGCTGATTAAGGAAGTGAAAGAAGCGGCTCAAAGTGCCACTACCAATACCAGAGGGGAAGGTAGTCTTGATATTGATCATGTTGGGAACTTTTTTGCTGCAATAAGGGAAGATGTTACACAACATGCACCTATTGCAGATGCCGCTATCAGTACCATGATATGCCACCTGGGAAATATGGCCCAGGATGCAGGAGAAACATTAATGGTAGACCCCTTGACAGGAAAAATATTGAACAACGATAAAATTATGGCCCACTGGAAAAGAGAATATGCAGATGGATGGGAACCAAAACTATAGTTTAGATTAAAGATGGATAGGAGAGACTTTATAATTAAAGGCGGTTTGGCATCGGCTGCATTGGGAAGTTCGGCTTCCTTATTAGGTATGCCTGGCAGCACAACTTTAAATGACACTATTAATATCGGAATTATTGGTACGGGAAATCGCGGTGGTGGTCTTATACCAAAGATCAATGATATTGAGGGGCTGAATGTAGCAGCTTGCTGTGATCTTATTCCATTCAGACTAAGAGATGCCATTACCAAAACCTCAGGGAAGGCAAAAAAATATGAGGATTATAGAAAATTATTAGAGGATAAGGATATTGATGCAGTCTTAATTGCCACTCCTTTCAGTACCCACTCTGCCATTGCATCTGATGCTATAGACGCAGAAAAACATGTTTACTGCGAGAAAACCATGGCCATGGGGTATTCCGGAATACAAAACCTGGTAGATAAGGTTAGAAATTCTGACAAGATATTTCAAACCGGCCACCAATATCACAGTTCCAGATTGTACAGACATGCTGTAGCACTTATCAGGGAAGGGAAAATTGGCAGGATAACTTCGTTCGATTGCAGTTGGAACCGAAATGGAAACTGGAGACGTCCGGTTCCAAGTCCGGATTTGGAAAGAGCCATTAACTGGAGAATGTACCGTGAGTACTCCGGAGGTTTAGTAGCGGAGTTATGCTCACATCAAATAGATGTGGTGAACTGGATTTTAAATGAGGTCCCGGAAAAAGTCGTAGGTAGTGGAGGCATAGACTATTGGAAAGATGGTAGAGAAACTTACGACAATGTTCATCTGATCTACACCTATCCTTCCGGAATCAAAGCCAATTACACCAGTCTGACTAGCAACGCCATGGATGGTTATCAAACAAAAATCATGGGAGATAAAGGCACCATCGTACTGAGCTTTGCTGAGGCGTGGTTTTATCCCGAAGGAAAATATAAAAAAGAGATGGGCAATGTTGACGGTGTGGCAGGCGCAACCGTAAAATGGGAAGAAGGAAAAGGTATTCCGCTCAAGTTGGCCCATACCGATCCAAGTACCCAGGCTTTAGAAGATTTTAAAAACAATATTTTGAACAATACCATCCCGGAATCTAATATCACAAGCGGGTCTAAAGCCGCGGCTTGTGTACAGATGGGATTGGATGCCATGCACCAGGATAAGGTGGTGCGTTGGAATGAGGATTTAAATATTTAAAATACATAGGAACCCCAAAACTATGAACTATGAAACGTGCAATAGCATTATGCTTTGTTATGGCCTTATTTTCGTGCCATAAATCGATTAAAAAAGAAGACCATCATATCATTGAGGTACTTAAAACAGACCATCCTCCTACACTTGATGGCAAAATCACTGAAAATTCCTGGAATAAGGCCACCTGGCACCCACTAGACCAGAATTGGATAGGTAACTCCTATACTTTCGAGGATTTTAATGGCAGGTACAAATTATGTTGGGACAAAGAAGCATTATATCTTCTGGTAGAAGTTACCGATGATATGCTCTATGACGGTCATAAGGATCCTTTTAAATTCTGGTGGGATGATGATTGTGTTGAAGTTTTTCTGGATGAGGATAACTCCGGAGGGTTGCATCAGTACAGCCACAATGCTTTTGCTTATCATATAGCACTGGATGGCAATGTAGTGGATCTGGCGCCCGATAGAGAACCAAGGCTTTTCAATGATCATGCAACTTCTGTTCGGGTGACTGAAGGGAACAAGAGCATCTGGGAAATAGCTTTAAAATTATATCCTGATACTTTTTTGGACAACGCTAGTAATGTACCGGTAAAACTGTCGGAAGATAAAAAAATTGGTTTTGCCCTGGCTTATTGTGATAATGACGGCAGCAAGGAAAGAGAGAACTTTATTGGGTCTGTATTTGTTCCCGGGGAGGATAAAAATCAGGGATGGATCAATGCAGATATTTTTGGGACTTTAATATTAAAGGAGTAATTATTTTTCCAAAACAACATCGCTGTAAACAGAATTAATTGTAATTGACCCCTCGGCATTTTTGTTCAAATGATAACTTTTTTGAGTGGTTTTGCCACGTTCGGTAGATTTATCCCAAACCAAATAGGTAGGGCTACTCAATTTAGATGAAGTACCATTTACGTAAATTTTATATGGTGTAGTGGGTAAATCACAATTTAATTCCCCATGCTGCATTGATATGTCCAGATCTTTAAAATTTTTGGCCAAGCCATTAATGCGTAAAGCTCCAAGATTATTTTTTATACTGGCACTATTAATAAGACGCTCAATGGTAACTTCAGAAGAGTTAGCACTCAGATTGAGGAATTTAACATCTTTCAGGGCAATTTTATCTGAATAATTGGTGTTAAGACTTCCATTTCCCCAGGTCTGTACACTCACAGGAGAATAAGAAGCTACAATATTGGTCCTTTCTCCATCAATATTGGTGGCCTGCAACCTTGCGTAAGACAAGGTTGCTTTCAAATTAGTTGTATTTTCGGCCAGTTTAACTTCTCCATGCCGCACATTCATTTTTAATTTGGCAGATTTTGGCATTTTTATCTTTATTGTTTTCTTCACCTTATACTTCTTCTTCCCTCCCTGAGAATAGTTAAAGAAAAAACTGGAACGACTATCAAGACTATCTTTATCGATGAAAAGAAATCGGGTAGAATCTACTGCTTTTCTCGCTAAGCGAATGGCCTTTTCTCGCTGCCTCATTGCCTCAGCCCGCTCCTTTTGAACTTCTTCCCTTACCAATTGCCTTTCTTTCAGCTGTTCTTTCCGCTCATCAAGCTGCAATTGCCGCTCTTTTAAACGTTCCTTCTGCAGTTCTTGTCTTTCTTGCTGACGCTCTTTCCAGGCTTCTGTTCTCTCGGCAATTCTGTCTGCCCATTCGGCCATGCGCTCTTTGTATTCGTCGTCAAAATTTTCGTCAAACTCTTTTTTCCATTTCTTCATATACTTCTCCCCTTCTTTTTGATACTTTTCGTAATCAAAATTCTGTACTTCAAAGGGGGGCATTGGTGGCATATCCATAATTTCCGGGAAATCTGGCAGGTCAGGAATTTCGAGGTCCAGGAACAAGGTTTCTAACTCCGGAAATTCCGGGATTTCAATAATAAAATCGTTTACCTGAATATTGTTAAACCCGTTTGCGAAAGAAAATATGCTTTCCGCCTGAGTACTAATCTCAATGGTTTTACTGTTTCCAAGAATTTTAATCCCACCATTCTTAAAATAATCTTCGGCTTCTTCTTTGCTGGCACCTTCTAACTCAATTTCAGCCTCTATGACCACTTCATTCTTATCCCAAGTTTCGAATTCTATATCCGCATAACTTGTATTGATATCGATAACCGCATCTTTATCTACTTTAAAGGATTCTTTAAACGTTTTAGATTCCTTCTGCCCGTATGCCGTTATCGCCATAAGGCAAAAAAGGGCACCGCTTACTTTAAACACTATTTGCTGTAACTTGTTCATTTTTTGATGATTTTAATTCGTTTAATCTGTTTTTTAATTTCTGCAACATTTGTAATCTCAACTGTAAATTTTTGATCAATGCATTGATCGTCTGATCATTAGGTCCTATTTCGTTCAATTCTTTATTAAGTCTTTTATACTCTGCATTTAATTCTGCAAGACGCTCCATAAATTGGTCTACCAGGTCTTTATTAGCATCTGAAATTTCTAATTGTGAAAGTTCAAGATTGATGTTTGCCACATAATAATTCTCTACCACTTTTAAATCTGGTGAAAGATCTCCAAGAGAAATCCCCTCTTGCTGCTCTGGCCCATTGTCTTTATCAACCACGGTAGTTTTAATTTCTTCTCCGTTGCCAAGCTGGCGATAGGTAAAAAACCCTATACTCACTACGATTACCACGGAGGCTGCAATCCTCAGAAAAGTTGAAGAAAAACGTCGCTTCTTCGGAAATGAGCTGTTTAGCAACTCCTCGAACCGTTTCTCATGGCCCTCTTTCATCATGTACTGCTTCTCCTTGTCCTTTTTAAATAACTCTCTAAGATCCTGTGCCATAACTTTTACTTTTAAGTAATTCTTTCAATTGTGCTTTCCCACGGAGTAATCTTGTTCTACAAGTAGTCTGCTCTAACTTCAATATTTCAGATATCTCACTGTGATCATATCCTTCAACCAGAAATAACTGAACAACAAAGCGATACTTATCGGGTAATTCCTCCATTGCCTTTTTAACCACTTCTACAGATATGCTCTCCTCCACCTGCCAATCGTCATCTTCAACAATATGAAGGGTGCTTTCCTGAAGTTCCAGATACTTTTCCTTTTTAGATTTTATATGATCCAGACTTTTATTAATAACTATTCTTTTCAACCAGGCGCCAAATGTAACTTCTCCCTTGAACTGTTCAATCTTTTGAAACGCTTTGATAAATGATTCCTGCAATACATCTTCAGCATCATCCTCGTTTTTCAAGAATCGCATTGCTACACAATACATACCATCGCAGTATTGCTTATACAGTTTTAATTGCGCTCTGCGATCATTCGCTTTGCAGCGTTCAATTAGATCAATCTGAAACATCTGGCCAGTTTCCAAGTTGGGTTTCTGTTGTTGTTATCTATAAAGACGATAGAAGAATTTCCGTGTTGCAAAAAATTGTAATTTTAAGAGAATTTTAAATGTATCCCCTTGAAACAAGTTACAATTAAAAATGATTGTATCTCACTGACAGTCCTTGATTACGGTGCAATCATCCAAAAAATTGAACTTCGAAATAAGCATAATGATCTTATCAATGTAGTTGCAGGATTTGAGGATCCGAACGACTATTTATCTGACCGTATTTTTTTAGGAGCATGTGTTGGCCGTTATGCCGGTAGAATTTCTAATGGGGGGTTTAGAATAAATGGGAAGGAATATATTTTGGATTCCAAAGATGGAGTTCATTTACATGGAGGTAAAAATGGTTTTGGAAAAAAATATTGGACAATCAATTCAGTAGACCATAGTACCCAACCTTCAGTTAAACTTAGCTATAAGAGCAGGGCAATGGAAGAAGGTTACCCCGGTGAACTAAAAGTTAAGGTTACCTATAAGCTAGTAGGCCATTCCCTGCATATAACCCATCAGGCCGTCACCGATGAAACCACCATCATTAACCTAACCAACCACTCCTATTTTCATTTAGACGATTTAAAAAACATCAATCACTACAGACTACAACTAAATAGCCAGAAGACCCTCGAAACATTAAATAATCAGCTACCCACCGGGAATATCATCGCAACTAAAGATTCACAATTCGATTTCCGAAAAGAAAAGGCAATTGACTCCCAGGCATTAGATACTACTTTCATTCTTGACAACAACCAGGATGTAGCAGCAAGCGTATATTCCCCGGTATCCGGGATATTGATGAAATTACGCACCAATCAGCCATCTGTAGTTGTTTACAGACCCCCTGGATTTGCCGCCCTGTGTTTGGAAACACAAAATTTTCCAGATGCTCCCAATCACAAACACTTCCCTTCCGCTTTACTTCGAAGTGGAGAAACCTATATCAACACCTCTATCTTTGAATTTGATTTAGTAATTTAGAGTAACTTAAAAAACCTTTGTAAAATGAAGAAATGGAAATGGGTAATATCTATTGTTGCCGTTTTAATATTGTTATTGGTATTTGTCGGAATGCCGTATATGCGCGAACAAACCAAAAAACACAGCCCCCAGAAAACCGCAACTTTTAAAGAAATGGGTATGGACCTGGCTGTTTCCTATAGTAGTCCGTTTAAGAAAGGGCGAGTTATTTTCGGAGAACTGGTCCCTTATGATGTGGTCTGGCGAACAGGAGCCAATGAACCCACTACCTTTACTACCGCTACCCCCATAAAAATCATCGACAAGGATCTGTCTCCCGGAACTTATTCAATATGGACCAAGCCCGGCAAAGATTCATGGACCGTAATGTTTAATGAGGAGGTTCCAGACTGGGGAGTTACCATTAGTAGTGGAGGAAGAGATACCACCAGAGATCCATCCAAGGATGTGCTTGAAGTAGCTGTCCCGGTCACTAACTTATCTGCTCCGGCCGAGAATTTTACAATTGATTTTGAAACTACTGATAAGACGTATTTGACACTCTTTTGGGACACCACTAAGGTAATGATACCAATTAGCAACTAAATTTGAGTACATCCAAAAATATAGACCCCGGTAGTGCTTCCAAGATAAAAACCCACCGGAAGAAGGTTCCTGCTGTTTCCACTCTTATTGATGGGGTCTTGTCCGGTGACAAGATGTTACTAGCCAGGGCTTTGACATTGATAGAAAGCAATAAAAATGAAGATCGGGCAGATGCTATGCAAATTGTAGAACATTGCCTCGGGATAAATCCCAATAGTATCCGAATAGGTATAACCGGTGTTCCAGGGGTAGGCAAAAGTACCTTTATTGAAGCATTTGGATCTGCAATCACCGCCCAGGGGAAAAAGGTTGCTGTTTTAACTGTAGATCCGACCAGCACAGTTAGTAAAGGGAGTATACTGGGAGACAAAACAAGAATGGAAAATTTAGTTCGCGATCCCAATGCATTTATCAGACCATCTGCCTCCGGTGCATCCTTGGGAGGGGTAGCACGAAAAACCCGCGAAAGCATCCTCTTGTGTGAGGCGGCGGGTTATGATGTTATTCTGATCGAAACTGTTGGCGTGGGTCAGAGCGAAACAGTTGTTCATAGTATGGTTGATTTTTTCCTCCTCCTGAAACTGGCAGGTGCGGGAGATGAACTGCAGGGTATAAAAAGAGGCATTGTAGAGATGGCGGATGCAATTGTGATTAATAAAGCAGATGGGGCCAATAAAAAGCAGGCTTCGCTGGCAAAGGCCGAATTTCAGCGTGCACTTCATTTATACCCGCCTAAAAGCAGTGGCTGGATTCCAAAGGCCTTAAGCTGCTCTGCCATTAACAACGAAGGGATAATTGAGGTGTTACAAATGATCACAGATTTTATAGACAAGGCCAGAACCGATGGATATCTGGAAAGCCACAGGAGGGAACAGAATAAATATTGGTTTCTTCAAACGGTGGATAGTTTGCTGAAAATAGAATTTTATCGGCAGCCAGAAACAAAAGAAAAACTGGAAGTGCTCCTAAAAAAAGTGGAAAGCTCTGAAATATCACCCTTTAGAGCTGCAGAAGAACTACTCAAGACTTATTAAATGTTATATAACCATCTCTGGTTCCGCTTCTGGATCATTTTAAATTGAAAACCCTAAATTTGTCGCAATAAATCCACTTGAATGGCTGCCATTACCAATGCTCTTTTATCTATTGTAGTTCCACTATATAATGAGGAGGAGAATGTAACCCTGCTTACACAAAAAATTCATGAAAGTTTATCAGGCTATAATTATCAGATCATTTATGTAGATGATTTTTCTAAAGATGGCACCAGACACAAAGTATCCGGCTTAAATGACGAGCATGTTCATCTCATTGCACTTAAAAAAAATTACGGGCAAAGTCTGGCCTTGGCCGCAGGGATAGATTATGCTGAAGGAGAATATATCATTACCATGGATGGGGATCTGCAAAATGATCCGTCAGACATTCCCAAAATGCTGGAATACGCAGTTAGCGGAGAATATGATGTGGTTACCGGAATACGACAAAAACGCAAGGATTCTTTAATAAAGAAAATCCCATCAAAAATTGCTAATTTTTTAGTTCGAAGGGTAACCAAACTCGATATTAAAGACAACGGTTGTGCCTTAAAGGTATTCACCAAAGATATCGCTAAGGAACTCAACCTATATGGGGAAATGCACCGATTTATTACCTTATTGGCCCATTTGGAAGGGGCACAAATAAAACAGGTCCCAGTAAATCACCACGCCCGGCATGCAGGTGTTTCTAAATACGGGCTGGAACGCGTTTTTAAAGTAGTTGCAGATATGATGTTACTACTATTTATTCGCAAATACTTTCAACGACCTATACATCTCTTTGGAATACTTGGGGTTCTGCTTATTATTCTAGGGATACTGATAAATATCTATCTTCTTATTATAAAAGTAGGAATGGGTGAAGACATTGGTACCAGGCCACTTCTGATGTTTGGCATGATGTTTATTCTGGCCGGGATACAATTATTTACCATAGGTATTGTCATGGAGCTCTTAATCAGAACCTACTACGAATCTCAGAAGAAAAGACCCTATCGCATAAAAAACATTTCCATAGGTGGCAGAACTGCGTAAAAAAGGTATAACCGTACTTAAAATTGTGATTAGCGCAGTTTTAATCTATTTTATTTTTACCAAGATACAATTACAGCAGGTACTCGAAATCCTTAGACAGACTGACCCCTTTTATTTGTTACTCGCCGTCTTGTTCTTTGTGGTTTCCAAGATTATGGCAGCTTTTCGGCTAAATCTCTATTTCTATCAACTGCATGTTTTTCTAACTCATTTGAGCAATTTAAAACTGTACTTGTTGGGAATGTTCTACAACCTGTTCTTGCCTGGTGGGATTGGAGGAGATGCCTATAAGGGGTATGTTATTAAGCAAAAATTTGAGGTCAAAACTAAAAGGGTAGTCGCTGTATTGGTTTTAGACCGTCTTAGTGGTCTGCTATTACTTTTTATTTATAGTTGCTTGCTACTACTGTCGATGAATTTAGTTGCCCTGACATCCTATACCTATCTGATAATTATCCTTGTATTTATCAGCATCCTTGCTTTCCGGGTACTAAACACCAAACTTTTTAATTATGTTTTGCCTGTTTTCTGGAGATCGCTGGGGTACTCCGCAATTGTACAGGCAGCACAATTGCTTTGTCTGATATTTATCCTTAAAGCGTTACAGATCGAAATTCACTTAATTTCTTATATGTTCATCTTCCTGATTTCTTCTATAGTAGCAGTACTGCCATTAACAATTGGTGGTATTGGAAGCAGGGAAGTGGTATTCTTTTATGGAGCGTTATGGCTCGGATTAGACCAGAATACTTCGGTAAGTATAAGCATGGTTTTCTTTTTAATTACTGCGATGGTTTCGCTCTTCGGAATAGTTTATCATTTTAAAAAGCCTGCACTTACATCACCAGGTGGTCAATAAATATGCACCAGATGCATTTTATTGAGCACCTTATTTCTCGACTTCGGATTTATGAATCTACCCTGTAATCTGGTAATCCGAAACTGATCAACAGTATGTTGCTTATCCCAATCGATACCAGAAGTTTTTAATGCATTCAGGTCTTTATCCGTAGCATAAATCCAGATATCCTTTAGTTGCTTTAGCTCATCTAGCGACCTAATTGCCACCGGTCTGCGATTGTAAAAATCCAAAGCCCAACTGTGCCTTGAATTTATTTTATAGATATTATTTATTGCTATACCCTCCTTAGATACTACTTTAGACATGGCCGATCCTCCCTGGTATTCCAGCAAAGATGGATAAAAATGAGAATTAAGTACTGCGTTAAGTAAAACCGAACTGAATACCGTTACGGTGATTATACGCAATACGTAATCTTCCTTTTTAAAGCAGTAATAAACAATTAAAAGCAATAATATGACTATCCAGATATAACTAATGGGCTTAGCCTCCTTAAAAACATAAAAGCAGATAAAAACGGAAGCGATAAATACCAGACTCAAAATAAAATACTGTATCCCCAATAAGATTTTAAGGGTTTTTAATTTATTGGATTGATTTATTCGCACTAAATAAGATGATGTTAACAGGGCAAATAAGGGTATAACAATATTGAGATAATGCGGTAATTTAAATTGGGCAAAACTAATTATCAGGAAGATGAACCCTATTCCTCCCAGAGTCAGGAAATCATATTTGGGGTTAAGAATAAATCGCTGCTTAAACAAAGTCCTTATGCCACTCCAGTAGCCCAAAATTGCAATAACTGTCCAGGGAAGAAAAACCCACAAAAATGTGTGAAAAAAGAAAAAATAATCACTGCTATTCTTTCCTATTCCTTCGCCACTTAAACGTTCAAAACTTTGTTCCCAAAAAATAAAACGAAAACCACTTCTGTTTCCTTTACCACGAACAACTAACTCCGGATGCATGTCGAACTGAAGGTAATAGGCATACAACATCGGCGCTATGGTAACCGTAAAAGTCAAAAGCGCTACAAATACCTTCCAACTAATTAACACTTTCCATTTCCGTGTATAGGCGAGATGGCAAAGCAAGGGTAATCCTATGACCAGGAGGGCAATCTGGCCTTTGGTAGAAAATGCAATCCCGGCTCCAAATGCACCCAGTACGATATTTTTTAGCCTCCCATTTTCAATATAGCTGGCCAATTGCCAGATGGCAAAAACAGAAAAACCGGTCAGCACAGCATCGGTTCTTACATCAATAACAGAAAGCACTATGGTCTGGGCCGTCATAAAAATCAGCGCGGAGAGTTTCCCCACCTGCGTATTGTACAAAAGCTTTCCTAGGCCAAAGCAACTGTAAGCTCCGACAAATGTTGCGAGAATTCCCGGTATGCGATAGGCCCAGTCATATAATCCAAAAATTTTAAAAGAAATGGCCGCCAGCCAGTAATGCATATGGGGTTTGTCCAGATAGGCTTCCGGACCCTTAAAAAGGCTGAAAAAATCATTTTCCTGGACCATTCTCATAGCCATTACCGCAAATTGGGCCGAATCATTTTCAAAAAGGGTAACAAACATTCCTGCCGCGTATACCAGGGTAATGAGGAGCAATAAAATCCAATATCTGGTATTAGAAATCATAGGTAATATTTGTGAATTGAAAACAGGTACAACTTAGCAAATAACCAACTAAATAAAATGCCCACCGCTGCGCCGGTAAGCACATCCAGTGGAAAGTGCACCCCGATATATATTCTGCTATATGCAACAAATACAGCCCATATCATTAAAAAGGCTCCAAGGATCCTATACCTGGCTCCAAGTAAATAGGTGAAGAAAAATGCTACTGCAAAAGAATTAGCGGCATGGGCTGAAAAGTAACTGTATTTTCCACCACAGGAATTTTTTACTAATCGCATAAGCCCTTCCAGGTCCTGATCATAACATGGTCTGAGTCGCTTTACCCCATATTTAAAAAAGTTTGAAAGCTGATCTGTGCAGGTAATCAATAAGGCAACAAAGACCAGCAAAAGCATAGTCTTTCTGAGGCCATAACTTCTATATGAAAAAAAAAGTAATACCAGGTAGATAGGATAACCGCTGGTCTGACTGGTAATTAACATCCAGAACCCATCCCAACTTGTATTTCCAAGGTTATTGAGAAACAGAAAGAGCTCCTTATCCAGATGTATCAGATCTTCAACCATATTAATCCTCGTATCGGCCCACTTCCCTGTCGTAGAAATTACTGGCTTCCAATATTAGCCTTTCTGCTTCCTGGGATAATTCTTTTTCGTCCTCTTTGGTAAAATCTTCCAGCCATTCTACCTCATCATTTTCTAAATTGATAATAAACCTAGGGTACTCTGTATGCACAATGAAGATAGATGATGGGTGATCCGTATTGTCTGCAAGCAAAAACTTAGGGAGGTCCATATTTTACTTTAAATTAATTTAAGATCAATTTCTTGGTCAGATAGTTAAATCGAATATACAACATAATACCAGATGCCGTTAAACCAGAAAGAAGGCCTATCCAAATTCCGGTGCTTTTTAGTTCAGTGTGCAGGCCCAAATAAAAACTTATGGGAAAACCTATGAGCCAATAGGCTATAAAAGTGATGAACGTAGGGATCTTCACATCTTGTAATCCTCTTAGAGCTCCTAAAATTACTACTTGCAAACCATCCGATATCTGGAAGAACGCAGCCACCAATAACAATTGTGCTGCCATCGAAATTACTTCCAGGTTATCTGCCTGGTTGGTAAGGTCTCCAACATCTAGGTACAAGGTTGGAAACCAATGTCTGCAAATTAAAAACAAAATCGCAAAAACTACTTCGAACAACAAAGTGAGAAAAAAAATAGATTGGGCAATTCTTCTTAACTCCTTAAAATTCTGCAGGCCCTTCTGATTTCCCACGCGTATCATCGCGGCAACTCCCAGCCCCATCCCAAACATAAATGTCATACTACTAAGATTCAATGCAATTTGGTTGGCCGCCTGAGGATTCTTCCCCAAAACACCACTGAGCCAAATAGCTGCTGTAAAAATTGCCACTTCAAAAAACATTTGTAAAGCAGAAGGGAAACCCAGATCAATTATTTTCTTCATCACTCTCTTCTCTATCTTCTTAAAATTGAAACCGCTCACAAAAGCTCTGAATTTTTCCTTATTCCTAAGTAGGACCCATAAGAAAACAAGCATAATTATCCGGGAGGCCAGGGTGCCTATTGCTGCCCCTATAATTCCCAATTTCGGAAATCCGAACGTACCAAAGATCAACAAGTAATTTAGCACAATATTTACCACATTAGCCAGAACCGTAGCATACATAGGGTATTTGGTTTGCGAAAGTCCCTCAGAAAACTGCTTAAATGCCTGAAAGATTATAAGAGGTATTAATGAAAAGGCTACAATATCCAAATAAGGTATTGCCAGTGTAACCACCTCCGGTGGTTGATCCATGAGGTACATTAAAGGTTTAGATAGGAGAACCAGTCCAAAAAGTGATATCCCCAGAAAAGTACAAAGCACCAGACCATGCTTCAGCGCACTCTTGGCATTAGCGCTATTACCGGCTCCGTCTGCTTCGGCTACCAACGGGGTTATGGCTGTAGAGAATCCTATCCCGAGAGACATGGCAATAAAGACAAAACTGTTCCCTAAAGATACAGCAGCAAGTTCGGCAGTACCCAGCTGCCCCACCATGATATTATCCGCAAACTGCACAAAAGAATGACCCAGCATTCCCGTTATAACAGGAACAGCCAGGGCGATGTTATACCTAAACTCTTTTGTGTATTTCTGGAACAAGTTTGATTCGTTTTTTTAAAGTGGCAAAGATAAGGGCTTCATTTTGCTGATGATACTTTATGCATATTAAATTGTATATCATATGCACCCTTTTTACTATTTACTGAAATTTAGCTTCCTCCCAATACACGTCCATTTCCTCTAGTGTCATTTCTTTAAGCTGTTTCCCTGCAGATTTCGCCCTCGATTCGAGATACTTAAACCGTTGAATGAATTTTTTATTGGTTCTTTCCAGGGCATTCTCCGGATTAATGTTTAGAAATCTGGCGTAATTCACCATGGAAAAAAGTACATCTCCAAATTCAGCTTCAATTTTATCCTCGTTGCCATCATTAACTTCGGTCTGTAGTTCCTGCAATTCTTCCTGCACCTTTTCCCAAACCTGTTCTGGCTGTTCCCAATCAAAACCCACCCCGGCAACCTTATCCTGAATCCTATTTGCCTTAACTAGTGATGGCAGGCTAATTGGGACCCCTTCTAACACACTTTTCTTTCCCTCCTTCAGTTTAATATTCTCCCAGTTTTGCTTTACTTCTTCTTCACTGTCCACTTTAATATCCCCATAAATATGCGGATGCCTGTTGATTAGTTTTTCACTGATTTCCCTGGCCACATCTGCAATATCGAATTCCCTGGTCTCTGAAGCTATTTTCGCATAGAAAATAATATGCAAGAGCAAATCTCCCAATTCCTTTTTTACTTCATCCAGGTTATTGTCTAATATGGCATCACCAAGTTCATAGGTTTCCTCAATGGTAAGATGCCTAAGACTTTGCATGGTCTGTTTTTTGTCCCAAGGACATTGGTCCCTAAGCTCATCCATTATAGTTAGTAATCTGTCTAATGCGGTTAATTGTTCCTGCCTGGAATTCATAAAAAACAGTTTTGTCAAATGTACAAATCTACCCAGAGAGATGCTGTTGTAAATTTTAGTATTTTTAGGGGATGTCCTATCATATAATAAAAGAATTATTTATCCATGAATGTAAAGATGCCATATGGCCCGGGGGGTATACTTTTATTCCTAATTTGTTGTTGTTTTTCACAAGTGATTAGATCTCAGGAAATTACAAAAGACATGGTTTCCAGTAGCCTGGAAAGGATCAATATAGTATCGTTAGAACGCGAAGTGCTATATAAGACAGAAGCGCATATAGAGGCCCCTAACTGGACCCCGGATGGTAAAACCCTGGTATATAATAGTGACGGACTCTTATACCGCATTTCCGCAGAAGGAGGAAGCCCTTCTCTAATAAACACTGCTTTCGCCAAAAGAATCAACAATGATCATGGTATCTCACCGGACGGTACCCAAATGGTAATAAGCGATCAGACAGAAAACGGCAAATCTCTGATTTACGGACTACCCATTGAAGGTGGAGAGCCCAGGAGAATAACGCCATTAGGACCTTCCTATTGGCACGGTTGGTCACCCGATGGCGAAACATTGGCTTATTGCGCCGAACGCAATGGGAACTATGATATTTATACCATTCCATACGCAGGAGGCGATGAAACCAGATTGACAACAGCCGCAGGACTCGATGATGGCCCTGACTACTCCCCCGACGGGAAATATATCTATTTCAATTCTGAAAGATCAGGGACCATGCAAATATGGCGAATGAAAACAGATGGGAGCCAGCAAGTACAGCTCACCACAGATAAATATCACGATTGGTTTGCACATCCATCTCCCGATGGGAAATGGATCGTTTATGTTAGCTTTTACCCGGAAGTGCCCGCTAATAAGCACCCAGCAAATAAAGAAGTGATGCTTAGGATGATGGACCTGAAAACCAAAGAAGTCAGGGTAATGGCAAAATTATTCGGAGGACAAGGTACTATTAATGTCCCTTCCTGGTCCCCGGATAGTAAATACGTGGCATTTGTTAGTTACACTATAAAAACAAGTAGAAATGAAAATTAAAAAGAAGTTACTCATTGCGTCTTACCTCCTGTTTATAGGTTGCCTATACGGTCAGGATTTATCCTTAAAAGCAAATACATTCCTGAATTCCCTCCAGGACGACCTAAAATCTAAGGCGGTTTTTGAAATAGACGAAGAGGAGCGGTATAATTTTAATTATGTGCCCATTGTTAGAAAGGGACCGACTTTTCACGATTTCACGAAACCACAGAAGGCAGCGGCCCTGGAACTTCTGAAAGCCTCTCTTAGTGAGAACGGGTTTAATAAATCGAAGGAAATAATGGCCCTGGAGAATATTCTAATTCAAATTGAGAAGAATAAATTTCGCATGCCCGATGGATCTCCAATGCGCGACCCATTAAATTATCATTTCAGTATTTTTGGAAAGCCCGCTCCTGACCAATTTTGGGGATGGCGATTTGAAGGACATCACCTCTCTCTAAACTTTACTTCTGCCGAAGGTAAAATCATATCTGCTACCCCTAGTTTTATGGGTTCAAATCCCGGGGTTGTCATGGAAGGGGAGCATAAGGGAAAAGAGGTGCTGCGATCAGAGACCCAATTGGGGCTAGAGTTAATCAATGCTTTAAGTGAGTCGCAGTCCGAAAAAGCAATTTTTTCAAATACAGCCCCCCGGGAAATTATTACCGGGAACCAGAGAAAAGTAAAAGCCATAGAACGCAAAGGCATTCCTTTTACGGAACTTAACGAAAAGCAAAAAGAGATGTTCTTACAATTATTAGAAGTTTACATCGGCAACTATGTTTTTGAGTTTTCCGAAACTTTCAGGGCTAAAATTGCCAATGCCGGCCATGATAATCTGTACTTCGCCTGGGCTGGCGATACCGTAAAAGGACGGCCCCATTATTACAGGATACACGGACCTATGTTACTGATCGAATATGACAATATCCAAAATAACGCCAATCATGTGCATACCGTCGTAAGAGACCTGAATAATGATTTTGCAGAAGATCTCTTGCGCCAGCATTACAATCAAAAACACTAAGTTGCAAATATGAAATACAGAAAGTTTGGAAGCACCGGATGGAGTGTAAGCGAAATAGGCTATGGTATGTGGGGAATGGCCGGATGGAAAGCATCGGACGATGTGCAATCCTCTGATTCTCTTGACCTGGCTGTTGAACAGGGAGTGACTTTTTTTGATACTGCCTGGGGTTACGGGGAAGGTCATAGCGAAAAATTACTGGGACTTTTGGTAAAAAGGCATCCTGGCACTAAATTATATACTGCCAGTAAAATTCCTCCTAAGAATTTTAAATGGCCCGCAAAACCAGAATATGGCCTGGAGGTGTCCTATCCGTATGAGCATGTTATGGCCTATACAGAGAAAACACTTAAAAATTTAGGTCTGGAACAAATAGACCTGATGCAATTTCATACCTGGGATGATGGCTGGGTGCACCAGGAAGAATGGCAAAGGGCAGTGGAAGATCTGAAAACTTCAGGTAAAATAGCATCTATGGGTATAAGTGTTAATAGATGGGAACCAGAGAACGGTATGGAGGCCCTTAAAACAGGATGCCTGGATGCCGTGCAAGTCATTTACAATATTTTTGATCAGGCCCCCGAAGATAAACTCTTTCCGCTCTGTGAGGAACTGAATATTGCGGTAATTGCCAGGGTCCCTTTTGATGAGGGAACATTAACTGGGAACATTACAAAGACCACTACTTTTCCGGAAGGGGATTGGCGCAATACCTATTTTGTTCCGGAGAACCTTATCCCTAGCGTTGAAAGAGCAGATCGGTTGAGGCCACTGATCCCTGAAGGATTAAGTATGGCCGAAATGGCATTGCGTTTTATTACTATGAACAAAACTGTAAGTACTATCATTCCCGGGATGAGGAAACAACGAAACGTTCTGGCCAATACCGCAACCAGTGACGGTAAAGGATTACCGGCAGAACTGTATCGCGAATTAAAAAATCACCGTTGGGACAGAGTACCAACTTCATGGTCACAATAACCCGGTATCAAATTAAACAAATGAGAACACGAAGAGACTTTTTAACTCAAACCGCCGCAATTGCATTAGGCACTACCCTACTGCCTTCCTATACCTTTAATTCTTCAAAGAAGATAGCGCTTGGGGTACAGTTGTATACTTTTAGAAATGAAATGCTAAAAGATGCCGTTGGCACCTTAAAACAAATCGCATCAATAGGAATTAAAAAAATTGAAACCGCAGGAAGTAAAAAAGGGTATTACTACGGTCTTCAACCTAAAGAAATGCAAAATATCTGCAATGATTTAGGAATGCAATTACTCAGCGGTCATGTTAGACTCGATGAAAATTGGGAAAACACCATGGAGCAGGCTGTTAGCTCGGGGCAGGAATACCTGATATGCTCTTCAATGCCATCCAGGGGGCAAACCGTGGATAACTACAAAAAGGTAGCTGATGCCTTTAACAAGGCTGGGGAAGAATGCAAAAAGGTTGGTCTGAAATTTGGGTACCACAATCACGAATACGAATTTGAATCCGAGAATGGCAAGGTATTATTTGATGTCCTGATGAATAATACACAGGAAGATCTGGTGCATATGGAATTGGACCTTGGTTGGGTTATAGTGGGTAGAAAAGACCCACTGGATTATTTTAATAAGTACCCTGGCCGTTTTCCACTTTGGCATTTAAAAGATATGGATATGCATGAAAAACAAAGTACTGAGTTTGGCAAAGGAGGACTTGATATAACCACAATGATGGGCAATATGAAGGTCTCGGGGGTTCAACATATTTTTATTGAGCAGGAAGAATATGCCAGCGGGCCTTTAGAAAGCATGAAGCACAACATGGAATTCATGAAAAAGTTTCAATAAAAGATACTGAATGTCTTCTGCAAAAGATCCTTATTCCCTTCATCCGGAAAAAACCAAAAACCCTCCTGAGAGCTTCAGGGGCCGACTTAAATTTCTTGGGCCCAGTTTTATTTTATCGGCTTCTATTGTAGGTTCAGGAGAATTAATCGCAACCACTACCCTGGGGGCAAAAGCCGGTTTTATAACCTTTTGGGTAATAATTGTCAGCTGCATTGTTAAGGTAGCTGTTCAGCTAGAATTTGGCAAGCATACTATTCTTACCGGGGAAACAGCTATGCAGGCTTTTAACAAATTACCGGGGCCAAAATTTGGTAAAGCCAAATGGTCTGTCTGGATGGTACTGTTGGTAATGATTATTAAACTCTTGCAAGTTGGCGGTATTGTTGGTGGTGTAGCAATTATACTTAATATACTGGCACCGGGAATTAGCATCCCCTTTTATGCTTTTTTGATAGCAATTGTCGTAGCGCTAATGATTTTCAGGGGTTACTATCAATTTATAGAGAAAGTCTCACTAGGTATGATTGGGCTGTTTACCCTGTTCACCTTTGCTTCACTTTACTTCCTGGCCTATACCCCCTATCAAATCAGCTGGGACGATATCTGGAGCGGCTTACAATTTAGTCTCCCCAAGGAAGCAGTAGCTGTGGCCTTTGGAGCCTTTGGGATTACCGGTGTAGGAGGAGATGAAATTATCCATTATAATTACTGGTGCCTTGAAAAAGGGTATGCAGCTTATTCAGGAAAAAATGATGGATCAAAGGCCTGGCAGAACAGGGCAAATGGATGGTTAAAAGTGATGAAACTCGATGCTATTATTGCCATGCTGGTTTATACCACGGTTACCGCCGCCTTTTATCTGCTTGGGGCTGCAATTCTGCATGCACAGGGAGATGTTCCCGAGGGCTACGATATGGTTGAGACTTTATCAGCAATGTACACGGCATCGCTAGGCCCGCATGCCAAGACAGCATTTTTAATTGGAGCCTTTATCACATTATTTTCAACCTTGTTTGCTGCCCTGGCCGCATGGACCAGACAACTTTCTGATATTTTCGGGCAAGTAGGCTGGATAAATTTTAACGACTTTGCAGTACGCAAAAGAACCGTAGCCATTCTTGCCTGGGCAGTTCCATTGTTATGGGCATCACTTTTTATATATGTTAAACTGCCGGTGCTTATGGTAATTACCGGAGGCATCGTAGGATCGTTCCTCCTGTTTCTGGTGGTCTATGCGGTTTTACATTTTAGATACAAAAGATTGCATCCACTTTTCAAACCCGGGATTTTTTATGATATTATCTTGTGGATAAGCATTATAAGCATTATTGCCGTAGGTGCATTGGGAATTTTAAAACTACTTGGCTAAAGAAATACCAAAACTTCATTATGAAAACAAAATCGTTTCTAAGTACGCTATTGTTAATCGCAGTCCTTTCGGGCTGTTCCGAATCTCAGAACTATGATCTCCTTATTAAAAATGGAAACATAGTTGATGGTTCTGGAAATCCGTCCTACATAGGGTCTGTTGGGATTAATGCTGATACCATTGCTGCAGTAGGTGACTTACAAAATGCAAAAGGGAAATTGGAAATAGATGCAGCCGGACTTACAGTTGCACCCGGGTTTATTAATATGTTGAGTTGGGCCAATGTCTCTCTGATAGAAGATGGAAGATCACAGGGGGATATAAGGCAGGGGGTTACCCTTGAGGTAATGGGCGAAGGCCGGTCTATGGGACCGCTTAATGAGTCGATGAAACAGGGTATGACAAAAGGGCAACAAAACATAAAATATGATGTTAGCTGGTCTACTCTGGGAGAATATTTACAATTCCTTGAAGACAAAGGGGTATCTACAAATATCACCTCCTTTGTAGGTAATGGCACCTTAAGGGAATACGTGATGGGCTATGACACCCGTGAGCCTACAGAAGAAGAATTAGACAAAATGAAGGCACTTACCCAAGAGGCGATGGAAGAAGGGGCTGTAGGCTTATCAACATCATTGATCTACGTACCCAGTGGCCATGCCAGGACAGATGAAATAATTGAACTTGCAAAAGTTGCCTCGGAAAACGGTGGCATGTATGTATCTCATATAAGAGATGAAGAAGAAAAGCTACTGGAAGCCGTGCAGGAATTGATAGAAATTGCTGAAGAAGCAGATATCAGGTCCGAGATATACCATTTTAAGGCTTCGGGTACAGCCAATTGGCATTTACTAGATCAGGCCATTAAATTGGTAGAAAATGCAAGGGAATACGGGTTAGACATTACTACTGATATGTATATGTATAATGCAAGTTCTACCGGACTAAACGTACTACTTCCGGAATGGGCCAAAGCAGGGGGGCATAGTAAAACAATAGATTTCATGGAGCAACCGGTGAAACGAAAGCAAATGATAGAAGAAATAAAGTTTCATGTTCCACCCGAAAAAATTCTGCTCGTTGGTTTTAAGAATAAAGATATGAGGAAATATATCGGAAAAACACTGGCTGAAGTTGCCGGGGAAAGAAACCAACCCGCAGATAAGACCGTGGTAGATCTTATTTATGAGGATGATAGTAGAATTCAGGTAGTCTACTTTTCCATGTCTGAAGAAAACATAAAAAAGAAGCTTGCCCTTCCTTATATGGCCATTTGTTCAGATGCTGGCTCGTATACCAATGAAGGCGTATTTTTAGAACAAAGTACCCATCCACGTGCTTATGGTTCCTTTGCCAGATTGCTGGGTCATTTTGTAAGAGAAGAGCAAGTAATTTCATTAGAAGAAGCCATCTATAAGCTAACCCGCCTACCGGCAACCAACCTGAGATTAGACAAGCGCGGCTCCTTACAAACTGGATATTTTGCCGATGTGGTATTATTTGATGCCGACAAGATTACAGACAATGCCACCTTTGACGAACCTCATCAGTACGCCACAGGCATGAGGCATGTATTCGTAAACGGCACACAAGTAATAAAAGAAGGAGATCATACAGGTGCCCTGCCCGGGAGATTCGTTAAAGGTCCGGGTTATAAAAAGAATTAATGATCAGGCCATATCAAGGTGCCAAAAACCACAGCTCAGGAAGATCCGGGCAATACTAAAATAATCGGGAATTATGATAATTGAAGCTAAAAAGTTACTTATAAACACAATTTTTATTGTTCTATTTCCAATAACCCTGTCTTGTCAGAAGGCAGGTGAAAAACTTATTTACCAAGGGGCGGAACTTGAGGTGGCTGGTACAGATTATAAATTTACAGAGGGGCCGGCAGTAGATAGCGAAGGAAACGTATTTTTTACTGACCAACCCAATAACCGTATTCTAAAATGGTCTGCAATTGATGGTGCTATCAGCACTTTTATGGAACCAGCGGGCAGGGCGAACGGACTATTTTTTGATCATGACGGAAATCTGCTTGCTGCGGCAGATGAAAAATTTGAGTTGTGGCGAATTGATAAAGAAAAAAATGTTACCGTTCTTCTGGATGAATTTCAAGGTAAAAAATTCAATGGCCCGAATGACATATGGGTGGCTCCTGACGGGGGAATTTACTTTACTGATCCTTATTATCAAAGACCGTATTGGGAACGGCAGGAAAAAGAAATGGACCAGCAGCAGGTGTATTATGTCAGCCCGGATATGGGAGAAGTCTCTGTTGCTGCGAGTGGCTTTGTACAACCTAACGGAATAGTTGGCTCAGCCGATGGAAAAACACTTTACATTGCCGATATAGGGGATAAAAAAACCTACGTCTATACCATCAATGAGGATCACAGTCTTAGCAACAAAAAGTTATTTTGCGAATTGGGATCCGATGGGATGACATTAGACGACCAGGGTAATGTGTATCTTACCGGCAAGGGAGTGACCGTCTTCAATACTCAGGGAGTAAAGATTCTGCATATCCCGGTTCCACAGCCCTGGACGGCAAATGTGACCTTTGGTGGAAAAAATCAAAATATCCTTTTTATTACCGCAATGAATGCTGTTTACACACTGCAAATGAATGTGAAAGGTATTCGATAATTTGTTCCTCTTTTTGGTATTAACGCAGTAATGGGGTAACTTAATAGCTCATATCATTATTACTATGGCCTCTTTTACATTGAATGTCAACAATAGTGACCACAAAGTTGATGTGCCAGAAGGTACTGCACTGCTTTGGGTTATAAGGGAACACCTTGGACTAATGGGAACAAAATATGGATGTGGCATTGCACAATGCGGGGTATGTACCATACATATTGATGGTAATCCTATGAGAGCCTGCGTCTTAGCTGTGGATAATTTTAGCCAGGGCCAAAAAATAGTAACTATAGAGGGCTTATCGGAAGATGGTACTCACCCGCTGCAAAAAGCGTGGATAGCCGCCCAGGCTCCACAATGTGGATATTGTCAGTCCGGGCAGATTATGCAGGCTGCGGCCCTGCTCGAAAAAAATCCCAGTCCGAGCACAGAAGAAATTAAATCTGAAATGAATGGAATTTTATGCCGATGCGGAACTTATCTACGTGTTATTAAGGCAGTGAAAATGGCAGCGGAAAGCAAATTAACCAATGTAAAAAGAAGTTAGATGAATCCCCTTGCCGGCATACGGGTCATCAAACAAATTTCAAAGGCACGAAAATGACGCAAACTTCTAAAACAATAAACAGAAGGCATTTCCTGAAATCCTCCGGAGGAGTTGCTTTTTTCATAGGCATATCGGGTATCTTACCTCAACTGATGTCTTGCAGTGATACAAAAGTATTAGCGAAGCAAATAGAAAAGCATAAACTTACTGCCTGGGTACAACTCACGAAAGATGGACAAATTATTATCTACAATCCGGCAGCGGAAATGGGTCAGGGATCAATGACTGCTTTGCCAGTTTTGTTTGCAGAGGAAATGGATGCAGACTGGTCTAAGGTAAATGTAGAGTTTTCGCCTCAGAACTCGGATGTGTACGGATCCCCGGGCTGGTCCCCTGGGAGCAAACTCATGTTTACAGTAGGGAGCAGGACAACCAACAGTTATTATCAACTAATGCGGAAGGCAGGCGCACAAGCGCGATATATTTTAGTGTATAGTGCCGCAAAGCACTGGGGGGTAAATATATCTGAACTGAGCACTGCCGAAAGTCTTGTGACACACAATAAAACGAATAAGTCGATAAGTTACGCAGACCTTATTCCATTTTTGGAAATGCCGGCGAACCCTTCAGATTTGAGTGAGGTAAATTTAAAGGACCCTGCAGAGTTCAAACTAATTGGCAAAGAAATTCCAAGAACAGAAATTCCGTCCAAGGTAGATGGTACTGCACAATTTGCGATTGATCTGCAATTGCCAGGTATGGTTTATGGTGTATTGGAAAGGGGAAATTTACACGGCGCCAAACCTACCCTCATCAATGAAAAAGAAATATTGGAACAGGATGGGATTGTTAAAATAGTACCATTTGAATATGCTATTGGCATCATCGCCAATTCCCTGGAAAAGGCTTTACAGCTAAAAAAAATGTTGAAGATCGAGTGGAGTGATGCCCAGGCAAGTGGATTTAATTCTGATGAAGTTTTTACTGAGTATGAGAAAATAGCTGCCGGGGGTAATACAGAAAAAGCGATTGTTGAGAAAGGTAATATTAAAAAAGCTTTAGGTTCTGCGGCCAGAATTTATGAGGCAGATTACAAAAATGACTATGTATACCATGCCCAAATGGAACCCTTGAATGCGGTAATAAAAGTTGCGGAAGATAAAAATAGTGCTGAGGTTTGGGTAGGAAGTCAGCAAGGTCCCGACACTAAATTGGGAGTCCCTGATATTCTGGGCATTCCGCCCGAGAATGTTACTGTCCACTTACAGTATTTGGGCGGTGGCTTTGGGCGCAGAAGTATGAACGATTTTGTAGAGGAGTGCGCTTATCTGGCAAAAGAAATGGCACCTCAACCAGTAAAATTAATATGGACAAGAGAAGATGATCTCACTTATGGCGCCTACAGGCCGATGTCTCTTCAACGCTTACAAGTAGCTACAGATAAAAATGGTGAAATTACCGGTTTTTCACATTGTGTTGTTGGTGATGGCGGGCATCTGGTAGCTGGTGGGGTAAGAAATGACTATTATGACATACCCAACCAATTTGCCGAATGGCGTAAAGCATCACATGGGATCCGTTTAAAGCATTGGCGTTCAGTAGGTCACGCGCCTAATAAATTTGCCATAGAATGTATGCTCGATGATATAGCCAAAAGTCAAAAACTAGATCCGGTAGCACTGAGAAGAAAATTAATGAAAAACTCCCCGAAAGCACTGGCAACCTTAGAGAAAGTAGTGGAAATTTCGGGCTGGGAAGACCCTCCTATTGCAGGCAGGGCAAAGGGTATGGCATTTGCAGAACACGGTTCATTTGGGACCGGAGTATGCGAAATTTCAGTTGATGCCACAACGGGAAAAATAAACGTGCATAGATTCTGGATTGCGCTTAATGCCGGAGTAATTGTGCAACCAGACAATGTAAAGGCTCAAATGGAAGGGGGAGTTATTATGGGAATAAGTAGTTCGCTGCAGGAAAAGATCTCAATAATGGACGGTAAAATTCAACAATCTAATTTTAATGACTATAAGTTACTTCGTATGAACGACAGTCCTGAAAGTATTGAAGTGGCCCTGTTAAAGTCCACCGAAACCCCGGAAGGAGTTGGTGAAACGGCTACCCCAATGGTGGCAGGGGCAATAGCCAATGCCTTTCTTGCTCTTACCGGCAAAACCCTGAGGCACCTGCCCTTTACTCAGGAACGCGTACTGGAGGCTTTGAATAGCTAATTTTCGTTTAGCATTTGCAGCTGTATATTTCTGAATTTTACAGTACCCGTTTCCGCGGCCTGTAGCGCTATATATCCTTCAACCAGGTCTTTATTGTCAATATCAACGGTAAGTTGGTCGTTGACCCATGTCTGGATACGACTGCCTTTACACCGTATTTTATAGGTGTTCCATTTATCCAAAGTTTCTACATATGCTTTCGGAACCTCCCTGCTTACAACAGATCCGGTTCTCCACTTTTGATCCGGGTGTAAATCCCAGATATTCATTTCATAACAATCTATATTAGATAATTCCTTTACATTACAACGCACAAATATTCCGGAATTAATTGTGCTATCCGGTTGAAACTCCAACGTCAGCTCAAAATCCTTATAACTCTTTTCTGTAATAACAAAACCAGAGTTACTTGAAGCGGTACCTACCAAAACCCCATCATTAAAACTCCATTGGGCTTCACCTCCTTCATACCAATCCTTGCCTTGCTTTTCGAATAAAAGCAGAGTTGAAGAATTCTTTTGTCCGCAAGAGTTAATTAATAAGGCGATAATAAAAATGGCAAGAAGGTTCTGGTATCTCATTTATCAATATTTAAGTAATTGAATATATGAAAAATGAAGATTTAATTTCTCATAATATTGAATTATATTAGAGGTCCACCTAATTCTTAATGATGATAAGAAATATTGTTTTGTTATGCCTTGTTGGCAGCATTTGTATTCAATGTAAATCTGATAAAAAATCAAGCCCTGTCAAAGGTGAGGAGACGCTAACAGTGTCTTCCGAATTTAATTTTACATCAAACCCTCAGGAGGTTCCTGAACAAGAAATCAAAACATTAGAAATCGGTGCTTCGGCACCTAATTTTAAGCTACCTGGAGTAGATGGAAAATATCACAGCCTTTCCGATTATGCATCTGCAGAGGTTTTAGTTATTGTTTTTACCTGTAACCACTGCCCAACAGCCCAGGCCTATGAGGAAAGAATAAAGAAAATCACTGCAGATTTCGCCAACCAAAATGTACAGCTTATTGCTATCTCCCCCAATAGCCCCTTAGGCTTACTTTATGAGGAACTGGGCTATTCTGACTTAGGAGACACTTATGAAGATATGCTAATCAGGGCAAAAGAACAAGATTTCAACTTCCCATATCTCTACGATGGGGACACCCAGGAAGTAACTCTGGCATATGGCCCAGTAGCCACACCTCATGTATTTGTTTTTAACAAGGCCAGAACTTTAGAATATGTAGGAAGAATAGACGGTTCGGAGAAACCGGGTACAGCCAATGGTGAAGATCTGCGAAATGCCATAACACAGATACTCGCCGGGAATCCAATAGACCATCCTGTTACCAAAACTTTTGGGTGTTCTACCAAATGGGGATGGAAAACAAAAATGCGCGGCAGGGTAGACAAGCAGTGGGCAGAAAAGGAAGTGGAACTAACAGAAATGAATATTGAGGAGATTAAAGGACTTCTTAAAAACGATTCGGACAAGCTAAGATTATTAAACATATGGGCTACCTGGTGTGGTCCCTGCAGATTAGAATATCCAGATTTTATTGTGGTACAGCGAATGTTTGGAGCAAGGGATTTTGAATTTGTCTCGCTCTCCGCCGATAACCTATCCAAAAAGGAGGATGCCCTAAAATTCCTCAAAAAGTCCCAATCTGCAGTTCCCAATTATATCGCAACTACCAAAGATAAATACGAGCTCATTGAAGCGGTTGATCCAGAATGGAATGGTGCTTTACCATATACCGTATTAATAGAACCAGGAGGAAATGTAGTTTGGAGACACCAGGGCGAGGCAGACTTTCAGGAACTGAAGAGAACCATTGTAGATCATAAAATGATTGGTAGGGTGTATTAAACAGATCAATAAGATTTAGTGCTCCTAAGTGTTTGAATTCTAATAATTACATATGTGCTACGATATCAAAGCCAGCCTGGAAGCCCAATTAAAAAGAGCTAGAAGAGATGGTGATTTAAATGCCATTCAGGAAATAGAAAAAAAGCTGGTTCCTTTGACAGACTTGCCTATTTTTCATGCCTCGGGCTTTAGTCATCCCAAACTATTGATCTATACAGACGCATCTCCCAAAATTCCCATCGTAGCGCAGTGGGGACTTGTACCTCATTGGGTAAAAGACAGTGTGCAACTGAAGAAATTCTGGAACAACACCCTCAATGCAAGAGGAGAAACAATTTTCGAAAAACCGGCGTTTCGTCAATCGGCCAGAGGCAATCGTTGTCTTATTTACGTAGATGGTTTTTACGAACATCATCATTATAAAGGAAAAACCTATCCTTATTATATCCATCAAAAAGATGCTATGCCCATGATCCTGGCGGGTCTTTGGAGCGAATGGGTGGATAGAGCAACGGGAGAACTATGGACTACTTTCTCCATAGTAACAACTGAGGGCAATCCTCTTTTGGCAAAAATTCATAATAATCCGAAACTTAAGGGTCCAAGAATGCCCTTAATTTTACCGGAAGACCTTGCTGATAAATGGTTAATGGATATTGAGGAAGAATTGGATATTCAACTAATCCGGGAATTGATTCATTCGTTTCCTGAGGAGGAGTTGGAGGCCCACACGGTTCATAGGCTCAGAGGAAAGGACTATATGGGCAATGTTGCCCAAATCAGTGAAAAAGTAGACTACCCGGAATTGGTAGAATAAGCGAGCTGCTTATTTCACCAAATCGAACATTCTTGAATATTTAATAATAAAGCTGTTATTAAGCGGATCACCATCCTGAAGATTGTGATTATAGACAATAAACAATCCGGTATTGGCTCTTTGAAGCCAGCCAAAACGTAGATTCACGGCCCATAGTTTGTCTACGGTGTTATTTTGAATCAGCCCCTGCAGGTACATCTGGGGAGTAAAAGAATAAGACAACTTACTGCCAAAAATATTTGCGGTAAAATCGCCCCCTGGAAGATCAAATTTGTTGTATTGATATGTAAAAGCCGCATTGAATTTGTCTCCTGACCTTAGTCTTAAAGTACCGCTATTTAAATACCGTTTCCCTCCAAAAGAGCCACCTGCTACCGAACGAATATTTATGGATATGGGGTTACTCTGGTTGGTGAAAAAGATGAGCTGTCCTTCCGTATGATCATAGGTGCCAGGCTGCACCACTACCCCATCAGATATTTCAAAGGCATCCAATACCCCTTCGGTAGTGACATTCATCCCCGTGTGTATTTCAAGGCCACTTTTAAACTCCCAATGATTATCTATATGCAGAAAACTGGTTTCATTAAATCCGTCAAAATTCCAGAATCCCCTATAAGAGACGTGCGGTCTGAGTTCCAGGATCTTGGAGTTCTCATTTTTTGGCCGATAATGATAAAGTATCAATCCTTCAGGTTTTCTGAATGCAGAACGGAATAAGAAGCCTACCTCCGGATTAAAACCCTGTCCTACCTCGGTATAACCAGCGCGCATTTCCCAATTGTTCCAAACATAATCTGTTTGAAATTTAAAGGCATGTGCGTTAATGGTATCATTAGGATCGTTTGTACGGGCGTAGAAACCAGACATTCTTGCCTTTCTTCCCAATCCTAACTTTCCATCAATGGCGTAGGTTCTGTTGTAGTCATCATCGCTTTGCAAACCGGTTCTGCTCACAAGAACAGCTCCAAGTGCTGTACGCCCTTTAAATTCATGATTTACCCTGGCTACAGTAAAGTTGTTTTTTTCAATTCCCGCTTCCTGAACATCATCTGTAAACATGCTCAATAGTCCGACATTGGTTCGGTTAAGCTTCCCCGAGAGCCTTGCTCCCCCAATAATTGGAACCACATTACCCGAATCTCCAATACCTATCCGTCTGCTAAAAAACAGATCTACCTCACCCGGACTACCGACAGAAAAAAGTCCGGCATTCTCCAAAAAGAAAGGTCTCTTCTCTGGAAAGAAGAGGTTAAACCTGTCCAGGTTCACTTGTTGATCATCCACTTCAACCTGAGCAAAATCGGTATTATAAGTAAGATCAAGGGTTAAGCTCGGGGTGATACTGTATTTGATATCGCCACCCACATCGGCCGTAAATTCTGTTGTGGGGTCGGCCAGGGTCTGATCTGTATCGAGCCTACCTAAGGCATACGGAATAATTTTAAGGTTTCCAGGGCTTCGAAGCTTTAAACCTGTAAGTGTTCCTGCCAGTGAAAGTCTGTTTAGGTTAAAACCAATGGGCATCGCCGCCCAATATACAATCTCATTGCTTTTTCTAATGTTCCTTCTGAAATTTATTCCCCAGTCTTTCCCGGATTGAAACCTGATCGTTCTAAGTGGTATGGCAAACTCAGCACTCCAGCCAAAATCAGCCACCTGGGTCTGCACCTCCCAACTGGCATCCCAGTTAAGGTTAAAGCCTCCGATGGTACCGCCTTGTTGCCTGTTCACATTAAAATTACCCTGGCCTTCATTGTCTACCTGTGCATCGTATTCCACACCCAGAGAATTGGTGCCAAAAATAAAACCGTTTTGTCCGTCCTTATAGGTGTCCAAAATAAAAATAAAGGCATCCGTATTATCAAGATTGGCATCTCTAAGGGCATCCGAAACCACCAGATTCTGAGGTTCGGCATCATAACAAACTACTGAAACATAGAACGTATCCGATGTATAAGCAATTCTTATTTCTGTCTTTTCTGTTGCCGCCAGGCCATAATTGGGTTGGGTCTGTGTCAGGTCGCCAAAGGGCACTATGTCTTGCCAGATTCCGTCATTAATAACCTCTCCGTCAATTGTTGGGCCTGTGGTTATAGCTACTGCTTCGGCAGTAGGTCTTGTATTGGTAGTGGTTGTATTGTCCTGGGCACTAAGAGCACTGACAATTGCCAAACTGTACAAAGACAAAAAAAAGCATTTACGGAATAACATGAAGGGCAGTTGGTGATTTGCTGTTTAAATGTACCCTTTTCTTTGAATTTTTGGACTATTTCACTTAAAGTTTTTCTCTAGTTTTAGGAATGCTATTGCAAAATCTCTAAATTGGAACATTCAAGGATAATCGTATGTCATTTGAACTCAGTACGGCCCAGAAATCCTTTTTTAAAGAAGAGGGATATTTGGTTATAAATCATCTCCTAAGCCAAGAGGAGGTTAACTATTACAATGAGGTCTACGAAGGATTTCTGAACAATAGTATTAATGCCTCTAAATACAGGTCTGATCTCTCAGGATCTGCAGACCCAAATTCAGAGAAAATTACCCAAATCATGGTTCCGAGTAAAGTATTTCCGGAACTCCTGGAAAAACCGTTGCATCAAAAAACACTGAGTATAGCAAAAGGGCTCCTTGGGGAGGATATGGACTTAGATTTTGACATGTTGATCAACAAAGCTCCCCATACCAATACTATTACCCCATGGCATCAGGATGCGGCCTATTGGATAGAACTCCCGGACAAAAGAGCAGTTAGTTGTTGGGTGGCTATAGACAGGGCTTTTAAAGAGAATGGCTGTATGTGGTATGTGCCTAAATCTCATCTGCAACCTTTATTGACTCATACACAAACGGGGAACAAAGGAGCACTAAAGTGCGAAGGCAGTGAAGCAAATGCTGTATGCATTGAACTGGAACCGGGTTCCTGTGTTTTGCATCAGGGAGGCACTTTACATTATAGTCGGGGGAATACCACCTCACAACATCGTAAAGCACTTATCACTAACTTCAGGCCTGGTGAAATGATTGCGCTTGAACGATTACAAGGAGTAGACCATACGGGAGAGCGAAAAATTAATATAAAATAACTTACTCAATATAAAATTTGAACTAATATGAAGCTAAACAAGATTACCCTGCTATTAAGCCTTACTTTTATTTTATCTCTTTCTTTATTGCAGTCACAAATGGCTGCAACTCTGGAGGCGTCTAATGCCGGAATTTCGGAGGACCGGCTAGAGCGGTATGAAAATTTCCTGAAGTCGGAAATCGATGAGAGACGCATCCCCGGAGCGGTATCCCTGGTTTTCAGGAAAGGAGAAATTGTTCATGAAGCCAGCTATGGCTACTCTAGCCTGGATGATAAAAATCCTATGGGGCAAGATAATATCTTTCATATCATGTCTATGACAAAGCCCATTGTTACGGTAGCTTTTATGATGCTCTATGAAGAAGGGCATTTCTTTTTGACCGATCCGGTTTCCAAATATCTGCCTCAATTTAAAGATTTAAAAGTGGCCAAGGATGTAAATGAGGGCAAAGACGGGGCTACAGAACCGGCCAACAAGGAAGTCACAATTCACCAGGTGCTTACGCATACCGCCGGATTTTCTCATGGCCTTGGCGGTACAAAGCTAGATAGTGAAACTGCTCAGGCCCTGTATTTTGAACCTCAGGAAAATATAGAAAGTAGAGTAAACACCCTGGTAAGTTTACCTCTTATTGGGCATCCCGGAGAACAATGGTATTACAGTGCTTCGCCAGATGTGTTGTCTTTACTGATAGAACATTTTTCTGGTATGAGCACCGCAGAATTTTTACAAAAAAGAATTTTTGATCCCCTGGGGATGAATGATACAGGTTACAATATTGACAAATCTAATCAGGATAGATGGGTACCTGTGCACAATATTAATGAAGAAGGAGCATTAGTAAATTCGGAGCAACAGCTTCCCAAAGATGGGATAACGGTGTTCGGAGGTACACATGGACTTTTTTCCACAGCTTCGGACTATATGAAATTTTGCCAAATGTTACTTAATAATGGCAGTGCCAACGGGCAACAATTGCTGAGCACAAAGACAGTAGAACTAATGACCCAAAATCATGTAGGTGGATTGTATCAGGCGCCCGGCCAGGGATTCGGGCTTGGGTTTGGAGTAACCACTGACCTTGCGGCAAGTAAGTCTACCGGTTCGGTTGGACAATATTACTGGGGTGGCGCTTATTGTACCTACTTCTTTATTGATCCGGAAGAAGAACTGATTGCCATTCTTATGACCCAGCTTCAACCCTATAGCAACTACTATAGTAATAAAATGAGACAGTACATCTATCAAACGATAACAGACTAGGCTAAAATAGAAATAGCATGGCCTGGATTAAAACCATTTCATATACCAAAGCCGACAAAAATTTAAAGCGTATTTATGACCGTGTGGCAGGGCCGGATAAAACTGTTGATAATGTACTGAGCATTCATAGTTTAAGACCACATACCCTAATTGGCCATATGACGCTATACAAAAGTGTTTTGCATAATAGCAATAACACATTGCCCAAGTGGTATCTGGAAGCAATAGGTATTTATGTAAGTCTGCTTAATGCATGTGAATATTGTGTATTGCATCATTCCGAAGGCCTGAGAAGGCTCTTGAACGATGCTGAGAAATACAACGCGATAATCAGTGCAATTAAAAATGAGAACTTATCCTCTTTCTTTAATAAAAAATATTTAAGCGGATTAATCTATGCTAAAGATCTTACCATAAATACGGTAAATGTATTGGAAGAAAATATAATAGAACTCAAAAATGCCGGATTCACAGAAGGCCAAATACTGGAAATTAATCAGGTCAGCAGCTATTTTAATTATGTAAACCGCACTGTCCTGGGTTTGGGGGTTTCGGTAAAAGGTGATATTTTAGGGCTATCACCAAAAGACGGCGAAGATCCGCGGAATTGGAATCATCATTAATTTAGATTGGAATAAAATGAAATCATTATTAACTACATTATTATTACTGGGATTTGCATTACAGGGTTTCTCTCAGCAGGTTATCAATTTACCTTTTGAAGAAGACGAAGATGTCAGCTGGGAAGGTGGGGAAAAAGAGTATTATTCACAAATATGGCAGAATGAGGTCGTTACCAATGTATCTATCCCTACAATCCAGGTATTTAAGCCAGCAAACAACAAAGCCAATGGGACCTCCGTAATAGTGGCTCCAGGAGGAGGGCTTTTTGCACTTAGTATAAAAAGTGAAGGGACAGATGTTGCCAAATGGCTTAATGAGAAAGGAATTACCGCTTTTGTGCTTAAATACAGATTAGTCCCAACCGGGGAAGATGGTGTAAAAGAAATTTCGGAATTGGGAACTAACAACCCACAGGGCATTGAAATGAAAGTTGCCCCGGTACTACCATTGTCTATATCGGACGGGCTCGCATCTATTGCATATGTGCGTGCTAATGCGGACCAGTTTGGTATTGCACCCGATAAAATTGGTTTTATGGGCTTTTCTGCTGGGGGAGCAGTAACCATGGGGGTAGCTTTTAATTACACAAAAGAAAACAGGCCAGATTTTATAGTTCCCGTATATCCCTGGATGACTGTTCTAGGTCCTTATCAGGTACCTGAAGACGCGCCACCTATGCTTGCAATTTGTTCTTCTGATGACCCTCTGGGACTCGCTGCCCATAGTGTTAATTTATATTCCAGCTGGTTAAAAGCAGGTAAGTCTACAGGTTTACACATGTACGCTAAAGGAGGTCATGGATATGGGATGAAGAAGCAGGGCTTACCTTCAGACCATTGGATTGCACGCTTTCATGAATGGGCTCTAGCCGAAGGCATTGTCATCCCTGAAGGAGGCTTATAAGGACCTTTGATATTGTTATCCGTTGAAAATAATTTGATCGGTTCGGGCAATCCGTGTATCTTCGGCTTTAATTTTTTTTGATTTGAAACGGATTACACTATTTATCTTATTTATTGCCTTTACTTCTAATGCGCAAGACCCACTTAGATTTAAAGAGGAAGTCGCACAAATCCAAAATAAATACAAAAGCATTGGGGACAGTTCTCAGGAAACTGTAGTTTTTACAGGAAGTTCCAGTATTCGTGTCTGGAACAATCTTCAGGATGTTTTCCTTGATCACCAGATTGTAAATACTGGTTTCGGAGGATCCCAGGCGTCAGACCTACTTGCCTATATAGACGAGTTAGTATTGCAATTTGAACCAGACAGGGTATTTATCTATGAAGGAGACAATGATATTTCATTTAAAAAAAGACCACGCCAGATACAGCTTGTAATGCAGGAGATCATCGATAAAATTAGAGCGCAGTATTCAGACGCCAAAATAATACTCATCTCGGCAAAGCCCAGCATGGCACGCTGGCATCTGAGACGAAAATACAGAAAGTTAAATCGGAAATTTAAACGGCTGGCAAAACACGATAGCTCCCTTGAATATGCCAACATATGGGACATAATGCTGAGCGGTAGAAAAGTTCGTGAAGACATATTTGTAGAAGACGGACTGCACATGAACCAGAAGGGATATGAGTTGTGGTACTCGGTAATAAAACAATACATGAATTAATAGGTATAATTTCAAATCTAAACAATGAAGAATCATTTTTTAATCAACAAGCAAGGGGCCTGGATTATTCTTTTTGCAATGGTATTAACTATCAGTTCCTGTACGGGCGAAAAGAAGCAGGTAATTAATTTTCCGGCCACGGATCTGGCTATGGAAAATATGATCCCAAAACCTACAAAGATCATTCCGACTAATTCCGCATTTGGATTGGATCAGTTCACCGCTATCTACACATCGCAAAGCGAATCAGGATTTAATGAAGTAGCGGAATTTCTCTCGGACAAAATTCAGGGGAAGACGGGCCTTAATTTGCCTGTAAACCAAAGTGACGCTGGTACCGTAGACCGGGTAATATATATTAATAAAACAGATAGTACAGAGGTAGCTGGTTCCGAGGGATATCAATTGTATATTACCAAAGATTCTATAATACTCAACGCCAGATCTTCAGAAGGCGCCTTCCGCGGCATTCAGACTTTAAGGCAGATCATTCCTGAAGTAAGTAATGATACGCTTGCGGAACAACCTATCTGGCCTATCCCAACAGGGAAAATTTCTGATAATCCCAATTTTGAATACAGAGCGTCCATGTTAGATGTTGCAAGGCATTTCTTTAGCGTAGAGGATGTTAAGAAATACATAGACCTTCTGGCTTACTATAAGATTAATGTCCTTCACCTTCATCTTACCGACGATCAGGGATGGCGTATTGAAATTAAATCGTGGCCTAAATTAACAGAAATTGGAGGGAGCACTGAAGTAGGTGGTGAATCCGGTGGTTTTTACACCCAGGAAGATTATAAAGATATTGTGGCCTATGCCGCAAAGCATTATATGACCATCATCCCGGAGGTAGACATGCCTGGGCATACCAACGCGGCCTCCGTGTCTTACCCAATTTTAAATGGCAACGGCAAAACCCCGGAATTGTATGAGGGCACACATGTAGGTTTCAGCACTTTTGATACCAGAAAAGATACGGTGTATGCATTTATTGATGACGTAGTAAGAGAAATCTCCGAAATTACCCCTGGTCCATATTTTCATATTGGAGGTGATGAGAGCCATGTCACCAAGAAAAACGACTACATCTATTTTGTGCAAAAAGTTGAAAAGATTGTTCAAAAATATGGCAAACGAATGATAGGTTGGGACGAAGTGGCGCAGGCTAATCTTGATGGCTCTTCTGTGGTGCATTTCTGGAATAGCGAAGAGAATGCTAATAAAGCTGTGGAAAAGGGTATGAAGGTAATTCTTTCACCGGCTACAAAGGCCTATTTGGATATGGAGTACGATACGCTCTCTAAATTCGGGCTGCATTGGGCCGCCTATATCCCTGTGGATACGGCATATATCTGGACGCCCGAGAGTTTCGCCAAAGGAGTTCCCCAAGAAAGTATTCTTGGAGTTGAAGCCCCCTTATGGTCGGAGACTATTAGCAATATAGATGAACTGGAGTACCTGGCATTTCCGAGGATGATTGGATATTCCGAACTGAGTTGGAGCACAGAAGAAAATAGAAATTGGGACAATTTTAAAGTACGCCTTGCCAACCAGGCACCTTTCCTGGATAGAATGGACGTTAAGTATTACGCCTCCCCTAAAATAGATTGGAAAGAAAGTAAATATAGCTATAAGGAGATCTCCAAAGACTAAACTCCCAAACTACATTTTCTACTGGAATAAATGGTGAATTACATAGTAGATTAAGGGGTTTAATAGATTTACCATAAAAAATAGGGCCAGCTGATAGCTGGCCCTATTTTTTGTTCTGCTTCTTATTTTAATGTTTACTTCCTAATTCCAGGAACTCCTTCAGGCTTTTTGGTCTGCCAATTAAAGGGTTCAGCTTTTTGCTCCTTTGGCCATACCTCATCTAAGGTATCTGCCTTATACACCCGCCCATTCTTTATAACGTGGGTTAGTGTATTGGTGTTTCTCAGATTATCCAGAGGATTTTTATCAAGAATTACTATGTCCGCAAGCTTACCTGCTTCCAGAGTCCCCAAATCTCCTTCAAGGCCCAATGCTGTAGCTCCATGAATAGTGGCCACCTTCAGGGCATCATGGTTGTCCATATCAGCACTTGCTACAGACCAGAGTTCCCAATGGTATCCTAGTCCCTGCAGTTGTCCATGGCTCCCTACCCCGGCAATACCATCGGCAGCTACCAAATCTTTCATAAACTCCGCATGTTTTTTAAAAACATGCTCTTCGTCCATAAACCAACCCGGCCTTCTGCGCGATTTTTGAGCTAGCTCCTGATAAGGTGTAAAATATTGGATCTTCTTATCTCCCCAAACATCCTCTCTGGCATAGTAATAGTTTTCGGCCCATGGCCCTCCGTACGACACCAATAAGGTTGGGGTTACCGCCATTTTGGAATCTGCTATAGACTTTACCACATCTTCATAAATAGGATATATTGGCAGAGAGTGCTCATGTCCGGGATAACCATCAAGAAGTTGGGTCATATTCAATTTAAAATCCAGACCGCCTTCGGTGGTTGGCATTAGCTTTAATTCTTTTGCCGCCATTATAATCCATTGTCTTTGCTGACGATTCCCAACCAAGTACATTTTAATGCTCTTGGTATTGTAATACTCACTGTATTGTTTTAAAACTTCTTTTGCATGATCCAGACTTTCTATTTTATATCTCCAGAATCCTACCCCAGGACCGGTACTGTACACCCTAGGGCCATGCAATATTCCTGCCTGGACCATATCGGAATAGGTAAGGACATCTGTTGTGGCTGTTTGCGGGTCTCTTGTAGTGGTAACTCCATAAGCCAGATTTGCAGAATACATCCAAACCTGGTTTTTATGAACTCCCCAACTGGGCCACATATGGGCATGGGTATCAATAAACCCGGGGGTAAGCGTTTTACCAGACATATCAAGTGTGGTTGTACCCTCCGGTACAGATAAACTACCACTCGGACCCACAGCCTTAATCCTATTGTTCTCAACAAGGATATCTCCATTTTCGATAACCTCATCTCCTTTCATACTAATGATGCGTCCTCCCTTTAACAATAGTGTCCCTTTTGGAATATCTCTTTTATAGGCCACTTTAATCTTAAACTCTTCAGCTTCAAATTTAGGATCCTTTTTATCCTCGTCTTTCTTGTCCTCGGTTTTAGTACTGTCTTTTTTAACTTCAGTTTCCTTGAGTTCTTTTTCTTTTTTCTTAGCCTCGGCCAAACTATCTTTAAATTGCTTTCCTGCCTGTAGGTCATAACGGAAATGGCTAGCACCTAAAGACCAGTGCACCTTTTTGCTGTCTGAAGACCATGCCGGGAATTCTCCGCCCATTACAGTGAGCTTCATGGCCGGAAATGAAGCATTGTCTGGCTTTGCAACAGATATTGTCGGGGTCTTACCATATCTGGGAATAACCACCGTAAACATATCGTTATTAATTTGTGCTAAAGCCGTTTTACCGTCAGGGGAAATGCGTATTTCGGAAGGTCTGGAAGATTTATCATTGGGTTCCTGACCACTATCGGCCGCTGGTAAATACGTGTTTTTACTGCTATCAAAATGATCTTCGCCAAAAATATCCTGAGAACCATAAGTTTCGATTCCCTTTAATTTTAAATGAACTTTCTCATCTGTGCCATCCCATCGGATAGATACCAGCCCTTTTTGTCCATTACTGAGATAGATCCTGTCATCTACTTTGGTAAAATGCGGAAACTGCCTGCCTTTTGTTTTGTCTATATAATTAATTTTACCCCCTTCAGTGGCAATCCAGACCAGGTCTTCCTGTCCTCTACCGGCCCGGGGCCCGATAGAATTTTCATAGACTTGTGCAGTGCCTCTGTGGAACGCTATTCTATTGCTTTTATAAGACCACTCCGGATTTGTGTAAATCCCGACTTCCCTGGTTAATTGCACTGCTCTCGGGCGCCCTTCTGTATTGATTTTATACAAATGACCCCCTCCGTTCTTCCAGCTGGTATACACAAGGAATTTCCCGTCAGGCGACCATGCAGGTTGGGCTTCTGTAAAGTCGTTAGTTGTTAATCGCCTTGGAGTGCCATTGGGTAAATCCATAATATACAGGCGGTTTAAAGCGGTAAATGCAAGTTGAGAACCGTCAGGTGAGGGTTTAGCATCTCTAATCTGGGTTACCAGGGCTTCTTCAGTATCTTCTATTGGATACTCAAATTTGAGTCTGGGACCCATTTCCAGCGTTACATCAACCTCGAATGGTATTTCAGTGGCAGTATTATCTGCTATTGATATGCTATACATCTTGCCCCCATATGAAGCGATTAAATTCTTATTGTCTGGTGTAAAAGACATTGCGGGTAATACCCCCAAGGGTGCAATAGATTCCTGCTCATCGCGCTGCACCGGATATGCCAGCCATTTTTCTTTTCCGGTTTTAAGATTGCGAAGCACCAATCCGGTCTCTTCTTCGAAACGCGTGCCATAAACCATCCAAAGCCCATCAGAAGACAATGTGGGGGTAAATGCGGAGCCATATCTGGAAGTGATAACTGCCATATCACTATCTTCCATATCATAGGTGCCGATTTGGTATTGTGGCAATTGAGCATTATAATTCCATGCATTGGTTCTTCTGGAGAAGTACAGGAGTTTACCATCCGATCCAAATGCAGGGTCTATAGCCTTGACATTTTTAGGTTCGGAGAAAAGCTGACTACCGGCACCCCCATCTTTGTGATAGATGTGCATTTTAATATTTCGCCTACCTTTACAACCCACGATATACTCCCCGTCGGTAGTCCATTCAGCAGAAAAGAAATTGTGCTTTTTATCTTTTGTAATTTGTTTATCCTCCTTAGAGGCTAAATCCAGCGTCCAGATATTGTCTGAACCACTTTTATCGGAGATGAAAACAATCGATTTTCCATCCGGACTGTAGCGCGGATGTACATCATACGCCAAACCACTGGTAATTTGAGTTGCCTTGCCACCGTTTATTGGGATAGAATAAATATCACCCATTAAATCAAAAACAATTTGCTGGCCGTCCGGACTTACATCTAAAGATATCCACGTGCCCTTGGTGGTGGAAAAAGAAATTGTCCGCTCTGGTTCTAATGGAAGTTCCTTGGTTGCCTTTTTAGTACTGTCTATTTCCTTGGTGGTATCCTGTCCATAAACAAAGGAGATAAACAGGAAGCCAATTGCAAAAAAAATGGTTCGATAAAATCTATTCATTGGATATTTCAATTAAAATTAAAGTCGCTAAATATAACCAATAAAATTGTGAAGCAATCAAAAAAAAGTCCGGCATTTAGGGAAATGCCAGACATCAGAAATAGGCGGAAATGCTAAGCAATATTACTCCTCTTCGGAGTCTTCATTATCCGTAGCATCTTCTGTAAAATTGGTAATACCATGGTCGTTCAGAATATTGTACCATTGAATTACTTTTTTAATATCGCTGGGATATACGCGATCTTCGTCATAATTAGGAAGAATCTCAAAGAAATATTCCTCTAGTTTGAGTTTGTCCTCCTTGTGTCCTATGGCAGTTCTGCCTCCCTTCTCTTTGGTCTGAATTTTTTGAAAAACTTCCCTCAACGGAAGTTCTTCATCTAAGGTATAGATCGCTATTTCCGATAGTACACTCACATTACTAGACATCCCAACAGAGACTCTCCTTTTATCTAAAAGAGATTCAGCTACAAAACCTGTTCTGGTCTGTGTCAATAATTTAAAAAGTCCTGGCCTCCCGCCAATAGACAATATTTTATCTAAACCCATCTAATATTCTAAAATTTAATTGAAATTAACTATGTAATGTCGGATGATCATCTTTTTAATACATCTACCGCTATCCTCTGAGCTACCTTGCTTTTTTCATGTCCGGGAAACGCATCCTGTAATCCACATTGATTTTTCCTTTCGAAATATTTGAAAGTTTCCCTTTTAATAGGCGTTTCTTTAACGATGAAAGCTTATCTGTAAATAATATCCCTTCCAGATGGTCGTATTCGTGTTGAATTACCCTGGCTAAAAGACCGTCATACTGCTCTGTTTGGGACTTAAAATTTTCGTCGAGATAAGTAATTTTTATAGTATCCTTTCTGCTTACATCTTCACGGATATCTGGTATACTTAAACAGCCTTCATTAAATAGCCAACTTTTGCCACTTTCATCTTCCATTTTAGCATTTATAAATACCTTTTTAAACCCTTCCAACACTTTCTGTTCCTCGGGTGATAGCTCTTCATCATCTGCAAAAGGCGTTGCATCTATTACGAATAATCGTATGGGTACACCAACTTGAGGAGCCGCCAAACCAACACCACTGGCCTTATACATGGTTTCAAACATATTTGCCACCAATTCTTTCAAATTTGGATAATCTTTCTGGATTTCCGATGCCTTTTTCCTTAGAACAGGATCTCCATATGCTAATATTGGTAAAATCATTTTAATTACTTCTGTTTAAATAGGATTGAAGGATTAGTGTGGCGCTTATTTCATCGATCAGGGCTTTATTTCTTCGTTGCTTTTTTGAAAGTCCCCCGGCAACCATACTCTGTACTGCCATTTTCGAGGTAAAGCGTTCATCTTCCCGTTCCAGGTCTATATCCGGAAAAGAAGATTTTAGTTTTTTAATAAACCCTTCAATCAGTGATTCTGATTCAGAAGGCGTATTATCCATCTGCTTCGGTGCTCCAACCACCCATTTCACCACCTTTTCTTCCCGGACATATTGCTTTAAAAAAGAGATTAAATCAGCTGTAGCAACGGTTGTTAATCCAGATGCAATTAATTGCATCTCATCTGTTACAGCTATACCCGTTCTAACTCTTCCATAATCTATGGCAACTATCCTTCCCAAACTAATTTTTTGCAAAAATAGCCCATATTTTGTTATAGCTCTAAAAATTAGAAGCTTTATTACAGCTTTGGGTGTATCTTCGCAAAAAATTAGAATTCACAGATGGAAAAAATACGTGAAATAGTAGAATACGCCTGGGATAACAGAGAAATGCTAAAAGATGAAAACACCCAAAATGCCATAAGAAGTGTAATAGATCTTATAGATCAGGGTAGTTTAAGATGTGCGGAACCAGGACCAGATGGCTGGCAAATCAACGAATGGGTAAAAAAAGCCGTAGTACTCTACTTTCCGATCCAGAAAATGCAAACTTTTGAGGTGGGCATTTTTGAATATCACGATAAAATTCCATTAAAAAAGGGGTATGCAGAAAAAGGCATAAGAGTAGTACCTCATGCAGTTGCACGTCATGGAGCCTATATTTCCCCAGGAACCATTTTAATGCCCAGTTATGTAAATATTGGGGCTTATGTGGATGAAGGCACAATGGTAGATACCTGGGCAACAGTTGGTAGTTGTGCTCAGATTGGTAAAAATGTGCATCTCAGCGGAGGGGTAGGCATTGGAGGAGTATTAGAACCCTTGCAAGCAGCACCGGTAATTATTGAGGACAACGCCTTTGTTGGTAGTCGATGTATTGTCGTCGAGGGGGTTCGGGTAGAGAAGGAAGCAGTTCTAGGTGCAAACGTAGTACTTACGGCTTCAACCAAAATAATAGATGTAACAGCTGATGAAGCTGTTGAATATAAAGGATGGGTGCCGGCAAGATCGGTTGTCATTCCGGGAAGTTATACCAAAAAATTCCCTGCAGGAGACTATCAGGTGCCTTGTGCATTGATAATAGGAACAAGAAAAGAGAGTACCAATAAAAAGACCTCTTTAAATGACGCCCTAAGGGAATATGATGTGGCGGTTTAGAAAGTAATCTGATGGCGTACGATATTACACTTGAAGGAAAGAACCTGGCTGAGGCAGAATTGCTTCTGAAGAATATTTCTTCCCTATTTGATAAAAGTAATATTTCTTATTGGTTAGAAGGAGGAACCCTACTGGGTATTAGACGTGAAGGCCGACTTTTGCCCTGGGATAACGACGTTGATATTTCAATAATGGAAGATCAATCAGATAAATTAGACCTGTTATTGGCTTCATTAAAAAATGCAGGGTATAGAATTCGCATAAGGAAATTCCAGGAAAGTTCTGAATATTTTAAAAAGGGTGCTATCCGAATGATTAAGATCCGAAACAAATCGTTTTTTGGATTGATAAAAGGAAAAGTATGTTTAGACATATTTGTTAAATATGCTCACAGTGGTCTTGCGTTTTGGGAAATAGATAATAAGACAAAATCCGTTCCCGAAAAATTCTATAAAACCTTTAAGAAAATCTCATTTAAAGAAGATCAATATTCAATTCCCCAGCTAACAGATGAGTACCTCAGTTATCGTTATGGCAATTGGGAAACACCTAAAAAAGATTGGGACACTTCCAGGGATGATCAGGCCCTTAATTAAGGAGCCTCTACTTAATTAGTTTAAGAGATTTTTTGAGAATTGTACTGCTCACACTAGCTGTATATGGGAAATATTCCATGGCACAGCTCACCTCAGGGTATCGCCCACGCCAATCGTCGCCGACGGAAATAGCATCTATTTGATAAGTATCAACAATGTTCTGCTTGTTTTTGTCTTCTTGCGGAATTACTTCATCTACATATTTAATTGCCTGAAGTACCCTCATTCGTTCCTCGAACGGAATAACAGGTCTTAGGCCTTTTTCTTTTTCAATTAGCTCATCTGTAGATACACCTACGATCAGATAATCGCACAATTCTTTACTCTTTTTTAAAATGTTTAGATGACCATAATGAAATACATCAAAACATCCTGAAGTATACATTCTGTCGTATTTTTTTGCCTTAGTGGCCCTGGCACGAATGCTTAAGTGGGCATCATCGAAAATCTTAAATGCAATACTTCCTTTTGGATATGCTTCCAGAAGTACCTTCAGGATCTCAGGTATATCAGTATGATAATCCCCACCTATGGCATGCCCTTCAAAATGGAATTCATCAATCTTCCGAAATTTCCAATTACCAAAGGGTTTTAGTAGACTTAATATATTGTTGTCGGCCATAGAGACATCTTTAAATACAATCCGCAAAGGTACAAAAAAGCGCATTCTATTACTGATTAGAGAGCAAATGTCGGGGGATTAGCAGTTTCAATATTAAAGAGCAATTTCATTAGTTAGCAAATTAAAATTAACTTTGACCCCAAATTGCAGTGATATTCTTGCGGTTATTTACTTTAAAAATACCTGGTAATATTAGTGCAATCCATAAAACCAACATATGAAAATTGTTATTCTGGCTGCCGGAATAGGATCCCGCTTGGGCAATCCGTTTCCCAAACCCCTTACCCCCTTGGCCAACGGCAAGAGCATTATGAAAATGCAGGTGGAACATCTGACCAAGTATTATAATTTGGATGATATATACGTAGTTGTTGGTTTTAAGAAAGATCTTATCATGGAACGTTTTCCGGAGCTTACCTACATCTATAATCCTTTTTTTGATAGAACTAATACTTCAAAAAGCTTGTTGCAGGCCCTCAAAAAAAATCGGGATAAATCAGTTCTATGGCTTAACGGAGATGTTGTTTTTGATGAAAGACTACTGTCTATTCTAAACCCTTATATCAATGCACAAAAGTCCTTTGTTGCAGTTAATACCAGCAAAGTTGCCGAAGAAGAAGTAAAATATACTTTAAATAATGGGTATGTCGAGCAGCTTTCTAAAGCGGTTAAAAATGGTCTGGGCGAAGCGGTTGGAATTAACTTTATAGCCGCCAATGACATTGGTAGCTTTATAAAACGTTTGGAAGAATGCAATAATGACGACTATTTTGAACGTGGGCTGGAGCTGGCTGTTGAAAAAGATGGTCTCCAATTGAGTGCGGTAGATATTTCTGAGTATGATTGTTTAGAAGTCGATTTTAAAGAAGATCTCGATGATGCCAATAATTTATTCCAAAAATGAGGGTAGTACTGTTCTGTCAAAATGCCTATGCATTTGGAATTCTTGCCCCAATACGAGATGAACTGCGGCAAAAGAACTATACGTTTCTTTGGTATATTTCTAAAAAACTAATAACCAATTTCCCGTTTAAAAATGAAGATTATAGCTCTAGTATTTTAGACATTCAATTGTTTAAGAGCGATGTCATTTTTGTGCCGGGAAATGAGGTTCCAAATTATTTGCGAGGTCTTAAAGTGCAAATATTTCATGGATTAGCCGGTGAGAAGCGCGGTCATTTCAGAATACGGCATTATTTTGACCTTTACCTAACCCAAGGCCCTTACTTTACCAATAAATTTAAAGCGTTAAAGCAAAAACATCAGAATTTTGAGGTAATAGAAACCGGTTGGCCAAAATTAGATGTATATCATGCGCTTGCCGATCAATCTGCAATAGAAAAAAAGGCCCTTCTAGAGCAATATAATACAGCTACCATTGTCCTTTATGCACCTACTTTTTCTCCAAGCCTTACTTCCGCCCCGTACTTAGTGGAAGAAATAAAAGAATTGGCAATAAATACCGGGTATTTGGTTTTTATCAAATTCCATGACCTGATGGATTCCAAATGGATTAATGCCTATAAAACCCTGGCTAAAGAAGTTCCGGGAATCATTTTTAAGGAAGATAAGAATATCGTTAAATTCTTATTGCAAGCAGATATTCTTATCAGCGACACTTCCTCTGTTATTTATGAATTCATGTTATTAGACAAACCGGTAATTTCTTTTAGAAATATTGCTAAAAAAATATACTGGGACGACAGCAAGCAATATAGCGGATTAGCCCAAAAAGTAAAGGACAATCTCATTAATGATCCTTACGCTGCTCAAAGGTCATTTGTCGTAGAAAACTTCCATCCGTATAATGATGGTAAATCTGCGAGTAGAATGGTAGCAACAGTAAAAGAGTACATCTCCAAGGAAGGTGTACCTGAATTCCGGAAACTTTCGCTGGCCCGTAAAATGAAAATTCACTATCTCTTTGGCAGACCTGTAAAAGATATATTTAAAGGTGAAAAAAGAGCTAAGATCTCTGCAGTGCTGATTATATTTAACGAGATACTGCATATAGAAAAAGTGTTGGAAAACGTGAGTTTTGCTGATGAGATTATCATTGTTGATTCTTTTAGTACCGATGGCACATTAGAAAAAATAAGGGAATATCCGCATGTAAAACTTATAACCCGGACCTTTGTAAACTACACAGATCAAAAGTCCTTTGCCATGGAGCAAGCCACCAATGATTGGATACTTTTTCTGGATGCCGATGAGCGCCTGACCGATCCTTTAAAAAATGAGATCCTAATGACCGTAAATTCAGATTCAAAAAAGGCTGTTGCATATTATTTCTACAGAACCTTTATGTTTAGAAATAGTAAACTTCGCTTTAGTGGGTGGCAGAGTGATAAAAATTACCGGTTGTTTAGAAAAAGTAAAGTGCACTTTGCTAAAGACAGAATTGTTCATGAAACTCTGGTGCTGCAAGGTGAATCTGATACATTAAAACACAAACTGATACATTATTCCTATAAAGATTATGAGGACTACAAGGGAAAAATGATTAAATACGGTCAAATGAAGGCCCAGGAAGAAATCAAAAAAAATTATACCCCAAACATCTACCACTTTATATTTAGGCCGTTGTACAAATTTGTTAACCACTTCTTCTTCAGACTGGGATTTCTGGACGGTAAAAAAGGATTAATCATATCTTATCTTAATGCTTTAGGGGTGTATTCTCGTTACAAGGAAATAAAACGACTCCGAAAAGCAAATTCCATGCCTTCCGTTAATAGTTGAAAACCAGGCTTCTCCAAAAATACGGCTTGATAGGACGATACCGATCTACCGGAAAGGACAATAAATAGGGCCGTATCGATAAACGGTACGCTGATCAACTTCAGCTATTTGTGATGTATTTTTTGTAGGAATTTTCACTCTTTGTATACTATTTCTCTATTTTCTTTGTTATCATTTATATAATCCATTACCCCAAATGAGAGAAATTAATAGAAAAATCTCCGCCTTAATTATAACCTACAATGAAATTGGGTATATAGAACGTTGCCTGGAATCTGTTTCCTTTGCCGACGAAATTATCGTTGTAGACTCGTATAGCACGGATGGCACTTATGAATATTTATTAAACCATCCCAAGGTTAAGGTAATTCAAAACCCGTTTAAGGATTTTACAACTCAGAAGTCGTTTGCCTTGGAAAAGGCCACCAATAATTGGATCCTGTTCCTCGATGCCGATGAGGTGGTACCAAAGAAATTACAGAATGAAATTATAGCCACAGTCAAAACAGATAGAGACTACGCGGCATTCTGGTTTTACCGAAAATTCATGTTTCAAAAACAGCGTTTGTACTTCAGTGGATGGCAAACCGATAAGAATTATCGTTTATTTAGGAAAGATAAAGTCGCTTTCTCTAAAGACAGAATTGTTCATGAAACACTTCATGTGAATGGCAGGTCTGGAATATTAAAAGAGACCTTGGTACACTATTGTTACAAAAATTACAACAACTACAAAAATAAGATGCTTCAATATGGCAGACTAAAAGCCAAAGAAGCCTTCAATAAAGAAAAAAGATTCACCTATCTACATCTTATAATTAAACCTTCATGGAAATTTCTCTTTAATTACCTATTCAGGTTGGGAGTTTTAGACGGTAAAAAGGGTGTAATTATCTGCTACTTGGGAGCTTTAGGCGAAATTGAAAGATTTAAGGAGTTAAGACGATTGGAGAAAAGACAAAAGCTGGCTCCATATCTAATAACTTCATACACCAAATAAGGAGCATCTCCCTTATTTATAAAATCCTCTTTTATTTAAGTTAAGACTGGAATATCTTAATTTTGCAAGTGCTGGCTATGCGGTCGCTACGATCTCTTATGTCTTCAGCCATTATGTAATGCTGTAAAATCAATATAACTTTCATAGCACATGGGCATGCAGGAAGAAATTAAAAAAACCTTAGCGGTACTGGAACAGGGTGGAATAATACTGTACCCTACAGATACAGTTTGGGGAATTGGTTGTGATGCTACCAATGCTGTTGCTATCGAAAAAGTCTATGCATTAAAGAAAAGAGCCTCTGAAAAAGCTCTGATCTGCCTGGTTTCAGATGATTATATGCTGGAACAACATGTAGAACAGGTCCCTGACTTGGCCTATGATATAATAGATCTTTCTACCCGGCCCACCACAATAATTTATGATGCCCCTAAAGGTATTGCCAAAAATCTTATTGCTGAGGATAATTCTCTGGCCATAAGAGTAGCTTCAGATAAATTTTGCCAATACCTGATTAAAGCGTTTAAAAAACCCCTGGTTTCTACCTCCGCGAATATTGCCGGGCAAGCAACACCCTCCACATTTAAGGAAATAACAGATGATATTTTAAAAGGAGTTGACTATGTAGTAAATTTGGATCACGATAAAGAAAAGAAAAGCGCCTCGACCATTATTAAATTAGGTAATGATGGAGTTATAAAAGTTATCCGAAAATAATCTCAAGAACAGGTTTTAGAGGCCAACATCCTAAAAGTACTACAGCACTATCATGACATCTCAAAAGCACATAGCCGCACTATCAAACCCTGTCTTTGAGCTTATAGCAGACTCGGCAGCAGCACTTGCTGTAGATTGTTATGTAATAGGAGGCTTTGTGCGCGACTATCTTTTAAAAAGAGGCACTCCAAAAGACATTGATATTGTGGCCATCGGCAGTGGCATTGAACTGGCTAAAAAAGTTGCTTCAAAATTACCGGGAAAACCAGAGGTGGCCGTATTTAAGAACTTTGGAACCGCCATGATAAAGTTGAAAGAACTTGAAATAGAATTTGTTGGAGCCCGTAAAGAAAGCTACTACCGGGATAGCAGAAAACCCGTAGTAGAAAATGGTACCCTGCAGGAAGATCAGAACAGGCGAGATTTCACTATAAATGCATTGGCTATTTCATTAAATAAGAAGGACTACGGGACGCTGATAGATCCTTTTAATGGCCTTGAAGATCTGGAAAACCAATTGATAAGGACCCCATTGGCTCCGGGAATTACATATTCTGATGATCCCTTGAGAATGATGCGTGCCATTAGATTCGCCGCTCAGTTAGATTTCACGATTCATCCTGAATCTCTAAAGGCCATTACTTCGCATAAAAAGCGTATTAAAATTGTATCCAGAGAACGTATTGTAGACGAATTACATAAAATTATGGCAGCGAAAAAACCTTCAAAAGGTTTGGCACTGCTCCATAAAACCCAATTATTGTCCTATATACTGCCAGAACTTGTTGCACTGCAGGGTATTGAGGAGGTTGAAGGGCAAAAGCATAAAGATAACTTCTGGCACACTTTGGAAGTTGTTGACAATATTGCTAAAACTACAGATAATCTATGGTTGCGATGGGCCGCCCTTTTGCATGATATAGGTAAAGCTCCTACCAAGCGTTTCGACAAGAAACTTGGTTGGACATTTCATGCCCATGAATTTGTTGGGGCTAAAATGGTTTACACCATTTTTAAGAGATTAAAAATGCCGTTAAACGACAAGATGAAATTCGTTCAAAAAATGGTGTTGATGAGTTCCAGGCCTATTGTTCTTTCTGAAGATTATGCCACAGATTCGGCAGTTCGCCGTCTTGTTTTTGATGCAGGGGATCATGTAGACGATCTTATGACCTTATGTGAAGCCGATATCACAACTAAAAACCCCAGGAAACAAAGAAAGTATAAGAACAACTTTAAACTGGTAAGACAGAAAATTATAGAGGTAGAGGAAAGGGATCATATCCGTAATTTCCAACCGCCTATCTCAGGAGAAGAAATTATGGCCACATTTAACCTGAAACCTTCCAGGGAAATAGGAATAATCAAAGAAGCTATTAAAGAGGCTATCCTGGAAGGAGAAATACCCAATGAATACGAGGCTGCAAAAAAGTATATGCTCAAAAAGGCAAAGGAGAGTGGTCTGCTTCCAAAATAAACCATTTAAATCGTTATTAAGTCGTTCCAGGATTCGTAATTTTGCCTGATCAACTCGCAATTAATGAGGAAACATTACCTGAAAATTGCCAAATTATCACTTGTCCTTGTATACCTTGTAATCATTGCAGGGGCTGTGGTCAGGATGACAGGAAGTGGAATGGGTTGTCCGGATTGGCCCAAATGTTTTGGATATTACATCCCCCCTACTGAGGAAGCGGAACTAAAATGGAAATCACAGGCCAGCTATAAGCAGGGGCAGGTAATAATTCTGGACGAAACTCTGCGAGTGGCAAAGGAGGACTTCACCAGCGGAGACAAATATAATAGTGAAAATTGGTCTCCATATACCAAACATAATTATGCCGTCTTCAATGCGGCTCATACCTGGACCGAATTTATAAATCGTCTTTTAGGCGCCCTGGCAGGATTAGCCACTCTAATCATGGCAATTTTTTCGATAGGATATTGGAAAGACAACAAAAGTATTACCCTGCTTTCCTGGGCTGTTGTATTGGCAATGGGATTCCAGGCCTGGCTCGGGGCAACCGTGGTATACTCTGTTCTGGAACCGGCAAAAATTACTATACACATGGTAATGGCCCTTGTGATTGTTGGGATGATCTTGTACCTGATACATGGGACGAAATCCGTTTCTAAAGAATTTAAACACGATAAAAAGACCTTTCAATTATTTATCATAGTGTTGGCAGTTGGCCTTTTACAAATTGTTCTTGGTACTGAGGTAAGGCAATTTATTGATGAGCAAATAGATCTTGTTGGGGAACAAGCCAGGCATTTATGGCTGCAGACCCCAAAACTACAATTCTATATTCACAGATCATTCTCTATTTTGGTTGTAATGATCAATTTGTTTCTGGCCTATAGAATCTTTAAACTAAATCTGGGATTTGCCAAGATCAACTGGGTACTGCTACTCTTACTACTAGAAGTCATCACCGGAATGACTATGAACTATCTCGACTTCCCCTTTGGTACACAAGCCCTGCACCTGGTATTGGCTTCCTTGCTTTTCGGGCTGCAATTCTATATGGTATTGGAAGCACTAAAAGCCAAAAAAAGCCATAAATCTTCGTAACTTTGCCGTCACCTGAAAATTAAAGAAAATGATCTACAAAATCAGGATAATCCTGGATACTGAGGAAGATATATTTAGGGATGTAGAAATAGAGGGCAAGAGTACCCTGGAAGATTTTCACAATGTCTTAACCCAGTCGTTCGGATTTTTGGGCAATGAGATGGCTTCTTTCTACACCTGTGATGAAAGATGGAATCAGGATGAAGAAATTGCGCTTTTTGATATGAGCGAGAAGGGTTCCGATGTACGATTAATGCATGAAACCTCTGTTGAAGAAATTCTTACGACCCAAACTCCAAAACTAATCTATGTGTATGATTTCCTCAACATGTGGACCTTCTTTGTTGAATTGGCCGATATAGTTGAAAAGGAAGATGGCCGGGTGTATCCCAATGTGTTGTTTAGCTTTGGAGAGCTACCGGATACTCCTCCTGAAAGGAAATTTGAATCGGATCCGTCATTTGATTTTGATGATACCCTCGAAAATTATGACGATATGGATTTTGATGAAAACTGGAACTAACCGAAAGTAAACCGAAATTAACCAGGTAATATGCTTATAAAAGCAATTTTAAACTATCAATTATTAATTAATACATGATTAACCTCTACCCTACCCAAATCGAAAGTGTTTCCCTTCATCGTGTTGGCAACAAAAATAAAGGAGAACAGATTTTTCTGTCTGAGACAACATATGCTCTAGATGACGAAATTTCCGGACTGTTAAAAGAATATTTCTTTAAACCATTTAGGGAAAAGGAAGAGAACTATTACAGACTTACCCATGAGGTAGATGTAGAATTTAACGAAGTCTATAAAGCCGTATGCGAGATCTTTGCCCAGCCGGGATCCTGTCATCTGAATTCTAAAAAACTTGCCAGACACCTTTATGAACAGTCTTCACACCCTCATATCAAAAGCGGTGAAGTATATGTAACTTATTTAACAGATGTGGTCCTTGACAATGTTAAAACAGATGCCATTGGTATATTCAAAAGCGAGTTAAAACAAGACTTCCTTCAATTTAAAGAAGAAGGTAAGAATCTGAATATAGATATCCTACAGGGGGTAAATATCAATAAGCTCGACAAAGGTTGCCTTATTTTTAATACAAATAAGGAGGAAGGCTTTAAAGTGCTTTCAATAGACAATAACAGGTACGATGCCAAATACTGGCTAGAGCAATTCCTGGACGTAGTCCCTTTAACTGATGATAATTTTTACACCAAAAATTACCTGAAGTTTTGCCAGAATTTTGCAAAAGACGTGGTATTGCCGGCAGAAGACAAGCAGCAGGAAGTATTGTTTATGAACAGGGCAGTGAATCATTTCGCGAAAAACGATGCCTTTGAGGAATCTAACTTTCTAAATGAAGTGATGGAAAATCCGGAGCTGATCCCGGAATTTAAACATTATAAAGTAGAGAAAGGCCCAAAATACAGTATTGAGGATGTTTCAAATTTTGAAATCGCGAATAAGGCAGTCTCTGATACCAGAAAAAAAATTAAGAATGTTATAGAGCTGGATACGAATGTCCAGATTAAGCTCGACTTCATAAATCCCGAATCTGCAGAAAAGTTTGTGGAAAAAGGATGGGACGAGGAGCGGCAGATGTACTATTATCTGGTATACTTTAATAAAGAGCGTAAAAGCTAATTAATTGGCATTGTTAAAATACCTCCACCTCATAACCCTTAATTGATAATTGCAAATTGTTCAATGTTGATTGATCATGGGATGTTGATCTTTTTTTCAATGATCTGCTTCATACTGACATCCTGATAATTTCGCTTGACAAAGTCTAACGCAAGTTCCAGTATTTGCCCCATAGTCTTACACTTCCTAAAATTTACATCGAGGGTAAGATCATAGATCTGGTTGCCCAGTAAGGCAATATTGTCATCCAGTGAAATATCATCAGATTTACAGATATTCACCAGTCTGTTGATTCGGTTTCCCGAGCTAATGATTCTCTTTGCAACTATAGAACGTTCTTCAATTTTATACTGGTCTACCGATTTATGCTGTAGTTTACCTCTGACCAATTCTACCATTATATAGTTTTCTTTGAAGAACTGTGGACGGTACACCTTTAGTTTCCCTTCAAAACACTGCTGATCAAAATCTATTGCCCTTATTCTATAGACCACATGATCAAAATCGTGTACCGGTACAATAACGTAATTATAGGAGCGCATATCTCCCAAAAGTCGAATCATACAGCGTTCATTAAATTTAACGAACTCTTTGGCAAGCTGAGATTTTTCTGATTCAGAACAGTTTGGCAACATATCTTTAATAAATACATCTCCAGGTATCCCTGCTATATGTTCCTCAATCAGCGTGTCTTTATACACCAGAAAGTTGAGGTTGTAAGGAGATAACATATGTTCTAGTTCCAGACCATAAATTCTGGAAGCATCAGTTTTTTTTACATAGAAATAAGTAAAATTATCATTCAGGATATTCCGCACTTTAATTCTAAAGGGTTTGGAGTTCCCAAAAGTGCAGTAATCTACCGCATCTATATTTAAATATTGGAAAATACGATCACTACCATCAGAATGTAATATAGAATACACCTGCTTTAAACTCAGGTCTATTTCTTTTCTTTCCGAGTCAGAATAATACACTCTTACCCAGAGGGTATCCTCCCCTTCAGCGTCATATACCACAACCGAACCAGCAAACCTGAGTAAGTCATCATAGAAAATAGGAATCTCTATTTTTCGATTATACTCCTCCAGATAGGCATCCAGTTTTGTACTAACGGGATAGGCCGGTTTTTTCTTCCACATTAGACGTTCGTCAGTCATAGGATAATCTTATTTTAGCACATCTTGTAACAAAATAACGCTTTTGTCGTCAAGTTAATATAAAGAACACAAAAACAACCACCATATTGGAAACGATTCTAACCGTTAATAACTTAACAAAGAAATTCGGATACCTTACCGCAGTAAAAGATCTTTCCTTTTCTATAGAAAAAGGAAATGTCTATGGTATACTGGGCCCTAATGGTAGCGGTAAGTCGACCACCCTTGGTATTGTCCTGAATGTAGTGAATGCTACATCCGGAGGATTCTCCTGGTTCGATGGAAATACCTCAACACACGATGCACTGAAAAAGGTGGGGGCCATAATAGAACGTCCTAATTTCTATCCCTATATGACTGCTCTCCAGAATTTAAAACTGGTCTCCAAGATCAAAGAAGTAGGGCAAGATAAAATAGAACAGAAGTTAGAATTGGTAGGCTTGCTGGAACGTAAAGACAGTAAATTCCGCACTTATTCTCTGGGTATGAAGCAAAGGCTGGCCATTGCATCGGCCCTTCTTAATGATCCTGAAATTCTGATTCTTGATGAACCCACTAACGGATTAGACCCCCAGGGCATACATCAGATACGACAGATTATCAAAAAAATTGCTGCTCAGGGTACAACAATATTGCTTGCATCACATTTATTGGACGAAGTAGAAAAAGTGTGCAGCCATGTGGTTATCCTTAGAAAAGGAGAGAAATTGTATTCTGGCCGTGTAGACGGGATGTTAGCCAGTCATGGCTTCTTTGAATTAAGGACCGATTCCAGTGAACAACTCCTTAAATTTTTAGAACAGAACGATAGTTTTGGCGAAGTAAAACAGGAAAATGGCCTTATTACAGCCTTTCTTGAGCGCGAAATGAATGCCATTGAACTTAACAAACAACTTTTTGCTTCTGGTATTGTGCTTTCTCATCTGGTTAAACGTAAAGAAAGTCTTGAAGAGCAATTCCTGACACTTACTGAAAACTCAAACACAACTGCCGCCACAAGCTAAAATTAGCCAAAACAAACACCGATGAAAAGATTACTCGAGATAGAATTTATTAAATTATGGAACAACAGGGCCAGTAAGATCCTTATCATTTCCTATTTTGTGCTCCTTACCTCCATTGCCCTGGTTGCCGCCATAAAGTTTGATATTGGTCCGATTCAGTTTCATTTGGCCGAGCAGGGAATATTCAATTTTCCATATATCTGGCATTTTAATACCTATGTCACTGCAATTTTCAAACTTTTTCTTGCCATAGTCATTGTCTCTATGATGGCCAATGAATACAGCAACAAAACAATAAAACAAAACCTGATAGACGGATTGTCCAAGAAAGAATTCATACTTTCAAAATTCCTGACGGTAATTTCATTTGCTCTTATCTCCACGGTCTTTGTGTTTGGTGTTTCGATGATTCTGGGCCTTATATATTCCGATTTTAACGAGGCTTCCATCATCTTTTCAGATCTGGAGTATCTGCTTGCCTTTTTCCTGAAACTGGTTGGGTTTTTCTCTTTTTGCCTGTTCCTGGGAATTTTTGTTAAACGTTCGGCCTTTGCGCTTGGGTTTCTTATACTTTGGGCAATTGTGGAACAACTGATTTTTGGCCTTTTAGGGTGGAAGTTTGTCAGCTGGGATACTGCCAAAATGATCAAAGGAGCATTTCCCTTAGAAGCAACGGCCAGATTGATAGAAGAACCTTTTAGCAGGCTTAATGCCGTTAAATCTGTGGCCAATCAGATTGGTGAAGAATTCTCATTCGACTATGCTGTACACTGGTATGAAATTTTAATAGTCCTGGCCTGGACAGCTATTTTTATATATTCTTCCTATGCCTTGTTGAAAAAGCGCGATCTGTAATAGGGAATACCGGTCTTCTAAAACCACATTTTTATTGTTTTTTGGGCCCTTTTTCTATCCTTAACATCCCCCTGCTTTAGCTAGTTGAGAATTTTAACAATTAGATGGTATAATCAGTAAAGAAAGGGACTTCGGTAGTTCCCATTGCGACTTTCTTCCTTCATTTTGGTCTATTTATCGGCGGCTTTATGCATAAAGCCAGATTTGTAGTATATTGTGATGTTTGAAGGAACACTATGAAAAAGATTGCCTCAGCTTTATTCTTTGGTATCCTTTGTCCTGTCTTATTATTTGGCCAGGGCGAAACATCCAACTGGTATTTTGGGAATGGTGCTGGTGTCCGTTTTAATAATAACGGTACCGTAGCCCCATTAAAAAAAGGTAAACTCAGTACTTTTGAGGGTTGTGCCACAATTTCAGATACTTTTGGAAATCTATTATTCTATACAGACGGACTCACAGTTTACAACAGCAACCATGAGATTATGGAGAATGGCGAAGGGCTGTATGGTGATCCTTCCAGTACCCAATCTGCCCTTATAGTTCCAAAACCAGAGGACCCTTTAATCTTCTATATTTTTACCGTAGATACCAAGACTTTTGAAGCCGATCCTGATTACGGCCTCAACTATTCGGTTGTTGATATTTCCCTGAACAAAGGCCTTGGTGCAATTACAGAAAAGAATATAAACCTTCTACCTAATTGTTCAGAAAAAATAACCGCTGTAGTCAAGGAGTGTTTTGACCAATCTATTTGGATAATTACCCTGGCTTCTGCCAATGGTAATGATGGCATCCTAACCACCTATCATGCTTTTGAAGTAAATCCGGCAGGAGTTGTAAACAATGCGGTAAAATCTACATTACCAGACCTGAGAGTAGCCGATCCGAGAGGATATTTGAAGCTCTCTTCCGATGGTAAAAAACTGGTCAGCGCAAATGTAACGGATGGGCTGTATATCTATGATTTTGATGACAGTAACGGACGTGTTACCAATCAGCAAGAGATAGTTATAACAGACGAAAACACTAATCCGTATGGCGTTGAATTTTCGCCAAATAGCAGATTTCTATATGTGCATACCTCCAATAATTTACTGGGAACCGGAGGGCATTCATCTTCCTTACTGCAGTATGATTTGTCTGCAAGTGATATTGATGCTTCGATGGTGGTCTTAGATAACAGGCCTATCTTCAGGGGGGCATTGCAACAAGCTTCAAATGGTAAAATATACAGGACCATTGCAAAGAATTATAATGAGGGCACTTCTTATTTGGGTGTTATCAATAACCCTAATGAAGTAGGTGATGCGGCCGACTACAAGCACAACGCTGTATTTTTAGAAGGAAAAAAGGCCACCCAGGGTCTTCCTCCTTTTATTCAATCTTTCTTTGGGAATACGGCTCTGGTTACGGATGAAAACGGAGCAGGGATCAGTACACTCAATTTATGTGTGGGAGATCCTTTTACTTTAGAAGTAGAAGCCTTTCCGGATGCCACTTATACCTGGGAAAAAGACGGCCTTCCATTAAATGTTGCCGGGGATAATATTTATGACATCCCTGTTTCCAATGAAGGTGATTCAGGACGGTACAGACTTGAGATTACCTTTGATGATCCGGCTAAATGTCCCATTATCGGAGAATCACAAATCAGGGTATTACCAGTACCCGATGCCATTGTGAATCTGGCACAATGCGATATTGATGCTATTGATACTACGGATGGTATTACCCGAATTAATCTGGAGTTGTTAAATGAGGATCCCGACCTGCAGTTTACATTCTATAATTCAATTGCCGACAGAATTATTGACCAACCAATTACAGGAACAGACCAATTTGAGAATACCCAACCTTTTAATCAAACCATTTATTACAAAGCCATTAATAGTTTAGGGTGTACCAATGAGGGTGAGATTCAGCTCGAAGTTAGCCCGGTAGATATTGTAAGTAGTGCCTTAGGCCCTGTTTATAGTTGTGATGAGATACCGGAAGATGCTGTACTTAGAAGTACATTTAATCTGGATGATATTGCCGAATCCTATGGAGATATAGAAGTGGATTTTTATGCTTCTTTAACCGATATGTCTTTAGAGCAGAACTTGTTAACCGGCTCAATAAACTCGGAGTCAACAACATTGTTCGCCAGGTTGGCCAGCGATAATCAATGCCTGGGAGTGGAGGAAATAAGTTTAGTGGTAAACCCTACCCCTTTTACCGAGATGCAGGCATCTTACTTGTTGTGTACAGATAGTCCGGGGCTGGCCATTGAAGGTCCTGTAGGATTTGATAGTTATCGGTGGATAAAGGTTGATGGTTCAGCTGAAAATGTTATTGCAGGGGGCCAGAGCACCTTAATTTCCTCCGTCGGGAATTATATACTAGAGACCCGCTATAACTATTATATAGGTGATAAAAAATACGCATGCGATAATAGCGTTGCTTTTAGCGTTCTCCCATCTAATATGGCTGTTTTTCAAGAGGTTCAGATTAAAGACTTTTCTAATAGAAATACGGTTCAGGTAGTAGTAAGCGGTGAGGGTTCCTATTCTTATTCACTTGATGGCATAACATATCAACAAAACAATTTGTTTGATGACGTAGCTCCTGGATCCTGGACAATTTATGTCAAAGATGATAATGGTTGTGGTATCAGTGAAAGGGAAATTGCAGTAATGGGATATCCTAAATTCTTTACACCTAACGGGGATGGTGTAAATGATTTTTGGCAACTGGATGGGGTAGAAAATTTATTGGCAACCGATGCCTATATTTCTATCTATGACAGATATGGCACATTTGTTACTCAGATAAATCCCAAAGATCAGGGATGGAATGGGGATGCCAATGCGCAAATGCTACCGGCCTCAGATTATTGGTTCAAAATAAACCTTAAGGACGGTCGGCAATTTAAAGGGCATTTTGCATTGAAAAGGTAGTCCTGCTTAATTGAAAAAGGAAATATTGGAAATATGCCAAAAAAGGTACTCTTTTTTGTTTGCGTACTCCAGGCCTTGATGGCTGCTGGGCAAGACTGCCCTGTTCTTACCAGCCCTGTAAATGGAGCAGTAGATGTTCCGGTTGATACTACCATATCATGGACTGAGGCAGATCCAAGTGTCCCCGGTTATATTATTTCTATCGGGACTACCCCGGGAGGTACTGATATTATTGATCAACGATCACTGGGAAGGGCCAACAATTATATCCCTCCCCTGGGATTACCGGAGAATACAGAAATCTTTGTTACCATCACATTATTCTTTTTTAATCAACCCAATATAACCTGCGCCAGTGAATCTTTCAGAACTGTTGATGTCACTACAGCTCCTTCATGCTCTGTCCTTAGAAATCCGATTGATGGAGGTACCAATGTCAATACAGGAACAAATATTGCGTGGAACTATGCTCCAACAGCTACCGGCTACCGTTTATCCATAGGGACAACACCAGGTGGGGTAGACCTACTGAACGACCAGGATCTTGGCAATACCTTGTTTTACAACCCCCCGGTAGAATTCCCCCCCAGTACTCCCATTTTTGTAAGAGTAGTTCCCTATAACGAAAATGGTTCTGCAATGCCCTGCTCTGAGGAAAGTTTTACAACTGGAGTGGTCGCAACACTTCCGAGTTGTGCTACCATGGTCTCACCTGCCAATGGCGAAGTAAATGTTTCTCTGACCCCCATCCTGGAATGGACCCCTGTTGTAGGAGCAACTGGCTATAGAGTAACTATAGGTAACACTCCCTTTACTGCTGAGGTAGTTGATAACGGTATTTTTCCAACTAATTCTACTCTGGTCATAGACTTTGAACCCAACAGAACGTTTTTTATCACCATAATCCCATTTAATGATGCAGGTGATGCTATCGGTTGCGCACAGGAATCGTTCTCTACTTTACTGGGATGTGGTCCGTATCTGGACGTAGTTACCGGTGAAATAACAACATTGAACCCTGAAATTAATTTTCCTGATACTATTTCCTTTTGTGAAAATTCAGCCCCTTTTACTACTTCAGCATCAGATACTGCTGACGGCTTCAGATGGTTCAAAATAGATCAATTTGGCAATGAAACATTAATTTCAGACACCGCCGATGTAACAATTATGGAGACAGGTGAATACAGATATGAAGCCTATAATACCGTTGCTCAAACGGGGGGCACCATTGAATGCCCAACTTCCAAAATATTTGAGGTGCTTTCCTCAGAAGTGGCAACTATAACTGACATTAATATAACTGAAGGAGCAACCGGCCTCAGGGTAGAAGTTCTGGCAAGTGGAATAGGAGATTATGAATATGCCCTGGATGACACCAACGGTCCGTACCAGGATAGCAGGGTTTTTACAAATATTACACCGGGATCCCATACTGTTTATGTCAGGGACAAAAATGGCTGTGGCATAGTTCAGCAACAAATTGAACAGGATATCACTGTAGAAGGATTTCCAAAGTTTTTCACCCCTAATGGGGACGGAATCAATGATTATTGGCAGTTTATTCCACCGCCATTAGCCGGCGGCAATACAGTGAGTGTCATACATATTTTTGACAGGTTTGGAAATCTTCTTGTGCAACTTGATCCAATTTCATTAGGATGGGATGGCAATTTTAACGGGCAACCGCTGCCCTCTTCAGATTATTGGTACAGTGCAAGAGATAATTTGAATAACGAGATTAGAGGTCATTTTGCACTAAAACGCTAATGCTAAGGAAATTCATTTATATCGCCGTTTTTCTATTGCCTCTTTGGGTGAGTGCTCAGTCATGTCCTAAACTTTCATATCCCGCTAATGGTTCTGTAGGCATCCCGGTAGATGCTACCATAACCTGGCCGGCTGTGGACGGAATTGTTGGATACCTGATTTCACTAGGCACAACACCAGGTGGAGGTGACATCCTGTCCAGAAGATCTGCAGGGCTAATTAATTCATATACGCCTGAACTTGGGTTGCCCGAAAATACACTGATCTACGTACGGATAGAGCTGTTTATTGCAGATCAGCCTCTTAAAATTTGCGCTATAGAATCTTTTACCACAGAGGACGTAACTACCCCTCCTTTATGTACCAACTTAAGCCTCCCTCTTAATGGGGAATCAGGGGTTCGGGTAACAACAGAAATTGTCTGGAATTACGCTTCTAAGGCCACTGGTTATAGATTAACTGTGGGCAGCTCCGCTGGGGCATCGGATATTATTGACGATTTGGATGTGGGTAATACCTTAAGTCATAATCTTTCTGAGAACCTGCCACAGGACGAAACTATATACGTGAGGATACAGCCCTATAATGAAAATGGGGATGCGGCAGGATGCACTGAAGAAAGTTTTAATACAGGCGCTGCTGTTTTTAATTGCGGGCCATTCATTGATCCTGTAAGCGGTCAGTCTATCAATTTGCGCCCTGTAGTAGATTTTCCTAATGTGGTAGGACTTTGCCAAAATAATATTCCCGCAACAGTAGAAAGTAATGATCAGGCCCACGGATTTCGCTGGTTCAGTGTCAATGAGGATGGGTCCGAAACCCTGTTATCAACAAACAGGACCGTATCCATATCTTCTCTTGGTAGCTATAGATACGAAGCCTATAACATTATAGAAGAACTTGGTAATAGCATAGAATGCACTAGCGTGGTTGATTTCTCCGTGGTTTTTTCTGATGTCCCGCAGATAAGAGAGATCAATGTCCTTAGAAATGCAGACGGACTACAGGTTGAAGTTCTTGCAGAAGGAATTGGAGATTATGAATTTGCTCTGGATGATATTGATGGTCCCTATCAGGATGGTAATGTATTTACTCAGGTCTCGTCTGGTGCCCATGATGTATTTGTCAGAGATAAGAACGGATGCGGGGTAAGCAGGGGATTGGTGGAAGCAGAGTTGAGTCAGAGCGATTTTCCAAAGTTTTTTACGCCAAATGGTGATGGAATTAATGACTTTTGGCAGATACGGCCGTCAAAGGAAGGAAGAGTAAAACAGTTAGAATACCTCCAGGTATTTGACAGGTACGGAGTATTGCTGACACAAATAACGCGTTCTTCCAATGGATGGGACGGCAGTTTTAACGGAAGACCCCTGCCTTCTGCGGTCTATTGGTTTAAGGCTGAAGATAATTATCAGAATATCGTTCGTGGTTATTTTTTATTGAAAAGATAGTTTTGGATGGAGGCAGATCTGTACACTGAACAGCAAGCAAAATGCGGATAAAAGCAAGACCATTTATTATATTGCTCTTTATAATGAGCGGACAGTTGTCTATAAGTCAGACTTGTCCCGTTATAGATTTTCCGTTAGATGGGGCAATAGACATTCCTATTGACGCTACCATTAGCTGGCCAGCTGTGAATGGTATAAATGGTTATGTCATCTCCCTGGGAACCTCAGTGGGAGGAACAGACATCCTGAATAGCCATCCTACCGGACAGAACAATTTTTATACCGCCCCGCTGGGATTGCCAGATGATACTCAGATCTTTGTTAGCCTCAGTTTAATTCCTTTTGATGGGCCGCCCATTGTTTGTACCGGTATCGTATTTAACACCGAAGACGTTATCGTACCGCCTCCATGCACGTTATTAACCGGTCCGGATAATAACGCTTCCAATGTAACTATTGTAACCGACTTAAGTTGGGCTTATGCCCCATCTGCAACGGGGTACAATATTTCTATAGGCACCACCCCCGGAGGCACTGATATTCTTAACAATCTGGATGTAGGCAATGTGTTGCTTTATGAACCGGATGCGGACCTGCCTCAATTTGCGGAAATTTATGTTCAAATTACCCCCTATAATGAAAATGGTATAAGTGCGGGATGCGTGGAAGAAAGTTTTTTTACTGGTCCGGCCATGGATTATTGCGAACCCTTCATTGATGAAGTTAGCGGGGAATTAATCTCACTCAGGCCCGATATTGAATTCCCGGATATCGTTGGCATCTGTAGTGATGAACTGCCATTTGTTATCTCGAGCCAGGATACCGCCGAAGGTTTCAGATGGTACAAAACCAATTTGGGTAGTCCGGAAACCTTGCTTTCAGAGCAGCGTGAACTTCCCCTGACCGAACCCGGGAGGTATCGCTATGAACTATATAACTCTATTGTTGTCTCTGGTATAAGGATAGAATGTGCCAACTCTAAGTTATTTGAAGTAGTGGTATCGGAAATAGCTACAATAAATACTATTGATATTGTAGATACATCAGGCGGAAAGGAAATTACCATTAATGCCAGTGGGATGGGAGATTATGAATACGCACTAGATAACGCCGACGGCCCTTATCAGCAAAGTCCGGTTTTCCTGAATGTACCATCCGGGCTCCATACTGCCTATGTACGTGATAAAAATGGCTGCGGTACTACTAAACGGGCCGTTGACAGGGACCTGACAACAGATGATTTCCCAAGGTTCTTTACGCCAAATGGCGATGGTATAAATGATTACTGGCAATTTATCCCCCCTGAAGAAAATTTTCAGATACGACTTGCATCTATCTTAATTTTTGACCGATACGGCAGCCTTCTTGCCCAATTCCGACCAGATGATCCGGGTTGGGATGGCAGGTATAAAGGCACTGCTTTACCCTCTTCAGATTATTGGTTCAAAGCATTTGTAACCAACGGCCCGGAGATTAATGGCCATTTTGCATTAAAACGTTAAGTGCAAATATTAGCAGTTAATCTTTTGCCTGAAACCATCTGCCTTTTGTATTTTTAAAAAATGAAATTTAAAGTTGTTTCGGATTTTAAACCCACAGGCGATCAGCCGCAGGCCATACAGCAATTAACAGAAGGAATAGAGTCTAATGAAAGGTATCAGACCCTTTTAGGTGTAACAGGTTCGGGGAAAACATTTACAGTAGCAAATGTGATTGAAGAAGTACAGCGACCCACACTGGTATTGGCGCATAATAAAACGCTGGCAGCGCAACTTTATTCCGAGTTCAAGCAATTCTTTCCGGAAAATGCAGTGGAATACTTTGTATCCTATTATGACTACTACCAGCCAGAGGCATATATCCCAACGAGTGGACTTTATATAGAGAAAGACTTGTCTATAAATGAAGATATTGAGAAATTACGCCTTAGTGCCACTTCATCCCTACTCTCGGGAAGAAGAGATGTACTGGTAGTGGCCTCCGTTTCCTGCCTATATGGAATAGGTAACCCGGTAGAATTTCAGAAGAACGTCATCTCTGTACATAAAGACCAGGTAATTTCACGGACAAAATTTTTACATCAGCTGGTTCAAAGTCTTTATTCCAGAACGACGGCCGATTTCAGAAATGGCAATTTCAGGGTTAAAGGAGATGTCGTTGATGTTTTTCCAAGTTATGCGGATCACGCTTTCAGAATTCATTTTTTTGGAGACGAAATTGAAGAAATTGAGGCCTTTGATCCATTTAAGAATAAATTAATAGAAGTCTATGAGAACCTGAATATTTATCCGGCTAATATGTTTGTTACTTCACCGGATATTCTACAAAATGCCATTCATCTTATTCAGGAAGATCTGGTTAAGCAATTGAGTTATTTTAAGGAAATTGGGAAACCATTGGAAGCTAAACGACTGGAAGAACGTACCAATTTCGATCTCGAAATGATACGTGAATTAGGGTATTGTTCCGGAATTGAGAATTATTCCAGATATCTGGATGGCCGGGAACCAGGAACCAGGCCTTTTTGTTTATTAGACTACTTTCCGGATGATTATCTGATGATAGTAGACGAAAGTCATGTCACCATTCCCCAGGTACATGCAATGTACGGAGGTGACCGTTCCCGAAAGGAAAATCTGGTAGATTATGGCTTTCGATTGCCAGCTGCAATGGATAATCGGCCTTTGAAATTTGAGGAATTTGAAGCTTTGCAAAATCAGGTTATCTATGTAAGTGCTACACCAGCGGATTATGAACTTCAACATAGTCAGGGCGTTTATGTTGAACAGGTAATACGGCCAACGGGGTTATTAGATCCGGTTATTGAAGTAAGACCTAGTCAGAATCAAATTGACGACCTGGTAGAAGAAATTCAACAAAGAGTAGAAAAGGATGAGCGTACCCTTGTTACCACCCTTACCAAAAGGATGGCAGAAGAACTTGCCAAATATCTCGCAAGAATCCAAATTAGGTGCAGGTACATACATAGTGATGTGGATACTCTGGAGCGTGTTGAAATTATGCAAGACCTCAGAAAAGGCATCTTTGATGTTCTTATCGGTGTTAATCTACTCAGAGAAGGTCTTGATTTACCGGAGGTATCTCTTGTAGCAATTCTGGATGCAGATAAAGAAGGATTTTTAAGAAGCAACAGATCACTTACACAAACTGTTGGAAGAGCTGCCAGACATCTCAATGGAAAGTCAATAATGTATGCCGACAAGATTACCGTCAGTATGCAAAAAACAATTGACGAGACTAATTACAGGAGAGAGAAACAAATAAATTACAATCTGGAAAACAACATAACTCCTAAAGCATTAAATAAGAGTTTGGACAATGCCCTTGCAAAAAATTCGGTCTCTACTTTTCATTTTGAAAAGGAGGAAATACGGGCAGCTGAACCAGACATTAATTATCTGACCAAGGCCCAAAAAGAGCAACTCATTAGAGACAAAAGAAAGGCCATGGAAAAGGCAGCAAAAGAACTCGATTTTATGCAGGCCGCCAAGCTGAGAGATGAGATAAAAACACTTCAAAAACAGCAGTAATTACTTAAATTTACGGAAGTTTAGTGAAATACACCAAAATATAAACTATATATCTAAGTAATATAAATTATATATCTGAATTTAAAATAGTTATATACTTTTTTTAGACAAGTCTAAAACCTAATTTTTATCGATTTCAGCCTCAATTCGTTACTATTTTGAACTTTTATCACCTGCAGAATGTTCTTATGAGAAACTGTGGATTCCGCCTCTGAAATCACCTGATTTTTCCAGTATCAAAATTAGGAGATCAGGTCTTAATTGCCGGTTGAAATAAGGTGTTATATTTGCCATACTATGAAGGAAAATAATGCTGATATTTCATCAATAATAATTTGGAAATAATCCTTATCAAAGGTCTCCCCTATTTACCTATTTCACAATAGAGTTATGGTCTAAATCTATATCTGAATTATGGGTTTTAATACCGCTTTTCTAAAACAGAAATGAGTTTACGGCTTGTTGTATTCTGAGGCGAAGATATATTTTAAAGACAATAATTCTTCAGTACTCATTTCTAACTAACTCATATTATAAAAAAAGAGCGCCGCATCTATAATGAGATGAAGCGCTCTCCAACTAACTAACCAAACAAACCAACTAATGTGCAAACCCGAATGGGTAGTACACAATGTTATTTTTTATTTCCCAATTGAAATCATTCTTTTAGGCTTGGGAAGTGCCTCATCTTTTTTAGGTAATGTAAACTTTAAAATTCCGTCCACATAGGAAGCGTCTATCTTATCTTCATCAATTGTCTCTGGAAGAGTAAATGACCTTTTAAATGATGTGCGTGAAAATTCTCTGCGGGTGTAATTTTCCTCTTCAACCTTGCTTTCTGTTTCTGCCTCGGCTGAGATAGTCATGATGTTATTGTCTACCTCAACATTAAAATCATCTTTTTTCATTCCAGGCACTGCAAGTTCCAGTTCATAATCTTTTTCATTTTCCTTGATGTTCACAGCTGGTAGTGTTCCGCCAGAATTCTCCATACCCCCAAACCAATCGGGCTTAAATATTTCATCCATCAAAGAAGGAAAAACCAAATTGCTTCTTCTAATAATACTCATATCTTTTCTTTTTAAAACAGATCCTAAGACCGTTATGTTTAACTGATTTTTTTCGTTCGATAAGTATAGGTCAAAGGATATACCATAATCATTTTACTGCCTTTTTGTCGCTAAACCTAGGTGTAATAGTGCCATAATGGCGTAAATGCGATAAAATTGTAGAGAAGTGAAATGCAGAAAAGGAATAATCGGTTACCAGGCCTGAAGTTTAGCTGGCCATCTTAGTACTTACTTCAGTTATAATGTGCCTTAAAAATATTGATAAGCACATCAGGAGGCACCACTTTATTTGGATATCTGTGCATTACAGTTAAAACCTGCTCAATAGCGGATGGAGGCAATCCCATTCCCAGGCCTACGTTATGCAATTTGCCAATTTCTAATTGATGTTGTTCCTGGTCAACATTCATCAACAGTACCAGTCTGTGAAATTGCAGTATTCTTTCTGCCTGGGTTTTCGGCATAATTTTTTCCACTTTAGTATCCAGAAGGGTGTCAAATGCGGCTTTATCCACACCAAGTAACGCAGCTACCCCCAATAGAAAATCGTATTCGGCGTCCTTTATTTCGTGATCGGTCCTTGCAAAGGCGATCATTTCAGACAAGATACTTAACTTCTCCTTTAAGGAATTCATAGTTTAGGACATTGGTTGGCAAGCAGTTATACCCTAATATAACTACAAAATATGGGGTTTCGTATACTTTTTTAGTAAAACCAACATTCTTCAGTGCTCCTGAAATTTTTATAATAACTTGCACAAAAGATCTACGATGACCAATAATGATATTCTAAAGAAATTGAGGGTTGCCCTGAAACTGAGAGATGATGAGATTGTAGAAATTCTAAAATTGGTAGATTTCCGAATCTCTAAAAGCGAGATTGGAGCATTTTGCAGGAGCGAAAATCACCCGAAATACAGAGCCTGTGGAGATCAGGTTTTAAGAAACTTTCTCAATGGTTTGGTGATTCATTTAAGAGGCACCAAAGAACATCCCAGAAACCCAGGAGATGTTTTGTTTAAAACAAAAACAGCACGGTCAAAACCACGTTCAGAGAATAAAAGCAGGCAAAAACCCATTTTGGGAAACGTGAAATATAAAAACAAAAAAAAATCCTGACTATTCTTATAGTCAGGATTTTAATGATCTAACAGTTGTTTCTTATTCTGTTATTCTTACCGGAACAGTATAGGTCTTACCTTCTCTGTATTCCTGTAATTCTACTTTCTCATAGTTTAATCTGCTTTTAACAAAACTTTCCAAATTAGCGTTGTCAGTATCTACTGAAAGCACTACAATTTCCCGATCTCCATTTACTGTAAACTTAACTTCTGCCGTTAAATCGTTATCAACGATAAAAGAATTGTTTTCTAATAATTCCCCTATTTGGGCAGATAGGTCATTGCTTGGGTTTTTGGGTTTGTCAGCATTTGCTAAAAGAGTTCCTGCTGAAAGTAACATTGCTGCGAATAATAAACTGAATTTTCTCATGATTTGTTTGTTTAATGATTGAATGATTAATTGATGAATATGTATAAAAGACGACCTGAATTTAAATATGTTACATTGAAAATTAATTTTAACATAATTTTAATCAATACCCCCTTTCTTTTAGTGATTGTAAATCAGCAGGTCTGGCAACTCTTACACAATTCATTTTTTTTATTTAAATATGATATGATATAGAAAATATTCAGGAAACACGGTTAGGTGTTTCCTGAATTATAAACTTAAGAGGTAACCAGTACAGGAATTACGTATTTTTTCCCTTCTTTAAAATTGCTAACATCCACTTTTTTGTAGTTGAGTCTGTTTTTAATCAATTTCTCCATTTGTTCTGTATCGGCCTGGACATCCAGAACGACAATTTCCCTGTCCTCGTTTAAAGTGAACAAAACTCTTCCCTTTAAATCCTGATTCTCAACCTGTATTGCGTCATTACCAATAAGGTCTTTGATTTGATAAGCTAAACTTTTTGCTGGTTTCGGCTTTACGACTTCAGCCGCCGTTAGGCTGCTTAACGACAATACTAATACTGCCGCCATAATGTAACTGAGTTTTTTCATGATGATGATGATTTAAAATGTTAATTAATTGATGAATTATACAAATAGACGATCATTTATTACGAATGTTACCCTATTTATTTCGTTTAACTAATAATTAACTACTTACGGTGTTAATGTTATAATAATTTATCAGAATATTATTTTAAAACGCAGGATTACTTATAAAAAGTGCAGTAAAAAGCAAAAAAAACAGCGCTATAAAGCGCTGTTTTCTTATGATGGATATTGTTTGTCTTCCTAACTAAGTACCTCCTTAACTTTATCCGCGGCTTCCTGAAATTGTACAGCAGAATGAACGGCCAGTCCGGAATTATCTATAATCTCTTTGGCCAATTCAGCGTTGGTTCCCTGTAACCTAACAATGATAGGTACTTTTATGGCATCTCCCATATTCTTGTATGCATCTACTACTCCCTGGGCTACCCTGTCGCATCTGACTATTCCCCCGAATATGTTGATCAGAATGGCCTTTACTGCCGGATCTTTAAGAATGATCCTAAACGCCTCTTCCACTCTTTTAGCATCTGCGGTTCCGCCTACATCAAGGAAATTTGCGGGTTCCCCTCCTGCCATTTTTATAAGATCCATAGTTGCCATGGCCAGGCCAGCACCGTTGACCATGCAACCAACGTTACCATCCAGGTCAACATAATTTAGCCCTACCGATCTCGCCTCTACCTCAATAGGATTTTCTTCTCTTAGATCCCGCATTTCTGCGTATTGTTTTCTTCTGTATAGCGCATTATCATCTATGGCTACTTTAGCATCTACTGCCATAATCTTATCATCTGAAGTCTTCAATACCGGATTTATCTCAAAAAGACTGGCATCACTTTCTACAAATGCTTTGTATAAAGAACTTACGAATCTTGTCATTTCTTTAAAAGCTGTTCCCGAAAGACCAAGATTGAAGGCTACCTTTCTGGCCTGAAAAGGCAATAGCCCAGTGGCTGGATCTATTTCTTCGGTAAATATCAGTTCCGGGGTCTCTTCAGCTACCTTCTCGATATCCATTCCCCCTTCTGTGGAATACATGATCATATTTCTTGCCGTTGCCCTATTGAGTAATACCGACATGTAAAATTCATTGGTTTCGCTTTCTCCCGGATAATACACATCTTCAGCTACCAATACCTGGTGTACCTTCTTTCCTTCAGCAGAAGTTTGGGGGGTAATAAGACGCATGCCTATGATATTTCCGGCAATCTCTTCAACCTCTCCAAGATTTTTAGCAAGTTTAACACCGCCGCCTTTTCCTCTGCCGCCTGCATGAACCTGGGCTTTGATTACATGCCATGATGTTCCGGTCTCCCGTGTGAGTTGCTTAGCCGCCTCAACAGCTTCCTGGGCATTATGTGCAACAACTCCTCTTTGCACACGCACACCAAAACTGGCCAATATTTCCTTTCCCTGATACTCGTGAAGATTCATAAAAAATAGTTCTTAGGTTCGATTGCAAAAATAGGAAACCGCAGGCATTTACACTAATGATTTACTACCCCCATATAAAAAAAATCTAAATTGTAATATATACCAATTCAGAGTTCAGCGTTTTTTAATCAACTATACTTTCAGGGTTTTTGTCAATAAGCTATTTACACTTTGAAATCTTTAAAATCAAGGGGGTCAAAATTTCTGAAATGTCCATTCATATCAATGATTTCCTTGGTTCTGTTTACTTCCTTCAGCACCTGAATAGTACCAATTAAATGCGCTTTTATGTAACTAAGTCGCTCACTTTCTCTAGGAAGTTGCAGTAGTTCGTATTCCTGTTCAAATGAAAGTCCCATTTTATGTGCAAGGGCATAACTATTAAAATGATCTATTGGCATAGCAGTAAAAGGCACATCCATGAGGTTATAAAGTTCTTCAATCTTATCGAGCACTTTGAGTTTCAATTCCTTTTCACCATCATTTACATTATCCAGAAACTGCACTACGCCGCCCGCATAGCGTTTACCGTCCATCTCATTGTCGAAGGTGAGTACTTTAAATGCTTGTCTCGCAACACAGACAACATCCATTGCCCCACTCTCATAGGTGGTTACGACCTCCATAAGCTGTACCTCGGTCCCATATGCTATACTATCATTTATATATACCGGAATCCCAAAAGTTATAGCTTCTGACCGACAATCATTGATTAAATCCTTATAACGATCTTCAAAAATATGCAAGGGTACCTTCTCCCCAGGGAAGAATACAGACTGCAAAGGAAACATTGGTAATTTCATCAGCTTATTTTCTTTAAAAATACAAAGCGCATCAGACTGTCGCAAACCATACATAAAATAAGATTTGTTATAAATATAACAAAATGTTGTATTTTTTAATATATGTTGATTTTTTTTTGTTCAACACCTTCTGGTGGCCTAGCTTTGTAATAAAGCAGAAGCAAATGAAACCCTCAAATTTATTAAATATTGCTAAGAAGTTTGGCGATCCTGTTTACGTATACGACTCAGAAAAAATTATTTCTCAGTTCAATCGTCTTACTAATGCCTTTGGCAGTGTTCAAAAGTTAAAATTAAATTATGCTGCAAAGGCATTGTCCAATATTACCATACTGCGGCTAATGAATAGTCTGGGCAGCGGACTGGATACGGTATCTATTCAGGAAGTACAACTTGGCCTTTTAGCGGGTTTTAAGCCGGAGGATATTATTTTTACTCCCAACGGAGTTTCTTTGGAAGAGATAGAGGAAGCAGCTGCGCTGGGAGTAAGAATAAACATTGACAACCTCTCAATATTGGAGCAATTTGGAAGCAAGCATCCGGATATTCCTGTTTGTATCCGTATTAATCCACATGTAATGGCAGGCGGAAATTCTAATATTTCCGTAGGGCATATAGATTCAAAATTCGGCATTAGCATTCATCAGATTCCACATTTATTGAGGATTGTAGATCTTACCAAAATGCATATTAACGGGATTCATATGCATACCGGAAGCGATATCCTTGATATTGATGTCTTCCTATACGCCTCCGAAATCTTATTTGAAACGGCCAAAAACTTTAAAGATTTGGATTTTATAGATTTTGGCAGTGGGTTTAAGGTTCCCTATAAAGAAGGAGATATCCAGACCAATATTGAAGAACTAGGGCAAAAGCTTAGTGGGCGTTTCAATGAGTTCTGCAAAGAATACGGCAAAGAGCTTACACTGGCTTTTGAACCTGGAAAATTCCTGGTAAGCGAAGCCGGCTATTTTCTGGCCAGGGTAAATGTAGTCAAGCAGACTACCTCAACAGTTTTTGCAAGTGTAGACTCTGGTTTTAATCATTTGATCAGGCCAATGTTATATGGTGCTGCTCATCAGATTACAAACATATCTAATCCAAAAGGCAGGGAACGCTACTATAGTGTAGTGGGGTATATCTGTGAGACAGACACCTTTGGCAATAACAGAAGGATCAATGAAATTAGTGAAGGAGATATCTTGTGTTTTAAAAATGCCGGGGCCTATTGCTTTACTATGGCTAGTAATTACAATTCCAGATATCGTCCGGCAGAAGTACTTTGGCATAACGGGAAGGCCGTACTTATTCGCAAGCGAGAGACTTTTGATGATCTGATCAAAAATCAAGTAGATGCAAAAGACCTTTTTGAGCAGAATAATAAAAAGCTCCTGGTTAAATAATCGCGATAAAATTCAAAAATCTACCTTATTATTATGGTTTGGTTACTAAGATCTTCCATTATTTAGGGTGATATTGCCTATGCGCTTTTTCTTGTTATAATGGGCTGATCAAAATATTCTACCTGATTTTTCGTTAGTTTTGGTACAGTATTTGGACTAATGCCTCAAAAAGATACAATGAAAACTTTCACCCCATCATTATCAAAATTTGTGCTTCTGTTGGTTTTTGGCCTTATCTCCTTCACGGTCAACGCCCAGGAAGTGACATGGCTTAGCTGGGATGAAGCCGCTGTTTTAGCCGCAAACGACAAAAAACCGAAGAAGATATTTGTAGACGTCTATACAGATTGGTGTGGTTGGTGCAAAAAAATGGATAAAGACACTTTTCAGAACGCCACTGTTGCCAAATATATGACAGACAATTTCTATATGGTAAAGATGGACGGAGAAGGCAAAGAGCCTATAGAATTTAAAGGAAAGACCTATAAATATGTGGCTGCAGGGAAAAGAGGCTATCATGAATTGGCAGCTGCCCTACTTCAAGGGCGTCTAAGCTATCCTACCGTAGTATTTTTGGATGAAAAACTCAATATGCTCTCTCCGGTACCAGGTTATCAAAAGCCCAAACCCTTTCTTAACATTGCTAAATATTTTGGCGATGATATCTATAAAGAAAAAGACTGGAAAACCTATAGCGGGCAGGTAAAATAATTGAAACCAAAATAGGCAGTTTAAACCTATAATAGTCAACGCCTTATAAAAACAGTCTTCGCTGTTTTTGAACTTTCAGAGGCGGCTTGAAGAATTTCCATAACTATCATGTTATTTTCCAAAGTATAAGGACTAAAGGGAGTCAGGACAATCTCCTTATTAATTACTGCAGCCAGTAATGAAAAAGGATCATCATATGGAGCCGGCCTTTCTTCCAGCGATATAGTTTCTTCATCAAACCCGTCGTATCCTTCAGAGATCCGGATTCTTAAGTTATTGCGATCATCTGCAAAGATGGCACCATATTCACCATAGACCTCCATATCTTTCCTGCCTATGGGCCAGTTCCAGGAAGCCTGAATAGTGGCGTTTGCCTTAGCATACTTTAATATAATTGTAGCATCATCATCAACATTGGGATTGTTTTCAGCCTGCAATTGCTGGGTAATTGCGGTTACACTTTGCGGTTTCTCACCCCGTTGCAACCATGTCATTAAATTGGCTCCATAACATCCAAAATCCATTAGCGCACCTCCTCCATTAAGCACAGGATCTGTAAGCCACTCCAAAAACTCTTTATTGACCCCTATCTTCTTAGGACCCTTATGTCCGTCTCTGATCACCACCTTGCGCAACTCCCCCACTTTGCCGTCATGCAGCAAATCATAGGCTCTTTTATTGGTGGGATACCAGCTGGTCTCATAATTGGTTAGCAATACAATATTATGCTTCTTGGCTAGTAACTCCATTTTTTGTGCATGCTCAAGATTCACTGCCAATGGTTTTTCAACCATCACATGTATACCTTTTGGAGCGCATGTCTCCACCACCTCTAAATGCTGAAATATAGAACCAAATGCCGCGACTGCCTGGGGCTGGGTATTGGTGATTAAATCATCAAGATTATCAAAGACAATATCCATTGAAAATCCATGCTGCTTAGAATAGCGCAACGCCAATTCCCTATTGGGTTCAACAATGCCTACCAGTTTAACGTCTGTATGATCCTTTCTCCCAAGTATCCAATGTACGTGTGAATGTGTAAGGCCAGCGACTCCCAGTCTTAATGGCGTTTCCTGGGCCTGGATACCTCCGGCGATCAGCAGGACCATTAGGTATAATAATGGTTTTAACATGTTTATTTAGGTTCCAGACTTAGTACGTATTCATAACTTTCATTGAGGTACTTGGCAAGAGTATCCAGGTCTTCCAACATTTCTTCAGGGATAAGTATATATCCTCTCATTGTAGCACCATAAGATGTATATAAAGTAGTATTAAAGGCTTTTAGGTATTTCTCTTGTACCTCTTTTGAAAACCTAATCCCCAATCCACCATTTTTATTCAATAATGAAAACATATATCCATTAGCAGAGGTATAGGGCATGGTTTTACCCTTTCGCTCAAATCTGGGACATTTGGCGACCAGTGCATCATAAATTGCCAATTTTTTTTCCCACATATTGTTAACTCCATTTGCCTGTTCACCTCTTTACACTCCTCTCGGTAAGGATATAAATTTATCTTTTCCATTTGCGCGCTTCTATTGCAACATGGTACTTAAATATAGGAAAAATACTGTTAATCCATTGTAGTTTCAACCTTATAAAGAATAGGATTGAAAGCTTTAGAGGCCACCACTACCTTATCACCTATCTTTAAATTTCTAATTTCCGGTTCCTGAACTATGACCTTGACCAGATCAGATTGTATAAGTACCGTTACAATATACACCACTTCTTCCTGCTCTATTTTCAGTACTTCGCCTGTAAATTTAAATTTGCCACTTATCCTCCTGTTCATAAATACTTCTTCCGGGTGCCCTTGTTGGATTATTTTCCCATTTTCCAAAATATAAAGTTTGGAAGAAAGCTTGATAATTTCACCAATATCATGACTAATAAGTATTGTGGTAAGGTTTAGGTGCCGATGTGCATCAAGAATATAATCTTGCAGCTTTAGCCTTATTTTGTTATCCAGTGCGGCCAAAGGTTCATCGAGTAGGAGAATTTCCGGTTGCTGTACCAATGCCCTTGCCAATGCGACTCTTTGTTTTTGACCACCAGAAAGCTTGTCTGGTTTTATATCTTGTAATGCTTCTAATTCAATGATATTGATCAGTTCCGCAATAATATGGTCAGACTCCCCTTTCGGCAAGGCGAACTCCAGATTTTCGCGAACCGTCATATTCGGGAATAAAGCATAGTCCTGGAAAACATAGCCAATTTTCCGCTTTTGTGGACTCAGGCTTATTTTATTTTCAGCGTCGAACCAGGTTCTTCCATTCACAATTATTTTACCACTATCCGGCTTCATAAGTCCGGCTAACATTCTTAAGGTTGAAGTCTTACCTGCTCCTGATTCGCCATAAAGGGTAATCAATTGTCCTTTTTCAATGACAGTATTAAGCTTAAGGTGCATTATGCCCTCTGCTGCCCGTAATTTTTTCCCAATATCTAACTCGATCATTTCCAAAATCTTTTGATATACTTCCCATTCACCAGATATACCCCAAGCAGTATGCAAAAAGTTATGCCAAATAGTACCAAAGAGTAAAAATTGGCAGCTCCATAATTCAGAGCTTCCACCTCATCATATATAGCAATTGAAGCTACCCTGGTCTCTCCGGGGATATTGCCCCCTATCATAAGAACTACCCCAAACTCTCCAATGGTATGTGCAAAGGAAAGGACAATCCCTGTTAGCAAAGAGGCTTTAATATTGGGGAGTTGAACTTTAAACAGCGTACTGAGTTTAGATTTTCCCAAAACAAATGCAGCCTCTGTCAGCGAAGTTGGTAACCCAGACAGTCCGGCTTGTATAGGATGCACCATAAAAGGCAGGCTGTAAAAAACCGAGGCTATTACCAGTCCGGGAAATGAGAATAATAATTTTACGCCTAACCAACTATCTAGCCATGCACCAAATGCATTACCGGGGCTAAAGGCTACCAAAAAGTAAAATCCCAACACCGTGGGCGGAAGTACCAAAGGCATACTCACCAGGGTCTCTACTACCGGCTTGATACGAGATTTGGATTTACTTAACCAATAAGCCAGTGGAATTCCCAGCAACAACAAAAATATGGTGGTTACCACCGCCAGTTTAAATGTCAGGATTAAAGGAGACCAGTCTAACATTCCGATAGTATTATTTCATTAAGTTTTATCAATGCTATTACCTTGTCCCCTTCCTTCAATTGCATTTTACGGATGGCTTCTGCAGCCGCTACAGCAACTATTATTCCTGCTGCAGATTGCAGTACCAACCTGCTCAGCAATACTCCCATTTCTATATTACTGATGGTTGCCGGAATTTGATTCTGCATGCTGATACCAGGAATATCATCATTAGCAATAACCACTTCGGTTTCTTTAAAGAGCAAATTTAGTTCTACCCCTTCCTGAAGATAAGGTGCCGTTTGAGGAGTGTCTATAACGATACTTTTAAGAGTTATTGCCTCCCCTAATGTCAGTGTCACCAAAGACATGCTTCCGTTAACTGTGATTTCAGCTATATGTCCTTTTAGACTATTCATTTGTTAAATATCCATAGTTTTTCAATAGCAATTTAGCCTCCTGGGAAAACAAATATGCATAGAATTCTTTTATATCGGCTAAATGGGTCTGATCTCTTTTTATTAGCACCGCTCCCTGTTGTATTGGTTTGTAGGAGGCACTATCGAGTGGTATCCAACTGCCTTTATCTTTTAACTCGGGAGATAAAACTACGGCCGCTGCCGTAAAACCAAGTTCTGCCGATTTGGATGAAATAAATTGATTGGTCTGTGAAACGCTTTCCCCATATACTAATTTATGGTCCAGGCTATCATATAAGTCATAATGGTCTAATACTTCAATGGCGGCCTTACCGTAAGGTGCAATTTGTGGATTTGCCAGTGCAATATGGTGAATTGAGTTTTCTTTTAACAGGGCAATTGAAGGTTGCAATCCTTCAATGGTTGTCCAGAGCACCAACTGCCCATAGCCATAACTTTGAGGGGGTTCATGCGCTAAACCAGCACTGGAAAGTGCTAAAGGGTACTTCATATCCGCAGACACAAAAATGTCATACGGTGCACCTTCGGTTATTTGTGCAGTTAATTTGCCGGAAGAGCCTATTATTAAATCGCATTTGATCCCCGATTCATTTTCAAACTGTTTAACTATTGCCCTCATGGCATACTGCATATTGGCAGCGGCAGCTATCGTTACTTTTGGATTTTTCTCACCATCAGTACAGCCAGAAAAGGTAAAGAGGAAAGCGATGGTTATTAAAAGTAATACTCCTCTGTGACAGCTCATTTATATGCCGTTTTTGAATCGATTCTGAATTCAAATTTAGTTCAGTTCGCGGATCTTAATATTTCTGAAGGAAACCATTCCGGGGTGGTCCTGAAAACAAATACTTCCCTTGGAGAATTTTCCAAATCCACTCCAGCGGGCTTCCCCAAGATATTCTGACTCCTTGTCATCCGATCTGCCGAATTTACTTTCTTTAACCAGGGCCTCCCATTCCGGACCCCGAAGAGGAAAAGAATTGATAAGTTCCCCATTGAGGACAACCTCACCAATATTGCTGCGATAATCAATCTTTATACGATACGTATTCCATTCATTGGCCGGATTAACCTTTAAAGCTTCTGAAGGTGCCGATAAATCATATAATGCACCAACGAAATGTTTACGTGCTTCTAAATCTTCTAATGCATTTTGTATTTCCATTTCACCTCCCAGTGCCGAATGAGGATCTTCGTAAATAGCAGCATCCAGGATTTGCACCTCCTGGCCGGTTTGATAGGGATATTTGTACTTCTTGTCTTCCTGTACCCCCCACATAAATCCACTGTTGCCCCAGGGGGCTATTTTCCAATCGAACTGTATTTCAAAATTCTCATAAATGGCGTCGGAAAGTAAGCTTGCATCCCCTTCCCCGGATTCCATATCTGAAACCCCGTTAAATATGAGGACGCCATTTTCAACAATCCATCCCTTTTTGTTTCCATCATCCTGAAAAATATGCCAGCCGTCCAGGGAGTCATCAACTAGAAGGACTTTCCACTCGCTTTTCTTTTCGGTACAATTAACAAATGTCAGTACCACCACAAGAGATAAAAGCAGATGTTTCATATTAGTTTTTTTTAGTTCTACCATGAATTCAGAGAATAACAGCGTTGTCCCCTGACACTTACTAAAGGTAAGTTATTCGATGTGCATTTCAAACAGGTTTAAAGGCAATCCCAGCCACCGACTAAATTTTAGGTAATTATTTGATACCTCATTTCCACCATGCCGTCTTTATATGCCGTCAGGTCTTTAAGGTGCAATTGCTGTTCTATCCCTATATAGTCAAAAAACAACAATCCGTCTCCGAGTAAGACCGGTAGCATTGAAATGATTAATTCGTCTGCCAATTTTAAACGAAGAAAGTCTTTGGTTAAACTGGCTCCTCCTACCATCCAAATGTTCTTATAGCCGGGTTTCAGAAGGTTGTTCACAAGTTTGGGCAAGTCCCCGGAGTAGAATTCTACAGTTGCCCTATCAGATTTTAAAGCCCTGTTGGTTAGCACAAAAGTAGGAACATCCCCATAAGGCCAGCCATGCTCCAGGGCATGCTCATATGTCGCTGAACCCATAACATAGCAGTCTATAGCATTTAACACCTCTGCAATGCGTTCTTCAGTAAGGGTAACACCTTGCTCGTAATTGTCTGCGGATTGCATCCAGGAAATACTATTGTCTTTTTTAGCTATAAAGCCATCAAGACTGGCAACCATATGAACAGTAATTTTAGAGTCAGCTTTTGTCATTTTTAATCTCCATAAATAAAACTTTTATGTCCAATAAACATTAATCAAGACTTGGGTCGTAACTCTGGAATAGGAATATAAGTAGTATCCCCGGCCACTTGAGGAAATTTTTTGTTTTTCCAATCTTCTTTGGCCTTTAGCAGTCGCTCTTTACTGTGGGATACAAAATTCCATAATAGGTAATGTTCTTGTGACAGAGGTTCACCCCCAAAAAGCAAAAGTTGAGTGCCTTCTTCCAGGCATATTTCACATTGTTCATTGGTCTTACTGATGAGCATTTGCCCTGCCTCGACTTTTCCGCTGCTTTCCGTAATAGATCCCCGGACTATAACAAAAGCTACTTCCCCATTGAGCTGACCACTCAGATCTAATGTTGTTGCTTTTTCGGCATATATATCAACCATAAACAGCGGCGAGTACCCTTGTAAAGGAGACGACCTTCCAAAGGCATTTCCGGCAATTAGTTTTATGCTAAGCAGCCCCTGCTGCCAGCTCGGGAGATCCTTGCCCGGATAATAATCAAAGTGCGGTGCTATTTCCTCTTTTTCCCGGGGTAAGGCTACCCAAATCTGATAGCCATGCATGATAAATTCCTGCCCTTCGCGCCTGTGCTTCGGAGTCCGCTCTGTATGTGTGACACCGCTCCCCGCAGTCATAAAGCCAACATCTCCAGGAGTAATCAACTGTACGGTTCCAATACTATCTTTATGCTCTATTTCGCCTTCAAAGAGATAGGTAAGTGTACTTAGGCCAATATGAGGATGTTGATCCACATCTACGTATTTGCCATCTCCCATTTTTGCAGGTCCCATATGATCAATAAATGTAAAAGGCCCCACTTGGCGTTTCTTGCGAAATGGCAGCAATCTCCCAACCATAAAATTTCCCAGATCCGCTTGTCGCTCATTGACTAAAAGTTTGTTATTTGCCATGATTTTAAATGTACTTAAATCTTCACCACTAATTTTCCCTTGGCCCTATTGTCTTCCATATATTGGTGGGCAATAGCTACTTCATCTAATGAAAATACCCTGTCTATATTTAAATTGATATTGCCCTTTTCCACTTCATCTATAAACTCTTGTAGCAATTCCTTTGAGAGGTTTGCAGCATCCCCGGCATAGATAGTTAATTTCCCCATTGATGGAATATCATACATAGGAGAAAAATCTTTTATGGTCCAGGAATTTCCTAAAATACCTGTCATACAAACAACCCCTTTATGGGCAATGCTTCGCAATGAATCTCTTAAGGTAGTAGTGCCAACCAATTCTAGCACTTTATTAACCCCAGAAGGATATATCTCCTTTACTTTCTCCGCAATCTGGCCGTCATCAATGACCACATGGTCTGTTCCATTTTCCAATAAAGCCTGCCGCTTTTCAGGATTTCGCGTAGTAGATATAACTTTCAGACCTTTTGCCTTGGCAAGCTGGCAAGATAGCATCCCAATGGAAGAAGTACCCCCTCTGATTAATAAAGATTCTCCTTCCCGAATCTCGAGGGCCTCATTTAAAGAACCTGAGGTGGTCTGAAACATCTCAGGTATGGCGCCAATAGTTTCCCAGGACAATTTGCTCTTAAAGGGAAAAACAATTTTCAATGGCACAGTAGTGAATTCGGCATAGCCTCCATCAAAAGATCTGCCCATTTCTCCCATTATTGCAGCAACCTGCTGTCCTTTCTCAAAAGTACCGGATGGGTCTTTCTCTATAATTCCAACACATTCTATGCCCTGTATTCTCGGAAATTGAACTCCGGGAGAATCTCCCCGCCTTGTGAAGAGTTCCGATCGGTTTAGGCCAAATGCCTTTATCTGGATGAGTACCCAGCCAGGATGCACAACAGGCATGGGAACTTCCTGAATTTTAATGACATCCGGATCACCGGCCCTGGTTGTAACGGCTGCTTTCATAATGCTTTTTTAATGGCTGTTTCATTAAAAATACATTTTAGTTTGCCATTCTCGGTCCATAATCAAATTAAAAGGCCTCGTATTAGTTAGAATTCTTTTCCAATAACCTATTAAACAAACTGGCCGCCGTTCCTCCAAGAAGCGGAGCAATAATATATACACTAAAAAAGCTCAATGGATATTCAGGAAATGCAGAAATTCCCCAGCCACCGAAATAAGCTACAATCCTTGGTGCAAAATCTCTTGCAGGATTAAATCCCCCCTGGGTAAATGGAGCAATCAAACATATTAAAAGTGTCACAGTCAGACCAATTAAAACCGGAGTTAAATTATCAATTTGTGCTTTCTTCTCTGTTAATCTGTAAATCACAAAAACCAGTATAAATGTGCCAAGTCCTTCCATGAACCCGGCCTTTAGAGGAGTAATTTTAATGAAATCCGCAAAACCCGGATTAGGAAAAAATTCCCCGAACATCATAGCCGATCTGTAAGAATCCGGACCGCCCCGCACAATAGCATTGGCATTTTCATAAAAAGCAATACTGTCATTAAAGATTACAAATATTAAAATTGCGGCAGCAAAAGCTCCTAAAGTCTGGCTAAGTATATAAAACGGGAGCTTTTTAAAAGATAATTTATTAGACATACACATTCCTAGGCTTACGGCCGGATTAATATGGGCGGGGCATATGTTTCTTACACAAAATATGGCTAAGGCCACCCCAATCCCCCATATGATAGCAACTTCCAATAAACTTCCGAATCCATCAAACAGCACTGCTACAGCTATTGCGCCGCAACCAAATAAAACTAAGATTAAAGTGCCGATAAATTCACCTAGGTATTCTTTAAAACTATTCATTCAACTGAATTAAGGAGAACACATAAAACAGTTCAGTGGCAATTTGAAGACTTCGCTCATGATATTTTTCAGCCTGTTGTTCTGTATTGTCAAAAGCTTTAGGGTCCTCATAGGTGACAGGAAAACGCACTTCTGCTCCTGCAACAAAAGGACAACCCTCGTCTGCCTGAGAGCAGGTCATAATAGCGGCGAATGCGGCTTTGGGATTAAATTCGCTATCCAGCTCTTTGGAAAATCCCATAATTGGATGTTCATTGTCTGCGTATTTTATACAGTAGATGGGATTGTTGTCTTCTGATAGTTTTAGAATTTCAAAACCCGATTGCTTTAGTGTGGTAACCACCATGGGAAAAAGAGCGGTTGCTTCGGTTCCTCCGGAATAGCAACTGAGATTATTTACGTTAAAATAATATGCCATAGTTTGTGCCCAAACTTGTGAGAGGTGACTTCTGCGCGAATTATGGGTACATATAAAATTTAAACGGATCTTCTGGCCGGCATTTACCTTAGACTGCAAGAAATCTATCAAAGGTTGAAGTATCTTTTTACGCCGTTCCGGGATACTTTTAGTATCTAAAGAATTGATTGTCTTTTGGATCTTTTCGAATACCATGGCATGCATGTGGGTTTATTTTTTTGATGGAATGACAATATTAATTCTAAAAGTTGTTTGTTCCTAAAATTTCCAATTCCAATAACCCTAACATAACTTTTTATTTATTATTCTCTAACACAGGAATTGTAACTATCCATGTGACGGACTCTATTAGCCATTTACTTCTTCCAGACACTCACTTTTTCATCATGGGCTGTATACAAGATTAAATTGGGGGTTGGCGCAGCTCCGCTAAAATCTAACCTGGATGAAAACAACAACTTTTCAGTTCCATAGAATGCCACCCAATGCGGCACTTGTGGTGCTTGTATTTGCAATAGGGTTTTGCGCACCCCTTTGCTATTGAAAACATCAAATGATCTGTTTCCCCAGTACGCCAGCAGTAATTCTCCGTCTTTAAAATCTGCATCAAATATCTGATTTCTGTTTAACGGAGCGTCCTTTATTTGAACATCGAGCAAATTGGACCAGGTCCTGATTATTTTGCCATCTCTGTTGGCCAACCAACAAGAATTATCGCCTAGCAGCAATATTAAATTATTATTTATTGCACGTATTCTTTTAACCGGCGCCTCGAACTCCAGGAATTTTTCGGGGTTTTGACCTCTTTTAAGGCAATACACGTATGGATAACGACCAAAAACAATTTCCTGCTCAGATTTCATAAAAAAGCCCCCATCCCCTATTCTCCATCTATCTGTAAACCAATCCCACATTACAATGGGTTGTTCCCCTATACGGGTTTTAAGTACCCTAATATCAAAAGTATCATTCGATTGGATGTATCGCTGTTCAATTATGTAAATACTGCTGCCATTTGCATAAAAAAAGTAATCGCTCGCAGCAAATTCTGATTTTAAAAGTATTTCTGGTTCTGCTCCCGGTCTCCATATCATCACACAGGCATGATGCTGAGTATCATCAATTGGGCTAACATAGGACCATAATACATGCTCCCCAACCGTTATCATATTTCCTCCAGGATGTGCATGGGTCTTAATTGAACTAATTAGAATGGTAATAAAGAGTGCTATTTTAAAATCAATTTTCATTTAACAGTATCTATACTAAATATAATCAAATTAGGCCTTAAAAAGAACAACTCTCTGTTAGTGACGACCAACTTAAATAGACCTCACCACTTTGAATTGTAATCTGATTTTTCTTCATAAAACCGTAACAAAAATCAAATAGAGGCGTCTCATTTATAATGAGATTTATATTTCATAAATAATTGATTGTTTAGCTAACCCATCAAATTAAAATGAAACTCAAAACCTTATTATTTCCTGCGCTCATATTTGTCATTGTTATTGGCTGCTCTAATGGCATAGATTATTCTCCTGAACATATTGCCGCAACCTCCGGACGTTACCTTTACAACCAGGATGATGTTATTGAAGTGTTTTACCAGGACAACACCCTTTATTTGAACTGGAGAGGCGCAGAAAAGATTAAACCACTGGCCCTGGATGAAAACACTTTTTTTGTAGAACAGATCTATGAAAAATTGCATTTTGTGCAACATCCGGAAACTAAAGAAAGGTATTTGTCTGTGCTATCTAAAGAGGACGAAAGTGAAATCACCTACGATTATTTAAAAGTGGATGACAGTTTTAAATCCCCAAGCATGTATCTTAAAAATAAGGAATATGATAAAGCGCTTGGAGGTTATATTCAGATCCAAATGCAAGACTCCACAAGTGTTCTGATTAATGAAAGGGAATTTAATAGCCTTGGCTATAAATATTTGAGTAATGAAGAATACGATGATGCCATAGCGGTGTTTAAAATTAACGTGGTATTATACCCCGATAGTGATAATGTATATGACAGTCTGGGAGAAGCCTTTTTAAAGGCTGGAGACAGCGTGCAAGCTTTTGAAAACTATTCAAAAGCATTAGAACTTAACAACGCCAACAGAAGGGCCAAGGCTTTTGTGGAAGCTTATAAAAAATAATATTTAATCCAAGCCCGGTTTATTCTATTTCAAAATAGACCGTCACCGTACTTTGTATCCCAATTTTTTCAAATTCGATGTCAATTGGAATGTAATCCCCTTCACTTTCAGCATTCATCCCCCTTATATTAATTCCTGTAGCTTTGGTCCTGAGCAAAGTTGTGAAATTGGTATTTAAGTCTGATATATAAATTGCTTTTCCCAATTGCTGATTCAGGGGTTTAAGCATGGCTGTTGCCTGCAATTTGGCTTTGGCAACCGCCTTTTGCTTCAGGGTAATTTTTAACTGTTCAATTTTTGAATATTCTGTTTTGCTTAAATGCACATTTGAGATTTCAATGGCCTCGAGGCCAACGATGACCTTACCGGCAGTTGCCGCATCATAAACAAGGAGGGTGTATGCCTTATTCTTTAAAACATCGGTTCCTCTTAGAAAATACTTTTTAAAATTACTCGTAACATCCGAGAGTGTTAATTGCTTTTTGGTATCAATTCCAAGGGCAATTAGTTTAGTGTTCATTTTTTTCTCCAGTTCCTCTACTGATGTTCTCCCTTTTGTGTCTTTTTCTGTGATCAGAATAGACAGGTAAATCCTGTCCGGAATTACCAGACTGTCTATGGTAGCAGTTGTTTCCAGATATGATTTATCTATAAAGTTTTTTGTTTGTGCAATGCCATTAAATGCAATTATGCTAAAGCATAATAAAAGTCCGATTTTTTTCATGATGTTTTTTTTTAAATCATTTTCATTCAACGAAACTATACTATAATTAGGGTTCCCAAAAGTAAGAATGAGCGAATGCCCCTTTTTAGTTAGCTATTATACCCTTTATACAGGTAATTTGAAATGATGTTCTACTCTAAATGGCATTTACCAGAGGTAATTTTACCCCATCTGTGGTGCCGGGAGGAGTTCTTTTCGCTTACTCCAATAATATATTGCAAAACAAATGCCAACTATAGGCAGAACAATTCCAAACTCATCTATATAATAAGGCGTGCTCCCAGTGTCTTCCGTCAAAGGGGTGAAAATTCGCTGGATAAATAAATTATGACTGGCATGTAAGATCACAGCGGTCCATAAACTTCCGGATTTAATTCGAAACCAGGTATAAATAAAGCTCATGCTTATGATAAGTACCATAAAACAAGACATCGCATACCAGGAAGGCGTTCCACTGTTATAATCAGCAAAGAGCAATATAGGTAAATGCCATGCACCCCAAATAAAACCGGAAATCAGGGAAGTCCTGGTAAATCCCTGAGTCTTATATAATTCAGGCACTAGAAATCCTCGCCATCCAATTTCTTCACCTAATGCACTGGAAGCACTTCGGATAGTTCCAAAAATTCCAAACAAAATAAAATAAGACGCTATTACAAGGCCATTTCCAATTTCACCAAAACCAAATGCTTCTGTAAGCCTGGTAACATATGCTTTGTCATAAAAACCGCCCCAACCAAATACCCATATCACCAGATACGCTATGAATGCATATATCAAAGGAATCAGGTAGCTCCAAATCTGGTATTTTGTCTTTCCCCATTTCCATCCCAGATCAGAAATATTCCTCCCCAATATCTTCATGGTTATCAAAGCCGCAATGCCCGGGCACCACATAAGTCCCATTGTAAATTGCCCCCAACCGCTGCTCAATGTACCGGAATAAATAATCAGGAAATAAAAGATACTACTTAGTGCCAGGGTGATTGATAGAAATAGTATAACTGGCTTGTATTTATTAGGAGGTACTTTTTCCATATAAGTCTTAGGTTAATTAATGTCTGATGATCGGAAAGCTTGTTTCCTAATTTAATTAGAAGATGGAAAATAGTTAAATTTAACAAGAGAGTGTTACAAAAGAAGCTAATAATTGTCCTCTAACAATGCTAATTGAAACTTGTACCTAAGGAAGCAGGTATCACATGCCCTTAAAGCTGTGAAAAGGCCAACTCCCGATTGTACTTATTCCGATAAGCTTTTGGAGATAGTCCGCAATATTTTCTAAAAGTGGTTCTAAACGCTTTTTCGTCAATATAGCCCACACCGTACATTACCTCCAGAATGGTGTCCGTAGAGGATTCCAGTTTCTTTTTTGCAGCTTCAATTTTAACCCGTTGAATATATTCCAAAGGCGTATTTGCAGTGGCCTTTTTAAACCTTCTTAAAAAACTACGCCCGTTCATGTTTACCTTTTCAGCAATTTTTGAAATGCTGAGCTTTTGCTGATAATTATTCTCTATATAATGTTGCGCTTTTTTAATGCTTTCGTCAGTATGTCCCTTTTGTCCGCTAAAGATGATGAACTCGCTCTGACTCACTCTGTCAAATTCTATTTCAGATAACTTTGAACACCAAATTGCAACTTCCCTTCCAAAATAACGCTCAATTAAATAAAGTGTAAAATTCAGGATAGAGTATGCCCCACCACTGGAGTAAATACCATTGTCCTCACAGATGATTTTTTCGGGCATCAGGTGCACGGCAGGATATCTTCTTTGGAATTGTTCATGGGCCGTCCAGTGTGTCGCACACGACTTCCCATTTAAGAGTCCTGTTTCTGCCAGAAGGAAAGCCCCTTTGCACAAACTGGCAATTTCCGCATCATTTTCTATTCTTTGTTTCCTGATCCATGGTACAAATTCCCTGTTATTAAATAGCTCCTTTTCCATGTCGCCACTTAATGGTGATACTATAATCAAATCGGTATTTAGTACCTCATGAATAGTGGCAGTGGGCTGAACACTGAATAGCCCCTGGTATACTACCGGCTCTTCAGATAATCCGACAAGGTCTACTTGAAATGCAACTGTTTTCAGCTTATTCAGCCTTTTGTAATACGTATTGGCCATTTTTAATAAATTGTAGGGAGCGATTATAGTATCTACTATACTGCTACCCGCTGGGACTAATACACTAATATGTTTCATGAGATACCGAATTTTACACAAAAATATAAAATCAAATTGTCGTAAACAACCCTTTAATATGTCGTATTAGACACCTTATTATAGGCTGATAATGACATACATTTGTAGTATACAAATCATTATTAAAACAAATACAAAATGGAAAATCAGGAAATCACAGTAGTTTACAAATGGACAGCCAAGGCTGGAAAAGGGGAAGAACTCCGATCAATTTATCAGGATGTAGAAAAGCAAATGAAGGATACAGAACCGGGAGCACTAAAAGTTACCTGTTATTTTGATGAGGGAACTGGTGTCTTATTGGTCTATGATCTATTTAAAGATGGAGCCGCCCTGGGACAGCACCTGGGAACCACCGCAGCCGGACATTTTCCTGCATTGCTTCAAATAGCTGAACCCGGGCCATTTCTTTTTTGTGGAGATGTTCCTAACGAATTAAAACAAGCTGCACTTGGTATGGGACTAAATGCCACCTTTGCTCCTGCTGCATTTGGATTTGACAGAAGATAAACGGTTAAAAGTTTAATTTGGGCCAGGGCTGTTTTGAATATAAATAGCCAAAACAGAATAGATTAAAGGCAGTTTGCTTATTTAAGTGTTCAAAAAAGCGGGGAATCTGTATTGCAATAGCAGCCCGGGATTGGTCTCTAATCCAATGCTATTTCATAAATCCTGGATTCCTCTCCCCACGGATGATGGCCCTGTCCAATATATTTAAAATCGTATTTCTCATAGAATCCAATATGACTGGTGCACAGGTATACATATTTAAATCCTGATGCTCTGGCATCGGCCTTTGCTTTTTCTATTAAGAGAGATCCATATTCATTTCCTCTTTGCTCCTCCTCAATGAATAGGGCACAAATCCATGGATACAGGTCTCCTCTGCTTATAAAATCGTTGGTTATAAGGCCGGCACACCCAATTAAATTGCCGTCTTTTTCAAGTAAATACCATTGTGGTAATACATTCTTTGCGGTTATACTATGGGCAATGCAATCCTCATAAATAACTGGCAATACACTTGGCCAGCTTTTTTGAAAATAAGCAATCGCCTTATCCTTATAATGCGAATGTTCTCTTACAGAAATGATCTTCATTTTCTTCTTGCACAGTCATGTTGTTATTATTCCTGTTTATCCCTTAGACAGGTTAGCGCTAAAATATATAAAAGAAAGTACGTGTCTAAATTGGATTTGAATTCCTGATCAGAAAAATTGATATGATGCCCCTTTCGGCCTTTTTCCCGGGTTATTTCGTTTTTTACTCATAAATGATATTCTGCAACCCATGTTTTGGGCTATTATCTTCCATTTGATCATTCATATGATGTGCTGTAATGGTATCACTTGAGTTGAGCAGTAGTATTGCCCAGCATTGCCCTAAGATAGTAAATACAGAAATGTACAGCAATGACTTGCTGCTATCGTTATGTTAAAGACTGAGCCTATATTTAAATCGGGTTTCTTAAATTTAAATTACCTTAACTGATATTTAGCTCTGATAATGGACATTAAAAACACAATAGTTGCTCTTTTGATTATGCTATGCCTTGGCTGTAAACAAGATACTTCAAAAAATGAAGGGGCTACAATAAAAACGAACTATCTGGAGGCCTACAACAGCGTACTCAACTTTGAGGGAACACCAAAAAGCAAGTCGGACAGAAATATGCTTATGTTTTCGGATCAGGGGGCCTGGTTTGCCTATAGCCATCCGGATAGCACGGCTGCTTATGGAGGTTTTTCCGGGCCTTTCCTTATGACACAGGAAAATGGTGTGTGGATTAGCCGCTGTCTGGCTGCTTTACAAATAACAGATGATGCAGGGAATGCCATTATGGACTGGCAGAAAGATATCACATATCAAAACAGTGATGCAGGTAAATTAAGGCAGACCTTCAAAAATTCTAGTTTAAAAATAGATCAGGAACTGGTATTTATGTCGGGGCATACCGCCCTTGCACGGACTACAATTACCAATCTATCCGGGGCCGATATGAATATAAATTCCTCGGTGGCGGGAAATCTCTTTGATGTGGGCATTCAGATTTCGAATGAAAATAATTATGTGAAGTTCACTTCCCAAAAAAGCGATGCCATTGGATATGTTCAAATCGTGGATGAAGCAGGCGAGCTCAGTTTGGAAGGTACTTCATCTTATAAAATAAATCTGGCTGCTTATTCCTTACAAGCAGGCGCATCTAAGGAGGTTATCATTGCTCAAACTTTTATTTTCCCCGAATACTCATGGACCGAAGAGCAGAAAAAGATTCAAAATGTCCAATATGATACGGTTCTAAATGTCGTTCAAAATAAGAAAGAAGATGAGCTAAAAGTTTTGATAGAAAACAGAAAAGGTAATTTCGGAGATGATAAGTACGCTACCGTATTGGCCAAGGCACATCTTACTTTACAAAATAACTGGCGCATTCCTGCCGGGGAGTTAAAACATCAGGGCCTGTTTCCAAGCTACCAATACGAATGGTTTCACGGGTTTTGGAGCTGGGATTCCTGGAAACATGCAGTTGGACTGTCTTATTACAACACTGCTTTGGCCAAGGATCAGATGCGCGCCATGTTTGATTATCAAAGTGAAGACGGATTTATTGTTGATTGTATATACAGAGACACTACCATTGAAGCGCATAATTACAGGGATACAAAACCGCCACTTTCTGCCTGGGCCGTTGCCAGAATTATTGAGAAAGATCCGGATATGGCATTTTTAGAGGAGATGTATCCCAAATTGAAAAAATACCACGGCTGGTGGTACAATAAAAGAGACCACGACCAGGATGGACTATGCGAATTTGGCTCTACTGACGGTACGGTATTGGCCGCAAAATGGGAAAGTGGGATGGACAATGCCATCCGGTTTGATGCCTCGAAAATACTCAGGAATTCTGAAGGGGCGTACTCCCTGGACCAGGAAAGTGTGGATCTCAATGCCTACCTATACGCCGAAAAATTGTTCCTTTCATTTTTGGCAGAAAAACTGGAGCAAACTGAAGATGCCCATACATTTAAGGAGGAGGCTGTAGTTTTAAAAAAACGTATCCAGGAGCAGTTTTACGATGAGGAAGACGGCTGGTTTTACGATACCAATCTGGACGGTACTAGGTTTATAAAGGGAGCAGGCAGTGAGGGCTGGACAGCCCTATGGGCACGGGCAGCCACCCAGGAGCAGGCAGAGGCGGTTAAAGATAAAATGATGGACCCTGAAAAGTTCTATACCAAAGTTCCATTTCAAACCATGTCCAAAGACCATCCAAAATTTGATCCGCTCAATGGGTATTGGCGCGGGCCCAATTGGTTAGACCAGGCCTATTTTGGGGTAAAAGGCCTTCGCAATTACGGTTTTGATCAGGATGCAGACCAAGCCACCATTCAAATTATAGCTGGCGCCAAAGGTATATTGGGCAAAGGAAGTTCTATTCGGGAAAATTACCATCCGCTTAGCGGGGAAGGATTATATGCCAAAAATTTTAGCTGGAGCGCTGCACATTTAATAATGTTATTGATGGAAGAGTAATATTGCTAACGCCAGGGGTTAAAATAGCATTGCCAGATTATTAACCCATGTTTTATTGACCTTTGTGTTTTTTTATCTCCTCATCAGGTAACCTCAAGAATTTTGCAGCATTGTTATAGAAGATATTTTCTTTTTGCTGGAGCGTTAGAAAATTGGCCGAGTTGACAGTTGCAACAGCTATGTCTATTGTTTCTGGCCAAACCATTTGATCTGTCCCAAACATGATCCTATCTCCAAAACCAGCTTGGATAAGAGATTTAATGTAACTGTTAAACTCTTCCTGGGGTAAAATCCAGTTAACTACTGCAATATCCACATATACCTCCGGATGGGCATACATTAAGGCTTTTACGTCATCGGTATATGGCCAACCGCCATGCATGATGTACACCCTTAATTTAGGATACTTCACCATCACATTTTCTAGTTGTAACGGACTGGCATTATACGTTCGCATTCCCCCGAGCATTTCGGGCATCAAATGAAAGCCATAATTGGGCCCGCCGGGAAAAATATGAAATCCTACAGGAATATCTAATTCCTGTGCCAATTCAAAATATGGCATCACAGCTGGGTCATCGGCCAGAATACCATTATAAAAAGGGGCCATTTCTGCAATGAGCTGCAGGCCACCATTACTGTATTGCTTTCTTAATGAGTCTATTGCCTTATTTGCGCTGCCAATCAAAATACTTTCAGGGGCATCATCGAGCCACGACTCACCATTGGTAACCACAGCCTTCACAATGTTGTACTTATGGAATCTTTCTAAGGATTTTTCTTTATGCTCCATGGCAGAATTTACTCCTTCAAAAGTGTCTCCTCTTAGTGTTGGTGGATGCGTCATACCAAACATCGGATACCCTTCATTATAGGCATGCAAATGCATATCGATAATCGGGCCTGTATAGGTTTCATTATTGGCCTTGGCAGGTGGTATGTTGTCCTTGGCCTGATAATTACATGAAATTGACAATAAAAAAATTACAATAAAAGTAGAAATTTTTGTTTTCATAATTTTCCTTTTAATCCTCGGTAGTAAGTGAAACAATTTAAATCTGTTCAGGGGAAGAATTCCTAAATTACAAATTTCAAATTACAAAATTTACCGAAGATGTGGTTGCTGGTCTACGTAACAACTTCGTTAAATTAGATTGTACTTTAGAAATAATTCCGAGCTGTAATACTTTAAGAATGATACCCCAGTGTGTTCTCCATTTTCATTGTTTTTTGTAATATCCTGATGACCAAGGTGGCGCAAGTGTAATGTTATAAGCAGGACCAAAAGTATTTATGTACCTCCGCGCTTTTAAACCGCTATGGTCATAACCTCAATTTTACCTTTGGCCTAACGGTATTTCGAGTTTTATACCAGTTTGAAGATCAGGGGCATTGTTAACCAGGAGGTCTTCTTTCATATATAAGCAAACTTTCCAGCCAGGTCTGGCATAGGTGTACACAATGGTCCATTCTGAAAGATGCTCATAAAGCTTTTCAACCCCGCTTTGCCACCACCTTATGTTCTGCCAATCGCCTGATATATAAGTGTAATCAGACTCTTTTCTTTTGTTATAAGGAGTCTGCAATTGGTAATTCACCCCTATGGCATGATAATTCCCTTTTTTGGTATATCGGGTATACTCCAGCATGGTTTCCTGACTTAATAATAGCGAACTACTTCCTAATTGCACCACGGAATCAAAATTGAATACGTTTTTCCGTAAGGCCCCTATTCCAAAGGCGACATTAAAGAAATCATCCTCTCCAATTTCCCACATTTTTAAAATATTCCCGGAAAGCCCCAGGTCTACAGAAGAATTAAACCTTGAAGTGTTTACCCCCATATGGGAGCCAAAATTTACATAAACACCTTTGGCATCATTATTAAAAAGCTTGGGGTGGTAGTAATGGTTAAATTCTATACCAGCTATAAAAAAATCCCCGGCATCAAAGTTTAACTTCCGGCCATTTCTATCTGTATACTCTATATTCGCCTGGTTGGTGCCAAGGAATTTCCTGGAAAACGAATCTTCCCCGCCGGCTATATTGCTATGAAACCATTCTAAAAAATCATCATTGGTAAAAACTGAAAAAGGTAAATTCCCTTTTGTAATCAGATAACTTCGTACTGCTATTCCCAATTCATGATTGGGTGCTATTCTATGATTAAATTCCAGTCGGAAACCTTTGATAACGGCATCCACTGCGATGCTTATAGAATCGTTTGGGATAGTTGTGATATCAAACTCCCGATCATACCACTCTCTGGGTCTCAACAGCTCTTGTGTCTCCTCATCCCGGGGTACATATCCCTTAACAAAAGGATGAAAGTTATTTCCGCTCTCATAAGTAAATGATAGGGTGGCATGAGGCGTGGTCTCTTTCTTAAAATTCTGATTAATCCGTGCGCTTAATATTCCAAAATGGTGGGTGGTAAGCATGCTGGGTTTATCGATACCATTCTTATACACCCTTTTAATACTGTCTTGCTGCTGGGAATTTCCCAATAAACTAATGAGTAAAAAAAGTACTATCAAGATGTGGTTTTTCATCTTAAAATTGCCCTAATTAAGTGTTTGATCATAAACCAATATAGATTATGCCCAATATATTAATTTTCGCTAGCAGGAATTGTATCGGCGCTAACTATACCCCTACTCAAACCTAAAACTTTTTTCGCATACAATTCTAAACCCAATAGAAAATCCCCACAACCGAGGTTGATGTGTCCTTCTGTGGAATGACCTTGCATTGTCCGCTCCAAAATACCAACTACCCCCTCGTATTATTTTCTCTTTTCCATTTATCGGACCTTTTGGATCGGTTACCTCTTTATCTGGATAAATGCCATACCAGTCGCTAACCCATTCCCATACGTTCCCATGCATATCATATAAACCCCATTGATTTGGTGCATAACTTCCAACCTGCTCAGGATGTGTTGAAGCTATACCTGAAATTGCATATTCAGAAGGTACTTTGGCATTGAAATTTGCCAGGTTGTCATTGAGCTTTGATCCAAAAGAAAATGCAGTAGTTGTTCCTGCGCGGCAGGCATATTCCCATTCTGCTTCAGTAGGGAGCCGAAATTGATATTCACCAGATAGTTTGTTCAACTTACCCAGAAATCTTTCGACATCAAAATAGGAGACATTTACCACCGGGTAATCTGGATGTACTCCCCTGAATGGAGAAGGTTTTTCGGGGTGAAGTTCCTTATCCCCCATAATTCTCTGCCATTGATCCTGGGTAACTTCTGTTTTTCCCAACCAAAAATCTGTCGAAATAATTACTTTATGTTTTGGTCCGGGATTTGTAGTGCCATTCTCCTGGTTATTCCCCATATTAAAACTCCCTTTTTGAACAAGAATAAACTCCATGTCTAAAATGGGCTCTTTTAATGTAGTGGCAGGTCTTTTTTGGCAACCGATAATATTTAGAACAAGTGCAAGAGCCAATAATATAGCACCCCTGTTAATTACTGTTTTTATCATTTTAGTTGTAAAACTATACCATACAAAAAGCAGAACTCAAACAACTCCCTGAGGTTTTAGTTTGATAATCTAAGAACATTTGGAACAGAGATGGGCCTATTGTTACCAAGATAGTTAATTATAGCGCTTTTTAATACGGAATTCGGGCTGCAATTAATAAATCAGAAGACTGTTCGATATTATTTATACTAATCGGTTATGATTGCTACAATACGCAAAGGCGCACCACTACCCCCTTTAATTTTCATGGGTAGTGCTATTATTTCAAATCCGCTTAAGGGTAATTTATCCAAATTGGTAAGGTTTTCAAAAGCCGGAATATTGTGTTCCAGCAGTTTAACATGGCTTTCGAAGTAGGTAGACTGGCCATAATCTATGCTAGGGGTATCTATACCGATAGCATTAATATTGCGTTGAGCTACCAGCCAATCGGCTGCCTCCGGTGATAGGCCAGGGAAATGCAGCTTTTCTATGGCACTTTCTCCGCGTTCATTAGTTCCCAGGTATTTGATCTTATCCGGATAGTACTCTGAAAATCCTGTTTGTAATAAAACAATGCTTCCTTCAGGAATCTCGTGACCTGCTTTTTCCTCCCATGAGATAAAATCCTGAATACTAATCAGGTAATCCGGATTGCTTTTTGCCTTTGAAGAAACGTCTATTTTTATGGCACTACCGATTAATTTTTCGAGGGGTATTTCATCTACAGTTTGTCCTTTTTCCGCAAAGTGTATTGGAGCATCTAAATGAGTACCTCCGTGTTCTGCAGTACTGAAATTATTGGCAGAGTAATAATAACCCTTATCTGTCGGGCCTTTAAAAACAGTATCTAGTTTAAATTCCTGCGCCGTTACCCAATATATGGTCTTATCCGAATAGGCATGGGACAAATCTACTATCTTCTCCGTGGGCACCTCAGAAATATCCGCACCACTTCCACTATTATCTACAGCATTTCTGGTCTCACACCCAGCAATAACTACAAACAGTAATATGGAATAAAGCAGTTTTTTCATTTTTTATATTTTTTTAGTCATCAGCTGCTACCAGCTTTGGTCTAACACTTAAATGATTTGTGATCTGTTCATAGGCCAATGCAAACTCCAAAACCTTTTTATCATCTCCAAATTTCCCCATGACCTGCATGCCCATAGGCCTTCCCTGAGCATCAAAACCAACCGGGACATTAACTACCGGTAAACCTCCAAGGCTGCCTAAAATGACCACTTCCATCCAGCGATGATAGGTATCCATCTCCCGCCCGTTAATTTGTTTGGGCCAGTGAATATTGTTTGGAAAAGGAAACACCTGTGCTGTTGGCAGCACAAGAAAGTCGAATTTATCAAATAAACTTTCTAATTCAACATACCAATTAGCACGTATCCTATTTGCCCTTTCAACATCATTATCATTAAAATTTAATCCCTGTTCAATTTCCCATATCAACTCTGGCTTGAGCAAATCCCGTGTTAAGGGATCTTCGTAATAATCCAGCATACTTAAGCGTCTATGATGACGAAGGATGGTCCAGCACTCCCATAAATCTGAAGGCCTGAAACTGCTTTGCATGGCCTCCACTTTTCCCCCGGCATCTTCCACCTTTGCCAATGCTGCATCACATAATTCTATAATACCGGGTTCCATCGCCAGGTAATTCCCCAGATTACCCATCCAACCCATTTTGACATCCTTTAAGTTCATCGGCTTCAAATCATAAAAAACAGGGTTTAAGGCCATCGTATTGAGCAATTGGATAGTATCTCGTGTATTTCTTCCCATAGGCCCAGAAGTCCAGAGCAACCTGTCTTCTGCATCTCCCTCTTCCATTACAACAGTGGTACTTGGCCTGAAGCCGATTACATTATTAAAAGCTGCCGGATTTCTCAAAGAGCCCATCATATCACCCCCATCGGCTACTGGCAACATCCGGGTTCCCAGGCCGCAAGCTCCCCCGCCGCTACTACCGCCTGCAGTTAATTTTGGATCGTAGGCACTACCGGTTGCCCCAAATACGGGGTTATACGTCTGTGAGCCCAATCCAAATTCGGGTGTATTGGTCTTACCTATAAAGATGGCACCCTGATTTCTGATTTTTGCTACTATAGCGCTGTCTTCCTCTGCTATCCGCTTTGCAAACATTGGAGAGCCCTGGGTATAGACCATGTCTTTAACTGGCGCCAGGTCCTTTACTGCATGCGGCATACCGTGCATCCAACCCCAATATTCATTTTTCACCAGGGCATGGTCAGCATCCTGCGCCTGTTTCAATAACTCGCGATCACTAACCCTGCTTATAATGGCATTGTATACCGGATTATAGCGATTGATACGGCTTAGATAGGCCTGCATCACTTCAAGGCAACTTACTTGTTTTGTTCTAATGGCAACAGAGAGTTCAGAAGCAGTAAAATCAGTAATTTCTGAAGGAAGGCGGGCGGCAAAAAGCCTGGTTGAAAAAGGCCCCGGTACAGAAAGTAGAGCCCCAAGAGCCATTGTGTTCTTTACAAAGTTTCTTCTTTCCATACGGTTTTATTTATGCGTTGAACTGAATTAGTTCGAAGTCTGTTTGCAGACCCCGTTGTAAATTATTAATTCCATTTCATCAGTTTATGGATACGGCAAATTTAACAATTTGGTGGTCTTTGCAATTTATGACAACATTTTCGTAATGCCCTTAAGATATGTACCCTATTTTTCGTCCTGCTGTTTAAGATTCAATGAGGTCGTAGGTAAGGATTTGAAGTCCGTCACTGAACGACTCCCTTTGGACTAAATCTGCAGGCCATGACGATTTAGAATTTCCGAAAAGGGGAATACCCTCACCGAGGATTACCGGATTTAATTTTAGCTTTAATTGATCTATCAGTCCGTTATCCAGTAGCCAGCCTGCAAATTCTCCTCCACCGCACAGATAGATATCCGTTTTGGAATGTTTCTTTATTTCCCTGATCCGTTCTATTGATCTGTTTTCAATAAGGACCTTTTCTGAGAGCTCATCAATTTTAAGTGTCTCAGAAAATATATGATGTGTCATATGTGCATAGGCCGGCTGCCCGGGGACAAGTCCATATTGATAGCCAAACTCGTACGTTTTCCTGCCCATTATTACCGTTTCGAAATTTTGCAGGTCGGACAAATATTTCTCAATGCCCTCACCTTCAGGGATAAATTTACTTATATCATCATTTGGCCCGGCGATAAATCCATCAAGGGAACTTGCTACGTAGTAAATAATCTTTTGCATTTTATTGTTACTGAAGAAAATTAAAGCTAATAACTAATATGTAAATAAACAGAAAAACGATTAAGCAACATTGGTTTTGACCGTCTATCTCATCTGTCACAGTAAAATGTAGACATTAAAAATTAATGCTGTTTCCATAAAATACCGTCTTTTATTACGGTTTTTTTAGAAAGCAGGTTTAAGGGGTTCACCAAAGGATTCTCATCAAATATTACGAGATGGGCCTTTTTTCCAACTTCTATTGAACCATAACTTTTCTCCATATCTATAGCCCTTGCACTATTCAAAGATGCAATTTTTAAAACCTCACTCATGGGAATACCCAAATCATTTAAAAGCAACATTTCAGAAAGTATTGTTTTGCCAGGTTCATAGTTATCGGACCCCGTATTTAATTGTATTCCGTTTTCGTACAGTTTATAGACTACCGCGGCAAGTACTTTATAACCCAATTTTGCACGATTCATTTGTTCTTCCGACCAATTCAACTGATCTTCTTTATGTGCGGTTGGTTGGGAGCTATTGTTCACAAGTCCTATTGGTTGTGCATAAAGATTAAGCGTAGGTGTAATGGAGACCCCATTTTTCTTAAATAGTGCTATTAATGACAAAATTGAAGGGTCATCAGCACCTATAAAATTAAACACCTCATATTCTCGATAGCGCCAATTCTCTTCGTCATCCGGGGGAAGGCCCGACAAGTCTATTGAAGCTGCTTCATACTTTCGGATCACCTCTAAAAAAAGGGTTTTGGCATGTTCAAAATTTGTTAAGCCAAGATTACAAGCGGTTTCAATTGAAATCATTGCATTTTCAATGTGTCCAAAAATATTCAGCTCCAATTCTCTTGCAGTGCTAACAGCAGCTTTAAGCTCTGGCTCCCCTATTAAACTATACAGTTTAATATGTCTGATTCCCAGCTTGTGATATTCTCTAATTTTTGATTGTACTTCAGAGCTATCAGCCACATAGGCGTGATTATAAAATTTTGTATCCAAGGAAACCAAAGCCCCACCGGAAGGAAAGTAGTCCACGTAATCTTGATGATGATTCATCCAGGATTGTACCATTGGGATATGCAATTCTCTTCCACCCGCAGAGCGTACAACTGTTACACCATATGGCAGGTATTGTTCTGTTAAAAGTTTTCTCGACCTTTTAAACTCGTTTGGATTGGTTATTTCTGTAGTATCTCCAAAAATAAAATTCAGATGATTATGTACATCTATAAAAGAAGGAGTAATTAATCTTTCCCGGGCATCTACAACATTATTTAAGGCGAAATCGCCTGATCTTGTCCCTGATATTTTTTTTATTCGATTATTTCTAATAAAAATAGATCTGTTTTTTTCTACTTGTAGTGTACTTGTATTGAAGAGAGATGCATTGACAATGACTAATTGATCATCCTCAGTATTAGGGTCCTCACAGAATGAAAAGCCAATTGCCAGAATAACTATGAGCAATTTATTTATAAATTTTCTCATTAAGGCCAATAGTTTGTCTAAGGACAAGGTAAAGACACAATTGTTACAGTAGAGCAAGCTATCTGAACGATTTAGATTTTATTGATCTGGGCGTAATCCTAGGAGAGTTTATTGTTAATTAAAGGCACTTGCGCTTTCCTTTTGCTTGATAGATCAGCATTAATCAGTGTTTTTACTGACTATTGTAAGTGGCCGAGAGTTGTTCTCTATTATATGAAATCCCTGATACAATTACGGTTGCTATAGTATTGTATGCCTTAACATCCAATAAGGGGTTTTGGTTCAATATCAGCATATTAGCCCTTTTACCATTTTTAATACTTCCAAGGCTATGTTGAAGGTTAAAAGCTCTTGCATTTCTAATGGTGGATGCAAGAAATATTGTCTTATTGTCTACGCCTGCCTCAGAGAGGGCCTCTATTTCAAGAAACCCATTAAGACCAGGCACGTTGCCTATACCTTCCTGTGCGGGAGAGTCCGAGCCTAGTATTAATCTCACCCCATTATCATAGGCCAGCTTAGTAGTTCTTATTACCCTTTCATTAAAGGTTTTGAGATATTTTTCTTTGGATTGGGTGGAATCTTTGATCACTGAATTATAAAGCGCTATAAGCTCTTCCTGAGACCACCTCCCTTCTTCAGATTTGAGCCATTTAATAAAATCATTTTGCAATACGTGTTTTATATCCGGATGATTAATCAAGGACCAGGTATAAGTGTCGTACTCCCCCAAAATAACCCTCATACTAGATTGCACATATTTCTCCTTTGCCCTTATTTCTTCATAGATACTTTTTATTTCGTCTGGCGGATTAGGGTTTAACTTGCTGCCCTCCCAATGCCAGAGTCCATGTCCAAAAATATCTACATTAGCTTGCAATCCCTTTTTGTATGCATCTGAAGAAGTCGCATGCAATACAACCGGGAGGTTATTTTGATGCGCCTCATTAACTAAATTTACAAGAAGAGAATCTGATGGAACGGGCCAATCAAAAACACCTCCGAATCCTTTTTCATAATATGTTTTTAATCCGATGGCATTGTCCTTAATAGTCTGTTCCACAACAGCAGGGATAGTATGCTCAGAGAGGTCTGTATCTTTCGGAATAGATGTTAGTTGCGATTGGTCATATATCCATCTGGGAAAATACTTTAATCGAAGATGTTCAGGAAAAAGGCCGGGGCCGTAACCATCAAAGTAGCGAACCCCTCGTGAAGTACTATACAAGTCTGGTTTTATAGCTGCTTTTTGAAACCGATTTCTTGTGTTTTCATTTAGATCAAGATCTATCAGGCTTGTAAAACCAAAATACAAATAGCTCTTTGGCAATTGTTCATTGTAAGACTTAACCAGCTCTGGCCGGGTTTCGTAATGTTCGTCTTTGAGTGTGATAGTATGACCAACGTGCACATGAGAATCTATTAATCCGGGGATAACAAATTTGCCAGTTGCATTAATGGTCTTGTAACTGCCCTTTATTTTGGGCAATTCCTTGCCAGAATAGACTATGGAGTCGGCTTCTATCAGGATATGTCCTTCAAAACTTCGAATATTTTCATCTTCACTTGCTGATATTATTGTGGCATTGGAAATAAGAATACCGTCATTTAAGTGATATTCTGGAGTGTTGGTACAGCCAGAAACGAGAAAAGTAACAAGCAGTAATGACGCTTTAAAATGTAATTTCATCATAGTCTTTCGTTTATGCCTGCCCCGATTCCTTTTTCTTCGAAAATGCATATATAAGGAATCCTCCGAATGCAATACTCAGCACAGCACTTACAGGCGCAAATGGTTTGATATCAGGCAAAAGTGAGGTAATAAAGTTTAGGAACCCTTCCTGTCCCATTAATATAAGATAACCGGCACCTATGATGAACAGGTAGCCAAATATTTGAATTACCTTAGGGTATTTTGACTTAGTGGCAGCCAGGATAAAGATAATGCCCAAAACTAACCGTATCGATATTGCAAAAATATAAAGGGAAGTGCTTTCTAAACTAGTTTGTAACCAACTAAAAATGATTTCACGATCAATAAGTAATGATAACCCTAATAGGATCAATAATATGCCAAACAATTTGATCATTAATTTCATGAATAGGTGTTTAAATTTACATTTAATGCAAATTGGTCATCCCAGCCTGTGGGTATTATGACATAATCTATCTGTTATACATCAATGTATCCAAAAATTGTCAAGAATTCAAAAAGCTAAGATTGCAGTACAGTGAATTACCGTATTTACCAAATGAATTTCCATTTCCATATTTCTGGTTGCTACTTAATTCTCAAGATTCAAAAACTTCAGCCCTTCATATAATGCAATTAAGGGAACTGAGCGATGATCCTCTTTTTCAAAATAAGCTATTTTAACCTCGTATTGATCGCCTGTTCTTTTTCTTATTAAGGCATAAAGGGCATCGTGCCGCTTCTTATTTCTTTCGTATTTGGCCTCTCCCTGATTGGCGGTAGCTATATAAAGACTTTTCTTAAATGAAGCACTATCAATAGCTTCAACTTTATTCTTCATTTTGTCTTCATCCCACCAAATACTGGGATCTATTGAAAGATATGCATTGAAAAGACTGTGCTTATCCATATAGGAATTTAATGTCAGCAATCCTCCCAAAGAATGGCCTACAAGGGTTCTGACAGGCGCTGTCCTATAGGTGTTATCAATATATGGAATCAGTTCTTTTTCGATAAATTTCAAAAAATCTCTTCCCCCACCCATGGTATTGGTGCGTTTGGTCTTCAATTTTGTAACGGTAAAATCTCGTTCACGGTCAACATTTTCTATGGCAACAATGACGGTCTCGGGCATAAAATAGTTTCGGTTGCGTTTGGAGCTCATGAAATGCACTATTCCCACTGTTGTTTTAAAAAAAGTATATCCATCCAATAAAATCAAAACCGGATACTTTTTGTCTTTAGCCGACGTCTCATGATATGAATTAGGAACACTGATAAAAAAAGATCTGTCTTCATCTAAAATATCAGAATGAATACTAAACTTCTTTCCTGAGCTAATGTCCGTATCGTTTTGGCCAGAAGCGAATTGGAAAACAAAAAGAAGGCAAAATAAAAGGGGAGATTTTAAAAGACTCAAAGTTCAAATTATTTGTAGGATTGTAGTTGATATAATTTTCATTCTTATGGGGTGTTTCCCCTATTAATTACCAGATTACTTTTTTACTTAATTAACCTTAAGACCCTTTCTCCGCTTTGCTCGTGAAAATAATCATTCTTTAAGTTGAACCCTATCTTATCATAAAAGGATCGGCCTATTCTGTTCTTTTTAAACACTTCAACTTCCAGTTCTTTATTAAAATCGCTAACAAAGCTTACAAGTGCTGAACCTATCCCTTGTGAATGGTACCCGGGTAACACAAATAATCCACCTATTTCATTCCCTATCATACTTATGAATCCTGCCACCTGATTGTCCATTTCATAAACCCAGGTATCTGAACCCGGAATATACATATTTCGCATATCAGACTTCACCTTTTAAGCAAAGGTTGAATTTAAAAAAGGATGTGCTAATGTTGAAGATTCCTGCCATATGTGCATTATTGCTTCAAGATCAATTTCAGAATGTTTCCTTATCATAAATGGCAGTATTTACTAATGTCTTTTGAGCTCATTAAGAAGCAACTGCTTCCTGGAGTTCTTTATTGCAAATGCGATTCAATAGAATATTACCAAAGTTACTCCTATTCTCAATTTTTTGAAATAAATAATGTCGCGGCCCTTTCATCACTTACGTCCAAACTAAATGTGAACTCTGATTCCCCTTCAATATCAATTCGCAAATTATTGCTTCCTGGAACTCTGGCTAGAGCTATCATCTGCCCGATAATAACCTTTTCCTGATCTGAATTTGCACCATAATCAAAATCCCAATTCATGGGCGCTATTTTAAACTCATAACGTCCTTTATTAAACCTTATCCTGGTTTCATATATCCCTTCCCCTTTATACTCAAAGCGAGGGGTACTATTCCAATTTTTACCCCAATCGTTCATATTGCCAAAAAGAAACAGGGCCTCTCCATTGAAGGGCTGTTCATCCTTTTTGTCCAACTCAAGTTCAGCACTTGCCAGAGCATCCTCCAGATTCTCCCCGTTTATTAACGATAGGGCCAGATCCATAGCCATACTTTGATCAACAGCTATATCTGGTGCAACACCTTTTCCTTCGATTCTTCCAATACGTGTAGAATAATATTCTGCAATAGGCAGTGATAACTGAAAGCCATATGGTAAATCATACATTTTCTGGGATAACATTTCGCCAGCTGTAGTTTCACCTATGATCGTTACATTTTCTTCCTGAGCAAGAGCATCTACCGCAAACTCGGTGGCACTCGCAGATTTATTACTTGTTAGCACATAAACCGGACCTTTAAAATGAGGGTTCATGGGGCTAAATCTTACGCGTGTAAGCGGTTCCTCCTGTACATCATGCCAAAACGATTTAATGGACCAGCCATGCCATGGTGTTAAGTTTTGAATATCAGCAATTAGGGGTTCTCTTGTATTGTTCTCCCACCATTTCCGGGAGACAAAAATACCTGCATCAATAGAATCTGTCAGTATATGACCAACCAATGGTATTCCCGCAAAGGTTCCCCCGGTATTGTTTCTAAGATCTATGATAAGGGCATTGGTTTTATTTTCTGCTATATTACGGTACGCTTTAAACACATTTTCTTTTGTATCCCAACCGGTCATAGTTGTAACGGTAAGTACTGCCGTATGCTCTACCCATTTCAGAGAAACACTATGATCCCCGACTTGTAAGGAATCTATAAATGCCGCCATTTCTTCCGCTGGTGTTTCTAAAATCCCCAGTCTAACATGTGAGAACGGGCCATCTTTCCAAAGTGCATTATACTTGTCAATAAAATCTTGCTTCCCCAGGGCCGTCAGTGCAAGATTCTTAACCTCTTTTTCTAATTCCAGATACTGATCTGTGATAAGCTCTTCAGGGTTGTAATGGTACTTTGACATCAATAGCGATATACTATCAGCTACCGTCGTTAAATCTTTATTAAGTTGTTTTCCCTTATTACCAGAAGACCTGAAATCACAGGAAATCAGCATCAGAAAAATGACTAGAAAAGTTAATTTTTTCATTATTGAAATACCGTTATATTATATTTTATATACCTTAATTTATATCCGTGGTAAATGAAATTTGGCATTCATTGCTCCGATTATTATGTGTCTATATAATTAAGATTTGTTCAATGAAACTACTATTAAGTCTAATTTTCACAAATAATGTTACACCCCATTTAGGATTATATTAAGATGGCAACATATGAAATTATGTATTGTAAATGCAAGGGTTTACCGGTTGAGAGCTGAAAAATTCTCCCGGTCATATATCTCGCCCCCCAGGATCACTTTTGAAATGTTATTGTAAGCCTCAATTTCTTCCAAAGGATTTTTATCTAATAATATTAAATTCGCCTTCTTCCCGTATTCGATACTCCCGAGCTGCTTATCAAGATTAAATTCCTTAGCGTTATTTATAGTAGCAGCTTTTAACAAATCTTCTAAAGAAACCCCTGCCTTGGCCCATTCTATCATTTCCAAATAACCATTATATCCTGGTGGATTTGCATGGTTATTCATGGCTGGTGTATCGGACCCGAATAACAATTTGCCCTTTTTTCCATATAAATAATTGGTGGTGATGTTTATCTTATCTAGTACTGATTGCATCAAAATCGCAATTTCCGAATCTGGTGTATCACTGTTGAAATACGCACCTCCATAAGTAAGTATTCTCTTTTTTTGCCACGACCCTTCTTCACTTCTTAACCAGTTAAGCAGCTCTGGAGGAAATATTTCCTGCAAATTTGGATCATCCACGAAACTGGGTTTAAAAACATCTCTTTGTCCTCCAATTACCCTAAAGGTAGGCTGATACCCAATCTGCTTTGCCGCAATTGCAGTGAGTAATGCTTTATGGGCATCAGGAAGATCGCTGACATTTAAATAGTCTTTCAACAGCCCCCAGTGCCACATACCATGGGCAATAATATCCACATTGGCATTTGCTCCAAACTTCTGAGCGGCAAATGAATTTGCATGCAACAATACGGGAATATTCTCATTCTGGGCTTCATTTACCAAATCTTCAATGATTTCTAAGGATGGCAACTCCCAGGTCATTTCTTCGGTGCCGCCAAAACCATCTTCATAAATAGTTTTAATGCAGATACCTTCCTGCTTATCGACTACATTTCTTACCACTTGCTTTACAGTATGCAGCTCAACATCTATGGAATCTGGAATTTTGACATTTTCATTGTATTTGTCATGCAAGAAATCGGGATAAAATTTATAACGATCATCAGGATCGTCTTCAGCCATCATAAAATCGTCCATTACCTTAACCTGTTCCCCGCAGGTATAGATATCAGGGTGAACATGCTTGCTTTTCAGGTCCTTAATGGTTCCCGGACTATAATTGTTTGGATCTATCAGGGAGGTGTATCCAAAATAAAGGTAGCTTCTGGGTAGCTGCTCAAAATAACTCTCAGCCAGTTTTGGATATTCTTTGGCATGCCTGTAGGTCATGCCGGCAATTGAACTCAAATGTACATGCGAATCTATCAATCCGGGAATAAGATATTTACCTTTGGCATCAATTTTTTGAAAGTCGCCCTTGACCAGAATATCTTCCTGACCTACATAAACAATTTGGTCTTGATCTATTACAACGGTTCCGATAAATGGTTTTATTTGTTCCGATTCGGGAGATATAACGGAGACATTGGTAAGCCAAATTCCTTTGCTTACACTAACCTCAGGTTGGTTTTCCGAACAGGATAAAGACAATAATAAAGAGAGAAAGATTAAAAGCTTGCTATGCAGTTTCATTAAAGATTGCTCTAACTGGTTGAATAAATGAGTTTGGGAATATGACGAATTTTAAGGGGAGTTGTTACAATTAATTAGGAACAATACCTTTACTGGCAGTGAATTTTACTTAATTTCTCAATTGAAATAGTATATCCATGATCTCAATATTGGGGGCTTCAACTATTTCGTATGCCTCTGGAATGCTCTTTGCCAAATCGGATGCTCTATAAGCTGCAAGAGATTCCTGGGAATCCCAGACATATATACCACCATATTGACCAGACGCTCCAATTTTCACGTAATATTTCTGTAAAAGACCCGGGATGGCCTTAAACTGTGGCTCCCTTTCCCTTGCCCTTTTTAGCAATTCTTCTTCCGGCAGATTCGATTTCAATTTGATAATTTGTAAGATCATGATGTTTGTTTTAGTTTAATATAACGGTTAGCATATAGTCCTTAATAGGTGATTTGCCCTAAGCACAAAGTAAAAGAAAAGTGCAAATTATAGAAATTTGCACTTTTTTGTTCTCCTGAATGTTCAGTATCAGGTCATGGCTTTTCAATTACACCCCATTAAACCTAATTGCTTTTTTGCATTAATGCCATTGAAAAGAAAATAGGAATAAATGCAAATGTCAAAAACATATAATCATCACCCGGTAAAATAGTTGTAGGTGATATCTGGTCTATTATGAAATATATTAAAAACGGAAGTAACCCTAAAACTGCTCCCAACAACATATAATTTAATCCGGATGCTTTTCTTACTTCTGTATTGGCTTTAGAATATTTGCTTATCAGCATGATAAGTGATAATCCGAAATAAAAGAGAATTACTACAAAAAACAGCATATTCATAGTGACGTTCAGCGTACTTGTACTATCGGGTCGTAAAAAATTTAATATCCAGATAACGGCCACAATTACAGCTGCAGGAGCATAAATCCACCGACTATTACCACCTTTCAGAAAAGCGCTTTGCGGTGGGTACTGTAGAATAAAACGGGCCAAAGCTACAAAGGCAAACATGATAATAGTGACACTAACGCTATTAACAAGATTTCTCATGAATCCCGGACCAACATTAGGCCCATTGAACCAAATAAACCCGAAAAGAACTGCAAAAACAGCAAATGCAAATGTCAGGGCCGTTTTCTTTTTGATATATACAAATAGTCCTAAAAGCACAAATAATAGGCCCATAATAAATGCGGATAAATTCAGTGTGCTGTTTTTATCCGTTAATTCAGCATAGGTCACTTGTAACGCTTGTTCTTCGCCACCTCTGTCGACCACAATTTCCACAGTTTGTCCAATTTCGGTACGTGCTCTTTCCGAAAAAGCTTTAGAATCTGTTACTGAAATGCCGTCAAAGCTTTTCATAACATCTCCCACCTGCATACCTGCAGCTTCAGCCGGACTTCCGTCTCTTACCTGGGTAATTGTGTTGTTACCATCTGTGCTATAGCCAGAATAGGAATAGTTTTTGGCGTCCATGAGTCCCAGGATGCCCCAAATAATAAATAGTACCGCTCCAATCTTTAACAAAAGAGCGTACTTGGTTGGTTGATCAGTCATAATGTTTAATTAGTTGGTTATTGAGATAAGATACTAATTAATATTCTGAATTTAACTCACTGTTAATAAATGAATTATGTTTGTTAACAAAGGTCAACCATACTACCAATGGAATTGTTCTACCGTTATATTTAATTGCAGTCGGAGTTTTTCATAACCCGGATCTGGGCATCCTTTAATCTTCTCTCTTCTAATGGAAATGCCGCTTCATAAAGTTCCCAGGCCATTAAGAAGAACAGATCAGCAGTATTTGTAAGTTTTATCTGTTTCATAGCATAGGCTGGCCTTTATCTTCCAGAATTTCTTAGTTGCTCTAAAAACAGGAAATTATCATTCACATGGGGCCAAGAAAGATGCAGGGGTTCTTTAGTCAGCCGGAGGCATTACAAAGTTTATGGCTTTTGGAACAATGCTTATGGTAGCCGGTGCAACACCCACATATTCCCCATCAGCCTCAATTCCACAGGCGTTTGCGCTTTCTAGCAGTACTTCACTGGAATTGTGATAGCTTACCTGCCTGTGCTTAATCTTTACTCCCTTTTTAAGATTGCCAATGTTTCTTAGATAATCCCAAATGCTTAAATCGCCAAATATAGCGACCTGGAACTGCCCATCGGTAAGGATGGCATTAGGGGCAATGCAGAGGGCATTGCCAAAATAACGTCCGTTGGCCACTGCCATTTGAAGTAGCTTCCCCTTCCACTGCCAGGTACTACTAGAGCAGCTAACCTCTTTTTTTACATAGCTGAGAAATCCTTTTATAATGCATTTAAAGTAATTGAAGCCCGGACCTAAGGCAGAGGATGATGCTTCTAGTTGTTGCGCAACTTCCGGGCCTAGCCCAACTCCGGCAATATTTATAAAATAACGGGTTTCCCCGGTTTGGTGAAGTAGTATTTTACCAAGGTCTATCTTTTGAGTGGTCTTGGATGCAATCATTTCTATCAGTGCTTCAATAGCACTGGTGAGGCCCGCTGTTCTTGCAAAATCATTAGCAGAACCATGTGGCAGCAGGCCTATTGTTGGGTACTGATCAACTGTAAGCTTGCTTTGCAGCACCCCATTGACCACCTCATGCAAGGTGCCATCACCCCCAACAGCAATCATAAAATCACAGCCGTTATCAGTGGCTTGGCTGGCCAGTTCAATGGCATGTTTTTTCTGCTGGGTAGCATAAAACTGTAACTGCCCAAATTTTGATTGCTCGCAATAGTTGCGCAGCCCTGGAAGCACTTTTGCAAGGCGGTTGTTCTTGTTATTGACTATAAAGGTAATTTTCATCAAGGGTAAGGTAAGACATAAGGTGCAAAACAGAAACTATGATATTGCTTGGTCTAAGACATGATGAATGACAACCTATTTTGGCAATTCGTTTCTCAAAGCTGTGGTTCTGGCTCCTGATGCACCGAACAATAAAATTTATATTCTAAGGATTTGTTTATTTATTACTTTGCTGCTAACTGTGTTGGCCTTAATCTCGTTTAATTTTACGTACAAAGAATTTTTTACTTTGCTGATGGTCGCATAAATTCCATGGTTCTCTTACCCTTGAAAATTTGCAAAACTATCCATTAGTGTTTTCCACCAGGCCCAATCATTTGAATAGTACATAAGACCATGTTGCGCAATAATAAAGACAAGAAAAGGAACATATGTAATCTTTACTTCCGGTTTTTTACGCTCTTTCCAAATTATAAATGCAAGAACGAGTTCTATTGACAAGTACGAATATGTGAGGGCCTCGTTGAAGTTGGCGGCCAGCCCTACTGTAAATAGGAATAGTCTGGCCAAGGCTGGTAGCAGCGGGCCAAATATTGTTGTCACCATAAATCTGGAGTGAAGCATCAGATTCTTCCTGAAATACAGCGCCAGCACGTACAAAACTGTAAAACTTAATAAGGTACATGCATCTATAAATGCAAGTTTATAAACTAAATTGGGTGGATAATTTGCTTGTCCCTGGATCATGAATCTCATCATTATAATCCCACAAATGACCAACATAGGCACCAATAGTAAAGAAGTCCAACCCAGGATTCTATGGGTTTTTAACCAGCCTCTTTGGAACAAGTAAGGCTGTACAATAAGTAAAATCATCCATAAAGATGCACTAATTCCATGAAGGTGATAAGGAAGTCTAAAGTCTCCTAATCTGACAAAATAAGTTTTACTAAATCCAAGGACTACAATGACCAATCCTAGCGCCAGGTAAAGGTGCGCGTATTTGTAGAATTTTGCTTTTGGCATAGTTGGTTTTTTAAGATGGCCCTAAAGGCCCAAAATATAAAAAGCAGTAGACTTCAATATTCTGGCTTTTTAGTTGACATAAATGTAATAAAAAAGCGCAATTGATTTAATATTAAGCTTTTGCAGCTATTTTTTTGCCTATTAACTTCTTTCTTAATTATCAGCTACCGCTGTCAAGGCAGCAGCAACCTGGGCACAGTTTAACCATGATTCGTGGCTTTGTACTATTTTCCATTCATCATTTTGTTTTTGGACCGTGGCGGTCCATATAAGCTTCCCATTGTATTCAGGCAATCCCCTGAGCTTTAATTTTAATTGCACCGGAAGGGTAAATATTACAACATCTTTTGATAATACTGAAGTATTCCAACTTTCAATTGTATTATGTAAAACTTCTACCGAAGGGCCTATTTCCCGATAGGATTTTTTAAGGTCGCCCAGGGAGTGCATTATGCCATCAGTAATAAAATAAGAATCGGAAGATGCCGAATAGTGAGTTAGGCCGGTCTCAAAATCCTGCAGATTGGAATATTCAAATACCTTTTTAACAACAGCTGTAGCCGACTTAGTGATCTCTTCTATTTGAACTTTAGTTAATTGCTCCTTGGCATTTTTACATGATACCAAAGCAAAACAAATACAGCAAAATGCTATTGTTAAAAATTTTTTCATTCTTTCCTGTTTTTAGATGTTACCAAATATTTACCTATGGCTGCATCATTTGAGCAATGCACTACAAAGTGCCTTGAACTTTAGTTCTTTCCCTTGCAAGTTCTCCTTCCTAATTAAACTGAATAGACCTTACATGAATTGTTTTTCCCTGACCGCCGATAAAAACAAAGCCCAGGGGAGTCTCAATTATTTCCATGTCTGCGGTTTTGAATTGATCAATTGGTACCTGATATTTTTTCCAGTTTTGGGTCAATGTTATATTTACTCTTGACTCTTTGCCATCCGGCAGATCGTACTTGTCTTTCATCATCAGGGCAAATTCCTCACCTCCTTTTTCTCCTTTCATTTCCAAAACAACATGTTTGTATTTAGAAAAATCTAACTCGGTAACCCTGCCATTCAATACCTTAATTCTGAAATAGGGTGAGCCCCATGTAAATGTATCTTCAGGATAGGTTATTACCAGGTAGTCCTCTTTAAAATCTATCCCCGGATAATAGACATCTCCGGATTGTGCATAGATAAAATCGAAATTTGGTGCAACCTGGCCATCAATCAATAGATTTAACACATCAACTTCTTCATATGTCCCTATAATACTGCTAAAACTTATTTTGGTTTGCTCACTAAAATTCACTTGTTTTTGATCTACCATCTCAATATATTTTTCACCCAGGGTAATTTGCAGATCATATAAATCGGTCATATTTATTTCTTCAAATCCTTTGGCAAAAAGTGCGGTTGTACTTTCAGCATTCAGAATTTCTATAAATCGCTTTAATTTTTCTTCTGAATCATCATAAAACCAAGGCCTTATAAAAAGATCTCGTCCATTATTTCTAAATTCATTAGACCAACTCCGATAATCGGCCTTCAGTATTTGGTTGTATTCTTCTTCCTGTTTCTGAATTCGATCTGCTGAAGAATAATAGGTATGGAGCAATGATTCAATATCTGTTCCCTGGAGTTTACTTAAATAGAGTGAACTTTTCAAAGCTTCAAAAGAACTTGTATTGGGCAGGTAATAAATAGTAGTTATTAAATCATTAAATGTGTTGGAGAGGTATGCATAATCGGTTAATTCCATAAAAGTAAACGGCCTATCCATATACGCATTAAAGATAGAATCTGCATGCTGCCCCATATTTTCTCTGGCCGTTCTGATATAATTCAGATATTTAACATCCGATTGGATTGCGCTTGAAATGCTTTTCATTAAACCATCAAGTTCTTTGGCCTGAATTCGTTCCTGATTCCAGTTGTTTATTTGAAGGGCCAGTAAAATTCCAACCACAACAAGCAAAATTTCTCCAATAGCATACATCAGGTACTTGCTGAATCTGTTTTCAGATAATAATCGTTGCCTTAACCGTCTAAAAAAACTGATCATAAAATTATTTTTTCATTCCATTTATATACTATCAAGAGCTTGTTCTATTTCTCAATATTTTTACAATTCTATTGTGGACTATTTGAGATAAATTCCAGTTGTAACCTTCAAAATTGGTCGTATTCAAGAATTGTATGACAACAGTATCAATATCTTCATGATATTCGGCTAGGCTCTGATAACCGGGGATTAATCCTCCATGGTCATATTCGTAAATTGAAGAATAGATCTCCTGCTCTCCTTCTTTAAACAAGGAGCCATCATTTAGTGCCCTTAAAAAAATCCCCACATCTTCCGCAGTAGCTATCATAGATCCATAATTTGCGGTCTTAATATCTTCTTCAATGCCAACATAATAACCACTCATTAAACGGTCTAGATTCACTTCACTCAGTGAGGCGAAAGTATTTTTCAGTTTAAGTGGAATCAAAATTTCCTCTTTAATATATTGCTGGTGACTATATCCCACCACCTTGTCGATAATTTCAGAAAGCAATAAATAATTTGTGTTGCAATAACCGTAATCTTCCCCAGGCTGAAATTCTGCCGGCAAATCTAGTGCCAGTGCAAGGATATCTTTATTGTTGTCCGGTGGGTTTACCCAAAAATCCGGGTGGTTAGTAAAATTGGGAATGCCACTTCTATGTTGTACCATCATCCTTAGGGTAATTTTTTCTGCATTTTCAATTCTTCCCATCAATTCGGGAAAGTAATCTGCCAGACTCTTATCTAAAGACAAACGATCTTCGTTCGCCAATTTGGCCATAGCCACTGCGATATACAGCTTACTAATACTGGCGATCTTAAATAAGGCTTTGGGGTCTGCCGCTATCTTATTTTCCCTGTTTTTATAACCCGCCGCATAAAATTCCGGAGCTTTCCCGGATTGATCTACATAGACAATCATCCCGTCAAAACCATGGTTAATAGCCTCATCTAATTGCCCCTGTACCGTATCCGGAAGGGGTAGTATCCAGGCCCACACCAAAATCCAGGGTACGTAAAATAATGAGATAATGGTTCCAACAGGTAAGACAATTCTGAGGATTCGTTTTATTTGTTTCTTAGTCATCCTACCTTATGTTATTGAAAGTATACATTCTTCTAAAATCAATTATTACCGTTCTGGCTAAAACCTTATCGGCCTTGCATCCTAAAAATTGTAGTTAATGATATACCAAATTATTTGTTCGTGATAAGCTCCGGAATTATCCTGTCTTGTAAAACTCTCCAGGACGACTTTTCAGGGGTGTCATTGATATTCCAACCATTAAAAACCACTATTAATTCATGTTCTGGTACAACCATCAAAAATTGTCCTCCATAGCCATTGCCCGCAAAAATTTTGCTTTCACCATTGCTGTGTTCGGGAATCCACCACTGATAACCATATCCTATTTGTCTATTGTTATTGGGGTTTACGTCTTTCACTACCGGACTTACCGAAGCTGTAACCCAGCTTTCAGATACTATCTGTTTATTATTCCACACCCCATTATTAAGAAATAAAGCACCTATTTTAGCCAAATCTTCTGCCTTTAGATATAGCCCCCCTTCTGTATCAATTTCTCCATCCGGGGTTTTTTTCCAGTAATAATCGCTGATTCCAAGTGGCTCAAATAGTTTTTCTTCGGCCCACTTGTCTATACGCTGTCCGGTAATAATCCTGACTATCTTACCCAAAAGCACACTTGCTCCACTATTATATTCAAACCTTTTTCCCGCAATGGTATCCATAGGTTTATTTAATACATACTTTATCCATTCATCGCTTAATTCCATCGCAATACAATCATTGGAGAGATCCGTATAATCATCTTCATTCCACTCCAGGCCACTTCTCATTGTTAACAAGTCTTCAATAGTTATCGCCTTCTTTCTTTCATCCAAAGCTTTAATAGTATAATCTTTAAATAAGGGCATCACTTTTGTTTTAACATTGTACTCCTCATTTAAATCGAAAGCTATCCCAAGCAGTATTGAAGTAACACTTTTGGTAACAGATTGGAGGGAATGCAGCTGAGTTTTCCTGTAGAAGGGATGCCAGTCAGGGTGGTTGTAATTAAATTGATGATTAGTAGTATCGTATTTTTTGGCTATGGAGGCATAGTCCTGCACATATTTAAAATCTGCCAATACCTCTTTGTTTTGGATGACCATAAAACGATCTATCAGGCCATATGCTCCATTTTTTATTTCCAGATTAACGGAATCTATTACCGCTAATAGGGCACTGGATGGTGTTAAGGTGTAGGTTGAAGAAGCAACATCTTTATTAGCTTCTTTGTCCTTATTTCCTGTTTTGCATCCAATAAGTGCAAGGATGAGTAAAATGGAAAATGGAAGTAGTTGTATTCTGTTCTTTAACTTGCTCATTTTTTATTTTTAATTTTTTCGTTTGTAATGACGCTGCACTATTTGATTTAAAAAAGTTTTGGTCCCCATTAATTCAAATTCCATTGCTTTGGGAAGTTCTGAAAACAAAGGCGCACCACCCCCTAGTAATATCGGAATAGTGGTAATGACCATTTCATCAATTAAATCTGCTTTGAGAAAGTTACGTATTGTTGTTCCTCCGTCTATATAAAGTCTGTAAAATCCTTTTTTATAAATCTGGGCCAGAATTTCAGTAAGCGAGCCTTTAACTAAAAACGCCTTCTCCTTATGACTTTCAGGGATTTCATTTAAAGTAGTACTCAATACAAATACCGGTTTGTCATAGGGCCAGTCTACATCAAATCCACAGACGGTTTCGAAGGTGGATCGGCCCATGACAAGAGCGTCTATTTCATTGGTGAATGCTATATATCCCATATCGTCAAGATCGGGATTCGGGATGGAATGCAGCCAATCTACCCCACCATTTTTATCGGCAATATAGCCATCTAAACTTGTCGCTATAAATACACTATTCTTTTTGTCCACTATATTAAAGTTCGGTATTTCTGTAAGAAATTCATGGCTAATCTATATAGCGCATTGCATTGCAATCTAAACATTGTTAAAGTAATTAAAAGTGATTTCACCAATTAATCCTGCCAGCAATCCTCAAAAAGCTGCTACAGCTCGTTAGACCTGACCCAATTAATAAATAGGTTTATCCACTGCCCTGTGCCATCTTCTTCACTACCCAATCCAAATCCATGCCCCCCCTTGGCAAACAGATGTACCTCTGCCAATATATTGTGCTGGTATAATTGCTGAGCATATAGCGTAGTTTCCTCCACAAAACAAACATCATCGTCATAAGCATGTACCAAAAATGCCGGAGGGGTGTCTGCAGATACTAAATTGAGTAGTTGGTTTTGATTAACTTCTTCATCGGTAAGCTTTCTGTAATATAAGCTCTCCTCGAGCCATTTTAAATTTGCATCTGAAAGGTTGGTCACCCCATATATCAGGGCAGAAAAGTTAGGGTTTTCTTCCTCTCTATCACTTTTCCAAAGACTGGCAACGGTGGCTAAATGGCTACCTGCCGAGAAGCCCATAACACCTACCTTTTCTCTATTAAAACCATATTCCCCGGACATACTTCTTAGAAGCACAAGTGCTCTTCTGGTATCGGTAAGCGGAACTAAATGGGGCTCCTCTGATGTTTCAGGGCTTGGAAGCCTGTATTTCAACACTGCCGCGGTAATGCCATTGGCCGACAGCTTTTCGGCCACATCGTAACCTTCGTGGTGGATTGCCACCATTTCATAGCCGCCACCAGGTATGATAACTACTGCTTTTCCGGTATTCTCCCCCTTAGCCTTATAGACGGTAAGTGTGGGGTTTGTAATATTTAATAAGCAAAGTGTCCCCCAAAGCTCTTTTTCATATTCTTTTAAGTTATTTTCTTTATAATGGGGCTTTTCAGTCTCCTCCCATAGCCTATAAACAGTTTGAGCCCCGACTATATTTCCAAATAAAAAAAATATAAACAACAGACCAAAAGGTGCTAAATTTTTCATTTTGAAAATTATTAACTTAAATGATTATTCCGGTAATTTTTTGAATAATTCAACTACAATGGCCTATTCAAATGATTCATAACGTTATTGAAAATGAAAACTACCGGGCTTTAAGATAGTTAAATTGAAGGATTATGTATTTAATTAACCAGTCAGGCTGCTATTTCTTATTCAGGTTGTTGCAGGTTGATATGGTTAGTTATTTGGGTAGTTGTTCTAATAATAAATCATAAGCGGTCCTGGCCATACTTTTGGAGCATACTACCCTATTCTTCATCCCAACCACCCGGCTCTTGCGCCTCTGATTTCAGTAGCAATTAATTTGTTCTTCACAATTTAAATTAGATCTGCTTATTAAAATGTCAGGGCCAAAAGGGTGTGCTTTTTTATTTATTCCGTATATTAAGTGCTTATTAATCAATAACTAACAACCAAACTTTATTAATTATGGAAACAGCAGAAATTATTTTTAGCGCAGTGGGGGTCTTATTCTTACTCCTGGCCGCATTCGGTGCCCTGAAACTTAACCGAAGGAACTTTTTATTGGGGATATTCCTCTTTAGCCTACTACCCATCATTGGTGAGTACCAGGCGTACTCGGCCGTAGGCGAATGGGGTATGCTAGCAACTATGATGGCTTTCTTGGGCATTGCAATTGTCACCTTCCCAACGAAAGCGAAATATGGCTCGGACAATGTCGCGGCAACTACGATTGCCAAAAAGATTGGTCTGGCTATCATTGCCGTAAATCTATTCCAGGCCTATATGATCCTGGGCGTTAGAGATGATGTGCCAAGTCAGTATGGATATATGCATATTGTCCTGGCCGTTATTGTGATTTACGTGGTCATTAAATCCAATTCGGACAAGGGCTTCAGTTGGAATTAACCATCCAAGCCGATCTTTGAAAAAAGAAGATCAATTGAATAACATTAAAAACCCCTGAGAGGGGTTATGGAAAATGCCAGTATGCTGCTGGCATTTTCTTTTGATTTATTGGCTTTTAACATTCTGCTTTCAAAATTCATTTTAATTTTTGTTCAAACTACCTCTAATACCCATTATTTCCAGGCAGTACGTTTTTCCCAGATTTTATCAGCAGCCCTTAATGCCAATGCCATTATAGTTGAAGTAGGATTTACACCTGCACCTGTTGTAAATGAACTCCCATCTACTACATATAAATTTGGCACCCCGTGTACTTTATTGTTTTTGTCCACCACAGAATTTTTTTCATTTGTTCCCATACGAGCTGTTCCCATTAAATGGGCCAGGTTTGTTGGTGGGGGAACAATGATTTCTTTAGCTCCCGCGGCCATTAAAACTTCGGTTGATTTCTCAACGGCATGGGCCAACATTTTTTTTGAATTTTCGGATAGAGAATAGGTTACTTTCGCAGCTGCAATCCCATTGGTATCTACCTCCTTATCATCTAATGTTACCATATTGGTTTCTTCCGGAAGATCATCTGCCACTACAGTCAGACCTACCTGATGGGGAAAGATTTTACCAAATTCAGTATGATGTGCTTTCCCCCACGGAATGTTCTGGGCCTGAGATAAGGGTCCAAATGTCCGCTCTCCTATAAGCATATATCCTCGTTTAAATCCCCGGTTCTCGTCGGTCTCATAAAATTCCTGACTAAATAAAGGGCTCCCCATAGGTCCTATATGACTGTCCATGGTTTCTTCAAAAACACCATTAATGAAATGCGTTGGGTGTGTCATAAAGTTTTTACCTACCAGGCCATTACTGTTGCCCAATCCGTCCGGGAATAAATTGGACTTAGAGTTCAATAACAACCTGGGCGTTCCTATCCCATTACAACACACTACTACTACTTTAGCCTTTATCTCCCGGGTATTTCCATCTTTGTCAAAATAGATAGCCCCTTTTGCCTTTCCTTCCTTTGTAACGGTAACTTCTTTAACCCTGGACCAGGTCCTGATTTCAGCACCTTTTTCTATAGCTAATGGCCAATAGGTACGATCAGTAGTTGCTTTTGCTCCCATTGGACATCCAAACATACATTTACCATGTAGCTTACAAGGTGCTCTACCCTTGTATGGCTCCGAAATAATGCCGTGGTCACTAACCCACCAGTGCCAACCTAATTTCTCAAAGCCCTTCACTAATGTATGTCCCATTTTACCAAGGGGTAAAGGAGGTGTTGGTCTTTTAGAGCGTGGAGGGTTGGCAGGATCTCCGGCTAAACCAGATACGCCCAGCATTTTATCATTGAAGTCGTAATAAGGTTCCAAATCCCAGTAACCAATAGGCCAGTCGTCAGCAACACCATCTAAGGTTTTTACTTTAAAATCTGACGGATGAAATCTGGGAAAAATACCTTGCCAATGTATTGTTGTTCCGCCCACGGCATTAAACATCATAACAAATGGCGGGTTCTCACCATCAGTGGTAACCGGGTAATCTTCCTTGCGATCTCTTAAGTTCGGACTTAAATTAAAATCGCCCTCCCTGGTTAAATGAGTTTCATAATCTGGTTTTAATGAAGGAAATGTAGAAGGGTCTATCCAGCCACCTTGCTCCAAACAAACCACTTTTGCGCCTTTTTCGGTTAAACTCCATGAGAGGGCAGCACCCGCAGCTCCTGATCCGATTACTAAAACATCTATATCCTCATCTTTCATAACCTTAAATTTTGGTATATGTCGGTGGACCGGTTTTAACGCGATCTAATAATTTCTCATCAAAGGGTGTCATTTCTGGTCCAAATGTTCCTGTAGTATGGGGTTCATATTTAATTAATTCATATACTTCTTTATTGGTATAGTAGCTCTCATAAGTAAAGTCCTTAAGTACTTTAAATAACTCAGGTTCCGATTGTTCCATATTGGTTAATACAGCAATACGATTATCCTTATTCAATGTTGAAAAATCAGAGCTGAAATGTTGTAGACTATGAGCTTCAATTTTATCTGTCAGGCTTATAAATAAAGGCGTTAACTCCAGTAATTCCTCCAGGATATTTAAAACGTAGCCAACCCCTCCTATTTCCGAAGCTGAGGGCATTTTTTCATTGGCAGGAATTATTTCATCCATTGCATATTTCAGGGTCTTTTGCTGTTGGCTGTCTAAAGGAGCATCCCCTTCGGTTTTTTTTGTTTCGGCACATGCTACAGGAAGTGTCAACGCACCAGTAGCTATCAGGGCTTGTGCAGAAATCACAGCTTTGGTAAAGCTCCTTCTCGACCATTTATTATTCATAATCTATTTTTGTAAAAGTTTCTGACTATTGGGCTATTATTTCTCCTGGGATGTCCTGTCCTGTCACCCAGCGGATATATCGGGTCAGTTAAATGTAAGGATTTTCTAATTGGCTACCTGGAAGCCTGGTATCCGTCTCAGATTAAGGCCTATAGCTTGTTACTAGTACTTCTTATTAGTTTTATAAATCTTGTGCTTATTTAATTCTCAGCTGATAGGCTATAAAGAGGCAACTAAAGATTATTAACAGGTTTATAAGGGCCCTGGTGATCCAGGGGTATTTTGAGTAGTCAATTTTGGCATAATCACTTAAAACCACACAAAATCCCATTAATAGAAACCAGGGAGTTAAAAGCAATTCAAAGTTCCACCTCAATAACATAATAACCGCATCATGTATAAAGCCGCAGAATGTAAATGTGAGTATAAGAGATAAGGCCGGGGATAAGATGATTTTCAGAGGTTTAAAAATATATTTTCCCAGATAATAGCTCCATATAGGATTCCAAAATTTCCAGAAATTCTTAAACTTTCCTGCTCCCAATGAACGAATCATCATATTTTTAAGCGAATCACTTGCACCTAAAGGAACTCCATTTCTTTTTTTTACGTATTGGGATAAATTCAAATCTTAAATTCTGGTATGGCCGGTTGGCATGTAATTTACACCTTGTTGGTGTTAAGACTACTTCAGGTACTTTGTGATGGTTTTTTTTCAATCCACCCGGCCCAGAGAATTATTAACCACATCAGATTGGCAGACCATGCGACGGCCATTACATTGGGTGGTGGCGGACCACTAAGATTCATTAGATGCACAACGAGAAGAAAAGCAATTAACAGCAAAAATGATTTTTTTCGCTTGAAATTGGATGATTTATAATAAAGAAATGCCCCAACCCCAAAAAGCAAAACTTCCAAAACAATCTCTATAACTGGATAATTCCATAATCCAAAACCCATCCTGGTTTCCGAAAAAGGTGAGAGCGGCAAATCTGGTCTGTGGGTAATTAAATCAAGGATCCAATGACTAATGACTAATCCACCAAGTAGTAATGACCCTTTACTGTTTTTAGTAAATAAGAAATAACCAGCACCCAATAACAGGCTCCAAACAAAGGCTGCTAATAAACTATGTGAATAGGGATAGAACTCAAAATTTAAATGTGTCAGTTTGGTATTTCCCGGATCTATTGAGAAGGTTTCAATTCCAAAAAGAACTAAAATTGGCCAAATTAAATCTAACAGCTGCACCGCAAGGAACATCATGGCCAGAGAAGGCAGTTGATCATTTTTCTTTGACAATAGTCCGACTGCAAAATGTCCTATAAACATGGTTCTTCTTTTAAGTCAAAATTACTCAAAAATCCTTCCGCTTAGTCAATATAATCTGACCTGTCAGAATAGAAATGTGCCAAGTTAAAAAAACCATCTAGGTTTTAAATTAAAGTTTTGCATGTAGCGTTCATTATTTATGGACTGCTTTCTTTTATTAAATTCTGTGCTAATTACTGATACAAAACATACCTTGGAGGCTTTAGTCCATTGAGTCGCATATAAACAAGCATTTGCCCTCTATGATGTGTAATATGGTCTGCAAGTAATAACAAAACTTGTCTTTTTGTTCTATCTAATCCAAAATAGTCTAATCTTTCTTCGAGTTTATCTATATCGAAATTTGAGATAAAAGCTGTGGTTTTGTCGAAGGTCTTGTTTATTGCAGCAATCATTTCCTTTTTTGATTTCTTATCCGCTTTGAGTTCGGTGTCGGTATTCCAATCTCTGGCTACACGTCCTCCCATTAAGGACAGACTGTGCCAATCCATTGCCCAGGCAATGTGCATTAAATTCTCGGCAAAGCTCATTGATTCGGGCGTTGCTTTAAATCCATAATTTTCTTCGGGCATAGTCTCTGCCACAAGAATTAAGTACTTACGTGAATTTTCCAGGCGCTCCAAATATTCTTTGATAAAATCATTGTCCTGCGCAAACAGTGGTGAAGTTAATGAGGAAGATAAAATTACTATACTCAGAATTAATATGCGTTTCATAAGACCTTATTTTGGTTATGTAGATTCCTGTTATTTTTCAATGCGATCAAAGTTTTTCAAAACTCTCAAGGTCCATAATGTTTGTATGCCTGCCCATTCTAATTTTGTTCCCTGACTAATCCCATACCATGTATCCCACCGACCATCTTCTTTCTGTCTTCGGACCAGTTCATCTAAATCGGAAGCTATTTCTTCTTCTGAAAAAAGAGTATTTAGAATACTATCAGGGGATGATGTGTAACACAAACTGTGCGGTTTACCATAAAGCCCCCAACCATCATCTGTTTTATCCTTGCAAATTACCCCGTCTGCCTTTATCCATTTTTTTAAATTTTCAAGGGCTTTGTCTGCCTTTTCTCTGCTTTTTGTGTATTGCAAGAATTGCAATCGCCTCGGGACACACAAATGGCAAAAAGCGTGCTTCTCTTTAATGCGTTCAATTTCATTCCACACAAATTGCTCTGCCTTCTCTGACCAGGGGGTTGCTACATTATGTTTCTCAAGAATTCCCAGTAAGGGAGCAGTAGTACTTAAAGCAGCCCATTCTTTAACTGTTTTAAAATGCGCTTCACACGGATAGCTGCTTTTAGGTCTGAACATCCATGGAATTCCTCCTTTTTCAGTAGTTATACTTTTAAAATAAGGCATAAAATCATTTAATATGATCTCTTTGTTGAGATAGCCCACCTCATCCAGGGTTTCAAGAGCCATAATGCTAAATAGAGGCTGACTTTCGGGTGATGCTGTATCGGGTTCCATTCCGTGTCCAAAACCTCCGTCAGGATTTCTGTAAGCATAAACTGCGTGAAAAACTCCTTCTTTATCTCCATTCTCGAAATAAAATTGAAATAAACGCCTTTCTATCATTCTGGCATTGGTCAATATAAAGTCTCTTGCCTTTCCATAGTTGTTCTTTGATAGTCTCATTCTGTATAAGTACGTAATTCAAATTGGACATATATTGCTAAGGAATGCCTTGTTCCGGGCCGTGAGAGTTAGCGACAGCCGAGATGGCAGGCTGGCCAAAATGGAAAAAATTCTCCTTACCGTAAAGATAATCGTTTGTAGGATTTTCATGTTTAAAAACTGACTGTTGTTCATTATTCTCACCGTTTTGCAAAGTTTTACCATCACTTATTTATCAAAGTACTTCTTAGGTTTTCTTCCGATTCCGAATTCCAATAGCCACATTCTAATTGAAAAAAAACAGAGGTATAAGGAATGGCTAAATCTGTTTTTATGATTAGTACATTAAACAATTTGGCAGATGCGTCTAATTCCCGGATAATATCTTCATGTAACATGCTTGTAACAGGTTTTCCTGCTAACACCTCATTGAGCTTCGTCCTATAGGTATCAATCCCTTTTGCTTCTTTTTCAGGTACAAATGCCAATTCTTTATCCACAAATATATTGGCATCCACATGCTTTGCTTTTTCAATTAACTGATTAACATAATCAACTGCCTCAATTTGGTCTGCTTCAATAGTAATGGTCCTTATCGCCGGATTGCTTTGTAGCGGATAGGCCCCGTCGGCAATAACGATCCAATTTCTATGACCGAATAACTTCAGGGTTGCCTCAACCTCTGATTTCCAATCCTCCAATTCTGAGCCTACAACAGGATTTTGCGGCTTCTCAGTTGGTCCGGAACAAGATAGTACTACCATCATTATTGTAAATACCGATATTATGATTTTTGACATTGTTTTGATTTTAAGAGGTATGCTCCTGGGGATACGTTGTTAGCAGTAGTTAGTCAGCCTAAATTTTTTTCCAATACATAATCATCCATTACAAATCCATTGCCAATATCTTGTACTATAGCTTCAATGTTGATAAATCCTATCTTTTCGTAGGCCTTAATAGCATTTGTATTGTACTTGTTTACCGTCAATTTTATTTTATTCAATTCAAGTGCTTCGGCTTGCTCTTCAATAAACGAAAGTGCAGCTTTTCCAATTTTATTTCCTCTCGCTGATTTCAGTACATATAATTTACTCAAGAAGAGGTGATTTTCTTCTATGCTGAATGAAAAATAACCAACATAAGTATCCTGGAACGAAATCAGATAATAGCTGATTCCTTTTTCAACCTGATTTTGTATAGCAGACACCGATTGAAATTTGTTGAGCATATAAGCAACCTGTTTTGCTCCAATTATCGGGGTATAATGTTCGGTCCAGATGGTTTCGGCCAAATCCGCTATAACGGTAAAGTTTTCCCCTGTTAATGCAGGTAAAATGGTAGTCATAGTTTAAAAAATGAATATGCAACCTTCGCCCAACCTAATTCAGTTATTGCTTGTTACCGGCTAATGATTTCTGTACTTGCCCAACCTTATATTGGGTTCATGGGTTATCGGTTAACCAGGTAAAGGCAATTTCGGTTCTCTTCATTTGCGAAGTCGGTATTTTAATGGTGTCTACGCGGAATTTCTTCCCAAGGATTTTAGCTTTGTGGAACTCAATTTTAATTTCATCACCAAAATCTGAAATATCGATTGGCGGGCTCTGTTTAGGGCCATGATCGTCATCTTGTGTTGTCAGCCGGGATATCATTCCCCGTTTATCAAATACTTTTATGCCTTTCCACCATTTGACATCATGAGCCGTGGAAAGTGAAAATCGTATCGAATTTTTATCAGCATTCTTCAATGGTTTTGTCCGCATTATGACCTTATCTTTATCATTCCCTACCAATAATTGTGTAGTTTCACCGGATTCATCAACTATTGTTTCCAAATTAAGGTTTTCAATATAGGCTATTAGCTTTTGTATCTGACCTTCAAAGGTAGCGTCTGATCTGAGGACGATCCCGTTCCGGGCAGACAAGTCTGCAAGCTCACCGGGCAATTCTTCCATTGGTGGCGGAGCAGATGCCTTGCCAACCATTACGGGAATAACAGGAATATTTTCACGTGCCAGGGCGGCCGATACCTCTATACGAACCCAATCATCGGGATTGTCTAAGCGGCGATTACCTTCCGCATCTTTGGTCTCGAGCCAATTATCTCCAATAACTACAAGGAAGACCTCTGTCTTATCTAGCTGATTACTAATAAACGTTCTAAAATCAACCCCCAGGGGGATAGCAGTAATGTCATAGAATATCTTATCACTGCCAAACTCAGATTGCAGTCTGTCAGCAATACGCCCCGTAGCTGAGGAGGAGTCTGATCTCCGATAAGTAATAAAAATACTGGCCATAACGGAATAAATATAGGTTTTTAATTCAACTTAGAGGTAATTATAGAGAGTGATCGACTAATTGGTTTAATATTTTACTTTATTAGTTAGTCAAATAATTTTCAAGCTCCTTCTTTAAACTAATCGATTGTTCCAATGTCTTATTTAACTCTGATTTATAATAGGAATTTACTTCGTAAAATACTTTAAGAGATTCTACATAGTCTAATTTACTTTTCAATTCATTGTAGTCCCTTGGTCTTATCTGTGATGAATTCTGGGCCTGATTGAAAGTTTGTACAAAATCATTTCGTAGGTAATCCAACATATAATGGTAATAATCATCTCTAATTTCGTTGTAGGCTATTCTAGGTCTTTCAATTGTTGAAGAATAGTACTCTCCTATTTCCGATCTAAGATTTCCATCTAGAATAAGATCTATGCCGGTGGATGTTAATGATTCGTAACCACTTGTTTTCAGGCTTAATTCGATGTATTGATTTGCATGATTAAAATGAATATCAATGGAATCATGGTATAAATTGTCGGATTCGAGATAATCTATGAGAAATTCTATGGATTGAATAGTTCTGGAAATATTATATCCACCATCGTTCAATAACCTCTCAAGTTCAGCAATATTAGTTTCAAAGTCCGAAACTATTTCTCCCAGGGCCTCCTTCTCTTTAATTTTTAGTTGTTTGTATTCATTCCAATTGTTGATTTGTAACGCTATTAAAATCCCGATAACCACCAGTAGAATTTCTCCAAGGGCGTAAAGCAGGTACTTGCTTAATTTGTTTTCGGTCAGTAATTTTTGACGAATCCTTCTAAAAAACTTGATCATTGGATATAGGATGATTTATTTCCATTGGAAATTTCGTTTTCTATTAATTCGATTAACTCTCCTCCCTTAAATTTTAACTCCAAAAAGTACTTTTCGAAGACGGAATGTTTGTAATAGTAAAAAACAGCCGCACTCTCTAGGTCCCTAAACTCCTGGGAGTCCGGGTCATTAATAAATTTCCAATGTGTATTTTTTTTCATCGCTTCGGTATCGAACAAGGATTCTAAAATTGGATAAAACTTAATGAACTTTTTGTAAGAATCTTGAAACATGTTTATTCCGGTTTGGTTCATTTCCGAAATGTGTTCATCAATGGCATTATACCTCAGATAATAATCCATTATTTTATCTCTTAGAGCAGCATTTTTAATGTAACTAAATTTACCTGAATTGGTAATTTCATTGTAAGTTCTGTCTTCAAGAATCAGGTTTTCAGCTTCCCAGAATACAGATCCAGTCAGTTTCTTAAAATCTTCAGTGTTCAACTGTTGCTTATAAATATTCTTGATATACATTTCAAAAGAAAATTGTATCTCCTTAGCCGATAATTCTTTATTATTAAGATAGGTGATGTCCTTTTCTAAATCTGAATGTATTCTTTTTAGATATTCTATTCCCGTTTCATTTTGCTTACTTAGTTCGTTCCAGTTATTGATTTGTAACGCTATCAAAATCCCGATAACCACAAGAATAATTTCGCCAAGAGCGTAAAGCAGGTATTTACTTATTCTGTTTTCGGATATAAGTTGTTGTCTTATTCGCCTAAAAAATTTGATCATTTCGTTATAGGTTGGTTATAATTTAGCCCGATGGTCTTTTATATGAGCCGTATCACGAAAGGGCCTTCTTGTATCTGGCTGTTACTTACCATTGGCATTAGTTCATTTCGGCATCTGAAACTGATGTGTTTAATCCTTTGAAAATTAACCAAAGAGGAAAAAAGAGTTGAATAAGCCCCATTGGAAGTAGCATATTCATGCTAATACTATTTCCTAAAATTGAGGATAGCATTTCAATAAACATTAGAATGGCAGCTATAATCCCAACTATAGAAATAACTCTAGGTATAAATTTAGAAAGGTACAAAGTAAGATACAAAACAAAAATAGGGAAGCAGGAAATGAGTAGGCTGAGATAGTGTGTCCACCAGTGATTTTTAAAAAACACCTTGCCCAATGTATTTGTTATATCAGTATTAGAAATTGCGTTATTAGTATGCTCCAGACTTAACTCCAGTAGTGCCAAAACGCTTACATTGTCGATAGCTATAGTTATAAAGCTTAGTATGCTGAACGCCAAATATAAAAATGCCAAAACAACACTGTATCTTTTAAAAATTGGCATCAAAATTACGGCTATGACAACAGAAATTATGCCATTCAAAAACAAGAGCAATGTAGAAATAATGATTTCAGTTGTGTTTGCAGAAGTGGCCGTGAGATAATCATCTGAAAAAAGCACAGGGCCCTGTAAAAATTGATAGACGATGATCCCTGTAACAAAAATGATCAGAAAAAGTAGTCCTGCGATTCTTCCGGTTCTTTTATCGGATTTCATAATAATATTAATTCTTTGTTTGGTTGGTCATAACACGTTCCGGGATGATACAAAGACTATGGTTTACAATATGTTCAGCAAGGCCAGGTTTAATCATCAGTTTTCGTTGTTGCCTGCTGTGCTGCTTACCTCCTTTACCCTGATGGCGCAAGAGCTGCTACCCTGGTAAATTGGTACTTCTCTCTTACTATTTCTTTAAAATTTAACGCTCCAATTACTTTCTAAATTCATGCTTTACCCAGTCTACTTCCATAACCCATTCACCTGTCATGGCCGAATCAGTAATTTTTGCATAATTTAAAATGGCAAACATGGGCTCAGGATACTTATCTCCCTCACCTATATTGCGGTAAACTTCTTTACCATCCAGACGGTACACCAAATCGCTATCTTCCCATTCTACAGAATATTCATGAAATTCGTTCAGCGTTGCCGGAAAATTTCTTCGTTGACTTTGCCAGTCTCCCTTGTCGCATTCACCTAAACTTACAATGGCTCCTGTTGTAAACTCGTCTTTCATATGGTCACCGTGATGTTCAAAGATGTCTATCTCACCAGACCCGGTTAGGGGCCAGCAAATATTCTCATCTTCTTCCTGCACCGGAGACTCGTTATTCCGGGCACCGAGCAGCCACCAGGCCGGAAACATACTTGCCTCACCATTACTCGATAACTTAAGGCGGGCGGTCCACTTACCTTTTACAAATTCCTTGCGGTTTTTAGAACAGATACGCCCGGCTACGTATTCAGTATCAGGGTGCTGATTCCCAAATTTATCCAAATTATCACAAGGGCGCTTTTCACCAATATTAACCACTTTTATCTTTAATGTCCCATTACTTACTTCCCGGGTACCAAATTCGCCATCGGGTACATAGCAATGGTTTTCATTGTTTACCCAAATTCGCTGATCTTGCCAGTTTTCCGAATTAAATTTCTCGAAATTATCAATGAAATCAACCTCCCAGGTTTGTGTTGTTTCCTGGGGTTCTTTATTCTCTTTTTTGCCATTTTTACAACTATAGGACATAGCTAAAAATACAAGTATAACAATGGTTAGTATCTGTTTCATAGTTCATAGTTTAAGATTAAATTTTCTTTCGCCAGGACTTAGTCAAGGCGGCCAGTTAACTAAAAAGATCTTCCAGACATTTTTTTAACGTCCTTTCCTGAAAGCATTTTATCATATTCATTGTTAGTTCATTGAAAGATATAACTTTTAACTAACAATTTGGTTTAGGATTGAATGCCAAGGCATCTGCATATTCTGCGGCCGGGATAGCGTTTATAAAAAGGGCTTCGCAACCATCTGCCATTTAACCATAAATGCAATTTTAATGATTGAGGTAATCAAAGTCCTTTGTTCTATGGGATTTTGTTTCTTTTTACAATGAGCCAGATGCTTAATAATAATTCCGCAAGACCCATGATCAACATGGTGCTCACCATGAGTAGTTCAGGCAGATTAATGTCTACGAAAAATACAATATAGGTAAACGACGCAACTATCAATACTATGCCAAGTGGCTTTGGGATATAGCCCGATTTAAAAACCGAATAACCGAGTACAAGGATATGCAAGGCAAAAAATATATACCCAATTAGTTTTACAGCGGCATAGTCGTACACATCAATAAGTTGAAAGACAAGGGCGAGCAAAGCAATTACCAAAGTGCAGGCATAAAGCAGCCTGAGGACTGCTGTAAATAAAGCAAGTTTCTCATTGGCCGACTTAAGTACTGCATAGAGGGCAAGACCAATAATAGCATCAAGTACAAGAACAATCAGATAAGCTATAACAGCATAGGCAAAAATGGTGCTATTAGCCTTAATATCATTGGCTAAAGCCGCCGTATCTCCGGGTACAACAAAATTTGCCAATAGAAAATCATCAACTATGGTAACGATGAAAACAGAAGTTATAAATGCAACCCCTACAACTACCGCAGCTCTTTTTGAAGATAGATTAGAAACAATATTCCTCATATAAAATCTCGTTGTCGGAATAGCAACTTAATATGCTTCGGCATTCCATTTCTATTTCACACCATCCAAGGCAAATGTATGGCCTATGATTTCGTCAGGTCCCAGAGGTAATGAATTATAGTGCTTGATGTTATACCTTATACCTCTAATTTGATAAAAACTCTCGCATATCATTGGACAATTTTACAAAATCTGGTTCGTGTGTATACATCATATGCCCTCCTTCATAATAGGTCATTATAATGTTCTCTCGCTGTATTCCGTTGCGACTGAAGGTAAATTCAGCATCAAAAAACGGACAGATTAAATCGTAATAACCACTTGCCACCATTACTTTCATTTGTGTATTTCTACGCATCGTTTCTGCCAGTTTTCGGGAAACACTTACAGGGGTAGGCTCCCAAAATTTATCTTTAGGAACGGTTCTCCAATTCCATTTTTTACCAATTTCACTGTTAGAAGTTAAATAGGGCCTATCCATTTTTATTTTAAGTTCAGAGGCAAAATAATAGTTTAATGCTGCCGTATAGGCAGCACTTATTTGATAGCTTGAGGGATCTCCAAGGTGTGGGCCGTCTGATAATTTATCTACCTCCTGCCCCATAAATCTGCCATCTAATCTGCCCAGAGCCAAACCTTTATCTGCCAGCAGCTCTTTTTGAAATCTGGGCATTAAAATCCTAAGGTCAGACTTTAAAATATACCCCTTATCCAATCCGGTAAAATAACTCAGCTTTTCAGCTACTTTATTTTTTTCCTCTTCATCAATTAATGAACCTTTATAAAGTACGGGCGCATAGGAATTAAAGGTATAGTCTCTGCATTCTTCAATAAATGATTCCAGCGTTTTACCTTGTCCTGCCTTTTTGTGATACCACGCAGTAGCTGCCATACTGGGCAAATAGGTTAAATAAGATGTTATGTTGTCATGAACAGATGTTGAGCCCGCATAATCCAGGGCCTGAGAGATCAGTATTAAACCATTCAGGGCCATATTTTGTCCATTACCTTCTAAAGTATTGGCCACTGCCACTGCCCTGGTTGTTCCGAAACTCTCCCCAGCAATATATTTTGGTGAAAACCAACGATTGTTTTCGGTAATCCATTGTCTGATAAATTTTGCAATGGATGCAGCATCTTCATTTAGCCCCCAGTAATCTTCTACCTTACCCTTTCCTATTACCCGGCTGTATCCTGTACCAACGGGGTCTATAAAAACTAAATCTGATACATCTAATAATCCATTGCTATTATTTATCATATTATAGGGAGCTGCTCCGTCATCTTCTTTCGCATCGGAGTTTACTTTTACCACCTTAGGGCCAAAAAGCCCCATATGTAACCACATAGAAGCGGAACCCGGACCTCCGTTAAAAACAAAAGTTACCGGACGGTTTTTTTGATCGATTTTTCCATTTTGCAGGTAGGCTACCGACCATATTGAAGCAACAGCTTCGTTATTTTTATTCTTTAGGTATGTTTCTGATGCAACCGCCTTATAGCTAATTATTTTTTCGCCATTTGTAATTTGATGATTTGTTATAAATGATTTGGGCTCTGGAATTGGCTTAGTTTTTTCTTTTTTTTCTTGTGCAAACACAAATCCTGAAACTACTAAGCACAGGACCAGGAAATTTACTTTTTTGGGATATATCATATAGGTGTATTTAATGTATTAGAACCATCCGGGAGCCTGGCCCATATGGCCGGGTAGCTCAACTACTGTAATGGCAGTCTCCAAAATACAAATTCCAAATTCCAATTCCTATCAAAGAACGTATCCCTGGAATTTGGGATTTAAGCTGTGCTGGCTTTAATGATGAACGATAGTCATCATTGCACATGGTTTTTACTCAAATATTGCTACTGCTCTTACAGGCGAACCAGTTCCTCCCTTGATTTTCAAAGGAAAACCTATAAATCTAAATCTTCCTTTTCCAATTAACAGGTGTAAGTTTATCATATTTTCATAATGAGTAAAATTCATTTCTCCACAAATATGATGTACGTCCTTATTTGAAATCCCTGGAACCCCAGGTGACATAGTTTCAACTCCAAAAGCAGCTATTTTCTTTTCACCAAGCCATTTTGCAGATTCTGTTGTTATCCCGGGGCCATTACTCCAATTTTTTCCACTAAAATTTTTTCGATAATGGTCTGTATAAAACAACACTGTATCTCCTCTTTTAATTTTTAAACCCGCTTTTTGACAAGCAATATCAATTTCGTTAGCTTCAATTAATTCTCCAAGTCCTTTATGAGAGAAATCCAGGCATATTCCTTCAGTGTAGAACATGGACAAAGGCATTTTATCTATCGACTTTCCCTTATGCTGAATTTCCATATGACTAATGGCATCTACATGGGTTCCGGTATGCTCTCCTAGTTCTAATTTATGTACAGCAGGTGTTTTTATTTTCGGATTTTTTATTCCCATCCATTCTTCATGAGAATTATGAACTGTCATTTTAACTTGCGGAAGGTCTTTATAAACCGGCATCCCTTCATAAATTTCCTGACTTAAATCTATAATTTCTGCCATTGCCTTCTATAGTTTTTTATATATGCCTAGTGCTGAGATTAAAGCGCGCTGCCTTTTATTCTTAATTATGGGTTTTTCTGCCTTTCAAGTATTTTAACAATTCTATTATTTATAATTTCAGTTATTAGCCTGGGTCTAGAATTAATAGAATGATGTACAACCTTATTGTTTATGAGCTGTTTTAATGACTTATATGCCTTGTTAGCAACTGATTATTTTTTATTCTGCCCCGGCCAATTTTTCATCAATTAGGATGACGAGATTTTCTGCTTCTGCAACTTGACCTATTATGTCGTTTATGTATGAATTTCGATACCTGAATGATGCCTGTAATGCATTTCTAATCTCTTTTTTATCATAAATTTCTTCATAGCTAAAATCAATCCGATTAGCTTTAGGATTAATCTCATTGTAATCGACATTTGGATGAATATAAAGTATGTTAAGTTGCTGTAAGGTTTCACCCAATTTTGTTATTGCAGCATTAATGGATTGGGTATTTTGAAGGTATGTTATGAATCTACGATTCAAATCTTTATCAATTCTATCAAGAGTGCCCTGAGCTATAAATAGATCATTTCGACCGATGTTTTTATTAATGGGGGTAAGTATTTGTAATTGAGAAAGCCCCAAAACAATTTCCTGATACTCCTCAGGAGTAAGGGTTTGCATACGGCTATCGAACAGCGTAATAGTGTTTTTTATATTCTCATTAATTCGTTGATATTCAGTTTTTCTATTAGTTAGGGTAGCAATATCTATTGAAAATTCAGTTTTCAAATTTTTTAAAAATTCAATATCCTGAAGATGCATCTTTCTGGATTCATTCCAATTATTAATACTCAAGGCTATCAAAATACCGATGACGACAAGTGCAATTTCACCAATCGCATAAAGTAAATATTTGCTGAATTTATTTTCAGAGAGTAGTTTTTGACGAATTCGCCTAAAAAATTTGATCATGTAAGTTCAATTTTAATTCGATAGCGGCATGTTGGTCTATTTACCAAAAATGTCTGCCAGACATTTTTACCGTTCTGTCCTAAAAGAATTTCATTTTTTCGTCTTCGTTTCCTGGTCTATTAAAATTATAATTTCGTCAATGTAGCGAGACAATTCAACATAGCGTTGATTTAATGTTCTAAAGACATTAAACTTTTCTTTAAGTATATGTACTAATTTATCATCTGTACTTGAAATTAGGTATAAATTTAGTTGACTGGTTTCATTAGAACTATACAGGGCATATAGATCTTCACAATCCTTGCAGATACTGCCATAACCAGAAAACGCATTTAGATAAGGTTTTAAAACTTTATTATTAAGATCTTCTAAATATGCTTCGGCTGAAGCTACTCTTTTTAAATGTAACTGGTAAAAATCGGTAATATTTTTTCTTAGATCATCATTAGAAATAATAGTTATCCCTTCTGATTGTATTGCCTCGTATGCACTTAATTTGGGAAAGAGTGTTGCAGTTTCTAAAATATATGCAGTAGATAATTCATAGGGGTTTGTATCCGAAATCTGGTCTTCTACAATGGCTTTATAAACTGCATTAGTGGTAGTGAGAATCTGTTGTGCTTTATCAATATCTGTTAGTAAGTCGTTCTTGGTCTCTAATAGATCATCTTTTAGTTCTATTAAAAGTTTAATTTCTTTTTCTTTAGCTTTTATATCTTCATTCCAGTTGTTAATCTGTAAAGCAATCAAAATCCCAATTACGACAAGGACAATTTCTCCAATGGCATAAAGCAGGTATTTGCTGAACTTATTCTCAGAGAGAAGTTGCTGCCGGATACGGCGGAAGAATTTGATCATATATATTGTTTTTTTGGTCCGCGC
>NZ_JAFMPW010000040.1 GCF_026126425.1 Muriicola sp. Z0-33
ATTAGTGGTTTACTAGCCGGTACCTATACGGTGACCATCACCGATGCCAATGGCTGCGAGACTACAGACGGCGCTACTATCGGTGAGCCCGATGCTGCCTTATCCTCCTCAGCTATCGCAACCGATGTAGCTTGTTTTGGTGAGGCCACCGGATCAATAGACCTAACAGTAAATGGAGGCACCCCTGGATATTCGTATCTATGGAGTAATGGTGCTATCACAGAAGATATCAGCGGACTTATAGCCGGCACCTATACGGTGACCATCACCGATGCCAATGGCTGTGAGACTACAGACGAGGCTACCGTTGGCCAGCCCGATGCTGCTTTGTCCGCGTCAGCTGTGGGAACGGATGCGCTTTGTAATGGGGATGCAAACGGTTCAATCGACTTAACAGTAAGTGGCGGTACTACGGCTTACTCCTTCATATGGAGCAACGGCGCCACCACAGAAGATATCAGCGGACTCACCGCAGGGACCTATTCCGTTACGATTACTGATGCCAACGGATGTACAACCACAGCAAGTGCAACAGTGAATGAACCAGCAGCCTTGATGTGTACAGTGGCCCTTGATAATGGGGTATCTGTCAATGGAGGCAATGATGGGGCGGCCACTGTAAATCCTACAGGTGGCACAGCAGGATATAGTTATGTCTGGGACAACGGGGAGACTACACAGCAGGCAATTGCTTTAACCGCGGGGACCCATAGTGTAACCGTTAC
>NZ_JAFMPW010000041.1 GCF_026126425.1 Muriicola sp. Z0-33
ACAACGTCCTCGTATATAAAACGTAGCCGATTTTGGGCTTCGTTTCTTTCAGCGCACGTTTTATTTTTACAGAAATGTAAGAAATTGAATTCGCTTAACCAACATGGCTATGTTTTATATGCGTTGTTGTAGGATGTAAACGGTTTATATTAACTTTTTTTCCAACTAGTGAATACTAGAAAGTTACTAATTCCAATATACAGCTGTTGTAAGATCCCAATAACAAGCAAAAGTTTGAGCCATGGAATGTAACCTAGTGCAGCTACAAAATGTAATATTATCAGAGCTGGACCAATTATTGTGTCCAAAATATCTTTGAATCCTCTATATTCTGGTTTAATTTTATGTTTGACAGCAGTGTAAATAATTGAACCAAAGTTTGCAAGATGCATTAATCCAATACCTAAGTTTGCTAGCCTCCAGATTTGAGAATTATCCTCAGTAGCTATACTAATTATCTGTGGTAATAAAGAACCCACTAGAGCTGTCAAAGTAGTAGTGACTAAAGCTTGAAAACGTATTTTTTCATAATTATCCCAATCATCTGCACTATGTTTTAAGGCAACAACAACTCCTGTAAAACCTAGAGTACCTAAAGATATTTGCGCAAGAGTATTTAGTAAATCAGAATATTCCATTACATAATTTAGTTTATGACCTACAACG
>NZ_JAFMPW010000042.1 GCF_026126425.1 Muriicola sp. Z0-33
TCCTGTTCCAACTGTATTTTCGTCCTGATTGTTTCCTTTTAAGGCCATCATACCCATTTTCAAAATAAGCCTTGTACCAATTGTAAAATGTGGTCTTGTTCACTTTGAGCTGTTTCAAAGTTCTGATGACGCCTAAGTCAGATTGTTCTACCAGACGAATGATCTCGTATTTTTCTCTTTGACTGTAATGCATGTATCTCTTTCGTTTTAATCTTCCCCATTTAAGTTTTTTTTCAAGTCTCGATTCTTTAACGAAAGTTCTGCAACCAGTTCCTTTAGGGAACGGTTTTCATCTTTCAGCTCTTTTACCTCAGAGGTGTTTGCCTCACGCATGGTATCACCATTCAACCTTCTCCTACCGGCTTCCATGAAATCTTTGCTCCATTTGTAATACAAGGCTTGAGAAAGCCCTTCTTTACGGCATAGCTCTGCAATGGTAGTTTCACCACGCATTCCATCAATGATAATTCTGATTTTTTCCTCTGAAGAGTAGGTCCTTCTTGTTTTTCGCTTTAGCTCACTGATCAGTGAGCTGGCATTCTTCTTTTTAGGCATTTGTCTTGCTTTTAAAGGTTATTAAAAATATTAAATCTATATCTTAGATTTAACCCTTTAAAAGTTCACTTTTTGCTGACACTATACA
>NZ_JAFMPW010000043.1 GCF_026126425.1 Muriicola sp. Z0-33
GTTTGTGCCCCATTGGCATCAGTAATTAGTACGGAATGTAACCCAACATTCAAGGCCAATGCTGTCTGGGTGGTTTCACCATTATCCCAGCTGTAGCTAAAAGGTGCTACGCCTCCTGTTGGATTGGCAGTGGCACTGCCTGTAGACTCGCCAAAACACAAGACATTATTGACCAAACTGATATCACACAACAATTCGTCGGGCTCGGTTATCAGTACCTCGCACATCGTCGTACAGCCATTGGCATCGGTAACGGTTACACTTTGGGTCCCTGCAGTTAAAGCCGTAGCTTGCTGGGTGGTCTCTCCGTTAGCCCATAAATAGGTAAATGGGGCGGATCCGCCTGAAAAATTGGCTACGGCCGAGCCATCATTGCCTCCGTTGATAGACACATGTTGCACTAGAAAAATACTGCATGTTAGTGGAGCTTGTGGCTGGCCAACGGTAGCCCCGTCTGTAGTCTCACAGCCATTGGCATCGGTGATGGTCACCGTATAGGTACCGGCTAGTAAACCACTAATATCCTGGGTGGTGGCACCATTACTCCATAGATAGGTATA
>NZ_JAFMPW010000044.1 GCF_026126425.1 Muriicola sp. Z0-33
AATTCAAACGGACCACCACTTATTTCTCCACCTTCGGGCTGACTTCGATACACCCGTACATTATCGTCCGAGAAATCATATACCCCCATAAGATCTGCTACATTATTGCCGGCTTCCAGGCCTACCAATCCGTCGGCATAACGCAAATGCCAAATCAGACATACTCCAGGCCCGGCCCCATCAAAGTTCACCGCTTCAGGGGTTGGTGGTAATCCTAAAATAGTTCCCGCCTCATCAGTTACCACCCATTGAGCATTAGGGCCTTCCGCCCCTTCTACACTCACCAGAGAAACATGGTCTGGCTGGCCATCACCTACACAGAAAAAGAAAGGATCTTCACTTAAGGTACCCCCATCAACACTAATGGCTTCTGTTCTTACAACACGTAC
>NZ_JAFMPW010000045.1 GCF_026126425.1 Muriicola sp. Z0-33
AACGAAGTAGTTGATCTTTCATCCTTAGTAGGTACGGATGATCAGAATATCGAAAGCCTTGCTGTAGATGCAGGAACCAATGTACTGACAGTAGGTATCGAAGATGGTACCAGTCAGACTGTAGATTTATCGCATTTAGATGATGCCGGTACGGATGATCAGAATATAGCTGGTTCCGGACTTTCAGGAACAGATCTTACCATAGGAATAGAAAACGGTACCAATCAGGTTGTTGATCTTTCTTCTCTAGTAGGAACGGACAATCAGAATTTAACAGGGGCCTCTTTAAGCGGTGCCAATGTACTTCAGATTGATATTGAAAATGGTGCCTCCACTACAGTAGATCTTTCTGCTTTAGACGATGC
>NZ_JAFMPW010000046.1 GCF_026126425.1 Muriicola sp. Z0-33
GTCTACCAGTTCCGCCACCGAGGCATCTAACTATGTTTATTTCTTATTATTCGCAATTGTTCCTTTCCAATTCCCGACTTCCAGTACTTCTCTCTTTTTCGAGCTTCGATTCTACTGTTGTGTTTTTCAGTAAATATCAACTCGAACGGGGAATAAAATTTGGTCGTCTTTTCTCTTCCCTTATTATGTCTCTCAAGCCTTTCGACCACATTTATAGTAGTTCCAACATAAATATAGTTATGTTCTAAGCTTGATATGGCATATACCCAAACCATAATCCAAAATTTCAATCCAGCGCGCCTGCCTGCCGGCAGGCAGGTCTACCAGTTCCGCCACCGAGGCATCT
>NZ_JAFMPW010000047.1 GCF_026126425.1 Muriicola sp. Z0-33
CTTTTAATTGATTCACGAAATTGGGATTTATCGCCATCGCACCGCCTGGCTCCTCACTATCAAAGGTCTGCCAGACCTTTGCTTTGCGTTCGGCCATAATTGCAGTCGGGGATTGACTTTGGATCAGGAGTGCAGCGAGTAATCCCTTGGGAGAGGGGGATAAAAAAATTACATCCTGCGTTTAAGGATGAACTGCAAAAAAGAGCGAACTTTTAATTGATTCACGAAATTGGGATTTGTTGCCATCGCACCGCCTGGCTCCTCACTATCAAAGGTCTGCCAGACCTTTGCTTTGCGTTCGGCCCTAATTGCACCAGGGTACTAAAGAATATCCAG
>NZ_JAFMPW010000048.1 GCF_026126425.1 Muriicola sp. Z0-33
TTTAAGGAACCGGATCATAGCCTTTACCTCCCCAGGGCGCTGGAGCGTAAAGAAAATGTACGGGGTACATTTTTAGTGAACAGGCGAGATGTCGCGGTGGCGAGTTGTCATCCCTTTAAGGAACAGGATCATAGCCTTTACCTCCCTAGGGCGCTGGAGCGTAAAGAAAATGTACGGGGTACATTTTTAGTGAACAGGCGAGATGGCGCGGTGGCAAGTTGTCATCCCTTTAAGGAACAGGATCATAGCCTTTACCTCCCCAGGGCGCTGGAGCGTAAAGAAAATGTACGGGGTACATTTTTAGTGAACAGGCGAGATGGCGCGGTGGCGAGTT
>NZ_JAFMPW010000049.1 GCF_026126425.1 Muriicola sp. Z0-33
GACGCGGAGGTCGTCACGCCAGAGGCGTGACCACCCCAACTAATAAGGATTATGTTTGTATATATTCTTTTTAGTGATCAACGTTCAAGATATTATGTAGGGCAAACTACTGATATCGATAAAAGATTGAAAAGACACAATCTGGGAAGAGTTCCATCTACTAAGTATGGAGTTCCCTGGAAGTTAGTTTTGCAGATAAGTGTTTCAAACAAAACTGAAGCTTTAATACTAGAGCGGAAGATTAAGAAGCGAGGAGCAAAACGTTATTTAGATGACCATCTCGGGGTGTAGCGTAGCCCGGTTATCGCGCCGCGTTTGGGACGCGGAGGTCG
>NZ_JAFMPW010000004.1 GCF_026126425.1 Muriicola sp. Z0-33
CGGCAGGCAGGGCTCCGCACCTGCGCTAAAGCTTCAGTGCACGCGCGCTTTGAAAGTCATTGGGATTAGCTCCTTACGTCGCTTTTCCCTGCAAAGCTCCGCTTTGAAAGTCAACAAAAGAAAACTCCACAAGCTAAAAAACAAAAGCAAGCTATGTTTTTTAGCTTGCTTCGTTTTCAACTTTTTGTTGACTTATTCGTGACCCCGGAGGGATTCAAACCCCCAACCCTCAGAGCCGAAATCTGATGCGCTATTCAGTTGCGCCACGGGGCCGTTTCATTAGCGAGCGCAATTTACACAAAAAGAACTTTGCGGTGCCAATAAAATACGTTCAATTGCTATCTCTTGTTTACATTTAGGACATACCCCAAATTCGTCTGTACCTAATTTGCCCAGATTGCGTTTAAGTCCTTCCAAACGCTCTTTCGCTTTTCTCAGGGCCGCATCCATAACTCCTTTGTTGTTAATCGCATCCATCCTGGAGACCCTGCCTATAGCATTATCGGGGGCTATTGGCTGTGCGAGTTCCTCGTATTGTTTTACTTTCTTCTGGGTCTTAACAATTTCAGATTCAAAAATTGCCCTTATTTTCTGAACATCCATTTTACCTTTCTTAGGCTAACTTCTGACGTACTATTCCCGATATGGTTTTCCCATCGGCCTGGCCGGCAAGCTCCTTTGAAACTATGCCCATTACCTTACCCATATCCTTCATCCCAGATGCTCCGATTGAATCTATAGTCTGTACAACTACTTTTTCTATCTCTTCTGCAGTCAACTGTTCCGGCAAAAACTTTTCTATAATGGCAGCCTGAGCTAACTCTGGTTCGGCCAAATCTGCCCGGCCCTGCTCATTAAAAATAGCCGCACTATCCTTTCGTTGTTTCACCAGTTTCTGAACCAATTTAATCTCATCAGACTCGGATAGTTCCGTTCCGGCACCCTTCTCTGTGCTGGCTAACAACAAGGCCGATTTTATAGCTCTAAGCGATTCCAAAGCTACCGTATCTTTAGCCTTCATAGCCGTTTTCATTTCTTCCATTATCTGTTGTTGTAAGCTCATATCTAATGATTTTTAGAGGGGCAAAGATAAAAAATAAAACCCGAAACCAACTTGTGATTCCGGGTTTAGAAATTGCCCTTTAAAACTATTTAATTGGTTGACTAATCCACATTATCATGAAAAAAAGAGTTATTGGAACGAAGTTGAACATCGCCGTTACTATCTTCACTCAGGCTCGTCTTAGAAACCTTACCCTCCTTAGGAGTGGCCTCTAAATCTACACCTTGTCGCTTATATGCTGGTTCCTTTTCTATTTCGTCAATGCTGCTGACACTATTCTGAAATTTATAATTGAAATCCTTTAATTTTCTTCTTCGCTCATCGGCCCTTTCCTTTAACATTTCCTCTATAGGACTGTGCATTGGATCAACCTCTTCAGTTGTCGCTGTATTTTTCTCCTTATTTTCGGCCAATGTCTTTTTTTCAAAAATCAATTCGTCCTCAACAATTTTTGGATCGTACTCTTCAGCTTTAGATTTTGCCCCTGTTAACTGATTTTCCAGTTCCATATAGTCATCCAAACTGTAACGGGTTTCACCTTCTTTGTTGTATTCCAAAATAGGAATGACTTCAATATGGTCCTTAACGTCCATCTCCTTAACTTCCTCATCAAGATTGAAACTAATAACATTCTCCTGCTCTTCTTCCTGATCCTCGGACGAGGAAATTGGCATATCAAAACTAAAGGAAATCTGTTCTTTTTCTGGTTGTTCAGCAGAAAGTTCTTCGGGGTCCACAACCTCTATATCACGGATAGTATCCTTGGCGTCTATGATAATAAAACCATCATCAAGCACTTCATCGGCGATAACCTCTTCGTAAAAAACATTAAAATTCCGGATAAAATTGGTAGTCGGGATGAGTTCCATTTCTTCCTCTATGTCCAAAGTGTGCTTTATAACCGGTTCTATTTCCTCTTGCACTTCTTCTTCCAAATGATACTTAACGGTATCATCACTAAGGTTTTGTTCTGCCTTTTGTTCTTCTCCCAGGGTATGTATAATCTTTTTTGACTCCGTATTTACAATATCATCCTGTTGATCAATATTAAATCCTGTAGCAATCACAGTTACTGCTATCGCCTCGCCCAGGTCTTCATCCTCACCTACTCCCATTATGATATTCGCGCCATGACCTGCTTCAATCTGGATGTAGTCATTTATCTCTCCTATCTCATCTATTGTGATCTCCTGAGAGCCAGAAACTATTAACAATAACACGTTTTTAGCTCCCGTGATTTTATTGTCATTTAATAATGGTGAATCCAGGGCTTTTGTAATGGCCTCTTGTGCCCTTGATGACCCGGAAGCAACGGAAGAACCCATAATTGCAGTACCGCTATTAGAAAGTACGGTTTTAGCATCCCGCAGGTCAATATTTTGTGTGTAGTGGTGCGTAATTACTTCGGCAATTCCCCTTGCTGCTGTTGCAAGTACTTCATCTGCCTTGGAAAATCCGGCTTTAAAACCTAAGTTGCCGTATACTTCTCTTAATTTATTATTATTAATCACGATAAGCGAATCCACATTTGCACGCAATTTTTCTATACCTATCTGAGCCTGATTGCATCTGTTTTTACCTTCAAACAAAAAGGGCATTGTAACTATCCCAACAGTGAGGACATTCATTTCCTTGGCTTGCTTAGCAATAACGGGGGCAGCTCCTGTACCCGTTCCTCCACCCATACCAGCAGTAATGAATATCATTTTAGTGGTGTTATCGAGCATTTGCTTTAATTCTTCCATGCTTTCAAGGGCCGCCTGTTCGCCAACTTCAGGATTTGCCCCAGCACCCAATCCTTCTGTAAGCGATACCCCTAATTGTATTTTATTAGGAACCGGACTATTTTGCAATGCCTGGGCGTCTGTATTACAAATGACGAAATCCACACCATTAATTCCTGCCTGAAACATATGGTTAATAGCATTGCTTCCGCCACCACCCACGCCGATCACTTTAATTACGTTGCTCTGATTCTTAGGTAAATCAAAGGCGATGTTGTCAAATTCAGTGTTCTTGCTCATGTTTTAATTGTTATAGGTTATATCTGCTATTTTTTTATAATTAATTATTCCGCGTTATCTAAGAAGTCTTTCAGCTTTTCGGACCACTTATCAAATACGGATTTCCTTTCTTTTTTTACTGTACCCTGAGTTGCCGTTTCAGATGGCGCCCCTTCCATTACCATTTCTCTACCCTCTTCTGCAGCCATTCCTTCCTCATAGGCTTTATTCTTATCTTTATTTTCTACTGCATTCATAAGCAGGCCTACGGCTGTTGCATACAACGGACTTGCAATTTCCTCGTCCGAATCTCCGGCCAGATGTTCGTTGGGATATCCAATTCTTGTATCCATCCCGGTAATGTATTCAACCAATTGCTTAAGGTGTTTAAGCTGGCTACCCCCACCGGTTAAGACAATTCCGGCTATCAGCTTTTTCTTTTGCTCTTCATGGCCGTAATTCTTAATCTCCACATAAACTTGTTCTACAATCTCTACCACCCGTGCATGGATAATTTTAGAAAGGTTTTTGAGGGTTATTTCTTTTGGCTCCCTTCCTCTTAACCCGGGGATTGAAACAATCTCGTTGTCTTTATTTTCTCCTGGCCAGGCAGATCCAAACTTCATTTTCAACAATTCGGCCTGTTTTTCAATGATAGAGCATCCCTCTTTGATATCTTCAGTAATTACATTACCTCCAAAGGGGATTACAGCAGTATGGCGGATGATACCGTCTTTGAAAATTGCAAGATCGGTAGTTCCACCTCCTATATCTATAAGGGCCACCCCAGCTTCCTTTTCTTCCTGACTAAGCACAGCGTCTGAAGAGGCCAGAGGTTCTAGCGTAATATTAGCCAAATCCAAGCCAGCACTTTTTATACACCTCCCAATATTTTTAATAGATGATACCTGGCCCACAACTACATGGAAATTAGCCTCTAGCCTACCCCCATACATCCCTATAGGCTGTTTAATTTCCGCCTGGCCGTCTACCTTGTATTCCTGGGGCAAGACATGTATGATCTCTTCTCCGGGAAGCATCACAAGTTTATACACCTGATTGCATAATTTATCCAGATCATCTTCATTAATTACCTCTTCGGAGTTTGCCCTGGTGATGTAATCACTATGCTGCAAACTTCTAATATGCTGCCCTGCAATACCAACAACAACAGAACCTATCTTAAGTCCCGAATTCATCTCGGCCTGTTCAACAGCCTGTTGTATAGATTTAATTGTCTGAGTAATGTTATTGACAACTCCCCGATGTACTCCCAGGCTTTTGGATCTTCCTATACCAAGAACTTCAATTTTACCATACTCGTTCTCTTTGCCAATGATAGCCACAATTTTGGTGGTCCCGATATCTAAACCAATTGAATAATTACCATTATCTTGTTCCATATTAGCTATTTTAAATTTTAGTGCACACTACCTGATTATTAAACTCTAAACTTACCATTTGATAGTCCTCAAGGGTTTTATCCCTGATTGCCTTTACGTAAAACGCTTTGAAATTGTTAAATTTCTTTTCCAGGTCATTAATATCTCCAAGATTCACAATGAAATTCTCAACCCTGAACTTTAGCTGATATTTCTGCTCCTCTTCTATATGAATTCCAATGATGTTTTTTCTTAGAAAATCATCTTCATTTATATAACTCAAAATTTCATAGACGTCCTCCAGACTTTTAGCCGTAATATCACCTGTAATGATCGGAACTCTGGCCGTATGGTTATCAGATAAGGGCATATTTCTTCCATCCTCATCGAGGTAAAATTTGGTATTCCCCTCTACTCTTCCGATTGGTTGCCGTTGAATGATTTTCGATATAAGTTCACCATCAATAGTGAGATATACCTGGGCACTTTTTACCATTTTATTGGTCTCGATAACCTTCTCTATAGTATTCAAAACTAATTTTTCTTTAGGCACGTTTTCTAGCTTGCCATAATATTGTATTAACAATTTATTAACCATCGCCTGGGTAGTGTATAAATTGTCCCCTTCAACAAATTCTATTTGAATTCCAGAAACCTTTTTCGCCTCACTTCTTGCATTAGAAAATGCGTAAAGTGCTGTTACACTGATAATTAAAGCCGTAGTCTTAACTATGTTCCAATTAATTCGCATGCTCAAGTTCACTTTTTAAATTTGCGACTTCCAGTCCAATATCCCCAGCTCCCATGGTCACCAGAAGCTCTGGGTTTTGCTCTCGAATTTCGCTTATCAGATCCTTTTTTTTAATTAATTTTTTGTTTGGATTGTTTATTTTTTCCAGCAACCAATCGGCATTTATCCCCTCAATAGGTTCCTCTCTGGCCGGATATATTTCAAGCAACAAAACACTATCAAATTTTGCCAGACTTTCTGCAAAATCGTCACCAAAATCCCTTGTACGTGAAAACAAATGAGGTTGAAAGACTGCTAATACCCTTTTTCCCGGGTGCATTTCGGTAATGGCGTCAAAAACAGCATTAATTTCTGTCGGATGATGGGCATAATCATCTATAAAAACAAAGTCTTCTGCCTTGATTTTATAAGAAAATCTCCGTTGTACGCCCTTAAAAGTTTTCAGTGCCTCGGCCAGGCGATACGGCGGGGAACCTGCTTGTATCGCCATTGCGAAAGCTACTAAACCGTTGAGCAGATTATGCCTTCCCGGTTTGCTAAATCTAACCCCTTTAATCGTGGTCTCAGGGGTTCCCAAATCAAAAATGTAGGTGCCATGTTCTATTTTAATATTCCGAATGCAATAGTCCGAATCATCTTCTATCCCATAGGTGATACCCTTAATGGGTAATCCATTGCGAACAAAAAGTTTTCCGTCTGGTTTAAGTTTTTTAGCAAATTCCATAAAGGATTTGATCAATTCGGAGGAATCACCATATATATCCAGGTGATCGGCATCCATTGATGTAATACAGGCTACATCCGGAGAAAGTTGCAGAAATGATCTGTCAAATTCATCAGCCTCCACTACTGAGTATTCATCTCCTTCAAATAAAAAATTGCTATTAAAATCCTCAGAAATGCCCCCTAAAAAAGCACTTAAGGGAGTCCCGGTTTCTTTTAATAAATGCGCCAGGATGCTTGATGTTGTTGTTTTCCCATGGGTCCCGGCCACGGCAAAACAAAAAGTATCCCTGGTAATCATTCCCAGCACTTCGGACCTTTTCTTAACTTCAAATCCATTAGAAAAGAAATAAGACAATTCCTGATGTTCAGAAGGAACGGCTGGGGTATAAACCACCAAAGTGGTAGAATTATCTAGGAATGCAGTAGTAATTTCATCTAAATTATCCTCGTAGTGGATGGATATGCCATTTTCTGACAATTGGCGTGTTAAAGGTGTTTCAGTTTTGTCATATCCGGCAACATTCTTACCAATGCCTTTATAATATCTGGCAAGTGCAGACATACCAATACCTCCGATACCAATAAAATAGACGTTATGTATGGTCTTTAAATTCACTACTTGCTAAATGCTCTTATGGTTATCACCTTATAATAATTTTACAATTTCGTCCACTATATGCTTGGTGGCTGCCGGCAATGCCTGCGCCTTCATATTATTCCCGATTTCTTCTCTTTTATTCACCGACAATAACAATTCTGAAAAAACTGTTTCAAAATGTGTTTCTATATCATTCTCTTTTACCAATAATGCTGCATTTTTTGCCAGCAATGCCTCTGCATTTTTGGTTTGATGATCCTCTGCCACATTGGGAGAAGGAATAAAGATTACCGGTTTGCCTACAATACAAAGTTCAGATACAGACCCCGCCCCTGCTCTGGAGATGATAATGTCGGCAGCGGCATAACTTAAATCCATTCTATTCATAAAATCGTATACCCGAACAGTTTCGGTTTGGTATTGCTTATACTCTTCGAAGTATAACTTACCACACTGCCAAATTAATTGCAGTCCCAATTTTGAAAAGAATTGGAGTCGGTCTGCTATCATTTCATTAATCCTGCGTGCTCCCAAGCTCCCTCCGATAATTAAGAGTGTGGTTTTTTCCGGATCCAGTCCAAAATGGTCTAACGCCTCCCCTCTTACATTTGCAGTTCTTATTATATTATCCCGGACGGGATTCCCGGTTTTCACAATTTTACCAGGAGGGAAAAACTGCTCCATCCCATTATATGCCACACATATTTTTGCAGCTTTAGCCGCTAAAAGCTTATTGGTAATCCCTGCATAAGAATTTTGTTCCTGTAAAACACAGGGTATCCCTTTTACCGAGGCCATTTTTAATACCGGCCCGCTGGCAAAGCCTCCGGTACCAATGACTACATTGGGTTTAAACCTGGATACTATTCTCGCAGCTTTCATTAAACTACTAATCAGTTTTATAGGAAACATTAAATTTTTCGGGCTTAGTTTCCTTTGAAGCCCACTAATCCACAGTCCAATTATCTTGTACCCTGCCTGGGGTACTTTTTCCATCTCCATTTTATCCTTGGCACCGACAAATAAAAATTCGGCATCCGGATATCTTAGTGCCAACTCATTGGCTATGGCAATTGCCGGATAAATATGTCCGCCAGTGCCACCCCCTGATAGAATAAACTTATAATTGTCCACTCAATACTTCTAAGGGGTTGGTATCATCGGTAATCAACTCTTTTGTAGCTGATCCGCTATTTCTGCTCGCGCTTAATACAATTCCTATGGCCAGGCAGGTCATCCAGATAGAGGTGCCCCCACTGCTGATCAGTGGTAAGGTTTGCCCCGTCACCGGAAATAATTCTACTGCAACAGCCATATTTATCAATGCCTGAAACACTATTGGCAATCCTACTCCAACGGTCAGCAGCTTGCCAAAGACAGTTACGTTGCTATTGGCTACAACTACAATTCTGAACAAGAGTAAGAGATAAAAAAACATCAGTGCCAAACCTCCTAAAAGGCCGTATTCCTCAATGATGATAGCATATATAAAATCTGAGGAGCTCTGAGGCAAGAAATTCTTTTGAATACTCTTCCCTGCTCCTTTGCCAACTATACCTCCTGAAGCAATGGCTATTTTTGCTTTTTCTATCTGGTAATCCGCTTCGGTATCTGTGGCATCCCAAAAGCTTTCTATTCTGCTCATCCAGGTATCTATCCTGTTTGGGAATACATCGGGGAATGCTTTAACGGTCAGCACAAAAAATGTAAGACCCAACAAACCAGCTCCTACCATGCTCAATAAATATTTAGAAGGATATCCCCCCAGAAAACAGAGCACCAATACCATAAAAAATATGATTGCGGCGGTAGAAAAGTTGGCAGGCAATATTAAACTCACCACTACAAAAACAGGCAGCCATAAGGGCATTATACTCTCTTTAAATGATACTGGTTTGTCTTTCATCTTGGTTAGGTAGCGGGCAACATAAATCATCAGTACCACCGCGGCAAGATTTGAAGTTTGAAATGTAATCCCTACCAGGGGCAATTGAATCCATCTACTTGCATTAGCGCCATCAATGGTAGTTCCCTGAGCAAGAGTGTAAATCAATAACAATACCACCACAGGCATTGCTATAATAGATAATCCTTTAAAAAAATGTGTAGGGATCCTATGGATACCGTAAATAATTCCAAATCCCAGAAAGAGTAGTAAGCCATGTTTTATTAAATGCCCCGTAGTAGTACCATTCCCCACTACATACACCAGGTTGCTGCTTGCGCTATACACCGGTAAAAAAGAAAATAGTGCCAATAGGGCTACTACCCCCCAAATGGCCTTATCTCCTTTGATATTGTTAAAAAATGTTGTCACACTTTATAGGTTCTTAATTCCTTCTTTAAATTGATTTCCCCTATCCTCATAGTTTTTAAACAGGTCAAAACTGGCACAGGCCGGAGACAATAACACAGTATCTCCACGCTCCGCAATTTTGTATGCCACCTTAACCGCCTCGCTCATTGCAAAAGTCTCTACCATTAGATCCACCACATTACCGAAAGCATCTTTGATCTTGGAGTTGTCTAATCCCAGGCATATAATAGCCTTTACTTTTTCTCGAACAAGTGGCATCAACTCCTTGTAATCATTCCCTTTATCTACACCACCTACTATCCACACGGTTGGGGTACTCATGCTGTCCAGAGCATAATAGGTAGCATTAACATTGGTAGCTTTAGAATCATTGATATACTGCACATGATGAATTTTCAGCACTTTTTCCAAGCGGTGCTCTACCCCCTGGAAGTTTGCAACACATTCTCTTATTGTTTCTTTGCGAATTCCTACCAACTTGGCAACCGTAGCCGCAGCCATAGTATTCTTTAAGTTGTGTTTACCTTCTAAGGCCAGATTGTCTGTTCTCATTTCCAGTATGTTTTTGTCTGTTATGATTTCGATACTATTATTTTTTAAACTCGCTCCCTCCGATATGGATTTCTCCAATGAGAAGGGCATTAATTTTGATTTGATCGGGTGTTTTTTTAACCAATTGGCTAATGTCTCATCGTCTGCGTCATAGACAAAATAATCGCCAGGAGCCTGATTTTTAGCTATTTGAAATTTGGATGCTACATACTTCTCAAAGGAATATTCATATCTGTCCAAATGATCAGGGCTAATATTGGTTATGATGGCGATATCTGGTTTAAAGTCTACAATGCCGTCTAACTGAAAACTACTGATCTCCAGCACGTAATACTCATGATCTTTCTCTGCTACCATTTTAGCAAAACTGTCTCCGATGTTCCCCGCCATCCCCACATTTAGTCCTCCATTTTTTAAAATATGGTAGGTGAGCATTGTCGTAGTGGTCTTCCCATTGCTTCCCGTAATCCCGATGATCTTGGCATCGGTATATTTTGATGCAAATTCAATCTCAGATATTACCGGCGTACCCTGGTCTATTAGCTTTTTTATCAGGGGAATAGTATCCGGTATTCCCGGACTCTTCATTACCAGGTCGGCATTTAAAATAGCCGCCTCCGTATGCTGTTCTTCCTCCCAATCTATATCAAAATGTGTAAGAACGTTTCGGTACTTCTCTGTTATTTTCCCTTTGTCTGAAACAAAGACCTCATATCCTTTTTGTTTCCCTAATACAGCGGTGCCCATGCCACTTTCTCCACCGCCCAAAATCACCAACCTGGCCATCTATCTCACTTTTAGGGTAACAAAAGTTATAATGGCCAAGAGTATTCCAATAATCCAAAACCTCGTTACTATCTTACTCTCGTGGTATCCTTTTTTCTGATAATGATGATGCAGCGGCGACATCAGAAAAATTCGTTTGCCTTCCCCTGTTTTATTCTTGGTATACTTGAAATAGCTCACTTGCATCATTACTGATAGCGACTCTGCAAAAAATATCCCACACAACAGTGGTATCAGTAATTCTTTACGAACAATAATTGCGATTACCGCAATTACCCCTCCAATAGTTAGGCTACCGGTATCTCCCATAAAAACTTGAGCCGGAAAGGCGTTATACCATAAAAATCCTACAAGGCCTCCAACAAATGCGGCTATAAAAACCAGAAGTTCACCAGCCCTTGGGATATAAAAAATATCCAGGTAGTCCGAAAAAATGATATTACCAGAAACCCAGGCAAAAATGCCCAGGGTCAAAGCAATTATGGCAGATGTTCCTGCCGCCAAGCCATCAATACCATCGGTGAGATTGGCACCATTAGAAACCGCAGTAACGATAAATATTACTATAGGAATAAATAATAACCAGGCATATTTCTCGGCACCTGGACCAATCCAGGTTATTAAATCTGTATAGTCTAATTCATTATTTTTAAAGAAAGGGACATTGGTTTTAATAGATTTAACTTCCTGACCCTCTACCTCTTCAACAGTGTACTGTTCGGTTATCATGGTCTTGTTCTTTTCTTTCATGGTAACCTCCGAATGAAAGTATAAGGTTGCCCCTACCATTAGACCCAATACTACCTGACCCAAGACCTTAAAGCGACCTTTGAGCCCCTTTTTATTCTTCTTAAATATTTTAATATAATCATCGATAAAGCCAATGGCTCCCATCCATAGGGTGGTGACGATCAGCAGTACGATATAAATGTTATCCAGTTGAGCAAAAAGCAAAACAGGTATTAGCGTAGACATGATAATGATCAACCCTCCCATAGTTGGCGTACCAGACTTCTGTTTTTGCCCTTCCAATCCAAGGTCTCGCACTGTTTCGCCAATTTGCTTTCTTTTCAGGAAGAGAATGATCCTTTTACCAAAAGTCGTGGCCAATATCAGGGAAAACAAAACAGCCATGGCCGCCCTAAATGTCAGAAACTGAAATAGGGTAGCTCCAGGGAACTGGTACTGTTTTTCCAAATATTCGAACAGATAGTAGAGCATGTGGGTTTACTGTATTACTGTTTACTTATTAAGACTGGTCAAAACTTCTTTAACCATCTTAAAATCATCAAAATCTATACGCTTTCCATTTGTTTCCTGATAGGTTTCGTGACCTTTACCAGCTACCAAAATGATATCATTGGCAATGGCTAACTGACAGGCAGTTTTAATGGCCTGCTCCCTATTCTCTATAGATAGGATTTTATTAAAATTTTGTGGTTCAACTCCGGCCTCCATTTCTTCAATAATCGTGTTGGGAGGCTCTGTTCTGGGGTTATCGGAGGTAAATATGGCCTTATTGCTCATATCTGAAGCGATATGACCCATTACCGGACGCTTAGACTTGTCACGATCACCACCACACCCCACTACGGTGATGACGTTTTCATTTCCAGTCCTCAATGCATTGATAGTATCAAGTACATTTTTTAACGCGTCCGGCGTATGGGCATAATCGACTATAGCCGTAATTCTTTCTTTTGATATATAATATTGAAATCTTCCATCTACATTTTCTAACTCGCTCAGTAGCCTCAGAATTTCTAACTTCTCAAGTCCAAGCAAATCAGCTGTCGCATAAATTGCCAGAATGTTATAGGCATTAAAGCGCCCGATTAACTTTGTCCAGAGCTCGTTATCATCAATTTTCAGCAATTGTCCGTTAAATTGATTTTCCAACACTTGTGCGCGGTAATCTGCATAGGTTTTTAATGCATAGGTAAACTTTCTACCCTTTGTATTCTGCAGCATCACCAAACCATTTTTGTCATCCAGGTTGGAAAGTGCAAAGGCATTTTTCGGAAGATTGTCAAAAAGCTCCTTCTTTGTATCCCTATATTCTGCAAAAGTCTTGTGATAGTCCAGATGATCATGCGAAAGGTTGGTAAAAATAGCCCCTTCAAAAATTAACCCATCTGCCCTTTTCTGGGCGATACCATGAGAACTCACTTCCATAAAACAAAACTCAACTCCTTCATCATTCATTAATTTGAGGAATTTGTTGATAGTGAGCGCATCCGGAGTTGTATGGCTGGTTGTATACTCCCTATCATCTACCATTATCTTTATGGTAGATAATAAGCCAACCTTGTATCCAGCTTTTTTAAACAATTGGTATAACAGGCTGGTTACCGTAGTCTTACCATTGGTTCCTGTTACCCCTACTAGTTTTAGATTTTTCGACGGATTTTCATAGTAATTTGAAGCCATTATGGCCAGTGCCGCCTGACCCTCCTTTACCTCAATATAGGTGATATTATCGGCCATTTTACCAGGCAGTTCTTCGCATACGATGGCGGTAGCGCCCCTAGTAATAGCCGTATCAATATATTTGTGCCCGTCGGTTAAAGTTCCTTTTATGGCCACAAAAACATCGTTCTTTACAACTTCTCTTGAGTCGAAACATATGGCATTGATTTCAATGCCGGTGGTACCGCTAACTGCCGTAAGCCCTACTCCATATAATATGTCTTTTAGCAACTTCATGAAAGTTCCAGAACAATTAGTTCAACTTTACTTAAATCTGTCCCGTGAGAGATCGACTGTTTTCTGACTTTCCCATTTCCTTTTACTTCGACTTTTAATCCCAGGTTTTCCAGAATTGCAATAGCGTCCATTCCGCTCATCCCACGAACATTAGGTACTTTGTTATATTGTTTTTGTGCTTCCGAGTAAAAACGTTCATAATCCTGATCAGCACTCACACTTTTTGGCTCAAGAGACTCTACTTCATCTACCAAAGGATTATTTGCATAAATTTTACGGGCCACTGATTTAAATACCGGACCTGAAACATCTGCTCCGTAATACCCCACACTTTTATCCGGCTCATGGATGACCACAATGCAGGAATATTTAGGACTTTCAGCCGGAAAATACCCAGCGAAAGTGGAGATGTACTTTAGCTTATCCGGATCTTTGGATACATAATTTTTTTGAGCTGTTCCCGTTTTACCGGCCATAGAAAAGTTTGGGGAATACAAGCGGTGCCCTGTTCCGTGTTCTTTCTCTACAACATTTTTCAGTAGCTGTTGTAACTGGCTGGCCGTTTCTTTGGAACAGATAGAGGGATTTAGCACCTCCTTATCAAACTTATGAATGGTTTTATTCCATTCCTTAACTTCCTTTATGAGTCTTGGGCGAAGCATTTCACCATCATTCGCGATGGCGTTATAAAATGCCAGGGTCTGTAATGGGGTAAGCGAAACTTCATATCCATGAGACATCCAGGCTAAAGAAATACCAGACCATCCCTTGCTCCCTGGAGATCTCAGGACCGGCACTCCTTCTCCCTTAATTGGCATTCCTAATTCCCGGTCTAGTCGCATACTCTTGAGGCGCTTAACAAAGGCACTTGGCTTCTGTTTGTAATTCTCATGTATAATCTTGGCAAACGCCGTATTTGAGGACACTTCAAATGCTTTGGCTACAGATATTTTTCCATATCCACCGTGTTTAGAGTCACGAACAATTCTATCATATACCCGCCATCTCCCTTTTTCCGTATCTATGATTTTGCTCGTGTCAATTACCTGATCTTCTAAAGCGGCTGCCAAACTCATTAATTTAAAAGTAGATCCGGGTTCATGCGATTCTCCAATGGCATAATTTAGACGTTCATAGTATTTGCCTTCTGTAGTTCTTCCCAAATTGGAAATTGCTTTAATTTCGCCTGTCTTTGTCTCCATGACAATAACACAACCATGATCCGCCTTATATTTCTCTAATTGCCCCAATAAAGCGTGGTGAGCTATATCTTGTATATTGATATCGATAGTGGAAATAACATCGTAACCATCCTTGGGTTCAACTATATTATCGTTGCCAATTGGTTTCCACTGACCCTTGGCAATTTTTTGTTTTAACCTTTTTCCCTCTACCCCCCGTAAGTACTGTCCGAAGGCACCTTCGAGTCCAACTCTGGTCGGATACCCGTTTTCATCAAAGCGCTCATAACCAATACTGCGTTCGGCGATTTTTCCAAGCGGATGTTCTCTAACCGTCTTTTGTTCTACAATTAGTCCGCCCTTATAGGGACCCATATTAAACAGCGGAAGTACTTTTACCGCCATATATTCGGAATAATCCAAATTCCTGGCCACAAGGGCATACCGGTTTTTATTAATTTTCGCCTTACGCAGCAATTGCTCGTAATGCCCGACAGGTTTAGTCAGGAGGTTGCTCAATGCTTGTGAAAGCGGGCCAACCTTGGCTTCAAAATCAGCTTCCTTCACAGTAACTGCATCAAATCTTATTGAATAACGAGACACTGAGGTAGCCAAGAGGCTCCCATCATCAGAATAAAGATTACCACGGTTGGGTGCAATGGTAAACATCTTCTCTGTTCGCTCCAGGGCCAACTCCTTGTATTTATCCCCATGCACCATTTGGATACTCACAAGTTTTACAACAACTGCAACGGCGAACAGAAACAGGCATCCGGCCACCACATATAGTCTTGTTAAGATGTTTTTCTTAGTTATTGCCACTTATTCATTAATAGATGTTACCCTAATTTTTTTTGGCGGAGTCTCAGACGGATACAATTCTTCTTCTCCTAATACTTCAGTAATCTTAGACTCCAGTTTAAGACGCTGCAGGTCTTTATGCAGATCTACAAATTCACTTCTCAATTCTTTTACCTCTTCATTTAGTGCTGCTACCTTATGTACTTTTCGATCCGCACTATGTGCGCTTGCTATCATTACGGCGGCAAGAAACGAGGCGAAAATGATAAACATCCAATTCTTGGGAGCATCCCCGCTAACCAGAAATTTTCCTTTTAGAATGTCTAATAATCCTTTTCTCATTGCACTAAAACTATTTTTACAAGCGTTCAGCCACTCGTAATTTGGCGCTACGCGCCCTGCTATTTATGGCGATCTCCTTGGGAGATGGCACTATCAATTTTCCTACTTTCTTAAATGGCACATTGATATTGCCATAAAAGTCTTTTTCGGGTTCTCCTTCGAAAAGACCAGACCTGATGAATCTTTTAACGAGGCGATCTTCCAAAGAATGATAACTCAGAACACTTATCCGGCCCCCACTATTCAATAATTGAGGTGTTTGAGATAAAAACTCCTTGATTACCTCTATTTCCTCATTTACCTCGATTCTAATTGCCTGATAGATCTGGGCCAAAATTTTATGCTCCCGGTGTTTTGGTAAAAATTTTTGCAAAACCACCTTTAATCTGGCCGTTGTCGTAATTGGTTTTTCCGATCTTCCACTTACCAGTGCTCTTGCAAGAGCAGCCGCATTTCTCAGATCACCATAATCTAACAATACCCTTCGCAGTTCATCCTGGGAATACTCATTTACCACCTCATATGCAGAAATATTGGTTTTCTTGCTCATTCTCATATCGAGTGCCGCGTCGAACCTGGTAGAAAATCCCCGTTCAGGAACGTCGAACTGATGAGAAGAAACCCCAAAATCTGCCAGGATCCCATCTACTTTCCGAATGCCATAGAACTTTAAAAACTGTGTGATATACCTGAAATTCTCGTTTATCAGAGTAAATCTTTCATCATCTATTGTATTTGCCAACGCATCTTCATCCTGGTCAAAGGCAAATAACTTCCCATCACTTCCCAGTCTATTCAATATTTCCCTGGAATGCCCGCCTCCACCAAAAGTGACATCGACATAAATTCCAGAACTTTTAATACTGAGGCCATTTACTGCCTCCATCAGCAATACAGGATTATGGTAACTCATCGCCATCATCCCCCATTACCTCCTCTGCCAACGCAGCAAAATTCTCTGCGGTTTCATCAATAACTTTTTCATAGCTATCCTTATCCCATATCTCTACTATATTGATAGCTGAACTAAGAACCACTTCCTTCTTAATCCCGGCTATAGCCACCAGATTTCTAGGTATAAGCAATCTGCCAGTAGCATCTATTTCGACTGGTTTAACCCCAGCTGAAAATCTTCTGATAAAATCATTATTCTTTTTCTTGAACCTGTTTTTCTTATTCATTTTCTGCATAAGAAGGTTCCACTCCTCCATCGGGTACAATTCCAGGCAAGGTTGAAAAACAGAGCGTTTTATGACAAAGCCCTTGTTAAGAACAGGGGCCATCTGATTTTTAAGGGTCACAGGTATCATTACCCGGCCCTTTGCATCGGCTTTACAATCATATGTTCCTATAAAACTTATCACCTAAAATTGGTTGGTCGCTAATAATAAACTCAAATATATAGAATTTATTACCACTTATTACCACAAATTACCACTTTATTGATAAATTTTCTCGATTTTGTAGATGCGAGCTTGTAAAACACTTAGAAAAAAGGCCTTCAGAGGTAATGAGCCGTGGGAAGGATACTACAAAGTTCTATAAATTTTTAATACATCGACACTCAAATGTCATTTTTGAATTAGTACATAAATTAGCGGCTTAATTGTGCTTATTATGTATCGGTGACACAAAAGCCTTTATTAAGTCTCACATTGCCAAGTAAAAACGTGGCTTTTCATCAATGCTTTTTCTTTGAAACAGGGCTTCTTTAATAGGTGTATTGCCATATATCGTCTTTTATCGTCCAAATTAGTCTGGCAGGCTATTCTTCGGAAATGCCTATATTTGCGAACTGATACCAAGCTATCCTTAATGGAAGATAAAATTATTACCGAAGGACAATTCAGGTACATTGAAGTTGGGGAAGGAACTCCTATGATAATTCTGCACGGACTAATGGGCGGTCTAAGCAATTTTCATGGAGTAACAGATTATTTTCCTACTAAGGGCTACCAAGTTTTTGTCCCGGAGCTTCCCATCTACAGCATGCCCATGCTAAAAACCAACGTAAAGAATTTTGCCAAGTTTTTAGAGAAATTCATTGAGTTCAAAGGACTCAAAGACGTCATTTTATTAGGTAATTCACTTGGAGGACATATTGGTTTATTACATACTAAACTGTACCCCGAAATGGTAAAGGCCCTTGTTATCACTGGTAGTTCAGGCTTATATGAAAGCGCCATGGGAGACGGTTACCCCAAACGGGGCGATTATGAATTTATCAAAAAGAAAGCTCAGGATGTGTTTTATGATCCGGAAGTAGCCACCAAGGAAATTGTAGATGAAGTGTTTGCCACGGTTAACGATAGAATGAAGTTGGTAAAAACACTGGCAATTGCTAAAAGTGCTATTAGGCATAATATGTCTAAAGACTTGCCAAAAATGAATAATCCTACCTGTATCATCTGGGGTGAGAATGATACCGTTACTCCTCCTAATGTAGCTAAGGAATTTCATGAACTACTCCCCGACTCTGAACTTTTCTGGATAGAAAAATGCGGGCATGCCCCAATGATGGAACATCCTAATGAATTCAATATTATTCTGGATGCCTGGCTGAAGAAGCGAAATTTCTAAAACCTTCCAGATGAAAATAAAGTCGGCCGACTTTGTAATAAGCAATTCCAGTGTAGAGAAATGCCCTAAGGATCCGCTGCCAGAGTATGCATTTATAGGAAGATCCAATGTGGGTAAATCTTCCCTTATTAATATGCTGACCGAAAGGAAACATCTGGCAAAAACTTCAGGGCGCCCGGGAAAAACCCAACTGATAAATCATTTTAAAATAAACAACAATTGGTTCCTTGTAGATTTACCCGGATACGGTTATGCCCGGGTTTCCAAAAAAGCTAAAAAAACATTCCAAAAATATATTACAGATTACTTTTTAAAGCGCAAACAGTTAGTTAGTGCATTTGTTCTTATAGACATAAGACATGAACCTCAAAAAGTAGATTTAGATTTTATGGAATGGTTAGGAGAACATAGGATTCCTTTTTCCATAATCTTTACGAAAGCAGACAAACTAAAACCTAATATGATCGAGGTAAAAGTGCAATCTTACCTGAACAAATTATTATCAGGAGCCTGGGAGGAAGTGCCACAGCATTTCGTTACTTCTTCTACCAACTTCACAGGAAGAGATGAGGTGTTGAGTTATGTGGATGACATCAACAGGGAATTTTTTGAAGCCCATGCCTAAATACAGGTAAAATATTTGCCCTTAAGACCTTTCATTTATAAGCACAATTAAATCTTCAGCTTTACTTAGTGCGTTTAGTTCATCCGGACTTACCAAAACTTCCATTCCATTAACAGTTATCCCCAATACTATTGGAAAGCCAAAGTTGTGCCCAAATTTGGAAGCGTATTGCTCTTTAAATTCATCTTTATGCAAGAAATCCATTTCCAATTTACTTTTTGTACGGAATTCTTTCCACACCTTTTTTTCTGTAAATGCCCCATAAGTAATGTCACAAAGACTGCACTGGTACGTCTTAGGGCTGATGATCTTATGTGCCCCGTCCAGAATGGTATTTCGCAAACCCGAATTTGCATTATAGACGAAAAGCAGTTTTTGTAAGTCGTTTTTGATCATAGGAAAAAGATAAAGATATTAGTACATTTAGTTACTGACATATATTATATGACTACAAAATATTTCAGGAGGCTCATAATTAGCTTGATATCCTTATTATTTGTTTTTTGTAAGTCTCCAAAAATGGATCTCACTTACAATTCCGAAACACTAAAAATTGTGCCGGTATCCGAGAATTCTTATGTACATGTTTCCAATCTGCGTCTTTCAAATGGAGCAGTTTTTGCCTGCAACGGACTCATCTATGTCAATGATGGAGCTGCAGTAATATTTGATACTCCCACTGATATTAAAACTACCGAAAAATTGATTACCCTTTTAACTGTATCCAACAAACTCAAGATTGTCGGACTGGTAGTAAATCATTACCACGACGACTGCTTGGCAGGGATCGCCGCTTTTCATAAAAGGGAAATCCCAACTTATGCCAGTCAAAAGACAGTTGAAAATATAAATGAGCAGCCTTTAAAACCAAAAAATACCTTCGATACATCTATGACCCTGAATGTTGGAAAGGGCGAAGTAATTAACCGTTATTTTGGCGAGGCACATACAGCAGATAATATAGTGAGTTATCTCCCGGGTGAGGAATTGCTGTTTGGAGGATGTATGATAAAGTCTATAGATGCTACAAAAGGAAACCTCAATGACGCCAACCTTGAAGAATGGTCCAATACCGTCTCCAGGATTAAAGACGCATATCCTAACTTAAAAATTGTTATCCCGGGACATGGAGATTTTGGGAACACTGCATTGTTAGATTACACAATTCAATTATTTTCATCTCCCTGATGGTATTGGAATTTTAGAATTATAAAGCTATATATATGAAGAATATCCCTTTAGTTCTGCTTCTGCTATTTATTTTATGTTGCAAAGGACCTGTTGAAGAAAGAACGCCTCTGGTTATGGCACCTTTTTCAGATCTTGACACCCTGGCCACAGACGATTGGTGGAACCGGCCGGCAAACCCTATTATTAATTTGAAGGTTGCCCGTGATAGTGTGGTGGCATTCGGTATTTATACTGTAGCTAATAAGACATTAAAGCTAAGCGCACAATTATATCCCCTTTACCCTGAAGAATCTCGCGAAGTGCGCTTATTAATCATGGAGGGCAATAACTGGAAAGAAATTCAAACCGCTGAAGTCAATGATCTGGGCTGGTCTGCCCTATTCAGGGTTGAGAACTGGGATAAAGATGGGCAGGTCAGATATCAAATAAGACATGGGGAAAATGCTTTTTTTGAAGGAAGTATCCGAAAGGATCCCTCGGACAAAGACGAAATTCTACTTGCAGCACTTTCATGTAATTCTAACAAGGATAGGGGAAATCGAGAAAATTATGTCAGAAATATTAATCACCAGGATCCTGATCTGATATTCTTTGCCGGGGACCAATCTTATGACCATACCGAACACACTGCGGCCTGGCTGAAATTTGGCTGGCAGTTCAGAGAAACGTTTCGTCACAGGCCTGCAATTACCATTCCGGATGATCATGACATTGGCCAGGGCAATTTATGGGGAGAAAACGGCAAAATTTCCACTTCCTTAGGAAGTCCTGACGGTGGTTATCGTTATCATACAGCATATGTAAATATGGTAGAGCGATGCCAGACCGCACATCTGCCAGACCCCTATGACCCAACTCCGGTTGAACGGAATATTGGGGTGTATTACACCAACATGTTATTGGGTGGAATTGATTTTGCCATACTAGAAGATCGTAAATTTAAATCGGGGCCCGAAGGAAAAATTCCACAGCAAGGACCCAGACCAGATCATATCCGAAATCCGGAATACGACCCTACCTCCATAGATCTTCCTGGCCTGACCCTTCTGGGAGATCGGCAATTGAAATTTTTAGATGATTGGGGAACAAGCAATCGGGACCATATAAAAGTAGTGCTTTCACAAACAGGATTTTGCGGTGGAGCACACATTCACGGCAGTCCGGACAACAGACTCCATGCGGATCTGGATTCTAACGGATGGCCCCAAACAGGCAGAAAGAAAGCCCTGGAACTGATCCAAAAGGCCAATGCAGTGCATATAGCAGGAGACCAGCACCTGGCGACTGTAATACAACATGGGATTGACGAATTCCGAGATGGCCCATGGGCTTTTGTGGTTCCTGCTATAGTGAACGATTATTACAGTAGATGGTGGTGGCCGGAAAATGAAAAGGCCGGCCTTAACCCTAACATGGACACTTCCCTTCCATGGACAGGCGATTATCTGGATGGTTTTAACAATAAAATCAGCATGATGGCCTATGTTAATCCGGAGAGTAATTCCAAAGGGGGTGGTTATGGACTCATCCGATTTAATAAAAAAGAAAAAGCAGTAACCTTCGAATGCTGGCCGAGATATGTAGACGTTACTAAACCTGAAGCCATGCAATTTGAAGGCTGGCCATTTACCGTCTCTTTAAATAACTAACACTATTAACAAATGAAAACAATTTTGCATAAAGCCAGCTCCCGCGGACATGCCAATCATGGCTGGTTAAATACACATCATTCTTTTAGTTTTGCCAGTTACCACAATCCCAAGCGTATGAATTTTGGCGTACTTCGCGTGCTTAATGACGATGAAGTCGCCGGTGGAATGGGGTTTAGTACACATTCTCATCATAATATGGAAATTATTTCCATTCCGTTAGAAGGAGACCTTGAACATAAAGACAGTATGGGAAATACAACTGTCATAAAGGAAGGAGACATTCAGGCCATGAGTGCAGGCACGGGGGTACAACACAGTGAAAAGAATAGGAACAGGGATAAAAAAGTAAAATTTCTTCAAATATGGATCCTGCCAAAAAAGCCCAATGCAGACCCCAAATATGATCAAATTAGCCTGGACAAGGACAGTTTAAAGGATAGATTTCAACAAATTGTATCTCCCAACCCTGACGATGATGGGGTATGGATACATCAGGATGCCTGGTTTTATCTCGGAGAATTTAATGGTAAAAGGAATGTTGATTACCAACTGAACAGTACCGCCAATGGTGTTTATTTATTTGTTTTAGAGGGAAATTGTGTGGTAGATGATCAACTGCTCGAAAAGCGAGATGGGTATGGCATATCAGAAACGGCAACTTTTAATATCGGCATTAAAGAATATGCGAAGATACTTTTGATGGAAGTACCCTTTTCTAATTAAAATTTCAGCCAGAATTAATACTCTTTCAGTTATAATAATATTATTATACTGAACTATTGTAAATATGCAGTCTTCAAATCCAAATCGAAGTCCTGCTCACCAGAAATTTTTAAGTGGGTATATTCATAGTCAAAGATATTCGCTCCATCCACAAAGGTGGCTCCGTAAAACACTTTTAACTCACCTAGCGCTCGCCAATCTCTATAATACACCTTAACCCTTTTATTTTCAGTATCTGTGGCAATACTAAAACCTAGTGGCATATAGTTGTCAAAGGCATAATAAAAGAAAACAGGCCTATTGAGTGCATCAGTGAATTGAATTCTAAATGCAGATTGTCCGTCATACTCTTCAAATCCCTTGAAGCTGGGATTGCTGAACCTATCTTCGGGTCTGAACCCTAACCAATGTAATTCATGGCCCTTAATAAACATATCTGTAATGCCATCTATTGACTCATTTACTTTTCCAGACGATACATCCCGGGACCACGATGATAATGGTCCATGTTTAAATATGGCATGATACACGCCCTGCTTTTGTTCCATTCTGGCTTTTGAACTTTCAGATATGATCAGCGTTTTGAAGCTACCACCGGGACTTTTACAATCGGCCAAGGCATAAATTGTACTTTCCTTGTTGAGATATCCAACTTCATTCATTGCCAATTCCAAAATCACATTAGCGGTAGAAACAGGTGTCGCCTGAGTATTGGCATTACCAATAATTTGCCATTGGTCGTTTATCTTTTTCAGCACACTTTGCCAGGACACTACCCAGAAACTTGGCTGAGTATTGTACCTTCCCTTTAAGATAACAGCACCCATATAACTGGCCATTTTTCCATCATCGGAAATTTCTATGACGGGATCATGTGTTGGTTTCAACTCCAGAATCTCCATTTGATCCAGGTAGGCCTGCGTTGATGTCTTTGCGCTATCTTTTATTCTTATACTGATATTCCCTTCTCTGGCGTCGTACCAGGAACTGGCATATGGAGCATAAAACTGAGTTGCATCTTTATTAAAATGAGCTTTGGAGATGAGCGCTATCTGTTCTTGTATTTTTTCCTTCTCCTTCTCTTTATTAACAGTATTTGAACAAGAAAGAAAAAGACATATTGACAATAGTCCTAATAAAGAACGATAAGGAATGGTAAACATAGTCCTGATATGATTGATGCTCCTTCTAAAACTAAGGAAATATCCAGGAATATTAGGAATTGGGCAGTTAAATTTTCTCTAAACTTAGCCTACTTCTTCAATTCTAATTTCTCAGCAAAATAATCACAAAAATCTTTCATGGTAGCCGTCATTTTTTCGTCCTGAGTGGCCTTCATGAAAGTATCCGACAGGGAGACCAGGGTTTGATGAAAGAATATTTTCATCTCATCCACAGGCATGTCCTTGGTCCACAGGTCTATTTTTAAAGATTCTTTATTAGCGCTGTCCCAAACCGAAAGCAACATGGCTTTAGCTTCTTCGTTGTCAATACCACCATCCTGGGCAGACCAGCTAAGCTTTTCCGGCACCCTGTTGGCATCAAGGGCAACTTTAAGTGTTATTTCTGAAGTATGTAGTTCTGCCATGATTATTTTTTTGGTTTGTAATTGCTCCTTTTAAATATTTCTTCTGCTGATAAGGCCAACATTTGTTGTAAGCTAAGCTCATTATTACTCATAAATGCCCGGACAATTTGCCACCCTGTGTATCTGCCCAACCTGGCTGGTGATTCATTATCTATCAATTCTAACCTAAACTTGGAAAATGGCGCTGGCATTAAAAAACGGGCATCCAATTCAACATCAGTGCTGTACAATACCTCGCGCTCCACAAAATAACGCCAGATCCTTTCTTCATTTGCCATGGCCCAATCCATATCCTGATCAGAATAACCTATTCTGGCGGCTTCGGATTCCATTGGAATTAAAAGATCCTTAATATAAAGTCCTTTCCCGTAATATATCATTCTGGCTAAAAACGTCCTGTCATTTGGATAAATCAGCATTTTATTCGCAAAGGTACCGGCCACATCACTAATGAGGTACTTTTTATCTAGCCCTGCTGCAATATATCGCTCTATCCCCTCATAAAATCTATGGTCTTCCCCAAGGTAATTATCCAACCCAATAAGCAACAGACTATCTGCCAGAATCACTCTGTTTCTATAATCTACCTCGGAAGGTACAGTGATTACTTTTGGAAGTGGGGCACCCGGGAAGTAATACTTAATATGTTTAAATAACATTTCAAGTGCAGCCGACTCTTGTTTAAAGTCGGGAAAAGTCTTGTCGATTTCTCCTAATATCTCAAGTTGGATGGTGTCCTTTAGTTTCAATTCCCAGATACTATCGGGATATTGTGATGGAAACAAATAGGGATACTTTTGCTTTAAGCCCGAAATATCATTAGTAGTTGCTTTCGAGAATTCCTGATCAAATCTACTTAGTTGAAGATCCACATTTATTGCGGCAACTTCATCCGATATTTTATTCTCCTCCTTGCATCCCCATACAAATAGTACAATCAATGAGAACAATATGCAACTTCTATACATAGAAAGTAATTAGAATTCTATTTTAATATTTGGCCCTTAGGCTTTATTTTTATCGCGCAAAGTTAATCGATTTCAAAATAATAACACCTCCTATGCAAACAGAAAAAGTAGTAGACCATATTGTACAATGGTTGCACCAATATGCAACAAATGCAGGAATCAATGGATTTGTGATAGGAGTTTCCGGAGGTATCGATTCTGCGGTGACCTCCACATTATGTGCAAGAACTGGTTTAGATCTCCTTTGCCTTGAAATGCCGATTCATCAGGCAGAAAGTCAGGTAAACAGAGCTTATCGCCATATCGACTGGTTAATGGAAAAACATTCGAACGTTCAGACTCAGACGATTCAATTAACTCCGGTATTTGATAGCCTGGTTAACTCCTTCCCCAAAGTAATCAATGAGGAAGAAAGGTTTATGGCCTTAGCCAATACCCGTGCGCGGCTGCGTATGACCTCCCTTTATTACTTTGCAGCCTTAAAGAAGTATCTGGTAGCCGGTACCGGGAATAAGGTAGAGGATTTTGGAGTTGGTTTTTTCACCAAATACGGTGATGGGGGTGTAGACCTCAGCCCCATTGCTGACCTGCTTAAATCCGAGGTATATGAAATTGCCGAATTTCTGGGGATCAATGAGGAAATTATTATAGCACCCCCTACAGACGGTCTTTGGGGCGATGACAGAACGGATGAGGATCAGATTGGCGCATCCTATCCGGAATTAGAATGGGCTATGGCCATGCACGACCAGGGAAAAACTGCTGAAGACTTCTCGGGCAGAAAGCAAGAAGTTCTTCTTATCTATGATAGCTTCCATTCGTCGAACAAGCATAAGATGATTCCTATACCCGTTTGTGAGATACCAGAGGGGTTAAAATAACCTCTTAGCTAAGAATGAGGCATTTAAGTCGAATAATGACCCGAAAATTCGTGTTAATTTGCAAAAAAAGTCCACTTTTGTTTAAGAAATTAGATATTTTAACCTTACATTGCATGTCAGTATTTTTAGACGAGCATGGCGTTAAAATCTAGAAAAAAAACCAAAATGATCAATGTATTAATTGCGGACAACCATCCGATTGTGAGAATGGGCATAAAGCAGGTGCTCGCTTCTGCCCCCGAATTTGATGTGATTGCAGATGTAGCTACTACTTCTGAATTGTTCAGTCAGTTAGAAAAAGTTAGTCCGGATGTGGTGATGTTAGAGATGGATATTCCAGAAATTAACGGAATTGCCACTTTAAGAAAGATTAAACAAGAATACCCGGATATTAAAGTACTTATTTATAGTGGACAATCTGAAGACGTCTATGCCCTGAGTACAATCAGAGCAGGAGCCTTTGGTTATTTATCTAAAACTGCTGATATTGATTATATCATATCTGCCGTAAGAAAAGTTAGCGAGGGAAGCATGTTCATTACAAATGAATTAGCACAACGACTTGCGTTTGATGAAGGCACTCAAAAACCAAGAAGATTCTTCAGAAAACTTTCCACAAGAGAAGTTGAGGTTCTTAAATTACTGGCCAGTGGAAAACGAAACAAAGATGTTGCTTTAGGATTAAATCTCAATGAGAAAACAGTTAGCACCTATAAAGCAAGATTGATGAAAAAATTAAATGTAGATAATCTAGTAGATCTACTACAACAGGCTAAAGCACTAGAATTGTACTAGATAGTCTGTAAAGCAGTATTGAGAACCGGCTTAAGGCCGGTTTTTTTTGTTTCAATTTTGAGTAATGAGAGCATTAATGTATCAGGAAAGTACCCTATTCAACTTTTTGTTTAGTAGGGTATTTAGCTGCAGATAATTCATAATCTCTTCCAAAATCTGCCTATGATCATCGCCCGAATCTTCTGTACTTTCCTGTAGAGAGTTTATTCTTTTTTTAATGAGATAGCAACGCAGGGTTAGGATAGTTTCACTCACCAACTGCGAAATACCGGCTTCCTTTTCTTTGGGATAGATATCTTTACTTTCCCAGTTGTGCAGTGCATATTTCTCATCTTCCATAAGTATGGATGATATCTCGTTGACCATCTCATGATCAAGATTAGAAAGAAAACTATTGATAGAGAATTCCTCATTCTCATTTAAATTTTCAATCAGCAGGTAATAGATACTTCTAAACTGCGAATGTGTAAGTTCTATTTCATCTTCCTGCAAGTCTAAATATACTTTCTCATAAACTTTAGCCTCGGTACTTTCGGGTTCAAGAACAAGTTCCCCTTCATCATTCTCCTTCAGTATTAAATCTTCAAATTCCTGCTTCTCTTTACCGTATAGCAATAACAGCTCTATAATTCTCCGCTCCAATTCATATTGCACATCTACCCTTTCCTGCTGCTTTTCGGGTTTAACTACTTCAAAAGCTTTTTGTTTCTGACTGGATTTCTTTGAAGCATCAGCAACTTCTTTCTTGCCAATCTGTGCAAGTGTATTAAACAGTACTTCTTCCGAAATGTTCATAATTTGTGAACACTCCTGAATGTATATCTCCCTTTTGATCCTGTCCGGAATTCGGGAAATACTGTAAACAATCTCCCTGATGGTATCGGCCTTTTTTATAGGGTCGTTTGCCGCATCTTTAGCAAGTAATGAAGTTTTAAACTGAATAAAATCCTTAGAATTCTCTTTAAGGTAGTTTTCAACTTCTTCTAATTCATTATTTTTTGCAAAGCTATCCGGGTCCTCTCCCTCCGGGAAGCTACAGACCTTTACATTCATACCTTGTTCCAGGATGAGGTCTATCCCCCGCAAAGAAGCCCTTAATCCGGCAGCATCACCATCAAAAAGTACAGTAATGTTGGGCGTTAGCCTGTTTATTAACCTGATCTGCTCCGGGGTAAGTGCAGTTCCACTGGATGCCACAACATTATGTATGCCTCTCTGAAAAAACTGTATTACATCTGTATATCCTTCAACAAGGTAGCAGTTATCTTTTTTGGCGATGGCCTGTTTGGCAAAGTATATCCCGTAAAGAATCTTACTCTTGTGATAAATATCACTTTCAGGAGAGTTAAGATATTTAGCGGCCTTTTTATCGTTGGTAAGTATCCGCCCTCCAAATCCAAGCACTCTGCCACTCATAGAATGGATGGGAAAAAGTACCCTGGCTTTAAAGCGGTCAAACTTCCTGATGGCAGACCCGCCTTGCGGGTCTTGTTTAACTATGGTAAGGCCCGTTTTCTCAAGGTATTCCAATTGGTAACCTTTATCCAGGGCCTCGTTGGTAAAGGCATCCCACAGATCCAGGTTATAGCCAAGTTCAAACTTTTTTATAGTCTCATCTGTAAATCCACGTTCTTTGAAATAACTAAGGCCTATGGCCTTACCCAATTGGGATTCCCATAATATTCTGGAATAGTACTTTTGTGCAAATTCGGAAACCAGGTACAGGCTTTCCCGCTCACTGGCATGGGCTTTCTCCTCATCTGTACGTTCTGTCTCCTCTATTTCTATATTGTACTTCCTGGCAAGGTACTTAATGGCTTCCGGATACGTAAAGTGTTCGTGTTCCATTAAAAATGCCACCACGTTACCTCCTTTACCACTGCTAAAATCTTTCCATATCTGCTTTACCGGCGATACCATAAAACTGGGCGTACGCTCATCGGTAAAGGGACTTAAGCCTTTAAAGTTGGATCCGGATTTTTTTAATTGTACAAAATCGCCGATAACCTCCTCCAACTTAGCGGTTTCATAAACTTGGTCTATGGTAGATTTTGATATCACACTTCAATTTTACGCAGTGGGTAAAAATAAGAAAAACTGTAGTGGCTTCCGAGCTTTTTACCCCTTCAATTTTTTACAAAAGATTGTTTAATTTAGGAAAGCCTATTTAAATTAAAAAGTGCAGTGATATTATTTTTTGGAACCAGACCTGGAAAAGCCGAGCATAAGAACTTAAGTAATCTTACTTGTCCGCATTGCCAGCAACGACATACACTAACAGCAACCCTCCGTCCCAATTATTTTCATTTGTTCTGGTTGCCCCTGTTCCGGGTATCTACATGGCGCTTTATTGGCTGTGATCATTGTAAAAGGGTGTATTACAAGGACGAATTCACAGACGAGATGGTAAAGGCCCTCGAATACTAACCCTCCCTCCTTCTATAAATCGAATCTTAGCCCAAGAGACACATTTCTTTGTTCTATAGCTGCATCTTTAAATATAGGGTTGAGATCGTATTTAGCATAAAGCAATACACCGTCAAAACCAACATACGCACTCAGACCATAAATGAGGTCATTGGTATTGTAACTTCTTTTGAATTTATCCTCTGCTTTACTTCCATCACGCGTGTATTTCAGCTTTTGTCTGGTACCGATGTTAAACCCTCCATATCCTCCAATACCCAGTCGGAATTGATTTTGGAGAGAATACCTTATTCTGTCCTCTGTTTTCCTCACCTTGGAAGGGCCAAACTCGAAATAAACTGGAAAAACCAGATTGTCCATTCTAAACTTGGACTTTTTAAGATCGAATTCAAATTCTTCTAATTGGGTCTGGCCATTGGAGTCTACAAAATATTGGTTATCCTTTGGTTTAAGTCCATTCCACTGAAAAGAGAAACCGTAATTTAAACGCATAAAATTGGACTTCTTAAAAACTCTTGTACGCCAGGCCCAGCCCAACTCAAAAAATCTGCTACCTCCAATTTTATAGGGAGAATCATTAAGAGACTGCCCATCAATAATGGCGTTGTTTAGGCCGACGGCAATAACCATATCCGAATAGGTTCTCCGGTCGTATTTTGGAACTTTATTTCTCCCTTCGAAAAGCATCCAGGGTTCGTCATTAACCGTTATGTTGATACCAACACCATCTTCAAAAATTTCAAACTTTGTATTATCGGCAAGTACCTCGCCCTTATTACGTTCCAGCAGTGCAATTTTGTTGTCGATAATTGCAAGCCGGTCTTCTATATTCATGGCGCGTTTTTTTGCCGCCTCTTCCTTCAGAGTTTTGGCTTCTTCTACAGAAATACTTCCATCGTCCAGGCGGCCATTGATTTGAGATACCTCCTGTTTCAGAGCATCTTTTTCCTGATGGGTAATACGTTCTTTCTGCTCTTTTAACCTTGTAATTTTCTCCTCATAATTATCCTGTGCCACTAGGCATTGTGTAATCATTAAGAGTACTAACAGTACTGAGTATTTACTTAATGTGTTCATAACTTCTGTCTTTTGATTTTTGGCCACCAGGATGACGACCTGATTGATGAATAAACTGCTCCCTGTCCCCTCATAAAAATGAGGCGATATTAAAACTTATATGTTCTTTGATTAATTGTTCCTGTCTGCGACTGCTGTCCTGACTTTATTAAACCCGGTTTTTAATTTTTCGAATATCTGGTCTCTGAAACTCTGATCTAGCTCATCTTCAACTTCGCTGAGTAAAGCAGTGGCATCCACTGACCTGTCTTCACGTAAAAGCTGCTGGGTAAGAATCTCTTTTTGTGCTTGCCACAACAGCGAATCTACTTCTGCATCCGTTAGTTTTTCTTTATCATTTTCCAATAAGCTTACCCTGGCAAGTACTTCCTCTAGTTTTGCATCTATAATCTCCTCAGAATGAGCTACCACTACTTTTGGATTTAATTCCTTTTCCTCTATCGTATTTGCCGAAGCAATGATGGTAGGTTTTTGCGGTTCTGTCGGGGATGACTGTCTTATCTCCATATTAGGTATTTCAACAACAGCCTCCTCATTCAGAATGGCCTCTTTGGAAATCTGAATGTCTTCTGATTTAATTGTTTCCCCATCTTCAACCCTGGCCCTGCCTTCCGGGCTACCAACAATTTGGCTATCATTAATTACTGTTGAACCTTGTTTTACAAATAGCACTGAGATTATCAATAACCCAATAAAACCAGCAGCGATCCCATACCAGAAATAGCTGGGTTTCGGGCTCTTATTATTCTCCTCCAAAGCGGCAGATACTTCATTCCAAGCCCGGCCCGTAGGTTGGATCTCACGCTTATCTAAACGCTCTTTTGCCTGTTTTTCAAAATTATTTAATGTCATATCCTTCTTTTTTAACTAGGTCTCAACTTCCTTCTTTCCGACATCTCCAACTTGTTGATTTTATCCTGTAAAGTCTTTCTGGCTTTAAATAGTTGAGACTTGGAGGTACTCTCGGAAATCTGCAGCATCTCTGCTATTTCGCTATGTTTAAAACCTTCAATTGCAAATAGTACAAATACCAACTTATATCCTTCGGGCAATTCATCTATTAATTTTTGAATGTATTCCACTTCCAAATCTGCAGTACTATCCACATAAATTGACGTGCTGTTGTTAAACAATTCTTCGTCATATACCACAAATTGCTTTTTTCTTAAATAGCTGATTGCTTCATGAATCATAATTCTTCGTATCCAGCCCTCAAAACATCCTTCATGACGAAATTGATCTAAGTTTTTAAAGACTTTGACAAAACCCATTATCATTACATCTTCGGCGTAGTGAACATCTCTGATATACTGTCTGCAAACACTTAACATTTTGGGGGCATAACAATCATATAGCAACTGCTGCGCCTCCGGGTTTCCCGCGCCAGCCCTTTTAATCAAGGTCTTTTCATTCTTGTAAAAAGTAATGATCTTCAAAGAATTAAACTTTTTCATTGGTCCTCTATAAATATAGACGCAATTCTAGTTCCAAACGTTGCCTGAAGGAAAATAAAAATTCGAAATTAATTGTATCTCGCTATAAACATGGTAGTTAACATCATTTTTTACGATCTACTACGTAATTCACCATGAGTTGTAAAGCATCTTTATATTCTGAAGCAGGATAATTGTCTAAAATGGCAAGTGCCTTTTCCTTAAACTCATGCATTTTGGTTTCTGCATAACTCAACCCTCCCTTATTCTTTACATAAGCAATAATTTCTTTTACCCTCTTCTTATCCTTATTGTAGTTCTTGACCGAATTAATCAGCCATTTCTTCTCTTTGGGTTCAGATTGATTTAAGGCATATATAAGAGGTAAGGTCATTTTCTGCTCTTTGATATCGATCCCCGTTGGCTTTCCTATTTGCTCTTCGCCATAATCAAAGAGATCATCCTTAATTTGAAAAGCCATCCCACACAACTCCCCAAAGTTTCTGAAGGCTTCTACATCTGGCGATCCTGGTTTAACAGAACAAGCTCCCATGCTGCAGCAGGCAGCAATCAAAGTTGCCGTTTTCTGCCTTATGATGTCGTAGTAGACCTCTTCGGTAATATCGAGGCGACGAGCTTTTTCTATCTGCAATAACTCTCCCTGACTTATTTCCTCTACCGCCACTGCAATAATTTTCAATAGATCTACATCTCCATGTTCTATTGATAAAAGAAGACCCTTGGAAAAGAAATAATCCCCTACCAAAACCGCTATCTTATTCTTCCAAAGGGCATTGATAGAGAAAAACCCTCTCCGCTTGTAACTATCATCAACCACGTCGTCATGCACAAGACTGGCCGTATGTATAAGCTCTATAACTGAGGCACCGCGGTAAGTTCTTTCATTAACTTCACCATCATTAAGCAATTTGGCGGTCAGGAAAACGAACATTGGCCGCATCTGCTTCCCTTTCCTGTTTACAATGTAATAGGTAATTCTGTTCAGTAGTGCCACCTTAGAAGACATAGATTCATGGAACTTTTTTTCAAAAAGCTCCATTTCTTTGTTAACCGGTTCTTTTATCTGCGCTACTATCTTCAATTGAGGTGCTTAGTTTGCTTGTGCTTTGGTGCTATAAAATTAGGGAAAATAAAATTCGAAGCCCGATTTGCAATTTACGATTTACATTTTATCGTATTACGCCTGATCTTAATACAGGCATCTACCATTGAAACTCAGCTTTTATTGGCTAACTGACCACAAGCAGCATCAATGTCTTTCCCTCTGGAACGCCTGACAGTGACCGTAATTCCATTTTTTTCAAGAATTGATACGTACATATCAATAGCTTCAGAGCTGGCCTGTTTAAACTCCCCGTCATCAATTGGATTATATTCTATTAAGTTAACCTTGGAAGGGGCAAATTTGCAAAAGTCTACAAGGGCAGCTACATCTTTGGCCGTGTCATTAATCCCTTCCCAAACCACATATTCATAGGTTATCCTGCTTTTGGTTTTGGAATACCAGTACTCCAGAGCAGCTCTTAAATCTTTAAGTGGAAATGTGGCATTAAAAGGCATAATTGATGTTCTGATTTCATCAATGGCGGAATGCAGTGAAACGGCTAATTTAAATTTAACCGATTCATCTGCCATCTTCCTGATCATTTTAGGTACTCCTGAAGTAGAAAGGGTAATTCGTTTTGGAGACATTCCCAGGCCTTCGGGAGAAGTTATTTTTTCTATGGCTTTCAGCACATTGTTGTAGTTCATCAGAGGTTCTCCCATGCCCATAAAGACGATATTACTCAACGGTCTGTTGAAATATAACCGGCTTTCACTGTCTATGGCCACCACCTGATCATAAATCTCATCCGGATTTAAGTTTCGCATTCGTTTTAACCTGGACGTAGCACAAAATCTGCAATCCAGACTGCAACCCACCTGACTGGAAACACAGGCTGTTGTCCTGGTTGAAGTTGGGATAAGAACAGATTCTACCACCAGGCCATCATGCAAGCGAACGGCGTTTTTTATAGTGCCATCGCTACTGCGCTGCATCTGATCTACCTGAATATGATTAATTACAAAATGATCTTCCAGTAACTGCCTGGTTTCTTTGGAAATATTGGTCATCGCCTCAAAAGAGTGTGCAGATTTTTGCCACAACCACTCGTACACCTGATTGCCTCTAAAAGGTTTATCGCCCAGATCTACGAAGAAATCGCGAAGCTGATCCTTAGTCAATGCTCTAATGTCTTTCTTCTTTTTTTCCATTATTCCCGGGGATAAAAAAACCTGCCAGATTTGCCCAATTAAGCCTCCAACAGGAATTATTCTGAAATCTATGCAGTCTGCTATATAATCAACATAGCATCTCCATAAGAATAAAAGCGATAGCCCTCAATAATTGCCTCTTTGTAAGCCCTCTTCATCAAATCATGTCCCATAAATGCAGAAACCATCATTAATAGTGTAGATTTTGGCAAATGAAAGTTGGTCACCATTGCGGTTGCAATACTAAATTCATAGGGTGGGAAAATAAATTTATTCGTCCACCCGTCATAGGTATTCAGCGTATGTTCTGAAGAAACAGCACTTTCCAGGCCACGCATGGCTGTAGTGCCTACTGCACATACTTTTCTCTTATTTGCTTTCGCATTATTTACAATCTCTATTGCTTTTTCCTCAATAACCAATTCTTCACTGTCCATCTTGTGTTTGGAAAGATCTTCAACTTCTACAGGGTTAAAGGTGCCCAAGCCAACATGAAGAGTAAGTTCTGCGAAATCCACTCCTTTAATTTCCAATCGTTTTAATAGATGTTTTGAAAAGTGAAGCCCTGCAGTTGGCGCAGCTACAGCACCCTCGTGTTTAGCATAAATGGTCTGATATCGTTGTTCATCTTCTGGTTCTACATCTCTTTTAATATACTTTGGCAATGGTGTTTCCCCTAATTCGCGAAGTTTTCTTCTAAAATCTGTATACGACCCATCATAGAGGAATCGCAGGGTTCTTCCCCTCGATGTTGTGTTATCTATAACCTCAGCGACTAAACTTTCATCTTCACCAAAATAGAGTTTATTCCCAATTCTAATCTTACGAGCCGGATCTACCAATACATCCCACAGGCGCTGTTCTTCATTTAATTCTCTCAAAAGGAAAACCTCAATCCTTGCTCCTGTTTTTTCTTTATTTCCATAGAGTCTGGCAGGAAAAACCTTAGTATTGTTCAGAACCATTACATCTCCCTCATCAAAATAATTAATAAGGTCCTTAAATTGTTTGTGTTCTATTTTACCCGTTTCTCTGTGAACGACCATTAGTTTAGATTCATCCCGGTTTTCTGCAGGATACTCTGCCATAAGATCATTTGGAAGCTCAAAATTGAAGTGAGATAATTTCATGTATATATTTTTGTTAGCGGTTTTTGCGGCTGCAAATATACAACCCCGGTATAGGCCTTGTCAAGTAAAAGGGAAATTAAATAGCCGTCAATGCTCCCTGACACCAAATTCTAATTGTTTCAAATCTTCCCAAAAACCTGGATATGATTTAGAAACTACTTCTGCCTCATTGATCATCAATGTGGTTCTCATGGCTAGTGGAGCAAAAGCCATTGCCATCCTGTGATCATTATACGTATCTATCGCCTTATTGCTTAATATGTTGTCGCCGGGTTCAAGAGTTAAACTATCATTGGTAACAGTAAGTATTGCACCTAATTTTGAAAGTTCTACGTCCAAAGCAACGAGCCGGTCTGTTTCCTTAATTTTAAGCGTATGAAGTCCTGAAAGATGACAGCCCATCCCCAACCCAAAACAACTTACTGCTATGGTCTGAGCAAGATCAGGAGCATTGGTCAGGTCATAGTTAACGGCACGATGGTGATTGCCGGTTTTTACCAGGCTTATTCTATTGTCTTCGAAAATGGTTGTTACACCAAAATCCTTGTATAAGCTGGCCAATATACTATCTCCTTGCAGACTATCTTTTCTGTAGGCTGTTAAATTTATTCTTGTCCCAATTTCAGAAAGGGCAGCAATACTATAAAAGTAAGAAGCTGAACTCCAGTCAGACTCCACTACTATAGTTTTATCATTTACTGCGGCCTTAGGCATAACTTTTATTATGTTCTCCTTAAACGAATTTTGGATCCCTAAAGCATCTAATAGGCTTAATGTCATTCTGATATAAGGAACAGAAGTGATTTCACCAATCAATTCCAGTTCAAGGCCATTTTCTAACCCGGGTGCCACTAAAAGCAAGGCCGAAATATACTGACTACTAATATTGGCTGGAAGGCTTACTTTGGATGCCTTCAGGTTACCGCCTTTAATTCTAATTGGAGGGTAACCATCATTGTTAACATAACTGATGTCTGCACCCAAATTCCGTAGAGCGTCTACCAATATTTTAATAGGACGCTGCTGCATACGAGCAGACCCTGTTAGTACAACATCTCTATCATTCTGGGTGGCAAAAAAAGCGGTCAAAAAGCGCATGGCAGTTCCTGCGTGGTGTATATCTACTTCGCCAGATGTTATAGTCAGGCCATTTTTCATGGCCGTTGCATCATCGGAATTAGATAGGTTCTCAATTTGGATATTTGGATAGGTAGCCTGAAGTAATAGCAAGCGATTAGATTCACTTTTAGAACCCGTAATTTTTATATCGCAATGCAGTAAATCAGAGGGAGGTCCTGTTAGCTTTAATTTCAAAGTGATAGGGTTTAAAAACAGATGCCAAAGATACTACTATTTAAGCTTTTTGTTGTTCTGATGCCTGTCGTGATCCCTTTCTGTTTTCACTTCCAGTTTTTGATCAAAAGCCTTTTGGAGATCCACACCAGTCTGGTTGGCCAGACACAAAACTACAAATAGCACATCTGCCAGTTCTTCCCCCAGATCTTTCCCTTTGTCGGATTCCTTCTCACTTTGCTCCCCGTAGCGCCTTGAGATAATGCGGGCAACTTCGCCAACTTCTTCTGTTAGCTGTGCCATATTGGTGAGTTCGTTAAAATAGCGAACTCCGTGTTCTTTGATCCATTTATCTACCGCCAACTGCGCGTTTTGCAAGTTCATATATCCTTGTTTTTTGAGTCTATAATTATTGTAACAGGGCCATCGTTTAGCAAGGCTACCTTCATATCTGCCCCAAAAATACCCGTTCCTACCTTCTTTCCCAGTGCCATTTGTAGTTGCCCGACGAACTGTTCGTAAAGAGGAATTGCAATATCTGGTTTGGAAGCCTTTATATATGATGGTCTGTTACCCTTTTTAGTTGATGCATGTAGGGTAAACTGACTCACCACAAGGGCTTCCCCATCAATTTCGAGCAACGACCTGTTCATCACCCCTTCACTATCATTAAATATTCTAAGGTTAATAATTTTTCTGCAAAGCCAGTCTATATCCTCTTTAGAATCGGCATCTTCAATCCCCAATAATATAAGCAAACCTTGATTAATTTGAGAAGTCACTTCTTCGTCCACTGTTACACTGGCCCTGGAAACTCTTTGCAAAACTACTCTCATATGCCTTCGTAATTATCAATCCTATAGGTATCATCTTCCCCGGTCACCATCTGGATATAACTATTATAACGGCTCCATGATATTGTATCCTGTTCAAGGGCTGCCTTAACCGCACATTTTGGCTCATCCAAATGCAGGCAGTTATTAAATTTACATTCGCCCTTTAGTGCAAACAATTCCGGAAAATAGTCTCCAATTTCATCTTTTTCCATATCCACAATCCCAAATCCTTTTATACCCGGGGTATCTATTATCCTCGCACCAAATTCCAGATCAAACATTTCAGCAAATGTTGTGGTATGCTGGCCTTGCAGATGTTGTTCAGATATTTTTTCTGTTTTTAAATCCAAATGCGGCGCAATATTATTTAACAAAGTTGTTTTACCCACCCCGGAATGCCCCGCAAACATGCTGGTTTTATCCTCCATAAGTGCTTTAACTTTGTCCACATTCTTTCCTGTCTTAGCCGAAATACCAATGCACTGATAACCGACTTCCCTGTAGAGGGCAGCGAGATATTTCACCTCAGTCAATTCGTCTTTGGTATAGGTATCAATTTTATTGAAAAGCAAAATAGCGGGGATATCGTATGCTTCCGAAGTAGCTAAAAACCGGTCTATAAATATGGTATATGTTTTGGGGTTATTTAAGGTGATTAGTAAAAAAACCTGATCAATATTGGCGGCAATGATATGTGTTTGTTTGGAAAGCTTTACAGATTTACGAATTATATAGTTTTTACGATCAACAATATCAGAAATGACACCAATGGTCTCATCACCGGCCGATTCTAATTGAAAAACAACAACATCTCCCACAGCCACGGGATTAGTACTTTTGATACCTTTAATACGAAACTTTCCTTTAATTCTACAATCATAGGCTACGCCATCATCGGTTTTTACGGAGTACCAGCTTCCTGTAGACTTATAAACAATTCCTTGCATTATCTGTTGGCATTTCTCTGCAAAGTAACAATAATCCTGTAATGCCATCCGTTATCTTCGTGATCTTAACGCCTTATTTATATTTAATTAAACCATATTATTATGAAAAAAATTATTTTTATCGCTTTTGTTACCCTTGCAGCTACATTGGATATCAATGCACAGCAGTTTAAAGTTATTACCAGTGTAGAGTCTATTGTACCAAATGGCCTTGGTAGATCAAGGATAATTAATGCTATGGAAGAGAAAGATTACAGGGAGTATACCAGTGTTCAGACCGAGGATGACAACACCCGAAACAAGTCGGACAGAGGTGACATCCGGGTAAAGAACTTTGAAGAGACCAAGTTGCTGAATTTCTTCAATATTGGTGGTATTCGTTTTCAAAATATTGCTGCCAATGATTCATTGATCACTTCTATGATCAATGATATGATAGCCAACGGATGGGAACTTGCATTTGTCACAAGTGCAGTAGAAAGTGCCGGGAAAGGTGATGGAAATGGTATTTTTATAACCAGATATATCTTTAAGAAATAGGAGCTTAGCTCTTAGAAAACAAAACGGTTCAAATTATCTGCCTACAATAAGATAATTTGAACCGTTTATTATTTTAATGCTTACTTTCTAATCCTGAATAACAATACGACCTCCTGCAAGCGTATTTTTGTTTACTTCTCTTGGATTACCATAAACGTATACATCGCCACCGGCCCTTACATTTATATCTACCTTCTCAGATGCATGCAGTTCTGCTTCCCCTCCAGCGGATATTTTAACGCTAGCCACCTGAGTTTTAAGATCACGACCTTCAAATATTCCGCCAGTATTTAAGACGACAACCTGGTTAGTAGCAATGCCAGAAGCTTCAACAATACCACCGGTAACAGCTCTAACATCAACATTCTCTACTTCCATACCAATCTTGATCCTGGCTCCTTCCTGAGCCCGGAGTTCAATGCTATTTTGTGCTATTAACTCATTACCCACAATTTTGGCTCCCTCATTTCCATCGATAATATCAAGGTGTTTATAATATACTTCAATCATGGTATCCTCACCCCGGAATTTCTTCTCGAGTTCCATACGCAGTTTTAAAGTGCCATCTTTATTCACAAATTTTATATCGTAAACATTGTCTCCTTTGATCAGAATTCTGTTCTCATCAGATTTAATGAGGTTTACTTCTATAAGATCAAAGACCTTAATTTTATTGAAATCGCCAACTTCTTTATCAATTGTGCGTTGAGCAACTACATTCAGCGCTACTAAAAACAAGCAGAGCGTTACTACTTTTTTCATTGTCATAATATTTAAAGTTCTTAGAAAAGACAATCAATGGCTCTGAATGTTACAGTTTTAGTTAAAAATATTTGTTGAAATTCAGGCCTGTATGATCTTTTCCTGATGATTTATAGATTCCTGATGTATGGCCTTAAACATTCTCAAAACAAATTCTTCACTAAGGCCTTTAGATTCCCCTTCAAGAATCATTTTGCCTAAAATTGCATTCCATCTGTTGGTTTGCAATACTGCTACGTTCTTTTGTTTCTTGAGGGTTCCTATTCCGTCTGCCACTTTCATCCTTTTAGCAAGGGTTTCTATTAACTGATGGTCAATTACATCGATCTGAGCTCTGAGATTACTCAATTTTGCGTTGTACTCTGCTTCCTGGTCTGTCTCCTTTCTAATTTTAAGATCTTCCATAATCTGAACTAATGCTTTAGGGGTTACCTGTTGGGCAGCATCGCTCCAGGCGTTGTCAGGATCATTATGAGTCTCTATCATCAATCCGTCAAAATTTAGGTCCAATGCCATCTGCGATACATCAAAAATCATTTCTCTTTTCCCGGTAATATGTGAAGGATCGTTGATCAGTGGCAGATCGGGAAACTTTGATTGCAACTCAATTGCCATTTGCCATTCCGGAATGTTTCTGTACTTAGATTTCTCATAAGTAGAGAATCCCCTGTGTATGACCCCCAGTTTTTTTATGTCGGAAGAATGAAGGCGTTCTACAGCTCCCAACCATAGAGAAAGATCAGGATTAACAGGATTTTTAACCAAAACAATCTTATCTGTTCCCTTCAGGGCATCCGCAATTTCCTGTACAATAAACGGACTAACAGTAGACCGGGCACCTATCCACAATAAATCTATATCGTGCTCCAGCGCAAGATCTACATGTGCTCTGTTGGCAACTTCGGTGGCCGTTTTAAGTCCTGTTTCCTCTTTCACCTTCTGCAACCATTTTAAACCTATGGCTCCAACACCTTCAAAATTTCCCGGCCGTGTCCGTGGTTTCCAGATGCCTGCCCGATAATAGTTAACATCTGTATCTTTCAGCTCCTCCGCAATATGCAGCACCTGCTCCTCCGTTTCTGCACTACATGGCCCGGCAATGACCAAAGGGTGTGGTAAGTTCATCTCATCTAACCAACTCCTCATTTCTTTTGAATTCTCCATTTTCTAATACTATTGTTTGTTAAGTGGTATTCCTTTTAAAATTTCTTTAATCTTATTTGTGTTGTTCATTTCGTTATAAATTCCCTCGTAATCATCGGTCAGGAGTTTTTTCTTAAACGCTTCAAGATTTTGAATGTATTCTTCCAGAGTTTCTATGACATTCACTTTATTTTGTTCAAAAATTGGCGTCCACATGTCTGGCGAACTTTTGGCCAAACGAACCGTACTTTCAAACCCACTTCCGGCCATATCAAAAATGTCGCGCTCATTCTTTTCTTTTTCAATGACGGTTTTGCCCAACATAAATGAACTTATATGCGATAAATGTGATACATAGGCTATGTGTTTGTCATGCGCTTCAGGATTCATATAGCGAATCCGCATTCCCATTTCCCTAAATAGCTCCAGTGCCTTTTCCTGCAATTTAAAAGCAGTTTTTTCTACTTCACAAATAATGTTCGTCTTGCCTTCGAATAGACCATCAATGGCAGCAGTGGGTCCTGAAAATTCTGTTCCGGAAATAGGGTGGCAGGCCAAAAAATTGCGCCTTCTGGGATGATCACTTATGGTTTGGCAAATCAGGGCCTTTGTAGAGCCCGCATCAATAACCACAGTGTCATCGTTAATTTGGTCCAGGATTTTTGGAATTTCAGCTACCACTGCATCTACCGGGACTCCAACAATTACGATATCGGCCCGGGCAAGATCGCTATACTCGGCGATTTCATCAACGAGTTTTAAGCTCATCGCCTCTTCCAGGTGAGCCGCATTATTATCTATACCCATGATTCTGACATCGGGGTGTATCCTTCTGATGTCTCTCGCCATGGAGCCTCCAATTAACCCGATACCAACTATAAATACATTCATTTCTTTGAGATAAACTGGTTTAATTATCGAACCGATTTATTGCTTCTTTGATTTTATCTTCCTCAATACAAAGGGAAAACCTGATATATCCTTCTCCATTGGAACCAAAAATAGTGCCCGGAGAAATAAAGATGTCTTTCTCATATAAAACCCGATCAATAAACGCCTCTGCTTTGCTGGCATTTACTGGTAATTTGGCCCATACAAACATCCCTACAGCACCCTTGTCATAGGTGCAGTTTAACTTATCTGCCAATTGGTACATCAGGGTTCTTCTGGAATTATAAACTTCATCCATAGATTCGAACCATTTAGGGCCACTTTTTAAGGCTTCTATAGCTCCTCTTTGTATCCCGTAAAACATCCCGGAATCCATATTGCTCTTAACCTTAAGTACCGCCGATATATGCCTTTCATTGCCCACAACCATTCCAATCCGCCATCCTGCCATATTAAAAGTTTTGCTAAGAGAGTTCAACTCAAGCGCAACATCTTTAGCACCTTCTATCCCCAGGAGGCTAAGTGGATTGGTTCCCAGTACAAAACTATAAGGGTTGTCGTTTATCAGTAAGATGTTATTTCTCCTGGCAAAGGCTACAAGCTCAGACAACTGAGAATTATCTGCCTGTGCCCCTGTAGGCATGTGAGGGTAATTTACCCACATAAGTTTAACGGCATCGAGATTTTGTTGCTCTAACAACTGCAGATCGGGAAACCATCCCTTCTCTGCCGTCAGATCGTATAATACAGGGTCTCCTCCAACTAATTTCGTCACAGAAGTATAAGTAGGATATCCAGGATTTGGAATTAACACTTTATCTCCCTCATTGATAAAAGCCATGCTTATATGCATGATACCTTCCTTAGATCCCATCAATGGCAATACTTCCTTATCTGGTTCGATACCTACATCAAATTTTAATTTATAAAAATCTGCTATAGCGGTTCTAAGTTCTGGTAATCCCTGATAGCTCTGATACTGATGAGCATTGGGATGCAATACAGCATCTACCAGGCAATTAATCACAGCTGCCGGAGGCGCAAGATCCGGACTCCCGATACCCATATTTATTATTGGCCTGCCCTTACTAATAAGTTCACGTACTTCTCTGAGTTTTTTAGAGAAGTAGTACTCTTCCACGGTATTTAACCTGTTTGCCAATTTGATCATATCCGCGCGTTTTTATACTCTCCCAATACCTTAAATTCCTCCGACATAATATCCAAAAGAGATTTTGCCTTGGCGAAATGTTCGTAGGTCTCGAATGTTACATCCACAAAAAAGGCATATTTCCATGGTGTCTCAATAATGGGAAGTGATTGAATTTTAGTCAGGTTTAAATTGCAGTCGCTCATAACATTCAATACCGTCGCTAAACTTCCCCGTTTATGATCGGTGATAAACCGCAGGGAGGCCTTATTAATTTGTTCTTTAGGTAATTCCTTATTCTGTGTTTTGATTATAATAAAGCGAGTGGCATTATTTTTAATTGTTTGTATTTCGGATGCAATAATTTCTAAATCATATAATTCTGCAGCCACCTTTGGTGCAATCGCGGCAACTCCCCTTAACTTATTCTCCTGAATTCTCTTCGCTGTCTCCGCAGTATCCACATCCTCCACCATTTTGATGTGGGGCTGGGTCTTCAGGTATTCCCGGCATTGCAAAAGTGCCATAGGATGAGACCTGACTTCGGATATATCATCTAATTGCTGACCATTTAAAACCATCATGTTATGATGAATATTTAAATAGTGCTCGCCGATTATATGAAGATTGTTGTGATAGACCAGCGCATAATTCGGAATTATAGAACCGGCTATCGAATTTTCTATAGCCATAACCGCTTTATCTGCTTTGTTAGTGAGCAGCTCATCAACCATTTCATGAAACGACAGGCATTCTACCAAATCTATCTCATCACCAAAGTACTCCAGTGCCACCTGATGGTGGTTAGATCCCTTGATTCCCTGAATGGCAATACGTTTTTTCAAAATTCAATTTTATTCAATAAAAAAGTCCCGTTTTTTACGGGACTTTATATTGTGTGGTTATATCAAATACTACAACAGTCCCGCGCTTCTCTTAAAAAAGAAGTAAAAATAGAAACCGTTCCAGAAAAAATTACGTGTCATTTTATTATAAATCTTCGGCTAAGGTAAATATTTAATTTAAAAATCAAATTTTATGGGCATCTTTTTTTGATTCCTTTTGTTATCTACTTGTTCTTTGTAGAATTCTTCGGAGAAAATGTTCTTTATTGAGAATAATGAATTTATAAGCCAACATAATTTTCCTTACTTAGCAGTCATAGCGTTTGGAATATGATATAATTTGAAAGGCTTTCAACGTCCATTTAGGAATTATACCAGCTCATTGTTTATTTTTACAAAAAAACCTCAATGTCTATTTCGGTTAAGAACATAAGCAAATCTTTTGGGTCTCAAAAAGTGCTAAATGCCATTTCCTTTGAGATTAAAAAAGGAGAAATTGTCGGTTTTCTGGGGCCCAATGGCGCCGGAAAATCTACCTTAATGAAAATCCTTACCACCTATAGTACGGCAGATGAGGGAGAAGCTTTTGTTAATGATTATGGGGTATTGGAAGCACCCCTGAGTGTTAAAAAGAGTATCGGATACCTTCCTGAACACAACCCGCTTTATCTGGAAATGTATGTAAAGGAATATCTTGCTTTTAATGCCGATGTATACAATGTTCCGAAAAATCATATTAGTGATGTCATAGAACAAACGGGCTTAAAACCCGAAGCACATAAAAAAATAGGTCAATTATCAAAGGGGTACAGGCAAAGAGTAGGTTTAGCTGCCGCTATGCTCCATAACCCGGAAGTACTTATTCTTGATGAACCCACCACCGGGTTAGACCCTAACCAACTTCTGGAGATCCGTAAATTAATCAGGGAAATTGGTAAGGAAAAGACCATCTTATTATCTACACATATAATGAAAGAAGTTGAGGCCGTTTGTGAACGGGTCATTATAATAAATAAAGGCGAGCTGGTAGCAGATAAGAAATTAAGTGAGCTACGGGAAGACGAAGAACAAATCATAGAGGTGGAGTTCGATTACCGGGTAGAAGAGGCCTTGCTTTCTAAACTCCCAAAGGTGACCCATGTTACAAATATTGGTGGCTTTCATTATGAAATCACCTTTAATTCCTCAAAGGATATGAGGCCAGTGGTGTTCGACTTTGCCCACGATAACGAGTTAAAAACCCTGCAATTGAGCAGAAAAAGCAAGAACCTGGAGAGTTTGTTTTCAGAGCTTACCAATAATTAAGCAATAGCCCCTGCCTTGCTTCTATAATTTCTCTTTCAGGATGGCAATCATAGTTTTAATGCCTTCCTTGTAATTCCCTAGCCTTAAATTCTCATTCGGGCTGTGTTGGTTATTGTCTCTGTTAACGGTAGGAACCGTCACAGCAGGAATATCCAGGGTAGTAACAAAAGGAGAAATAGGAATAGAGCCACCGCTCATTCTGATCATAATCGGAGCTTCACCAAATGCTTTCTCCAGTGCTTTTCTTAACCAAAGTCCAACCTCCGAATCAAAATCAGTTCTAAAAGACTGATAGGATATTTCAGAATTGAAGGTTGCAATTTTAGGATACTTAAGGCGTTCTTCCTTTGTTGGCACCCTTTCCAGTAGATAATATCCCTGATCGCTGATATGCTCCCTGACCAACTTTAAGAGTTCTTCCGGATCCGATTCCAATACCAGCCTGACATCAATTTCGGCCCGTGCCCATCCCGGTATAATAGTTCTTACTTTATCATCTATCCAACCAGACTGCATTCCTCTGATATTTAGAGAAGGGAATTGGATGGCTTCCTGATAGTAACTACCCACTTTATCTGCCGCAGCAATTTGCAACCGATCTTTTATTTGTTCCTGGTTGTCGGGAACCGCCCTTAATATCGCTTCTGTTTCGGGGTCAATGCTTATCCCATCATAAAAGCCCGGAATGGTAACCCTTCCTTCATCATCTTTCATAGAAGCTAGAAGTTTTGACAATCTCAGGGCCGGATTAGGAGCATAATTCCCAAAATGCCCGCTGTGTTGTGGCACTACCGGGCCATAAGTGGTAAGGGTAATAGTAGCGATACCCCTGGCCCCAAAGGTCAGGGTGGGTTTATTGGTAATATGTCTTGGGCCATCAAAGATAACCAGCATATCCGCACTAAGCATTTCCGCGTTTTCTGTAACCGCCTGTGGTAGTCTTGGAGATCCCAGTTCTTCCTCGAAATCCATAATCACCTTAATGTTGTAATTAGGAAGAGCGTTCTCTGCAGCAATAGCGTCTAACGCGGTTAAAAACATAGCAACGGGTCCTTTAGCGTCACTGGCCGACCTGGCAAAAACCCGCCAGTCATCTTCGTAATTCTCAATATTCTCCCAGGGTAATGCGGTCCATTCCCCTTTTGCATTTATCTTCTTTAAGGTTGGGATATATGGGCTTTCCTGAAACCATCTTGTACTGTCTACCGGTTGCCCGTCTATTTGAAGATATACCAGAACCGTTTTTTTTGCTTTGGGATGCTTTCGTTCTGCCATTAAAAGGGGTACTGTAGACGTAGGAATCCGCACGGTGGTAAACCCCCGATCAGAAAAAGCCTTTTCACACCAAATCACGTTCGGAATTATGTGTTCTTCATAAAAGGCATCATTGGGTATACTAAGCAACTCCCTTAACATTGGAAAAGAGCCACGGACCTGATCTTCTAAAAGCACCTCTTCAGAGGTGTTCTGTCCAAAAATGCCAATGGGAGCTAGTAAGAAGATAGTAACACTAAGGAATTTTAAGAGTGTATTCATTTTTTTTGAGGTTTTGCTATATCTGTTTAAAATCTATAGGAAGATACAATATGCCGGGGATTTCATAAAAGTAGCTTTATTTAATCCTTACATTCAGAATTAAAAAACCGACAATTCTAATAATTGATTATGGAGTTCAAGCGACCTTTTATAATCTGAATAAAGCTGTGATTTGTTCAAATTTCAAGGTTTTACACATTTCAGAGATCAGATGAATCTTAAAATATATCCAAGGGCAGCACCGGCAATGACAATAAAGGCACTGTTTATTTTTCTAAAGAGAAAGACAACCACTAAGCTCAACAGCCCGATGCTTACACTACGCCAGTCTGTAAGTGTATCTCTCGCCATAGTAATACAAACGGCAACAATCAAGGCAACCGCCGCTACATTAACCGCATCCAGAATAGCTCCGATTACCCTGGATTTTCGCATTCTTGGTATTATAGGGTTAAGCAACATAACGAACAGAAAGGAAGGAAGAAAAATTCCCAGAGTGGCCGCCAAGGCCCCGGTTACCCCCTGCATTTGCCATCCGATAAACGTAGCCGTGGACAACACCGGCCCAGGGGTTATCTGACCTATGGCCACTGCATCTATTAATGCTTGTCTGCTAAGTAAACCCGTTGCTACTAATTCCGTGTCCAGAAATGCAAACAGCACATACCCACTACCGTATAAAATAGCGCCCACCTTTAAGAATATCAGAAATATTTTTAGTGTGCCTAGTTGCAAAATGTCTTTCGGTCCAAGCCATATTAATGGCACAAATATGCTAAAGGAGTTCCAACTCTTTTTGGTATAATAAAGAATTAACCCCAGAAGCCCACTCCCGAATAAGGCAACAATTTCATTAATTCCCAATAAACAGGCGGCTAGTGTTATTAATCCAATAAAAACCAGTTCTGTACTTTTTATTGCTTTTTTTCCAAGGCGATAAGCAGCCATAATTATAATGGCAATTACAGCTGGTTTAATACCATAAATAAACGGTTCTACCTCCGGTATCTGTCCATAATTCTGATAGAACCAGGCCAAAACGCCAGTGATCACTACTGCCGGGAAGATAAAACAAACTCCAGCCACAAATAGTCCTTTCCTACCGGCCCTTTCATGTCCGCAATGCATGGTCATCTCAGTAGAATTAGGGCCAGGAATAAGATTAGTAGCACCTACCAGATCCAGGAAGTGTTCCTGGGTCATCCATTTCCTTTTATGTACCACCTCATCTTCCATCATTGCAATATGCGCAGCCGGACCGCCAAAGGCAATACAGCCAAGTTTAAAAAACAAAAATGCTATTTCTTTTAGTTTGCCCTGCTCTGACATTTTACATACATCTAAATTTCTTATATACTTCTTTTTAACATGGCATTTATAACCTCATCCAATGCCTTATCTACCTCGGGATTAGTACAATTAATAAGAATACTAAACACCATTTGCTCTTCGGGGTAGACATAGAATCTGGAATGTACCCCAATCCCATTGCCGGTATGTCCATAAAATGGCCTTCCAAAAGCATCTTCACTCACTTCCCAACCCAGGCCATACCAGGCAGGGGTATTATTATAATTGATGGGGTTTAGGAATTCTTTTCGGGTTAAATGATCCAGAACCTTACCATCCAGATAGGCCTGGCCCAATCTGGCGATATCTTCACAGGTAGAAAGGTAACCTCCTCCTGCCAGCTTATATCTATTGTCTACCGTAGTGGCTTTTTTAAAGCCGGAAGAATAGCCGGTATAAAAATTGGCCAAATTTGCGGGTAGGGCATTCGGTATTTCTGGTTGGGTATGCAGCATTTGCAGAGGCTCTAACACCCGACTCTTCACATATTCCTCGAATGCAATACCGCTGGCTTCCTGCATGGCCAAAGAAATAAGGACCCAGCCGTAAGAATTGTACAAATACTGTTCACCGGGGACAAAGAGCAAAGGATCATCTTTAAATATTTCTATGCTATCCTTAATACTATACGCCTTATTCAGGGCATATTCTTTTCCTCTGTATCCCCTGATTCCGGCTGTATGTGAAGCCAGTTGGCGAATACTGAAATCGTGCTTTTTTTTGGGGTAATAAGGAACGTAATTGTAGAATGATGCATCCAAATCAATAATTCCTTCGGTACACATTATAGCAAGGGCTGTAGCAGCAATGGGCTTGGAAATACTAGCTATTCTGAAAATAGTTGAACGGGGATCTGCCGGAGTCTTAGTGCTTACATCTGAATAGCCATAACCCCTTTGATATATCACTTTACCTTGCTTTAATACGGATATTCCCAAGCCAGGTACCCGCCTTTCCGTGATAAGCTGCGTTAAAATTGCATCTGCTTTTGCCATACCGGCCAATCTTGTGTCATTGCCAAGGATTCGCTTTGAAGCGAAGAATTTTTTAAGGTAATGCAGTATAGGCTTCAATTGAAATTAAAATTGCTTTATTGGGTTTTCTAATTGCGATTTAACAGCTTCAATATATCAATTTTCAATCATTAAATATCAAGCTGCCGGTATACAATTCCTGCACATCCACTATTGCCGGCCTATTGGCACTTATGACGTTTCCTGTTCCTCTGATGACCCCTTCCAGTAGCTGTTGAGGGTTAATAAAAATATCATTGCTCCCCCTGTGGTTCAGCACCACATTTTCAGCGATCAGATCTTCTGCTTCAATCCGGGAATCACCTGCTGCTATTATAATGTTTAAATTGGTAGTGGTTCCACCCAATTTCATGAATGCTATTCCATTGACAATAAGGTTGACATCCTGAGTATCCAGATCCAGAAGAAAGGAACCATCAGTGGTGGTCGCAGTCGGATCTATAAAACTTTCCGCATAAAGTGTAAGTGAACTAAATGCTAATGCGCCATCACTCCTGATCGGGAATCCGGTACTGCTTCGTATCTCTGTAATTTCCGGAGCAGTAATATACACCTTTGTACTCCCGTATTCCCTGAACAGATTACAGTTGTTCTCATCTCTGATCAATAACCTGTCTCCTTCTACTTTTAAACTCACCTCATCTATCAGGAATTCCCCGGTTGCTATTTCGGCCTTGAATGTTGGTCCCGATTTGAGTATCAATTCTACATTTTCGAATACCGTAATTTTGGTAAAATCGGGAACGGAAATTTCTTTTCGAACCAGGTCGCCCGCATTTTGAAAACAATCTGGCACATTTTCCCCGTTGCATGAGATAAATACTGCTGAAGTCAAAAGTACCAGTCCCACAAATACCTTTTTCAAGGTGAGATACAGGCTGCTACTTAGCTGTTCAGTTGTATTTTTCTTACTAATTCTGCTCAATGTTTCCTTTTTATTTATTGCTTCCTGAGAAGCCGTACTCATTACCATCTGACACCCACTCCCAGTTCTACCGCTTCGGCCTTTGCACCGTGCGACTTTAAGCTTACGGCGGCAAACCAATTATCACCAAAATATCGTTTCAGCCCCACTCTGTTGTACACCTGTCCTTCAAAGTCGAAAGGATAATAGACATAATATCCCAATTGGGTAACCACACTAATTTTATTTACGAACAATTCATGCCCTAAAAATATACCTACTCGCTTATAGTCGTCATTTTCATTCACTTCAAGTTCCGGAAATGAGATCGATTGAAATGCTATCAGTTCTTTTAAAAAATTTGAAAAGAAGACATCTGCACCCAATTGTATTGCGCTTTTCCTCCCCAAACGTTTATCTACATAACCCGAAAAGATATAAAATGGGAACTGACCCGAATTAATAACGTCGCTTTCATTTATTCCCGTTCTAAAGACCAAATTCAGACGCAATGGTTCTTTTACTGTTACTTTATCTTCCTTTTCCAGGTATTGAATGGGTTCATATGCATCCAGGTTGTAGACCAGTCCGGCATTAAAAGCGAAAGTATTGGTAGATGTATTAGGAGCCTTTACGTTGGCATTTGAATAATGAATTAGTGAAACCCCGGCTTTAAAGCCAAGGTGCTTTGTTATATATTCCTGGCGATAATTCAGCATTAGGTAGGTACTGCTCAGGAAGTGCGATCCAAAAGCGTTATTTCGAAAGTTTTCGTTTTTGTCATAGGGATTTGTATTATAGGCAATCCCCTGACCCATTCGAAATTGCAATTTTCTTTTAAAGAAATAGAAATTGTAATGGGCATAAACTCCTAAATTCTTACCAAGGGTATTGTTCTTGAAATCCTGATAAGTAAAAGAAAAGCCAGTATCCGGATATTTGTACTCTCTCTCCCATTCCTTATTCCCATAAGATTTCTTGTTAAACCCAAGGATGAAGCCTGAAGGATGCGCGTTGATTAAATGAGAAATATCGGTATTATGTAAAATTATCGAACCGTAATAAGGGCTGAAGTCTAAGTGATATCTACCGGGAACATCTTCTACCTCCTGGGCGAAACACCATAAGCCTGTAAATAATAGAATGAGAAGGGGTCTGCAATTCATTGGGTATAAAAGTAGGAAAAAAGTAAGCAGTACACAGCAAGAGTACATAATACAATAACCAAAATATTCCTACTTAAAACACGGCTCTGGCAATGGCCTTTATATTGTCTGATTTACCCATAGAATAGTAATGCAATACGGGCACACCAGCTGCCTTCAATTCCAGAGATTGCTCTATGGCCCAGTCAATACCCACCTGTCTGATTTCCTTGTTGTTCTTACAGGTTTCAACTGCGTCTATCAGGTCTTGAGGCAGATCTATTCTGAAAACTTGCGGAAGTAATTGGAGGTGCCTCCTAACCGCTATTGGTTTTATCCCGGGAATAATTGGTACTGTAATGCCCATCTCCCGTGCCTGTTCAACAAATTGAAAATACTTGGCGTTATCAAAAAACATTTGTGTAACCACGTAATCTGCGCCTGCATCTACTTTTTCCTTAAGACGTTTCAAATCTGTTTTTAATGAAGGTGCTTCCAGATGTTTTTCCGGGTATCCGGCTACCCCTATACAGAAATCCGCACAGTTATCAGTCTCTATAACCTCGTGAAGGTAAGTACCATTGTTCAGGTTTTGAATTTGCTCAACCAGCCCAATAGCATAATCGTGACCTCCTTTTGTGGGCTCAAAATACTGTTCCTCTCTCATGGCATCTCCCCTTAATGCCATTACATTATCTATTCCCAAATAATGACAATCTACCAGTAAGTATTCTGTTTCTTCTTTGGTAAAGCCCCCGCAAAGAACATGGGGAATTGTATCCACATTATACTTATGTTTAATTGAGGCACATATCCCTACTGTACCAGGTCTCATCCTTGTCAATTTCTTATCCAGCAGGCCATCCCGGTCTATATATACATATTCCTCCCTTGAAGTAGTGACATCTATAAAGGGCGGGTTAAATTCCATTAATGGATCTATGTTATCATATAATTCCTGAATACTTCTGCCTTTTACGGGCGGAATAATTTCGAAGGAAAACAAGGTGGAACCTTGTGCTTTTTCTAAGTGATCTGTAACTTTCATTCTAATGAGTTGGCGGTTGGTCTCTGCAGCTTACAGCATTGCCACCACCGCAATTGTTGTTAATATTTAATTCGTCTTAAAACCTATTATTCTTTTGGCTTTTTAATGCTCATATATTTTATCAATCTTCTGATAAATTGGGTGCCAGCCATTTTTTTGCTTCATCATATGACAATCCTTTACGTTTTGAAAAATCTCTTACCTGATCTTCTTTAATCTTCCCCAATCCAAAATACCTGGATTCCGGATGGGCAAAATAATACCCGCTTACACTGGCCGCAGGCCACATGGCCAGACTATCTGTTAACTTTACGCCTATTTTGTCTTTAACTTCCAATAACTCCCAAATAGTGAGTTTTTCCAAATGATCCGGACAGGCCGGATATCCGGGAGCGGGTCTTATTCCTTTGTATTCCTCCTTTATCAGTGCTTCATTATTTAAATCTTCTCCTGAGGCGTATCCCCAATGATCTAAACGCACCTCCCTGTGCAAATATTCGGCAAATGCCTCTGCCAACCTATCGGCCAGGGCTTTTATAAGAATGGAGTTATAATCATCAAGATCCTTCCTAAATTGTTCTGCCAACTCATCAGTGCCAAAGCCGGTACTTACGCAAAAGCAACCTATATAATCTGATATTCCGGAATCTTTTGGGGCAATAAAATCCGCAAGGGCCATATTTGGTGCCCCCGGTCTTTTCTTTAATTGCTGTCGAAGGGTCCGGAAGATCTTGGTACTATCCTGGTGTACCACCTCTATGTCATCATCTTCAATACTATTTGCTCTGAATATTCCAAAAATTCCCCTGGCTTCAAATAATCTTTCATCAATTATTCTCTTAAGCATGGCCTGGGCATCATTAAATAATTCAGTAGCCTGGGTCCCCACAATATCGTCTGTAAGTATTTCGGGGTATTTCCCGTGCAATTCCCAACTTCTGAAAAAGGGTGTCCAGTCTATAAACTCCTGAAGCTTTCCGAGTTCAAAATCCGAAATAACCTGTATTCCCAATTTATTAGGAACCGTCGGGGTGAACGACTTCCAGGCCAGGCCTAATTTGTTCTTTCTCGCCTCCTCCAGGGGTATATAGGTTTTCTTTTTACTCCTTTCTAAAAATTTCTCTCTAAACGACTCATAATCTAGCTTTATGGCTTTTTTATATCGCTCTGCCTTATCTTTCTGCAGCAAGTCTCCTACCACGGTTACTGCCCTTGAAGCATCATTTACATGGACAACAGCCCGGCTGTACTGGGTATCTATTTTTACAGCAGTATGTGCTTTACTGGTAGTTGCTCCACCAATTAAGAGGGGTACCTTAAATTGCTGTCTCTCCATTTCCTTGGCCAGGAATACCATTTCATCTAAAGATGGGGTAATTAAACCACTAAGCCCAATAATATCTACCTGTTCCTCCTTTGCTTTCTGGATAATTATTTCTGGGGGAACCATAACTCCCAAATCAACAATTTCATAATTATTGCAGGCTAAAACTACTCCGACAATATTCTTGCCTATATCATGAACATCCCCCTTTACGGTAGCCATTAGTATTTTGCCGGCAGTCTTGCCTCCATCGGAGTCGGGATTGTTTCTCTTTTCTTCTTCAATGAAAGGCAAAAGATAGGCTACAGCTTTTTTCATTACCCGGGCAGACTTAACCACTTGTGGTAAAAACATTTTTCCACTTCCAAAGAGGTCGCCGACAACATTCATTCCTGTCATAAGCTGTCCTTCTATAACCTCAATAGGTTTATCTGCTAACTGCCTGGCGGTTTCTACATCTTCCTCTATAAACTGATCTATCCCTTTTACCAGCGCTCTAGTGATTCTGTCTTGTAAGGGTTGCTCTCTCCAGCTTAGATCTACTTTACTTTCCTTCTCCTTCCCAATTACTGTTTCGGCAAATTCCAGCAAGCGTTCGGTGGCATCTTCCTTTCTGTTCAGGATTACGTCTTCTACGTGTTCTAATAAGTCTTTTGGAATATCGTCGTAAACCTCGAGCATTGCCGGGTTTACAATACCCATGTTCATTCCTGCCTGAATGGCATGATATAGAAAAACCGAATGCATCGCTTCTCTTACTGCATTGTTCCCCCTAAAACTGAATGAAACATTACTGACTCCCCCACTAACACTACAATGCGGTAAATGCTCTCGTACCCATTTGGTGGCTTCAATAAAATCCAGGGCATTGCGCTTATGTTCCTCCATGCCGGTGGCTACAGGGAAGATATTGAGGTCAAAAATGATATCCTCAGGCGGAAATTTCACCTGGTTTACAAGAATATCATAGGACCTTTTGGCGATATCAATTCTTCTTTGGTAATTATCTGCCTGTCCAACTTCATCAAAAGCCATTATAATTACCGCAGCCCCATACCTGCGAATAAGTCTGGCCTGGTTAATAAATTCTTCTTCCCCTTCCTTCAGGCTAATAGAGTTAACCACACATTTTCCCTGAACACATCTTAGGCCAGCCTCTATTATCTCCCATTTAGAGCTGTCTATCATAATTGGAACCCGGGCAATATCTGGCTCGGCCATAATAAGATTCAGAAAGGTTACCATGGCCTCCTTCCCATCTATCAGACCATCATCCATATTTATATCGATAATCTGTGCCCCACCTTCTACCTGGTGCCTGGCGATATCCAGTGCTTCCTCAAAATTTCCTTCCTTAACAAGCCTGAGGAATTTTTTTGACCCCGCTACATTGGTACGCTCCCCTACGTTAATAAAATTGCTCTCCGGGGTTATTACCAATGGCTCCAGTCCGGATAGTTTTAAATATCTTGGCTGGCCTGTCTGGCTGTCTGACGTGCTTATATTTTTATCGTTGCTACTCATTTATTGATAATGCAAAACGGTTGGAAAAGGTTCGTAAAAATGATGTAATAATTGCTTCCACTGTTGATACTTATCAGACGTTCTAAAACCTATTTCATGATCTTCTAATGTTTGCCAATGCACCAGTAATATGTATTGATTCTCTATTTCCACACACTTTTTTAGCTGATGCGAAATATAGCCTTCCATAGAAGCTATTATTTGAGAGGCCCTTTGGAACTGCAGCTCAAATTCTTTTGCTAATCCGTCCTTAATATTTAATATGGCGACTTCTAGAATCATTGATTTAGGCTATGATTAAGCTGAATAATTTTCCGCTGCTATGGGTCTTGGATCAAACTCCTTTACCAAATCAGCAATTGCTTTAATATGATCCGGGTTGGTACCACAACATCCTCCAACGATATTTACCAGTTTTTTATCCAGATACTCTTTAATTTGTAATGCCATCTGTTCTGGCGTTTCATCGTATTCCCCAAAGGCATTGGGCAAGCCGGCATTAGGGTGAGCAGATATAGCGTGGTTAGTTTTAGCGGCAAGCACCTCGAGATGAGGAATTAATTGGTTGGCTCCCAGAGCACAATTAAATCCTATTGAAAGTATTGGAATGTGCGATACCGAGATCAAAAAAGCTTCGGCTGTTTGTCCGGATAAGGTTCTTCCTGAAGCATCGGTTATTGTACCGCTTATCATTATTGGCACTTCAATATTCCGTTCACTTTTAATTTCTTCAATCGCAAACAACGCAGCTTTGGCGTTAAGGGTATCAAAAACAGTTTCGACAAGTAACATATCTGCACCCCCATCCAGTAGTCCTTCTGCCTGCTCTTTATACGCCCTTCTTAACTCTTCAAAAGATACCGCCCTGAATCCCGGGTCGTTGACATCCGGTGACATGCTTGCGGTTCTGTTGGTAGGCCCCATACTACCGGCAACAAATCTAGGTTTTTCAGGGGTTTTGGAGGTAAATTCACGAGCAACTTCTTTTGCAATTCTTGCCGATTCATAATTTAATTCATACACCAATTCTTCCATGCCATAATCTGCCATGGCAATTGTTGTTCCGGAAAAAGTATTGGTCTCGGCTATATCGGCCCCGGCTTCAAAATACCGACTATGTACCTCTGCAATGGCCTTTGGTTGAGTAAGTGATAATAAATCGTTATTGCCTTTTAAGGGAGAGGGCCAGTCTTTAAATCTTGTTCCTCTGAAATCCTCCTCGGTAAACTTATATCGTTGCAACATGGTACCCATTGCACCATCCAGTACAAGAATTCTTTCTTTTAATATCTCTTTTAATTTCTCCATAAACCATTACTGCGTTAGGGATTGAGGTTTTGCTGAAGCTCCTTTTGCCGTTGTCCGAAACAAGGTTCGCAGGACAGGCAAAAGAGCGACTACCGAAAGCCCGATCCGCTTATTGCGGAAACGCCATTTTAATTATCAAGTAAGGACTGAGTATAGACGGGAAACCGAACTCTTAGTTATCTGTCACAGCTGCTCTGTGATAGAATGTAGCACCTTCTTTAAAGCTAAAGGGTTGCTAAGGTTTCACAGGGTCTATTCCCTCCACCTTTCTTGATAACAATTACAATTTTATAATGAACTGGTACAAAGTAAAGGTACCTACGGGTGATACGCAAGGATTGTCCGCTTTTTTTAAAGAGGGAAGTACAACCTAAAAAAACCTTTCGAACTCAATGTTCAAAAGGTTTTTCGCTAATTGAAATAATTACAGCACTGCTATACAATGCTTTGAACAACTTCTTTTTTTGCTTCCTTCTTAGAACCGTCAAACCCTTCTACTCCACCAACCGTTGTATATTTCATCACATAACGCTTTCCTGGGTTTATACGCTGGTAGGCGCTCTGGCACATTACAGCCGCCTCATGAAAGCCCGATAATATAAGTTTTAATTTTCCGGGGTAAGTGTTAACATCACCTACTGCATAGACACCTGGAATATTTGTCTGGTAGTCATATGCGTTGTTTACTTTGATTGCATTTTTTTGAATTTCCAATCCCCAATCACCTATGGGACCCAATTTCGGAGACAATCCAAATAAGGGAATAAAATGCTCTGTCTCTACATAGGTTTCCCCTTTTGAAGCATCGTTGTGCTTTATAACTACAGCTTCTAGATGTTCATCTCCGTAGAGCCGCTTTACTTCAGCTTCTGTATACAATTTTATCTTACCTAATTTTGCCAGTTCCGCGGCCTTTTCAACAGAGTCCAGCGCCCCTCGGAATTCATTCCTTCTGTGTACCAAAGCTACTTCAGAGGCAACGTCTGCAAGGTAAATGGCCCAATCCAGGGCAGAATCTCCACCCCCTGCGATGATCACCTTTTTATCTCTGTACACCTCCGGATCTTTAATGATATATGCAACCCCGCGTTCTTCGAAATCAACTATGTTTTCTATTGGGGGTTTCCGAGGTTCAAAAGAACCAAGACCTCCGGCAATTACCACTACAGGAGCCTGGTGTTTGGTACCTTTATTAGTGGTTACCACAAACTGGCCGTCATCTAATTTCTCCAGGGTTTGTGCCCTTTCCCCAAATGTGAAACCAGGTTCAAAGGGCTGTATTTGCTCCATCAGCCTGTCTACCAAATCCCCGGCAAGAATCTCCGGATATGCCGGAATATCATAAATCGGTTTTTTTGGATAGATCTCCGAACACTGCCCTCCAGGTTGCGCCAATGCGTCTATGAGATGCGTCTTCATTTTAAGCAATCCCGCTTCAAATACCGTAAAAAGACCAGTAGGGCCGGCGCCAATTATAAGCATGTCTGTTTTAATCATATTTTCTTTATTTATTGCCATTGGGCTGTTTCTTTATACGCCATTTGTTCCCGAAGGCGTATCATTTTTTCTCTTTGTTCCACCACTTCTCCAATAATTATAATGGCAGGATTTTTTAAATTCTTCTCCGCTACAACTTCCGTTATGTTCGAAATTTTTCCAATACCGATATTTTCATCTTCCCGGGTGCCATTTTGAATAATCCCTACAGGAAGGTCTTCTTTACCTTCAGTTTTAAATATCTCTACAATGTGCTCAAGCTTAGACATGCCCATCAGGATAACGATAGTGGCATTAGATTTGGCAGCCAGAAATATGTCTTTTGAGATTTGATGGTTTCTGGTAGTGGCAGTAATAACCCAGAAACTCTCTGCAATTCCCCTTTTTGTTACCGGGATGTCCTGGCTTGCAGGCACCGCCATACACGAGGAGATTCCGGGTACCATATAGGTTTCCAAACCAAACCTTGAGGCATATTCCATTTCTTCTGCTCCTCTTCCAAAAACCATGGGGTCCCCTCCTTTAAGTCTTACCACATGACCATGTGTATTTGCTCTGCTAACAATTAACTCATTGATCTGTTCTTGCTGATAGGTATAACAACCTTTTCTTTTCCCAACATAAATATGCTCTGCATCTGGTGCATAATTAAGCAGTGCAGTATCTACCAGGGCATCGTATAATACCACATCAGCATCTCTCAGAACTTTAATCGCCTTAAGGGTGATAAGTTCTATATCGCCAGGACCAGCTCCTACTACCGAAAGTCTGGGTGTTTTAAGCATGTTGAAGTTCTAATTTTCTAAATGTTTCTGCTTTTTGCAAAAAGCTTTGAGCATCTTCCAAATACTTTTTCGCAAATAAAGAAGTAGGTGCCTTCTTATTTAATTGCAAAACCAGTTCTGAAAATGAACTTTCAAGACTAAATCTCTTGCTATCCACAAATAGCCCATCAAAATCTTTAATAATGCTCGCATGGGTATTGGTTTTTACCTTTTCTGATGTAAGCAATGCTTTAGCGGCATTTACCATGGAAGCATAGGCATGATATATACTGGCTGCCCATTTCCCTTCTTCATATGCCGTTTTTGAATTTGCAATCTTCTCCTCACTTTCGAACAAAAGCGTAGCAATCAGATCTATGACCACTCCTGCACATTCGCCTATACCAATGGCTTTTTTGTATCTATCGGTGTTTCCCCAATCTATAAAATCTTCTGCTGTTAAATTCTCAATGTTGGCCAGGGGTTTCAGCAAATCATAGAAATAATGCTCCCCCTTTTCGGCATAATAAACCTCATAGGAAGATCCGCTGCTGTTAGCTTCAAAATCGTCAAGAATACAGCGCAATGCTTCTGGCCCCCTTTTACTGGGAATCTTAATCACCTTATCTGCAAACCGGGCATTTCCATTCCCAAAATTTCCACCACCAAGCAATACCTGAAGCGCAGGGGCAACTAATTTATCTTTAGTACGGATAGACATGCCCTGAAAGCCAATATGAGCCATATTGTGTTGTCCGCATGCATTCATACAACCACTGATCTTGATCACCACATCCGGGTTGCTGATATATTGTGGATACTCTGCCTTTATGACCCGTTCTAGTTCTTCGGCTATGCCTGTACTGCTGGCAATCCCCAGGTTACAAGTATCGGTTCCCGGGCAGGCTGTAATATCTAATGCCTTGTTATATCCTGCTTCGGCAAACCCTAAATCTTTAAGTACCGTATAGAAAAACGGGACAAGTTCTTCCTTTACATACGGGATTAAAATGTTTTGTCTAAGTGATAATCTAATTTCTGAAGCTGCATAAGACTCTATTAAATTGGCCAATTGGCGTGCCTTGTCTGTATAAAAATCCCCTAGTAGTACTTTTACCCCAATGGCCACATAGCCTGCTTGTTTTTGGGGTACCAGATTAGTCGTCTTCCATTTTTCAAAGGCTTCAACATCTTCTATTTGCACCTTCGGAACAGCCGTATCAGCTATAACTGCTGAAGGGTAGGTATTGGCAACTATCGGATAATTATTAAACGGAATGGCTTTTTCCTCTTGTTCTAGCAATGCCCTGAACCCATCAAGTCCTATATCCTTTAGCAAGAACTTCATACGGGCTTTGGCCCTGCTTTTCCTTTCTCCATATCTATCAAAGACCCTTATCACCCCTTCCATCAATGGAATTATTTTGTCTGTTGGAAGAAATGAAAATAGCTCATCTGCATGACGGGGTTGAGAACCCAGTCCGCCACCAATCATAATTTTGAATCCACGGGTATTATTTTGAATTTTGGCGATAAATCCAAGGTCGTGCATATACGACAAGCCGGTATCAGCATCACTTGATGAAAATGACACTTTAAATTTACGCCCCATTTCCTGACCAATAGGGTTTCTCAGAAAGTATTCAAATACTGCCTGGGCGTAGGGGGAAACATCAAAAGGTTCATTTGGATCTATGCCAGCCTTTTCACTGGCGGTGACATTCCTTACTGTATTACCACAGGCCTCACGAAGGGTCACCTCATCCTTTTCCAGTTCTGCCCATAGTTCAGGAGTACGCTCTAGTTCAACATAATGTATTTGTATATCCTGGCGGGTTGTGATATGCAGTCTTCCAGTAGAATATTCATCTGCAACATCTGAAATCCTCCTTAACTGTTTGGCACTTACTTTACCGTAGGGCAGTTTTATCCGTATCATCTGGACACCTGGCTGTCGTTGGCCATATACCCCTCTGGCTAAACGAAGGCTTCGGAATTTCTCCTCATCGAGCTCTCCTCCTTTAAACTGCCTGATTTTTTTTTCAAGTTCAAGAATGTCTTTCTCGACAATGGGGTTTTCTATTTCAGTTCTAAAGCTTTGCATAATTTATATAAAATACCAGGGAACTCAGCGAGTACCATTATTAATTATTATTATTCCTATAGGGTAAGTAGATATTAAAACATAGTTATTCATAGATTTACTGGTGTTATTATCTAACTATGTAAACCACATTCTCTGTTCTCTAAAACTTTTGTTGGATCGAAATAAGTGTGTTCATTAGGCAAATTCCTCTGTTTCAGGTACACATCTAGTTGGGCATCTGACCAGTGATAGAAGGGACTAACTTTTAAAACGCCATCTTTACTGATGCTTAGAATATCCAGGCTATCTCTTAAGGCCGTCTGGCCACTTCTTAGATTTGTAAACCAAACATCGGGTTTATGCTCTTTCATAGCTCTCTGGAAGGGTTCTAATTTTACCTGACGGGTAAATTCAGCATGTCTTGGATCTTCAATTCCCGGAATTCCCATTACCGCATCTCTATGAGCAGAAGTTTGTTTTGGCACATATAATTTTATATTGAGTCCCAATCTGTAAATGAGTTCCTCAGCATGCTTATAAGTATTAGGGGTATTGTATCCGGTATCGCACCAAACTACAGGAATATCTCTTCTTACATCTGCGACAGCATGTAAAATAGCAACCTCATAAGGTCTGAAGTTAGTGGTGATTAGCGGACGTTTACCAAATTGGATGGCCCATGAAATAATTTCTTCGGGTGGGATACCCTTGAACTGTGTATTGAGCTTATCTATTTGTTGTGCTGAAAGTATCATAAATCATATTTTAATTTATCCTATAGAACTAATAGAGTTATCAAATGTATTAATTTATATTTATCTAGTACGATAAACCAAATAGAATATTACTTATACCCTATAGTTTTAATAGATTATTAACAATAGCGGGTGTAAATTGAGAAATATTTAACCATAGCCGGGATTCAATAGAAAAATGGAATGCAGGATTATAAGAATAAAAGGAGTATATCTAGGCAATCAGGTCTGCCAATGTAGTCTTTCTATACACTTCAAGGGCACTGTCTCTAACCTGAAGCATTAATTTATGCACGGCGCAACTTTTTTCATCCGGACAATCATTACATTTCTCATAGAAGTTAAGGCTTACACATGGAATCATGGCAATGGGGCCTTCTAGTACCCTAATAACAGAGGTCATGGCTATTTCAGAAGGCTCCTTTATAAGATAGTAGCCTCCTCCCTTGCCTTTTTTAGATCCCAGATAACCCGTTTTCCTCAGGGTAAGCAAGATGCTTTCCAGGAATTTTTGAGAAATATTTTCATGCCTGGAAATTTCGGCGATTTGCACCGGTTCTTTGTCCTTTTGAATAGCGAGATAAGTCAGTGCTTTAAGCCCGTATTTTGTTTTTTTGGAAAGCATAGAGCGAAGATAGGGAAAATTAATAATCCTTTTGAGACGGTATTTGCATTTGAAAATAATAGGGTTAACCCTCCAGTGCCTTGTTGATATCCGATATTATATCATCTATGTGTTCCAGGCCAACAGAGACTCTAACCATTCCATCAGTGATTCCCGTTTCCTGTCTTTCCTCTGCAGTTAATTTGCTATGTGTGGTCGACGCCGGGTGCGTTACAATACTTCTGGAATCACCAAGGTTTGCCGAAAGTGATAACATCTCTATGGCATCGAAAAAACTCCGGCCAGCCCCAAGGCCTCCTTTTATTTCAAAAGCTACTACACAACCCCCGGCTTTCATCTGTTTTTTGGCCAAATGGTATTGAGGATGGGATTTTAAAAAGGGATATTTTACCCAATTCACTTTTGGATGCGATTCTAAATACCCTGCCAGCTTCAAGGCATTTTCGCAATGACGGTCTACACGTATTGACAAGGTCTCAAGACTTTTTGAAAGTATCCAGGAATTGAAAGGCGAAAGTGCTGGCCCGGTAGTCCTGCTAAACTTATAAATCTTTTCTATTAATTCTGCTGAACCTACCGTTACACCTGCCAATACCCTTCCCTGTCCGTCCATTAGTTTAGTGCCAGAATGGATAACGAGATCTGCACCGTATTTTATGGGTTGTTGCAGATAAGGCGAAGCAAAGCAATTGTCTATTACAAGGAGTAAATTATTCTTTTTGGCTATTTGCCCTAAAGCTTCCAGGTCTAATACATCTACTCCCGGATTGGTTGGGGTTTCGGCATATAATATTTTTGTGCCGGGACCAATTAAGCTTTCGATGCTCTCCAGCTCGTTATACTTAAAATAAGAATGAGAAATGTTCCATTTGGGCAGTATATTGGTCAACAGGGTATGAGTGGCTCCAAAAATACTCCGCGCAGCTATAATATGGTCTCCACTATTCAGTAAAGCAGCAAAAGTGGAAAATACAGCAGCCATCCCGGAAGCAAAGGCAAAGCCACTTTCGGCTCCTTCCATACGGCATACTTTATCTATAAACTCGGTCGTATTTGGATTGGCATACCTGGAATATATATTGCGTTCTTTTTCTTCCGCAAATGAAGCGCGCATGTCCTCCGCATCTTCAAAAACAAAGCTTGAGCTTAGGTATATGGGACTGGAATGTTCCATATACTGGGATCTTTCCATTTGTCCTCTTACTGCAATTGTTTCGAATTTCTCTTTCTTCATTTCTCGTTATAATGAATGCCCGATTGCTCAAAGCATAACTACTATTTTGGTGGCGCGTAATATGACTAAGCCTCCTTTGATCTAACCTTTCTCTGCAATTCTCAATACATCTCCAAAAACTCCTCTGGCCGTTACAGCAGCTCCCGCTCCTGCGCCCTGAATAATTAATGGGTGCTCTCCGTAAGACTCCGTATAGATCTCAATGATAGAATCCGAGCCTTTAACCTGACCCAAAGCACTCTCTTTTGGTACAGATACCAATTTAACATCTAATATGCCTTTGTCTTTCTGTAAATCGCCATGTAAATCGCCTACATACCGCAGTACATACTGAGGTTTTTGATTTTTCTTTATTTCATTAAATGTGTCGTCCAGAATATCAAGCTTGTCCAGAAAGTCCTCGGCTGTTCCTTCTCTCAACAACTCAGGAATAAGATTTTGAATTTTTATATCCCCAAATTCATTTTGCAAATCCAGTTCCCGTGCAAGGATCAATAATTTTCTACCCACGTCATTTCCGGAAAGGTCTTCTCTGGCATCGGGTTCTGTATACCCTTTTTTGATGGCTTCTTTCAGAATAAACGAAAATGGCGCATCTACTTCAGAGAACGTATTAAAAATATAACTCAAGGAGCCCGAAAACACCCCTTTTATCCTGGTAATGTTTTCCCCCGAAAGATGCAATAGTTTTATGGTGTCAATAAGCGGCAAACCGGCCCCAACATTGGTTTCATACAGGTACTGTTTTTGCTTTTTAGCAAGTTCTTCTCTAAGTAACTGATAATAATCGAATCCAAGGGTATTGGCAATTTTATTAGAGGACACCAGATCAAATCCATTGTCTACAAAATCAAAATAATGAGCAACAAATTCCTCACTAGCCGTATTATCTATAGCGATGAGATTTTCTAAATGGTGTTGTTTTGCAAAATCAAAAATCAGTTTATGGGTATAAGGAACACCTTCCTCTTCAATTTCAGACCGCCAATTGTCCGATACCCCGTTTTTTCTCAGCAACAGTTTTCTGGAGTTGGCCAGGGCAAATACTTTCAGATGCACCCCTTTTCTTCCTTCAATGGTAGCTGTAGAACGCAAAATCTGATCTACCAAAGTGCCCCCTACATTACCATGCCCGAAAATTGCAATATTTACCTTCTTACTAATTCCAAAGATTTGCCCATGCATTACATTTACCGCCTTATGAAGGTCAGATTTCTTTACCACCAGGCTAACATTTTTGCCCGAAATGGTATTATTAAAAAGCAATGGCACTATTTGGTTTTTAATCAGGGCATTGTAGGGTTTGTGAAAAGTACTTAGATCTTGCCCGACTATAGAGATCACTGAAACATCGTCCACTATACTTATGCTATTTAGATCTTTGGACCTGAAGTCATCTTCAAATTCAGATTTCAAAGCTTGCCTGGCCCTTTCTGCCTCTTTACTTGCAACTACCAAACCAATACCTCTTTCAGAAGACCCTTGAGAAATAATCCCTACATTAATATTACTTTGACTAAGCGCCCTAAAGATTCTTGCGTCCACTCCAATTTTACCAAGCAGCCCTCTGCCCTCAAGATTAATAAGTGCTTCATTCTCAATAATAGACAATGATTTAATGCCTTCTTTACTGGTCTTGGCACTGATCAGGGTTCCTTCGTTGTCAACGTTAAAGGTATTTAGGATACGTAAAGGGATGTTCTTTTCTATAAGCGGAATTATCGTCTTGGCATGTAAGATGGTGGCTCCAAAATTTGCCAATTCATTGGCTTCGCCATAAGACAGTTGGGCAATTCTTTTAGCATCGGGAACAAGATCCGGATTGGCCGTGAATATCCCGTCTACATGACTGTAGTTCTGCAATTCTTCGGCGTCCAAAAAATTAGCTAGTAATGCAGCGGTATAATTACTTCCATTCCTTCCCAATGTTGTGGTTTCATTTGCGGTATTGGAAGCAATAAAACCAGTGACTATTGGCACTGTTTCATCATCTAACTTAGAGAATTCTCTCAGTACATTTTCTTTGGAAATCTCTTCCAACAATTTAGCATTTCCAAAGGTACTGTCTGTCTTGATGAGCTTTCTGGAATCCATCAGCTTGGCATTTACCCCATGACCAATCAAAAGCTTCGTAATCAGTTTGGCAGAAATCAATTCTCCGTAAGACAATACCTGATCTTTTATCTTATCACTATAATCCCCCAACAATGCAACCCCTTCAAATAATTGAACTAATGCTTTGAACTCAGAGGACAGGTTGACATTTTTAAAGGTATGTTTCTGATAGTTTTCAAAGGCCTGGAAATCTTCTGTATAGTTTTTACCAAGTGCGGCTTTGTCCAATATATTTAATAATTGGTCCGTTCCCTGTTCCCTGGCAGATAACACCACAGCAATATGTTCCCCTGCATTTACCTTTGACGTAATTATTTCTAAAACACGACCGATACCTTCTCCATTCGCAAGAGATTTACCCCCGAACTTGAGGATCTTAATTCTTTGGTTCTTGCCATTTTTATTAAAAATACCATCAAGTAGTTGCCGCATTTGATCAAATTCTATCAAAAAGGCATCATGACCGTGCAGTGATTGAATCTCACCATAGGTAACATTACTATTCGCCTGAGCCAGTTGCTTAAAGGTCTCCTTATTCTCCTTGGCAGTAAAAAAGAGATCTGAATCTACTCCTATGATATGAATATTTGTATCGCTCTTTTGGAGTTCCAGAAATGCATCTTCCCCAGACCTGGTAATATCGATAGTCTTGAGCAACTGATTTGTCAACTTATAGGCCGATAGTTGAAAACGTTCTTGTAGCTTCTTACCATGGTGCGTTAACCAACTTTCTACATTAAAAACTTGTAACTCACTATTGGTGCTACGCTGAAAGCGCTCTTTAAAAGATTCTGGTGTTCTGTAACAAAGCATGGCATGCATCCTGGCATCATGAACAGGATTTTTTGAGTTCACAAGAAATTGTTCCTGAATCTGACAATTTGCAATCAACCAATCCGTAGACTTCCAGTCAGAAGCAACCGGGATGAGATGTTTAATCAGATTAGGATTTAAGGCAGCCATCTCCCAGGCTATTCCTCCCCCCAGAGAACCTCCAATGACAGCATAGAGTTTAGAAACCTCTAATTTATCGAGCGCGCGCAGAAATATTCTGGCGATATCTCCTGCAACAAAATCCTTATAATTTTCTATAACAAACCCATCATAACCGTTCCCGGGAATATTAAAAGCCAGAATAGTGTATTTCTTAGTGTCTATACACTGTCCGTCGCCGATTATTGACGACCACCACCCCTCTGGTCCGGTAACGTTAGAGTTCCCGGTAAGTGCATGGTTGACTACCACAATTGGGGCCGTATGCAATTCTTTACCGAAAAGTTCATAAGACAGTTGAATGTCCTGGGTAACTCCACTTATAGTAGTATAACCGGGGATATTTAACTGCTCTAGCAAGGAGATTGTTTCTTTCATGATAACATGTTCTGAGTCGGGCGCTGTAGCCAATATCTCTATTTTAAACTAAAGCGCCCGTTCATACATTTATAGATTTTAAGCCAAAACGGAGGCATCTATTGTGGCAAAAGCCTGTTCAAGATCGCTCTTGAGATCTTCCAGGTCTTCCAAGCCTACAGATAATCTTATAAGGTCTTTGGTTACTCCTGTAGATTCCTGCGATGCATCATCCAATTGTTGGTGGGTAGTGCTGGCAGGATGTATAATTAGGGATTTTGTATCACCAATATTAGCCAGGAGTGAGAATATCTTGGTTTCATCTGCGATTTTTTTGGCAGAATCAAAGCCTCCCTTTACTCCAAAGGTAACCAGGCCACTTTGACCATTAGGCAGATACGCTTCGGCCTGCGCATTGTACTTACTGGATTTTAATCCTGGGTAATTTACCCATGTCACCTCTTTTCGTTGTTCTAACCATTGAGCGAGCTCCAGGGCATTCTTGCTATGTTGCTTCATGCGCACCGCGAGAGTTTCCAGGCCTTGAATAATCTGAAATGCATTAAACGGACTTAAGCAACCTCCAAAATCCCTAAGTCCTTCTATTCTGACTTTCGCAATAAATGCGGCAGGACCCAAAGCGTCATGATAAACCAAACCGTGATATCCTGGAGAAGGTTCAGTAAATTCGGGGAATTTACCATTTGCCCAGTCGAATGTTCCGGCATCAATTATAGCTCCTCCCAGGGCGGTACCATTTCCATTGACATATTTTGTCAGTGAATGAATTACAATGTTTGCACCGTGTTCTATTGGGTTTAAAAGGGCCGGAGTAGCCACAGTATTGTCTACAATAAATGGGATTTTGGCTGCTTTGGCTTCGGCAGAAATAGCTTTAAGATCTAAAACATCCAATTTAGGGTTCCCAACAGATTCTACGAAAATAGCTCTGGTATTTTCCTTTACGGCCTTTCCAAAATTTGTAGGATCCGAAGGATCTACAAAGGTAGTTGTAATACCCAATCTCGGTAAGGTAACGTCCAGTAAATTATAGGTGCCACCGTATAAACTATTGGAAGCAACTATATGATCTCCTGCCTTCAGCATCACCAATAGCACCGCATTTGTGGCGGCGGTCCCGGATGCTGTCACTACAGAGGCTATACCTCCTTCCAGGGCTGCAAGCCGTTGCTCAAGGATATCATTGGTCGGGTTATTAATCCTAGTATAAATATTCCCGAATTCTGCCAGAGAAAAAAGATTTGCCGCATGGTCCGAATCATTAAATACGTAAGCGGTACTTTGATAAATAGGTACTGCACGGGTGCCACCAGTTACATCGGTGTCATGGCCTGCATGTAAGGCGTTGGTAGAAAATTTTTGTTCACTCATGATGTATTTTTTTTAGTTAATTATACTTTAATCCAGCTCATACCAGAATTGCTAAAATGCAATTAGTTAAAATGAAGAAGTTAGAAAGAAGGTATAATTACGGATATGATCCTGTGTGTTATCTGCCACCTTAAATAGTGATAGAATGTAGCACCTTCTTTGGTCCCGGTTAGTTGCAGGGGAATACAAAGGGTTGCTAAGGTTTCAAAGGGTCTATTCCCTCCACCTTTCTTGATAACTTTTCAGTAAGTGTTTGAACTTGGAAAGCCAAATATAGGAATAGAAAAATTGAATTTCCTAAACTTTTAGTAAATTTTATAGATTAAAGGCCTTTTTTATGGGTTGAATCATGTCTAATTTCTCCCAAGTAAATAATTCTACCTCCTTCTCTACCCTACCATTATAAGGAGATTCAAAAACTTTTGACACTGTAATTGGTTCTCTCCCCATATGCCCGTAAGCAGCTGATTCCAAATAAATTGGGTTGCGTAGTTTTAGTCTTTCCTCAATGGCAAAAGGTCTCATATCAAAAAGGTCTGCTACCTTTTCAGCAATTTGGCCATCGGTCATATCCACATTTGAAGAACCGTAGGTATCTACATAAATTGAGGTAGGCTCTACTACTCCAATTGCATAACTAAGTTGTAAAAGTATTTCGTCTGCCACTCCTGCCGCTACAAGGTTCTTTGCAGCATGCCTGGCCGCATATGCTGCACTCCGGTCTACTTTACTTGGATCTTTACCACTAAAGGCTCCTCCTCCGTGAGCACCTTTCCCTCCGTAAGTATCCACGATGATCTTTCTTCCGGTCAGGCCAGAATCTCCATGAGGTCCTCCTATCACAAACTTACCTGTCGGATTTATGTGATAGGTAATATCACTATTAAACAGGACCTGGATGGCCTCAGGAAGCCGTTCTTTTACCCTGGGAATTAAAATGGAAATGATATCCTCCTTAATTTTCGAAAGCATTTTGGCATCATCCTCATCAAAGTCATCATGCTGAGTGGAAATCACAATGGTGTCTATACGCTGTGGAATATTATCATCGGAGTATTCAATAGTGACTTGCGATTTCGCATCCGGCCTTAAATAGGTAATCTCGTTGTTCTCTCGCCTTAGCAGCGCCAATTCCTGCAATATCTTATGAGAAATGTCTAACGCCAAAGGCATATAATTCTCAGTCTCACTAGTAGCATAACCAAACATCATTCCCTGATCTCCGGCACCCTGTTCTTCCTTAGCGCCCCTATCTACCCCCTGATTAATTTCCTGAGATTGTTCGTGTATAAGAGAGACAACACCACAGGAGTCGCCGCTAAACTGATATTCTCCCTTTGTATATCCTATATTGTTGATGACTTCCCTGGCAATCTGCTGCAAATCCACATAGGTATGACTCTTAACTTCCCCAGCGAGTACTACCTGCCCGGTCGTGACCAGCGTTTCACAGGCTACCTTACTATCTGGATCAAAGGCGAGAAAGTTATCCAATAGCGCATCACTGATCTGGTCTGCAACTTTATCTGGGTGTCCTTCACTAACGGATTCGGATGTAAATAAATAGGCCATTGCTAAATGTATTATCAAGAAAAGAATTCCGAAAACCTATTAAGGGAGATAAAACAAAAACCTAAAAACTCTGTGAAGGCTGTTTTAGCATTTTTAATGAGGTTGCAATCAGTCAAATCCTTCCTCGAAAATTTCAAGAACCAAAAATATGAAAATAGTTTGGGATGCTTTCCATTTTACAAAAAATTAACCTTCTTGTCAATGCCCTCATTAAAGATCGTACTTGATAGTGAACATAAAGTATCTGGGTTGCACAAAATACTCATAGGTGCCAATTAAATTGTCAGAAAAAGAATCTTGCCTGATTGAAGTAGTATTTAATAGGTTTAAACCAGATAAAATAAATTCCCACGGACTGTCCTCTTTCTGATAATATAGCGCTGCATTCAGAAAATCGTAATTACTCCTGGTCCCTCCATCGCGATTCTTATAATTATTGTATTGATAGTCCGCGGTAAAGCTGAAGTTTTTCAGAAAGTACGCTTCAATATTTGCAAAAGGCCTGTTGGTTACAAAATTGTTGGCAATGGAGTTGCTGGAATAGTCATTCCAGATTTTTTCATAGCCAATTTCCACATTTGGAGCTTCTTTAAATCGGGTCTCCAATGACAATCTGTAGTTCTGCGTAAAAGACCTGTTGAAGTCGGCCAAACCGTCAATCTGATTATTGTTCTTGCCGTATGCCAAAGTAGCCCTCAGGCTGGCTTTCCACAATGGGAATTTTCGCTCATATTGTCCATAGCCAGAAAAGGTCTCATTGGGCAAACTTATATTGATGGGTGTAGACAGCACATCCAGACCCTGAAAGCTTATGGCATTTCCAACTGCATCATAGCGCTTTTGATAGTTCAGGCCGGCATTGATATTAGTAAAATTAAACATACTAAAGTTGAAATAATTCAGCGCAAAACTGTGATACCAGGCGTTTCTGAGATTCGTATTCCCTTCAAACAAGCTATTGTATCCCATTAACTGCAGGGCCGGAGAAAAACTTTGAATGTCAGCAAATTCGGCTTGGAGCGCATAATTAAATTGAAGACTCTGAGAACTGTTAAACTGATACTTAGCCCTTAGTCTGGGTAACAGGAGGGTCTTATCAAGTTCAAAAACTTCATCTCTTTGTTGATTTTCGGTATCGTATATATGGAAACTAATCCCTGGGCTTAAGGTTAATTTTCCAAGTTTAATACGGTATCCAAGCCCAAAATAAGTATCCAGGAAGTTAAAGTTAGAAAGGTTATTAAAGCTATTGTCCAGGTAAGGTAGTGAGCTGCCATCCTGAAAATATTCCTCTAATCCAGATCGCAACCTTTGCCCGTTTACAGCCGTACCCATAGTAAAGCTTATATGGTTGGTTTTGTTCAATACCCGATAATAATTAAACTCCAGGTCTAGTTTGTTGGTTTGAACAGTTTCTTCCTGAAATAAGCCAAAAGGACTCGTACCCTGAAGAGGTATACTGCCAATAAAAGGTGCAGCAGTGCTTAATAAATTGTATTCGGGACGTTGTTCTTTATACAGGTAATTGCTTTCCAGTGAAAACACATTATCATCATCCTTGGCGTAATAGGCGCTAAATGTTTGTTCAACCGAAAAGGGATCTCTGGAACTAATAGATACGATATCATTGCTTACTGTTCCAAAATCCGAGTTAGAGCGATTGTCATCTGTAATTCTTGATCCTTTAACAAAACCATCATAGTTTACATACCATTTTGAGTTTGGAGTAAACGTGGCAGAAAGCTTTAGAAGCATTGAGGTATTTTCTTGTAAGGTATTGGAAATAAGACGTTCCTCATTATTTCCATCTTCTCTTATATAAGTGCGATCAGAGCGGCTTGAAATATCTGTATCAGTCGCTGATAAAATACCAAATCCACCAAAGTTTATTTTGTTGTTGGGTTTGTAACTGAAATTGAGGGCTGCCAAACGAGAAATGATATTTTCCGCACGGTTATTTTGAATCAGAGATAGGCCTATATCGTCCCCGGATAAATTTATGGAAGATCCGGACCTTTGACCCAAACTGGCCAGGCCACCATTAAATCTGAAATAATCTTGTAGCGTAAATGACTGTTCTCCTATATTATTGAGATCTCCGATAAAATTAACACTCGTTTTTGGTGAATAATAGAAAACATTGGGGTGTGCTAAATATCTGTCGTCAGGACCTAATCCGCCGGAAATGTCGCCAAACCACAAATTCTTTTTTCCCTCTTTGAGTTTAATATTCAATGCAATATCGTCACTATCGCTAACACCGCTAAGTGGACCAATTTCATTGTAATCTCTCAGCACCTGGACCTTATCCACTGCATTGGCCGGGATATTTTTAGTAGCCATTTTAGTATCTCCGTCAAAAAACTCTTTGCCCTCTACAAGCAGCTTGCTCACATCTTTGCCCTGTACTTTTATCTGCCCTTCATCATCTACTTCAAAACCTGGTAATTGCTCTAGAACTTGTTCTAGTTTCCGTTCTTTACCGCTTGTAAAGGCATCGGTTTTATAAGTGATTGTATCCCCTGAAATGCTGACTGGTAATTCCTGAATTAATTCTACTTCATCCAATTGATCCGGAGAAGGTTTAAGAACAATGTTCTGACTAAGGTCTTTTTCAGCACGAATAGATTTTTCCCAGGATTGATAACCCAGGTAACTGGCCCGCAGCAGATAAAGGCTGTCTTTCTTCAAATGCAATTTATAACGCCCCTCTGCATCTGAAATGCCATAAGACGCAATGGCGTTCGTATTCGGGTTTATAGCTATGACATTAGAAAGTTCCAGAGGGTTGTTGATAGAATCTGATACACGACCAATTAAGGTCACCTGTTGGGCCCTTGCTGATTGGCAGAGGCATCCTAGTCCCAAAATCAGGGATACTATTAATATTCTGTTCATTTTTTGATTGATGCTATTTGCGGATACCCCCGCCCGTACATATTTTAGTTGTCGATGCTTATGGAGATAGAATTTCCACTTTGTCCTTTTCTCTTACCGCCCCCATACATTTTTCTCATTTTTTGGGATTGTTCCCGCATAATCTCTTCGTAAGCTTCGGCGGTTACTTTTTTTCCTTTTGAAGGAATGGTTATGACAGCTTTGTTTTTTGGGTTGAGAACAACTTTGTTGCAAATGATTACACGATTACCGTTGCTTGCTTCCAGAATAAGTCCGGGCAAGCCCCAGTAGGTGTCTGGTCCATGAGCCACAGGAATATCAGGAGTATACCATACAGTTGTAGTCTGCATCCGCTTTTCTTCCGTTTCCACCTTTTCCCCGTTCATCTCGGTCATCCTTGTTTCGGTAACCTCGCGTTCAGAAGTAGCCTTATAACAGGTATATTGGCCAATCTGCTTGGATTCATCTGTTATTTTCCATTCTGGCTTCTCCATAGCTCCAGAGACAAGAAACAACTTGCCAAATGCGTCGGTGGTCTCAATAAAATTGGCTTCCTTGGTATTTTTGTAAAGCAGGCCATCTTCTCCTCCTCCTGCTCCCACCATAACGATCTGAATTCCATCACTGGCGGTTTCTTTGTCTAGTTTACCTACTTCTTTCCAGTTAGATTCGTAAGCATTAAAACTAAGCTCGTACTCTTTTTGAAGCGCTTTCATTAACCGCTGTTGCATAAGGCTTTGCTGATCCGCGGACATTTCCGTACTATCCATGGCAATATTCATTTTCATTGCAGTTTTGTAGGTGGCCAGGCCAGTAAAATCCTGTCCAAAAAGTTGGGGACCCAAAAATGCCAGAAATAGTGCAATTGTAATTGCTGATTTTCTCATTTTATATGTATTTATAGTTAAACATTCGAGTTACAAATTTGCATTAGTGTGATCGTTAAAAAGGTTAACCAGTGTTAACGAGTGTTAATCCGTACCAGAGCACTGAAGAATTGTGGTTACTTTTGAAAGGTGAAGCAAAACAATTACAAATCCCTTATTTATTTTATTACTGCCACTATTATTGCAACAATAGGGTTGCAGCTCTATTGGAATGTTCAGAATTACAATGTCAATAAACAAAGATTGATCAACGAAGTTCAGAATAGCCTCGACAATGGGGTTGAATCTTATTTTGCAGACTTAGCCAAAGCAGAGATGGTTACCTTAAGGGATACCCTGATAGATTCTCTATTGCAAAACCACATGACGAGTGCGAATACCTATACCAGGGATTCTATCTTCTTAAGAGTAGACTCGGACACTCATGGAATGGTAGAAAGCATTCGCACCTTTAGTCACCTCCTTGATTCTGTTTCGGGCCATGGAGGCCACAACACAGGAAATAGAGCGAAAATATCCATGTTTCAAAAAAGCAGTGCCTTTGACAGTCTTAACCAGTTTGAAGGGCTAGCAAGCAAAATAATAATTTCTTTTACCACGGATTCTCTTGATTTTAAACGTTTAGACACCCTCCTTGGTCAGGAATTTAACCGAAAGAATATTACCATTGGCTATAAGATTAAACATTCTAAAAATGATTCGGTCCTGGGCACCTTCGGCGCTCCTGACTCCAAGGCTCTTGCCCTTTCTACTTTTTCAAAATCTACCTATCTGCCAGCAGATGAAAAATTAGAACTCCTGTTTACAAATCCTACCCTCGTGGTATTAAAGAGAAGCCTTACGGGTATCATACTTTCCTTTTTACTCTCTGCAAGTATTATAGCCTGTCTGCTTTACTTGTTGAAAATTATTAACCGGCAAAAGCAGTTGGCGGCAATTAAAAATGATTTGATAAGCAATATCACCCATGAATTTAAAACGCCAATAGCCACGGTAGCGACAGCTATAGAGGGGATTAGAAATTTTAATGACGCCAATAGCAAAGAAAAGACAGATTCCTATCTGGATATTTCCAGTAATCAACTGCAGAAACTTCATTTGATGGTCGAAAAATTATTGGAAACTGCCACTTTAGACAGTGATAAGCTCCTACTCCAAAAAGAAAGTACCGATCTGGTACAAATGCTAAATAGAATTGTTGAAAAATTTCAAATGCTTTCACCTGAAAAGGTTATTGATTTTAAATGTAATGTTTCAAATCTCAAAAAAGAGATAGATCCTTTCCACTTCGAAAATGCCATTGCTAACTTATTAGATAACGCAATTAAATATGGTGGAGATCAGATAGAGGTCAACTTAAATGTCCTTTTGAATGCTGTTGAGCTCAGTGTTACTGATAATGGTGGTGGTATGGACAAGAGCCAACGAGATAAGGTATTCGATAAATTTTACCGGATACCTACAGGAAACCGACACGATGTTAAGGGCTTTGGTATTGGGTTATTTTACACTAAAAAGATTATTGAAAAACACGGTGGCAGCATTAACTTGTCATCAGACGGCGAGCATACCATTTTTAAAATTAGCCTATGAATACGCCTATCAAAATATTACTGGCTGAAGACGAAGCAGCATTAGGACAAATTGTAAAAGAAAGTCTGGAGACGCGAAATTTTGAAGTACTGTATTGTAAAAATGGTGAAGAAGCACTACAGTGTTATCAAAAAGAGCAGCCAGAATTGTTGGTGCTCGATGTTATGATGCCAAAAAAAGATGGCTTTACACTGGCAAGTGAAATTCGAGCTCTGGATGCTACGATTCCCATTATTTTTTTAACGGCTAAATCACAGACCAAAGACGTACTTGAAGGTTTTCAACACGGAGGCAACGATTACCTTAAAAAGCCTTTTAGCATGGAAGAACTCATTGTCCGAATTCATAACTTGCTAGACAGACTACGTCTTAAAAGCGGCTCCGAAAACATCGACATAGGTAAGTATACATTTAATCATACCAAACAGATGATCACTTTCGATGGCCTCGAAATTCCACTCACCCACCGTGAGGCAGAGTTACTTTTTCACCTGTCCGAAAGAAGAAATCAAATATTGGACAGAAGACAAATTCTCAAGAAAATTTGGGGTGATGATGACTTTTTCAATGCACGAAGCATGGATGTATTTATAAGCAAGCTCAGAAAAAAACTTGGCAGGGACGAAGACATTCAAATTGTAAATGTCAGGGGATATGGTTACAAATTAATTTGCTAAACCAAGACCGATTTTTGAGCATTGAGGAGGATCAAAATCTCCCGCTAATTAAAATCCAGGTATTTCGACAACTATTTTTTCTCAAGCCCAAGATACTTTGTATATTGTGTGTCTTTGATAGTTAGATCACCAACCATAAATCAAAACACAATATGCATATTGCAGTTGCCGGAAACATTGGGGCAGGAAAGACAACACTGACCAAATTGCTTTCCAAGCATTATAAATGGGAGGCGCATTTTGAAGATGTGGTAGACAACCCTTATCTGGACGACTTCTATACTCAAATGGAGCGCTGGAGTTTTAACCTGCAAATCTATTTTCTCAATAGCAGATACAGGCAGATTTTAAAAATCAGGGAGAGCGGCAAGAATGTTATTCAGGATAGAACTATCTATGAAGATGCACATATTTTTGCCCCCAACCTGCATGCTATGGGGTTAATGACCAATAGAGACTTTAATAATTATTCCAGCCTTTTTGAACTGATGGAAAGTCTGGTACAACCTCCGGATCTTCTCATTTATCTCAGGAGTTCTATTCCAAACCTGGTGAATCAGATTCATAAACGCGGAAGGGAGTACGAGAACACCATCTCTATAGATTATCTGAGTAGATTAAATGAGCGCTACGAGGCTTGGGTACACAGTTATGAAAAAGGAAACCTCCTGGTAGTTGATGTGGATAAATTAGACTTTGTAGAGGATCCGGAACATCTAGGAGAGGTGATCAATAAAATTGATGCTGAAATTAACGGGCTGTTTTAGACACAGCATCTTCGTATAAATACACATATATAGAAAAACCCTGTGACAACTATCACAGGGTTTTTCTTATGAATATCTAAAGTTGAGGAAGACTATTCTTTCTCTTCTTCCACTTCTTCCTTGATAATCTTTTTTACCTTAACATCAATTTGAGTACCTTCTTCATGAAGCATTTCAATTTGCTTCTTCACTTCTGCCTCATCACCTTCAATAAGCACTTCGTCAGTAGTAGTCTCTCCGTCCTTGGTAATGGTTGTAGTCACAGTGGCAACTACCATATCATCGGCAGCTGACTCCATCTTCACCATAACTTCTTTCTTCACTTCCTGCTTGACATCATTTTCTGAATAAGCCATTAGTCCATCCGAAGAAATTGCAATACTCGGAGCAATTACCAAAGCAACAACAGACATTAATTTTAGCAGAATATTCAAAGAAGGACCTGAAGTATCTTTAAAAGGATCTCCAACAGTATCTCCTACAACGGCTGCCTTATGAGCATCTGTTCCTTTCTTACCTTGTTCTTCAATCATTTTCTTAGCATTGTCCCATGCACCACCGGCATTTGACTGAAAAATTGCCATTAAAACACCACAGGTTGTAACACCTGCAAGCAATCCTCCAAGCATCTCTGCTCCTCCAATAAATCCTATAGCTACAGGAACAGCGATGGCTAACAATCCGGGTAAAACCATTTCTTTAATAGAGGCCTTTGTGGAGATGGCAACACATTTGTCGTACTCCGCAACTCCGTCAGCCTTATCAAAAATCTCCCTGTCAGCATCACTCGCCTTAGACATATCAGAATCGTACTTACGCATTACTTCTAATGCCGCTTTTAACTCTGGAATATCTCTGAATTGTCTTCTTACTTCTTCAATCATGGCCATAGCGGCACGTCCTACAGCATTCATAGATAATGCAGAAAACACGAATGGCAACATACCTCCAACCAGAAGTCCGGCCATGATATTTGGCTTAGACACGTCAATAGATGTCACCCCGGCTGTTTTCATAAAGGCAGCAAACAAAGCTAAAGCAGTTAAAGCTGCAGAAGCAATTGCAAACCCTTTACCAATAGCAGCTGTGGTATTTCCAACAGCATCTAATTTATCTGTACGTTCTCTTACTTCCCCTGGCAATTCGGCCATCTCTGCGATACCACCAGCGTTGTCTGAAATTGGACCATAAGCATCAACAGCTAACTGAATCCCAGTGTTTGCCAACATACCCACTGCTGCAATTGCAATTCCGTATAGTCCGGCAAAATGGTGAGATACCAGTATGGCAGCGGCAATTAAGATAATTGGCACAGCGGTAGACATCATTCCTACTCCAAGGCCTGCAATTATATTGGTAGCAGCACCAGTTTCAGATTGTCTTACTATTGAATTTACCGGCTTAGTTCCGGTACCTGTGTAATATTCTGTGATCTTTCCAACTCCGAGACCGGCAACCAATCCTGCAATTGTAGCCCAGAAAACACCCATGGCTCCAAAAGGAAGTCCTTCAATCTCGGCTGGTATTAATCCATTTATAATAAAATAGGAAGCGATTACCATTAAAAAAGCAGAACCAAATTCTCCTATATTTAAAGCTCTATGTGGCGATCCTCCATCTTTCACTCTTACAAAGAAAGTTCCAATGATAGACATAACGATACCAACAGCAGCAAGGGCTAAAGGAAGATAAACGGCTCCTAACCCATCAAGTCCAGGAGTGATAATAAATGCCCCCAGTACCATGGTTCCAATTATAGAACCAACATAAGATTCAAATAAATCGGCTCCCATACCTGCAACATCACCAACATTATCCCCAACATTGTCTGCAATAGTAGCCGGGTTTAAAGGATGATCTTCAGGAATACCTGCCTCAACCTTACCAACTAAATCAGCTCCAACATCAGCCGCCTTGGTATAAATACCTCCACCAACACGAGCAAATAAGGCGATAGATGATGCCCCTAGTGAGAATCCGGATAGCACATTAAGTACTTCAGCTATTGCCCAGCCTTGTCCGCTGTAAAATGCAAATAATCCGCTGAGTCCTAAAACGCCCAGACCAACAACGCCTAATCCCATTACCGCACCACCTGCAAAGGCAACCTCTAGTGCTTTCCCTAAAGATGTTCTTGCTGCCTGCGTAGTACGAACATTAGCCTTTGTTGCAGCCTTCATACCAATAAAACCTGCCAGTGCGGAACAAATTGCCCCAACAACAAAAGAGACCGCTACCATACCATTAGAACCCTCTTCAGAGACTCCCTTGAAATAGAGTAATATTGCAACGGCAACAACAAAAATTGATAAAATTTTGTATTCAGCTTTAAGAAAAGACATTGCTCCATCTGCAATGTTCTTGGCAATTCTGGCCATTTTTGCATCTCCTTCATCCTGCTTGGCTACCCAAGCATTTTTAATAAATACAAAGATCAGGGCCAAAATACCAAAAGCCCATAAGTAGTTTACGATTAATTCCATATTCGTTTGTTAGTTATGTAGTTAAAACGGCTGCAAAAGTAGTAAAACCGATTAGAATATAAAAGCTAATTTTTATATGTAATTAAGGGGCTATTTAAAAATGAAAGCCAAATGTCCCGGTAACACTAAAGGGTCTTGCGTTGGGATTATCCAGATAATTCCCCCTGAAGTTAAAGTCTAGTCTGAATATCTTAAAAATATTCCCTACTCCAAATGAATATTCCCAGTAGATCTGGTCGGTAGGTGCCATAAGAGGAATGTTTGTAGGGCTACTGAGCATTATATTTTCATCTGACAGTTCTCCCCATACCCCTCTCAGACCAACAATCTCCCTTAAATTCCATTTTCGCATAAACGGAATTCTGGAGAACAGGCGACCATTAAAATTATGCTCAAGATGTACAGAGACATATGTATCTGTCACAAATTCATAAAAATCCAGATTGGGAAAAGTATTGTATAAAGAGAACAGGGTCTGATTCCCCGGAACTATGTTCAACAACCCAAGGGGTACTGCTCCAAAGGTCTTTCCAACTTCCACAGTACTGAACAATCTGCCAAAACCGCCTACCTGCCAGGGTTGAGAATAGGAAAACTGTATTTTTTCATAATCAAAATCGCTTTCTAGAAAGCCCTCTATACCCGTGGTGTAATTTAACAGCAACGTACTGTAATTTTCATTGATATTTTTTCGTTCCACGCCATAACCAATGGTACGTTTTCCAGGGGTATATATTAGAGTTGTGGTGATATCAAATTGTCTGATCTCTGAAGCAATTCCGCCTGGGGCCTCCGGATCCAGATAATCCAGGCTAAAGGCATCTGGCAAGGCAGATCTTAAGGTACGGAATGACCCCCCAAAACGGACCCGAAAATTCTTTGTCGGTTCCATTTCCAGGTTTAAGGTAGACAGATTAATATTGGTTAGTCTGTCGTTCGTCCCAACTGTCAATACGGAAGAAGAGGCCACACTTCTTCCCAGAACATCATTTGTTGCGGTAAGACTAAGACCCATTTGTTCTACATCACGCCTGTTTCCTCCCGAAAGAATAAGCCTGCTTTTCCTATCCAGAAGAAATTTAGCCGAAAATCCATGTTTAAATTTACGATCATCAAAACCATAAGCCATATATCCTTCCAATCGCCAGGGATCGTTCTGACCAAAATAGGTCCTTGCCCCTCCCCTGAGCCTAACACCCTCTGCATCGTTATAGCCAAAAACGCTGTAAATATCTCCGATGTCAAGATTCCATTTATCAATTTCTATATACCCGGAGCCCAGAATACTCACAAGGTTGTAATAGGTTTTAAATCTGGGAACGGTTTTAAGGGTATCCAGGAGCTTATATATACCACGCTCGTCCTTGTTCAGAGTTTCGAGCCTGTTATTTGCCCAGAAAATACTATCCCGGTTAAAAACAAACGGATTAAAAGGGTCTGAAGGCTTTTTATAAAATGTCTCCGGTTTAAACTCATCAAAGACATAGTTGTCGTACACCGTGGTCCGCTTTCCATAAACCCCTTTGGATTCTTCCTTTTTGTTGAAACTGAAGTCGCTCAGCATATAATCCCTTTTTAGCAAGAATACCGAATCGTTAACAACTTCAAATTCCTGTTCAATATAGATATCTTTTACCCAGTTTATATTGGCACTTTTGGTCACCTCAAGGTTAATTTCCTTGATTGCATAGGTAGAATCATTCACCCAAAAATCTCCTTTAAAGGTGAGTTCGTTCTTTCGTCTGGGGTAATAAATAATATTATAACACCATTTGTTGTCTATAAAAGCACTGTCTGAAAGTACATAGTTATAAGTATCTACCCCCGTTCTTGACAGCGGACTTGTAAAGCTTTTGTCAAAAAATTTGAGGTAGTTGTTATAAATATCATAATCGGAATACAGGTCTTCAACAAAGCTGATGATTGCCTGATTATTGCTAAAACCAGAATTTTTGTTCCCCAGCAGGTCCTCTTTCTCCTGTTTAAGCTTATTATCTCCGTATACTTTATAAAAAGTTTCGTTTATGAATATGGGCAGGTAGGTTTTACCCGTTATTCTGCTGGTATCCAGATCTGCAAAGACAAATTCCATTCCCTTAAACATTTTGCTCTCCATCATTGCACTGTCTATGGTGTTGATATCAAACTCTATTTTTTCATATTTATCGTATTTATACTGATTAAACATACGCAGGCCATTGATTCTTTTTTTGGCCCATATCTTTTTGAGGATATCAATTGCAGGATTATTTTTCTTGGATTGTTTCCCAACATAGACCACCACCTCATCTAATTGCTCCCCTTCCTGTAAAACAATTTCCATATTGTAGGTGACCCTGGAGGTCAACTCAATTTCCACTGCCTGATAACCGACAAATGAAATCTTGAGCATATCGTAATTTGCATCAGATTCCATGTAAAACCGGCCATCTTCATTGGTAATAGTTCCTTCCGTAGAGTTGAGGAACAACACATTAGCAAAGGCAACAGGTGCCCCGGTCGGGTCTTTTACAATACCTCCCACTTTTGTCTGTGAATACAGGGAAATGGATGAAAATAAAAATAGATATAAGAAGATATGCTTCATAAAAGTAATTGCATTACGCTCTAATGACAAATGTCCTGAACACTACTATTCATTAATGCGCTAAAACGTTTAGGGTAGTATTACTATCAAATAGTATTCCTTTTTATGAAAAAGCTTCGCCAACCCTTGGTCGACGAAGCTAAGATACCTTTACAAATTGATTCTACTTATTTGTATAACACTTTCTTAACAGCCTTAATAACATCTTCACTGTTGGGCAACCACTCTTCCAGCAATACAGGCGAATATGGTGCTGGTGTATCCGCAGTGTTAATTTTTTCTACCGGGGCATCAAGATAGTCAAAGGCCTCAGACTGCACCAGGTAGGTGATCTCTGAAGCTACATTACCAAAAGGCCATGCTTCTTCCAAAACAACAAGTCTGTTGGTCTTTTTAACAGAATTGAGAATCGCATCACCATCCATTGGCCTAACAGTACGCAAATCTATAATCTCGCAGCTAATTCCTTCTTCTGCTAATGTATCTGCCGCCTTATAGGCTTCTTTAATAATCTTTCCAAAAGAGACGATGGTCACATCTTTACCTTCTCTTTTAATATCAGCAACACCAATGGGAATAGTGTATTCATCTTCCGGAACCTCGCCTTTGTCTCCATACATTTGTTCCGATTCCATAAAAATGACCGGATCATCATCCCTGATTGCCGATTTTAATAAGCCTTTGGCATCACCTGGATTAGATGGCACAACCACCTTTAGTCCGGGACAATTGGCAAACCAGCTTTCAAAAGCCTGTGAATGTGTCGCTGCTAATTGACCTGCTGAAGCCGTAGGCCCCCGGAAGACAATCGGACAGTTGAACTGCCCGCCGGACATCTGGCGAATCTTTGCCGCATTATTGATAATCTGATCTATTCCTACCAGACAGAAATTAAAGGTCATATACTCTATGATAGGCCGGTTCCCGTTCATGGCAGAACCAACTCCAATACCTGCAAAACCCAATTCCGATATTGGTGTATCAATTACGCGTTCAGGCCCAAACTCATCCAGCATTCCTTTAGAAGCCTTATAAGCTCCGTTATACTCAGCTACTTCCTCTCCCATCAGGTAAATGGAATCATCCTTTCTCATCTCCTCCGACATTGCTTCGGCTATCGCCTGCCTAAACTGTAAAGTCTTCATATAGTATGGTGTTATTATAGATGTTTGTACCGAAATTGTAGTGCATAAAAACAAAATACACTCAGCATTAAAATGCGAACAAAAATAGCAAAATATCTCTCAATCTTACCGTTGTTGAAGGGAAAAATAATTTAATATTTTATTATGCATGCATAGTATTTTTGAAAATTATTAGCTATCTTTGGCACCTTAAATAACGACATAAAAATCACACCAGAATGAAGATATTAGTGTGTATCAGCAACGTACCAGATACTACTTCCAAAATCAACTTCACTGAAGATAACAGTAAGTTTGATACCAACGGCGTACAATTTGTAATTAACCCGAATGACGAATTTGGATTAACAAGGGCCATGTGGTTCAAAGAGAAACAAGGAGCAACTTTGCATGTAGCTACCGTAGGCAGTGCTGCCACAGAGCCTACGATTAGAAAGGCCCTCGCCATTGGTGCGGATGAAGCTATTAGAATTGATGCCGAGCCAACAGATGGTTTTTTTGTAGCAAGGCAATTGGCCGAAATTATAAAAAACGGAGGCTATGATCTTGTAATAGCCGGCAGGGAATCTATAGACTATAACGGTGGTATGGTACCCGGGATAGTTGCTGCCCTACTGGATATGAATTTTGTCAACACATGCATAAGTCTTGAAGTTGAAGGAAACAATGCAACTGCTATTCGCGAAATTGATGGCGGAAAAGAGAAAATAGCTACAAGTCTGCCTCTAATCATTGGAGGACAAAAAGGACTAGTAGAAGAAAGTGATCTTCGTATTCCAAATATGAGAGGCATTATGATGGCTCGACAAAAACAACTGAATGTAGTTGCTCCGGTAGATACTAATCAGGCGACCAAAGATGTATCATTCGAAAAACCAGCTGCAAAAGGAGCTGTTAAACTGGTAGATGCAGACAATATAGATGAACTCGTCAACCTCTTACATAACGAAGCCAAAGTAATTTAAATTAGATAACCCAGATACCAAAAGTGATTTAATTTTTTGGAGTCCGAACAATAAAAATATTAGCATGTCAGTATTAGTTTATACAGAAACAGACAACGGTAAATTAAAAAAGAATGCCTTCGAAGTGGCTTCTTACGCCTTTGAAGTGGCAAGACAACTCAGCACCGATGTAACCGCCATAGCATTTAACGCAGAAAATGCCAGTGATCTAGGCAATTTTGGCGTCTCTAAGGTCCTTAATTGCACTAATAAGGAGTTAAGCACATTTAATGCAAAGGCCCATGCTACCTCAATTGCACAGGCTGCAGAAAAAGAGGGCGCTAAGGTTATCATTGTAAGTTCCAGTACCGATGCCAGGTATCTTGCCGGCATTTTATCTGGTATTCTTAAAGCTGGTTATGTCCCTAACGTTGTAGCGGCTCCTCAAGGCGTTAGTCCGTTTACCGTAAAAAGAACCGCTTTTAGCAACAAAGGATTTGCCCATACAGAAATTGCCTCAGAGATAAAAATAATAGGTGTTTCCAATAATGCTTTTGGAAGCGTTGAAAATAAAGTCGATGCGGAAATTGAAAACTTCAATTTAAACGTCTCCGATGTCGACCTCGGCACAAAATCTGTTGAGATTGATCGGGTGGTTGGTAAAGCTACTATTGCCGACGCCGATATTGTAGTCTCTGGCGGAAGGGGTCTGAAAGGGCCTGAAAATTGGGGGATGATCGAAGAATTAGCAGATGTCCTCGGAGCTGCCACGGCCTGTTCTAAGCCGGTCTCAGACCTTGGATGGAGGCCACATAGTGAACATGTGGGTCAGACCGGGAAGCCTGTTGCCAGTAATCTTTATATCGCAATAGGAATTTCTGGTGCTATTCAACATTTAGCCGGAGTAAGTGCTTCTAAGGTAAAAGTGGTTATCAACACTGATCCTGAAGCACCCTTTTTTAAGGCTGCTGACTATGGAGTAGTAGGAGATGCGTTTGAAGTGGTTCCTAAGCTCACGGAAAAATTAAAGGAATTTAAAGCGCAAAACGCCTAAATTTTGTTAATTTGTGGCCCAATGGGCTGTTTAAATAGCAGGGCATCCCAATTGTTTATTCGGTCAATGCGGTTTCTACAAATTTATGAGCTTAGTACGATTAAAAATAAAAGGAATATCCTATAGTCAAACACAGAATGGTGCGTACGCTCTAATTCTGAATGAAGTTGATGGTGACAGAAAATTACCTATAGTTATTGGAGCCTTCGAAGCCCAATCCATAGCTATTGCTCTGGAAAAGGAAATAAAACCTCCACGCCCTCTTACGCACGACTTATTTAAGAATTTTTCGGACCGCTTTGATATAGTGGTTAAACAGGTCATTATCCATAAATTAGTGGACGGGGTATTTTATTCGAGCATTATTTGTGAGCGTGACAAAATTGAGGAAATTGTTGATGCCCGTACCAGTGATGCCATTGCCCTTGCACTAAGATTTGATGCGCCCATCTTTACCTATAAAACTATTCTTGACAAAGCCGGTATTTTCCTGAAGTTCTCTTCCAAAGACAAAGACAAAGAAGAAGGGGATGACAGTATTGTTGTAGATGAAATTCTGCAGGAAGGAGAAACCGTTGAAATAGATTCTGGCTCTGCCGCACCTTATAAGGAGCTTAGTTTAGACGAGTTGCACAAAGAATTAGATAAAGCTGTGGCGAACGAAGACTACGAAAAGGCAGCAAAATTAAGGGATGAAATTTCCAAACGTAATTGATAATATAGCATCATTTCTATGCGATACGGAGTCTTGGTGTTATTTTTTATGTTGCTGTTAAGCTTTCCGACCTTTGCACAAGACACTATTATCCCGTCTGTAGATACCACAACAATTAACGATATTGAAAGCCAACAATTGGAGATTATTCCAAATCAGGGGTTTTCATTAAACACCTTATGGCGTGGCCTTCTTGGGATGGGAGTATTGATACTGCTTGCCGTTCTTTTCAGCGCAAACAGGAAAGCTATTAATTGGAGAACAACCGCCATAGGTCTTTTGGTTCAGTTGCTCATTGCCATTGGGGTATTAAAAATCCCGTTTATACAGGCCATTTTTGAAGGTCTTGGGAAGATTTTTGTAAGCATTCTGGATTTTACCCGTGCAGGTAGCAAGTTCTTATTCGAAGGACTGGTGGTAGACATGGATACATTTGGATACATTTTTGCCTTTCAGGTACTACCAACAATAATTTTCTTTTCGGCATTGACCTCAGTACTTTTTTATCTCGGTATTATTCAGAAAGTGGTAAAAGCACTTGCCTGGTTATTATCTAAAGCACTCGGAATTTCCGGAGCAGAGAGTTTAAGCGTTGCCGGTAATATTTTCCTGGGACAAACCGAAGCCCCTTTGTTAATAAAAGCCTACCTGGAAAAAATGACAAAGTCCGAAATACTTCTGGTTATGATAGGTGGCATGGCTACAGTGGCAGGGGCCGTACTTGCAGCTTATATTGGCTTCCTGGGTGGAGATGATCCTGTGTTGCGCCTGCAGTTTGCAAAACATTTGTTAGCCGCATCGGTAATGGCCGCACCAGGTGCAATTGTGGTATCTAAAATTCTTTATCCTCAGACCGAAGCTGTAAATACCAATGTAAATGTATCTACAGAAAAAATAGGTGCTAATATCCTGGATGCCATTGCTAACGGAACTACGGAAGGATTAAGATTGGCAGTTAATGTAGGTGCCATGCTATTAGTTTTTGTAGCCTTTATAGCGATGATAAATGGTATCCTTGGATGGGTAGGAGATTTTACTTCCTTAAATGAATGGATTGCAGCAAATACGGCATATGAACAATTTTCCTTAGAAGCTGTTCTGGGCGTTGTCTTTGCCCCTTTAATGTGGCTTATTGGCGTTAATTCTGAGGACATAATGCTCATGGGACAGTTACTGGGTATAAAATTGGCCGCAAGCGAATTTGTGGGCTATATCCAGTTAGCAGAATTAAAGAATGTAATGAGTGCCACTCATTTTTCATTTAACAAATCTATCATCATGGCTACTTATATGCTTTGTGGGTTTGCCAATTTTGCTTCAATAGGCATTCAAATAGGCGGCATAGGGTCTCTTGCCCCCGGACAAAGAAAAGTACTTTCCGAGTTTGGAATGAAGGCCGTTTTAGGAGGCACCCTTGCCTCCTTGCTTTCAGCGACAATTGCCGGGATGATATTAGGCTAGTTCGTTGATAAGTTTTGATATCTGTAAAAAAAAATCTATTCTTCTTTAACTATTTTTGACATCAGATAGTGTAAATAAAATGAAACAATACCACGACTTGCTAAAACACGTTCTTGAACACGGCAACGTAAAGAGCGATAGAACAGGAACAGGAACAAAAAGTGTTTTTGGATATCAAATGCGGTTCGATCTTTCAGAAGGGTTCCCCATGGTGACCACCAAGAAACTACACTTAAAGTCTATAATTCATGAGCTCCTCTGGTTTCTAAAGGGTGATACCAATATTAGTTACTTACAGGAAAACGGTGTGCGAATATGGAACGAATGGGCAGATGATAATGGAGATCTGGGACCTGTTTATGGCTACCAATGGCGCAATTGGAACGGGGATGAGATAGATCAGATTAAAGGGGTGATTAACACCCTTAAAACCAACCCGGATAGCAGAAGAATGATTGTTTCTGCATGGAACCCGAGTGTTCTGCCCGACACCTCTGTTTCTTTCGCCGAAAATGTTTCTAACGGGAAGGCTGCGCTTCCTCCTTGCCATGCCTTTTTTCAGTTTTATGTGGCAGATGGTAAATTATCTTGCCAGTTGTACCAACGAAGTGCCGACGCGTTTCTGGGAGTGCCTTTTAATATCGCCTCCTACGCCTTGTTTACCATGATGATGGCGCAGGTATGTGGTTATGCTCCGGGTGATTTTATTCACACCTTCGGGGATGCCCACATCTACAACAACCATATGGAGCAAATAGAATTGCAATTAAGCAGAGCGCCCAGACCTTTACCCAGGATGGTCCTCAACCCTGAAATTACTGATATTTTGGATTTTACATTTGATGATTTCAGTTTACAGAACTACAATCCCCATCCCCATATTAAAGGTGTAGTAGCTGTATAAGAGTAAGAAGTGCGGGATTTTAACTCCTAAAAGAATTATTATTGGTTATCTTTAGTCTAAAGTTGCTATAATGATTCTTACCACCACCCTTCTGGATTTTTTTCTGGAAACCCGCCAACATACCGAGGATATTTGTTCTCCCCTGGAGATAGAAGATTATGTGGTACAACCGGTAGTGGATGTCTCTCCGCCCAAATGGCATTTGGGACATAGTACGTGGTTTTTTGAAGAGTTTATCCTTAAACCTCATGCGAAAGGGTACAAACAGTTCAGTACGGACTTCTCCTTTGTATTTAACAGTTACTATGAAACGGTGGGTAAAAGAGTGATCCGGGCAGATCGGGGTAACCTGTCTCGCCCTGGGGTAAAAGAGGTATATGAATACCGGGCATATGTTACCCAACAAATCAAAGATTTATTTGCGGTTAACAATGATTCGGAACTATCAAAACTACTTGAAATCGGGATTCATCACGAAAAACAGCACCAGGAGCTATTGCTTACAGACATCAAATACATACTTGGCAATAATCCACTTTTACCTAAATACACTGACTTTCCTGAAGAGCACGCCATAGATGATCATCGGGCAGAATGGATTTCCGTACCTGAGGGGGTTTACGACATAGGGCACAATTCTGATGAATTCTGTTATGATAATGAACTCGGTCGGCATAAAGTGTATTTACAGACCTACGACATCTCAAATAAACTTGTTACCAATGCGGAATACATAAAATTTATTGAGGATAAGGGATACAAGAATTTTGAATTGTGGCATGCAGAAGGCTGGGATTGGGTTAACGCCAATCAAATAAGCGCTCCTTTATACTGGCATAAGATAGATGGGCAATGGCAGCACTATACCTTGGGCGGCTTAACCAAAATAGCCCATGAAAGCCCGGTAACTCATATTTCCTATTTTGAAGCTTTTGCCTTTTCCCAATGGATGGGCCTCAGGCTCCCTACAGAATTTGAATGGGAAGCAGCACAGGATTCGTTCAGCTGGGGTAAGCGCTGGGAATGGACAGAAAGTGCATATCTCCCTTACCCTGATTACAAAAAAGCAGCCGGTGCACTGGGGGAATATAACGGCAAATTTATGGTGAATCAGAAAGTGCTGCGAGGTGGTTCAATAGCCACTCCAAAAAATCATACAAGACCCACCTACCGCAATTTTTTTCATCCAAATTTAAGATGGCAGTTCACAGGGTTAAGGTTAGCCCGTTAATCGCGACAAAAAAGCATGCAAGAGCATATTTCTACCACTTTTAAGAGCAAATTCGAAGAAGACGTGTATAAGGGTATTACCGATTTTCCCAAGCATTTATCGTCTCAATATTTTTATGATGCTAACGGAGACAAGCTGTTTCAGGATATCATGAACATGCCGGAGTATTACCTGACAAATTCGGAATACGATATTCTGAATAATCACAAGGAGGTAATTACCAACTGGTTTTCGAAAGGTGGAGAACAATTTGATTTGGTAGAACTCGGCGCTGGTGATGGGAAGAAGACCAAAATTCTATTGGAGCAATTGTCCCGGACAGCCGTGACTTTTAATTATGTTCCTATAGACATCAGTCAGAACGCTCTTGATAAACTGCAAGCCGCTATAAAAAAGGAGTTACCTGCGGTAAGCATAAAACCGCTACAAGGCACTTATTTTGAAGTTTTAGATCAACTCAATTCGCTGGAGCATACTAAAAAGGTAATTCTATTCCTGGGATCAAATATTGGAAATTTACTGCACGAGCAGGCTATAGTATTTTTAAGAAATATTCAGGAACTGATGGAGGAAGAGGATTTACTGTTTGTGGGCTTTGACCAAAAAAAGAATCCTCAAACCATTTTGGATGCCTATAACGATGCTACGGGTATTACGGAAGCCTTTAATAAAAATATCCTGACGAGAATCAATAGGGAACTCGGCGCCAATTTTGATCTTGATAAATTTCTTCACTGGGAGGTTTACGATCCGGAGAGCGGTACAGCTAAAAGCTATCTAGTGGCTAAAACGGCACATACTGTGAATATCGGCGCTCTTGGTCTTGAAGTTGCATTCAGGAAATGGGAGAGTATTCATATGGAAATATCTCAGAAGTATGACGATGAAATCGTCTCCTGGTTAGCGGAACAAGCCGGTCTTAAGATCGATGCGGAGTACAGTGATTTTAAAAATTATTATAAAAACTACATTTTTAGCAAAAAGATATGAAAGCAATTTGGAATAATACCGTCCTGGCAGAGAGCGATGATACCATAGTTATTGAAAACAATCATTATTTTCCTGCAGAAAGCATTAAGTCGGAATATTTTAAGGAAAGTAGCTCACACACTACTTGTCCATGGAAAGGGGTGGCCTCCTATTACTCTCTTGAAGTAGATGGGCAAATCAATAGTGATGCAGCCTGGTACTATCCGGAAGTAAGCGAACTTGCAAAAGGGATTAAAGGAAGAGTTGCTTTTTGGAAAGGTGTTGAGGTAGTAGAATAGAAATAAAAAAACCGGGCATTGTATAAAACAAGCCCGGCCTTCAATAAGGTGTTAAAGACTATAACTCTAAAACTGGGTTTTCTGACCCGGCATAGTCGTTCCACTGGTAACGATCAGCTTCTGATTCGTTAACATAATTACCATCAACTAAATACTTGAACTCAAAAGTACTTTCCTTTGGAAGATCAAAAGTTCCTTTAAAGTTTCCGTTTTTTAGTTTTTTCAAAAGACTGCCTTTTGGATTCCAGTTATTGAAATCGCCAACTACGGCTACCTTTTTTGCTTCTTCTGCAGGTACTGTAAAAGTTACTTTACATACCGGTTTTGTTTTAAGATACTGTTTTGCTATTGCCATGATTTACTAATTTTTAAGATTGAAAGTGCAAAGCAACATATAAAACAACTAAAAGACAATAAGTTAAGTACGATTTATCAATTTGGTAAAATACAGAATGTAAATAATTCATTCTCTCAAAAAATGCTGTTATTTATTAGGGTAAGAAAAATCTACATAGATTTTTTTAATATTTCTGAAATTTGGTCAATTTCAGCCGGGGTATTATATAGATGAAAACTCAGGCGAATTCCTTCACCACGCTGAGAGCAGACTACATTATGTTCTGTTAAAAGACTAAAAGTATGCTGATTTACCTTGATATTAAATATAGTACTATGGTCATCTCTATTTAATACATCGTTGCTCAAAAGGCCCAGGCTTGCAAATTCTTTCTTTGCTTTCTGCATTAAGAGTTTGTTGTGTGCTTCTATATCGTGAATGCCGATCTGATGTAAATATTCTAACGCAAAGTTGAGACTACCAAAGTTAAGTGTATCCAGATGCCCTGGTTCAAAATGTTTGGCAAATCTAAAACTGTCTTTCTTTTCGATATTAATCCCAGAAGAATTATAACCGGTTGTATAAAGCTTTAATTTATTTTGAATCTCCTCCTTAAAAAGCATAAATCCGTTTCCAAAACCACTTAATAGCCATTTATACCCACTTGCACCTAAAATGTCTATTCCGGAAGATGCAAAATTAAAATCATACGCGCCGCAGAACTGCGTGCCATCAGCAATAATTAAAAGATCCGGGAAATTTTCCTTGAGTTTCTTCAGAAAATCGAGCTCTATTTTAATTCCGTTTAACCATTGTACCAAACTAAGTGCAAGGACATCTATTTGCTCACTTGCTATTTTCTCCCAGATATGCTGTTCCAGATCCTGGTCTAGTTTGGCAAAAGTAATTTGGAATCCCCTACTTTCGAAGGGCCAGTTCACTGATGGATAATCATTTTCAACAAGCAATATTCTGCTGCTCTTTTCCAGGCCTTCTAACAACATATTCAACCCTAAGGAGAAATTCTGCACAAGGGCAATAGATGGGGCCGGACAACTAAAAAAATTCCCAATAGTTGCTCTGGTAGTAGAAATAATCTCCATTTGCTCCATCTTGGCATCACTGCCCCCTACCAAATAATCCAAATCGTGTTCCTGACGCCATTCTACCAGGGATTGGCTCAATAACCCTGTGGCAGCTGTATTGGCATAAATTGAATGGGTTAGCGCTGGAAATTGTTTTCTGACACCTTGCATAAGCTTAATATTAGTCTATCTGGTTATCCGGATGTTTTTGCTTTATCTTTGTTGTTAAAGATACCCATTAACATGGTTTCAAGTAGTAAAAAAGCAACCAAAATAGCTACCGAACAACACGAGCTGCTAGAACATGCCCACAGGCGTATAGTTCAGAAGAAGCGACTTTTTTTCCATTTAATTGTCTATTTAGTTGGCAGTCTTTTTTTGTTTGTGATCAATAAGTTCTTAAAGTATGGAGAAGAGTACGACTGGTTCATTTGGGCAATCACACTTTGGACATTTCTATTTGTACTGCATGCGATAAATGTCCTGATTACAAAAAAATTCCTTGGGAAGGACTGGGAAAGAAGGCAAAGGGAAAAATTAGTGCAGCTACAGAAAGACAGAATCGCGGAAATACAAAAAGAGATTGAGACAGATTTCCCACTTTCTAATATTAATAAAAAAAAAAGCTGATGGGTACTATTTGTATGATAGCCGCCATTGGGGAGGACAACGCCATTGGCCGCGAGAACGATCTGATATGGCATTTACCTGATGATTTCAAGCGATTTAAGGCCCTTACTACTGGTCATAAAATCATCATGGGCAGAAAAACCTTTGAAAGTTTTCCAAAACCCCTACCCAACCGAAGACATATAATTATCACACGGGATCAAAGCTATGATCCTGATCATCCGGATTGTATGGTTGTGCATTCTTTAGAAGCGGCACTAGAACAAGCCAAACAAGACCCACTTTGTTTTATTATAGGAGGAGGTGAGATATACACCCTGGGAATGAAATACGCCAATAAATTAGAGATTACCAGAGTACATAGTACTTTTGAAGCAGATACTTATTTTCCAGATATTCCCGAACAAGATTGGGTTTTGCAAAGCGAGGAATTTCATCCCAGGGATGAGAAGCATGCATTTGATTTTACCTACCTGACCTATACCAGAAAAAGCGAGTAGTCCCCTTATATTAAATTTAAAAATCCAGATACTCAACTTCAATAGCTGTTTCTAAATCTTTTAGGAAATAACTCAGAATCTCCGGATTGTTGTTAGAATAAAACTGGTGTTTAACAGCTGCTGCGGAAGTATTCAGAAGATTGTTTTCCTGCAATACTTTCTTAGTTTGTCGGGCTACAGCTTCTCCGCAGTCTATGATCCTGACTTGCTCTGGCAATAATTTCCTCAATATCGGTATCAGGTAGGGATAATGAGTACACCCTAAGACCAAATGATCTATATCGGCAGCTATCATTGGCTTTAAGTAACTCTTTAATATATCCTCAGTTGCCTTGTCATTAATTGCCCCGGACTCTATGAGGCTAACCAAGCCTTTGCCTTCCTGTTCCACCACTTTAATATTTGCCGCATGATCTTTGGCTGTTTTACTAAAAAGTTCGCTGGTTAATGTCCCTTTAGTGGCAAGAACACCAATTGTTTTAGATTTGGAATTAAGTGCCGCAGGCTTAATGGCAGGTTCTATTCCAATGAAGGGCAGCGGGTAGTTCTCCCTCAAATAGTCAATGGCATTGGTAGTGGCAGTATTACAGGCTACCACTATTAATTTACATCCTTTTTCAATTAACAAATCTGCATTCTTTGCACTTAACTGTATTATCTCACTGGCCGATTTTTCTCCATAGGGTGCATTTTTGCTGTCTGCCAGGTAGATGGAGTTTTCTGAAGGAAGCAGCCTGTTAATTTCTCTCCATATAGAAGTGCCGCCTACTCCTGAATCAAAGATGCCAATTGGACCTTGCTGCATTGTCCGCGTTTGCTTTTTGTTTATACAATAGTAATAATAAAAAAAACCGTCTGCCAAAAGGTGGACGGTTTTTAAAGATGATAAGGTATATTTTTCTTAGAATCCTAATTCTTTCTTAACCTCTACCAAGAGATCCGGACCTTTGGCTACTATTACGCCGCTTCCTGGAGTAGCATCCACCACATAATCATATCCCTGGGCTGCAGCCACTTTTTCAATGGCAGCGATGGCTTTCTTTGAAATAGGTTCAAATAATTCTCCTTGTTTCTTTGCGAGTTCTTGCTGAGCTGCCTGCTGCGCCTCACCAATATTTTTTTCGAAACCTTGCAATTCCTGAGCTCTTTTTTGATTTTCTTCCTCCGTCTTAGCAGTGGCCTCATTGGAATACTGAGTATACTTATTTTTAAGTTCGGTCATAGAACTCTCAATATCCGCCCTATATGTTTCCTGTAATTTTTTTAATTCTGCCTGCGCGGCCTTCATTTCCGGCATTTCGGCCAGTAAAGCTGTAACGTCAATATGGGCAACTTTGCTCTGCGCATTAACAAAACCTGTAGCTGCGATAAATAAAACGATTACAATGGCTACTTTTTTAAATTGTTTCATGATTTCTGAATTTACTTTTTGAGTGTTATCTTTTGTGTTAATATTTAGTTTCCGGTATCTTCTCCTTCCGTATCTTTTTTCCTTGCGTCTTCTTTTGCTTTTCTCTTTGCTTCACGCTCATCTAAAAGCTTCTGCCGCCGCGCTTCATATGCTTTCTTTCTTTCTTCCCTTAGTTTAAGCTGCTCTGCTCTTTTTTCTTCGGCCGACTTTAATCTTGTCTCCTGAGCTTGCTTAGCCCTATCTTGTCTTTCCTTTAGCGCCTCGCTGACTTCCTCATTTTCCTCGGCATTTTTGAATTCTTCCAGCCTGCTTTTCTCCCTTTCTCTTTTGTTCGATTTGCTAACTTTTCTTGTTCTTGCAATTCCTCTTAAGACCAATTCGCTAATATCGTGTCTTTTTTGGGAGTACAACATTACGACATCCGCAGATTTATCAAAAATAAAATCATACTTTTTATTGGCTCCTATCTGTTGCACTTCATTAAAAACCTGATCTTGTATAGGCTGAATCAACAGTCGTTTCTGCATTACCAAATCGCCCTGAGGCCCAAACCTATCCTGCTGATAGTCTAACATTTCCTTTTCCAGTATCTGGATTTCTTCTTCTCTTTCGGCAATTAACTCATCGGTTAAGAGTACTTTTTCTGCCATAAGGTCTTTCTTCATCTGCTCTACCACACTGGCTTTCTGTTCTATCTCCACCTTCCATCTCTGCACTTTATTATCCAATTGCTCACTTGCGTCTCTGTATTCCTCCACATTTTCCAGGATATACTCCATGTCTACGTACCCAATTCTAACGCCGCGTTGTGAAAACGCCATAGTAGTAATAAACACAATGGCCAATACTGTAAGAACTTTTGTCTTCATCTCAAATTCGTTTTTTACATAGAAAATATCGTGCCAAAATTACTAAAACTTTTAAAATGAGTGGTTTACCTTAATTGTACCTTATGGAAATTTAGCTTTGATTAGAACTGTTGCCCAATAATGAAGTGCGTTTGCCATCCACTGGGCCCGTTACCAGCAGACTGCGGTCTGAGGTCCTCATCGAACCCATAACCAAAGTCGATTCCCAAAAGACCAAAGGCTGGCATAAATATGCGCAGTCCCACTCCGGCCGATCGTTTAAGTTGAAACGGATTAAAGTCCTGAAAATTGTTGAAAGAGTTCCCAGCTTCAGCAAATACTAACCCATAAATAGAGGCTGAGGGCTTTAAAGTAAGCGGATATCTCAGTTCCATAGAGTACTTATTGTATACTATTCCCCCTTCTTGTTGCCCGGTTAGCGGGTCTACAGGAGTTAATGAATTGTTCTCATAACCCCTTAATTGTATGGTTTCCCTGCCATCAAGGGTAAAGTTTCTACCAAGTCCGTCTCCCCCTAGAAAAAATCGTTCGAACGGTACTTTCCCGACATCACTGTTATAATTCCCTAAAAATCCAAATTCCACATTTGTACGCAATACTAATTTTTCAACTAGTCGCGTATACCAATCACCTTTGAATTTAACTTTATAATATTCCAGCCATTTAAATCTTTCCTGATCTACCGCTTCCAGTTCATTTCTTTCCTCCGTAGTCAGGGTCTGCCCTTGTTGTCCCCGTTCTAACTGTAAGGCATTCAGCTCTTCACTTCTTTCCTTTAAGCCCGCAAAATCCTTATCACTAAATAAGGAATAGGGCGGAGTAAATTTGGCAGTCACCTCAAAAATAGAACCCGTAATGGGATAAATTCTCCCCGGTCCGGCGGAACTTCTGGATACACCAAATGTATACGCCAGGGAATTAGACTGACCATTTCCAAAATTAAACAGGCCGGTTCTATAATTTTTAAAATCGTATAACTGGTAGCTCAGGGAATGCGAAATGGTAAAGAAATCATCTGGCCATTGCACCCTTTTTGCCAAACCAACTGATACCCCTGTGATAGAGAATTGTTGATCTTTGTTCACTTCTATCCTACCCCTGTTGCTAAAAGAAGCGAGGAATTGCTGCGTTCTGGAAAGCGATAAATTAAACCTAACCGGTTTTTTACCACCCAGCCAGGGTTCTGAAAAATTAAGACTGTAGACACGGAAGGTTCTACTTGCCTGAAGTCGCAGTGCAAAGGTCTGGCCATCACCCATGGGGACGGGTTTATAAGCCTCGCCATTAAATAAATTCTGAATAGAAAAATTACTAAAAGACAGCCCAAGGGTACCTATAAATCCACCTCCTCCATAACCTCCCTGCAATTCTATCTGACTGGCACCAGATTCTACTAAACTATAGGCAAGGTCAACGGTACCTTCATTGGGATTAGGATTCTGAATATCTGGTTTTATTTGTTCTGCATCAAAAAAGCCCAACTGACCCAGTTCCCTGACGCTTCGGATAATGTTATCTTTACTATAGCGCTGTCCTGGTCTGGTGCGCAATTCGCGGAATACCACATGGTCATTGGTTTTATCATTTCCGGCAACCGTAACGTTGTTTAAAAAGGTCTCTTTACCTTCAATTATGCGGATCTCAAAGTTAATGGTATCATTTTGTGCTGATACCTCAACAGGATTAATTTGTGAAAACAAATAGCCATTATTCTGATAAAGGTTAGTCAGGTCATCACCGTCCGGTTTAGAATCGTCCGCAATTCGCTTTCTAAGCAATACGCCATTATAAGTGGCTCCTTTTCTAATGCCCAGTTTCTGAGTAAGTTGGTTATCAGTATAGACTGCATTACCCACAAAATTTATATCCCCAAAATAATATTTGTTGCCTTCCTCTACTTTTATATTTACATCAATATTATTATCATCTACGTTAATAATAGTATCAGAAATTACTCTGGCATCCCTGTATCCATTTTCTGCATACTTGTCTATCAAAGAAGAAAGGTCTTCCTGATAATCGTCCTGGATGTATTTGGACTTCTTCCAGAAACGACCAAGGCGTTTCTTCTTCGTATTCTTAAGTGATTTGCGTAATTTCTTATCAGATAGTTGTTCATTGCCTTCAAAGCCAATGTTGTGTATTTTAACCTTATCTCCCTTTTTAACATTGATAACCATGCTCTGAGCATTGGTCCCCGAGGTGTCTACAGCAGTAGCTATATTAACCTTTGCATTTAAATATCCCTGTTTTTTATATTTATTTTGAAGGTAATTCTTGGTATTTGCAATAAGACTCTCGGTAATCTTTTTACCTTTTTTGAGGTCGGTATCCTTTATAATATCGTCTACCTTTCTGTTTTTGACGCCGTAAATTGTCACTTTAGACAGTGTAGGTCTTTCTCTGATACTGAGTTCCAGAAATATGTTTTCACCTTCAATTTTGGTGTAATAGAATTCTATATCACTAAAAAGTTCAAGACCCCACAATTTCTTAATAACAGCACTCAACTGGTCTCCGGGAACAGTAATGGGTTGTCCTACTCTTAATCCTGTATAGGTCTTTACTGTCTGTTCATTATAACTCTGCAGCCCGGTAACTTCCAATCCGCCCAGAATATACTTTTTACCATTCTCCAAGGAAATATCCTGAGCAAAGGTAAATACGGTAAAAAAGAGGAGTAAAAGTGTAAAAAGTGGTTCAAGAGATATGAACCTTTTCATATCGCTAGTTGAGTTGTTCGCTAGTTTTTCCAAATCTTCGTTCTCTGTTCTGGTAATTGATGATAGCCTCTACCAAATGTTGCTCGCTAAAATCGGGCCAAAATACATCAATAAAATATAATTCGGCATAGGCTATCTGCCAAAGTAAAAAATTGCTGATCCGATGTTCTCCACTGGTACGGATGAGCAAGTCTACGTCTGGCAAATTTTGCGTGTAAAGATGGTTATTTATAATGGTTTCATCAATATTTTCAGGAGAAATTATATTATTTTTAACTTTGGCACATATTTGCTGTACGGCAGTTTTCAGTTCTTCTCTAGCGCCGTAACTCAGGGCAAGGGTTAAAGTCATACCCGTATTTTTGCCGGTCTTTTCAATGACTTCCAATAGCTCTTTATGTGCTTTTTTTGGCAAAGAAGAAATATTGCCTATCGCATTGAGGCGGATATTATTCTTATTTAAAGTTTTAAGTTCCTTTTTGAGAGATGCTACTAAAAGGCGCATCAGTGTATCAACTTCAAGTTTCGGGCGGTTCCAATTTTCTGTGGAAAAGGCGTATAGCGTAAGGCAATCTATCCCTAATTTGGCACAATTTTCCACGGTTTCACGTACTGCCTTAACGCCATTCTCGTGCCCAAAAACCCTTAATTTACCTCGTTGTTTGGCCCACCTTCCGTTTCCATCCATTATTATGGCCAGATGTTTGGGAAGGGCACCCTTTTTTAATTCTTCAAATGTGTACATAATAGGTATTACTCAAAACAATCTGAACAAGGCTTTCTGCCAAAGGTATAAGTTAAGGTTATTCCTGAAAAAACATACCAATCATCACTAAAAATATTTCCAAACCTAAAAGGTTCAAAATTTGATCCCACAGGATTACTGGCATCAAGGTTATCCGTAAAGGTATACCTGGCCCCTATTTCAGCCCCAAGTATAAGAAATTGATTTATTCTTGCTTTTGCACCTACCGTCATGGGAATGGCAAATGCCCCGTCTTTTTGATCTATATCCTGTAGCTGCCCCGCATCAAAATAGTTAAAACCATACCGGAAATAGGTAAGTCCGGTATATAAATAGGGCGTAAAAGCTGGTCCCAGTTTATGCAGATTGTATTCTACGAAGTTAAATTCGAGTCCAAGCGAAGTTTCAAAAACCGAATTATCCATAACATATCCTCTCTGTTGCCTTGATGAGATGTCGGATTTGGCATCATCAGCCGTGAATTTTCCATAAATTACGGATGCCCGCCAGGCATATCGCTTGCTTTTGTTCCACTTAAATATCCCGCCAAAGGCCAAACCAGAAGGGAGAATAAAATTGGTACGACCAACGTCACCTATGTTATTTGCTCCACCCCCAAATAGCCCTATTTCATAGGTCTGAGAATGCAGTTGTGTGGAAAGACACAAAAGAGCAATGACAATAAATTTCCTCATAAATTCCAAAAGTTTGCAAATATAACACATGGATATTGGGTTGCCCAATGGTTACATCCCTGTTCTCCTTTCATAAAACAGCTTTTGTCGGTATTTATTGCTTTGGCCGGGCTTCAATTACGCCGGTCTTCTCCCCATAATAATTTGTTGCGAATGGTTTTGAGAAAACTCTGAGAAGTATATTCTATCATTTTAATGGTAAAACCTGCCTTTTTGATTATAATTTCTTTCCCATTTTCAAGACTCGCTATTCTGGAATCAAGGGAAACAAGATGATTTTCCTCCCGTCCGGTAACCTTTAAACGTATTTCTGTATTATCTGAGATCACCAGTGGCCTGGCATTGAGATTATGTGGTGCAATTGGAGTAATCACCAGAGATTTAGCGGTAGGTGTAATTACCGGCCCTCCGCAACTTAAAGAATACCCTGTAGAACCCGTAGGTGTTGATACTATCAGGCCATCAGACCAGTAAGAGGTTAAATACTCATCATTAAGGTAGGTCTCTACTGTAATCATCGAGGTAGTCTCTTTTCTGCTTACCGTTACCTCGTTTAGTGCAAAATTCAATTCCCCAAATTCAGGAATATCTCCTTCTGTATAAACAGACACCAGACTTCGTTCAACGATCTTAAACTCTCCGGCGACAAATTCCTGAATTACTTTTCTGACATCCTCCTTTTTAAAAGTGGATAAAAATCCAAGCCTTCCTGTATTTACCCCAACTACAGGAATCCCGAGATCGCCTATATAAGTAACCGCCCTGAGAATTGTACCATCCCCGCCAAAACTAACCATCATATCGAAGGTAGAATCAAGTCCCTCTTCAAGGGTAAATGTTTGAAAATCTCTCTGCCGCTCTTCCGAAAACAAGACCTCACAAAAGTTCTTTTCAATGGCTACCTGGGCGGAAAGACTTTTTAGCTCGTCTAGTAATTCTTCCACATAATCCAGTGCATTTTCCTGATAGGTCTGACCGTAGATTGCAATTTTCATAGGCCCTAAACATTAAGGTATTTGTCCAGGTAGTTAGATCGCTGTTTCAGATTCTCAAGGAATTGATCATCCATGTTACCAAACAGTATATTGTAGTTGTATCTCCTGAAAGTCTGAACAACCTCATTCATATTTTCAGGGCCAATTTTCAAGGTTACCTGCACCACGTCATCGCGAGAATCGGTCATAAAAGCACCTAATAGCTTAGTGTTATTACTCTCAACTATCTGCGCAATTTCGCTGAACGAATAGTCTTTTTTTGCCTTGGCTATTACAAGAATCCCTCCGGGTTCCTTAAAAAATGGTATGTCGATAAATAAACCAACCAAATCAGTAAGGTCATAATATCCTACTACCGCGTCTTCCTTGTCAAGCACCGGGATCAGATTGGCCTCATTTCTGGCGAAAGCTTCAAGGACATCTAACCATCCGGAATTCTTTTTTACCATGAAAACTTCAAGATTATATCTGTAATCTTCAATTTTCTTATCGCCTTCAAAGATTTCTAGATCATTCTCGGCTAATAATCCAAGGAAACTGTTCTGTTCAACAACTGCTACATGAGAAAATGTAGTATTCTGAAAAAAATCAATAACATCTTTCAGCCTGTCTTGCAGGCCGAAAACAGGTAAATCATTGATTATGTGATCAGCTAATCTCATATATTATTTATATATCGCAAATTAGTAATTTTAAATATCAAAAGGCATGCCTAATTTGTATTTTTGCGCTGTAATGAAAATCAAATCGTTTGTATGACCAAACTTAGCGTGAATATCAATAAAATTGCCACCCTTAGAAATGCAAGAGGGGGCAATTTTCCAAATCTTATAAAGGTTGCCAAAGACATTCAGGAATTTGGAGCCGATGGTATTACCATCCATCCCCGTCCGGATGAAAGACATATTCGTTATCAGGATGCGCGAGATCTGAAAAAAGTGGTGTATACGGAGTACAATATAGAAGGTAATCCAATTCCCGACTTTATAGAACTGGTAACTGAGGTGAAACCTACTCAGGTGACATTGGTACCAGACGCGGTTGATGCCATTACTTCTAATGCAGGATGGGATACCATTGGCCATAAAGAATTTCTTAAAGACGTCATCAGCAGATTTAAAAGCCAGGGGATACGGACATCAATTTTTGTTGATGCCGATGAAAAAATGGTTGAAGGTGCCGCAGACACCGGAACAGACAGAATAGAACTATATACCGAATCTTATGCCGCAGATTTTGCCACTGGCAAAAAGGAAGGTCTCCAGCCTTTCATTGCAGCTGCCAAAAAGGCCCATGAACTTGGACTGGGCATCAATGCCGGGCACGATTTAAGTCTGGATAACATCCGTTATTTCAAAGAGAACATCCCTCATTTATTGGAAGTATCAATTGGGCATGCCCTTATTTGCGAGGCCATATATCTGGGCTTGGAAAATGTTGTTAATATGTATCTGCATAAATTAAGATAGGGATGGAACTACACTCAAAAGTAATAGGAGAAGGGTCCCCTCTTATTATCTTACACGGTTTTCTGGGAATGTCAGACAATTGGAAGACATTGGGCAATCAGTATGCTCAAAAAGAATTTGAAGTGCATCTGGTAGATCAGCGCAACCATGGGAAAAGTTTCTGGTCACCCGATTTCAATTACGATGTTCTGGCCGCGGATATTGCAAAATATATAGATACCCATGAGTTGGATGCCGTTAATATACTGGGACATTCACTAGGGGGTAAAACGGCCATGCAATTTGCCTGTGAATATCCGCATTTAGTGAAAAAACTCCTGGTAGCAGATATTGCACCCAAATATTACCCCCCGCACCACCATGAAATACTTAGCGCCCTTACGGCACTACCCATAGAAGACATTAAATCAAGAACAGAGGCAGATACCCTGCTTGCCACTTACCTTTCCGATCCTGGAATACGACAGTTTTTACTTAAAAACCTGTACTGGGTAGAGCAAGGTAAACTTGGATTTAGATGCAATCTGGAAGTCCTTAAAGACAAGATGGAGGAAATAGGCGAAAATATTGGAAATACAGATAGTTTTAATGGGCCGACACTTTTTTTAAGAGGAGACAGATCAGAATATATATCTCCGGACGACCACGCTGTTATTAAAAGGCATTTTCCTGCCGCTGAAATTGGGACAATAGACAATGCGGGGCATTGGTTGCATGCAGAGAATCCCAGGCAATTTTTTGAAAAATCATTGGCGTTTTTTACCAATGGGTCTCCTATCTAGTTAAAAAATATTTTATGTGCCGTGCACTAAAAGGCGAGATTTTAGCTAAATTTATAATTATAGTTCCCTTAATGTAATACCAAAAACCAATGAAATTTATTCTTAGAATACTGCTTACTGCCCTTGCTGTTTTAATTCTTGCAAATGTGCTTCCCAATGTTACGGTAGAATCTTATATCAGCGCAATAATTGTTGCCCTTGTTTTAAGCCTTTTAAATTTTATTGTTAAACCCATACTTATTATTTTAACGCTGCCCGTAACCATCATAACATTTGGGCTTTTTCTGCTGATTATTAATGCGATAATAATTCTGCTGGCCAGCGAACTCATAGGTGGTTTCGAGGTAAATGGTATTTGGTGGGCCTTGCTTTTTAGCCTGTTATTGTCATTTCTTCAATCGATACTTTTTTCCTTTCTCAAAGAAGACAAGAAGAACTAAACAAGTTATCAAAAGACCTTCGATCAAAAACTTGTCGAACTACATAAATTATAGTACTTTTGCCTCCTTATTTTACAGATGGGAAATGCAAATGGTTTAGGCCAAAAAATGAAGTAGGAACATTAGTTAAGCAAATGAAAATAAGTTCCTTAATCGGATAAACTCAAATTCCGGAGATACCATTTAAGGAGTTTAAAAAAAAGAAGTATGAATATTACCAAGGAGCAAATAGACGAATTAAACGCAGTCGTTAAAGTTGCCATTACCAAAGAAGACTACGAGGATAAAGTTTCCAAAATTCTAAAAGATTACAGAAAGCAGGCCAATATTCCTGGGTTCAGAAAGGGTCAGGTACCCATGGGGTTAATTAAAAAGCAGTACGGGAAAGCCGTACTGGTAGATGAAGTTAATAAACTTCTCCAGGACAACCTTAACAAGTACCTCACAGAAGAAAAGTTAGACGTTCTGGGAAATCCACTTCCTAAACAACAAGACGATTTTAACTGGGATGCTGAAGAACTGGCATTTGAATTCGAATTGGGACTTGCGCCGGAATTTGAGGTGCCATTAAAAACTAAAAAAGCTATAACCAGATACAAGATCATCGCCGACAAAAAAATGATCGAAGAACAGGTAGAGCGTTTTAGAAAGCAGTATGGAAAGTTAATCAACAAATCTGAAGTTGGTAAAGACGATGAGTTGAACGGCATTTTTAAAAATGAAGCCGAAGAAATAGAAAACAAGACCATCGTTGAACTGGATAAAATTAAAAGCAAGAAAGCTCAGGAAGCTTTAAAAGGCAAAAAAGTAGGAGATACCATTAGTCTAAGTACTAAGGGGCTTTTTAAGGAAGACTTCTTACTCTCAAGTGCCTTAGGTATAGCCAGAGATAAAACCGAGAAATTAAACATCAAAGTAGATTTTACAATCGAAGAAATAAACCAGCGCGAACTTGCAGCACTGGACCAGGAATTTTTTGATAAACTTTTTGGGAAAGATGTGGTCTCTTCAGAAGCTGAGCTCAAGAATAAAATCAAGGAAGATTCTGAGAAGCAATTTGAGCAACAAGCAGATCAGAAATTGCTCAATGACGTTACTGAACGCCTGATTGAAAGTGTAAAGTTTGATCTCCCGACAGAATTCCTAAAAAAATGGATTCAAATGACCGGTGAAAAACCGCTGACGGAAGAAGAAGCTAACGATGAATACGAGAAGTCCGAAAAAGGATTGCGCTATCAATTGATAGAAGGCAAAATTATGAAGGACAACAACATTGAGATTCAATTTGATGAGCTTAAAGATTTTGCCAAAAACTTTATTAAAACTCAAATGGCCCAATACGGACAGATGAATCCTGCAGAGGAAGAATTGGAAAATATTGCTATGAGGGTTATGAGCAACCAGGATGAAGTAAAGCGATTGTCGGAACAGTTGATGAGCCAAAAATTACTGGATCTTTATAAAGAGAAAGCAAATCTCAAAACAAAAGAAGTCACCTACGAAAACTTTGTAAAAGAAGTTTACGGATAAGGCATTAAAGAAAAACAAAACCAGACATTGCAAGAAGATGTTGTCTTGGCATGCAAGGCTACATTTATAAATGCAGATTTTGAAAATACCAAAAATGGATTTTGAAATTATAGTCTCACTAAATTAAGTATCTTTACGGTGCCGAAAGCGTTCATTTCGGCACCTTTTTTTTGACTAAAAATACAGTACTCAACCCTATGGATTACGGAAAAGAATTCAAAAATTTTGCAACAAAGGACCAAGGTATTAACAGCATGTATTACGATCAGGTGATCAGCAGTATGTACCCGGTTAATATGACTCCTAATATTATTGAAGAGCGTCAACTGAACGCTATTGCCATGGATGTTTTTTCCAGGCTAATGATGGACAGAATCATTTTTCTGGGCACGGGCATTAATGATCAGGTGGCCAATATTGTTCAGGCGCAGTTATTGTTCCTGGCCAGCGCAGATTCATCAAAAGACATACAGATTTATATCAACTCCCCTGGTGGCAGTGTTTACGCTGGTTTGGGAATTTATGACACCATGCAGTTTATAAAACCTGACGTGGCTACTATTTGCACGGGGATGGCTGCTTCTATGGCTGCTGTACTCCTTTGTGCCGGGGAAGCTGGGAAGCGAAGCGGTTTAACTCATAGCCGGGTAATGATTCACCAGCCAATGTCTGGGGCTCAGGGGCAGGCGAGTGATATTGAAATTGCCGCAAAAGAGGTGATAAAAATTAAAGAGGAATTATATCAAATTATTTCCAAACATTCCGGTCAAAAATACGACAAGGTATATGACGATAGTGACCGGGATTATTGGATGAAAGCAGACGAAGCCTTGAAATATGGCATGATTGATGAAATTTTAGAAAGGGATAAAGATTAATTCCGACAAAACCCCATGGCAGACAGTGCTATGGGCGGGATATAAACCAAAACGGGAAAAGATTCGTTATAGTTAATGTAAGTTTACGCTGATTATGGCTAAGGAAAATTTAGAATGTTCTTTTTGCGGGAGAAAAAAGCCAGAGACCAATCTATTGATTGCAGGTCTTGATGCGCATATATGCGACAGGTGTATTGAACAGGCACATGGTATTGTAGCTGAAGAATCTCGCCAATCCAAAAACGATGATCTTTCTTCTGAACTCATTCTTAAAAAACCCATAGAAATTAAGGGTTTCCTGGATACATTTGTCATTGGGCAGGAACGCACCAAAAAAGTATTGTCCGTAGCGGTCTATAATCATTACAAAAGACTGCTTCAACCCACTTCCAAGGAGGACGATATAGAAATTCAAAAAAGCAATATAGTTATGGTTGGGCAAACCGGAACCGGTAAAACCCTGATGGCAAAAACCATATCCCGTATGCTAAACGTTCCTTTAGCCATTGTGGATGCCACTGTATTAACAGAAGCCGGTTATGTAGGCGAAGATGTAGAAAGCATCCTGACCCGTTTATTGCAGGCGGCAGATTATAATCTTGAAAAAGCAGAAAGAGGCATTGTTTTTATAGATGAGTTGGATAAAATTGCCCGAAAGAGCGACAATCCTTCTATTACCCGTGATGTTTCGGGTGAAGGAGTGCAACAGGGACTACTTAAATTGTTAGAAGGAACTGTGGTGAATGTACCTCCAAAAGGAGGGAGAAAGCATCCGGATCAGAAGTTTATTGAAGTCAATACAGAAAACATTCTTTTTATTGCAGGAGGGGCCTTTGACGGTATTGAACGTATAATCACCAAGCGGTTAAATATGCAGGCTATTGGTTATAGTGCCTCCAAAATGGAAGAAAGCCTGGATAATACCAATGTGCTACAATACATTATTCCAAAAGATTTAAAGGAATTTGGATTAATTCCTGAAATTATTGGGAGACTTCCGGTACTGACGCATATGAATCCTTTGGACAAGAAGACGCTAAGGGCCATCCTTACAGAGCCAAAAAATGCAATAATTAAACAATATGAGAAACTATTTGCCATGGACGGCATTAGTTTTAAAATTACCGAACAAGCTTTAGATTATATAGTAGACCAAGCAATTGAATATAAATTAGGCGCAAGAGGTCTTCGCTCTTTGTGTGAGGCTGTGTTTACAGATGCCATGTTTGAACTACCCAGTAGTGAGGAAAAAGACTTTAAGGTAACCAAACCTTATGCCGAAAATAAATTGTCTCACGAAAGAGTTAAGAAGTTAAAGGCCGTATCATAGGCCTGCGTATTGCTTTTTGAGCATACTTTCCAGAATATTCAGAGATACTTTCCCGATAATTTTCTCGTCAGTGTACAAATCGCGACCAAACTTAGGTACTACTTCTACAGGAACATTCATATGATCTGCCCATGCTTTTGATGGTCTGTCAAACTGATTTTCACCATAGAGTAAGGTAACGGGTACTTCGGGCCTTTCGGTCTCCAAATGTACATTCAAAGGTGAAACCGCATACAAAGACTTCATTGGAAGTCCTTTCAAAGCAGCTTTCCATGCTATCAACCCGCCACAGCAAAAACTTAAATAATGACTGGGAACTGTTTCTTTCATTAGCAATTGTCTAATTGCTGTATCCATACCACCTTCCTGAAGTGCTTTGGTTACTTCTTCCGGTGTATAGTCTACTACATCTATATCTGCCAGTTGATGGCTGTCATAATAAACGATGTCAAAATATTGTTGTAAATAACCGAGGTAAGAGGTAATCCACATGCCTTTTTTAGCACCCCAAATATCTGATAAAACCACTAAACGATCTGCCATTGTTGTAATATTTGTATTAGTCAAGGTTAAGTTCTATGGCTCAATTTGAGCATTAAACCCCTAAAACCGGCATTTATTTGTTTATCTGAACCAAATCTTCGATGTAGTCCAGAATTCTTACAATTTTATAAGCTCATGATAGCACTACGCATATTTCATGCCACTATGGGCTAAACTCATCTATTTTCTGAATAACCAATTTGCCTGGCCGACAGATTTACTCCACTAACATTTATCTTATATATATATGTCTAATAATGGAGGAAGGTTTTCATTAGTTAGGATGAAGTACTCTAACTGAGCAGATCTTGCTATGAGCCGTTAAGGTATTAGAAGTGATGTGCCCGATAGATGCTGTTATCCGCATAAAGGATTAATGGGAGGGATATTTCAAGATGAATAGCCTAATAGGGTATGATGAATAAACTTTATTTGTTCATTTCCAAAAGCTCATCTACATATTCTCTTTCATTGGAGAGTCGTGGAATCTTATGCTGCCCTCCCAATTTATCTTTAGATTTTAACCAATCGTAAAACAGGTTTTCCCTGGCAATATGCACTTTCGGCATCCTGAGGGTCATGTTATTGTAGCGCTTGGCTTCATAATCAGAATTCAGGGATTTTAAGGCATTATCCAAAAATTCTGTAAAGTACTCGATCTCATCAGGCGCTCTTCTGAATTCGATAATCCATTCATGTGCCCCCTTTTCCTTTCCAGACATATACACCGGAGCCACGGTATAGTCTTTTATTTCCGCCCCGGTTTTAGCACAAATATTCTTAAGGGCTTCCTCTGCATTTTCAATGATCAGTTCTTCCCCAAAAACATTAATATGATGTTTGGTCCTTCCGGTAACCTTTATCCTGTAAGGAGCAGTAGATGTAAACCGAACAGTATCTCCTATCTTATATCGCCAGAGACCTGCATTGGTAGAAATGATAATGGCGTAGTTCTTCCCTATTTCTACCTCCCATAAGGGTATTGTTTTCTGCCTTGAAGTGCCGTAAACCTCCATAGGGATAAATTCATAAAAAATTCCGTAATCTAACATCAGCAGCAAATCGTCTGCATTGTTTCTGTCCTGAATAGCAAAAAATCCTTCTGAGGCGTTGTATATCTCATAGTATTTAAAACTCTTATGAGGCAGCAAATTTGCGTATTGGTCCAGGTAGGGATTAAAGCTGACCCCTCCATGGAAGTAAACCTCCAGGTTTTCCCATATCTCAAACAAATGCTGCTTGCCGGTTTGCTCCAGCACATTATTCAACAGTACCAGCATCCAGGAAGGTACCCCTGCTAAACTGGTCACATTCTCCTGAATGCTTTCCTGGATTATGGCATCCATTTTGGTCTCCCACTCGCTCATCAGGGACACCCTATTGCTGGGCGTACTACTCAATTCTGCCCAAAATGGCATATTGTCTATTAATATTGCGGAGAGATCTCCAAAGAAACTTCCATTATCTTCATAAAGCTCTTTGCTGCCTCCCAGTCGAAGACTTTTACCTGTGAATAATTGAGAATTTTCGTTGTTGTTCAGATACAAACACAGCAAATCCTTTCCAGACTTATAATGGCAATCTTCTAACGCCTCATTGCTGACAGGGATAAATTTGCTTTTAGCATTGGTTGTACCGCTACTCTTTGCAAACCATTTTATAGCAGTAGGCCAAAAAATATTCTGTTCCCCTCTTCTTGTACGTTCTATCAGTGGCTCTGCCTCTTCATAAGACATAATGGGCACCCGGCTGGCGAAAGTTTCGTAGTTGCTAATAGAACTAAACTCATGTTTTCTGCCTATTTCCGTATCCTCAGCAATTTCAAGAAGTTGATGCATCACTTCTTGTTGTACTTCACCGGGGTATTTTAAAAAAAGTTCTATCTGGTGATAGCGCTTTTTTAGCAACCAGGAAGCTATTGAATTGAATAAAGGTATGGGCATTTTTCGGTATCTTTATTTGCCTAAATTTACTTTTTAAAGATAGTATTTTCAAATCGAATTTAATTATATCGCACTTCCATGCTATACGAAGGAGTTTTACGTAAGATGAGAACGGAAATGGGGCAACCCATTCAATATTATATGGTATTTGATACCGATTTTTTAAATGTCAATCAGTTGCTAGACAAGGAATTGCAAATTGAGTTCATCAAATACCAATGCCTTAACTGTGGAGAGGATCTACCAATATTCCGTCAGGGTTTTTGCAGGCGATGTTTTTATGAAACTCCTGCTGCTGGCGATTGGATAATGAGACCAGAGTTAAGTACTGCCCATCTCGACAAGGAAGACAGAGATCTTGAATATGAGAAAAAGGTACAGTTGCAACCGCATATTGTTTATCTGGCAAATTCCAGTAATGTTAAAGTAGGCGTAACCAGGAAGACTCAGGTGCCTACCAGGTGGATAGACCAGGGAGCTCACGAAGCCATTGAAATTGTGGAAGTACCTAATCGATATCTCGCTGGGGTAACTGAAATAGCCCTGAAAGAGCATGTGAATGATAAGACCAACTGGCGTAAAATGCTGACAAATTCTTTGGAGGATGTGGATTTGGTAGCATGGCGATCTAAACTAAAGCCATATATCCCCGCAGAAGCACAAGACTACTTTATTGAAAATCAAGGGGAAACTCATTTAGAGTTTCCTGTAATCCGGTATCCGGATAAAGTTAAAAGCCTCAATCTAAATAAAACTCCTAATTATCAAGGTGTTCTAAAGGGAATAAAAGGGCAATATCTGCTCTTTGAAGACAATACTGTGTTTAATGTGCGCGGCAATGAAGGGTATTATGTTGCCCTTGGCGTTAAATGATAAAGAAGAATTTAGCTATTCCTTTATAGTATCATTTTTGGACGCCGCCGTGTCCTTTTTCTTTTTCCCAAAAAGCCCTCCGATAATATCTTTGGCCTTTTCCTTAACTATATCATTTTCTGCTGTTGCAGTATCGCCCTGAACCGTATCTGGCTTTTTAGCATTGGCACCTAAAATACCTCCTACAACATCGGCAATACCATCTTTTGAATTGTTATTCCCCGCTGCGGAATCTGTCTTTTTTTCAGAAGATAAAATCCCACCTATTAGCTCACTGGCTTTATCCTTGCCCTGATTTATCAGTTTCTGTTTTTGAATTTCCACCAGCTGGGTAGTCAGATTTTTTATTCCTGAACTCAAATCGGTACTCACTTCTGGAGCGGCATACTTCCCTCCTATATTTGCAACAACGGGGATAGTTAAATCCGCTAGTTGCTCTTCATCAATTTTAGCTATAAGGTTATTCACTTCCTGTCCCAGGTATTTAGTTGGGACGTCCATCGTTGCGGTATAATTTAGCTTTTGATCAAAACTATGTTCCCCATTTACTTTTATAGCAATATCCTCATAGTGAATGGTAAACGGTTTAACTTTTACCATGCCATCCTCGAAAGAAAGGGCAGTTTTTAACCCCTGCAGGTTTAATTTTTCGGTTTTTAAAAAGCTTAGTTTACTACTTAATGCACTAAGCATCTCAGCACGCTGTGGGCTGATATTTGTAGCCAATACTTCTGCAAGTACATTCCCGCTGATATTTTGAAGGTCCGGGGTAAAGTCGTCCTGCAGCGTCCCGGATAGTGATACCGTGGAGTTCATTTTCCCTTTCAGCATATTGGCAATTGGCGCCAATACTTCAAATAATTCCAGGGCTTTAAATGTTTCTCCAATCTTAAACTCCTGCATCCCCAATTGCATATCAAATACGGGCTGTACTCCTTTGGTGGAAACCTCCCCCTCGAAAGTTAAGCGGCCGTCAAACAGCGAAGAACTCATATTAGACAGTACGGCTTTTTCGTCTTTTATCCTTAGGTTTCCGCGTACGTCTTTTAGGACGAGGTTATCATACAAAACGGTATTAGCCAAGGCATTAATATTAACGTCGAGGAAAGACGGTATTTTTAACCTTTCCTGTGTTGTTCCCTCTTTAGAAGCTGAAGCCTGCTCATCTGAGACAGCCGTAACTTCATCATCCATAAAGTCGTTCAGGGAAAAGGTATTGGAAGTTAACTCAAAATCCCCTTGTACATCTTCATTATTAAACAAGAAACCCAAAAGATTATTGATCTTCCCATTTGCATTAAAATCGGTAGTACCCGTGCCCCCTTTCAACTCAGTAAGATTAACCGTGCCCGAATTAAAACTCATCGCCATTACTTCTATCCTGATAGGTTTGGCAAATTCCTCCGAACTGTATTCAAAACCACGTACATCCAAATCTCCGCTGGTACTGGTGTTACTATATTGTTTGTTCTCTATAGCGGCCATATCAAATACCGTGGAAATATCAGCCTTTAATCTTCCCTTTAAATCCAAATCTGTGGCAATCGGATAAGCGTTTGAAATATTTGCAAGATCCAAATTACCATCTAAATGGGCATCTACCCTGGTGTTGCCCAATAATTCTGTAATGCGCGACCTTAAGTTAAATTTATCTTTATCTATGTTAAAGGAGGCTTTATTGATATCTATATACGTTTGTTCTGCCAGACCGGTGGAATTATTAATACCGACATCCAGATAAATGCCGCTCACGGTTTTAGGAAGATCAGGATACTTAAAGGAGGCATTATCAGAATTGATCCTGACATTAAATTTGGGAATGTGCTCTTCATCTACAACTCCCGTAAATTGACCTTCGACAATGAAATTCCCGGAAGTTTCTACATTTTCAATGTTTTTGGAATATTCTGCAGGAATAACAGCCAAAAAGTTCTTAAAATCGGAAGAAGGCGTCTTAAAACTAATATCAACCTCCTGGTTGTTTTCATTAACCTTCACGAAACCGTCGAACACAAGAGGCAGCTGATTGATTAGGGCCTCATTTTTCAAGAAGGTATATTTGTCATTAATTAAATCAATGCCAATAAGGGCATTTAATTTTATTTTGTTCTTCCTGAGATAGTTGGTATTATTTAGTTTAAAGGTTACCAGGGCTTCCGTATCGGTATCCAATTCTGAAGAGTTCGCTGAAAGATCTCCCTTACCGGTATGCTCTATATCAGCAACTTCCAGATATATTTCTGCCGCCCTGTCGTGATAAATCACTTTTGATTTTGATAGGGCATATGTTTGCAAATCGAAAGAAAAGCTCTGTGACACTCCTGTAGTAGTACCTGAAGTACCATCATCTTTTGCAATTTCGTAATTGGCTTCCTCATCTTTGCTGACTATTATACGGATATTGGCCCCGGAAATCGTCAGGTTCTTTATGGCTATGGGGTCGTCCTCACCTTTAAAGAGTTCTCCTAAACCCATAGTCAGGCTCAACTCTTTTCCCGCAAAGAGCGTATCTCCCTGGAAAGGAGCATGATTGAGCAGGGTAACATTTTTTAGATCCAGTTCTGCATTCGGAAAACTAGAGATAAGACTTAGGTTGGCATCTTCAAAATCAAGAGTTGCGTTAACATTATTGTTTACGTTGCTCTTGATAATATCACCAATCTTTGCTTCCAGGAAAAAAGGAAGAGCAATCAGCAAACCTGCGAAAAGCAATACAACGACTGCTATAACCTTAATAATTTTCTTTTTCATGATAAATGCTAAACGGTTCGTTTAGAACTTAAAAAAGAGGTAATTATTTTATACTCCGAGGTCTATTTCCTCATTAATGGCAAGATTAAAGCGCTTTCGGATAATAAAAACAAAGAAATACAGCAAAGGAGTGTCCAGCAGTGCTATAAAAATCTTAAAAACAAAACCGCTGATAACCAATCCGTAGAACAGCTCCCATGGAAGCACCCCAAAAAGACAAAGCAGGCTCACCACTGTAAAGGTATCAATGAACTGAGACAGGAAAGTAGAAAAATTGTTTCTAAGCCAAAGATGTCTCCCCTGAGTTAAACGCTTCCAGAAGTGATAGATGGCAATATCTACATACTGCGCAAACAAATAGGCAAGCATAGAGGCCAGCACGGCAATAGGAGATAAGGCAAAAACACTTCCAAAAACTTCGTTGTCTATTGGGGACGATGCAATGGCCGGTGCAATATCTGCCAGCAGTACAATCCCCATTGAAAAGAAAGAAGCAAAAATGCCGGCCGTAACAATCTGATTTGCCTTTTTCTTACCAAATATTTCAGAAATAAGGTCCGTAATCAAGAAGGTAATCGGATAGGGTAAAATACCTACAGACAGCTCAAAAAGTGGCGCCCCAAAGATTGTGGCTTCTTCCCCAAAAGGGTGCCAGTAAAAAAACTTCTGAAAAATTAAATTAGATACCACAAGGGAGGTGATAAAGAGTGCCCCCAGGTAGAGATAGATTTTATGCGCTAGTTTCCTTTCTTTTAGCGTCATTTATCTATTTTATGTTTAGCGTAAATGGCATGCGTAGCTGAATTCCTTTTTGCTCCATCGCAGATTTTACCCCTTTGAAAATTCCGTATGCCTCTTCGCCCAATTCTTCCCTGATAAAATCTGTTTTGAGCTGCGTACCTGCACTTCCGAATTCTTCCATGAATCTTGCAAATCCCGACTTATACCTTGGAAACTTTTTAATGCTAAATGCCTCTATTTCGGCCAAATCTGCCGCTGCCTCAATAGCGTCTTCCAGGCCGCCCAATTCGTCTACCAGTCCTAGTCTAAGAGCATCAGTACCGCTCCAAACCCTTCCTTGTGCAAGGCTATCGGCCCGGGCGACAGAAATTCCCCTGCCCTCTGCCACTCTGCTGAGAAAGGTAGCATATGTTTCGGCTATCCCTTCCTCCATTTGGTTCCTGAAATCATTAGTCATGGGTTCAAATACAGAATAATCCACAGAATTTTTGTTGGTGCCAACCTGCTCGGCATTAATCCCTATATTATCTGCTAATTCACTAACATTAGGTATCGTTCCAAATACCCCGATAGATCCTGTTATGGTAGTGGGTTCGGCGAAGATTTTGTCTGCTCCTGCCGCAATATAGTATCCTCCGGATGCAGCCACATTGCCCATAGAAACCACAACTGGCTTGCTTTCCTTTAGTAATTCCACTTCCCGCCATATGATATCTGAAGTTAAGGCACTGCCTCCGGGGGAGTTTACGCGTAAAACAACGGCTTTGACATCATCATCCTCTTTGGCCCTTCTCAGTGCCCTTGTTATAATTCCCTGGCCAATGTACTCTGGGCCTCCTTCACCATATAATATCTCGCCCTGAGCAAAGATTACAGCAATTTCATCCTTTCCTTTAAAGCGCTTTTTCTTTTTGGCATCAAAAATATAATCGGATAAGCCCACATAGTACTGATCTTCATCGGCAGCCACACCGGTAGCATTCTTAATTTTGCCTTCGTATTTATCTGCATAAAGAAGTTCATCTACCAGGCCAGATTTCACAGCATATTCGGGAGTTCTACCTCCTAAAGTATCTGCTATTTGATTAATATCGGCATTTGTCAGAGTTCTCCCTTCTGATATATCGTCTACCATTGCGCTCCAGAGTGATACTATCAGCTCTTTAATCTGGGTTCTGTTCTCGGCACTCATTTCGTTGGCTAAAAATGGCTCCACGGCGCTTTTGTACTTCCCGTGTCTTATCACTTCCATCTTTATGCCAGATTTTTCCTGAAGCTCCTTATAATATAAAACTTCGGCCGCCAGGCCTTTGAAGTCTAACGCACCAACCGGATTTAAGAAGATACTATCGGCTACCGTAGACAGGTAATAATCTTTTTGCAGGTATACATCCCCGTAAGCATATACAAACTTTCCGGACGACTTAAAATCTTGTAGGGCATTGCGGATCGCCTGGGTTTGTGCCATCCCGGCCATTAGAAAATTACCATTGATACTTATTCCGCTGATGCGCTCATCTTCCTTGGCAATGCTTATGGCATGGAGTATTTCATCTAAACCCTGCTTTGCTTCAAACAATCCGGCAAATGGATCCGCAGAAGTATTTCCGGCATAGTCACTTACAGGGGAATCTAACTGAAACTCTAAAACAGAATTATCCTTTACAACTACCCCCTCATCAGCACTGGCCAGGCTTATAAATATCATAAACATCAGGCAGAGGATACCGAAGGCAAACAAACATCCGATAATCGCTGCTAATAGATTTCTTAAAAATTTCACCTTAAAGAGTTTATTAATTCAATGGCAAAGATAACCATTGTCCGATTCTTTTGTTTACTTTGTTTTTACTTTATGAATACGACAAAAACCTCATATTTATCACTGGGCAGTAATCTTGGAGACAGGGCCTACCTCTTGCAAAAAGCAATTTTTATGTTGCAGGAGCGCGCAGGGGATATTCAAAAAATATCATCGGTGTATGAAACTCCGTCATGGGGTTTTGAGTCGGGTAAGTTCTTAAATCTTTGCATTGGACTGCAAACCAGCCTGCCTCCTCATGAACTGTTGACGATAATTCTCCAGATAGAAGAGAACCTCGGGCGTCAAAGGGCAAAGGAAGCTACCTACCAGGCAAGGAGTATAGATATAGATATTCTATATTACGATGATGAGGTTATTGAAAGCCCAAAACTTGTATTACCGCATCCGCAATTGCATAAGCGCCGATTTGTACTGCGGCCGCTGGCAGATATTGCTCCGCAATTCTACCACCCTGTCCTGGCAAAAGACAGTAGAAACCTGCTTCAACAGTGTGGAGATAAAAGTACCATTGAAAAAACCTCCCACAGGTTTTATAAAGACATGAATGCCCTTTTCAGTGGTCTTAATTTTGTAGCTATAGAGGGGAATATAGGGGCAGGAAAGTCTACCCTTGCCAGGATGATAGCGAACGATTTTAATGCCAAATTGGTTTTAGAACGCTTTGCAGACAACCCCTTTCTGCCAAAATTCTATAAAGACCAGAACAGGTATGCCTTTCCTCTGGAAATGTCTTTTTTGGCAGACAGGTACCAGCAATTTACAGATGACACCAGTCAGTTTGATCTTTTCAAACAATTTATGGTGAGCGATTATGATATTTATAAATCCCTGATTTTCGCCAAAATTACTTTGCAGAAAGATGAGTTTTTACTTTATCGCAAGCTGTTCGACTTTATGTATAGAGAGGTGAAGAAACCCAAGATCTACATGTATTTATATCAGGATACCGAACGCCTGCTAGAGAATATCAGGAAAAGGGGAAGAGACTATGAACAGAATATCTCTGCCGATTACCTGGAAAAAATTAACCGGGGTTATTTTGATTTTATCAGAGGTTACCCGGATCAGAACAACCTGGTATTAGACATTAATAATCTGGATTTTGTAGCCAGTTCTAAGGATTATAAAACCGTTCTGGACAAAATACTGCAGTTTGCCGCTAACCTGTCTTATTGAGCTATTTTATTAAAAAAAACTTGTGTAGCTGGGAAGGATTTACTTTATTGCAGGCCCTTAGTTGGAAACTAACTAACTCAAACTATACTCAGGCCCTGACAAATTTTTGTCGGGGCTTTTTTATTTTTTAACGCATTTTACACCAAAAATCCCAGACCACGACGCCCGCACTTACTGCAATATTGAGGGAATGTTTTGTCCCAAACTGGGGTATTTCCAAAACCCCATGACAGGCACTGACCACCTCCTGGGAAACCCCTTTTACTTCATTACCAAAAATAACCACATACCTTTGTTTTTCGTCTACTTCAAAGGTATTTAGCATCTGGGCATTTTCTGCCTGCTCTATGGCCAGACAATGGTAATCTTCCTTTAATTGCTGTACCAACTGCAATGTGTCTTTTCGGTATTCCCAGAGAACACTCTCTGTAGCCCCCAGGGCTGTTTTCCTGATGTCTTTATGTGGAGGGGTGGCCGTTATTCCGCAGAGATATATCTTCTCTATCAGGAAAGCATCTGCTGTCCTGAAAACCGACCCAATGTTGTTTAAACTCCTGATATTGTCCAGGACGATAACAAGCGGTGTTTTTTTTGCCAGTTTAAACTGTTCTGCATCCAGGCGATTAAGTTCGCTGTTTTTTAATTTTCGCATTAAATGTTACTGCTAATTTCAGTTTGTATTGTTGATTTATTTCAGGTTGCACAGCTCCTTCGGCTACCCTCAGGATTCGTTCAATCAACCAATTTGTTATTCCATCAAATTGTGGTCACAGGCCAAGCGAACAACTAAAAAAGATCCTTCGCCTACGCTCAGGATTCGTTCAACCAACCAATTTGCTGTACCATCAAATTGCGGTTTCACGAAGTTATCCTGAAATATCAACAATGGTTTATGATCATAGGAGAAAATAGTACATTCGTTTTAGTACATTTTTTGTAAAAATAAACTATTCAATTCGCTTTGACGACATCCAAAAAAACAAAAAAGGTTACCCCTTTAATGAAGCAATACAATACCATCAAGACCAAATATCCTGATGCGCTGTTGTTATTTCGTGTTGGGGATTTCTATGAAACCTTTGGTGCAGATGCTGTTAAAGCTTCCAAAATATTGGGAATCATCCTTACCCATAGGAACAACGGGGGAGACAGAACAGAACTGGCAGGTTTTCCACACCATTCATTAAATACCTATTTGCCCAAGCTGGTAAAAGCCGGGGAGCGGGTGGCCATTTGCGATCAGTTAGAAGATCCCAAACTAACAAAGACCATTGTAAAAAGGGGAGTAACAGAATTAGTGACCCCCGGGGTAGCTATGAATGACGATATTTTAGAGGCTAACACCAATAATTTTCTCTGTGCCGTTCAATTTGGCAGAAGTTTGTTTGGCATTGCCTTTCTGGATATTTCTACCGGAGAATTTTTGGTGTCGGAAGGTAATGAGGAACAAATAGATAAATTGCTCCAAAATTTTACCCCAAGTGAAATCCTGGTATCCAAAAACCACAAAACAGACTTTGAGGCCACTTTTGGAAAGGAACACCATACTTTTTTCCTGGAAGATTGGATATTTCAGGAAGATTATGCCAGCGAAACCCTGACCACCCATTTTAAGACCACTTCATTGAAGGGTTTTGGGATTTCACATTTGCACCATGGTATTATTGCTTCAGGAACAGTATTGCATTATCTTTCTGAAACACAGCACAGGAGGTTACAACACATAAATACCATTCATCGGATAGCAGAAGAAGACCATGTATGGATGGATAGATTTACCATCAACAATCTGGAGCTGTACCATTCTTACAACCCCAATGCGGTAACCCTCCTGGACGTTATAGACAAGACCATGTCGCCTATGGGTGGCCGTATGTTAAAAAGGTGGCTGGCGCTTCCTTTAAAAAATATTGAAAGAATAAGGAGCCGGCATCAGGTGATTACATACCTCATTGGCCATGACGAAGTTTTTCAAAAGTTGCAACATTGGATAAAGCAGTTGGGAGATCTGGAACGTTTAATCTCCAAAGTGGCAACTGGCAAAATAAACCCAAGGGAAGTCATACAACTCAAAAATTCCCTGGAAGCCCTGGTGCCGATTAAATCGCTTGCCATAGCTTCTGATAACACATCATTAAAAAATATAGGGGAAAGTATAGACAATTGTGATCTGTTGAGGGAGAAGATCAAGGAAATGCTACAGGAAGAAGCACCGGTAAATATCCTTAAAGGAAGTGTGATTGCAGAAAACTATTCTGAAGAATTAGATGAACTCAGGGCACTCAGGTTCTCAGGGAAGGATCATTTGGATAAGATGCTGCAAAGAGAAACCGAGCGCACGGGTATTACTTCACTTAAGATTGCTTCTAACAATGTTTTCGGGTATTATATAGAAGTTAGAAATACCCATAAAGACAAGGTTCCTGAAGAGTGGATCAGGAAACAAACCCTGGTTAGCGCAGAACGTTATATTACCGAAGAATTAAAAGAATATGAAACCAAGATTTTAGGGGCAGAAGAGCGTATAATGCAGCTAGAACAGCAATTGTTTGCCCAATTGGTAGTCTGGATGCAAGAGTATATTGCAACGGTTCAGCAGAATGCCATACAAGTAGCCCAATTAGATTGCCTCTGTGGGTTTACCCAACTTGCAGAAGAGAACAATTATGTTGCGCCTGTAATTAATGACAGCACGGAAATAGAAATAAAGAACGGGCGTCATCCGGTAATAGAAAAACAATTGCCTTTAGGGGAGGCATACGTCCCTAACGATCTTATCCTTAACCGGGAGAACCAGCAAATTATTATGATCACCGGGCCCAACATGAGTGGTAAATCTGCCATTCTAAGGCAAACCGCTTTAATTGTTTTATTGGCACAAATTGGGAGTTTTGTCCCGGCCGAGGCGGCTACCTTAGGGGTGGTAGACAAAATTTTTACCCGTGTGGGCGCCAGTGATAATATTTCAATGGGGGAGTCTACTTTTATGGTAGAGATGAATGAGACGGCTTCTATTCTTAACAATTTATCTGAACGCAGCCTGGTATTATTAGATGAAATTGGGCGGGGCACCAGCACCTACGATGGGATCTCTATCGCCTGGTCTATCTCTGAGTATTTGCATGAACATCCTGCGCGGGCGAAAACGCTTTTTGCGACGCATTATCATGAGCTCAACGAGATGGAGGTAACTTTTGAGCGGATAAAGAATTACAATGTGTCTATCAAGGAACTGCAAGACAAGGTGCTATTTCTGAGGAAACTTGCCCCCGGGGGAAGCCAGCATAGTTTTGGAATACATGTAGCAAAAATGGCCGGGATGCCCCAGCAGGTGATTTCCAAAGCCAATAAGATTCTGAAAAAGTTAGAGAAATCGCACAGTAGTGAAGAGCTGACAGACAAGCTACAGACCGTACAAAGCGATATGCAACTGAGTTTCTTTAATCTGGACGATCCGTTGCTGGAGCAGATTAAGGAAGAGATTCTTCATTTAGACATAGATACCCTTACTCCGGTAGAAGCGCTTATGAAGTTAAATGAAATTAAGCGTTTGCTTAGTAAAAATAAAAAAGCCAGCTCTTAGCGGTTCACTGGGCTGCTGTTTTTAAATTGTTCTGCACATCTGTATTTCTTTTTAATCAAAAGTTCTTTTCATTTTACAGAATTGTATTAAATTTGCGTCCGCGTCTGGAGCAATTAGAATTACAGGCGTTAAGTTCTTTAAATTTCGCGAAAATAGCTCAGTTGGTAGAGCGCCACCTTGCCAAGGTGGAGGTCGCGGGTTCGAATCCCGTTTTTCGCTCGGAGTGCATGAATTTGAGCGAGTATTAAATTAAACTCGATCGATACTGCGACCTCGGTCGCGGGCCTGCCTGACGGCAGGCAGGTTCGAATCCCGTTTTTCGCTCAGGAGAACGCTGCCTGTCGGCGTTTTTTTATGCACTACCGCTCCTTTGTGAATGCAATGGAGTAAAAGCGCGCTCGAGTGGTGGAATTGGTAGACACGTTGGACTTAAAATCCAATGGCCATTAGGCCGTGCGGGTTCAAGTCCCGCCTCGAGTACTTATAAGCCCTGTTAATCATTTGATTTTCAGGGTTTTATATTATAACTGGTAACATTATAGTAACAATAATAGACTTTCTAGGTTAATTTTATTTAATTTTATCAATCAGATCTTCAAATGTTATGTCCTCATATCTAATGCCATATTGAATAATTATGGCCATATCTCCCTTATTACCTATTTCATGATACATTAGTATTTTTCTATATTCAGAAGTTAATTCATTATAAATAGGCTCTAAGCCTTCTTCATTTTTAAGTTTCATAAGTACTTTGTGAGAATCCTTATCACTTATTCTTTTCTTAATATTATTAGTGCACCCTACTAATGATAATACAGTTATGATAATTATTAATATCCTTGGTAACCTAAATATGTTTTTCATAGAAATTTGACTCTAAGACCTTCTAAAGAGAAATGTGCTCGGGGAATAACGGCTGTTCAATAAATGTATTTATCTGCTTTGATTCCATTGGCTTTCCATATGCATATTCCAAAAGTAGTTTTAGGTGCGGGAATGATTCTCTCGCCATTGAGGCAATATGTTCAAAAGCCTTTTCTTCACTTCCAAAAACTTCCTGCAATGCATTAATCGATAGGCCTCTAATTCTGTCCTCATCAGCCTTGGGTTTTCTACCCGCATAGCCTTTTGTACTATGCCCGCCATTATTTGACCTTCCATCTGGCATTTTAATTTTGTTTTAATTAATTAATAATAATTAATCTTCTTTATTAAATCCCCTTTATAGAGTGGAAAAACACTAAAAATTTGAAAAAACTTGATTATTCAATTCCTTATTTTGAAATTTACCAATCATCATCGTCACTATCGGAGGTATTCTTGATAACAAATTCATTTTTAAAGAAACTATCAATTTTTTTCATCAATTGCACATTGGTTTTGCCAGTTTTAAATTTAGAGCCCTTGCCATTTAAAAACCAGGATTCTACCGGCGTATCGCCAAAAGAAAAACCATCTAATGAAGTCTTAGAAGTCATAAATAGGATTTCAAAAATTTGTATTCGGTATCTTCCCTTCTTGAAGGATATGTTGTACTTAAAATTCATTGGTAATCCAGAATCCGGCATATAAACTTCTTTCATAAATCCTAATATTGAATTATCAGTCAACTTATGATTCGCTATATTGTTTTTGATAATCACGTTATCTAAATAAGACTTCATTAATGAATCTTTTGGTTTCTCATTTTCAACAATTAATTCCCAGATTATTTTTCTTGAACCACTTTCGGTATGAAAATTCAGGTATTTAAGATCATCCTGACCTGTTGCATAGAAAGTGGTCATAATGAGCATAATTATTAATGAATTGGGCATATTAAAAGTACTGTAAAAATGACTATTTTTCATATCAATCTTTGAACTAATTACTTCCCAATTTAATAAAAATCCTTTTTATGAGCTGGAGTCATTCACAGGAGCAACTATCTATAATATTCCTTAACCTGATTAATTTTTTTATCCAACTCTTTTATTAAATCAGATTCTAAAGTAAGGCCGCCGAGATGTGCTAAGCCCTTTTTAAAGCGCTGTGCTTCCTTTTTTGTAGTGAAATTGTCCTTCCAGCCATCTACCAAAGAAACAATCTCATTTTGCCCTATTTTGGCCACCAATGCACTTAATAGAATTTCTTTTGCTTTTTTGCAGGTAAGATTATCTACTCCTGGATTCATAACCTTATTTTTTTTTATGTTCTTATATTCTGAAGCCCACCTATGCACGATCTGAATATATACCTCATCACTATACAAATCCCGGGCAGTTAGACTGGCCATGTTAAATTGTTTTAATAGCCTATTTCTAAATCTTACTTCAAATCTAAGTACATTTTTTCCCATCCATGCATCAGGTATAATTTCACCATTCATTTTACCCTCCAATGCCTTGTCATAAAAAATAAGGGTTCTTAGGCCGTTTCTATAATAAAGGCTGTTTAATATTTGCTGCCTATAATAGTACCTACAAATACCAAGAAAAGGATAATAAGCAACAACTGGCTCTTGCATCACAAAGTTATGCGCAACATCCAAAGATGAGGCCCTGGCTTGCTTAATATCTATGCTGAATGTATCGCTTAACATTTCAATGCTCAACTCAAATTCCTGCCGGGTAAGTTTTTTAAAATTGTACCCATGATAAAATTTATTAGGACTACCCTTTATAGAAAATCCCTCTTCTCCTACCGATACAAATAGGTTTTTATAGTTTCCAGTAATCCACCAGTTGCCATTAGATTTCTCTTTAAATGTAGTGTTGGATAGCAAAGCGGGTATTTTGTCCTTATACCCGCTCCCCACCAATTCTCCTGAAGGCATCCACAATCCTACGCTATCATACATAACTCTGTAGGTAGTGGACAAGAATTGTCCTTAGATACCACTTACTAATAGCACCTCTATCCATAACTGTAGAATGTTTTAGCCCTATTTCTATGGTTTTCAATCTCAGCGTCAAAATCCCCACCCAAAATTGATTGGAGTAATTCCCCGGCAAATCCTTTCTGGTTTCTTAACACCAGAATTTCCAGTTGCGTGAAAGCATCATCTATAAGAAAGATGTATAAATCCTGTCTAAAAGAGAAAACAGGATTATTTCTACCATCTTTTAAATAAGGTTTTCCATTGGGATTGCCATAACCGATATTGCTATTGGCATCTTCAAAATATAGACTAGAAAAATTTAAGTTCTTTCCACCTACAAGGGCAAATTCTGCCATCCTTCTTTTGTCTGCAATGACGAACTCTTTGGTGTCCATTAATGAAAGTTTAAACATCCCTTTAGGATTTATGAATGGATTTATGCCATCATATTGACCGCTGTATTCAACACAATCATACCTGGGTACTTTTGCTCCGACTTTTATATTATTCTTGGCTTTTACCTCATCTGAAAGTAATACAAGCCTGTAGTATGCTGTGATCATTTGGCTTTGCTTTTTGAGGTTAAAAGATAATTTGCTGCCTGTGCTTCTACATCATCAGCCGAAACGGCTTCTACTCTATTTTGCAATAAATAATCATCTAAACTTTGCTTTTTAAAGAAGATATTCTTGCCATTAGGCTTAAAGTGTGTAATTCTTTTAAAGTGTGTTAGCTTGTATAAATGGCTCTTACTATAGCCGGTATACATTGCTGCATCACTAAGATTAAAAATTGTTTTTTCCATCTTATTATATTTTATGGATTAATAAAATGGACAGGCCTGTCCTATATGTAAATACAGGTGTAAAGAAAGAAAGGAAAAAGTAGATTATAGGGGTACTAATGGGTAACGGTTACCCTTTGCTTAGTTGCTTAGCAATAGTTTTTTTTAAGTCCTGTAAGGCTTCAAAATATGATTCTGAATATGGAGTGCCCTTATTCTTTTTTCTGATTTTGACTCCTTTTGCATAGTTTGGATTAATCGCTTGTCCTTTTGCAGTGAAGTATTGTGCCAATTTTCCATAAAAACCACCTTTGCTTTTATGTGCCTTACTTGTAGGCTCCTTTATAATATCAGCATCCACCAGCAAATCAAAAAAATGTATTAAATCAGTTTGGTTTAGGTTGAAATCCAAAGGTTCTATTGTACTATTTAAAGATTGGCTCTTCTTCATTTCAATAAGTTTTAATATCTCTTCAAAGGCAATTTTCTGTCTCAAAAACTCTACATTATTAAAAAGCAAATTGCCGTTCTCCTCATAGTAGAATACAGTTATCAAAATTTCTAATTCCTTGTAACTAAATATTCTTATTCTAGCATTTTTGAAGCTGTTCAATGCTTCTTGTTTTGAATTATACCAACTGCCTAAATCTTTGTAATGAATACCATTATCAAAATTTCTTCCTACAAGTTCACTTAATGATTTTCTTCCTGTAGTTGTATTATCAAATTCTATTTCGTGCATCTCAAAATTTTCAAGCACACCTGCAATTTCTAAATACTTTTCTTCTAAAAAATGAGCATATATTATTTCATCCCCTGATTCAATTGTATTCTGAAAATTTTGTAAATCCTTTTTGTAATTAGATTTAAAATCTTCAAGAGTTAAATAGTACTTAAAAGGGATCTCCATTTAGCTTAAATTTGAAGTAGCATCATCTTTGATGCTGTTTACATAGTTGAGGTATTTAATTGTATGGGCAGTGGAACTATGCCCTAAAGCATCGGCGACGGTTTTAAGGTTAGCGCCATTTGAGAGCAACCTAACGGCAAATGTATGCCTCCCACAATAGAAAGTTATATTCTTATCAATCTTAGCTCGCCTTAACCAATTTGTAAGGTTCTTTTTAATAGCAACCTCACTAAGAAATTTGTTTTTGTGTTTTAAGTCAAAGATCAATCCTTCGGAAGGCTCCCCGGCTAAACCTAAAGCCGAAGCACTTAACTTAATGTTAATTTCACTATTAGTCTTTACCCGATCAATTACCAAACGGTTATTTATGATATTCTTCCAGGCGAGTTTTTTAAATTCTGCATAGCCAAGTCCAGTATAGCAAGCAAACAAAAATGCCCGCTTTACCTCATCATTGCCGCATCTAGTTTTTTTCAATATGGCAATTTCATCTTCCGTCAATACTTGTTTTGTTAATGTAGCTTCTGCCTTCTTGTTATTACTTTCCCACCTTACATTTTTGTAAATGCCTTCTTTTATATAGCCTTCTTTTTGGGCATGAATAAGTACCTTCTTAAACCGCTTCCAATAGCTGTATGGGGTTTCTCCATTCAATCCTGCTTCATGAAGTAGATAATGCCTAAATTTTTCAATATGGAGTTGGTTAAGGCTGCTAATTGCCAGTTTAGGCTTCTGAAGATATTGCCGGAATTTATTAAGGGCATTTTTAATACTCCTTACATCTTTTTGTTTGTAGTTATCAATATAATTATCAAAGTACTGTGCTACGGTAATTTTCTTTTTATGCTTAGGTACAAAATGAGTTCCTTCACTTTCAATTTCTAATGCCCTTTGCGCTCTTATTGTTTCAGCTAACGCCTTCTTTTGGATTCTATCATCACCTTTTTCTACAGAATGCAGCCATTCATAACTTCTATTACCATTGTGGTAAATATCCAGATAATATCTTTTACCACCTTTAGAAAGGCTTCTTTCTCTTAATTTTACACCCATAAATATTTCCCTTGTTATAATACCGCTATAAATAGACTACTTAAAAGCCAGTAACATTATAGTAACAGTATTAGTAACAAATATAAGAAAATAAAAGAAATGAAAGATGAGGTTTTGAAGTCTTAACTATTTGATTATCTTTAACTTTAGATAACATTTTATTTCCTTTGTTATCAAGGTTTTGTACCCGCCTCGAGTACTTAAGCCATACATATCTTATTGATTTATAGGGCTTTATTATTAGCAATGCTAAATTCTTCCCGACATTTTAGCAATTAAAATGAATGGTCATCAAGGCAACGGTTTCAGTTTTCTTAAATACTGTACTTTGTCCTAAGAATGCTAATCAGCAAATAGTAAACCATTAAGTTCCATTATTAAGTTTATAAATCAATTAAAAATTCTAAGTAATTATCATAGTCTATATTACAATTCACTTTACAGGAGCGATTCCTATCCAAAAAGGAATTCAATTCAATTAGATGTTCTTCATAGATTTCCTTCTCAACGCTTAGGGAAATAAGGCTGGTAAGATTTACAATACTATTTATACTTTTAAGGCCAGAATTATCTCCTAGGGTCAGGGAAGTGAGGTTGGTTAACTTTTCAATACCTTCTAAACTGGTAAGACTATCATTATTATCAAGGGTCAGGGAAGTGAGGTTGGTTAACTTTTCAATGCCATCCAAACTGGTAAGGCCATAATTACGTTCAAGGGTCAAGGAAGTAAGACCATTTAACCCTTCAAGACCTTCTAAACTGGCAAGGCCAGAATTACCTTCAAGGATCAGGGAAGTAAGGTTGGTCAACTTTTCAAGACCTTCTAAACTGGCAAGGCCAGAATTACCTTCAAGGATCAGGGAAGTAAGGTTGGTCAACTTTTCAATGCCATCCAAACTGGCCAGGCCAGAATTACCTTCAAGGGTCAGGGAAGTAAGGTTAGTTAACTTTTCAATGCCATCCAAACTGGCAAGGCCAGAATTACCTTCAAGGGTCAGGGAAGTGAGGTTGGTTAACTTTTTAAGACGTTCTAAACTGGTAAGACTATTATTATTAAAAAGAGTCAACGAAGTAAGGCCATTTAACCTTTCAAGTCCTTCTAAACTGGTAAGGCCAGAATTACCTCCGAGGGTCAGGGAAGTGAGGTTGGTTAGCTTTTCAATGCCATCCAAACTGGTAAGTCTATTATTATTAAATAGAGTCAATGAAGTAAGACCAGTCAGATTTTCAATTCCCTTTAGGCTCCTAAGAGAGTAATTATTTTTTAATGCCAGGGTATTAAGCGATTTAATATCATTAAGTGACTTCAAATTATTTATTCCATTAACAGAAGTAACTGTTAATTCAGAAAGTGATGAAAGTTGTTCTATACCTGTTAAACGGTGTAATTTGTAATTATTTAAAATGGCCAAGTAATTAAGACTAGTTAACTTTTCAATACCATCTAAACTGGTAAGGCCTGAATTACCTTCAAGGGTCAGGGAAGTAAGGTTGGTTAATTTTTTAATACCTTCTAAACTGGCAAGACTATCATTATTATCAAGGGTCAGGGAAGTGAGGTTGGTTAACTTTTCAATGCCATCCAAACTGGTAACGCTATAATTACGTTCAAGAGTCAAGGTGGTAAGGCCATTTAACCTTTCAAGACCTTCTAAACTGGCAAGGCCAGAATTACGTTCAAGGGTCAGGGAGGTAAGACCATTTAACCTTTCAAGACCTTCTAAACTGGCAAGGCCAGAATTACGTTCAAGGGTCAGGGAAGTAAGCTTGGGTAAGTTTTTAAGACCTTCTAAACTGGCAAGACTATCATTATTATCAAGGGTCAGGGAAGTAAGGTTGGGTAAGTTTTTAAGACCTTCTAAACTGGCAAGACCAATATTATTATCAAGGGTCAGGGAAGTGAGGTTGGTTAACTTTTCAATACCTTCTAAACTGGTAAGACTATTATTTTCAATAATCGTTACCGTATCAATTCTAATATTGTTTTTAAAACCATTTAAAAAATCAAGATTTCCCTTTACACTGGATAGTATCGATAGATGATTCAAATTTTCGAATAAATTTAGATTACCCCGCAAAACCGATTCCGTAAAAGGGGATACAGTTACAGTTTTAATTGAATCAAGATTTCTTCCATATCTTAAAAATTCAAAATATAAGCTCTTATCAACTAAAGATTCAATATCACTTATGAATTCCTTTTTTTGCCTATTTAAAACTGCAAAACTTATGGTATAAAATAGTATTATACTCAAGAATATAATTATCCCAGTACCTCTATAAATTTTACTGTTTAAGGTTTTTTTAGCTTGTAATAAAAAAGTGTCAATTTCCTCATTGCAAAGATCGGGATTACTAGTGGACCACTTCCTGGCTCTTGCCAATTGTTTCCTTCCATACAGCAGTCGTTCCTCTCCTTTTTTAAACGCAGCAATATCCAGAATTATCCTTTTCTTCTGTTCCAGTGCTTCTCTCCTTTCATCTATCCAGCCTTTTAGTCGATCCCATTTGCGTATTAATACTTCATGGATTATACTCACGTTTATGGAAGTATCTTTACTTTCAAAAACATGTATAAGACGACTTTTTTCACTCACTAGGACCTCAAATATTTCGGTAATGATATGCTCCGGATACATTTTCAAAATAGAATACAAATCAGTCTTTAATACCGTTCTTTTAACATCTAAGAGATTCTCATTGACTTCCACAAGATTCACAAAAATGCTTTTTAGAATAGCCTCTTTTACTTTATCCCTTCCATGATTCGTTATTCTCTTGACGACTTGTTCCGCATGGGTTTCTATAATACCAGCAATACCTTTCCCTTCAGAAATTTGACTAAATTCTGTTGTACTTATGAGTCGATCCGCTATGGATTCTTGATTCCAGATACGTTGCAGGGTAAATTGTAATATGGATAAAGAGCCTTCTACTTCTTTAATCTGATTGGTAATTTCATTCACTAATTCTTTTTCAATGACCACACCATTTTTAAGAGCAGGCCTGGTAATAATTTCTTCCATACTCTGTTGCCAATTGGGGGCATGCACTTTATAGTCAAGGCTGCTTATTGGAAAAATGATCTGATGGTTTTTTACAAAGTCAAAATTGGCCAGTTGGGAAAGGAAATCACTCCGAAATGTTGTGATCACAACAATACCTGAAACCGTTCTTTCAGGATCAACAACTTCTTCCAAAAAATCAAAAAGCTGTTTTCTTTCTTCCAGACCTTCGGGAGAATTGCATTGGGTGATCACTTCTTCGAACTGGTCGAAAAATAGAATTAATTTAGCTGTCCTTGTTGCATTAGACAATACTTCTTCATCAGAAATACCCACTAGCTTCAATTGGTATTTAAGGTTGGTAAAAGGTTCACTTCCCGGAGTAATTATGATTTGTAAATGATCTGAAAAACCTAGTTCTTCCCTTTTTTTAAGTCTATAGAGTAGTCCTGCACGAACAAACGAGCTTTTCCCCGTCCCAGAGTTTCCAATCACGGATATATTGGAAGGGCCACTTTTTGTAATTATCTTTTTTAAACAATCTTCCAGTTCCTGATCCCGCCCAAAGAAATAACCCCCGTCTTCTACCTCAAAAGAGGCAAGCCCTTTATAGGGGTTCTTATTATTGATAGGTGACTCAGATGCAAAAGGGATCAGGCATTCAAAAAGAATATTCTTGAGCTCAGTAAGATCTTTGAAGGTGTGTATGGGTCTTCCATCAAACTTCCCCAATAACTCATTGTGTTTGGTTTTATTGTCAATTATCGCCTCATCAAAAGACTCCAGACGCAAACAGAAGATGTATTTGTCATTGGCCAGGGCTGTATCTAATTCTATTTCGGTATAGGTTCTTTCTTCATCTGGAGGAAATGAACCTGTTCTATTGCCAAGAATAATGATATAAATGTCACTGCTTTGGACGGCTTCAACACAATCATCTACAAAAGGTGCATAGGTTCCATCGTCGAACATCCTTTCCATGATCTCACTCAACTCAAAATTATTCTTGAGCTGATTTTGAAAAAGATTGATTAATTCGAACCTGAAATCCTTTAGATCCCTAAATGTAGAGGATATGTAGACCTTCCATTTTGGCATGAAGCATTATTTTTTTGTTAGTTATCCCTTATATAATTATCAAAAGGCCTCCGAAATCAATTGGCATTACACCCGCCAATTGAAGAAGCCGTTTCATACTGTGAACTCTAAATGAGTTTACTCCTTTACTTAGCCTTAAACTTTTCTTTTCATCATTTAATTCCTTAACCATTGTCCCCCAAGGTACTGATGAAGTTGTTCATTCTGCGAATTGGCCTCATTCCAATTATTGATCTGTAAGGCTATGAAAATAACAATCACCACCAATACAATCTCCCCAATAGCATACTTCATGTATTTCAAAGGCTTGTTGTCATCGGCTAGTTTCTTGTGGATTTTTCTAAAGAAGTTGATCATGGAAGGATGGCTGGTTATACCATTAAATATAGGAATTAATAAAGGATCCTTTATAATTTGATTTTCTTTATCAACATGATCCAGTGGGCACTCGCGAGGCCAAGGGCCGAGTAATTCCGGCCGGTAAGTTTTCTTACTGTTCATTTTCTTTGCTTGCCCAGGGCCGATAAACATAAGTAAAGTATCCGTTTTTTGAGGAGCCAGCTGCAGAGTAGGTCAGCCGCATCATCTCGCCCAAAATTTAAATGCTACACCGTACCATCTAAATTTATGGCGTCTCCAGGGTTTCAATAATTCTTAACGCCAAGGTTCACTACACTACGGAAAAAGAATTCCTTAATTAAAATATTAACTGCTATTTCAGGAAATCTTTCGGACTTAGTTTGTTTTCAAAATGCTGGAGTGAGGACTCAGGGTGACATTATAATCCATAAGAAAATTTTATTGTCGATACTTTCATATGAAAACTTGTTGTAGCTCATTCTATTAGCCTAGGTTTGTTAGTCGACCCCCGTATTCTGTTTTCCGTGAATCAGTCTTAGTTTTGATTATGCCGTTCTTTTTTCAATTGCATCATATTTCCGACCTTTGACCATTTCATTTATACCGGCGATTTGACATAATTCTTTGATATACTTATTGAAGTTTTGAATGGCTATGGGTTTAGGTAAGCCTTTCTCTAAAATCTCTCGGGTTTTATCAAGGATGGGAATTGTTACTTTCTTACCAGTTTTTTGTTGTGTGAGTTCAATAACATCTAAGCCATTTCTCGAAACAAAATTAGTTTCTCTTAAATTCAAAAGATCACTTCCGCGTTGCCCAAGGTTACATCCTAATAGGAGCCATCTACGGGCATTTCTATGCGCTTCACTTATCAACTCAGCTTCTTCGATACTTTGAAGCTCCTGCTTAAACCCTTCAATGAATAGAAGATAGTATTGGTCTAAACTTATCGAATCATAAGGTAATGAAACGAGTATATCATATTCTAGATTCACAAATGAAGTTCTGACAGCCTTAAAAGTGTTGTTCTTTTCTGTTATAAAGAGCGTTTTAATTCTAAGACCATCTTCAATGGTATCAGTTTCCCAAATTTCTGATCCTGGCATATAAAATGTTACAGTGGAATCTATTTCATATTCATACCATTCAAGGTCCTGCCCGAACATGACTGAGAAAGACATTAAAGTAATTATGGGTAGTAATATGAATGTCCAGCGTTTGCCTTTAACAAATGGTCGATTTTTAAACTTTAGGTTGGTAATGGAAAAGAGTTCATTACAGGAAAAAAAAATATTACTAAAACCCCAATACCTCATTATTTGGTTATTTGAATACTGATAATTCGATTATAGATGGGGGTATTTAAAGGTAAAGAAAATATATTGGCGTTTAACTTAACCAAACCATAAGGATGGGTAAGTAGACGATTAATACGGAGTGAGGACCAAAGTTTTATAAAATATCCGCCAGCTATTTCCCTGACTACATTACTGGCCTTGCCGCGAAGTTAATTTAGGCGTTTTTTGAACACCTCATAGTGTCCATGTCAACCGAGCTCGACTGCGTAGATAAAACCCCAGTCTGTTTTGCTCAAATAGAGGGAAAGATCATTAATATCTACCCTTCTTTATTATTAACGAATAATTATACTCTTAAACCACCAGCAGTAGGTTTTTTAACATTTTTTTGTTTTCTTAGCATTCACCCCAATTCCATCCTTTCCTGTCTTGGTAATTCAGTTCCCCATTGAATTAGAATTTGTCAAACCAACCATTTATGAAAACCATAAAAGGAATATCTATTGTCCTGTTCTCCATACTATTTCTTATTACCTGCTCCAAAGGTGATGGAGAATCAGGAAATACAGATCAACCAGAAACCTTTAATCTAAATATATCTATTGAACCTTTTGGAGTAGCTGAGATTACCCCAGATAAAAAAGTATTCAATAAAGGTGAGATAGTCCAGGTTCGGGTTAATTCAATAACAGATAAATATGAGTTTGAAAATTGGTCGGGCGATACTTCAGGCAATTCCAATCAGGTTTCTGTTAAAATGGACTCGAATAAGGATATTACGGCGCATTTTTCCCGTATTTTTCAGACCCTTGATTTAGAGTCAGATGCCGCAAGTGAAGAAGAAGTAATTCTGGATACTGCCACTTACCAAGTCATCATTAATAAGGATGTTATTGGATCTAAATCCCTAAATATTGGAGATGTCATAACAGCCGATACATATCTTAGAAAAATAACGGAAATAAACGAATCTGAGTCGGAGCTATTTCTTGAAACGGAATTTGTTTCCATGGAAGAAGCTTTTGATAAAATTGATCTAGAAATATCAGAAGAATTGGTTTTAGATGAAACTTCTAATGAGTCTGGCAAATGGGGCGGCATTGGCATTTTATCTCAAAAGGAGTCCAAAGGTCCTATTAAATTAACTATAAGTCCTCCAATCGAAGTTGTTCCCGGCGTTGAACTGACAGGATCTTATGAGTTTTCTATTACACCCAATATTAAAATTGATAAACCCCTTTTCAAACCAATAAAAGAAATCAACTTCTCCTATAATATTAATTCCAAAACAACATTAACAGCTTCATTTCAGGCTTCAAATAGTATAGGCGGTGAAGTTCAAGTTGGAAATGATATAGTATTTCAACCTATAGTAACTGCTATTGCAGGTATCCCTGTTTACATTCAACCAATTGTTAAATTGTATGCGGGGGTAGAAGCTAGTTTGACAACTGATATTCAGACGAGTTATGTGCACGAACTAATTACCACCAATACACATCGATATTATAATGGTGAATGGACTACAACTAAAGAAAAGTCAGAAAATGCCTCCTTTGATAAACCTGAATTAGAAAATACCCTTGAGTCAAAGATTTATTTGAAGCCAGAGTTGATCTTCAAGTTGTACAATTTGGTTGGTCCTTTTGTAGATCTGGAATTAGGAGCTGGTGCAGAGGTTGCAATGGTGGATTGTGTAACATGGAATACTTATGGGTACATTGAAATGGGTGCCGGATTTAAGATGAAAATACTCAACCGACAATTTGATGTAGACTGGGATATTTTCTCTCTTGAACAAGTATTAAATTCTGGCGAGCTAGGATGTTCAGATTCCGGAGATGGTACTGACGATGGGACCGGTGACGGAACAGGTGATGGATCTGGAGATGGCTCCGGTGATGAAACTGGAGATGGGACAGGTGATGGGAGTGGAGATGGTACAGGTGATGGCGCCGGAGATGGTACAGATGGCGTCGGAGATGGGACTGGAGGAAATAGCGGGAATAATCTGGACCTTGACGAAGATGGCATAGACAATGAATATGATTGGTGTCCTGATACCCCCAGTGGAGAAAATGTTGACTCCAATGGATGTGCATTAAGCCAAAAAACTTGGGTAGAAGATGAGGCTTTTGAACATTATCTAGAGACTCACAGCATTAATGCAATTTATGCAACGGCTGTTGATTTAGGTTCCCCAGACTCCATGGGTGATGGAATCATAGGAAATAATTTAGTAAGGACCTCCAAAGTTAAGATCGTTGAAAGATTGAATGTAAGTAAGCAAGAGCTTAATGATCCAAATATAACTATTCGTGATTTGACGGGAATTGAAGCTTTTGTAGCCCTAAGAACATTAGAAGCTAATGACAATGAATTGACAAGTATAGACCTTGGTAATAATATTAATCTAGACGCACTGGAAATAATTAATAATAATCTTTCAACTATTGATTTAAGCAATAATGTAGCGCTAAGAGGGGTTGATTTGAGCAATAATAGTTTAACTACTCTAGATATATATAACAATCCAATTCTTGAGGCAGTACGTATAGACCATAATAACATAAGCTCTTTAGACTTCTCGAGTAACCCAAGCATTCAAAGAGTATATTTCAGCTCTAATCGTGTTTTGAATTTCGTGGCCACCTCTTCAATGAACACCATTGTTGGCCAAAGTAATGAGCTAGAAGCTATGGACTTATCAAATGCGACAAGTTTGCTAAGGTTGGATGTAAGAAACAATAGGTTGACCTCACTCGACATTTCTGCTGCTCACCCCACAGCGGGAACTGTAGCATTAAATAACAATTTAACCTGTGTACAAGTAAATCAGGAACAACTTGAGTTAGCGGAGAATAATGGATATGGAAATTTTGCTCTAGATCCTGGAGTATTAGTTTCCCTTGATTGTAATAACTCGTCTGATCCTGACCAAGATGGGGATGGTGTTTTAAATGAGAATGATCTATGTCCTGGAACCCAAATTGGCACCTCTGTTGATATAAATGGCTGTCCAATAAATACTTCTACAAATCTTCTTACAAATGGCAGTGCAGATCAGGGCACTCAGAATTGGATAGTATTTGGAGATTCTGGCACAGAATCATACTCTGGTCAAAATGTATTTTTCACCAAAGATATAGTGGACAATGCTTCATATCTATTTCAAGATGTTCTAATAGGAAGTGGAAATCAGAGTAAATACATTCTTTTAATTGGTAATTTATGGGTTGAAGACGAAGTGTCAGGTTCAATAACTAGACATCCTTCGCTATATGGATACCAAATGTCAGGAGACACATTTATAGAGGCATATATGCAAGGTCAGGATTTGTGGCACGATGCCCCAGCAGGAATATGGCAAGAAAGAAGCGGCATATACGAGATACTCCCTAATGTGGATAGAATACGCTTATTCTTATCACAGCAAGCACAAGTCGGAGACGATCCTGATGGCACAAAAGCTTTATATGATGATGTTGAAATTCGAATTTTTAACTCATTAGAAGAGGCTATAAATTATAGGGATAATATCTATAATCCTTCAATTCAGAATTAGGTCATTAACTAAATCATAAGACATAAGTAATACTCCAATCCCAAATACCAAAGGCTTTATCTGTTGGATAACTGACGTTGCCAAAACGGCGATTTAGGCGTTTTTTGAACACTTCGTAGTGTATGTGTCCAGTGTGCTCGACTTCGTAGATAAATCCCCAGTCTGTCTTGCTAATTTTGGCGAAAATGTAGCCTCTAAGATCAAGACCAATTTCTCTTTGTCCCTTTAAAACTCCAACTGCATCCACAAAGGTCTATGATCAGAAATGTAATACCTTAAATAAGCCCGAAAATCTTTACCAGACATATTGTTCCATAAATCTGGAAATATCTTGGTATCAAAATCAAATAAGCCGTGTTTTACGATTTTGGATTTAATTGATGGTAGAAATGCTATTTGGTCGTACATTTTGTCATCTGTTAAAGAACTAAAAGAAGAACCAAAAAAGTACTTCAACGAACTTAGGCATCAGCCAATAAAAAAGCCCCTCGTTCAAGGGGCTTTTTTTCTATTTTCTGACCACTAAGGGTACTTTGCCTACAACACCCGTATCATTGATAACACTCATATAATATACCCCAGCCGGTAATTCGGTGGTAGTCATGATATAAGTGTCTCCCTTAGACAATTCTGGTGTGCTTTGGTTCACCAGGACTCTTCCCTGAACATCGTGAATCATAATACCCTGGATGGCCACATCCGGATTCTCCATGGAAACCGTTACTTTGCTGATCGCAGGATTCGGATATAATATCAGGTTGCCAATGCCTGACCATATTTAAAAGCGACCGTACCGATTATCTCGTCCTTTTCAATATCCCATTTAACCTCAAAATAGAACTGCTCTATAGCATAGAGAACAAACTTTATATTGCCGTTGGTATAAATATCAAGGAACTTGCCTTTGGCAAATACGGTATCCCATTGCTCATCTTCTGAAAGCATTGTATTGATAGAGAGTAATGATAAATCTTATTATTTTTTTACATCTTGTAAATTAAGGATAAGGTTTTAGAGGTATCTATAATACAGGGATAAAATAGTATCTTCATGTACTTTCTTAACACTAGATATAAAATATATGGAACTAATCACCATAGCCCTTGAATTAGTTGTCATTACTATTTCAGAGAACAAGGAGGTGCCTGATGTAGATTCAGCTCCTAACAACTTTGTTTCCGATTCTGTAAGATGGATTTATACATGGTTGGAAAGAGGAGAATATGTTGGACTCATTACGAAGTTAGAAGAGGAACCCGATTCTCCTAATCTTAGAGAAGAGTTAAGGTTGGCTATGATCAAAAGGGCAGAAGCAGTTACACGATTTACGCAGGAACTAGAGTGGTGGATTAAAGAATCTAAAAAGCCAAATCCTAAAATAAGGATGACACAATCAGGTGTTTTAATATTTGAAGACACAAATATTAAAGCACAAAGAGATAATATTTCTAAGGATATAATAAGCAAAGGAAATATTCAAATTGGCAGCAATTATAATTTAGGGGATTTTGGTATAGTTGGATCGGATGGTCCGGAAGGATCCAATAAATCGAGGAGCATAATTAAAATGCAAGGCAATAGGATTGAAGACCAACAGAGGGAATCAGTGGATTCTCTAACGACAGGTAATGGTCTAAAAACTAATTCCAAGAGTAAAAATATTGGTGAGCAGTCAAATGCAAAAAAATTCACAACAATTGATGTATTCTATGCTACTGATAGAAAAAAAACGGGGCATTCAAAACCTACTAAGAAATATGGTGGGGAGAGAAATAACTTAGCAGATAGTAATCAAGAACCTCTTCAATATGGCATTTGTAAAGTTAGTATCCCATCAAATCATGAGGTAGGGAAAATAGAAGCTCCTAAATGGTGGAAATTCGAATTTACTTCTAATCCTGAAAAACATATTGTCTTGAAAAAAGTACAAGAGAGTTCAAAAGATACATTTTTTCATGAAATGAATGTGGCCATTCAATCCAGGAAAAAGGAAGAAGCTTTTGTATTTGTTCATGGATATAATGTGACATTCGCAGAGGCCGCAAAACGTACCGCACAAATTGCCTTTGATCTTAATTTCAATGGCGCACCAATTATGTACAGTTGGCCCTCTAATGGATTAATGGCTTCGTATACAATGGATGAAGCAAATATCGAATGGACCCAACCCCATTTACAAAATTTCCTGAATGACATTATGCATAAATCAACTGCCAAGACTATCCATTTAATTGCCCACAGCATGGGCAATCGAGCCTTAACCAGAGCGTTTGCTGATTTAAGCAATAACCATAAGAAAGTGGTAAGTAAGAAATTTAAAAAAGTAATTTTGACAGCTCCGGACATAGATGCAGATGTATTCAAAAATCAAATTGCTCCCGCAATGCTTAAATCCAAATCTCATATAACCTTATATGCCTCTTCAAATGACTTAGCACTCATAGCCTCGAAGAAAGTTCATGGCTATCCTCGTGCAGGTGATTCAGGAGAGAAATTATTAGTGCTTAAGGGGATTGAAACTATTGATGCTTCAGACGTCAATACAGGACTTCTCGGACATTCATACTTCGCAGAAAGTTTAGATATTATAACCGATATTTTCAAAATAATACACGAAGGAGTTCAAGCTTCTGAGAGGAAAGACTTAACGATAAAATCAGATGACCGGGGGGATTATTGGATAGTTCCAGGTAAAACTGTATAACCTCTTCCCTTACATGCATCCTTTGAGACGAAATTAATCACATTTGTTTTTTGATAAACACTGGATTAATCTTTAAATAAATTCTTATATGCCCGTTGAATTATCAGAATTGTCACTTATTGGTTTCACTTCTTGGCCTTTTTAATTGGTAAATAATGATTAAATTTTACATCATTTTAAAAGACTTAATTAGTCAACACTAATTATTTTTTATCTTATACTTCAGTTTCTGAGCGCTGGACAAGGGCGCAATCTTGTTATTTTTTAGAAAATCTTCCATAGGCTTGACTACCTGGTATAAACGGGCAGTTCCCTTTCCAGTGTTTCCATCTCCAGAGCCACTAATAATTGTTCCGTTAGTAGAGAATGCCACAGCAAATATTGCTTCGTTATGACCCATAAATTCTTGTAATATATTTCCATTCAAATCCCGTAATCGCGTATAGGATAATGAGCCAATTAATATTGAATTTCCATTTGGTGAAAAAGCTAAAGAAGTAACTGGATCATTAGAATTAATTATTTCACGCACATCATCAGTATTCAAATCCCATAAATTCACAATCCCATCGTATGAACATGTTAGAATTGAATTACCATCTGGGGAAAATATAGCGAATTCAATCGGCATACTATGATAATGCGTAATCCCTTGTTTCAATTCTCCACCAATGTCCCATAAACGTACCGAAGTTTCAGAAACGGTTAATATCTTGTTTCCCTCAGTTGCAAAAGCTACTCCTCGGACTACACCCTCATGGTTTGCAAATTCTCGAATCAGTCCACCGTTCCAATCCCATAATCTAGCTGTTAGATCCGAATGACCAGTGAGAATGGTTTTTCGATCGGGTGAAAAAGCCATGGCAGAAATTGAATCTTTGGTAACTTTAAATTCTTTTATAACATCTCCATTTAAATCCCATATTTTGGCCGTATTATCCAAGGAGCCCGTTATAATATTTTTGCCATCTTGTGAAAAAGCTGCTGAAATCACCCAACCATTATGACCCTCATATTTTTGAAGTAAATTGCCTTCTAAATCCCATAAACGAGCAGTGCGGTCTCTTGACCCAGTTAGAATAGTCGCTCCATCTCGTGAAAAGGCTAAAGAAGAGATAAAATCATTGTGACCAGAAAACTCCTGAAGTAAATCTTTTTTCAATTCCCATAAGCGCGAAGTCATGTCGTGAGACCCGGTAAGAATGAAATTTCCAATGGGAGCAAAAGCGACGGATGAAATTGGAGCTGTATGCCCCTTAAACTCTTGTAGTAGTTCACCTTTCAAATTCCACAAACGTGCTGTCCTATCTATTGAACCCGTAAGAATACTGTCTCCTTCCCTTGAAAAGGTTACTGAAGTGACATTGTCCGTGTGTCCTTCAAATTTACGTATCAAATTGCCATTTAAATCCCATAAGCTGGCTATTTTCTCAGAAGAACCTACTAATATTTTTTTTCCATCTGGTGAAAAAGATACATCCCAAATCGCATTGGAATGACTTCCAATTTTTCGCATCCATTGTCCATTTAATTCCCACAAGTAGACTTCATTGAACAATGTTCCAATTAATATTTTATCCCCCTCTGGTGAAAAAGCAACTGACATAATTTGCCCAGAATGACTAATATAAAACGGTAATAAATTTTCTAGAGACGAAGATGGCCAAATTTCATTTCCATTCAAATCCCACAATCTTGCTGTAGCATCGTCAGATCCGGTTAGTATTTTAGTCCCATCTGGTGAAAATACTGCCGAACGTACAGCGGCAGAATGCCCTACAAATTCTTGAATGGATTCTCCATTTAATTTCCACAATCTTGCTGTGCTGTCCTGGGAAGCTGTAAGAATCTTGTCTCCTTGTGATGAGAAAGCCACGGAAGATATTGGACCGGTATGCCCTTTAAAAATTTGAATCAATTTTCCGTTTAAATCCCATAAATGAGCATCATTTTCCAATGATCCCGTTAAGATGTTTTGGCCATCTGGCGAAAAGGCTACCGACTGAATAAAATTTGTTTCTTTTGAGACAATGTTATAAAAATTATTTTCCCGATATATTTTAAGGGCGTCTCTATAAGGATCGTCTGAATTATTTATTTTCATTGCATTTTCTGCTAATCTCAAGGCCAGCGTTGGATCCTCATACTTTTGCCTGTTGACTTCTGAATTGAGATAATTAGCTTCGGCCTCTTTGCGATTACTCTCTGCACGTTTATAAAATATAAACGTAGCGATTAGGAGAAAGCAAAGTGAAATAAAGATGGTATTTCTAAGAACCATCATTTTGCGATGTGTTGTAACTTCTTCACTTGCCAAGTCATTAGGTGTCTTATTGTGTAGTTTAGCCGCTACCTTTAGTACCTCCTTATTAAAAATGGGATTATTTAAAGATAAGTCTTCTTCTGTTTTGGATTGGCGGAGGTCAATATAAAATGGTTCTAATTTAAACTTATCATCAAGTACTGGAGGTAGTGAATTATTATCTGGATTTTGATAACAATTATTTGCGTTATCCCAAATCATTTCGCCTTCAGTCAATGCTATTAAAATAGTTTTGACAGCTTTATCTTTAGGTTTATGTTCTAGCCAGTATTCAACTTCTTTATTTACCCATTCTGACTTTTCCGACTGAGGTGATGCTAAAAGTATAAGGTATTCAGACTGGTCTAACGCCTTGGTAATGTTGTCCCAGAGATGAGGAGAAGCTGAAAGACTGGATTCATCTCTAAAAATTTCAAGGTTTCGCTTTTTGTACCAGGGTTTGGCAAACTTTTGCAATGCAGTCTGTAGCGCTGGCGCAAACTTATTATCCGCTTCGTGAGAGTATGAAATGAAAGCATTGTACTTCATAATAAATCATGTCGACCTTTGATATGTCTCTTATAGTCCGTACATCAATTTACTGATATTATTTCACATGATGAATGTCTCGTTTATTATTAGAAACAATAGTCGATTATAAAAAGTATTATTTTCAACTTGGATTGAGAGTTAATGATTATTTAAAAGAGAAAGTGAAATCGCCAAAGGCATAGTTTCTTGTATACTCAGGAGTCAACTTCATCCAATCTGTACTTTGTTCGCATCATGTTTAATTTATTTTTGATTTCGTTCTAACGGAGACTCAGCGACGAAGGAGCTAATTCTTGTACGCTGGGTTTTTCACTAAATACCCAATTAGTAGCTGCCACTGAATTTAATTAAGAGGATTTTTCCTATATTCCAAAAGCAAGCCTAAAGGTTAGAATTGATCTTTTTACACTTGAATCAGATTTTTATTTCTAATCACAATTTAATATTCTTTACCAATGAGTGGATTAGCGAAAAGTTTTCAAAAGGCAATTAAAAGAGAATTAGGAACCAATGCGGCCTGGTTACCTGTTTCCAATACATTGAAAATAGGGGATTACGGATTTTTTGAAGACGGGGTTTTCAGATCTATAGGGAATATCACGGACAAATATCCCGGTATTGAGCTTAAGATTGCTATTGGATCTCCCACCAAAATCAATTTCACTTCAGAGGGGACAAAAACCTTTAAACTAGACGCCGGTGGTAATACTACCAATTCCTTTGAGGCCTTAGGGGAAGCAAATGCGTCGCTTAAATTTGCTTTTAACAAAAGTGATTCTGTGGTTGTCAAAGCCAGTGAAGTTGGGGTAGATCAACTCCAGAATATAGAAAGTGTAGCTAATGTGCTGGCATCAAAATCTGACTGGAAAAACAAATTCAAGGTGGTCTCTGCGGCTTATACGGCAAAAAACTGCCTTATTGTCTGCGCAAGGGAAGCCGGAACAGAGTTTGCCATAAATGCCAATGCTAATATTTTAAAGGAAATTGACGCAGGTAAAGTCAACGGTTCAATTGAAACAACCTCCTCTAACAACAGTACCTTTGAATCAATCGGCGAAACCGGGGTGATTGCCATCAGACTTTTTAAGCTGAATATCTTCAATCAGTTACGCATGCGCGGCCCTGCCTCCACAGCCAGTGTGGAAATTCAGGAAATCTTCGATATGGATCCAGAAGATGATTTTTAAAAAACAAGAAGATTAGAGCATTGAAATTTAAAGGTAAAATTTAGCTGATGTAAGTCGCTCGTTTTTTTGTCAAAAAAGCGAAACGCAACCTGAGGCAATGCTATTTCTGGGAATCCTCCCGGCAATATCCGGGAAAAATCCCATTCTCCATAAAACACCTAACCCTCCCACAATTGCCAGGGTGCTCTGTATTCTGGTTTTATGTAGGCATTGGCTTCAGGGTCGTTTGATATTATTCCCTTTACATCATCCCAATTCAGCTTTTTCGCCGTTCGGTAGGCGATATTCCCTAAATGGGCCACCAGAGCAGCATTTCTTCCCATTTCAATGGTACAATTGGGATCCTTCCGATTCTTGATACATTCCAGGAAATTCTTGGTGTGGGCATCCAGGCCGCTGGCCCTGCTCTTTCGAGGGGGTAACACTTCGGTGAGGTATTTACCATCATGTTGCAATGGTAACACTTTCCAGCTGGCCCTGTTGATGGCTAAAATGCCATTCTCACCAATAAAAGCCACTCCGGGCTCCCCAGATTCTTCTAAGTATGGGGAGGTACCCATGCCCATAAATTGTTCCCAAATAAAGCTGAAATCCCCAAAATCATAGACCGTAGTTAAGGTATCCGGTGTCTCCGCTGCATTGTTTGGAAAAGCAATTTTGCCGCCAATGGCTACTACAGATTTAGGCGCAGTGGCATTCATGCCAAGTAAAACCATATCCAGCATATGCACGCCCCAGTCGGTCATTAGACCCCCTGCATAATCCCAGAAATACCTAAAAGTACCATGAAACCTATTTTTATTAAAAGGTCTTTTTGGTGCCGGCCCCAGCCATCTGTCGTAATCCACTCCCTGGGGAGCTTCGGCATCGGCCACCACATCAAAACCGCGACCGTAATTTACATTGGCCCAGGCTTTCACCTGCCGTATCTTACCCAGGGCACCGGAATCTAAATATTCAAAGGCCGCATGCCAGTGGGGGTCGCTTCTTTGCCATTGCCCTACCTGCACTACCCTCTTGTACTTGCGTACTGCTTTTACCATTAAATCTGCCTCGTGAATACTATTGGCTATTGGTTTCTCTACATATACATCTTTCCCTGCGGCACAGGCCTCTATCATCTGAATACAGTGCCAATGATCCGGAGTACCTATAAAGACGGCATCCAAATCTTTAATTTTTAAAAATTTGCGATGGTCATTAAACGTTTTGGGCCGTTGACCAGATTTAGATTCTATTTCCTTTGCACGTTTTTCTAACAAATCGCTGTCCACATCACAAAGTGCAATGCATGCTGTTCCCTTGTTTTTAAGAAAAGAACTAAGGTTGGCCCACCCCATTCCTCTTACTCCAATAAGACCTACATTGACAATATCCTTATCTTTTATTGAATTCTGAGCCGAAACCTGACTCAGAGGAACGGCTGTGGCAAGGGAGGCGGCACTTACATTTTTAATGAATTTTCTTCTGCTCATCTGAACAATTTTGTTTTTTAAATTACGGTTTTTCGAACAATTATCATGGGATCTTGATAAAAACAAAAAGCTACTGTTTAAGGCGGCTGCTATTTCAGTATTTCATTTTCAAGGATGGCCTTTATCTGCTTTGTATTCTTGTGCAATTCTATACACCTGCTCAATAAATCAGTATTAATAGTTCTGATGCCAATCACCACATTTAGATACACCCGATCCCTAAGAAGGCCTTCATAATCTGATGGCTCAACATTCTTCTTAAACTCATCAAATCTTGGTTCATTTAATAAAAAATTGGATAAGGTTAAATAAGACCGGATTGAGGGCCTTTGCGTATTAATAACATATTCAACCAGGTCGCCCTCCAACTCTTTGAAGTCTCTTATTTTTGAAGGATAAGAGGTAAGCAGCTTTTTAAGGGAATCATTGGTAATTAGCTCCAATTGGGTTCCCAGCACAGAAGTTAAGGCGCCGTCAATAACTTTGGTCTTAATAAAACCTGTACTTATTACATCGTTCTTCATAGCATCGGTTAATCCCTTGTCTATCTGCCCGGCATGTTCTAAAACCATATTATATCTTTCAATTAATATGGGAATATCTACCAGGGATTTCTCCAGAGATTCCAGATTGGCATCAAAATCTTCCGCCAGACTAACAAGTATTTGGTTTTCGCTTTTCCTGGCTTTCCTGGCCTCATTCCAGTTGTTAATCTGTAAAGCAATTAATATCCCAATCACCACCAGCAGTATCTCCCCAATAGCATACCTTATATATTTTACAGGTTTGTTATCGTCTAAGAGTTGCCTGCGGATTTTTCTAAAGAAGTTGATCATGGAAAGGAAGTGGCTGGTTATACCATTAAATATAGGAATTATTAAAGGACTCCATGTAATATGTTTTTCTTTATCAACATGTTCTAGTGTGAACTCACGGCCCTCGGAGCTGGACAAATCTCGCTAAAGCTATTTGCTTCTTATTCCTTTTTGTTTCCCCAGGGCCGACAAACATAAGTAAAGTATACGTTTTTTGAGGAGCCAGCTGCAGAGCTGGCCAGCCGCATCATCTCGCCCAAAATTTAAATGCTAACTGTTATTTCTGGTAATCCTTCGAAAAGAGTTGAGTAAAAAGATTTTTCATTACATTTATTTAAAAGATTCTGGCGGAGCACCCCACGCATACCTGAATTATTTCACCTACCAACGACCAAATACTCAGTTATGAAAAAATATTTCCTGCTAATATTATCTGTCCTTCTAATCTGCAGCGCAAAAGCACAACCCAAAAAAGACAATCTGGCTGTTAAATTAGATACCCTAACTCTAGATAAAAAGTTTTATTTCGAAATCAGTGAAATTATAAAACTACGAAATCAACTTAGTGCCATTCCATTTGCTAAAATAGATTGCAATTGCGAACAAGTTGATTTCCCCAACCTGGAATTACACCACGCCTACTTATACAATTTTCAGGAGGATCTGGTTCAATATGAAAGCCTTTTAATGAAGGCCATTGATCTGTCTAAATCAAATTGGAATCAAAACCTCAAGCAAACTATAGCAAATGAAGACTTAAAAAATAGAATACAAAACAGATTAATAATTAAAGATGGTATTGCTCAATTCTCTTCCATAATCCTGGATGTTGCATCTATGAAGACATTCGCAGAGTCTTTTAAAGGGCCTATACCCCCAAATTTCATCAACAGGCTGCATTCACTTATAAATGTGATGGATGCAATGCTAAATATGCTGAATATAACTGTTAAAGTTATATTACAAGATGGTGGAACCGATGCTATTACTGAAGCTACTGGAGATGAAAATTGGTCTAACTTCTATTCAGCAATGAAAGCAGCTATTGATGCCTTGGAGCAAAAGATTTTAGCTCATAAAGAAATTGTACGGGCAGCACAAGCAGGGCAATTTGTGGATATAAGTCAGTATAAGATTAATTTATTAGGTGCAATCGCTTCGGTATTGCATATATGGGCCAGTAATGAACGCCAAAGAATGAAGAAAGCCATTAGCGATTTAGATGAAGCCCTTATTGCAAATCAAAGTATAATTAATCAGGATTACCAGCGATATATTTTGAAACGCAGATTATACGATCAAATAATCTTATTAAAAACAGAAATACAAAGACATATTACAAATTCATCTACTTTTTGTGAGGCAATTATGGTCAAACGGTATAGAGAACCCAGAGAAGATATTATAGATGAAGCACGCACATTTGGGTTAGGATTAAATTACTATAAGAATTTAATCACCCAAGAAGATTATATCCAAAAATTAACCGACTCTAAAGTTCCATCTGTAGATTGTAATGCAAGATTATATAATATTGCTATCCATGATGGTGTTGGCAAAAGATATCCGGCTGAGATTCAAATAAAAGACAACCCATTAAATAGACCCAAAAAAGTCTTATACGAAGGCAAGGCTGATGACAATTTAGCAATTAAACTATTTCCAGGTTATTATGATGTAGATATAATTGAAGATGAAACAACAGATAAAGTTTTTATTTCAAATACCACCAAAATTTTTGGAGTAAATGGAAATGAAAAAACACATAGGATAGACCCAATTTCCAAAGAGAAAATTGGTTTAGTTGTTGTTGAGCCATTTGGTAGAGTTCAGTTAGAGGTAGTTGATAGCAATGGAGATCCGCATGATTTTGGATATAACTTTGATTTGATAACAGTTGAACAGAATATGACAATAGCAACTTCTCTGGTAAATGGCAGGAGGTTAAACATGATAGAATTGGATTTGCCCGCTAATAAAAGGCTCGATTTATCATTGGATTATGGCCTAAGAGGTAAAAATGATAAAGGTATTACTATATCTAAAACCCAAATCAATAAATTACGCTATGTGTATGATAATGATAATTTTACCAAAGATGAGGAGAATTCTTTTAAAAAAGAGAATCTACCTTCCATAGAAGCAACTGACGAAATTAACCTGCCTATCCCGGGAATATGGAGAGGAAGTTGGGGGGAAATGAATTTGCTTGCCAATGATGGCGAGCGCAATTCTTATGGCGGGTCCTACCCAAGTAGGTTTTCTAAGAATAAAAGGGGATATTTTAAATTATATCATAAAGACAAAAGATGGCAAGGTGAATGGGGTGAGAAAGCATTAGATCGAAAAGGGAATTTGCATAATATTGAAGTGTCAAGAAATCGCAAACATATTTCTGGCTTATACAGCGTAAATCGGGATGGAGGAAAAGGATTTAAGGAGAATGTTATTTTCAGATGGCATTTGAGTGGAGAACAACCAACCAAGACATTAGTAATAGAGGATATTGCTGACAATAAAAAGACCAATACTGTAACCAATTCATCAAAGGTAGTTAAGATCCCGAATGGTTGGGTGGAAGGTGTATTATATAACTCTAATGACGGATCTTGTGATGACAAAGGAAGATCTCTGGTCTTCATGCACCATAAAAATGACATCCTTAACTTAAGTACGGGCATAATTAGTGAAAATGTAATAGTCGCTCCCGGTGAAAAACTAGAAGTTGCCGTACCCGCAGGAAGTGTTTGGTTAAGGGCTTTTCGCACTGCAGGAGATTCAAATGCTAAGGAATCAGGTACAGGTGTTGCTTTCGCAAGAATGGAAGCGTCAAATGGATGGTGGTTTGGAACTGGTTGTGGTGATGGTAGCCGGTTTCCAACTAATTGTTATGATGGGAATAGTAATGACGGAAATAATGAATCTTGTGAAACAACTTATTGACTAAGATAGTATTAGACAATAAGATATTTATGCTATAAATCTCTCAGCTGTTCTATTATGCCCATTATTTCAGGAGTATTTAGCTGATCCTCAGTAATTAATTCATTCCAAAAATAATACCCATTTTTGTCTTTGGCATAGCAACCAATTCCTTTAATTGTTATAAAAGTGTCATAATCTACACCATCCAATATTCTAGCCCTTCCATCATAGATGTTGTTTTTGTCTTTTGCATAGCAATCACCTAGTACCTCAAATGAAGTTGCATCAGCCGCTTCTAGTATCCAAAAGTTACCTCCATCCGCCATTGTGAAATGGGTGTAAATATGATGTTTGTCTTTGTAAAATGTACTGCCTAGATATTTGAAAGTTGTGGTATCTATGCTTGCATTAAGTGTCTTCCCATCGCAGCAAAGCTCCGTGATAAATCTGTTACTCAGGTTCCCCTGTACATCTTTTGTTTCTGTTTTGAAAGCAAGAGTTCCATTTTCGGAAAGCCAAAGACCACAATCTAATTTTTTCCAATTCAAGACCCCTAAACTGTCTGGTGACCCATTATGAATTACGGTAGATTCAATAATTCTATTCTTGCACCCACAGCTCGTTTGGCCGACTAAAATGACTGTGCCTACTGCAATCAGAAGATGCTTTATTTTAAATAACATGGTGAGATAGAGAAAACATAAATTATGCCAAAGTGAATATTTCAAATAATTGAAAACAATGTATTTTAAGATATTATTAATTAAATTGAATGTATTCTAATGGTATTCCCACCCACAATTGAATTGCTTAAATAATTATTCACCTAATATTTCGGTTATGAAAAAATACGCTCTGATCTTTATTCTCTTTTTTACAACAGCTTTTGTGTCTGCCCAGTTCACCAAGACAATCACTTTAAAAAATGGAGGCACCGAGATAATTACAAAAACTACGGATCAAAGACTCAGAACGGTTTACACTTGTGAGTACGCTGATAAGTATGGTAGGTTAATAGGGAAAAGAATCTTTCGAAAAGACCTTCTAAACAATTGGGAACATGATGAAATAATAAAAAGTTCAAAAAACAAGACAGAGTTTATAATGTTCGAGAAATTTCATATAAATGAGAAAGGAGAGATTACCAGCTGGAAAAAATATGATCGAAACGGAAAACTCTACCTAACTTATAATCGCAACTCAAAAGGTGTTCTCGTAGGTAAAAATGTAAATCCAAATATTCCAGTAGATGATGAGCATAATTATTACGGTCCCGGCGAAATCAATGATAAAATCGACACTGCATTTAGGAGGGCTATGCACAAATGGTTTGAAAATCTTAGAAAGGATATTGATCCACCAGCATTCCCAGATAGGAACGATATTCGTAAAAAGGAACAAGCAAAAAAAGAAAAGGCTGCAAAAACAGGTAAAAATGGTGAAAGTAATTCATCTAAGGGAATGAAAATGGCTCAAGGCTGGGTTGAAGGCACACTTCACAATTCTAATAATTCAGGGGATTCAAACTGTGATTATAAAGACAAATATTTAATATTTATGAACCAGGGGGGTGAATTTATTAATTTGAGCAATGGAAAAACCAGTGAATCAGTAATTGTTGCTCCTGGTGAAAAATTAAACGTAGCAACCTCCTCAGATGGAGCTTTTATTAGAGTTTTTACGGCCAATTCGACAACTAATGCCAAAGCGAGAGGTCAGGGCATTTCATTCAGTAAAATAGATGTATTGTATGATGGCTGGTGGTATACCGCCGGATGCTGGGATGGAAATGGCGATGCAACCAGATGTGATAATGGAAAGGGACAAAAACCGGGTGGTGGTAATTGTAAAACTTTGGGGCAGGGGTATTAGCCCAGCAATTGAGCAACTATTTATCTAACCATATACCATGTAAAATTTTGTTTAAGTAAGTACAGGGTATTTATGAATGCCTTTAAAATTGCGGAGCATTTTCCTTTACTATGATTTCCACAGGGATTTGCAGATTGAGAGCAGATGCATCCTCTTTGGTCAGAAAATTAAACAAGCCCTTTATAGCAGCATAGCCCTGATAATCTGGCTTTTGATTAATCAGAAAATCAATCTCATCCCGCTGCAAACACATTAAATTTCTCTCATTTAAATCAAAACCAACAACAAAGGCATTGCGCACATCATGGCTCATAAGCAACCGCGGAATCAGGTGCGCTCTGGAATTGGTCACAAATATCCCTTTGGGGGCATCTTTCTTTAATTTTTCTATCATTTCCCCCACAAACACAGGGGCAACATCCACCGCGTGTTGAATAGATTGAATACTTACCTTTTGGTTGATCGATTTAAAAAATGCCCTGAATCCATCTTCCCTTTGCTGTCCGCTGGCATGCACCCCTTTGTCATTGATAATGTTTACGATAAAATAATCGCCTTCGCTACCCACCAGTCCATGCAGCAATCTTCCGGCTACCCTACCTGCATTATGCGAATTTTGACGGATGAAATTTGCAGGGCCGTCCAGGGCAATTTCCGTATCCAAAAAAACAACCGGGATGTCTTTGGCTTTAGCCAGTTGCTGTAATTCATTACTCTCCTTCTTAAAAAAGGGGACAGTTACCAGAGCGTCATAATCCTCAGCGAAAATTTCATGACCCCTGGCAGCAAAAGAAGTGGAATTTAAAAAAGAATAAAAGTCGACCTCTACACCCATTTCACTGAGCTCTTCAACGGCCTTTAATATGCCTTCTTTTGGAAGTCTCCAATAGTTCCATTGCTGTGTATTATTCTCCCTGGGAATTAAAACCGCCATCCGTATTTTTTTAACCGAGGCCAACTTAAGCCGGCTTGCCGAAGTATTCTTAACATAGCCGGTCTCCTCAATAATTTTAAGGACCCTTTTTTCGGTTTCCTTGGCTACCCCGGATCTTTTATGCAATACCCTGTCTACGGTACCAATAGATACATTTGCCAATTTTGCTATTCGTTTAATTCCCATATCTGAATTAAAAATCTAACTATTTAGACAGTCTGATAGATAATACTACAGGCGCTTAACGCGTATATCTTTGAACTGTATAGACATCTCGCGATTGGGATGAAGCTGCAGTCCGATTGGGCCTTTTAAATTGGCATCTTTAAGGGTGTAGCTCATCACTTCCTTGCCATTTAACCAAACTTTATAAGAATTTCCCTTTGCCATAGCCTTAATGGTATTCCACTGATCCCATTTCAATAGCTCTGCAATGCCATTGGCCTCTACCGGATAACCCATTTTTGGCACATAGGGCGATGCGGTCATATCTCGTTTCAGAGATCCTGATTCCCCAATCTGAATCTGGGGGTTTTTTTCGTCATCACCCCGCATAAAAATCCCGGAATCAACTGTACCCTCCCCAAACTTAAAGTCTAATTGCACTACAAAATCGTTGTATTCCTCTTTGGTCCAAAGTATAGACCCCAACTGGTCAGGATCGCTTTTAGCCCAAAGTGCTCCTGCCTCCATGCTCCACCAAATATTATTTTCAGGCAGCTGCCAGTGCTCAAAACTATCCCCATCAAAAATTGTCTCCATTTTACCTGCGGATGCCTGGGCCATAGCAGATGACGTACACCCCAAAATACAGATTACCAAAATAATACGTTTCATTTTCAAAGTTTTTACGTTGCTCCTACTGATTAAATGATTTAAAAAACTGATCAATTTCATCCCCCGATAATTCGGAGCCATTGTGCACTAGTATCCGGTACTTAAAAATGGTAGATGCTCCTTTCTTTAATTTGAAATTTAAGTTTTCCCTGCCTTCAGAAAAAATTGCCTGCCCTAAGGGGTTTGCAGCAAAAAGTCCATACCCTCTGGCATGCCAGTAAGTAGGAAAGCCCACATTCTTGTTGTGATCAATAATGGTAATTGAAACCGTTTCGGCATCCATACTCCCTTGGAGCTTTACCCATTTATTCCTGCTTCCCCAGACCTCATTACCCCTTAGACCTTCACTCCCCAGATAATCGCCGTTTACCCCTTCATTGCTTAAAACCTTAACCGTTGTGACATTGCCTTCTGCATCGGTATAAACTGCAGCCTGGTCAGAAGGAAGTTCCAGTTCCCGGGTAACACGTATGGCTATCATACCTTCTTTGTTATCTTTAAAATCTACCTCCTGCAGTGCCTTTAAAGTGGTTATTCTGTCTATGTATCTGGTATTTCCCGTTTCATTAAAAACATACTGTGTTGTTTCCTCCAAAAGATCAACACTATCAAGAGAACGCCAGAGTGCTTTAGTGGTAAGCATCCCTTCGTCCTCATTCTGGTCTACTATTTCCTGGTGGAAAATAGTACCGTATTTATGTTTTTCTTCCGTTGGAATGGCATATGAATTATTCCAGAAATCCAAACCATTAACATCCCCATAATTCAACCATAAACCAACATGATGAGGATGATCTATACGCTCATTAGGCCTTGGCTGATAAGGAAAACCCCTGGTGACCGTCTTTCCACTCTTGGTGAGAATTGGGTACAATATAGGTTTAGGGGTTTGGCCATCATATACATAATTGGTAAACAGTTCGCCATTGATTTTTACGGCTACTTTCTTACTGGCAGGGTCATGGACGAAAGCAATCCTGGGACTAAGATCTTTTTGGTTTTCAATAGCGATTTCACTTTCGGATGCCGCTTTCTTGTCTTTGCAAGAAACGGTAAGCAGTAGAACCACTAAACAACTATATATTAAATTTCGCAACATCTTCAACTTTATTAATATTGAAATACTTTTCCGCCCGCCAGCACATCTTGTGTTGTCTCATCAAAGGTTGCTTTTAATCCGGTCCTAAGTGCTGCCGTGGTCATGATGTTAGCAATAGAATGGTTATATCCTGCTTCTACCGGACCATTTGTAGTATTGCGACTTCTGACACATTCCATCCAATTCAGCATATGCAATGAGGTCATGTTATCTGCCCCCGTATTTGCAGAGGTAACCACTTTTGGGGCATTCTCAGACAAATTAAACGCTGCCAATCTATTGGGTTGCATATCCATTGCGCTTGCAAACCGTTCCGTGAGCCCTCCATTATCACTAACTTTATTGGTATCCAGGTTTAACTCCCCGCCATTGGAATAATAAATTTCTTTGGTGCCACCGGCCGAATTGGTAAATCTTGAAGAATAAGTTACCTGAAAACCCGAACTCATATCATCTGCCGGGCCGTAATCGAATACCGCAGACATGGTATCGAAGTTTTTGCGACCGTCTTTCCATAGGTATATCCCTCCATTGGCCGCTACACTTCTGGGATGATTCAGGCCAGAAAACCAGTGAACAGTATCTATTTGGTGAGACATCCATTGGCCAGGGATTCCGGAAGAATACGGCCAGAATAACCTATATTCCAAATATTTTCTGGGGTCCCAGGCAGCCGGAGGCCGGTTCATCTGATACCGTTTCCAATCCGTATCCGATTCTCTGATTTCGCTTGTTAATTTAGGCAGGCGCCATCTTCCGGGCTGGTTCACATTCCAGGTCATTTCCACCATTACAATATCTCCAAACTTACCAGATTTAATAAACTCATCTGCCGCATGGTAATTGGCCCCACTCCTTCTCTGAGATCCAATTTGAAATACAATCCCCGAATCTTTTACCGCCTTTAAGCCTACCCGGGCATCAGCCATCGTTTCTGCAAAAGGCTTTTCGCAATACACATCTTTTTTTGCAGTAGCGGCCTGTACCGTATGCAAGGCATGCTGAAAATCTGCTGTTGAAATGATGACGGCATCAATCTTATCCCGGGCATACATTTCTTCGTTATTTTCCCATTGTTTTATTTTGTTACCAGTGGTTTCCTTAATAAAGGCTGCACCTTCATCTCTACGACGATTCCAAATATCTGAAACCCCGACAATTTCAAAATTCTGCTTTTCTGAATGTCCGTTAAATGCAGGTATTAGCGCTCCTTTTGCACGATTGGAAAACCCGGATATCCCAACACGTACACGATCATTTGAACCCAATATTTTCCTGTAACTACTAGCACTCATAGCATTTGCACCTAATACGATTCCGCCAGATGCCAAAGCCGATTTCTTAATAAAACTGCGTCTGTTTTTGCCCATGATAATTAGTTTAAAATTCCCTTATTTTAATATTTTTAAAAGATACTTCATCCCCATGATCCTGGAGTAAAATCAGGCCCTGAGGCAGCCGTCCAAAATTCTCCCATTTTTCGTATTTGCTCTTCTCTACCAGCGCTTTGAAAATCTGACTAAACCTGTTGAACTCTACCACTTTTACCTGATTCAGCCAGTGTTCTACATGTCCATCCCTAACCACTATGCGTGCGTTGTTCCATTTGCCTACTCCTTTAAAATTTTTCCCTCTGGAACTATCATCATTTTCGGCCCTGATTAAATCGTACAAGGAGCCTACTGTCCTGTTTCCGTTCTTTCCCATTTTTGCATCTGGGTGTTTTTTGTCGTCCAACACCTGAAACTCTAAGCCAATTGCAGAACCTTCGCCTTTATTAAGTTCGGCATCCACAAAATACTTAATACCACTATTGGCTCCTTCAGTTATTCTAAAATCAACACTCAGCTCAAAATTGCTGAAGGCACCCGTAGTGACAATATCTCCCCCATTTCTAGATTCGTACCCCCCGGAAGACAATACGGTAAGCAATCCGTCATTTATTTCCCATCCTTTCTCCGGGAATTTATCGAGTTTTGCACCTCTCCAACCCTGAGTAGATGTACCATCCCACAACAAGCGCCAGCCTTTCCTAGTTTCATTATCGGTCAGCCTGTTCTTTAAATAACTTATTTCCGGAACTTCCGTGTCTGGCTGTTTTCTGGAACCTTCCAGATTTGTAGTGCTGATTTTTATATTTTTCCACTTCACAATTTTACCTTCTAAGCTTTCATCATGAATACTGTGTACCTGAAAGGCAATAAAGCCCTCAGCGGTTGTATCATCTACCAAATTGGCACATTGTACATCATTGATCCATGTACGAATAGAGGAACCTACGGCCTCAATTCTGTAATGGTTCCACTGACCAGGCTTAAATGCATTCTGGCCTTTAGGGTTTCTGGACAATGGATAAAGCCAGCCACTTCTTGCTTCATCATATACCCCCCCGGCCCATTTTCTGTCGCTTGTTTCTATTTCACATTGGTAGCCGTGCACCCTCCCATCCATATATTCTGGAATACTAAGGCTTCTGAATTGCACGCCGGAGTTTAATCCGTTCTCAACAAATACATCAAACTCCAATATAAAATCCCCATAGGTATTTTTTGTAGCCATAAAACTGTTAGGAGTACCAAGTTTTGATGTTCCGATTAATTGTCCATCCTTTATTTCATAAGAAGCGTCCCCGTTGAGTTGCTGAAAGTTGGAAAGGTCTTTACCGTTAAACAACATTTCCCAGTTTTCCTGGGCAGTAACTGCGCAACTCCCTATAAGAAATAGCGCTAAAAACTGTATTTTAATTTTCTTCATAATTATATTAAATCTGTGTGCAAAAACTTGCTGGTTTATATCAATTGGTGCCCGTATATGTGAGTACCAACGAATTTAATAAATTATTCCGTTAACGTTAACGTTATCTAAAATTTATTTTTATCTTGTAGCTTAAGGTAGGAAGTGAAAAAAACAACCATCAGGCATAATCCAGCTATACAATGGGCAAAAAAAGCACATTCATTCATGATGATTTTTTATTAAATAACAAGTATGCGAAAACGCTATATCATGACCATGCGGCCAATATGCCGATTATAGATTATCACAACCATCTGCCCCCTGAAGAAATAGCGGAAAATAAGATCTTTAACAACATCACCGAGATATGGATCAATGGAGACCATTACAAATGGAGGGCCATGCGGACTTTGGGGATAGATGAAAAATACATTACCGGGAATGCCAGTGATTTTGAAAAGTTTCAAAAATGGGCACATACAGTGCCCCATACCATGAGAAACCCATTATATCATTGGACCCACCTGGAGTTGAAGAGGTATTTTGGAATTTCAGATGCATTAAATACTCAAAGTGCCGAAGCCATTTATCGTGAAACTTCAGAAAAATTAAACAGCCCCGAATTTAGCTGTCAAAATTTGCTGACCAAAATGAATGTTGAAGTGCTGTGTACCACTGAAGACCCTACAGACACTTTGGAACACCACAGGAAAATTGCTAAGAGCAATTTTAAAACCAAAGTAGGTACGGCCTTCAGGCCAGATAAAGCCATTTTTATCGGGGCGGCATCCTATAACGATTACCTGGACAAATTAGAAGACGTTACTGGCATTACAATTAGCTCTTATAACGACCTGTGCGAGGCCCTTAGAAATAGAATTATCTTCTTTAACGAAAATGGATGCAGCTTATCAGATCATGGGCTGGAGCATTTGTATGCGGAAGATTTTACGGCATCTGAAATAAAGTCGATTTTTAAGAGAAAGAGAAGCAATCAAAAAATAAGTACTGTAGAAGTGGCAAAGTTTCAGAGTGCCATGCTCCTTTTCCTTTCAGAGACCTACCACGAATTTAGCTGGGTACAGCAATATCATTTAGGAGCCTTAAGAAATAACAATAGCAGAATGCACCAGCTTCTTGGGCCAGATACCGGCTGGGATTCTATAGGCGATTTCTCCCAGGCCAGGAAACTATCCACATTTCTAAATAAATTAGACAGTAAAAATGTACTTCCCAAAACCATAATTTACAACCTAAACCCTGCTGACAATGAAGTAATGGCAGCTATGATTGGGAACTTTAATGATGGTAGTATAAAGGGTAAAGTCCAGTTTGGATCTGCCTGGTGGTTTTTAGACCAGAAAGATGGGATGACCCAACAATTAAATGCACTTTCTAATATTGGTCTTATCAGCTGTTTTATTGGTATGCTAACAGATTCACGAAGTTTTCTTTCTTATCCACGACATGAATATTTCAGGCGTATTCTTTGTAATTTGTTCGGCACTGATATAGAGAACGGAGAATTACCTGACGACATGGACTGGATTGGCCAAATAATAGAAGACATTTGTTATTACAACGCAAAAGACTATTTTAATTATCAATAAGCCACTGTCCGACCTTAACTTAAAAGATGCAAAGCATACATTAATGAAGTATTTAACTCAACAGAAATGGTTACTACGGGTTTTTTCATTTGCCCTGATAGCCCTTACTTCCTTAATGATATTGTCTTGTTCCGCCAACAAAAACAGAAAGACGCTTTATTTTGCACATTCACTTCCCACTTCACATCCTGTTCACAAGGGGATTCTGATTATGCAAGAGGCCCTTCTTAAAAATTCCGGTGGGAAATTGCAGATCAAAGTATTTCCGGATGGGCAGTTGGGTTCGGAAAGAGAAACCCTGGAACTATTGCAGATAGGAAGTATAGCCATGACCAAGGTAAGCGCCTCAGCCCTGTCTAATTTTGCGCCGGAATATCAGGTGCTGGTTATCCCTTACTTGTTTCGGGATAGTGAACACCTTTTTAAAAACCTTGAAGGCGATGTAGGCCAACAACTACTGGCAAGTGGTACTGAATATCTCTTGCGTGGAATCTGTTTCTACGATGCGGGTGCAAGGAGTTTTTATACCAAAGACAGACCGGTAAATTCTCCTGATGATCTTGCCGGATTAAAGTTAAGAGTACAAAACGATCAAATGTCTGTGGATATGGCCAATACCCTGGGCGCTGCAGCCACCCCTATGGCCTTTGGAGAACTCTATACTGCCTTGCAACAAAATGTGGTGGACGGGGCAGAAAATAACATTCCATCATTCGTAAGCTCCAACCATTTTGAAGTATGCAAGTACTACATTTTTGATGAGCATACCATGGTCCCGGATGTAGTGGTGATCGGAACAAAATTCTGGAACCAATTATCAGATGAGGAAAAGGGTTGGCTAGACGATTCGGCCAAACAGAGTGTTGCCAAACAAAAGCAGTTCTGGAAAGAAACCGTGGTTGAAAATATGAAGATGCTCAAAGAAAAAGGAGTAGAATTTATCTATCCGCAGAAAGCACCCTTTATTAAAAAGTCGAAACCCATTATGGAGAAGTTGCTAATGCATCCCGACTTAAAACCAATTATAGATCAAATAAACGCTAACTAATGGAAAAAATCTATACTTCCTTAAACAAGACCATAGAAACCCTCCTGGTGATCATTTTCTCTTTGCTGGTTATAGACGTAGTATGGCAGGTAGTGTCTCGCTATGTTGTGGGCCAGTCTAGCTCTTTTACTGAGGAGTTTGCCCGGTTTTCGTTAATATGGTTAACTGTGCTGGGTGCGGCCTACATTAACGGAAGTAAAGACGGGCATCTGTCTATGGATTTTCTGTTGTCAAAACTCCCGGCAGCAAAGAAAGTAAGACGACAAAAAGTAATCCAGGTCTTAATGGCCTTATTTGCATTGATTATTATGGTTCTGGGAGGTGGTAATTTGGTATACACCACATTAACACTTGGCCAGATCTCCTCCGCCCTGCAAATTCCCCTGGGATTTGTGTACGCCATTGTACCCATTTCGGGTATGATGATCATATTTTTTTCAATTTACAATATCAGGAAACTAAACTTTTAAGATGAGTATTGAAACAATAAGCATTCTAGTTCTTTTTCTGAGTTTCATCGGGCTGTTGGCCTATGGGGTTCCTGTTGCCTATGCCATTGGCATTTCTACGACATTGACTTTAATAATAAATATTGCCTTTTTACCAGCCACAACCACAGCTGCTCAACGGATGACTACCGGCATTGATAATTTTGCCTTACTGGCTATCCCCTTCTTTATTTTAGCCGGGGAGATTATGAATACCGGAGGTATCGCCAAAAGGTTGATAGATTTTGCCAAATCACTTATAGGCAGCCTCCCAGGCGGACTCGCATTTGTGAATATCATTGCCGCCATGCTCTTTGGCGCCATTTCAGGGTCGGCAGTGGCCGCAGCATCGGCCATAGGAAGTACCCTGACAGATAAAATGGAGAAAGAAGGCTATCCCAGGGAATTCAGTGCAGCAGTAAATATTAGTTCCTCAACCACGGGTTTGTTAATACCTCCCAGCAATGTACTGATCATTTTTGCATTAGCCAGTGGGGGAACGGCCTCCGTTGCGGCACTTTTTGTAGCTGGTTATGTTCCGGGAATATTAGTAGGGCTTGCACTGATGATTATGGTCTACGTATATGCTAAGCGAATGAAATTGCCCAAAGCCCCAAGGGTAGGATTTAAAAAACTATTTCTGGATTTCAGAAGAGCAATACTGAGTTTAACCCTCCTGATAATTGTAGTAGGCGGTATTGTAGTCGGAGTATTTACAGCCACCGAAGCGGCCGCCATTGCCGTGGTCTATGCCGTAATCCTGGGATTTGTACATAAAGAACTTAAATTCAGTGATTTTAAACCCTTATTACTGCGCAGTGCAAAAACAACGGCTATAGTTATGTTTCTTATTGCCACCTCTATGGCCATGTCATGGATGTTTTCTTTTGAAGGTATCCCACAATTGCTAACCTCAGCCTTATTAGAGAATGTGAGTAATCCAATTTTAATATTCCTGATGATCAATATTATTTTGCTCATAGTGGGTACTTTTATGGATATGACCCCCGCTGTATTGATTTTTACCCCCATTTTTCTCCCGGTAGCTATTGCATTGGGGATGCATCCTGTGCAGTTTGGGATGATCATTGTTCTAAACTTGTGTATAGGAGTCTGTACCCCGCCGGTGGGCACCTTGCTCTTTGTAGGGAGCGGTGTGGCTAAAGTTCCTGTAACCAGGGTAATTAAGCCACTGTTGCCTTTACTTGCCGTAATGACCCTGGTACTGTTGATCATCACCTATTTCCCGGAGCTTTCATTGTGGTTGCCAAGGGTATTTGGACTAATTGATTAAAAGGAAGATGAAGTATATAGTATGTAAAGAACCCGGAACTTTCTTGTTAGAAGAAAAAGGTCTCCCTCAACGTAAAGAAGGGGAAGCATTGCTCCGCATTACAAAAATAGGCATTTGCGGAACAGACCTTCATGCCTACCAGGGCAACCAGTCCTTTTTTACCTATCCCAGAATATTAGGTCATGAACTGGCGGCGGAAATAATAGAAATAGGAGATAATCCACAGGGGCTGAAGGTGGGAGAAAAGGTAATAATTATGCCTTATCTAAGTTGTGGAAAATGCATAGCCTGTAGAAACGAAAAAACCAATTGCTGTACAGATATAGCTGTTTTGGGTGTACATACAGACGGTGGAATGCAGGAGATCATCAGCCTGCCTACCGATATACTGCTACCTTCAGGAAAGTTAACAGATAAGGAGATTGCCATTGTAGAACCCCTGGCCATTGGAGCGCATAGCCTTAGAAGGGCACAACTTATAAAAGGAGAATCTGTATTAGTGGTAGGTTGCGGCCCTATTGGTTTGGGAATTATAAAATTGGCACAGCTTGATGGGGCCAATGTCATTGCTATGGATGTTAGCAGGCAGCGTCTGGAGTACACCAAATCTGCTTTTGGAGTCAGACATCTTGTTAATGCTTTGGAAAATCCATTAGAAACACTTCTTGCGTGCAATGACAATGAACTCCCTACCCTGGTAATAGATGCCACAGGGAATAAGCAGGCCCTGGAATCCGGGGTGCAATACATGGCTCACGGGGGCAGGTATGTACTGGTAGGCCATCATAAAGGAGACCTGAGTTTTAATCATCCTTTTATTCATAGCAGGGAAACCACCCTGATGTGTAGTAGAAATGCCACAATAGAAGACATGTTAAGGGTAAAAGAGGTGTTGGAAGGTGGCGAGTTCCCTACTGAGGCCTATATCACCCATGAGGTACCTTTTGAACAAATGATCAAGAACTTTGATTCCTGGTTACAACCGGAGACTGGCGTTGTAAAGGCGATGCTAAGTTTATAAATGGTTCTGTTTACTACAAAATGGAAGTCACCGGATGAATTGTGGGCCCTATGACTGGTAAGCCTTAGAAGCCAGATACCCTGCATTATTTTTTACTTATTCATCCCTTAACATACCCTCCTTCACCTATATGTTTAAGAAGTTTACCGCTCAAGTTTATCCATGAAGTGTCGTTTAATCCGATTAAGAACAGTAAAATCCTTATAAAACCCTGCTCTTAGAGCATGGTGAAACCCTATTCTCTCCGATAAACTGCAGCTAATTTCGGTAAAGTGATTTTGCCCTATTCGACGTTTATCGGACATTTTTTGCACTTTAACCCAGAATTTGTCAGTTACCGAAAAATAAAGGGTTTTGAACGGTTTACAACCCGCCAGGATACGCTGAACTGCGTTTTTATTATATAAAAACGCAAGTCATGAAAACGCTTATAACTTTAATTTTTGTTCTTCTTATCGGATTCGCTGCACAGGCTCAGGATACTACAACTGAAGTTAAGGTTGCTACTATAGAAATGGGTATTGTAACCGATACTAACGAAGAAGTTAAAGAAACTACTACTGAAGTTGCTCGTTTGTATAAGAGAAGTAATTCTAGAGTAAAGAAAGCGCTTTCTTTTACTACTAAAAGAAACAAGGCTAAATTGGCTTAAAATAACCTTTTCACTGTTTATTGGGCTGCGCTACACAAAAGATTAAACTTACTTCACCCATTGTTTAACTCAGGAACAATTTATCCCGCCAACTTTTCTTGTGCGGGTTTTTGATAGAAACTACCTCCAATGACAAATGCAGCGGAAATAATCATCAGGTTCTTGATTATATATTGTCCCTCCATGGTAGGCATTAAATAGTTGCCGTTCTGAAATGTAGTCTCCGGCAGGAAGATCAGGGGCAAAAAGGTACCAAACATTTGTAAGAACAATAAAGGAATAGCAATCCTGGTGGTGATTTTAGACAAAAAACACAATCCTATAACCATTTCCCACCACCCGATCAGATTTAGCCATACCTCAGGTTCAATAAAAGGCAGCCAGGCCACAGTTGCTTTTAACAGCGGTTCGGCAGGGGATACCCCCAAAGGCTTCAGGATACCAAACCAAAAGAAAATTATAGCAAAGGAAAAGCGAATGGCAGGTATACCCCAACGGTTCATATATCCGGCTACAATTTGATCTATTTTATAGTAGTCTAATTTCATATCAAATGTTTCTGGGACCAAATTAAGCTATCGCCAACAATTATTAAAGTTTTAAACCATTCTCATCGATAGGTTGGGGCAAAAACATCCAATGTCTAGGTAAGTACTTTTTTTTATACCTTATCCATAAATTTAAGATCTTAGATATGAAAGCTTTACTGAAATCCTTATTCTCATTAATTTTCTGCTTAACTGTATTGGTTACTTCCAGTGCTCAGGAGACCTCAGAATGGGTACCCCTGTTCGATGGCAAGAGCCTGGATGGTTGGAAAGTAGGTGAAAACGCCGACACCTTTTCGGTGGTGGACGGACAGATTAAGGTGGCTGGTCCCAGGGCCCATTTATTTTATGTGGGAGCCGTGGAAGAGCACAATTTCAGAAACTTTGAATTCAAAGCAAAGGTGATGACCAAACCCGGGGCCAACTCAGGGATCTACTTCCACACTGAATATCAGGAAGATGGGTGGCCATCATATGGGTACGAAGTACAGGTGAATAATTCTCAACAAGATTGGAAACGAACAGGGAGTTTATACGGCATTGTAGATGTTAAGGAAAATTATGCCACAGATAACGAATGGTACACAGAATACATAAAAGTTAAAGACAACCGCGTCATAGTTAAAATTAATGATGTAGTTACGGTAGACTACACCCAACCAGAACAGCCAAAAAGAGGTGATGGTGATAAACATAGAATTCTCCGGGGAGGCACATTTGCCTTACAGGGGCACGATCCTGGAAGCGTGGTGTTCTACAAAGATATTATGGTAAGACCCATTAAATAATTGGCTCTAAATCTTATCTCCGAAATGTTATCGTTTTATTCATAATTATACAGTTCAGCTTATTGATCTTTAAGCTGGTAAGTCCGTGGTATATTTTGAAATTATCAGGATCCATTTAAGCCATACGTACTCCTTTTTAAGGATTTAAGCATTTCTTCTCCTTTACTAGCCTGCTTTCATTTTATCTGTTATCTTAGAAGACCTAATAAAAATCCGGAAGTGCTATGGCTAGGCAGTATATCGATATTGATACCCTCAAATTTTTACTTTATAATGTGCATAACCTCCAGGAAGTTTTAGATCAGGCCCGTTTTAAGGACTATGATCTAGGATCTGTGGAACTTTTTATAAATGCCACCAAAGATTTTTCGGATAAGGAACTCTACCCATACTTCCAGGAAATGGACGCCCATGCTGCCTATTTTGAGGATGGAGAAATTATAGTACACCCCCAGGTGAGAGAATATATGAAAAAGGGTGGAGAAATGGGCCTTATTGCTGCTCTCTTTGATTATGAAGTTGGCGGCCTGCAAATGCCAAGTATGGTAGTTACCGCAGCAACATATTTACAGGAGACAGCAAATAACCATTTGCCCGGATATATTGGACTCACCCTGGGTGCTGCTGAATTAATTGTGCATTTTGGTAATGAGGATTTAAAGGAAACTTTTGTTCCAAAAATGCTGACAGGTGCCTGGGGCGGAACCATGTGCCTTACAGAGCCTCAGGCGGGAAGCTCCCTGTCAGATATAGTAACCACTGCGGAACCCGATGGCGACAGCTATAAAATTTCCGGTCAAAAGATATTTATTTCCGGTGGGGATTACCAGGGGGTAGAAAACATTGTACACCTGGTTCTGGCCCGGATAAAAGGTGCCCCGGCAGGAACCAAAGGAATTTCATTATTCGTAGTCCCCAAGAACAGATCCGATGACCAGGGAAATCTTATTTCCAACGATGTGGCCACCCTGGGAGATTTTCAAAAAATGGGTCAAAAAGGGTATTGCACTACTCATTTATCTTTTGGTGATAAAAACGATTGTGAAGGATGGTTGGTAGGGGAAGCCAATCTTGGATTAAAATATATGTTCATGATGATGAACGGAGCCCGTATTGGAGTGGGGCGCGGTGCAGCGGCAATTGCCATGGCTGCTTATCAGGCTTCTCTCGCCTATGCAAAAGAAAGGCCTCAAGGTAGAAGTCTTACCTCTAGTGGTAAAAAGGATGTTTCACAAGAACAAACCCTTATTATTAACCATCCCGACGTAAAGCGAATGCTGCTTTTACAAAAGGTGATATCCGAAGGTGCCTTGAGTCTGGTACTTCTTTCATCCAAATACCAAGACCTTTCAGTTACACATCCCGACGCCGAAGTAAGAGAAAAATATCACAACTTATTAGAAATGCTTACCCCAATTGCCAAAACCTATCCTTCAGAAATGGGATCTGTTTCTGTCAGTAACGGGCTTCAGGTACTTGGTGGCTATGGTTTTTGCTCCGACTTTATTCTACAGCAATATCACAGGGATATTCGCATTTTCCCAATATATGAAGGGACAACAGGAATTCAGTCTCTGGATCTGTTGGGAAGGAAAGTTACCATGAATAATGGTATTGGCTTACAATTATTATCCGCAGAAATAATGGATACTATTAAGCAAGCATCTGCCCATGAGGAGCTTGCGTCTTACGCCAAAACCCTGGGAAACAAACTGGAATTGGTACAGCAAGTGCTTAAATTTCTTATTCCCTTTGCACAAAAAGGCAACTATGAACGCTTCCTTTCAGACGCTACGGTATTTATGGAATTCTTTGGCAACATAATTATTGGTTGGCTTTGGTTAGATATGGCCGTAAATGCGAAAAATGCCCTGAAAGCAGAAGACAATAAATATCCAAGGGATTTTTATCTCAGTAAAATACACGCCATGAAGTTTTACTATAAATACGAGCTGTCAAAAACCTCGGCCCTGGCAGAAATATTGCTTAATGAAGAAGTCCTTACCATTGATAGGGACCATAAAATATTCAACTAAGTTAAGTGTATCCCTTTTTATAAAATTCATTCGACAAAACTATGAGTACCATTACATCCAGATTTAATTTAAACGGCAAAGTGGCCATCATTACAGGCTCTAGCAAGGGAATTGGTAAGTCTATTGCCAGGGGTCTTGCAGAAAATGGGGCAAAAGTAGTGATCAGCAGCAGAAAGCAAGAGGCAGTTGATGCAGTAGCGGCAGAGTTTAAAAATGCCGGTTTAGAAGCCACCGGCATTCAGTGCCATATTGGTGATGCTGAGCAACGTAAGAGATTAATTGATAAAACTCTGGAAACCTATGGGAGCATAGACATCCTGGTAAACAATGCTGCCATAAACCCTTATTACGGCCCCTTAGAAGGTTCTGACGAGTTGGTTTTTGACAAGATCATGGAGGTAAATGTTAAGGCCCCCTGGATACTTTCCAATCTTGCATTACCCCATATGAAGCAACAAGGCGCGGGTAGTATTATTAATATATCCTCAGTAGAAGGGTTGCGGCCTGGATTTGGGTTGGGCTTATACAGCGCTACCAAATCGGCTCTGATCATGCTAACCAAAAATCAGGCTAAAGAATGGGGCCGCCACGGAGTTAGAGCTAATGTAATTTGCCCCGGGCTTATAAAGACAAAATTTAGTGAAGGGCTTTGGGCTGATGAAAATTTGGTAAACAGATTTACCAAGGCGCTGCCACTACAAAGAATTGCAGCCCCGGAAGAAATGGCCGGATTGGTCATGCTCCTGGCCTCGGAAGCCGGTTCTTACATGACTGGCGGAGTCTATACTGCAGACGGAGGGTATATGGTTGCCGGATAATGCAATGATTAAGTAAACGAAAAGAATATGAATTTTGATTATAGTGAGAAGTCGATTCAACTACAGCAAAGACTGAAGAGTTTTATCGCTGCACATATAGCCCCGGTGGAGGAAGAAGTAAATGCATTCCACCACAATCCTGAGAACGCCTGGACCAAATGGCCCGGCCTCGAAAGTTTAAAAGAGAAAGCAAAAGATGCGGGATTATGGAACCTATTTCTTCCCAAAAACTATGGGGAACTCAGCCCCGGGCTCTCCAATCTGGAATACGCACCTCTTGCTGAAATAATGGGTAGAATACTCTGGTGTTCAGAAATTTTTAATTGCAGTCCACCAGATACCGGGAATATGGAAGTGCTTGCCAAATATGGTAGCCCACAACAGCAAAAAGATTGGTTGCAACCCCTGATGCAGGGCACTATTCGCTCTGCATTTTTGATGACAGAACCCCAGGTGGCTTCTTCCGATGCCACCAATATTGAAACTGCTATCGTTGCAGATGGGGATGAGTATGTAATTACGGGTAGAAAATGGTGGTCTTCGGGCGCTATGGACCCCCATTGTAAAATCTGCATAGTAATGGGCAAAACAGATTTTACCGCTCAAAGACACCTGCAACAAAGTATGATTTTAGTACCTATGGACACCCCTGGTCTTAAGGTAGTAAGACCGCTTAGCGTTTTTGGTTACAACGACTCCCCGGAGGGCCATGCGGAAATAATATTAGACCAGGTACGCGTACCTAAATCTAACCTCCTCCTTACTGAAGGCAAAGGTTTTGAAATTGCTCAGGGGAGACTGGGGCCAGGTAGGATTCATCACTGTATGCGATTAATTGGGATGGCACAACGTTCGCTCGAACTAATGTCTGTACGCGCCTCAGAGCGCAGTCCGTTTGGCAGAACCCTGGACACCTACAGCAGTATTCGCCAGGAAATTGCAAATTCTGCCTGTGAAATTCAGCAGGCCAGACTATTGGTACTATCTGCTGCAGATAAAATGGATAAGGTGGGTAATAAAGAAGCCAAAGATCTTATTGCCATGATTAAAATAGTTGCCCCAAATATGGCCTTAAGGGTTATAGACAGGGCCATACAAATTATGGGCGGTAAGGGAGTCAGTGGTGACACCCCCCTGGCCCATTTTTATGCTTCGGCCAGAACCTTGCGCCTGGCAGATGGCCCGGATGAAGTTCATTTGAGTCAGTTAGGCAAAAACACTATTAAAAAGTATTTATAAGTTTGGCCATGGCTTCAAAAGATCTTACCAGGACTGTGCTCGAAGGAGAAGAACTTCAGGAAGAAAACCTGAAGCAGTATTTGTTGGAGCATCAATTAATCGATGCAACAAGCAGCCCAATTGAAGTACATCAATTTTACAATGGCTATTCTAATCTGACCTACCTGTTAAAAATTGAAAATAAAGAATATGTACTTCGAAGACCCCCGTTTTCTGCCCCCAAAAGGGGACATGATATGGGAAGAGAATTTAAGGTATTAGACAATTTAAAAGGCGTTTTTGATAAGTCCCCAAAAGTATTTGTCCATTGTGAAGACAAGGACATAATTGGTGCACCTTTCTATATTATGGAAAAAGTGGAAGGCATAATTTTAACGGCAAATGAGGCCGCCAAACTTAAAATTACTCCATCAGAATTTATAACCATTTCAGATACCTGGTTAGATACTTTTGTAGCATTACATCAGCTCGACTATGAGGCAGCCCGCCTTGGCGATCTGGGCAAACCTCAGGGATATGTAGCACGGCAAGTAACCAATTGGGGCAGGCAATACCTTGCTGCTGCAACCGAAGATGTTACCGCAGCTCACAAGGTAATGGCCTGGATGGAAGAACATCAACCAAAAGCCTATCAGTACAGTCTTATTCACAACGACTTTAAGTACGACAATATCGTTTTTACCGATAACCAATGGGGTAAGGTTGCCGCCATCCTGGATTGGGAAATGTGTACCCTGGGAGATCCGCTCATGGACCTGGGTACCTCTCTGGGGTATTGGATCACCAGCGATGATGCCGATTTTGTAAAACACGGTCTCCCCTCCCCTACCATGATGCCAGGCAATCCGTCAAGAACAGAGATTGTACATCAATATGCACTTAAGAGTGGAAGAAACGTAGATCACCTGACATTCTATTTTGCCTATGGCCTTTTTAAAATCGCCGTGATTGCACAGCAAATTTATTACCGATATAAACACGGGCATACCAGCGACAAGCGATTTGCAAATTTGAACAAAACAGCGGCCCTATGTTGCCAAACCGCCTGGCAGGCAATTCAAAAAAATAAAATAGACGACTTGTACTAATGATCATAATAAATAACATGATAATTAACCCTTTAAGTAGCTCATATAGCTCTAAAAAAGTTAAGGCCTGACATATGGAATTAAATAATAAAGTCATTATTGTCAGTGGAGCAGGGAGCGGTATTGGAGCGGCCACTGCTAAACTATTATCTGCCCAGGGAGCAAAAGTTATAGCATCAGATATAGACCTGTCCAAGGTAGAAGCGGTAGTTAATGAAATAACAAAATCTGGTGGCCAGGCCTGGGCGAAACAAACAGATGTTACTCAATTCACGGAAGTAGCAGCGCTGGTTTCCGAAACAGTAGCAGATCATAACCAAATAGACGTTATGGTAAATAATGCCGGAATTGGCGGAGAGCACCAGAGAAAAACTGCAGAACACACCAACGAAGATTGGCATAATGTAATTGCCGTAAACCAGACAGGTGTATTCTATTGCATGAAAACGGCATTACAGCAAATGATGAAACAGGGTTATGGAAATATTATCAATATAGCCTCCCTGGCTGGTCTAAAGCCATCGGGATACAACCTGTCTTACAGTGCCAGCAAATTTGCCGTAGTGGGAATGACCAAATCTGCTGCATTAGAATATGGGCGCAAGAATATTAGAATCAATGCAATTTGTCCGGGATATACACAATCTCCACTTTTAGATAAGCTAATAGGTAACAAGCCTGAAATGGGCGATACATTAAAAAAACTGATCCCAATGGACAGGTTTGGGGAAGCTTCAGAAATTGCGGAGGCTATTGCCTGGTTGGCTTCAGATAAAACCAAATATATCACCGGCCAGACTATTATTCTGGATGGGGGAACATCATTAATTTAGTTGAACAATAGTAGAAGAGATGAACACATTACAACTTACCAGAAGACAGGATTATATCATCGTACAGATGCATCGCGGGAAGGTCAATGCCATCAATTACGAAATGGTCCAGGAACTTCGCCAGGTAATTAAGGATATAGAGAATGATCCAGCTATAAAAGGTGCTATCCTGAGCGGTCAGCCACATTATTTTTCTGCAGGTTTGGATTTAATCGAATTAATCCGCTATGATCATACCCAGATCAATGATTTTTTTGAGGCCTTTGGTAGCCTGTACCTGGAACTTGTACAGTTTTCTAAACCGCTAATAGCAGCAATAACCGGCCATTCTCCGGCAGGAGGATGTGTTTTGGCCGTAACTTGTGATAACAGATTTATGGCCACAGGAGATCAATATCGTATTGGCCTCAACGAGGTCGCCGTAAATATTCAGATTTCTCAAAATCTAACAGAAGCTTATGCATTTTGGATGGGTGAAGGCCTGGCCAGCAGGTATATCCTGGAAGGGAAATTACTAACTGCTTCGGAGGCCCTCTCCGCAGGACTCGTAGATGAATTGCTGCCATTAGAAGAAGTGTTGAGTGCAGCAGAGAACAAGATGCAGCATTATCTTAAAGCAGATACTCAAATATGGCGCAATACCAAAAACAAACTCAGAAAACACTGGTTGGATAAACTGGATTTAGATGCCAAAAATTCCCTGAAAGAAGCAGCTACTTTGTGGTGGAAACCAGAAATAAGAACCAAATTGGAAGCATATGTAGAAAGTTTTTCGAATAAAAATAAAGCTGCTAAACAAAAATAAATTATGAATAAGCAACTCCTATTTGTTAAAAGACCAGTGGGCGAAGCAGATGCTTCGACATGGTCATTAGTAAGTAACCCTATTCCAGAAATTAAAGAAGGTGAAATATTAATTCGACAGCATTATATTTCTCTGGACCCGGCCATGAGAGGGTGGATGAATAATGTCAGGTCTTACATTGCCCCAATGGAAATAGGTTCTGTAATGCGGGCTGGTTCTGTAGGGGAGGTAATAGATTCAAAGAACCATCCGAAATTTAAAGTTGGCGATTTCGTCTCTGGTAATGGCGGTGTACAGCAATATACCGTGTCCGATGGCAAAGGTTATTACCAGGTAGATCCAAAGTTAGCACCCCTTCCTACTTACATTGGCACCCTTGGTATGCCCGGCATGACCGCCTATTTTGGGATACTGGAAGTGGGTAAAATAAAAGAGGGTGATATCGTAGTAGTCTCGGGTGCGGCAGGTGCTGTAGGTAGTATTGTAGGGCAGATTGCTAAAATTAAAGGCTGCACTGTAATTGGAATAGCCGGAGGTGCTGATAAATGTAAATATATAGTGGAAGAACTGGGATTTGATGCAGCTATTGATTATAAAAATGAAGATGTAAAAAGCAGGCTAAAAGAAGAATGTCCTAAAGGACTGGATGTCTACTTTGACAATGTGGGAGGTGAAATTCTTAATATTGCCCTGGGCAGGTTAAGAATGCACGCCAGAGTGGTTATCTGTGGAGCCATCTCACAATACAACAATACCACGGCGGTAAAAGGCCCGAGCAATTATTTGTCTTTATTGGTAAACCGTGCAAGCATGCAGGGAATGGTGGTTTTTGATTGGGCAGACAGGTATGGCGAAGCAGCAGCCCAAATGGGCAAATGGATGGCCGAACAAAAACTCAAAAGCAAAGAGGCTGTTTATGATGGGATAGCCAACTTCCCGGAAACGTATACCCGACTGTTTTCGGGTGAAAAACTAGGCAAGCTCGTGTTAAAAGTAATTGAAGAGTAAATTATGAAAGCGATTTTATGTAAAGCTTATGGCCCTCCCTCTTTCTTAGTGCTGGAAGATTTGGCAAGTCCAAAACCAGGGCCAAAAGAAGTACTGGTGCGGGTAAAAGCCTGTGGGTTGAATTTTCCCGATACTTTGATTATTCAGGGATTATATCAATTTAAACCGGAGTTACCATTTACTCCCGGCAGCGATCTGGCGGGTATCGTTATCGCTGTTGGAGATGAAGTAAAACATCTCTCACCTGGTGATGAGGTATTTGGTTTTGTGCCGTTTGGGGCTTTGGCCCAGGAAGTAGTGGTTCCTTCCAATGCCTGTTTCCGCAAGCCCAAAAATATGGATTACGCTGTTGCAGCATCATTTATGATGGCTTATGGCACCTCATTTCACGCCCTTAAAGACCGTGCAAAACTAAAAAATGGTGAAACATTGCTTGTACTTGGAGCTTCAGGCGGGGTGGGCCTGGCAGCAGTTGAATTAGGGAAACTAATGGGAGCCACGGTTATTGCCGCTGCATCTACAGATGAAAAGTTGGAGTTATGCACATCTTATGGTGCAGACCTGACCATCAATTACGAAAAGGAGGATTTAAAAACTACCATTAAAGCACTTACAAAGAACAAAGGAGCAAATGTGATTTATGACCCTGTTGGAGGTGATTATTCCGAAGCAGCTTTCAGAGGAATAGCCTGGAAGGGCAGGTACCTGGTAGTGGGTTTTGCTGCAGGCAGCATTCCTAAAATGCCATTGAATTTACCTTTATTAAAAGGAGCATCCGTCGTTGGGGTCTTCTGGGGTGGTTTTGCCATGCGCCACCCAAAGGCAAATATGGAAAATACACTTACATTAATGAATTGGTATAAGGAAGGGAAACTTACCCCGCACATCCATAAAAAATATCCCTTGGAGGATACCTCAAAAGCGCTCGAATTTATGATGAAGAGAAAGGCTCAGGGGAAGTTAGTGGTAGAAATAGAATAGAAATATCTTAAAAAGCTAATGACATAAACACAGTAATTATACTATGAGATTAAAGAACAAAGTAGCGATTGTCACCGGCGGTGCCCGGGGCATTGGACAGGCAGTATCAGAACTTTTTGCCAAAGAGGGAGCAACAGTTATTATTGTAGATCTTCTGGCTCAGGGCCAGGAGGTGGCAGACGGCATCAACAATAACAAAGGAACAGCAGAATATCATGCTGTATCAGTGACCGATAGGCCAGCAATAGAGCAACTCTTTAAGCAAGTCAATGATCAACACGGTAAAATAGATATCCTGATTAACAATGCAGGGATTACCAGGGACCGTACGCTCGAAAAAATGAGTGAAGAAGAATGGGATGCTGTTATTGATGTCAATTTAAAAGGTGTTTTTATTTGCACCCAGGCAGCAGTACCCTATATGAAGAGCAATAAATATGGTAGAATTGTAAGTGCTGCTTCCAATGTAGGCCTGAGAGGTAATTTTGGACAAACCAATTACGCCGCCACCAAGGCCGGGGTAATAGCAATGTCTAAAACATGGACTGTAGAGTTTGGCAAACACGGTATTACGGCCAATGCCATAGCTCCGGGGTTTACGATGACCGATATGGTAAAGAAAATCCCTGAAGAACATTTTGAAACCATCAAGGCAAGTATTCCACTTAAAACGGTTGCTCAGCCCATAGATATAGCGTATGGTTATCTTTACCTGGCCTCTGACGAAGCCAAATTTATTTCGGGCATTTGCCTCACCATAGATGGCGGAGTCTCACGTTAAATAAGGAATTATGGCTAAGTTAGAATTAGAAAATTTTAAACAGTTTCGCGAATTAGAAGGCAAGTCGCTCCCCTTAGGAGATTGGATGCAGATTACACAGGAAATGATCAATGACTTTGCCAAAGCCACTACAGATTTTCAATGGATACATACCGATGTGGAAAAAGCCAAAAGGGACTCCCCTTTTAAAAAGACAATTGCCCATGGTTTTATGTCTGTATCACTAATATCGAAACTCCTGGGAGATGTGCTAAAAGTCAACTCGGTTAAAATGGGAATTAACTACGGCCTCAATAAAGTGCGGTTTCCGAGTCCGGTTATCGTAGACAGCTTTCTAAGGCTCAATTGTATTGTGCAGTCTATTGAAGAATACAGAGGTAATGGACTTAAAATTACCTGGCACTGCACGGTAGAAATTAAGGATAGTAAGAAGCCAGCTTGTGTAGCCGAATTCGTTAGCCTGATGTTCGAATAGCTATTATTTCGTAACCCGGAATTGGAATTATTTTGTAAATTCAGAGGAGATTATCAATAACCAAACCAATGACCAGACTTTTCGACCTCCTTTACAACCAGTTGGAGCAGAACCCGCTGCAAAAAGCAATAAGTGCCAGGGATGCTTCCGGCCAATGGCAATCCTATAGTACACAAGAACTTGTAGACAGTGCAGAAAAGGCAGCTTCAGGCCTCGTTAAATTGGGGCTTCAAGCCGGTGATAAAGTAGCCCTTGTAGCTTACAAGAACAGGCCGGAATGGCTTATTATGGATTATGCCATCCAAATGGCTGGTTTAATTAGTATCCCTATGTACCCCACCATAAGTTCAGGGGAATACGAATATATTCTTAACGAAGCAGAGGTAAAAGTAGCCTTCTGCGGAGGGCTTGATCTCTTTGATAAGCTATCTGCCGCTCAGATAAATCTACCGGAGCTAAGTCATATATATACCTTCGATAAGAGCCCTGGCAGGCCATTCTGGGAAGATATTTTTGATACAACACTGCTGAAAGAGGTAGAAAGAATTAAAAATACAATAACAGGAGACAATCTTGTAACCATTATATACACCTCAGGAACAACCGGCCATCCCAAGGGTGTGATGCTTAAACACAGTAATGTGATGCATGTAGTAGTGGCAACTTCAGAAGTCGTCAATTTAAACCCGGGTGAAAAAGTTCTAAGTTTCCTCCCAATGTGCCATATTTACGAGCGTGCCGTTTCTTTCGTTTACTGTTATAAGGCAGCATCTGTATACCATTGTGGCACTGATAATCTCAGTGGTCCTGAAGGTGATTTAGCCAGCGTTAAACCGGTGATTTTTACCACTGTGCCAAGACTACTCGAAAAGATTTACGAAGCAATTTACAACAAGGGCTTGTCTCTTGAAGGTAGTAAAAGAAAGCTTTTCTTTTGGGCACTCAAGCTAACCGATAATTTTGAAATTGGTCAAAAACGCTCTTTATTGGCCAACATTAAATGGTCTGTTGCAGATAAACTGATTTTTAGCAAATGGCGAGCGGCCCTGGGTGGAAACATTCGGATGATTGTTACCGGAGCAGCGCCTTGTCCTTTAAAAATCTTACGGGTTTTTTGTGCCGCAGGAATTAATATAAAAGAGGCCTATGGCCTGACAGAAACTTCACCTACCCTTACCGGTAATACCATGGAACCAAATGGCACTTTATTAGGAACCGTAGGTTATGCCGTCAATGGGGTGGAGCTATTTATAGACAAAAGTTCAGGTAATTACAAAGAAGACGAAGGTGAAATATTGGCTTTTGGGCCAAATGTAATGGTTGGATACTACAAGAAACCTGAAATCAACGCACGGGTATTCAAAGAAATTGACGGTAAGAAATGGTTCTGTACAGGGGATATAGGCAAAATGGTTATTGGCCCGGGTGGCAGAGAATTTCTTAAGATAACAGACAGGAAGAAAGAACTTTTAAAAACTTCCGGAGGCAAATATGTTGCCCCGGCTCCAATTGAAAATAGAATTAAAGAAGATTTTCTTATAGAGCAGATGATGGTTATAGGTGACAAACAAAAATTTGTCTCTGCCCTGGTAGTCCCTGCAGAAGAAGCCCTTAAAAACTGGTGCTTGCATAAAAAGATAGCATGGACTACCCTTAATGAAATGATTCAGAATAAAAAGGTGCTAGCCAAATATCAGAAGGTTTTAGATTCTTATAATCCAGAGTTTAATCATATTGAACAAATTAAAAAATTCCGGCTTATTTCCTCTCCCTGGTTACCCGTGCACGAAGATAATTCCGAGGCAGAGTTAACCCCTACACTAAAACTCAAGAGACGGGTTATACGAGAGAAGTTTAAGGCAGAAATTGCAGAGATGTATACCTGAATTCAGGCACTGGATGGTTAAAACCCCTGCTGAATGCTAATTTAATTTATCCTTAACGGGATAAGCATTAAAAATTCCCCCCGTTGTTTACTTTTAATCTTCCATTTGAGATAAAATGAAGAAAAAATATCGTTATGCACTCCTGATTACCATTATTACCCCGGTATTAATGGTTTTGCTCTCCAATCTCATTATTGAGTTTTCTGCAGATGGGAAGACCTATAACGATATCGATAGTGTTCCAAAAAATAAAGTTGGCCTTGTTCTGGGTACTTCAAAGAAGCTTTCGAGTGGCCATGCCAATCCTTATTATGCCAACAGAATAAATGCCACAATTGCCTTATATAAAGCCGGTAAAATAGATTTTGTCCTGGTCAGTGGTGATAATGGGAGTAAATATTATAACGAACCTACCACTTTTAAAAAAGATCTTGTTTCCGGGGGCATTCCGGGGGAGAAAATCTTCCTTGACTATGCGGGTTTCCGAACCCTGGATTCTATGGTCAGGGCAAAGGTTATATTTGGATTGGATAGTGTCACCGTAATTTCGCAGAAATTCCATAACAAACGCGCCATCTTTATTGCTGGTAAAAAAGGCCTGACAGCCATTGGATTCAACGCCGTTGACGTAAAAGGACAGCAAGGGCGTAAAGTTAAATTTAGAGAATATCTTGCCAGGGTAAAGGTATTTGTAGATTTGGTTCTAAATACCCAGCCAAAATTCTTTGGCGAAAAAGTGGTAATTGAGTAATAAGGGAATAAATAATACTAGTTATAGCAATATGGCAGATAAAATGTTCTAAACTCTGGCTAAGAAATAAATTGTTATTTTCGGAAATTCAATTTAACCTTCCATGTCGCAACTAAAAACGCTATTAAAAAATCTGGGGCCCGGGTTGCTTTTTGCCAGCATGGCCATAGGAACTTCCCATCTTGTTCTATCTACTAAAGCCGGAGCTCAATACGGCTGGATTATGGTAATCCCGATTGTTCTGGCCAATATATTTAAATATCCCTTTTTTGAATTTGGTATCAGATATACCAATGTCACAGGAAAAAGTCTGATTGAGGGGTACTTAAACAGGGGCAAAGGATATTTATGGCTTTACGCGATTATTACATTAGTGACGACTTTCACCATTCTCGCTGCCTTGTATGTTGTTACCGCCGGCCTCTTTATAAATCTTTTCGACATTTCCAACATAGGGGTCAGTACTGTTGCTTTGGGGCTGTTTGTACTTATTAGTACTATCCTTATCATCGGGCGGTACAGGTTTTTGGAAACATCATTGAAATTTGTGGTATCCATTTTGTTTACTGCCCTATTGGTGACCACCGCACTGGTTGTATTTAAAGGGCAAATTACCCCAGTTGCCAATTTTGAACGTCCCGAAATTTTTAACGAAGTAGGCATTTTGTTCCTAATAGGTCTTATAGGCTGGATGCCGACTGCGGTAGAAGCCAGTAGTTGGCTGAGTCTTTGGAGCCTGGAGAAATACAAAATCAGCGGCACCAAGCCCTCTTTAAAAGAGGCACTGCAAGAGTTTAATTCGGGTTATTTTTTAACCGCATTACTGGCGATATTCTTTTTGGTCATAGGTTGGATGACGCTCTATGGATCCAATACCGAACTAAGTGGTAATGCGACTATTTTTGCCGATCAGGTAGTACAATTATTTACTACACATATAGGAAACTGGGCATACATTTTTATTGCAGTATCGGCTTTTGCTACTATGTTCAGTACCTGTATGACCGCCCATGATGCAATCGCCAGGGTAAGTCTGGACATTGTGGGGTTGCTTACTCCTAAAGACAAGAACTTTTCCGGAAGAAGGTTTTATGCCTCGGGAGTTATTATCCTTGCCCTGGTAAATTTTGTGGTACTTTCAGCTTTTGGAGCAAATATGGGGCTATTGGTAGCATTGGCTACCTTTATTTCCTTTGTATTGGCGCCGGTGGTAGGATTTATGAATCTGAAGAACGTAATGAGTCATGATCTGCCTTCTGCTCTTAGACCAAAAAAGGGATTGCAATACCTGACATATGCGGGTATTTTATTCCTTTCGTTTTTTGCCATCTATTACTGCTGGATGGTCCTCTTTTAGTGCATACAATGTTTCATTAACAATTGCACACACCTAATTGCTTATTGTTTACTGTTAATTGTTATTTGTTAATTGATTACGGAATAGCATTATCCATTATTTCCGTAACTACCTCCGGATTTAACAGCGTGCTGATGTCCCCCAGATTATCCGTGTCTTTGCCAGCGATTTTCCTAAGTATCCTTCTCATTATTTTTCCACTTCGGGTTTTGGGAAGTCCGGATACGAACTGAATTTTATCCAGTTTGGCTATGGGCCCTATCTGTTCTGTAATTTGTTGATTGATCTCTTTCCTTAAATTATCCCTGTCTCTGCTTTCCCCTATATCTTTTAATATCACAAATCCGTAAAGTGCATTCCCTTTAACATCGTGAGGAAACCCTACTATTGCAGATTCAGCAACTGCAGGATGCTCATTTATGGCATCTTCTATTGGCGCTGTGCCCAGATTATGGCCCGAAACAATAATAACATCATCTACCCTTCCGGTGATCCTGTAATAACCAACGGCATCCCTTAGAGCACCGTCACCTGTAAAATATTTGTTGTCATAGGCAGAAAAATACGTCTCACGATATCTTTTATGGTCTCCCCATATGGTCCTCGCCATTGAGGGCCAGGGAAACTTAATACACAACCTTCCGCTTACCTGATTGCCCTTTATTTCTTCTCCTTTTTCATCCATCAGTGTCGGTTGTATCCCAATAAATGGCAAGGTGGCGTAAGTTGGAGTTGTTGGAGTTACGTACGGAATAGGTGAAATCATGACACCTCCGGTTTCCGTTTGCCACCAGGTATCTACAATAGGGCTTTTCCCCTTTCCAATATTATTATTATACCAGTGCCAGGCTTCCTCGTTAATGGGTTCGCCTACCGTTCCCAGAATTTTCAAGGAAGAGAGATCATGCTTTTCTACATGTTCCAGTCCTTCTTTTGCCAATGCCCTGATCGCAGTTGGTGCGGTATAGAACTGGTTAACCTTATGCTTATCCACAACTTCCCAAAACCTGCTGTAATCCGGATAAGATGGCACCCCTTCGAACATTACTGTAGTGGCTCCATTTGCCAGGGGACCATAAACAATATAAGAATGCCCGGTAATCCAGCCGATATCCGCTGTACACCAATAGACATCATTTTCACGATACTGAAAAATATTCTTGAACGTATACGCAGTATATACCATATAACCCCCACAGCTATGTACCATACCCTTGGGTTTCCCGGTAGAGCCAGAGGTATACAAAATAAATAGCGGGTCTTCTGCATCCATGATCTCTGCATTACAATCAGCATACGCATTATCTAGGAGCGGTTGTAACCAAAGATCTCGTCCTTCTTTCATGTTAACAGATCCTCCAGTGCGTTTTACAACTAATACTTTGCTAACTCCGGGGCAATCATCCATAGCAGCATCTACTATGGCTTTTAAGTCTAAGGTTTTCCCTCCTCTGTAAGATCCGTCAGAAGTTATTACCAATTTGCAATCACAATCATTAATTCTCGTGGAGAGCGCATTAGACGAAAATCCGGCAAATACCACTGAGTGGATAGCGCCTATCCTGGCACAAGCGAGGAGTGCAATGGCCAGTTCAGGGATCATTGGCAAGTAAATACAAACCCTGTCTCCTTTACCTACCCCCTGCTCTTTCAGCACATTGGCCATTCTGCTTACTTGCTGGTGCAATTCACGGTAGGTTATATGCTGGGTCTCTTCCTTAGGGTCATTAGGCTCAAATATTATAGCTGTCTTATTTCCTCTGGTAGGGATATGACGATCCAAACAATTCTCCGTAATGTTTAATTTGGCCCCATCAAACCATTTTACTTCAGGTTTTTCAAAATCCCAACTCAGTACGTTATCCCATTTTTTTCTCCAGACAAAATGCTCCTCCGCTATTTCTTCCCAAAATCCTTCTGGGTCTCTAACAGATTTACGATATACCTGGAAATACTCTTCTAGATGTTTAATGTGGTAATTACTCATTGCACTGACTTTTAATGTGATTGCGCTTTTTCAACGCCACTAGGAATTCTGATAGTTTCTACAATCTCCTGCACTTCTTCCGGAGGATCTGGTGTAAATTTCGAAATAAGGATCGAAACTATAAAGTTAAGCAACATTGCAACTGTTCCAAAACCTTCAGGCGAAATCCCAAACCACCAATCCTCTTTGCTGCCTCCACCAAACATATCGAACTTAAATTTAAGCATATAGAATAGCATAGAAATTATCCCGACCAACATACCCGCGATAGCACCTTCCTTATTCATTCTCTTATTAAAAATCCCCATAATTATGGCCGGAAAGAAAGATGCAGCTGCCAGGCCAAAGGCCAGGGCCACTGTGGCCGCAACAAAATCCGGAGGGTTAATTCCAAAGTAGCCCGCAACGCAAACTGCAGCAACAGCCGATAACCTTGCCGCAATTAATTCCCCTCTTTCAGAAATATCCGGTTGAAGCTGCTTCTTTATAAGGTCATGCGAAATAGAGGTAGAAATAACCAATAATAAACCCGCTGCTGTAGATAAGGCTGCTGCCAATCCGCCTGCCGCAACAAGGGCAATTACCCAATTGGGTAATTTTGCAATCTCAGGATTGGCCAATACCATAATATCGGCATCAACTGTAAGCTCGTTTTTTTGATCATCCCCCACGTACTGGATAATACCATCCCCATTTTTGTCATTAAATTTTATTAGTCCTGTGGTTTCCCACTTCGAGAACCAATCTGGCATATCTGCATATTCTTTATTGCTCACAGTCTCAATTAAATTGGTCCTTGCGAAGACGGCAATAGCGGGTGCAGTAGTATAGAGAATGGCGATAAATAGCAAGGCATAACCTGCAGATTTCCGAGCATCCTTTACCCTTGGAACTGTAAAAAACCTAACAATAACATGGGGTAAACCAGCGGTCCCTACCATTAGAGCCGCAGTAATAAAGAAGATATCTATCATTGGTTTGGAGCCGTTGGTGTACTGATCAAACCCCAGATCAGTGGATAAGCCATCCAACTTGTCTAACAATGAAATACTCTCGCCAACAACATCACTCCCCATCCCCAATTGTGGAACGGGGTTACCGGTCATTTGAATCGATATAAAAATTGCCGGAACCATGAAGGCAAAGATCAAGACGCAATACTGGGCTACCTGAGTATAGGTAATACCTTTCATTCCTCCCAAAACTGCATAAAACAGAACGATAATCATCCCTATAATTACCCCGGTATTGATGGGCACCTCGAGGAATCTTGAGAATACCAGTCCAACTCCTCGCATCTGACCTGCAACATAAGTAAATGAGACCAGTAAGGCACAAATAATCGCAACCGTTCTTGCAACGTTAGAATAGTACCGATCTCCAATAAAATCGGGTACTGTAAATTTTCCAAACTTTCGAAGGTAAGGGGCCAATAAAAGTGCCAGTAGCACATAACCGCCGGTCCATCCCATCAGATAAACAGAACCGTCATAGCCACTAAATGAAATAAGACCGGCCATCCCAAGAAAGGAGGCCGCTGACATCCAATCGGCCGCTGTTGCCAAGCCATTAGCAAGAGGGGGGACCCCACCTCCGGCAACGTAAAAATCTTTAGTAGAACCTGCCCTGGACCATATTGCAATGCCTATGTAAAGAGCAAAAGTTATCCCTACAATGACATAAGTCCATGTCTGTACATCCATAATTTATAGTGAGTTTGGTCTGGTCAACCTATTTGTCAAAACCATATTTTGAATCCAGCTTGTTCATTAATCGTACGTAGATAAAAATAAGGACTACGAAGACATAAATGGCACCCTGTTGGGCAAACCAAAATCCTAACTTAAAGCCGCCCAACGGTATTTTATCCAGAGTGTCTTTCAGTAAAATCCCAAAACCATAGGAAACTAAAAACCAAACACCCAGCAAGATACCTACATATTGCAAGTTCTTTTTCCAATACTGTTGCGCAATTGATGGTTTATCCATAGGAAAACAATTTCCTAAATATAAGTAATCTGGGAATCTTATTAGAAAATGACACTAAAAAGTGTTGAATTAATCGTATAAGAGTTTATAGTTCAGAACAACGATCAGATGGCGTTCATTTTGTTTGTGCAACAATTCCAGACAATATACCCCATTAGTGCAGTTATTGGTAATCTTGTCTTCGCCATACCCTATAGCATAAAGAATATTTGATTCGGGCATCCCATTATCTGTCAGGTACTTTTTAATTGTATTGGCCCTACTCTGAGATATCCGGAAATTTGTTGCGCTACCCCCTCTGCTGTCGGTATGTGCTTCTATTCGTAACTGAAGCTCGGGAAATTTCGCTACAGCAGCTATGGCCTTATCCAATTCTGTAGCAATTTCAGGAGTCATTTTAGAACTCCCCCGGACAAAAAAGAATTTATTCATCTTTATAACAGTTTGCCCTTCTCTCTCCTGAACAAGGTCGTCTAACTGATAAAGTTTAACATCCAGGTTATTTGTTTGAAATTTTTCTAAAGCGGCTTCATTATACTCTTGAAGAAATCCTGAATAGCGCGACTTTGAAATTTCTATTCTTGCATTTGTTCTCCAGGGCACTTCCAGTCTGTATGTTCCGTCATTTGCAGAGTAGGTCTCTTTGATAAGCTCCCCTTTCTCATCCAATAATTTTACCAATACCTCCGGTATGCCCAAGGTGGAATTGTCATCGGTTATTTCACCGCGGATGACCAGTGTTTTTAAACCTGGCTTTTTGTCCACCAAAAAGCCATAGATATCATCATTGCCTTTACCACCTTCCCGGTTTGAAGAGAAATACCCAATGAGGCCTTCCTGATCATTATTTTTAATAATAAATCCAAACTCGTCTTTTTCAGAGTTTACTACATCGCCCAGGTTTATAGGAATGCTGTAATTGTTATCTGATCCAATTTCAGATTTATAAATATCCATGCCTCCAAAACCATAAAAAATATCCGATGAATAAAACAGGCTATTCTCAAATACATAAGGCGATATTTCGTTGGCAGGAGAGTTTATCCTTGGACCTAAATTAATAGGAGAAGACATTATTTGTCCGTTATTGGTATAAACGAAGTAAATATCTGTTCCCCCCAGGCTATCTTCAAAATTTGCAGCGAAGTACAATTTACTATTGGCCTCATCGTAAAAAGGATAATAAAAAGAAGTGCTCAGATCTCTTAATAAATAATTGAAATTCCCATTAGTATCAGAGATACCCAAGGCTAAGGAATTTTTGCCATTTTCGTCAAAAGAGAGATTTCCTTTGTCGGCATTGGAAAGCACATAAAAGACAGAATTGAGTTGCTTTGAGTAATAGGGTGTAGCAGCATGAAATTTTGTTTTCGGAATACCGGTATAAGGGCTTGGATTAATTATTTGTCCCTGGTTGTCAACATTCCCCACAAAGATGTCCAGATAACCTTCTTGTTTGGGCCCGTACTTGGTTTTGGCACTTTGAGGGCGGCCGCTCGAAAAAAGCACCTTATTTTCAAAAAATGCAGTTCCAAAGTCGGCATGTGGACTATTTGCATTGATATTGAATATGTTGAAATTTAAGGCATCACTATTTTCCGCTTCCATTAAGTCAAAATTAAAAGCAGCGTTTTCTACGAGCTCTTCAGACAATGAAGTGGTTTTTGTAGCAAGAAACGCTTTGGCCCTATCCCGTCCGGAAGTTCTGGTCATGGCTCCCAGCATTTTACTGAAATGATAATCAGACATTGTACTGTCTTTCTTGTATACCTCAAAATATTTCTCTGAAGCCTGCTTAAAATTTCCGGTTTTGAAGAAAGAATCTGCCAGGTTCAGTACTTGCTGATTGGTCAACGGGGCCCGATTCATCTCATTGTAATACTCCTTGATAGCTTCCTTGTAGGCATATTCAAAGAAGAGTATATCCGCCTTTGATTTCTTAACCTGGGCAAAGCCCATGGCAGAAACCAATAAAAAGCCAAGAAGTACATATTTCATTTTCATGCCATTATATGTTTAGAAAAAACGTGGTGTATCAATCTGTTTTGGTTTGCCTTTTCTACTTTTAGTACTGTCGTCTTTAACGCGCTCTCCTCCTTTACCTAAATAAAATTTAAGAATTACTTCATGCGATCCACTGTTAAACTCTCCAAGACCATTGGTGTTATAGTCATAAGAATATCCAATAAAAGTTCCACTAGACACTTGAAAACCAGCCAAACCGCTAACCGCGTTATCAGACCTGTATGAGGCGCCAATTGTAAATACATCGCTTATCAAAAAATTACCTGAACCGTTTATAGTAACAGGAGCACCTGCAATATAGTTTACCAGGAAGGCCGGCTTGAATTTTAATCCGTCAGACAGACCAAAAACATATCCACCTATAAAATTAAATTGCAACTTATCATCAACTACCATGGCAACGTCTTCATCGTAAATACCGTCGGTTAAGAAGTTAGGCACTGATGCCCCAAGGTACCAATCCTGATCATACAGAAACATCCCGGCACCTACTGTGGGATAAAACTTCTTTATCAACTGCCGGTCTAAAATAGGTTCCCCTGGATTCTCAAAAGTCCCTTTGGAGAAATCCACATTGAGAAAAGACCCACCTCCATCTATACCAAACGACAATTTTGTGCTTTCAGACAGATTCACCTGAAAGGAATATGCAAGATCTACATAGGTTTGGGTGGTTGGCCCCAACTGATCGCTAATGACATTAAATCCAAGACCATTTCTTTCATTTGCCATGGGCATATTTACCCCAAATCTAATAGTCCTTGGTGCCCCGGGTATATCTATCCATTGTGCCCTGTAAAGTGCCGAAATATCAGCAGTTTCTACACTACCAACATAGGCAGGATTAAAACTGCCAATATTATACATATACTGTGTATACTGAGGGTCTCTTTGTGCTTCTACCTTAAAGACCATTGCCAAGGTAAAGACAAAGAGCAAAAAGCTGATTTTAATATTAGGGCCACTTGTTTTACAAGTCATATAATTTATCATCTTATAAGCTGTACCCAGCCTTTTCGTATTTCTGAACCATCACCCAGATCCAGGATATAATAATAAGTTCCTTCCGGTGCATCTTCACTTTTATATCTTCCATCCCATACTCTGTCTTCTAACATATTTCTGGCTTCAAAAACAGCATTCCCATATCGGTTAAAAATCTGAAGTGATGTATTGGTAAAGGTTCCTATATCTCTTATAGTGAGGTAATCGTTTGTTCCATCATTATTGGGTGAAAACTGGTTAAAAATAAACCCGGGATCAGCCACTGTTGGCAGACTTACTTTTACCTCAACTGTGGAAGTATTGTTATCCAATTTGTCTTCCGAATCTACAGGGGCAGATCTTACAATTGTAGCCGTATTAATAAATGTACCTTCATTGGGGACATTCACAATAATTTCCAATCTGGCTTCCTGATTTCGCATAAGGCTAGGTATAAACCATATTCCGCTTTCTAAATCGTATTCCCCATTATCAGCCTGAAATGTTGGGTTCGTAAAGTTGACCGCATCCAAAATATCACTTACCTCAATATTGGAGATAACATCCTCATCTGAATCAGATTTGTTGGTCACCAGGATGGTAAACATAACCTCATCCCCAACCAATGGGTTTACACTGACCGCCGTTTTTTCTATCTCAAGATCTATCCCTTCAGGTCTGTCTATCACCAGATTGACAGTGGAAACATTGTTAGAAGGATTATCATCTCTCGGGGCAGATTCTATGTATTCAGCAGTATTACTGTAAGTAGCACCTCCTGGAAGAATACCGACGGTAATATCGATATCTGCACTTTGCAAATTGTCTATTTGAAGAATATCCCAATCTCCTGTCACAGGATCATAGGTTCCGCTTACTGTTTCATGACTAACATACTCAAACTCCGGCTCAAGAAGGTCCCTGATCTTAATTCCACGGACAATCCTATCGTCCAAATTGGTTACAGTAATTGTAAATGTCACCTGCTCGCCTACCACTCCATTTTCGTTATCAACAATTTTTGTTACCTGGAGGTCTATAGGTGTTGCACAATCTGGTGAAGGTCTGGGATCACAAGCATCCAAATGGTCCCATCCATTGTCTATTTCTTCACCATCTGTAAAGCCATCTCCATCGGTATCACACAGAGCGCTGCTATTATTTGGAATACAAGGATTATTATTGTCGGGATCTAACTGGTCTACCACACCATCACTATCTGTATCAAAATCCAGAGAATCTAAGGCATCTATAATACCATCACCATCTTCATCCAGCGGATTTTCTACGTCATCTCCCACCTCTGCTCCGTCTTCAATTCCGTCTTCGTCAGAATCAGGGTTATTTGGGTCTGTACCCAAATTGGCTTCAGGACCGTCAAATAAGCCATCACCATCGGTATCCACATCGCAATCGTTTACAGAAATTGTTACTGTAGCAGCAGCGTCTTCACAAGGGGCCTCTGCTATGTTCGTTGTATAAGTAAAGATGTAATTACCATCTGGCAAGCCCTCAAAATTAACAATATTGTCAGCGTCCGGAACTAAGGTCCCCGAAGGATCCACTGTAACTTCCCAGGCGCCCTGGTCTGCACCCGTCAGTAAATCGTCCAGATCTACCGTAGTTGGTCCGTTTGTTATATCACTACAAGAAGAAGTATCACTGGGTGTCCCAGCAGTTGGCTGCGGCTTAACTGTGGCTGTTACTGCTTCTCTTTCCGAAGTACAGCCATTAGCTGTTGCCTCTACCCAAAAAGTGGTAGTAGTCGCAATATTTGGGGTGAATTCAGCAAAACCAGATAGTACAACTGTCCCGGTTTGAGTAGCGAACCATCTAAAACTCGGCAACTCAGGGCTTCCGGGTATATTTCCTGAAACGGTCAGGGTAGCTGTACCCGGACCACATATGGTATCATCGGTGGTTGCAGTAATCACCGGTGTTGTATTCTGTGTTATGGTAACCTCCAGACTTGGACTTACACAACTGTTGGCGGCATCATAAAAGAAACCATAGTAAGACCCTGCGTTTGGATTATTTATCTGTGTATTATTAAGATGATTGAGTGCATCTGCCTGATCAACAGGGTCCGGGTTTAAACTCCATTTGAGTTCGGTACCTGGAGGCGGGACAGAATTGGTATAATCATTAAGGCTTACGGTTATAAGATCACAAAAAGTGGTAGGAACACCAGCATTAATCACTGGCGGATTGTCTCCTGCAATACAAGGATCGCATTCCGTCACATTAATAAGTACAGCAACTGATTGATTAATACAGGGAGCAATCGCAGTATTTGTGGTGTAAGTGTACTCGTATACACCCTCTACCCCATTATCAAAGTTCACTTCATTTCCATTATTCGGATTTTCTGTAGCAGGACCACCTGTTTGAGTCCAATCCCCGTCATCCACGGTACCGGATAACAGATCATCCAAATCCACTTTGGTTTCTCCAAAATCCTTATCAATACAGGCATTACCATTAGACGGTGTGCCCGCGGATGGTGTAAAACTCTGAGTTAAGGTCAAAGGGGTAGACGGACTCTCACAATCAAATGGGATATCAGAGAAAAAGGCATAATATGTGCCCGTTGTACTGACCGTAGGATTAATATTGAGCCAATCCCCGGTAACTGAAGGATCCGGGTTGATGCTCCATCTTAGGCCGGCCCCTGCAGGAACCGCACCGCTGTAATACGTATCCAATGCTACCGAAAATGCATCGCAAAATGCGGTAGGGTTATTATTCAGTACAGGCGCCTGGTCTCCCGCATTACAATCATCGTCAGCAATGGTCACTGTTGCCTCGTTTGTAGCTCCAATGGTAAAAGACGGATTGTCTGTACTATCTAGCGTTAAAATAACTGTTTCGTCCCCTTCTGCATCCGGATCATCAATGGGGACCACAAAAATATTCCTATTTACCTGAAGGCCGTTATTTGCAAAAGTCAGAATAACCGCATTGGTCAAAATGTAATCCACACCATCAGCAGCGGTTCCGCTAATTGTATAATTGACGGTAACCGGAGATTGTGTATTATTCGGTGCACTAATCGAAATTCTAAATTGCCCTGAATCCGGGCCGGCTTCTGCAGCATCAGGGTCAAAAGGAGGTTCTACAAGACTCAAAGAAACAGTACCAAAGTCGTTGTCTGTAATATCTATGGATTGTGTGTTGTCATTTACATCAGGAGCAACGGTATAACCTAATCCGCCAGCTATACTGACAATTATAGATTCGTCCCCTTCAATCAGGGCATCATCAACTACTCCGGTAATCCCAAGAACGAATTCTGACTCCCCAGTGGCAAATTGAACGGGTATGAATTGATCATAATCCGAATTCTCGGTAGCTGTACCGCCGACAATAATATTTACTGTAAAGTCGAATGGAGCAGGAATATCTGTAAGAATACGAAAACTGCCCCCTATGGCTCCTTGTTCAGCAACCTGATCATCTCCAACTACAATACTGACTTCCGGGAATTGAGCGGTCAGAGTAGCGGTAGATAAGAGTACTACCAATACAACCAGTACTTTAGTAATTCTGGTCATAATCCCCATAAAACCATCGAATTTTCTTTTCATTTTCATAGTCTGCCCTTTGAATCAACTCATAAATCAATTCACAGCATGGTAAGTAGGTTTAATTAAAAAAATGGGGTCTCAATATTACTAAAAAACTTCGCATAACCGCAATAAATAGGGTTAAATATGCCTTTTTCGGCTGAAATGCATTAAAATGGGATTTTTGCCTAATTAAAGGGCAGCAGAAGCGGTTTCGGAGTTCGAATTAATCTTTTTAACCAAGCCTTGTAGTACCCTCCCTGGTCCTACTTCTGTAAATAAGGTAGCCCCGTCCTTGATCATATTCTCAACACTTTGTGTCCATTTAACCGGAGCGGTCAGCTGTAGAATTAAATTCTCTTTAATTCTATTTGCGTCCTCTATGGCGGTGGTACTTACATTCTGATATATTGGGCAAATGGGATTCCCAAATGTGGTGGCTTCAATAGCAGCGGCCAAAACTTCCCTTGCGGGCTCCATTAATGGAGAGTGAAAGGCCCCACCTACGGGCAATACCAGAGCTCTTCTGGCACCAGCTTCTTTTAGTTTTTCACAAGCCGAGTTCACAGCTCCCACCTCGCCCGAAATCACTAACTGACCAGGGCAATTATAGTTGGCTGCCACAACAATACCTTCTGTTTCCTGGCAAATTCTCTCTACAACATCGTCTTCAAGGCCAAGTACTGCCGCCATGGTACTCTGCTGTAATTCACAGGCCTGCTGCATCGCCTGGGCTCTTTGGGATACCAGTCGGAGTCCGTCCTCAAAATTTAATGTGTTGTTGGCTACCAAAGCCGAAAACTCCCCTAATGAATGTCCGGCCACCATATCGGGTTTAAAATTATCCCCCATTACCTTGCTCATAATAACAGAATGAAGGTAAATGGCTGGCTGTGTCACATTGGTTTGTTTCAATTCATCAGCAGTACCCTCAAACATGGTATCGGTTATGGAAAAACCCAAAATATCATTGGCTTCTTCAAATAACTCCTGAGCCATCGGATACTTCTCATAAAGATCTAAGCCCATTCCAACAAATTGAGCCCCCTGGCCCGGAAATATATATGCATTCATCTATTCAATATTTAGTTCGGCTAAAATAGGGAATATTTGGAAGTTCTGAATAGGTGTTTACTGCTTATTGGATTATGCCTCTTACTCACTTTCTTCTTTAAACCATCCGGAATACTTAACATAGCTATTGGCAATCCTATCTATCTCACCCGCACTGAGTTCCGGGCTTACATCTTTGATTTTTTTAGCGGGCATTCCGGCATAAATTGTTCCTTCCGGTACATGGGTACCTTTAGTAACAACCGCACCAGCGGCTATTATGCTATTACTTTCCACAATACAGTCGTCCATTATTATACTGCCCATCCCAACAAGCACATTATCTTTTATGGTACATCCATGTACTATTGCATTATGGCCAATTGAGACATTATTCCCAATAGTGGTTGGAGATTTTTTATAAGTACAATGTACAACGGCGCCATCCTGCACATTTACTTTATTGCCCATTTTTATGAAGTGAACATCTCCCCTTAGCACTGCATTGAACCAAATACTGCACTGATCACCCATAGTAACCTCACCTACAATTGTCGCATTCTCTGCGATAAAGCAATCCTCTCCTATTTTTGGGGTATTCCCGTTTATGGTTTTGATAATCATCTATTCCCGTTATTTCTGTTATTGTCCTGAATTATTCAAAATATGACAGCAATTGTTTCTTTTTGGATGCAGACACCAGCAATTCTTTCCCATTAGAAATTACCACGCTGCCCCCCTTGCCCTTTTTGTACTTCACTACTTCATTGACATTGACCAAATACGACTTATGGATACGCGCAAAGGTAAAATCGGATAGCGCTTCCTCAAAGTACTTAAGTGTTTTACTTACCAACAATTTCTTATTATCCAGGTAAATTTCGGTATAGTTGTCATCTGCTTTGCAAAATAGGATATCGGCAACATTGAGCACCTGAAAACCATCTTGTTGAGGCAAGGTAATCTTTCCATCCACCTTCTTTAATTTTGAGCTGAGAATCCTATCTTCCAGGGCATCTTCCTTTTCTTTTATTTCTCTTACATAAGAAACCGCCTTTATTAATTCATCAATGTTAATGGGTTTCATCAGATAGTACGCCGCATGGTTATTAAGGGCCTCCATGGCATATTGATTATAAGCAGTAACAAAGACCGTTTCAAAAGTGCGGTCCGGAAGTTGATCCAAAAAATCAAAGGCATTTCCAAATGGCATTTCCACATCTAAAAACACCAAATCCGGGGCGACTTTCTCAACAAGATCCAGTCCTTGCTCAATGGTTGCAGCCTCGCCCATTAGAATAACATCCTTACAATATTTGGCCAAATAATTGCGCAGTATTTCCCTACTACCCGCTTCATCTTCCACTATGACCGCATTTAGCTTCATTAGTTCTTTTTTAGAATTAGTGTTACAGATGTTCCTGTTTCATCTTTCTGCAAGTCCCTGACAGTTACCGCCACCTTATCTTTATACATACTGTTGAGAATGGCCACACGCTTTTTAATATTTCCCATGGCCTTGGACTTTTGCATTTTTTGATTCCTGGTTTTCAATTCTGCAGACTTTTTTCTTCCTATGCCGTTATCTGATATCTCTATTTCAATGACTTCTGTATTTTTCTGTTTGATGGCAATCTTTAAGAATCCCTTTTCCTCTTTGTATCTAAGTCCGTGCCAAATTGCATTTTCTATATAGGGTTGCAGTAACATGGGAGGAATTTTAAAAGCGTCGACATCTATGGCATTATCCAGATCTATTTCATAGTTAAACTTCTCCGGAAAACGCGAATGCTCCAATTTTACGTATAACTCCAGCAATTCCAACTCCTTGGACAAAGGGATAAAGTCCTCTTCAGAATTCTCCAAAACCGCCCGCATCAGGGTTGAAAATTCACTTAAATATCTGTTTGCGCTTCGTTCATCGTTCTTGGCGATATAATTATTAACAGAGTTGAGCGCATTAAAAATGAAATGCGGGTTCATCTGAGACCTGAGAGATTTAAGCGCCAATAGATTGTTTGCTAATTTTTGTTGTTTATTGCTACGATAGAAGAAAAATGCAGCGATTGCAGTCAATGTCAATCCAAGCAACAGCGAATAAATCACCCACTTCTGTCGCTTATTGGTCTCCTGGATTAATTGCTGTTCTGTAAGGGCCAGGTCATACTTACTTTGTGAAAGTTCCCTTTCCTGCTCAAGGCCTGTTATCCGACTTTGTTTAGCAGCAATTTCTCTATTAAAACGGGCAGCTCTTGATATTTCCTGTTCTTTTCTGACGTACAAGGTATCTACCACAGCAACATATTTTTGATACGTCTCAAAAGCCCTGGTAAAATCGCCCTGACGTTCATATACTTCAGACAATTTACGGGTAGCATCTTTCTGTACAATTAGATCATCTTCATCATCAGCCTCCTTTATACTCTCTTCCAAATAAGGAATGGCCTCATCGTATTTATCCTGAGCAATGTAGGCCCTGGCTATTTTATAATTTATTTTTTGATTGGTAATAGAATCGTTCGGCGAAAATCCTAATGAGACACTGTTATCTGCGGTAGAAGGTAATTTTTTAAGCTCCTCCTTATTCTGTTTCCTCAACTTAATTTCATCATCAAACTGATTCTTTTTATTGTAGAAGTCGGCTACTTTCTCGCGCTCTTTTACCGCTCTTTGCGGCGCCTGTTTGCTGGCCTGTTCAAGAGAATTGTCATAAAACGCCTCAGCTTCCTGTAGCCTGTTATCATCGGCGTAAGCATCTGCAATTTTCGAATTTAAATCTGGTAATTTAGGGGCAACCTGGTTCTTTCTTGCGATTGTCAGACCTTCGTTATAGTAGGCCACGGAGGTATTGGTTTCCCCTTTAGCCCGGTAGAGGTCTCCCAGAGATTCATAAAGGTCTATTCGTTGATAAGGGACCATATTTTTTACTTCAATCAAAGGAAGCAAAAGCTTTTCTGTTTTATCTAAGGCCCCATCAGCCAGATATGCCTTAGCAAGGAGTAAGGTGGTTCTGGAAGTTTTATTTGCTTCCAGGGCGTACTCAAAATTTGAAATGGCCAGGTCATACTGATCGTAAAACTGATATATCTCACCAAGAAGTGAATAGGAGTTCGCCAATTCTGTCTTATTCCCTCTTTTATTCAACTGAGATATGGATTGCGCCACAAAATCGATACTCTTTTCAATATCTATCTTTTTGTAATAACTGGCAGAATCCAGGTAGGTCCTGTGTTTGTTTAATGAAGATCTTTGTTTAGATCCTCTGCTAGCCTGAGCACTACTTTCTGAATAACCTTCTACCTGCACGTCCACATCATCATTATCCTTAATAGTATAGCGGACTGTCTCTATTTCCGGACTTTCAATGATTAATACGTCTCCCACCGCTACAGTGATTTTAAATTCTCCAAGGGCATCGGTCAAAGTGTATTCGCCTTTGTCTGTAGCGACTTCAATCCCGGATATAGGGGCGCGGGTAGCTCTGTCGGTTACAGAGCCATTAATTTGAAAGCTGATGCGCTCCTGAGTAAGCTGTGCGCTTCCACCAAAAGCGGTCAGCATTATAAATAACACTATGTATGGAATTCCCTTCATATCGGTATTTAAACAGGATAAACTTAGTGGATTTATACGGCATTAAAAAATGATAAAACTGCTATTAAGCCCTGATAAAATACCATTTCGCAGAGGTTACACATTCAAACGGACGTTTCACTCACTCCAAAGCAGCGTTCCCTCATTGCTTGTTTTTTTAGAAAAAGTTTGAAGCTAGTTTAGACCTAAATTAACAACAATAAAAAATTAATAAAATGAAAAATGTCAAAAATATTCTAGGAACGGGACTTTTAATATTAGCTTTTGGTTCTACCTATGGAGGCGAACTAAATACAATGTCGCCGGAAGCTGAAACCACAACTACAAAGGTGGTTACGGAGAAAACCAATAGTCCGGCTAATGTCGTAAAGATTGCTTTACTGCTTGATACCAGTAATAGCATGGACGGACTAATAAACCAGGCAAAAGCACAATTGTGGGATATCGTAAATAAATTTACCACAGCCAAATGTGGTAATCAACAGCGCCCCAATTTACAAATCGCCCTTTACCAATACGGTAATGATGATTTGTCTTCACGGGAAGGGTATATTCAGCAGGTTATCGGATTTAGTAGTGATCTGGATGAAATATCTGAAAAACTCTTTTCCTTAACTACTAATGGAGGAGAAGAATACTGTGGACAGGTCATCCACACCTCATTAGGACAGTTAGAGTGGGGTAAAAACAAAAATCATCTGAAAATGATTTTTATAGCAGGTAATGAACCATTTACACAGGGCAAACTAGATTATCGGGATGCTGTTGTAAATGCCAAAGAAAAGGACATTGTAGTAAATACAATTTTTTGCGGCAATTACGAGCAAGGAATTAAAACACATTGGAAGTCCGGTGCCATCCTTACAGGAGGAGAATATATGGCCATAGATCATAACAAGCGTGTTGTGCATGTAGCCACACCTTATGACGAAATCATAATTAAACTAAATTCCAGGCTAAACAAAACCTATATCTCGTATGGAGCATTAGGCGCATCAAAAATGAGGAATCAGGCTGCACAGGATGCCAATGCTATGGAATTGGAAGAGGTTGTGGCTGTAAAGCGGGCCGTGAGCAAAAGTTCCCGATTGTACAAAAACTCCTCCTGGGACCTTGTTGATGCATCAGATGACAGTGAGTTTGATGTTGCAAAAATAGACAAAGACCAATTGCCAACAGAATTTAAGGGTAAATCAGATAGTGAAATAGAGCATTTAATACAGCTTAAGAAGTCTGAAAGAAGTACTATTCAAAAGGAGATTCAGGAAGCAAATGCTAAAAGGGAAAAGTTTATCGCTCAACAACAGAAACAAACCAGAGGTGAGTTGGAAAACGCAATGCTAAAGGCTATTCAAAGACAGGCAGCGAAGAAAAACTATCATTGGGATCAGTAGTTAACCAAGAATATAACTACGTTTTAGGTTGGTGTCGGCAAATGGGTCTTTCAGTTATATGGGAGGCCCATTTGAATTACCCCTGAACTGCTAATAATTAGCAGCAGGGCAATAGCAATCGTATTTATTTTCTCTTTCCGGACCAAAGTCATAACCCAGGGTAATCTGGTGGAATCCTCCATTATCCAGTCTTATATCACCAGATTGGTAAGAGTAGTTATAGGAAAACATAAACTTGTTTACATTAACACCAATAATGGGAGTAAATAGCTGTAACCGCTGTTCCCCGAATGCACCATTGGTTTGAAATTGCGCTCCATCAAAACTTCTTCTATACGATAATCCACCCCAGACGGTACCAAAACTTACATCTTTATAAACTTTTGCATTGATGTCTATGGTTTTTTCTTCGGTAAACTCTGTTAATTGCAATAAAGCCGATGGTTCTACCCTCCATTCACTTTTTCCAAAAACATAACCCGCCGAAAGCAGGTATCTTCTCAGGTTATCAAATTCTATTGCTGTGTATAAGTCTCTTCCGCTTCCAAGCGCATTCAGTACTGTAAAATGAGCATAAAACTCCATAAGACTATAAGACATCCCGAAATCTACATTAAAATAGCCAACACTTTCCCTGGCACCAGTGATAATAGGATCTGGGATTACCGATCTAAATTCTGTCTCATCCAAACTACTTTGTATGTATCCTGCACTTAATCCAAACGAAAGCTGATTTAATATCCGGATATCCCCTCCCATGTTCAAATGGTGGGCATAAGTAAGTTTCCCTCCCGTTTGTGAATGATATCCGTTGGCATCATTGAAAATAATAGCTCCAACGCCACTACTGCTATCACCTATTCTGTAATGTGCATTTAAAGTTTGCAAATTGGGTGCTTCATCGACACTGAACCATTGTTTTCTGGCCGTTAAACGTACTTTACCCCCAAGGCCAATACCAGCCATTGAAGGATGCACCAGATAATAGTTATCAGACAAGTAATCAAAATATACAGGAATCCCCTCTTGTGCCTCTGTAGTGGTCCAAAAGGTTACCAGCGATAATAAAATAATCAGGTGTCTTTTCATCTAAGATAAGGGGATGTTTGTTGACATGTCGTTCAAATATAAAGTATAACGGTTGAAATACAACATTATTATATCTGGTCTAAGTAGTAAAATGGTTGTATTTTTGCATAAATTTCGGAACTATGAAGGAGTTTAATATCACCCTAATTGAAACCAGCAACCCGGCCATCTTAAAGTTTGAAACCAATCACTTTATTACACAGGGTAATAACTATGAATTTGCCAATATAGACGAAGCTAAAAATTCGCCAATTGCGCAACAACTATTTTATCTTCCTTTTATTAAAACCGTTTATATCTCAGGTAATTTTATTGCGCTAGAACGCTTTGATATTATCGACTGGAATGATGTTAAGGATGAAGTAGCGCAACAACTGGTAGAATATCTGAATTCCGGGGAACCAATTATTATTGAAGAAGTTGGGGCTAATAAGGTTGCCGTAACCATCTATGCGGAGGTTACCCCTAACCCCGCAGTGTTAAAATTTGTTGCAAATAAGAGGATTGTACCTGATACTTTTGAATTTAAAAATATTGATGAAGCAGGAGCTTCAGAATTGGCTTCCAAGCTTTTTCATTTACCTTATGTAAAAGAGGTTTTTATGGACGAAAATTATGTGTCCGTTACAAAATATGATGTTGCGGATTGGAATGAAATCAGCGCGGAGGTAAGAGAATTGATACGTGATTTTATAGCAGAGGGTGGTGAAGCTGTTGGGCCAGATAGCATATCGGTCAGCCAGAATTCAGGAACATCTGCTTCTGCAGTAAATAAAAATCTGGATGACACTTCCCAGGAAATTATTGCCATATTGGATGAATATGTAAAACCTGCTGTTGCCAGTGACGGGGGCAATATTCTTTTTCAGTCCTATGAGGAAGAGAGCAAAACTGTAAATGTAATCCTTCAGGGTGCTTGCAGTGGTTGCCCTTCTTCTACATTTACACTAAAAAACGGGATAGAAAATATGCTTAAAAACATGATGGGAGATAGGGTAAATGAAGTTGTTGCCATCAACGGCTAATCTTGCCATAATTCTTGTCAATGCTAGTTTTTATTTGTTTCTTTAGATATAACATAAAAACATTAATCATATGTCAGTTTTAAAAGTAATTGAAGTTTTAGCAAATTCTAGCGAAAGCTGGGAGGATGCTGCAAAGAAGGCAGTTGCCCAAGCGGCAAAATCAGTAGATAACATTAAATCTGTGTACATCAACGAACAAAGTGCTACGGTAAAAAATGGCGAACTTGATGATTACAGAGTGAACGTTAAAATCACCTTTGAAGTAAAATAATTCAAATGGATTAACGAACTTATTAAGCGCCCTCAGAGGCGCTTTTTTTATGGCCAAAACCCCCTATCTTTGACTATGTTTATAAACAGAGCAGCCATATTAATAATTTTCTTTAGTTGTACTGCCTGTACTCAAAAAAAGGCGCCAATGACACATGAATACACCAATGATCTCATTAAGGAAACCAGCCCTTACCTACTTCAGCATGCGCATAATCCGGTAAATTGGGAAGCCTGGAAGCCAGAAGTACTGCATCGGGCAAAAAAAGAAAACAAATTATTACTGATAAGTATCGGTTATGCTGCCTGCCATTGGTGCCATGTAATGGAAGAAGAGTGTTTCGAAGACCCAGAGGTTGCTGAGGTTATGAATAGTTCTTATGTCAATATTAAAATAGACAGAGAAGAGAGGCCGGATGTAGATCATATATATATGGACGCCCTTCAAATGATGACAGGAAGTGGGGGCTGGCCCTTAAACATTGTAGCCTTGCCAGATGGCAGACCATTTTGGGGTGCTACCTATGTAAAGAAAGCAGATTGGATTAGGGTTTTGGATCAGCTTCAGGACTTGTACAAAAAAGATCCGGGTAAAATAGAGGACTATGCACAAAAGCTGGCAGAGGGGCTAAAAACTATCAATCTGGTCTCCCCACCAGAAACTGCGGTCGGGATGCTAGAACTAGATCAATTGCAAGCCATCTATAAGGACTGGGAGAAGTTTTTCGATACTAAGATGGGTGGATACAATAGGGCTCCGAAATTTATGATGCCGGTTAACCTGAATTTTCTGTTGCACTATAGTACAGCCATGAATGATATTTCAAGTCTTGAATATGTCAACACCACACTTACCAAAATGGCCTACGGAGGGGTTTATGATCATGTCGGCGGAGGTTTTGCCAGATATTCCGTGGACGACAAATGGCATGTTCCTCATTTTGAAAAAATGCTATATGATAATGGCCAGCTGATTAGTGTTTATTCAAAAGCATATGCAGCTACTGGAAATTCATTGTATAAAAAGGTGGTTGAAGAATCCATTTCTTTCGTAATGACCGAGTTGATGGATGAAAGTTTTGGATTTTACTCCTCACTCGATGCAGATAGTTATAATTCAGAAAAGGAACTGGAAGAAGGTGCATATTATGTATGGAACAAGCAAGAGTTGGAGCCGTTATTAGGTGAGAATTTTGAACTGTTTAAATCGTACTACAATATCAACAGTTATGGTCATTGGGAAAAAGGCAACTATGTTCTGATCCGGGATGAAAGCGATGAGGCTATTGCCAAAAAACATGATATCTCGGCAGAAGTACTTCGGCAAAAGATAAATGATGCTAAGCACCTACTGTTAAAAGTACGTGAGAAACGGGACAAACCCAGGTTGGATGATAAAATTCTGACCTCCTGGAACGGTTTAATGCTTTCAGGTCTTATAGATGCTTATAAATATCTTGGCAATGAGGAGTACCTGAAGCTCGCCTTGAAAAATGCCTCATTCATTAAGGAAAACCTAATTAAGGCCGATGGCGGCATGTATCGCAATCATAAGAACGGCACAAGTAGTATTAATGGGTATTTAGAAGATTTGGTAACAGTGGCAAACGCATTCATGCAACTTTATGAAGTTACAGCAGATGAAAAATGGCTGCAGCAATCGAAGGCACTGCTCGACTATTGCATTGCTAATTATCAGGATCCTGAAAGTGGGTTATTCTATTTTACATCTAAGAAAGACGATTACGTCATCAGAAGAACAATAGAAACCGCGGATAATGTAATTCCATCATCCAATTCAATAATGGCATTAACATTATTTAAAATGTCTAAAATCTTCCTGGATTCCCCCTATGAGGAAATTGCCTTAAATATGTTCGGAACCATTCAGGAAACCATTCAGGAAAGCGGACATAACCATGCCAATTGGTTAAATATGCCACTATACTTTAATAAACCCTTTTATGAAATTGCCGTAGTGGGAGAAAAATATGAAGAAATTGTCCGAACCCTGCAGGCAAATTATCTCCCCAATACGGTTTTCGCTGCAACCGCAGGCACAAGTCAGCTATCTTTGCTGCAGAACCGATTGGAAGAAGGGAATACCTTAGTCTATGTTTGCCAGCAGGGTTCCTGCAAACTTCCGGTTACTACTCCGGCTGAGGTGATGGAACAAATAACTCAGGCATCAGATGACAGGTAATATTAAAGTTTTTGTAGCTTGATATTTAATTATATTTTAACTTGTTTTGCAGCTGCCAAATAATTTTATATGGACGAAATAACAAATTATCAGGAACATATAGATAATGCCATCGATTGGATTTGGGCAATTTTTCCAAATATCCTGATGGCGGTATTTATTTTAGTTGTAGGCCTTTGGATCATTAGAATTATCAACAGGCTGGTACGGAAATTTTTCCTTTATAAGGATTATGACCTGGCCTTAGAAACCTTTCTCGAGAGTTTTATAAGTATAGGCCTCAAAGTATTACTTTTTGTTCTTGTGGTTACCCAACTTGGCGTAAAATCTTCTTCCTTGGTGGCCATGATTGGTGCCGCAGGGCTGGCCATAGGGCTGGCGTTGCAAGGTTCTTTATCTAATTTCGCCGGGGGCGTCTTAATTCTATTGTTTAAACCTTTCAGGGTGGGCGATTGGATCTCCGCCCAAGGCGCGGAAGGTACGGTAAAAGAGATCACCATCTTTACCACTAAACTGAATACTTTTGGGAACCAGGTGGCAATTATTCCCAATGGTCAGTTATCTAACAATAAAATTATTAATTACAACGGGGAGAAAGACCGAAGGGATAAAATTGACGTTGGCATTGCTTATGGTGCTAACATAAAACAAGCTAAGGAAATCTTACTACAGATTTGTGCTGACTATGAGGCTATTCTTAAAGATCCGAAACCTGAAGTGTATGTTGGAGAATTAGGCGATAGTTCGGTAGTCCTTTCACTCAGGTTTTGGGCCACCAACGATGACTTCTGGGCGGCCCACTTCCATGTTATGGAAGAATTGAAGTACAGGTTTGATGAGGCTGGTATCGAAATCCCATTCCCACAGCTAGACATTCACAAGAAAAACTGACTTGACTTTCCGCTGTTATTTTCGTATCTTATAGCGTTATGAAAGCAATTTTAATATTACTAATACTATCCGTTTCGGTATCCTCAGCGCAGATCTCTGAGTTGTCCCGACGTGCCGTCCCTAGCTATGAATCCCAGGTTGGAATTGTTATAGAAGAAGTTCCTATTGAGGGTTCACCTTATTTTACTGAGCTTTATGTTGCAGGAAATACCTTTGTTAATGGGAGAAATGTTCGATTGTTAATGCGATATAATGCATTTTCCGATCAGATTGAAATGAAGGACAAATATCAGAAGACGTTTAACTTGTTAAAGCGCAAAGACCTCGAAGCCCATTTTGGCGGAAAGACCTACCGGATAATGGATTATGTAGAGAATGGAAAAGAGAAACAGGGTTATTTTAATCCATTGAACGAGGGCTACGTTACGCTTTTCTACAAACCAAAAAAAATATTTGTACAGGCCGAAAAGCCCGAAACAGGCTATGAGGATTACAGCCCTCCTACTTATAAGGATGTTTCAAGCCACTATCTGAAAGTTGGATCGCAAAAGGCAGTTGAAATCACCTTAAATAAGAGACAGGTACTTAAATACCTCCGTGATGAACATTTTTCGGAAGTGAAGCAATTTGTATCAGATAATGATCTTAAGCTTAAAACTGAAGAAGAAGTGTTGCAATTATTAAATTTTTACAATTCCATTAAAGCAGCTGATAAAACACAAGAGGTTAACTCATAACCTCATTGTACAATCGGGCATTTAAAGGTTATCACATTAATTTGTGAGTGCTGGCTATTGCACTAAATGGTCATGGTTTAGACATGAAATTCTTCAAATAGTAAGGTTCAAAATAAGCCAGGTCTTCAAACTGTTCATTTTTAAATTTTGCATAGGAAAGAGAACACATTTCAGTTGCAGAAGGCACCAGTTCTGTTTCAAAAGAAAAATTCGGATGATTCAGAAGTTCCGTGCATTTAGCTGCACCACTGCCTAAAAGGTGCACTTTCCCCTTTGTTGAGTACTGCCCAAAGGAATCTGCGTCTATAATTTCAGCGGCAGTATCTCTTATCTTACGATAGGAATGATCAAAAACAGCAGAGTATACTTCCATTCGGCGCGCATCGAGTACGGGAATTATAAATCCTGAGTCAATTTTCTTCTGATACGCCATACTCTCCAGAGTAGGAACCGATATTAGCGGTATATCTAATGAAAAACACAGTCCTTTTGCCGCTGATACGCCAATTCGCAGCCCGGTATAACTACCGGGACCCTTACTGACGGCAATTGCATCCAATTCAGAAATGTCTATAGCAGAGACGCTTAAAATTTCTTCAATAAATACGTGCAACTGCTCGGAATGAGAATAAGTGGGTGAATTATGTTCCCTGATTTGAACTAACTCCCCGTTTTGAGCAAGACTTACAGAACAATTTGTAGTAGCAGTTTCTATGTTTAAAATGATTGCCATAGGAACCGCGAAGATAGTTAAGCCTGTTCACCTTTTAAAACAATGAACAGGCTTTCATCTTTTAATTTAATACAATGGGTAGCCCAAAGTAGAATTCAAGGACCTTAATTCTAAAGATATAATCGAATTTAGTACGGATTACTTCGGCTTCTGCATTATCCACCCTGGATTGTGCCTGACTAAAATCAAAGGCATTCATTAGCCCTACATCGAAACGTTCTTTGGAGTACTGATATGCCAGGCTTCTGGCCTCTAGGGTTTTTTGCGCAGATTCATAGGCTTTAGCACTGTTTTCAACATCAACATAGGCCTGGTTAATGTTGGTCTCCAAAGCCAATTTGTCTTGTTCTAATTGTATTCTGGCCTTATCCAGATCTATTACAGATCTTTTTATCCTATTTCTAGTACTAAACCCATTAAAAACCGGAATGTTTAATTGCGCCCCATATGAAATTCCGTCATTGATCCATAATTGATCCTTAAAACCAACTTTTTCGCCGGTCACAGGATCACGGGTTTGATCAGAATATCTTGTATTGTAATTAAAAAATGCAGACACTACCGGATAACTGGCACCCCTGGATATTTCAAGATCCTTTTCTGCCAAACCCACAAGGGATTCTGAAAACTTAATATCGTTTCTAAAAGTCAAAGCCTTATCAAAGATAACTTTAGGTGAATTGTTTAGTATGTCTGAGGGGGGTACATCAAACTCCTCATCAGAGATATCGAAATTCTCATAATCCGTTATCTGAAGTAACTGTGCCAAATTTATTCTGGATATCAAGACCAGGTTTTCACCATTAACTATTTGCTGTTCCTGACCAGCGGCCGTTGCTTCAATTTCTAACAAATCTCCTTTTGCCACAACCCCGGATTCTACCAGTTCTTTGGTCCGTTTCATATCCTGCTCGGTAACCGCATATTGGGCCCTAAAAACCTTAAGGGATTCTTTATTAGACAGGATTTGCAAGTATGCCACCGCCACATTTAAGCGAATATCATCAACAAGGTCATCCAATCTATATTGATTGGATATTGCATTTAATTTTGCTCTGTGTAATTGTTTAACATTCCTCAGCCCATCAAACAAGGTCATTGTAGAGGTGAAATCATTGGAAGCGGAAACTATGGTTGCTGAAACCAAGCTGTTTGTCGTTGGGTTGAGCACCAAACCTGTATTTCCTGACAATCTGGTCTGAACATTTAGATTTGGGAGCATATTTCCCACGGCATCTGATTTATCAATTTTGGCGTTTTCAAGATCCAATTCAAATTGGTCTATACTCAGGTTATTTTCAACAGCATAATTAACGCACTCTTCAAGGGTCCATTTTTTTTGCTGAGCTGATAGCATTCCAATAGAGAACAGCATTATCAACAGTGTTATTTTAAATTTCATCTGTCGTTTTTTGATTTGATATTGTCTTAACTAATTTTGTTTGATTTTTGTTTAGGCATCTTCCTCTTCGTCCTCACCTTTCTTTACAGGTTCTGTCTTGTTCCATACCTTTACCTCATCTTCTTCAGTAATACCTGAAACAATCTCAACATTAACCCCATCGGAAATTCCAATCTCTATGTCTTTTCGCTCAAATTTTTGTTCGCCTACAGACACTTCCACATAGGGTTTATCCGTCTCTTTATCAAACTGTAGCAAAGCTTCCGGAATGACCATAATACTGTCTTTCTTCTCCAGTACAAGTGATGCATTGGCACTATAGCCCGCCCGTATCATAAATGTGGTATCTACTTCCACATCACCTTCTATCTTAAATTGAACTGCCCCTGTCTCTTCAATCCCTTTTGGTGCAATAAACTTTAGTTTAGCATCGAGTTCTTTACCTTCTACTGCACCGAGGCTAATTTTTAATGGCATCCCTACCTTTAATTTTCCAACTTCGCCTTCATCGACCTTACCTTCAAAAATCATTTTACCAAGATCGGCAATTGAAGCTATGGTTGTCCCGTCGTTAAAGTTGTTACTTTGAATTACCTGATCGCCTTCTTCAACAGGAATCTCTAGTATAGTCCCTGTGACTGTTGCCCTTATATTGGTATTTGCACTAGAAGAACCTCCTGCAGAACCTCTTCTGATGATCTGGTAATCTGCCCGGGAGTTTTGCAATTCTTGCTGCGCCTGATCAAATTGCAACTGCAAGGCATTAAAATCCTGACTAGATATAACCCCTTTATCAAATAAGGCCTTATTTCTATTATACTCTGTCGTCGTATTATTCAATGCAATTTCGGCACTCCTTACACGTCCTCTGGCCTGGTTTAGCGCTTGCTCATTGGGTACCACTTTTATACGCGCAATTAAATCACCTGCTCTTACATCCTCACCTTCTTCCATAAAGATTTTTTCAATAATTCCAGAAATTTGAGGTTTAATTTCAATTTCATCCTCCGGTATCACTTTCCCGGTGGCCACTGTTTTCATTTCAATGCTGGAAGTAAACGGCTTCTGAGTTTCAAAAGTGATGGCTCCTTTGCTATTAGATTTAACAAAAAAGGCCGCTGCCCAGAGTGCTCCAATCACCAGGACTCCTATTAGTATGTACTTTACAATTTTATTCATTTTATTTCGTGTTGAATTAGTCTTTTATTTAAGGTTGATTATTCTTCTCTTAATGCGTCTATAGGTTTTATGCTTACCGCTCTTTGGGCGGGTATAAGTCCAATCAGGGTTCCCAGAATTACCATTATCAACAAGGCGCCAATCACGTATGGAATTGGAAGCGTAGGATTGGTAAACGGGAAGTTGTCATTATCCTTTGTCAGGGTGTTTATTATGCTCAGCACGCCAGCTCCCAATATAATACCCACTATACCGGCTATCATAGTCAGGAAAACGGATTCAAGGATGATCTGTGAACGTACTTCTCTGGGTGTGGCACCCAGGGCTCTTCTGACACCCAGTTCTTTGGTCCTTTCTTTAACCGATATCAATAATATATTACCAATCCCAATTACACCGGCTAAGATTGTGGCCAGGCCAACTACCAAAGACAAAAATGTAATCCCATTAGCGAAGCCCATTACACGGCCAAATATTTCACCGAGATTTACAGATCCAAAAGCCCGCTCATCTTCGGGGTGCACTCTATGTGTGCTACGCAGCACTTTTAAAACGTTCTCTTCAACCTCTATTACATCTACATCGTCATATGCAGCAATAGCGAAGAAGGAGACATTTTCACCAGTATTGTACAATTTCTTATACGTTGTAAAGGGGATCCAGATATCTCCATCGGCATCAAAAGGAGTTGTAGGTGTAAACTTATGTACACCTACCACCTGGAAATAAACGTTGTCTACTTTGATGAACGTCCCAACCGCTTCCTCGTCCTTATCATATAATTCCTGAAGTGTTCTTTCACCAATAACACATACTTTCCTGGCCTGCTTTATATCGTCCTCGTTGATAAACCTACCTTTATCAAATATCTTTTTTGCGGTAATCTTAGAATATACCGGATAATACCCCCAAACGGTATAGGTTCCGGATTTTAGTCCTCTTCCTGTAGTTGCCGGGGTATCTCCAAAGACTCCCCTAACATTTAATGGGGCAATATTCTGGACTTCGGGAATGCGATTCTTTATTACCGACGCATCCGCAACTTTTAGTTGTAATTGTCTCCCGGTCTTAAACCCTTCATGCGGAATACTGGTCCTTTGTGCCCAGGCGAACATACTATTTTTGGCCACAGTTTCGAAGGCCTTTTCAAAACCATTGTCCATTCCCTTTGCTGCTCCCGATAAGGCGATATAGATGAAAATACCCCATAGGACACCAATTACGGTAATTATAGTTCTCGTCTTATTCTTACGAATAGAACCGAAAATCTCCTGCCAGGTATTTCTATCAAATATAAATTTCATATTATTCGTCCCTTAATGCTACAATTGGTTTAATTCGTGCCGCTCGTCGGGCAGGCACATAACCCGCTATGGCCCCAAATAGCACTAACACTAAAGTGGCTGTAATTGCCATTCCTATATTCAGATAAGGATTGGTGATAAAGAAATCCTCTAATTTGTCTCCCAAAGAATTCAATAGTATTATACCCAGAAACATCCCTATAAACCCAGAAACTGCTGTTATGAAAACAGATTCTACAAGAATAGTACTGATAACTACTCTGGGCGTAGCGCCAAGTGCTTTTCTAATTCCCAATTCCTTGGTCCGTTCTTTTACCACAAATACCATTATATTGCTGATCCCAATAATCCCTGCGATTATCGTCCCAAAAGCCACAAAAGCGACTATCATTTGTAATATTCTTGCAAATTGCTGGTTTTGCTTTAGCTGATCTGCCACATTCCGAATAAAGAGCGCATTCTGATCATCCGGGCTTATATATTTTTTGGACCGCATAAACTTATCCAGTGTCTTTTCAAAAGCCATGGCTCCTACGTACCCCATTTCCGGTTTAAATGCGGTAATGATGAAATCTATTTTATCTGTATTCTTTTCTATTAATTGCCTGGTGGTATAGGGGATATAGATATTGCGCTCTTCATTGTCTCCCCCTTCATCCTGGAAAACACCAATTACTTTAAACACACTACCCCCAACATCTATATATTCTCCGATAGAATTTTCGCCATTGAAGAGATCTTTTTCTACCAACCTGCCAATCACCGCGGTTTTCGTTTTATTTTTAATATCCTCTACATTCAGATACCTGCCCTTCATTATGATAGTTTTTTCGGCAAATTGATGTGCAGGACCTACGGCTCTTGTACTGTAATTATTGGACTCTTCTTTGTATTTTACCAAATTATTTCTGGAAATACGCGGAGTGATATACTCCAGAAACATGGGATAGTTCTTTTTGATATCGGCAAGGTCGCTATTATCAAATTCTATTCTCCTGTTAGACTTATATCCTTTATATGGCTCAGTGGTTCTGCCCGGAAAAATATATAGTACATTGGTGGCATCGTCTTTGAAAAATTCGTTGAAGGTATTGATAAGCCCGTTGCCCATTCCAAATAATACCACAAAGATGAAAATACCCAAGGCCACGGTGAACCCGGAAAGAAAAGTACGTAACTTATTCTTTTGAATGGTCTCAAATATCTCTTTCCAAGCGTCTCTACTAAACATATTCGGAAGCTCTTACCTGCTTTACTTTTTCGTCTTTTTCAATAACACCATCCTTCAGATGAATTATTCGCTTGCACATATGGGCAATATCATCTTCATGGGTAACCACCAGAATAGTGTTTCCCTGATCATTTATTTTTTGTACCAGATCCATAACCTCATATGAAGTAACACTATCAAGTGCTCCTGTCAGCTCATCCGCCAGAACCACTTTTGGTTCGGCCGCCATTGCCCTGGCTATAGCCACACGTTGTTTCTGACCACCGGAGAGCTCGCTTGGCAAATGGTGTGCCCAGTCTTTTAAACCAACCAATTCTAAATACTTCAAGGCTTTTTCCTGCCTGGCCTTTCTGGGCATACGCTGATAATACAGCGGTAAGGCCACATTTTCTAAGGCATTTTTATAATTGATGAGATTAAAGGATTGAAAAATAAATCCTAGAAATTTGTTTCTATAATTGGCGGCCTTGGTCTCATTAAGGTCCTTGATGGGCACTCCATCCAAAATATACTCACCTTCGTCAGCAACATCGAGCATCCCCAAAATGTTTAATAGCGTAGATTTTCCGGAACCGGAAGAGCCCATTATGGCTACCAATTCACCTTCTTCTGCTTTAAAATTAATTCCTTTTAGCACGTGAAGGGAATTGCTTCCCATTTTATACGATTTGTGAAGGTCTTTTATTTCTATCATGGCTGGTATTATTGTTTTTGGATTTTTAATCCGGTAATAAGACTGGCAAGTTGTTAAAATGTTACAAAATGCTTTCTAAATTTTATGTTAAAAACTGCTATCGACCAAATTGATCCGGTTCAATCTGATTCCATACTTTAATCTCGTCATCTTCATCTATTCCGGATTTAAGTTCCACAAAGATGCCGTCACTAAGGCCTAATTCCACATCCCGCCTTTCAAACTGCTGCTCTCCTGTTGCTATTTCAACAAAAGGTTTTTTCGTGTCGGGATCAAACTGTATCAAAGCCTCTTTTACTGCCAGGACACTATCTGCCCTTCCTAAGATAATGGAAGCATTTGCACTTAGGCCGGCCCTGATGAATACGGTGTCTTGTTTCTTCAACGTGCCTTTGATCTCAAATTGAATTGCCCCGTTTTCTTCATTCCCTTTTGGCGCAATATAATCGAGTACGGCATCAAAAATTTTATTTTCAATAGCTCCTACCGTTATTTCCAAAGGGAGGTCTTCGGTAATTTTCCCCACTTCCGACTCATCTACCTTACCTTCAAATATCATTTTCTCCACATCAGCAATTGCCGCAATGGTTGTACCTTCATTAAAATTATTACTCTCAATTACCTGGTTACCCACTTCTACCGGAACTTCTAATACCATCCCGCTAACCGTAGATCTAATCAAAGTATTGGCCGCATTCCCGTAGCCCCTTGTGGTCCCGGTTTTAACAATATCGTATCGTTTATTCGCAGCGGCATAGGCCTGTTTGGACTGATCATAGCTCACCTGGGCACGTTCCAGGTCTACCTGTGAGATTACCCCTTTGTCAAAGAGACTTTTTTGTCTCAGATAATTACGCTGCTGGTCGTCTAGTGCAATTTTGGCCTCATCGATACTATTCTTGGCATCATTAAGCGCGTTAAGATTGGGCACGACCTTAATTTTCGCCAGTAAATCTCCGGATTTTACGTAATCTCCTCCAATTACATATACTTCCTCAATAACTCCAGAAATGTTTGGCTTTATCAATACCTCTTCGAGGGGTAAAATACTCCCCGTAGCCACCGTTTTCTTGATGATGTTTTGTTTGGAAGGTTTTTCGGTTTCATAGACTACTGGATCTTCAGAATTCTTTTGATACAGATAGTACATAGAACCTCCGAAGGCTATAACTATAATCAAGAGAATGATAATTGTAACTGACTTTTTCATTGTATTTCTATTCTTGTTGATTGATGTATTCGTATTTCTCTTTTTTCTCCATTGCCGGCCTCTCAATAGGTGTTGAAAGCTTTCTTGTCTCAAGAGAAAGCCCTAAGGCCAAAATCCTTTTTCTTCTTACTCTGTTCGTAACGCGTCTATGGGTTTTACCTTAATTGCACTTTGAGCAGGGATAAAACCAGCCAATAAGCCAGATAGCATCAGAATAATTAATGCGGCTGTAACAACACCAAGACTTACACTTGGGTTGAGGAACATATCTACGGGTCCATTGGCATCTAACAATGCATTTACCCCATATATGAACAGGGCACCAAATATTATACCTGCCATTCCGGATATTATAGTCAGAAAAATAGATTCCATTAAAATTTGCATTTTTATAGACCAGGGGGCCTCTCCCAGGGCCCTTCTAATCCCAATTTCTTTGGTTCTTTCCTTCACCACAATCAGCATGATATTACTCACGCCAATAATTCCTGATACCAGCACCAGTATGCCCACAAAGTAGGCTATAAAACTCATAGCCCCGAACAAACTTTCCACCCGATTATAACGCTCATAAATATCAAAGAAGCCAATCGCCCTGGTATCATCCGGATGCACTTTATGCTTTTCCTTCATCAGTTTAATTATCCCTTCTTTAAGGCTGGTTATAGAATAACCGTCATTTGCTGTTATAGCCATCCAGTCTACATTGCCCCCCGTATTAAATGCCTGAGAAAAGGCGGTAAAAGGAATAAATATTTGTTTTTGCCCTTCTTCCCCATCGCCGTCATTACTGTTTTTCTTATAGGTGCCAACTACCGTAAAATTTACCCCCTGGATTTTTATATAACTCCCCAAAACCTCCTCATCTTTTTCATAAAGATCGTTTCTTACACCATTGCCTATGATGGCTACTTTCCTCTTATCATTAATATCATTATGATTTATAAATCTCCCCGCAGTTATGGTCATTGGGTCCTGATTTATAATTTCCGGATAATCTCCGTAAACATTATATGCACCAACTTTTGTTCCTCTTGTGACGTTATTTCCACCCCTGAAACCACCGAGTCGATTTCTCGGAGAAATGTAACGTAGATTAGGAACGTTCTCCTCTATTGTCCTTACATCTTCAATTTTAAATTCGAAGCTCCTGCCCTGGGGCAATCCTTCATATGCCTTGGTTGTAGACCTGGTCCACATAAACATTGTGTTGGTCGCGATATCTCCAAAGTCTGATTTTATGCCATTTTCCAATCCCTTGCCCGCCGCCAGGAGAATAATCAAAATTAGAATCCCCCAAAAAACACCAAATGCCGTCAGCACAGTACGAAACCAATTAGTGGTCAGCACTTCCAAAATCTCTTTCCAACGATCCCTATTAAACATAATTTGACATCAATTACGGTTTACTTATACATCCCGAAGGGCTTCTATTGTATGAATTCTTGCGGCTCTCCAGGCCGGAAAAAATCCGGCAATCGTTCCGGCAAGTATCAGGACAAAGACAGTTGAGATAGCCACAGTAAAATTAACCGAGGGATTAATAATGTAATCCACTTCAATATGCGGCCCTACAATTTCCAGAAGTCCCATACTGAATATCAACCCTCCAAAACCAGAAATAGCAGTTACGAAAATAGATTCATGAAGAATCATCCCTACAATAGACCATGGCTTTGCACCTAAAGCCTTTCTAATCCCTATTTCCCGGGTTCTTTCCTTTACAACAATCAACATAATATTGCTTACCCCAACTACCCCGGCTATGATGGTACAAATACCAACAAACCAAAAGAAAAATTTTATATTTCCTGTCAGACTGTAATATCTTTTTGCTTCTTCCATTGCACTCCATACCTCTACCCCACTGGTATCATCCGGAGCAATAGTATGAGCTTGTTGCACATAGGCCTTCATTTCATTCTTAAAGCTTACCGCCTGTGCCACTGCCTGATCAAAATTCTCCACAGGAGGTAAGGTATACGACATATGGTTGATTCTGTCTCCCCCATTGAATACTCTTTGCGCCGTTGTAATTGGTATATAAATGCGCTCCTCTTCTCTCTCTTCCTGCTCCCCAAAAACACCAATAATTTTAAAGGGTATTCCGGAAATTTCTATTAACTCACCTACGGGTGAGTCTACATCGGTAAAAACATCTCGCTTAATTTTATTTCCAATAATTGCTACTTTGCCCGTATTAGATTCATCCAGGTAGTTGATGAATCGGCCTTCGCTCATGGTAACATTCTCGATAAACTGGAATTGAGCTGATACACCTTGTACTCCATAGACCAGAGCCTCCTTGCCGTAATTAACCGTAATATTGCGGACAAAATTTCTGGGAGATTTGTTTTCGATTACATCATGAAACAAGTTGGCTGCGGTTTCATAATTTTCATTGGTAAGTTGAATTCTTCTTCCTGGATTTAGGCCCTTGTATTCTTTTGAAGTTACCCCTGGCCAAACCCATACGCTGGTAGATGCGTCCTGCTCAAATTCATGCGCAATACCATTTTGCATCCCCTGACCAAAACCCAATAAAATAACAAGAATAAAAATACCGGAAGCTACGGAAAGACCAGTAAGAAATGTTCGTAATTTATTTTTACGAATAGTGTCGAATATCTCCTGCCATCTTTCAATGTCGAACATTGGGTTGGTTGTTTTTTGATTGATGATGTACGCGATGTATTACTAGTAAGACTATAGGGGAAAAATATTGTTACAGTATTGGGCTTAAAAAAGTGTTAAATATTCAGTAATCAAGGACTAAGACCTGATCTTTCTATAAATAATGAATCCTAATACCGCTACAATTAAATAAGGAATAGCCATTAAATACACAATTCCATTGTTAATACCCTCAGCTACGGAAGTATTATCCTCACTTTCCAGTACCGCCCTGCACATAGCACACTGGGCTTCCGTATAATCAGGGATAAGAAGTAGTCCCAGAATTAATATTACAGATAAGTGTTTTTTAAAAACCTTCATTCAACAAAATTATAATTTCAATACTTCCTCAATGCACATAGTAAGGCGAAATCATCAAATAAACAACTACTCCGGTTATTGCAACATATAGCCAAATCGGAAAGGTAATTTTTGCTAATCTCCTATGCGCTTCATAGTTTTTTAAGTAGGCCCTGGAATAAGTTTTCAGCACCAAAGGTATTATTGCTATAGAGAGTACAATATGCGTAATCAGAATAAACAAATATACTATCCTGATTACCCCCTCTCCTCCAAATGTGGTAGAGTCCGAGGTCATGTGATAGGCCACATACATTATCAAAAACAAACACGAAAGCCCTAAACAACTGGTCATTAAATATTGATGCGTCTTCTTCTTTCCCCTCTTTATGGCCCATACAGCAATAATCAACAGAATTGCGGTCAGACCATTGATAGCCGCGTATATGGGTGGCAAAAAACTCAGGGGTTCCGAATTAGGAATTTTTACCCCAAACAATACTGCAACAAGGAGCGGAACTATAATAGATACAACGGTAATAGCTCTATTAACTCTTTTCTCTTTGTCAATCAGTTTCGCCATCTTATTCTTCTAACAATTTTTTGATATCCTCTTTCAAAATACTTATCTGCTCAGTTTCACCCTCTTCATTCTTACCCTGTTCCGGTGTTATTGCGCCTCTGTAATAAATTATAGGATTGCCAAAATCATCCAGGCGCGAACGTATAAATCCTTCTTTATCTACCAGTGCAAAAAGTCCCGAATGTTCAAATCCCCCCGCAACTTCTGGCGCTGCAGCGGCAAAAATATTGAAGCCAATATTGGCAAGATCATAAATTTCCTCTCTATCACCTGTTAGCAAATGCCAGTCTATATCGTTTATTCCATACTTCTCTGCGTACTCCTTTAATACAATTGGTGTGTCGTATTCCGGATTAATTGATATTGAAGCGATGCCAAAATTTTCAAACTCAGCAAAATCCCCCTGAAGTTCTACTAGGTTTTTGCTCATTATCGGGCATATTGAAGGGCAGCTTGTAAAGAAAAATTCTACTATATATACCTTTCCTTCATAATCTTTGTTAGTTATCAGAAGGCTATCCTGATTTAAAAGGTTGAATTCCGGAACTCTCCTGTTCTTCCCATTTAAGGTAATATAGGAGAGTGGCAATTCTTCTGTTTTTAGATGTATTCTGTCGCTTTTAACGACGGCCCCTTCCTTTATACGGTTCACAATCCTGGGAATGAAAATTATCCCAAAAATCAGAATTATCAGCGATACCCAAACATATGTATATTTTCCCTTATTCATAGTGCCCTTTTGAAGCTATGATGTCCCGATTTATGCTACCGATCTGCATTGTTATTCTTTAGAGCCAGTCTGTATTCCGCAAGAATAATTTTTACGTCATCTACCATTTTATTATTAAGATCAGCAACGGACACTGCATTAAATCCATACTTTAAACCTTCATCTTCGTCTTTATCCCTTCCTCTTAGGTTACCCTCCTTATCTACAATAAAGACATATGGAGTGCCCGTATTATCATCCAGACTCAGGTCTGTTCTCAAGGACGAGAATAGCTCTTTTATTTCAGATTCTTCGCCAAAGACAAATATCCAATTCTTAATGTCGACCAAATTGCCTAACTCCTTTTTTAGTTCTTCAACCTTTTCTTCAGTTCCCACTGGCATCAGCATGACCATCTGGAAATCGTGAAACTCATAAAATCGTTTGTATATTTTCTGGTTAAGATTAAAGGCATTCCCTTTTTTTAACTCCACATCATTACCCAGAAATCCGAGAATGGTAATTTTCCCCTTAAAACTTACATCGGGTTGTATTTTATCAAGATCAGAGACGGCCTCGGTGAGTATGGGAAGCCTTCCAAAATTAGTTACTCCGGAAGCAAAAAACAGATAGGCTACAATTGGTAAAACAAAAAGAACTATAAGAACAAAAGTTTTTTTCATGGGTATTAAGCTGTAGCTACAAAATTAAAAAAGACGGTTGTTATACCGTCTTTTTATTCTGTTAATTCCTTATTAGAAATTCCATTGGACAAAACCGTCTTTAAACACATTATAAATATAATCTGCCTCAAAGAGAAGAATAAATACCAGGTAGGCCACCAGGAATATAGGAGTCCATACGATTGCCCTTCTCAAAGAACTTCTTTCATCTCTAAGGTGCATAAAGTCCCATGCAATGTAATAGGCCTTTACCAGGGTCAGGATAATAAATATCCAGTTAAGGATTTTCATCCCAAGGAAGGAATTCTGTGTCATTACAGCGGGCTTAGTAATCCCCAGTGCCACTTCCACTGCCGTTACTATTGTAAGGAATACTAATACACCCCAAATTTTTTGAGTATTGGATTTAAATTTGAGGAGTCCTCTGAAAATTTCAAGTTTATGTTCGTGTGCCATACTGTTTTATATTCTAATATGCTGCTTTACAGCGATGAAATTCAAATTTTATTATACCAGATAAAAGAAGGTAAAAACAAATACCCAAACCAAATCTACAAAGTGCCAGTACAATCCTACTTTTTCAACCATTTCATAGTGCCCCCTTCTTTCATAAGTGCCTATTATGACATTGAAAAAGATGATAATATTTATCAGCACCCCGGAGAAAACGTGGAAGCCGTGAAAACCTGTAATAAAAAAGAAGAAATCGGCAAATAGCCTACTCCCGTATTCATTCCGTACTAAGTTGGCACCTTCTACAACCAAGGCCCCGTCTTTTATTTTTTTGAGCGATTCTTCTCTGGTTAATAGTGTTTTCTCACCTTCAGCCGTGATCGTCTCTGTTCTAATAAGAATATTAGGGTTCGACTTAAAACCTTCTGTAACTTCATTTAATGAATAGCTTGGTAATGCCTCGCCTTGATAAAACCATACTCCATTTTTCTTTTCATGACCTACTCTATCTTCTTCTAAGATCTTGGCAAAGTCCGCCAGCGCTGCGCGTTCACCTGAATCTGCTTTTACAAACTGAAGAATTCTTCCTCCATTGGTTTCCAACGCCCCATAATCTCCCCTGATAAAAGTGGCCCACTCCCAGGCCTGAGAACCGACGAATATTGCACCCCCAATTATGGTAAGAAACATATACCAAATCACCTTGGTCTTTTGCAATCTATGACCGGCATCTACCGCCAAAACCATAGTAACAGATGACATAATTAAAATAAATGTCATGAATGCTACATAGTACATTGGAAAATTACCATGAAAGAATGGTACGTGGGTAAAAACCTCATCTGCAATAGGCCAGGTTTCAATAAACTTAAATCTGGAAAATCCGTAAGAAGCCAAAAAACCCGAAAATGTCAGTGCATCTGAGACAAGAAAAAACCACATCATTAGTTTGCCGTAACTCGCTGCCAGAGGTCTGTTACCGCCACCCCAAATGTTTTCATCCGCACCCGTTGTAACCGTAGAATCCATATATTTTTTAACGTTTTATTAAAGCTTGCACAAATTTACATTTTTTTCAACCATACAAAAGTCAAATTATATCAAAAGCCCTATTATTTTAAATAATTATCTAAAGAAATAGAAAAACAATATAAGATATACCCATAATAGGTCTAAAAAATGCCAGAAAGTGGCACCCATCTCCAGGCCTAACATGTTATTGGAATTGTATTTATGCTGTAAATGATTATACAAAACGACAAGCAACGAAATTAATCCGGCAACAACATGAAGTATGTGAACCAGTGCTATCAGAAAAATATAAGACATGGTGATACTACTGGTGGGTCCGGTAAAATAGTACCCTTGTCCTATCATTTGGGAAAAGCCGGCAAATTGTAAAATGATAAAGGCAATACCCAGGGCCAGGGTAACTAGCAACCCTATTGTACCCGCTTTTCTATTATCATTTTTAATAGCTCTTTTTGCTATCAGATAAGAGAAACTGCTAATAATTATAATAATAGTACTTATTAAAAATGCCTGTGGCAATTCAAAATCCGTTAACCAGTCTTCTCTTGAACTACTTACGATGTAAGCACTTGTCCAACCCGCAAATCCCATAAGCAAACTGCCTATGCCAAACCAAAGCATCATTTTTCTTGCCCTGGCTCGTTTTTCCTGTTCAGTACCCTGAGTTAAGTCCATAGTTGTTTATAAAAATTTATCTGCCACATAAACCAATTGCATAAGGGTTATGTAACTAACACTTGCCAACATTAATTTCCTGGCAGAAGTGTTATCTCTTTTTTCAAATAATCGAAGTGCAAAAAACAGCATTACCAGCCCCATCAGAAAAATAAGTACGGCCGCAGGGACAGATAATTGTAACCCTCCAGTAATACCGAAAGCCGGGATTACCGAGATTATGATCATCCAAATCGTATACATAATTATCTGTATAGCTGTTCCTTTATCTTTCTTTCCTGTCGGCAACATTTTAAATCCCCCTTTTTTATAGTCCTCGTGGAGCATCCATCCTAATGCCCAGAAATGTGGGAATTGCCAGAAAAACTGAATCATAAACAAGGTCCCAGGTTCTATCCCAAAATTATCGGTTGCAGCAACCCAACCCAACATAAAAGGAATTGCGCCTGGAAATGCACCTACAAAAACAGACAATGGTGTCTTTGTTTTCAGGGGCGTATATACACAGGTATAAAGGAATATTGAAATAGCACCAAACATGGCGGTTTTTGGATTGAGGATATAGAGGGTAACTACTCCAAGAATAGTCATTATTATGGCTATAGCCATGGCAGCATTAACAGACATACGGCCCGCCGGTAAGGGCCTGTTCCTTGTCCTGTTCATCAGGGCATCCAGGTCCTTTTCAATAACCTGATTAAAGGCATTTGAAGCCCCGACCATACAATAGCCTCCGAAAGCAAGTAGTAAAAGGGATATTACGTTAATGACATCCGCTCCTAACAGATATCCCGCTATAGAAGAAAATACAACGCTGATGGCCAGCCTGGCCTTGGTAATTTCTTTAAAATCAGCAAAAACCAAAGCCAATGTATTGCTCTCTGCTGTTTCTATTACTGTTTTCATCCCTAGATTAGTAGTTGGCAAAGATACGTTCCATCCTTTCTTTTTGCAACGTAATTCGTACTATTTGTGCTATACATTAAGTATCTTACATAAACTGAAATAAACAACTATGAACAATATGGTAAAATCACTGCTAATTAGCTTGTGTTCACTGGCTTCACTAACCTTATATTCACAAAATAATGATGTAAAAATCGTTGTTGATACACTATCATCTGATGTGTATATGCTCACCGGACAGGGAGGGAATATTGGAGTTTATGTTGGGGAAGAATATGTCTTTATGATTGATGATCAGTTTGATCGACTCAGCAACAAAATAAAGGCAGCGATAAAGCAATTGTCAGACAAGCCAATAGCCTTTCTATTTAACACCCATATGCACGGCGATCATACTGGTGGAAATGCCAAATTTAATGAAGGTAATACCACCATTGTAGCCCACGACAATGTGCGAAAACGAGTTAAATCAAATAAGCAAAAAGACCTGGACGCCAAGAAGATAAGTTTAGACTACTTTACAAAAATGCTTCCCGAAGTCACCTTCTCGGATGATATCACTTTTTATGACGGTGAGGAGACAATTATGGCCTTTCATGTGCACAATGCACATACTGACGGGGATGCTATGGTATACTTTGTCAGCAACAATGTAATTCATATGGGCGATACTTATTTTAATGGCAGGTATCCTTATATAGACCTCAATAGCGGGGGAAGTATCGATGGATTTATCAATGCACATAAGAAAGCATTAATGGTGATCAATGAAGATACCGTAATCATTCCTGGCCACGGCAGGCCATCAAATAAAAAAGAACTGCAGGCATATGTAACCCTGATGGAAGAAATTAAAAGCCGTGTGATGGCAGCAATCGCTTCTGGAAAAACCCTGGAGGACGTATTGGCCGATCCCTCAATTGGAGGAGATTATGACAAAACTTATGGCAATGGGTATATTAAACCGGAAAGAATGAGAGAAATCTTTTATAAAGGTTTAATAAAAAATTAGTTGCCCTCACTACTTATATGTAGACCCTCCAAGCGGTTGACATCCGCGAGTCTCTGTACAGAAAATCAGGTACAAAGACCGAAAGTCCATGACGGCCTTCGACTTAAAGATATACCAACAAAAAACCCCTGATATTCATCAGGGGCATATTTTTTTTATTAAATCCGAATAAATTACTGAAGCTTAAAAGTAATTGGAATACTAAATGGAACCCTTACCGCTCTACCCCTTTGTTTACCAGGAGTCATCTTAGGTAGTTTTTTGATAATCCTCAATGCCTCAGCCTCCAGGTTTTTGTCCGGTCCTCTGTATCTGATATTACCAATAGAACCGTCTTTTTGGATGGTAAACATTACGTTTACTCTTCCCTGAACGCCCATGTCTTGTGCAATTTCAGGATAACGGAAATTCTTACGGATATGCTTTTGCATCATCTCATTAAAACAGGCCCTTTTGTTGCTAGACCCTTCACAACCAGGAAATACTGGTACATCCTCAATAACGGCGAAAGGAACATCTACATCCTCATCCATTTCTTCCACAATTACATCCTCTACTTCAATAACCTCTTCTTCCTGACTTGTTTCTGTAGATTCTATTACTGTTTCTTCCACTTCCTCTTCATCCTCAACCACTTCTATAACTTCAGGTGCAGCTGGAGGTGGTGGAGGCGGTGGAGTTTTTATCTGTTCTGTCATAGGAACTTCCTCATCCAAATCGTCTTCAACGTTTAAGGAAATATCATATTCGTTTGTCTTATCATAGGTTTTCCATTCCAATGCCCCATAAACTAAGGCCATTACAACTGCCAAACCAATGACAAAAAACATGCCACTTCTTTTTCTAAGATCGGCTTTCGGATTCTTTTTCGGTTCCATAATTTTGTAATTTAATGTTCGCTAATTTAACCAATAATTTAATAAAAATGCAACTAAATCTTCCATTTTAACGGCCTTTTACCAGAAAATAGAAGTTTAATTGTAACTGCCCCGGCCAATGCTCCTATGCAATTTGCCAATGCATCATAAATATCAGCTGTTCTGTATTCAGTGAATACTTCCTGAATTACTTCAATAATTATACCATAAATTATTACGGAAATACCTATGATTAATACCGCTTTGGTACGCCTTAGCGTTCCGTTAGTTTGCTCTCTCAAAAAAAAGCAACCCAGTATTAAGGCACCAAAATAAAAAATGAAATGTGCAGCTTTATCTTTGTTGGGAATATCAAAGCCCGGGATATCACTATCCCCTGGCAATGTAAATAAGCTGAGACATGTTATAAGAATCATCCAGCTTACAAAAGCTATAGTATAAGTATGCTTTTTAAGCACCTACTAATTCCTTATAAGCTTCATCGGTTAACAAATCTCCTAATTCGTTTTCGTCGCTGAATTTTATTTTTATCATCCACCCATCACCATAAGGATCAGAATTTACTTTTTCAGGTTCGTCTTCCAGAGATTCGTTAAATTCAATGATCTCACCACTAAGGGGTAAAAAAAGATCAGAAACCGTCTTTACAGCTTCTACTGTTCCAAAGACTTCCTCTCTATCCAGGGTCTCATCTAAGGTTTCTACTTCCACATATACTATATCTCCCAATTCACCCTGTGCAAAATCTGTGATGCCGACAGTTGCTATATCGCCATCGATTTTTATCCATTCATGGTCCTTGGTGTATTTTAAGTCGGATGGTATATTCATTTTTACTCATTTTGTTATGCCAGCAAATGTAAATGATTATGCGAAGCTTATCAAAATTTTAATTTGGAATAAATTAATGCCTACTCATCCTAAATGATCTTAATAACATTCCTTTTTTTTATAAGAACTTACAAGACCCTAATAGATCATAAAAGAAATTGGGAAACTTTATTGTTGCTTATCAGTAAAGACAGTAAAAAGTTCTCCCTTTGTTTATTGGGTTAATTCCCAAAATTATACCTCAATGTAAAACCAGTATTGATGGTGGTCTGGGGAAAAGCCGTAGAAACAGCGAATTTGGAAAAAGAATGATCATAGAAGAACAAGGCATTCAAATTTTTACTCAAGGCATAATCTGCCGTGAATTTCAGAGAAAGCAAGTTTTGACCGGAAGTAATCTGGTTATTTTCAATATCCAAATTTCTGATTATGGTAATATTATCTCTTAAGGTAACATCTGCCTTCAAATTCAAATCTCCTTTTAACCGCTGCTTTTCTCCTCCAATATTTGTAACGAATTTGACATCTTTGAACCTGTACCCCAGGCCAAGTGTATACTCCTTGCCATTAACCTCTGTCAACAGGTTATTGTCGAAACTAAGGGATAATGCTCTGTCTGTCCTCACCTCGGCCAGAACACTCAAAGAGCTTTTCATTTCAAAATCTACCCGCATCAACGGGTTAAAGGCATCTACCAGGACAACATTATTTATAATATTTTCTGGTCTGAAATCCTGGGTTTCCGGATCAATTGAGGTGTTGAGTAGTTCAAGATTACTCTGGTAAGAGTTGATACTATAAGCGGCCTTATAACCGTGGCTCAATGAAAACCTTTTGAATTTCTTTTTAAACCATTTATTCCTCATTAAACCGGTATACTTGATGTTCCAGTTTGGAATGGGAATATCCCGGAATGCATCCAGGTTTACCCTGTTCACATCCTGGCCAGTGTAAGCCGCAAAAAATGCGGGCAGAAGCACATCCTGGCTGGTTTTCCCATATCTGATTGGAAATCCGTCATCATCCAGACCAATATCTGGTTTACTTCTGTCAGATTGTACCCTGTTTGCAATAATTAATCTGTTCTCTTTAAAGGTTTCAAAGATTTTTGAACTGTTTTCATCGCTTTTACTGAAGGCCGTACCTATCATCATAGTAGAGATACTAAAGTTCCCAAAAGTATTGGGTGTCTGCTGGATATATGTTCCGGATTCTACCTTATAGTTTTCTTGTAAACTACTAGAAAATTGTCTGTCTGCAACCAGGTCTATTGTAAGATCCTGAATGGGCTGAGCGGTAGCGGTTATATTCAGTTGTGTATTGGTACGTCTGATAAACTGCTCGTTGAATTCCGGAAAAGTAGTCAGCCACCCATTTCTGGCTGCTTCAAAACGCACATCCGACTGGCTGCCAAATACAAATCCCAAACTAGGCCGGGTTGTTCCAATAAACCCAATAGATTGCGTATAGCCGGGCAAAACTGTACCGTTATTTTCGCTGTAATTGACATTTAATCTTTTTATCATGGTCAGAATATCAATTCCAACATTATAAAGGCCACTGGTCTTTTTCTTTGGCTTTTGCGCATCTGATGCAGGATTTCCTGCCTTGTCCGTTCTGACAGCTTCAGCACCTACATCTCCCTTGCCATTTCTTTTCTTTAATCCCAACTGATCATAGAAACGCTGCAGACTAAGACCTGCGGTCAGATTGTGGGTATTGGCATTTTGGACTGTATTTATTTGGGCATTAGGATCTCCCAGTGCCTGTATTACCACTTCATTAATGGCGTCGCCTCCACGCTGCCAGTCAAAATTGCTGGTATAGGTATACTGTGCATTTATAAAATCTAGAATTGGGATTTTATTAAATGGAATTTCGTAATTCAGTTCCATTTGCTGTGAATGACGATTGGGTTCTCCAATATCGAAAAAGCCATCCCATAGTGCCAGATCCTGATTAATTCTGGTTTCGTTTTCACCAGCATCATTTACAAAATTCTCAAAATAATTTCTGACAATATTATTGTTAGAGGCCCTGAAATTAAGCCTCAAAGATTTAGTCAGGCTATAGTTTATGGCATACTGCCAATTAAATAAATAGTTCCGTTGCTGTAAGAGGGGAAGCTCTAAGCGTTCTACTCCAGGCTCCAGAACATCCCTGAACCGCTGCTGGTTAAACTGCCTGTCTATATCCGATTGCAAAGACACGCTAGCCGGCAACAAATTAACATTTAATTCTTTGAGCCATTGCCAGTATTTACCTGTAAATAGGGAGTCTTTTTTGGCAAATGGCGCAATAGGCACCGGTTTGAAATTATGGTTGTATACAAACCCGGTCTTTACACTTTGATCACGGAGGTTGGCTATTTCAAAATCTCTGTGATCTATCTCATTGTAGGAGTAATTAAATGTAAAATTCTCTATGTCGTAAAAATTTTCTTCGGCTTCATCGCCTCTGTTTTTACGAACACCGATAAAATTAATACTGGTTCTCTTAGTGTAATCCTCTGCCTGTTCCTGAATTTCTTCTGCCTCTTCCGGGGTATCGGCCGCAGCTATCCTGTCATCTAGTTTTAGATCGTCGTAAACTGGGTCAAATTCAGGAGTAATTATTTGCTCGGAAATTCCATAGTTAAAAGGAATCTGAATATTCCATTTTTTAGGTAGCAGCTGTCCTAATTCAACATTGGTTACCACATCATAGGCAACGGCATCCTCCCTGGCCCGTTCGTTTGGCATTTGATCTATTGCTCCAAATCCTGAAGTACTCTTGCTTCCTGTAGCAGTAACATTTGCAAAGTCTGCAATATTGGCATCAATAGCCGCAACTGCAGCCCAGCCTCCATTATTATCCAATCCTGCCAGGCGTAATTCATTAAACCAGACCTCACCCCTGGCCGGAAGATTATCAATATTCTTAACCCCTACCATCATACTGCGAATACTACCCAATGAAGGGTTTCCGCGTATTCCGATACGCAATTGACCAGCAGTTCTGGGTGCAAACTCAGCCACCGGTACAACTGCACCATCTACAATTTCGTAATAGTTTACATCACCCAGGGTCTGATTTGCTATTCCCAGTGATTTCACCTTGTTAAGGTCCGCTAAAGCAATATCCAATTCGTTGAGTTCTGGCCAAATCTCTTCAGGTGAACTTGAACCAAAGGAGGTAAACTGCAATGGAACTTCTATCTGATAATAGTTTTCCGAAAAATCGGTTCCTATTCTCAGAAAACCAACAAGGGGAAGATCATCATCTAAATAATCAGCATCCAGGATCTTTTCGGCGTGCATAAACATCTTAATCCGTTCGTACTGGCGTACATCAATATTTACATTTTTAAAGACTCCTCTGGAATCTTCGGATTCCAAATTTTCTACAACAAAAGACAGCGATTGTTCATTTTGTCTGATGATGGTATTATTATTATTCAGCTGTTCCCTGATTACTCCCGGAGGCAGCACATATGGAATCGGAATTCTGGAATTGTTCTCCTCAATATTTACTGTATTTACATCAACAACAGTTCCGTCATCGGCAGGATCGTCCTGATCTGCTTCCAGAGTTTTGGTATAATTCCTCCAATCTCCCCTAACCAGGTCTAAAGTGGCAAAACGCAGAACGACATCGTCCGAGAAGCCTGTAAGGTACATCCTCATAAAGCTAATTGACCGAAAATCTGAAATTCCTCCAACCGCATTTGTAAAATCGCTTAACGGAATTTTATACTGAATCCATCTCCTGTTCAACTGATTCCCATTGGGTAAGTCAGGGGTCATTCCATCTTTAATGTCAGTGACATACTGATCATCTATAGTAGTATTTGGTTTTATTTGAATCCGGTATTCGTAATAACTGTTTATAGTATTCATTGTGAGGTCCCGGTCTATATCCTCAACATCCGGGAGGGTTGTAGATCCGCGATTGGTATTGGTGACCTCCACCGGAGAGTTTCCTTCTGGGTTGTTGAAATCTATATATCTTTCCAAAATACCACCCTCTCTATTCAGGTAGTACTCATAATTATCCAGAGCAGGGTCTTCGCCACTTCCGTATATAGCTACTTCTTCCTCATCATCTAAACCATCAAATCCTATATCTTGTAATACCCGGTTAGTTTCGGCTGCGTCAAATGCGTATACCAAGGCCTGTGTTGCAGGTACCTTACCCCATACTGTAGTGGTTGTAAGGTCATTGCTGCCCACAGCAGGTAAGCCATTTTCGTACTGTTTTCTTCCATCCTCAAGAATATCCTCAGAAATATTTCCAAGGTTGATCACCAATTCCCCTGGTCCTGTGGCAATGCCATCTATATATGGGTCCATTACCCAAAACTGGACAAATTCCACATTCGACTGTTCAAAATTGGTACTGCTTAAAGAACGCATAATTCCACCCCATTTTTGAGAGGGAAGCAGCGCCCCAAAATTTGTATTTGCATTATAAGGCCCCCGCCTGTTGGGATAGAATGCCAAATCCAATGAATTTTGAACTGTCGTTTGTCCCTGAGCGATATCTATCTGTGGAAAAACCTCATCTACAAAAATTCTTCGGGTTTCGTTGGTGGAAATATCATTATCACTAATCCCTGCCGGGCGTTGGTTGGTGTAAAATATAGGGTCTATAGTATACCATGCCATTTTAGCCCGCTCAAAACCTGTTTCAAAATCTGCCTCTCCGTCCAATTTAAATTCTTCAGGGGTACTTGCCAGTGTCCATCCAAGTGATGAACGTATATCAATTAAAGCCTGAGCTCCTTCAAAATCATCCAGGTAAGTGGTAGTTTCTCCTCTGAAGTCGGCATTTTTTGGAGAATTTGGTTTTAAGAAGGCGACTTCCCCCCTAACAGAAACATTTGAAGGTACATCTGTATCAATATTTGGCAACTTATTTACAAGTCGCGTTAAAAAGGGCACCTCTGTAGAGAAGTTTCCATTTAAACCAAAAATAGTGTTGTTCACAGGTTCTACCCCAAAATTAGATTTTTGAGTAAGTGGTCTTTCATTTAAGTTGAGTAAGGTACCTCCCAGAACGAAATTCTTATTGAACTGGTGTTCAATATTTACCCCGGTAAACCTACGCGTCTGTTGTCCAAATACTGCGTTATTTTCAACAGAAATATTTATTGGTGTATTGGATGCTTCAAGACTTGGATCCAGGATCTGCACTGTACCAGCCTGATAATTTACCGTATAGTCTATCCCTTCTTGTAGCTGTCGCCCACCTGCAGTAACGCGGACAGATCCCCTGGGCACATTAAAAGCCCCAATAGGAATCCCGTTTGCTCCTTCAGATTTGTAACGCCCTTTAAGACGGAACCTGTTCTTCTCGGCATCTTCTAAAGAAGCTGCCTTGGTCTGCGCATACATATCCCTAAAAACATACTTCTGCTGGTTTTCATTATATCCCTGATCGTTATCCACGTCATACGTACCACCACCCAGAACATCGAATAGATATGCGCCAAAAGGCTCTACCTTGGTAAAAATTATTTGTCCCCCTTGGGTATTTACTGTGAGTCCGGGTACAAAATCGAAGAAACCATCCCCGCCAGGTTGAATATCATTATATACATTAAGCCGGTCCAGATTAAACACATCTATAAGGATTCTGTCTTGTAATCCGGTAGGCCATCCACTTCCCGGACCTTCGGCAACAGGAGTGATATAATTCCTTGGGGTAGATTCCGTATAGAGAATGTTTAGTTTAAAATCTTCCTGGCTCAGTTGAAAAGCGCCGGTAGCGTAGATGTTTTTCATCATCAGATCCCAAATCGGGTCATTGACATTGGTGATATTACTTTTCAGTAATTTCAATACCAGGGTATTGTTGTTGATCTCGACTTCCGCACCTGGGCTAACCGTAGTGGCATCCAAACCACCGTTGGCAAATTCCCCCACTTGAAATACCTCGCCATTTAAGGTGTACTGAAAGGCTACACCTAAAACTTCATCATTACTTAGTCGCTGATTAAGAGAAATATATCCCAATTGGGAATTGAACTGATAATCTCTTCCCTGATCCAATTTTCTTGCGTTCTCCAGGATAGCGTAATCAAATCCCTGATTTATCTGATATCCGGTAGAAATATTAAAACCGTCGTCAACGGTAGCGATATCTCTTATATTATTATTTAAGACACCTCCTGCGCCTATTAAGCTTGGGTCATAATCATTAGCGCCGTTTCTGGGCAGGTTGGGATTTGCGCCATTAATATTAAAGAAACCTCCGGGCTCTCCATTGGCGATACCAATTCTGGTATCTTCTTTTAACGCCTCCCCAAGATCCTGAATAGCCACCACATTTCTGACATTCAGCGTTTGCTGGCTGCGGTTGGTTACCCATACCTCTAGCCTGGTAATCTGAACCTGACTGCTTATATATGGATAGGTGGCCAGGGCGTCGTCATAGGCATCACGGAAATACTGCGCGAGGAAAAAATGCTTATCCTCATCGTAATCCAATGCCGTTAATTCAAAATCGCTCAAAGTACCTCCACCCTGGGCCACGACGGTATTATTCTGAGAACGTTGTTCGGAAAATACTGCTGTTACAGTTGTTTTACCAAACTGCAATTGTGTCTTGACACCAAATAAACTCTGTGCCCCGGTTATTAGGGAACTGTTTAAAGGCATATTTACATTTCCTATTTCAATTTTTCTAATGATATCATCCTCAGTTGGAGTATAGTCTAACTTTACTAAATTCTGAAAATCAAAAGTGGCCTCAGTATCATAGTTTGCAGTAACCTGAAGGCGTTCTCCAATTTTACCCAACATACTAAGGCTAATACGCTGATCAAAATCGAAAGACAGATTGGTACGGTTTCTGGGAGATAATGCAGGGTTGTCATTTCTCTGCCAGATGACCCCCAAATCCATAGCAACTGAACCCTGTGGAATTACTTCTATTGTATTTCCACCAAAAACAGACTCAAAGAAACTATTGTTGACATAAAAATTGGGCAATAAGTTTTTACGGGCATCTTCACTACCCTCCTTTTTTCCAGAATAGGCATCAATTTTGTCTTTGAAGTACAACTTCATATTCTCCTGCCTAACCAATTCCAGGTATTGTTCCGGAGTTAGAATTATAGGATAGGTGATATCAAAATCACCCACACTTTCGGTGTAGATATATCGGTCTAATTTAGGATCATAGGTATATTTAGCAACAATGCTTTCAGGGTTTTCAAGTATCAATTTCCCTAAAGCAAATCCCGTTTGTACGGAATCGGTTTCCTGTTCATCAACCTCCTGGCCCGTTACATGATGTAAACTCCCCAGGAAAATAATGAAAAGGAAAAAAAGCCTAAATACGTGTGATTTAAGTAATGACTTTGCCCCTGTTTTCAAACTTATTACAAATTTTTAAGCGAGAGTTTTATTATGTCCTCTACACTTAGTGCCGGGTCCTGGCTCAGTACCTTATTTACAACCCTTTCGGATTGCTTCCGGACAAATCCGAGAACCTCTAAAGCAGATAACGCTTCTTCTTTGGTTGTATTGTTTGAATTCGTGGAAACTTCGTCAATATCGTAGATTTTTAAAACCTTGTCTTTTAGGTCTAAAATTACCCGTTGGGCAGTTTTTGCACCTATGCCTTTTACTGACTGGATGGAAGGCACGTCTCCCATGGCAATTGCATCCCTTACCTGGGCTGGTGTGAGCGAAGACAACATGGTTCTTGCGGTGCTGGTACCAATACCAGAAACAGAGAGCAAAAGACGGAAGATTTCGCGTTCAGATTTCTCGGCAAAACCAAACAAGGTATGTGCATCCTCTTTTACCTGCAAATGGGTATACAATTGGATATTCTCCGTATCGGCAATTTTGGAAAAAGTATGCAGGGATATATTTACAAAATAACCAACTCCTGAACATTCAATTACGAGATGTGTTGGGTACTTCTCTACAAGCTTTCCTTTAAGGTGGGTGATCATCTTTTCTTCCTTAATTTAGATTACTACAATTGGATTAACATAAATAGAGACCAGGGTATGGTTATTAATCCCGAATTTCTATTTGCCCATTTTGGCTTTTTTTCTCTTCTCTCTTTCCTGGGCGTCTATTACCGCAACGGCCGTCATATTCACCATTTCCTCTACACTGGCGCCCAATTGTAAAATATGAACAGCACGTCTTAACCCCACCATAATGGGACCTATAGAACCAGCATTGTTGAGTTCCTTTAATAATTTGTAGGTGATATTTGCCGATTCGAGATTGGGAAAAATCAGGGTATTTACTTTCTTGCCAGCTAATTTTGAAAATGGGAACTGACTTTCGTGCAAGGAGCGGTTTAGTGCAAAATCGGTTTGTATTTCACCATCTACGACTAATTCGGGATTACGGGAATGAAGAATATCCACGGCTTTTTTCACTTTGGTGGCATGTGGATGTGTCGATGACCCAAAATTGGCGTAAGACAACAGGGCCATTACAGGATTAAAACCAAAGTTAGTCGCCACATTAGCCGTCATAAGGGCAATCTCCGCAATTTCTTCAGCAGAGGGGTCAATGTTTATAGAGGTATCGGCCAAGAATATCGGGCCGCGTTTTGTTATCATAATGTGCACACTTGCTGCTCTTGTTACCCCGCTAGACCTCCCGATTACTTCAAAAACGGGTTTTACTGCCCGGGGATATGCCATGGCATAGCCAGAAATCATGCCGTCTGCATCTCCCTCCAACACCATCATCGAGCCAAAATAGCTGCGTTGTCGCATTTTGGATTTGGCGTTATAAAGGGTAGATCCCATTCTGGTTCTATTGTTCCAATATCTTTCTGCATATCTATTTCTGGTGGCCTCCGATGCAGGTGATAACGGATCTATTATCTCCACTTCAGCATCAAATTCCAGCTCCTTTTTAAGGGCTAATATTCTCTTTTTATTCCCTAGTAGTACCGGTGTAGCAATTCCTTCTTCAAAGGCTACCTGTGCCGCTTTTACAACATCTAACTGATCTGCCTCAGAAAAGACAATTTTCTTGGGACTTGCTTTGGCCCGTGTCATAAGCAATCTCATGACTTTATTATCATCTCCCGAACGTTGAAGTAGTTCTTCTTTGTAATGTTCCCAATCTGTTATAGGATATTGCGCAATTCCGCTATCCATTGCTGCTTTGGCCACAGCAGGAGGTACTACAGCAATAAGTCTGGGGTCAAAAGGTTTGGGAATGATATAATCTTTTCCAAATGTAAGTCTTGTCTCTCCATAGGCAATATTGACCTGTTCCGGGACTGGTGCTTTCGCCAACTCAGCCAGAGCAATCACGGCAGCCATTTTCATTTCTTCATTAATAGACTTTGCCCTAACATCCAGTGCTCCTCTGAAAATATAAGGGAAGCCTAAAACATTATTGACCTGATTGGGATGGTCAGATCTGCCTGTAGCCATGATGATATCTTTTCTTGATTTACAAGCCAGACTGTATTTTATTTCCGGGTTGGGATTGGCCATTGCAAATACAATTGGCGACTTGGCCATAGATTTTAATGCTTCCGGACTTAGAATATCTGCTTTGGAAAGTCCAATAAACACGTCTGCATTTTTCATGGCCTGTTCTAAAGTGTCTATTTTTCTGGAAGTCGCAAATTCCTCTTTTTCAGCAGATAGGTTTTCACGATCTTTTCTTATTATGCCTTTGCTGTCTAACATCACAATATTCTCAGCAACAGCGCCAAATGCTTTATAGAGTTTTGTACAGGAAATAGCCGCCGCCCCTGCTCCGCTTACTACGATACGCACCTTTTCAATTTTCTTATTAGCAATTTCCAGGGCATTTAACAGGGCAGCAGCGGAGATAATGGCAGTACCATGCTGATCATCGTGCATTACGGGAATATCTAGTTCCTCTTTTAACCGACGTTCTATTTCAAAGGCTTCGGGCGCCTTAATATCCTCCAGATTGATTCCTCCGAAGGTAGGGGCTATGGTCTTAACCGTTTCAACAAATTTATCAACATCTTTGGTGTCTAACTCAACATCTATCCCGTCTATATCTGCAAAGATCTTAAACAATAAGCTTTTACCTTCCATTACAGGTTTTGAGGCCAGGGGACCAATATCTCCTAATCCCAGTACAGCAGTTCCGTTAGAGATGACAGCCACAATATTTCCTTTGGCCGTATACTTGTATACATCTTCGGGATTCTTATCAATTTCCAAACAAGGTTCTGCTACCCCAGGGGAATACGCCAGTGCCAAATCTCTTTGAGTAGCATATGGTTTGGTAGGTACAATTTTGATTTTACCGGGTTGAGGTTCGGCATGATACTTCAATGCCTCCCGTTTGTTCTTTTCCTTACTCATAGTGTTTGGATTTGAAAAACAAATTTAGGAGTATTCTTTGGAAAAAGAGATGCGTATCTAAAGTTTAAATACGAGTCACTTTAAGTGGATAACATCCAAGAAATTCTTAATAAAGGCGGACAAATTCTTAATCCGCCTCCACTGTATGCTTTGAAACATTTAGTCGCAATGCCAATACGGAGGCAATTATAAAGAAGACTCCCGCAAAAAGCATGGCATTAACTGCACTATCACCAAGCAGGTATTTATAGATTGGGCCAAATGTAAGGGTCTCTATTCCCATTGGGATCACAATCATCATATTTAAGATGCCCATGTATACGCCTCGTCTTTCCTGAGGTACCACTTTAGAGACCATGGTATAAGGTATTCCCATCATGGCTGCCCAGCCAATACCAAAAAGTATCATAGGAGCCAATACCATCAGACTATCATTTATATAAGGTATCAGGAATAAAGCAAGGCCAGTACCAACAAGACTCGAGGCATATATTTTCTTGCCACCGTATTTCAAGGTGAGCGGTACTAAAGCTAAAGCAACTAACATGGTTACCACATTATAAGTGGTGCTCATTTTTGCAGCCTGTGCAGCCGCTTCAGAAGTAGAGAACCCCATTGTTGATTTAAACAGAGGGGTAATGTACTGCCAATATATAAATAGGGCATACCACTGAAATAAATACACAGCACTAATCTTCCACATAAACTTTGGCATCTCCTTAATGGCATCTCTTATTTCACCAAAAGGTTTGGCAAGACGTTGTCCAAAGGGTTTTAATTTATCTGAATTTATCTCTTCTAATTCTTTGTCTGAAGGAGGAATCTCCGGAGTTTTAAGTACAGACCACAAAATGGTGGTAATAGAAAGTACCCCCCCAATATAGAAGGAATAATAGAGCCATTTTGGTATAGATCCTGCCACTTCGATAGATTCATCTCCTAACATATACTGAAAGAGAATTATAGAACCGTTTGCCAACAATATCCCAGCACCAACGAACAGGCTTTGCATTTGATAGCCCAAACTCAATTGCTTCTCTGGTAATTTATCCCCTACAAAGGCCCTATAGGGTTCCATTGCCATGTTGTTTCCAACATCGAGAATCCAAAGAAGACCTACGGCAAACCACAGTACCGGACTTGTTGGAAAAGCGAACAAACAAAGACTACCTATAATGGCCCCAATTAAAAAATATGGTTTCCGTCTTCCCCATCTGGGCGACCATGTTTTATCTGACATAGCTCCTATGATCGGTTGCACTATCAGACCGGTAATGGGACCAGCTATGTTTAATATCGGCAACATATCCTCTGGTGCTCCCAGGTATAGAAATATGGGGTTGATAGCAGTTTGCTGTAATCCAAAACTATATTGAATACCCAAAAAGCCGACGTTCATATTAAATATCTGCCAAAAACTAAGCTTGGGTTTCAATATTTTCATCTTTGTCTGGTTTGGTTTGAAAAAATTTCCAAAACAATATACAGTTTTTAGTGCTTGTTACGGTAGATCTTAACAACAAATGCAGAAGCACGACTTACGAAAACGTTTGCGTTTTATCCCTGAAGTTTTAAAAAGGTCCGATGCAGTCGTAATTGCGAACGGAGTGAAGCCTTTTTTTAATCTTTAGTTTAATTGGCAAGATTGTTTCGTCTCTTCGTTCCTCGCAATGACGGTTAGAATAAACTTTTTACGATTTAGGGTTTCTGACAAAATCAATATTGCGCTGGAGTCCGCTAAACTTGGTACGTTTTACGGCCGACTTCTGAAACACTTTTTTAAAGACCTCTTCGGTAATTTCCTCCCAGTCTTTTTTAGTCATACCCAAAAGCTCGGGATGTGGATTAAACAGCGGTTCATTATGAGACTTGGAAAATCTGTTCCATGGGCAGACATCCTGGCAAACATCACAACCAAAGATCCAGTCATCAAACTTACCCTTCACGGAAGTTGGAATCTCATTTTTGAGTTCAATGGTGAAGTAAGAGATGCATTTACTGCCATCTACAACATAGGGTTCAACTATTGCCTCTGTAGGGCAAGCGTCTATGCATGCAGTACAGGTACCACAATGGTCTGTTACCGGATGGTCATACTCCAGTTCCAGATCTACGATAAGTTCGGCAATAAAATAATACGAACCCACTTGCTGAGTAAGTAAGTTGCTGTGTTTTCCCATCCAACCCAATCCACTTTTGGCAGCCCAGGCCTTGTCAAGGACCGGAGCAGAATCCACAAAGGCCCTTCCATTTACTTCCCCAATTTCCTCAGTTATGAATTCTTGTAACTGTCTGAGTTTTGATTTGATAACATGATGGTAATCATGGCCATAGGCATATTTTGAAATCTTGTACGTCGTTTCACTTTGGGTATCTGAAGGATAATAATTCAGAAGTAAGGAAATGACAGACCTGGCCCCATCTACCAGCAATCTTGGATCGAGGCGTTTGTCAAAATGGTTCTCCATATAGGCCATTTCGCCATGCATGCCTTTTTTTAACCATTGTTCTAAACGGGGAGCTTCTTCTTCAAGAAAATCTGCCCTGGAAATCCCACACGACAAAAAACCGAGGCGCTTGGCTTCGGTTTTTATAATTTCGGTGTACCGCGTTTTCTGAGTCAATCTGGTTAATTGTAATGCGCACCTAAGTTACGAATCTCACCTCATTTTAAAAATCCAGATCGAGCAGTACATTGAAAACATTTAATCATTAGCCGTAGTAGGGTCTATGGTAGTAGCGAGTTCACTAATTTTATTTGCAGGGAAACCGCCTTTTTCTGCATGAGTTTTTATGGCTTCTTTATTTTCGGCCTTATATACACAATAGACTTTATTTTGGGCTACATAACTGTGCATCCATTGTATCCCGGCACCCATTTCACTTAAAACCGCATTAGACTTTTGTGAGATTCCTTTAAGTTGTTCAGCAGTCAGTTCTCCTGCATTGGGTATTTCGCGCTCAATTAAAAATGTTTTCATCTGTGGTTTTTCTGTTAATGGTTCCTGATTAATTTTTGCTTCTGCAACAGTTTGTTCCTGCGCATTCGAGAAACAGGACAAGAGCAAAAGACTAGCTAAGATGAGTTTACTTAAATAGCTTTTTTTCATCATTTCTTGTTTTTAAAGTTTATACCTCAAAACTAGATAGATGCTTTTCCTAAAGCTGTAACAGAAAATTCTATTAATAGAAGATTTAGATCAGAAAAGTTTAATCAAGATCCTTTAGGTACTCCATGGGCTGAAGTGCAAATCGCTGTTGAAAACATTTAGTGAAATAAGAAGGAGAACTAAAACCACAGTCGAAAGCGGTTTGGGAAATATTCCGATCTGTTTTAAGGAGTTCAAGTGCTTTTAAAAGCCGGTATTCCCGAAGCAATTCATTGGGGGAAAAGGCCGTAATTTCGGTGCTCTTCCTGTAAAGTTTGGATTTACTCATAGACATTGTCTCACAAAGATGACTTATTTCAATATCTGGGTTTTGCCAGCACTCATCAAGTGTATCAAAGAGCAATTGCAGAAATTTCTCATCGGAGGGGCTCACCCATTTAAAACTGTCTTTAAGATGAGAATTATCGCCGTCTTCCTTGTAGATTTCTTTGATAATTGAGGCCAGAACGATTTGGTTCTCAGCCCCTATACCACCAAGATTTCTTGCCATTTTGATAGTATCACCAAAAAGGTCCTTACTTTTTTCTACGGGCATCCCGGCATTGATTCCAATTCTTAAGTTCATAAGCTCCCCGGCAATATGCATTCCTTTTTGTACCTGTCGTGCACAGGATACCGCCTGGGTAACCGAAACAAAAGACGCAACAAAACTCTGTCCTTTCAATTCCACTTCCCGGCCCTCGTGCAGCTTTAACTCCTTTCTGAACATCTCATTAAACATTGCGGTTAAACGATTGGCTTTCTCTTTCCCCATTTGATGCTGCAAGAGTCGTGCATCTGTAGTCTGTGCAACCAGGATTATTCTAAAAGCCGGATCATTAAATATCTTAAGGTCATCGGATAGTTCTGAATATGCTTCCGGGTCGGAGATTCTACCCAAAAAAGCCTCAACGACATTGCTGTTTACCTGAACAATTTCATGCGGCATTAGTCCATGCGCCCTGTCGTGCATTTTTTTTACTGCCTCTTCGTTCGGTGCATCGATTAAACAAAAGGCACTTCCGTGTTCCTCATCTACCCAATAGGTCATACATCTGCAACCGTACTCATCCTGTATCTTTAAATCTTCCCTATGGGCCTCCGCTGCGTGCCTTGCTTCTATTCCGGGAACAATATGACGATCCATGTAAATTGGCATATCCTCTGATTTTATTGCTTATTGGTTTGAACTAACATCGACAAATCGTTCAAATAACTTATGAAGACCTAAAGAAAGTTAAGTTTATAGCAATAAAATAAAACATTTAGATCAAAATCTTGTAGAAATGGATCATAATTACCGGCATCAAAAAAAGAAAAACCGAAGCGTTAACTTCGGTTTTAGTTTTCTATTCAGTTTAATAGCGTACTACTTTTACTGAATTTAATACTTAACGATTATTCTTCCTTTGGGCTTCCATTTGATCACGGACCTGTCTGTGATCGATGTCGCCCTGATAATCGGCATTAGTATTTTCTATTCCCTTCATGTCTACGGGTTCGTACAGCTCTTCTTTTGTGCAAGCCGCAACTACTATTACCAGAATTAAATAGTAGCACATTATTGATAATTTTTTCATGATATTTAATTTTTATTGTTAATACTTATTGCTTGTCAAATGCGGACTAAAGGATCTTACCCTGCGGATCTATTTTTACCCGCTTTCTTTTATTCCCATTCTTTAATTTAATCTTATAGACTTTTTGAGTCTCTCCTTCTAACTTATACAGCACTTCATATTTGTTGCCTACAATTTCCCAATCTGGAAAAGTGGAATAGATACTGTTGCGCGTTGGGGGCAATAAAATGACATCCTTATAGCTTTCATCAGATCTCACAATTCTTCCATTCCTGTCATAGGTGGCATAAATATGGCCGAATTCCTGATCGAAACTGAATTCGTGATACTTGGCATTCTTGTCATAGGAAGCTGCCTGTGTAATATCAAATGAGGCGGCTACCTTTTGCAATTTGATGACCCTTAATGCTTCAGTTCCTGAACTGACCACAGATAAATAACTGAGGTTAGCTGGTAGGAGCGTAATTCCTTCTAATTCCATCTCTGCAATACTCTCTGCAGTAGCTTGTGCGTAAGTCAGGCTGGTTAGGCCCATAAATAATAAACCAATTAATAACTTCTTCATGATGTTTACTTTTTAAATGTTAATACTTAACTTCAGGGGGAAATTCAATGCTGTACAGACAATTAAATTTTAAGCCGTTTACCTTTTAGTGCACGGTAAACCTGAGAAGGTTAACATTGGTCTTAAAAAAAGATCGAAAATGGACAAAGACGCCATCGCGGACCTGAAATCTGATGACCGACTAAAACTCAAAGCCCTTTACAATAAATTCCGGGCTCCTTTCATGGGTTTTGGCCAGCGATACCACTTGGACTCCAGTGCCCTTGCAGAAATCTACCAGGAAGCTTTTCTAGCATTAAGAAAACGTGCATTAAGTGGAAAACTTAATGAAGTAAACAGCAGTATGAAGACCTATCTCTTCGGCATAGGCAAATTCATGATCTATGATACGCTTAAGGAAAAGAAGAGGACCATCTCTTACGAACCCAATTTGCATGTGGTAGATGAACAAATTGAAATGGTTACTTTAAACACAACTGAGGAGCTAACTTTAGAGCAATCCCTATTGCGCAAACACTTTAAATCACTGGGAGAAAAATGCAGACTGGTGTTAACTTTATTCTATTACAGGGGACTAAGTATAAAAGAGATTGTCCTAGAGGCCGGATATAAAGATGAAAACAATGTGAAGGCCACAAAATCTCGTTGCCTGAAGTCGCTAAGAGAAATGATCAATAGTTAAAGCTATGGACAGAGAGGAATTGATAGTAAAATATGTACAAGGGCGGCTGAGCAAATCGGAGGAGCGCGAATTTGACCAACTCTTAAAAACCGACCCGGCTTTTAAAAAGGAGGTTGAATTTCATAAAAACCTCAAAATAGTTACTGAAGCCGAGGACGATGACCAATTTAGGCAGTTATTGACCGAATTTGAAAATGAGGTCAGTCATGAAAAAATCAAGACTAAGAACTTCCCTGTCAAATGGCTGGTAGCGGCTTCCATTGCAGTACTGCTTGTGCTGAGTTATCTCTTTATTTTCAATCAAAACCTGACTCCTCAGGAAGTATTCACCACAAGTTTTGAACCTTATCCCAATGTGGTGGCCCCAAATATTAGAAGTAGTGCAGAAGACAATCCGAAGAAAGATGCGTTTGAAGCCTATGAAATAGCGGACTTTGAAAAGGCCGCACAGATGTTCCCCATGCTTTATGAGGAAACCGGGGATTCTTACTACCTTTTTTATACTGCAAATGCCTTAATTGAACTTAACAGGGGGGCAGAGGCCATCCCATTATTACAAGAGCACCTTAAAACCAATGACAGATTGAGCGATAAATCACATTGGTACCTGGCCATGGCTTATTTGCAAACAGATGATTTGGAAAACGCAAAAATCATGCTACAAAAGGTTGTTGATGGAAATGAATATGATGTTGAAAAGGCAAAGGAACTATTGAAGTCGCTTAAATAGTTTTTTTCGGAAGAAATATATTAGAACCAACAACACTGCAATTCCTGTATAGCTCCAAAAGGAGACAGAGGATTTAACAAGGGCAGCATTATCGCCAAGCATTACAAACCCCGCCCAGTAAAACGGATGTTTAAGTTCCGCTGCTTTAACATTTTTGAGATAACTTAATTTTGCCTCCCGAAGTGCCCTGGATTTGGAATGCCCTTTATCCAGGTTTTTGTAAAAGGAGATCATTAGCTCTTTTCCGCTTTCATCGGTAACTGGCCAGAGCGAAGAAACCACACTTTTAGCACCACTGTAGAAAAATCCCCGGGCAAGGCTCATAACACCCTCTCCCCGCTTTAAGTTCCCGTCTGAAGTATTGCAGGCACTGAGGACCACCATATCAGAGGCTGTTTTGATGGCATAAATTTCTTTCAGGTACATTTTTTCATCACTAAAAGCTATCCAGGGGTTTTCGCCCTGACCCACATCTGCATGGGTGGCCAGGTGAATGATTTTAGGATAAATCGCTTTATCCAAAAAATTAACTTTGGTGGCATTAGTATTAAGCAGCACTTCACTATTAAAATAATCTGCTATTCCTTCGAGCTCTCCCTGGCTGCTGTTTAATGCCGCCAGACCTAATGGTTCAAAATTTACGGGTGCCACCCCCAGAAACTGCTCAGATGTATTTTTGACCAGCCCTTGGTTATGATCTAATAAAGACATGGAATAGACATAGGATATTTCAACATCCTCCAAAAGATATTTTTGCTGGTCGGCATCAGCGATTAAAGTCTCAAAAGGAAGTCGTTGCAAGGTATAGTCAGGTACAATTATCAGCTGTTTCCCTTTTATCTGCTCATAAATTGCTGCTGGCATGATATTGGTAAACAAGCTGTGCGACTTTTTGGATAAAGTACTCAGATCTGATAGACCATCTACAAGCAGTGCATTGAACTGTTCTATGTTTGAATTAAGCTGGTTGGTATGCTCCAATCTGAATAATATTGATTTCTCATTTGTTGTTAGCAGTCCATATCCATCTTCTTCATTTAAAATATAGTGTACGACGGCCTTTTCATTTGTGAGGTATTTGGAGGCGAGTTCATCATAGGTTAAAATAACCGGGTTACGCTTGTATTTGGCATAGTCGGGGTAGGCAGTATTTAAGGAATCGATAAAATTCTGATAAGTGTATTTATTTTCATTCACTAGCAATTTCAGGGAATCCATGCTGGCTTTATCGTCATCCTCAGATTCAAAAAGTGTGTTTTCGGCTAAAAATATCTGGCGCTTAAGACTAAATTCCCGCGCGCTAAGCAATGGTGGAATTTGTGCAATAACCTTGGCTTCCTCCTGGCCAAGATCCTCGAGCAGTAAGAGGGCTTTGTTACGTTCCATAAAGTAGAAGGCCTTTTCTGGCTGGTTTAACAGGAAGCAAACTTCCACCGCCTTCATATAAAGGGCACTGCTTTTTTCGCGCCAATAGAGTTTGGAGGCTTGTTCATTGCTTACCGCTCTGATAAGGTCTACCAATTTATCTGCCAGGGTAAAGGTCTCCAGGGCATGGATGAGATGTTCCTTCTTATTTTCATATTCATAATAGGAGATCCAGCCATTGGCTTTGGTGACAATATGATTTAATAGTTTTACTTTATTTGCAGAATATTCTAACAATTCCAATGCAGGAAGCTCATCATATGGCAAGTCTGCAGATTTCCCTATCTCTAAGATGATCGCAGTATTGTATTTCTCGAGAGCTCCCATATAATCATTATTCGCCAGATAGAGATCCCCAAGATTATTATAAACATTTCCATTACCGGGATTATATTTTAATGCCTCATTCAAATAAATTTTAGCTGTTTCATAGGATTTTAATTTATTAAATACATATCCCAGATTGCTGTAAACCTCGGCCCTATTAAGAGAATCTGTAATTGGCAGCTTTTCAATTACACTAGGATAAAACTCGGAAGCTTTCTTGTAGTCTTTTAATATTAAAAAACAATTCCCTCTTAAATTATTTATACGGGCCACATTATGATCAAAATACGGGTCATTTGAAAGGTTTAAATCTTCGGCAGCTTTTAAGTAATCTTGTATTTTCTTTAGATACCTTCTAGTGCCTAATTTAAAGTATATTTCCGCCATTTGGATATTGGCCTCGACAGCACCCAATCGCCTGTTATCATTTTTTTTATCTCCAATTGCGTACCTCGATATTATCCTTTTGAATACTTCAATTGCCTCATAATAGTTTCCTGTGATTATGTATAAACTTCCCAATTCATACCTTGCCCATTTTACTTTATCACGATCATTTAAATGTTCTGAACAAAATTCAGTGCCGTATCTATCTAGTTCCTGAAAGATATTTATAGCTTCAAAAATACTCTCATTCAACCGTTTAAAGAATCCCAGATTAAATATGGTTTTATTTATGGAACAGACCTCTAGGCTATCTGCAGATCTCTTAATTTCAAGAGCTTTTTCAGTATACTTTATAGCATTAATCAGGTCTTTCTTTTTCTTTTTCTTTACCCAATTTCTATAATACCATTTTGCACCTATATCGTGATAACAATCAGCTAATTTGCCTGGAGCTAAATCCTTCATAAGGGTAATAAGGACAGAGTCTAACTTTTCTTGTTTTTGTTCATCGGACAAATTTGAATTTATAATATCCAATAAGGACTGATGCTGCGCAACTAATTCAGATGAGCAGATTAACAAAATGCACAATGAAAACAATAAGATTCTAGGCATGCGCTATGGCTTGTATTAATTACTCCTTGGGAATATATTTACCTTCCTTAATGCGACTTACAAAAAGTGAATTTGCACTCCTTTGAACATTATTGGAGTTAAAATAACCCAATTTCAATTGCCATGGTATCAATTGCTGGCCTGTTGCGCTTTCCAGACTCTGATGAATGAACTTTGCCATTTCAGCGGTGGTAAAGGCGGTACCATAAGATGTTCCATTGGCATCAATATTCAATACAACTTTCTGATCCGGATTCTCCTCAATGTCAAATGACATACTATACGCCCCAAATGGGGCTGCCAAATCAATGGTCATATCACCAAAATTACCCATCGTCTTAATTACATTGGGTTGCCCTACATAGCCACCAACTCCAATCATATTAGTTTTTTGGATGTTATCCGTTGTATTAAAGCCAGAAGGATAATGATGGTTTTTAGTCATGTTTGAATCCTCACCCTCATTTCCTGAAGAAGTTACCACCACTGTACTCGTCTGTAACTCTTCAATAAGCTTTTTAAAAATTTTCTGACGCTCTAATAATTTCTCACGGTCTGAATCGCTGAAACGTTTAAAATCATATCCAAAACTGGCATTTACTAAATGAATATCTCCATTCTGTTCCTGTATTTCCTTAATATATGCCAATGAACATACCAGTTTCCAATAGGAACTTTTTCCTTCTTTATCAAATGCTTTAACAGGCAAAATACTATAGTTAATTTGCTGTTCTTCCAATTCCTTTCTAATGATCTTGGTGACCAACGGTCCGTGCTGATTAAAAGCAGCTGTACTGGCATTACCCAGCTCTTCCACAAAACTCCAGCCACTGATCTCTCCCGGGCATTTCAATCCTGAATTACCTTCTGTACTATACAGGTAAGGTCCACTATTTAAATCGCTGAACATTCCTATACCCGTGTCAACCACTGCTATATTAACCTTGGGCGTATTTGGGGAAACTTTAGAGAGGTTTTTAATGTCATTAAGATCTAAAGACGCCATCACTTTCTCATCGATTATAAGGCTATCGACTGGCGGTAAATAAAAAACAAACTGATTTTCCCCTTCAACCCCTGCTCCACCACCTTTGCCCTTCACGGAACCGATTGCTCCTTCAATATTAACGTTATCATTGAGCGTTATAAGTTCTATATTCTGACTGCCGCATGAACACTTCCTGATGGGTGTGTCGGGATCAATTTCATCTATGATCGTATCTCTGATATTAGCCCTATCTGCAGCTGTAAAATTTTCAGGATACCATACAATGATTTGATTCGACACAATGATTTCCGATTCCCTAAGATGGTTATTGGAATCCTTAGACATTTCTGTTACGGATACTTCAATAGTCCTGATTAACTTGGATTTGCAATTTGAAACTGAGATTAAAAGGACTAGTACGCAGAAAAATTGGAATAGCTTTCTCATCTGATTAGTTTTTATGATTTATCTGTTAGCCTGTATAAAAGTCACTAAGGTTAACACTACAAATAGATAACCTTGTAATTTGGGGGGAAAGGGGGAGGAAGTCAGAAAAAGATGATTAAGGATTAAACTAAAGATACAAAAAAATGCTAACATTAATTTTAAGTATCTATATAATAGGTATTTAGAGTTATTATATACTTTATACAGGTGATTGAAAAAACAAAAAGCCGAAGTCATAAACTTCGGCTTTTTCGAATCAGATCGAAAGAAACGCTTTACGGACGCGCTTCCAATATTAAATTAAAAGGCGTTTCTGTCGCCCTTCTGAATCTTGTAAATCCGCCATTCATCGCAACCTCCTTTAAGCGACGTTCTCCGGCTTGAGCTCCCAGGGCCAATCCAACTTCCTGGCTTAAAGAACTTGGGGTACAAAGCATGGTGGAAAACGAATAAAACGCTCTTCCAACCGGATTCATATTTTCTGTCAGTGTATCATTTGCAAAGGGCTCTACCATAAGGCAGGTACCTTCCGGTTTTAAAGCCGCTTTGACATGTGCACAGGCTCCAACAGGGTCTCCCATATCGTGCAGGCAATCAAAAAATGCTATTAAATCATAATCCTTGCCCGGAAAATCCTTGGCTGTGGCCACTTTAAAAGACACATTTTTTAATCCTGATTTCTTAGCCTCCTCAGCGGCATGATTCACTGAACCCTCATGAAAATCAAACCCTATAAATTCTGAATTCGGGAAGGCCTCGGCCATGATCATTGTAGATGCGCCATGGCCACATCCTACATCCGCAACTTTAGCACCTTTTTCCAATTTCTCTACCACCCCGTGCAATGCCGGTAGCCAGTTCTGAACCAGATTAGTGCTGTACGAAGGCCTGAAGAATTTTTCAGTTCCACAGAATAAACAGCTGTGATGGTCTCCCCAGGAAACACCTTCACCCGAAGAAAAGGCTTTTTCCATAATTTCTTCGTCATGATACATTGAAGAAATAGCGTAAAAAGCCCCGGTCATCAATACCGGGCTATCCGGGTTACTAAAAACCATTGATTGTTCAGGGCTCATAGAAAACTGATTGCTATGTGCATTGTATTCTATGTAACCAGATGCGGCATTAGCTGCCAGCCATTCCCTAACATATCTTTCGGCAGTTCCTGTTGCATCGGCCAATTGTTTGGACCCTAATGGCCCATATTGCTCTAGTGCCTTATATAATCCCAACCGATCTCCCAAAATAATGAGAGGACCAATAGCGGCTGCTCCCATTTCCGTAACCATTTTACCCAGGAGGGCATGTAATTTCTCTTCGTTCACCTGTGGCGACTCTTGTTCATTTACTTCCATAATTTTTCGTTTATCAGATTAATATTAGTTGTTTTTTAAGCTGAGGGGCTGTAATTGGTCCTTATACAATATTCCATACCGTATTTTCTACAAAGACAAAAGAATACTTAAGGGGGAATTAAGAAACTCCTGTACTTAGTATGGGGAGTTTTTTGGGGGGAAGTCTCTTAAGTTAAGGAAAAAAGAAAGACTAAGCAACTGAATATCAAACTTTTACTTTCTTGTTAATTTGCGGATAAATAGACAATTAATTCTAATTTTCCATACGTTCAGAAAACTTTAAAGGCACTTCCCGGGGTTTCAGGGAAATCAGAGGATTAATTGCAACCGTATCTTTTTGGGTGCTAATACTATATTTCCGCAACAATAAGGATACCGTAATAATCATTTCGTACATGGCAAAATTATTACCAACGCACATTCTGGGACCAGCACCAAATGGATAGTAATAATCTGATAGCCCCTTTTTTGAAATCTGGCTGAAACGTTCAGGAATAAACTCATCTGGTTGTTCCCAAAAGTCAGTATAACGATGAAGTTCAAATATAGACATTAGAATCATGGTTCCCTTGCTTATGTGCTGCCCGTTGTACTGATCGTCTTCAATGGCTATTCTATCTATGTAATAAGCCGGCGGATAAAGGCGCATAGCTTCTTCTATACAACTCTGAACATACGGCAAACCAGCTATGCCGGCCATATCAAAAGAATCATTTGCTATTGTTCTTGAAATTTCTGTATAGGCCTTTTGCTGCACCCCAGGATGCTTAGCAAGAAAGTAAAGCGCAAAACTTAGGGCATTGGCCGTAGTTTCGTATCCTGCAGTAAACAGAATCAAAACTTCATCAATCAACTGTTCTCTGGACATGGGAGTACCATCTTCATATCGGGCAGAAAGTAACATATCTAAAAGGTCGTCTTTTTCTTCACTGGAGGCCTCCCTGTCCTCTATAATTTTATTGAGTAGTGCCCGGGCCTCATTAGCCTGTCCGATATGTTTGCTGATCTGACCACTGAGTCGGAACCACCACTTTAAATAGGGTTGACGCATTTCCCTGATCAGCATTTCCTGATTAGAATTGGTAATATGTTTCAGTGTGGCCATGTCCTCCTGAATGTCATTTCTGCTGAATAGTGATTTGGCCACTACCTGAAAGGCCAGATCTCCCATCAAGGGAAAAACATCTACCGTACAGTCTGGTTCTATTTTAAGTAATTCTCCTTTTATAGTCTCCTGCATGGTATGAATTAGCCCCGCAAGTTTTTTTCTATGAAAAGCCGGTTGTACCATCCTTCTGTGCGTCAGCCAATGATCACCATTTGAAGTAAGGATGCCATGTCCAATATATTTAGCAAGATCCACAGTCTGAAGGGGCGACTTATGATAAGATTTGTGTTGTTTTTGCAGCAGATGTTTAATTAGCCCGGGGTTTCTTGTAAAGACCACAGATTTGCCATTACTTAACTTTACCCTGAAACTATCTCCAAATTTTTGAAAATTCTCTTTGTGAAATGGCAGCGGATTTTTAAGAATGCGTTTTCTGTTGCGGAATACCTGGTATAATGAAATAGAAGGAAGTCTTTTCATTAAAATAAGCCCGGTTGTTCTCCATCTTTAATTCTGCCAAGATGCTTATAGGCCAGTGCGGTAACTTCCCTGCCCCTTGGAGTCCTCATTATAAATCCTTGCTGAATTAAAAATGGTTCATAAACCTCTTCTATGGTTTCTGAATTTTCTGAAACAGCAGTGGCCAGTGTGGATATCCCAACTGGGCCCCCTTTAAATTTATCAATAATTGTAGTTAAAATCTTATTGTCCATTTCATCCAGGCCATGAGCATCAACATTTAGTGCTTTAAGCCCGTATTTGGAAATTTTCATGTCTATGTTCCCTGTACCTTTAATCTGTGCAAAATCTCGCACTCGCCGTAATAGAGCATTAGATATTCTGGGGGTACCCCTGCTCCGTCCTGCAATTTCTATGGCAGCCTCTGTAGCGATAGGGACTTTTAAGATTTCGGCACTTCGTTCTACAATAGTAGATAGTAATTCCGTACTGTAATATTCCAGTCTGGAAGATATCCCGAAACGAGCTCTCATTGGGGCAGTAAGCAGCCCTGATCTTGTAGTTGCCCCTATAAGTGTAAACGGATGCAGATTAATCTGAACAGACCTGGCGTTGGGCCCGGTCTCTATCATGATATCAATTTTGTAATCCTCCATCGCAGAGTAGAGGTACTCTTCTACAATTGGACTAAGCCTGTGAATTTCATCTATAAAAAGTACATCGCGTTCTTCGAGATTGGTGAGCAACCCTGCCAGATCTCCGGGTTTGTCCAATACAGGCCCAGAGGTAATCTTTATACCTACACCAAGTTCGTTGGCCAGAATATGGGCCAGGGTGGTTTTCCCTAAACCCGGAGGACCATGGAATAGTGTATGATCCAAAGCCTCATTTCTTAGATTGGCGGCCTGTACAAAGATCTTTAAATTTTCCAGAACCTGATCCTGCCCGGCAAAATCATCAAACGAAATGGGTCGCAATGCCCTTTCAATGTCCATTTCCTCTTGTGAAAAATTCTCGGCTGTGGGATCCAGATGCTCGTTCATATCATAACAAAGATACTAAAAAGTAAAGGTGATATAATTTACAGAATTTTAAAACTTGTATAAGATAAGCATGACATTTATCATCTTTTTTAATCTGAATTATTAGCTCCTTTGTACAGTATTAGGAAATAATAGTAATTTAATACCAAAAATCAGATAATATGACAGCTTTTAATCTTCGCAAATACGGAATAGAAACAGAAAAGATATACAGAAACAGTAGTGTTCCTGTCTTATATGAACTAGGGTTACGTTTAGAAAAAGGAACTGCCATCTCTGATGTGGGGGCACTAATGACATACTCTGGTGAAAAAACCGGACGTAGTCCAAAGGATAAGCGTATAGTCAGGCACCCTGATTCAGAAAAAAATATAGATTGGGGCGATATTAATATCGGGCTGGATGAACATACTTTTATGGTGAATCATGAGCGCGCATTAGACTATTTAAATGTTTGCGATCACCTTTATGTCGTTGATGCATTTGCAGGATGGGATCCCAAGTACAGAATTAAAACACGAATTATATGTACAAGAGCGTATCATGCCCTTTTTATGCAGAATATGCTGATTATGCCTACCGCTGAAGAACTGGCAAACTTTGGGGAACCAGATTATGTAGTAATGAATGCTGGCGGATTCCCGGCAAACAGATATACATCAGAAATGACTTCCAAGACAAGTATAGATGTAAATCTGGAAAGAAAAGAAATTGTAATTCTGGGGACTCAATACGCCGGTGAAATGAAAAAAGGCATCTTTGGTATAATGAATTACTTAATGCCACTTGAAGGAGTACTACCAATGCACTGCTCTGCCAATGTTGGGGAAAAAGATGATGTAACCATACTGTTTGGGCTATCGGGTACAGGTAAAACTACCTTGAGTGCAGATCCAAAACGAAGATTAATAGGTGATGACGAACATTGCTGGACAGATGACGGAACCTTTAATATTGAGGGAGGATGTTATGCAAAAGCAATTGATCTTTCAGAAGAGAATGAACCCGATATTTTCAACGCCATTAAGTTTGGGACTGTATTAGAAAATGTGGTATATGACAAGGCGACAAGAAAAGTAGATTATACGGATACTTCTATTACTCAGAATACCCGGGCATCTTATCCAATAGAATTTATTGATAACACCCAAATACCTTGTATTGCAGGTCATCCGGAAAACATAATCTTCCTTACCTGTGATGCTTTTGGAGTACTTCCTCCTGTAAGCAAATTAAGTCCGGAACAGGCCAGTTATCATTTTATATCCGGTTATACGGCAAAAGTAGCCGGTACAGAAATGGGAGTTACAGAACCACAGGCTACGTTTAGCGCCTGCTTTGGAGCAGCTTTTATGATGTGGCACCCCAATAAATATGCAGAATTACTTGCTCAAAAAATTAAAGAGCATAAGGCAACGGCATGGTTGGTAAATACCGGTTGGACAGGTGGTGCCCATGGTGTAGGTTCCAGAATGAAGTTAAAATACACCAGAGCAATGATTGATGCTATCCATAATAAGGATTTTGAAGGGGTAGAATTTGTGGAGGACGATGCCTTTGGATTCCAGATTCCAACAGCATGTCCGAATGTACCTGCCGAGGTGCTTATTCCAAAAAACACCTGGGATGATAAGGAGAAGTACCATGAGACCAAACAGAAACTTGTGACTCTTTTTAATGAGAATTTCAAAAAATTTGCTGACGATGTAAATTCTGAAATTCTAAACGCAGGACCCAAGAAAAGTGAGGCTTTAGAAGCTTAAAACACACATAGGTTGAACGGCCTGATGATTAACTGTAATACACCTCAGTTAGCATCAGGCTTTTTTTGATCATACCGGAAGTATCGAATTTTAGTGATAAAATTGTATTTTCAACCTATGCAAAAAACCAGTTATTCTACAGGGATACTTCAATACATTCCTTTCTTTTATGTTATTTGGGCAGACGACCTCTTATCATTCTCTGAAGTTAGCGTTGTCACTAAATCAATTGAAGAAGACACTTCACTAAGCACAGACGACAAAATCATCTTAAAGGCCTGGCTAAATAAGGAACAACCTCCTTCAAATCTGGAAATTAAAAATTGGAGGCAAACCATTTCACAGGCTCATATAAAATTGGTTGAAAGTGAGACCTACCCGCTAGCCAATTTTAGTCAAAAAGTAGTTTGCGCCTATAAAGAAGTTTGCCCTTTTAATACTCATCTAAAAGAAATAGAAGTCAATCTTGGGATACAACCCAACCATTACAACCACTTATTTAATGTTGATGTGGCTCAGATGAAAACATCAAATTACTATGATGCCAACGTTATCGATATAATATTTAAAGGAGAATACGCCCCTGAAATAGATGCTTTTCGCAGTTTTACAGGAGATGCTATATTTAACTGGGAGATAAACAGAGACAAAAGTGTTTACAGAGAAAAGATTCTAGAACAGCTTAAATCTCTGGCACAAAAGGGGTACGGGGCAATGGCGTATCCGAAAGAATACGGAGGAACTGACAATATTAACATCTATGGGGCTATTTTCGAAAACCTGATTTATGTTGATGGGAGTCTGGCAGTGAAATTCGGGGTTCAATTTGGTCTTTTTGGAGGAAGCATCCAAAAATTGGGCACTAAGGCACATCATGACAAGTATTTGAAATCGGCAGCGGATGCCAAACTACTGGGATGTTTTGCAATGACAGAAACACGGCATGGATCTAATGTCAGGGGAATTAAAACCACCGCCACCTACGACAAGGAAACGGATAGTCTGATCATAAATACTCCCGGTATAAATGACAATAAAGAATATATAGGTAATGCCTTGCACAGTACTATTGCATCTGTCTTTGCACAACTCATTGTTGATGGCAAAAACCATGGTGTACATGCCGTTCTTGTACCTCTTCGCAATAAAAAACATCAACTGCTACCAGGAATTACTATTGAGGATAATGGATACAAATTAGGATTAAATGGAGTGGATAACGGAAAGATATGGTTCAGGCAGGTGAGTGTTCCAAGAGAGAACCTACTGAACAAGTATGGTGAAATCCGGGATGACGGCAGTTATTTTTCCAATATTAAGAATCCCAATAAACGCTTCTTTACTATGCTTGGCACCCTGGTAGGAGGCAGAATTTGTGTTGCTAAAGGAGCATTGAGTGGAGCAAAAATGTCATTGGCCATCGCGGTTAATTACGCTTTAGAGCGCAGACAATTCAATGACAGCATTAAGGTGCAGGAAGATTTAATAATGGACTATCCATCTCATCAATTGCGCTTAACTCCGGCAATAGCCAGTTGTTATGTTTATCAGGTAGCCTTAGATCAGTTAATGGAAGATTACAGTAATGATACTAATAGCGATAAACGAAAAATTGAGACTCAGGTTGCCGGTTTAAAATCTGTGATCACCAACTTCTCTAATGCCACTATTCAGGAATGCAGAGAAGCGTGTGGGGGTAAAGGTTATTTATTGGAAAACAGGATCGCTGATCTCAAGGGCGATGTTGATATATTTACAACCTTCGAAGGCGACAATACAGTGCTTATGCAATTAGCTGCCAAAGGTATTTTGTCCGATTTTAAATCGGAATTCAACAGTGCAGGATTCGCCTCGGTGCTAAAATTAGTTGGCACTCAGTTGAGCGACAAACTAACGGCAATAAATCCTTTGTATTCCAATAAGATAGATAAAGACCATTTATACAATCCTAAATTTCACCAACACGCTTTCGACTACCGTACCCGAAGGCTTACCTATACGCTGGCAATGCGAATTAGGGGTTACATAAAGAAAGGAATCCCTTCATATCAGTCGTTCCTGAAAGTCCAGACCCATTTATTGGCTTTGGCGCATGCATATAGCATTGAACTCGCATATAAAAAATTCTGTGATTTCAGTAAGACTATTGAAGATGAAAAACACAGACTTTTGTTCCAAAAGGTAGGTGCTTTGTACGCTCTTTCTGAAATAAGAAGTGATGCTAAATGGTACTTAGAACATGGATATATCGGGGGAACAAAATCCAAAGCAATTAGACAAAGGGTGGAACGGCTCTGCTCCGAACTCCGTCCTCATATAAAAGTATTGGTAGAAGGATTCGGAATACCGCAAGAACTCCTTACTGCCCCAATAAGTAATTAGTCTGCCTGTTTATGTAATTCTGAGGAATCCAAGAATTCTATTATGGTAATTTTAGGATTTCCATATAAGTTAGTTCTGGCAGATCCTCTGCTGCTAAGCATTATTTCCCTAAAAGCATTAATCTCTGCATTTGTCGTTTCTTCGAGCTCGGCATTTACCACCGCTGCCTCTAACTTTTCTCCTTTAAATTTTGCATTTTCAAATAGTTTCAGGTTGAGGGTATCGGCAGTCCCTTCCATACGAACCGAAGCGTTTTTATGCATTTCTACATTACTCCCAGTCCCAACCATATAAATACTGGCATCAACTCTATCTTTTAGATTAACTGATAAAGAATCACTGTCCAAATTAAAGTCGCCCGAACTTTGGCCTTCCATATTTAAATGGGTTAAAGTAGTGCTAGCATTTAGTTCTAACCTCGAAGCCCCGAATGTATTTATGTTAAGCTGATATGTTGAAATGATATCATCCATTTTGACAACTCCTTCGCGTAAAGTAATCGATTGTAATTCGTTATAATTAACCGTAATCTCCAATTTTTTCTTTGCAGTAATTTTATAAAATGAACTGATGATCAGGGTACTGTCTTTAACCTGAAATTTCAGCACATCAATTAGGTTATCATCAGCGGTTATGGTGTAACCCGGATTGGAAGATTTCTGTAAGACAATTTCAAGATCATCATTGAGTTCAATGGCATTGTAGGCCGGTAAGTCTTCCCTGACATCAATGACTGCCTTGTTACCTTTTATCTTTGGTTTTCTCTGCCCATGAACAGCGCAGGTGGATATAATCAATGCCAGAAGAATCAGATTTTTCATATTCAAGTATTTCATGTTCTTATAATCAGAGGGTTGTACTAAGATATTACAAAAAAGTGATATTGCACTTCGCAACACCAATCACCATAAAAAAGCCCATCAAAAGATGGGCCAAATTTATTTTGTAAATATTTCTTGTTTAGTGATGCAGTTCCTCTTCTCCTTCTTTCATTGGAACCGTCTGTGGCACAAAATCTTGTCCGGGAATAATGTATTCCCCATTATCATCGGTTTTACTGTAGTCATATGCCCAGCGATGAACCTCGGGTATAGCACCATGCCAATTTCCATGGAAGTGTTCCTGAGGAGCTGTCCATTCCAGGGTATTCGCCTGCCATGGATTCTGCGGTCCTCGTTTTCCATAAAATATGCTGACAATAAAGTTATAGGCAAATACCAACTGCGCTGCGGCAGTAATAATGGCAAATACGGTCATCAGCACCTGTACATCTGTAAGCTCATCGAACATTGGGAATGCTGTATTTTCGTAATACCTTCTCGGAACACCGGCCATCCCCACAAAATGCATTGGGAAGAAAATACCATAAGATCCTACTGCCGTAATCCAGAAATGTACATACCCTAAATTCTTATTCATCATCCGTCCCTGGAACATTTTAGGGAACCAATGATATACCCCGGCAAATAATCCGTACAATGCCGAAATACCCATTACCAAATGGAAGTGAGCAACGACAAAATAGGTGTCGTGTACGTTGATATCCAAGGTACTATCTCCCAGAATTATTCCTGTAAGGCCTCCAGTAATAAAGGTAGATACCATCCCTATAGAAAAGAGCATTCCGGCATTTAACTGCAGATTACCTTTCCAAAGGGTGGTAATCCAGTTAAAGGCTTTAACAGCTGAAGGAATTGCAATTAAAAGGGTGGTAAATGTAAATACAGAACCAAGGAATGGATTCATTCCGGAAATAAACATATGATGTCCCCAAACAATAGTAGACAAAAAGGCAATCGCCAGTATAGAGGCAATCATGGCGCGATATCCAAATATGGGTTTCCGCGCATTAACAGACATCACTTCGGAAACCATTCCCATCGCCGGAAGAATTACAATATATACTTCCGGGTGGCCAAGGAACCAGAAAAGGTGCTCAAACAATACCGGGGAACCTCCCTGGTAGTGCAATACTTCTCCCTGAATAAATATGTCTGACAGAAAGAAGGAGGTACCAAAACTCCTGTCCATTATAAGCAGTAAAGCGGCAGATAATAATACCGGGAATGAAATAACCCCTATTACTGCGGTAACCAAAAATGCCCAGATAGTTAGTGGTAGTCTGGTCATAGACATCCCCTTGGTTCTAAGGTTTATCACTGTAACAATATAGTTTAGCGATCCCAGAAGGGAGGATGCAATGAAAATAGCCATAGATACTAACCAAAGTGTCATCCCCATTCCAGAGCCTGGTTGGGCCATAGGAAGGGCACTAAGGGGTGGGTAAATGGTCCACCCTGCTGCTGCAGGGCCAGCTTCCACAAATAAAGAAAGCGTCATGATAACACTGGAAAGAAAGAACATCCAATAAGACAGCATATTCAAAAATCCAGATGCCATATCCCTTGCACCACATTGAAGCGGAATTAATAAGTTACTAAAAGTACCACTAAGCCCTGCGGTAAGCACAAAGAACACCATGATGGTTCCATGAATAGTAACGAGTGCCAGATAGATATCAGCATCCATTACTCCGTCCGGAGCCCATCTCCCTAAAATAGCTTCAAATACAGGAATTTCCTCTCCTGGCCAGGCCAATTGCATCCGAAACATTATGGACATAGCAATTCCGATAAAGCCCATTATCAAACCAGTAATCAAATACTGCTTAGAGATCATTTTATGATCCTGGCTAAAGATGAATTTGGTTACAAATGTCTCTTTATGATGATGTCCGTGATCGTGAGAGTGATCATCTTCGTGTTCGTGTCCTGTTCCTGACATATCAATATTTTAATTCTACTATTATAATTCTTTTATTATCGCTTACTGCATGGAAGCCATGGTCTGCTGAAAGGTCTGCTGTTCTGCCATCCACTGATTGTACTCTTCCTCTGTCTCCACAATGATTTTCATCTGCATATTATAATGAGATTTACCACAGATCTTATTACATATCAGCACATAATCGTACTCCCATGGATCGGAGTTAGGTTCACCATTAGCTGCTCTTTCCGCTCTGATTTTATTTGTTCTTTTTACTTTGTCTATTACATCCGGGTTTTGTCTTATCTGCTCTGTGGTTGTAATTGGTGTAAAAGAGAATTCGGTAGTCATTCCGGGAACGCAATTCATTTGGGCCCTGAAATGTGGCATATAGGCAGAATGCAGTACATCTTGCGATCGAAATTTAAAATTCACCTTTCTACCTACTGGCAGGTGTAATTCCTTCACGATCACATCGTCAGCGGCATTTGGATCAGCCTCATCCAGGCCTAAAACATTTGCCTTGTCTATATCTATCCTTCTGACATTAGCTCCTCCAAGAACATTATCTGCACCTCCGTATCTGGCAGTCCAATTAAATTGCTGTGCGTATAGCTCTACAATTAAAGGATCATCTTCATCATTTATATCCATTATATTCGTCCAGGAATACAGGCCCCACAAGATTAACCCTGCAAGAACAATTACAGGAATTATGGTCCAGATAAATTCCAGTCTGTCATTATCTGCATAATACAAAGCCTTTTTACCTTTCTCTCCTCTGTACTTATAGGCGAAATAATGCAATAAAGCCTGTGTTAAAGTCTGCACTATAAAGATGATTACGAATGAAACCAGCATCAGATAATCATAGTCTGCACCATGGGCCGAAGAGGCCTCAGGAAGCAAAACTTTACTGTATTTCCAAAAACTGAATATGGTGATCCCGTAAATAAAGATCAGGAAAACAAACATAAGGTATCCATTGTACCTGTTGTCTCTTTCACTTGCCACTTCAGCATATTCTGTCTTAAGTTGTGACAATTCAAATATTTTGGTCATTTGCCAAATTGCAACTGCCACTAAAACTAAAACAGCTATGATCAATAATGTAGTCATTGTATGAACTGATATTATACTTTAAACTTACTAATAATGAAATTGCCTACTTTCCTCTATATAAGGGTTGCGTTTTGGTTGTAAAGGAGCCTTGGTCAAGGTCCTGAACACCCAGAAAATAAACAACCCGGCAAAGAACAATATTCCGCCTATTTCAGGTATTCCTATATACCATTGATCTCCAACGGTAGCGGGCATTATCATGTTAAATACATCCAAATAGTGCCCTGCAAGAATTACGATGCCAGCCATTATGACAAACCAATTTACCCTTTTGTAATCGCTATTCATTAGCAATAACAATGGGAAAACAAAATTCATGGCTACCATTCCAAAGAATGGCAATTTATAATCTTCTATCCTCGTTACGAAATATGTCACCTCCTCAGGAATATTTGCGTACCATATCAGCATAAACTGGCCAAACCACAGGTAAGTCCAGAAGATACTTATTCCAAACATAAATTTTGCGAGATCGTGAATATGGCTGTCATTCACATCTGGTAAATAACCCTTAGATTTTAGGTAAATACTTACCATTGCTATTACAGTAATCCCAGATACAAACATACTGGCAAAAACATACCATCCAAACAAGGTACTAAACCAGTGTGGATCAACACTCATTATCCAATCCCAGGACATTATTGATTCTGAAATTAAATAAAATACCAGAAAAGCAGCTGAAATCCTGAAGTTCTTCTTAAAGTTACTATTATCGTCGGCTTCATCCTGTGCCAGAGAGAATTTTCTGGAGTATTCCCTGTACAATATCCATCCACCCAAGAAAATTGCAGCCCTAATCAGAAAGAAAGTCGGGTTAAGGTATCCTGCTTTATTCTGTAATAATTTATCATGCGCCACTACGTCGGCATCCATCCATGGGAACATATGATTCATATGCAGAACTGAAAGAACAAGGATCACAAATACCGCAATTCCTCCTGGCACCAAATAGGCTGTAATACCTTCCATTACTCTAAATAACATAGGGGACCATCCTGCTTGTGATGCTCGCTGTACCGCGTAAAAAGCCAATACCCCTAACGCAATCATAAAGAAGAAAAATGCGGCAACATATAGTGCAGACCATGGTCTGTTCTGCAATTGATGAAATACATGCTCATCGTGAGATGCATCATGAGCAACTTCTTCTCCATGTTCTGAGGCTGCTGCTTCATGCCCGCCACCATGGCCGTCATCCTGTGCTGCGACCATTTCCTTGGCTTCTTCAACTGTAGATGGGGCGGATACAAAGCCTATGCCCAGGCCAATTGCGCCCAGGATCATCAGTATAATGGATCCAATTTTAAGTCTGTTAGAAAAGGTGTACATATTTTAAGTCTATGTATTATTTTGTTAAGTCTTCCTTCAATTTCATCACGTATTCTGATACTTGCCAACGTTCGTCATGGTTCAATTGCCCGGCATAGGATCCCATAGAGTTTAAACCGTAATAAATTACGTGATAAGTGCTTCCTACAGTAATATTCCTCGCCGCATCGTCATAACTAGGTACTCCGAGTATCTTTTCTCTTTTTACCAGATTTCCCTGCCCATTGCCCTGGTTACCATGACAAATTGCACAGTAAATATCATAGAGTTCCTTTCCTGTCGCAAGATTGGCTTCGCTTTGCAAAGAATCTAATGGACTAGGCTGTAGCCTGGCCAATTCCCTTCCTTCAAGGTCATTTGGAATACTATTGGGCATAAATCCTCTGGGTATAGTATTTTCTGCAGGCTGCATTGCTGCCATACCATCTGGCAAAAAACTCACCTTTCCATAGGTTTCGTACCCTACTGGTTCATACATGTCTGGAAAGTACTGGTAATTGGGGGCATTATCCGACTTGCAGGAAGCAAGCATTACCACCAAACCAAATACAAATCCTATTTTGCTTAAATTGTTCATAGTAAACGACTACTTTTCTAAACTATTTATCTCTACGGCACCGGTATCCGACAACAACTCTTTTAAGGCTGCCTCATTATCATGAATTCCTATTTCCATTACAAAATGGTCATCCGTTGTTCTTACATCGGGATTTTCAGCTTTTTTAAATGGCCATAATCTACTGCGTAAATAAAAAGTGATCACCATTAAATGGGCTGCAAAAAATACTGTCATTTCGAACATTATTGGAACAAATGCAGGCATATTTTCCATATAACTAAAACTGGGTTTACCACCTATATCCTGTGGCCAGTCTGTAATCATAATGTAATTCATCATTACAATAGCAACTATTAATCCCAGACAACCGTACATGAATGACGTAATTGCTATTCTTGTAGGTGCAAGGCCCATAGCTTTGTCTAACCCATGAACAGGGAAAGGACAATATACTTCCTCAATATGGTGATTAGCAGCTTTCACTTTCTTTACTGCGTGCATCAACACATCGTCATCGTCGTAATATGCATGTATAACTTTGGAAGCCATATCTAGTCTTTATTATTTAGTCTGTTAGCCTGTCCTGCCCAATCGTCTCTTTGCGCCCTGCCAGGGAAAGAACCGGTGATTTCATCCAACAGGTTGTATTCCTTTTCGGTCATTCTGCTCACTTGCGCAAAAGTAAATATCCCAATCTGGTTGAGCGTCTGTTCCATTTGAGGACCAATACCCTTCACCTTTTTTAAATCGTCCGCAGTCTCTTTTGTTGCATCAAATGAACCTAGTGTATCCAAGAGAGAAGAGACTTTTTCCGTTCCCGTATCGTCGTCGGTTGTTGATTCCGCTTCAGTAACAGATGAGGTAACATTTGCCCCTTTGTTTATTTGATATAGGGGTTGCCCTGCATCGCGTAATTTTTTATATCGTTCTCCTGATGATTTAAGAATAGATTTTACCTCTGCCTGAGCAATAACAGGGAACGTCCTGGCATATAAAAGGAAGAGCGTAAAGAAAAATCCAATTGTTCCAATGAATATTCCAATATCAACGAAGGTTGGAGAAAACATCGTCCATGAAGAAGGAAGGTAATCTCTGTGCAGGGAAGTGACAATGATCACAAACCGCTCGAACCACATTCCGATATTCACTACAATGGAAATAATAAACGATACTACTATACTTGTCCTGATCTTCTTAAACCACATTATCTGTGGTGAAAGCACATTACAGCTCATCATTAATAAATAGGACCACCAATAAGGACCTGTTGCCCTGTTGAGGAAGGCGTATTGTTCATACTCCACTCCAGAATACCAGGCTATAAATAGTTCGGTGATATAGGCACAACCAACTATTGAACCGGTGATCATAATAACTATGTTCATCAATTCTATGTGCTGCACGGTAATATAGGCTTCCAGACGGCACACTTTCCTCATAATTATCAGAAGCGTTTGTACCATGGCAAATCCAGAAAAGATAGCCCCGGCAACAAAATATGGAGGAAATATGGTGGTATGCCAACCAGGAATAACCGAGGTAGCAAAGTCAAAAGATACAATGGTATGTACAGAAAGTACCAGTGGTGTAGCCAACCCAGCCAAAACCAGAGACACTTCTTCAAATCGTTGCCAATCTTTTGCACGCCCTGTCCAGCCAAAACTTACCAGGCTATAAATTTTCTTTTGAAAAGGTTTAACCGCTCTGTCACGGATCATTGCGAAATCCGGAAGTAAGCCCGTCCACCAGAAAACAAGTGAAACAGACAAATACGTAGAAATTGCAAATACGTCCCATAGCAAAGGGGAATTAAAGTTTACCCAAAGCGATCCAAACTGATTGGGAATTGGAAGTACCCAGTATCCTAACCATGGTCTTCCCATGTGAATAATAGGGAACAGACCTGCCTGGATAACAGAAAATATCGTCATAGCCTCTGCAGACCGGTTGATTGCCATTCTCCATTTCTGTCTGAACAATAAGAGTACTGCCGAGATCAATGTACCGGCATGACCAATACCTACCCACCAAACAAAGTTGGTAATGTCCCAGGCCCAACCTACTGTTTTGTTAAGTCCCCAGGTTCCAATACCCGTTGATATGGTATAAACAATACATCCAATCCCCCAAAGAAATGCCGCCAATGCTATGGAAAAAACAATCCACCATTGCTTGTTGGCCCTTCTTTCTACCGGTGCTGCAATATCTACAGAAACGTCGTGGTAGCCTTTATCTCCAAGGACTAAGGGTTTACGTATTGGTGCTTCGTAATGCGACGCCATAAAATTATATTATAGTTACGTTCTCTTTCTTAATTAAGCTTCGTCTGTGTTTCTCACTTTTACATGATAGAACACATTTGGTTTGGTTCCTACACTTTCGAGTAGGTGGTACATTCTGTTACTTTCTGCAAGTTCTGAAACCTTGCTCTCAGAGTCATTTACATCTCCAAAAACAATGGCCCCGTTGCTACATGCATTGGAACAAGCTGTCTGGAACTCTCCATCTTTGATCATACGTCCTTCCCTTTTAGCATCAAGAATGGTCTTCTGTGTCATCTGGATACACATAGAACATTTTTCCATCACACCTCGGGAACGAACATTAACGTCAGGATTAATGACCATTTTACCCAGGTCATTATTCATGTTATAATCAAATTCGTCGTTGTTGTTATATAGGAACCAGTTAAACCTTCTTACTTTATACGGACAGTTGTTAGCGCAATAACGCGTACCAACACATCTGTTATACGCCATATGGTTCTGACCCTGGCGACTATGAGAAGTAGCCGCTACCGGACAAACTGTTTCACATGGAGCATGGTTGCAATGCTGACACATTACTGGCTGAAAGGCCACTTGCGGGTTTGCAGCAGGATCTTCCATTTCCTCGAATCCGGTTTTGGATTCAAAAGCTCCTGAGAATTCATCTTTCTTAGTATTATCCCCCTCAAAGGTGTCTTCCGAAGAATAGTACCTGTCTATTCTGAGCCAGTGCATATCTCTGGACATTCTCACCTCGGCTTTCCCAACAACAGGAACGTTGTTTTCTGCATGACAGGCAATAACGCATGCACCACATCCGGTACAAGCATTAAGATCTATAGACATATTAAAATGGTGTCCGATAGACCTGTCAAAACTATCCCAAAGATCTACCGTTGTGGCAGGAACTTCCTGATGGTTCAATGATACCTGAGGTACATGGTTCCATTCTGAATGATCTTTTGTATTGAAAATCTCGAGCGTAGTCTCTTTAATAATATCTCCCCTGCCCATTAGGGTCTTATGAAGCTGTACACAAGCAAATTCATGCATGCCGGCAGCTTTTTCTATCGTAGCAGATTGTACATTAGAGAATCCCTGGTACAATTTAAAGGCGTTAACCCCTACTCTCATCTCATCTTTCAGGCCTGCTTCCTTGCCATATCCAAACGAAAGCCCGATAGTACCTTCTGCCTGGCCTGGCTGAATAATAACAGGAACATTTTCAAGGCTTACACCATTAACAGTGATATTAGCATAGCTTCCATCCAAACCACCATTAGCAACATTTTCATTTTCAAAGCCAAGCGCCTGCGCATCCGCCTTGGAAACCGTCAGGTAGTTATCCCAGGAAACCCGTGAAATAGGATCCGGGAATTCTTGTAACCATGGGTTACTGGCTTGCTGACCATCTCCCATCCCTACCTTGGAATAAAGTGTCAACTCCATTCCGTCAGAAGTAGCTGCAGCTAAATTCCGGATAGCATTTGCAATGGGTAGAACGGCAGTTTCAGCCGCATCCTCACTATCAACAGAGGTTTCCTTATCCATGGCATCCTGAGCTGTATCAACAGGATCCGAAACATCACCCTCCATGGCAGAAAATACGCCATCATGCAATGCCTTGTCCCAATTTGTTCCTCCCAGGATAGATGTGGTCCAGGTTTCTTTTACATATTCGTAATAACTCTTGTCGTCACCCATCCAATTTAGCAGGCAACTCTGAAATTGTCTGGTATCAAACAACTCCTTTATGGTAGGTTGAATAAGACTGTAATGCCCTTCTTGTAAATGGGCATCACCCCATGATTCTAAATAATGATTACTGGCCGCTGTATAATTAGCTACGGCAGTGGTCTCATTCCAATTTGTTGAAAAAGCAATAGACAGATCCACTTGCTCTATTCCTTCCTGAAAATCTGCAGCATTGGGTAAGCTGTACATAGGATTAACCCCATCCATAATAAGAGCTCCAATCTTACCCGCTTTCATATCAGTTACTAACTGACTTAGTCCTTTTACACTTCCCTGACGAACATATCTTGGAGAAGTTACGTCCATAGCCTTGCTAGAAAGCATCTCATTAATTGCCAGTGCAACTGCCTGGGCGTCATTATCTTCCAAACCAGTGACCACCAATGCGGCACTTTTATTATTGGCAATTTCCTTTACAATATTATCTAAAGTTCTTTCAACTGCCTCTCCTAAGTCGCCTCCTACTGAAGTTCCATTGAGCTTACCGTATAATTTAGCCAGCGCTAATTTTTGCTTGCTTGGTGCCAGTGGTACGCGCTTATCGGCATTTGCACCGGTAAGAGACATATTGGCCTCAAACTGGTAGTGTTTAGACATTTTGCCTTTATTTGGGACCCTTCCTTTAGAATACCCACTATCAAAACCTCCGCCTTGCCAGTCTGCAAGGAAGTCTGCACCAAAAGAGACGATGACATCAGCCTTCTCAAAATCGTAATTTGGAAGTGCTCTTTTGCCATAGCTCGATTCAAATGCATTTAATGCTGCATCTTCTGAAATGGAATCATAAGTAACATGACTTACATTGCCAAATGCAGTGGTGAAATCGGCAATTAGTTTATCGGTAGACGGACTCGCATAAGTTTGTGTAAGCAATGCTATTTGTTTGCCCGAATCTTTTAGTGATCCAAATTTGGCTTTGGCAGCCGCATCTAAATCAGACCAGTCTACAGGCTCTCCATTGAACAAAGGCCCCTGAATTCTGGTACTATCGTATAATGATAGCACAGAAGCCTGCACTCTGGCATTTGCCCCGCCCGTTAACCTGGCATCTGTATTATTTTCAATTTTGATCGGCCGACCTTCTCTGGTCTTTACCAAAATATTGGCAAAGTCAAAACCATTGGCGATAGTAGTAGCGTAATAATTGGCTATCCCCGGAACAATGTCTACAGGTTTTACCACATAAGGGATAGATTTGCGAACAGGACCTTCACATGCTGCCAAAGAAGCAGCGGCTGTACTAAATCCTATATATTTCAGAAAATCCCTTCTATTAGTTGCGGTAGCTGTAAGTGTTTCCTTATCGCCTAAAAAATCATCTACCGGTATCTCTTCCGGAAATTCGTTCTGTCTTAGCGCCTCAACAATGGAATCGTTCGGACGTAATTCCGCTTCGCTCTTCCAGTATTTCTTGCTTGATGCCATACGATCTATCTGTAATTATCTTTATTAATAGTGACACTTACCACATTCCAAACCACCCATTTGTGCGGCTGTAAGTTTGTCTACTCCATATTTTTTAGAAAGCTCTTCGTGTATCTTATCATAATACGCATTGCCTTCTATCTTAACATTGGTTTCCTTGTGGCAATTAACACACCAACCCATAGTTAAAGGTGAAAACTGACTGACAATTTCCATCTCTTCAATAGGACCGTGACAAGTTTGACATTCTATCCCTGCAACGCTTACGTGCTGTGAGTGATTGAAGTATACAAAATCTGGTAAATTATGTACCCTGACCCATTCTACTGGTTGTGTTTCACCGGTATATCTTTGTTCCTCTTCATCCCAACCAACCGCTTTGTACAATTTTTTGATTTCACCGGTATAGAATTCATTGGTATACCCATTGGCAATATCTTCTGCACTTGGTCCTTCAGGATTTCCTTTGTACTCATAAATAGACTTATGGCAATTCATACATACATTTAAGGAAGGAATACCGGAATGCTTAGAGACTCTTGCGGAAGAATGACAGTACTTACATTCTATTTTATTGTCTCCTGCATGAATTTTATGCGAATAGTGTATAGGCTGAATTGGCTCGTATCCCTGGTCAATTCCCAGTTGCATCATCCAACCGTATGCAAAATATGCTCCTGCCAATAAAAGTAAAATTGAGGAAACAAGAACCAGAAATTGATTCTGAGCAAATGCTTTCCAAATCGGCATTCTTTTTTCAGCTTTGGCCCTTTCTAATTCAACTCCATTAGCCTCGGCTATTCTGCGAAGGGTATTGTTCACCAAAAACAACATCATCACCAACAGTCCAAAAACCAATGCCAGGGCTCCAAGTATAACTTCATTTGAAATCCCTGAAGATTGCCCACCTCCGGCTCCGTCTGTTGCAGTGGCTGCCGCAGCTACTGCTGCCGCAGGCGGTGGTGCCGCTGTATAAGCAAGAATATCATCAATATCCTGATCGGATAAAGTTGGAAAAGCCGTCATTGCGGCCTGATTGTATTCCGCATAAATTTTGTTGGCGTAAGCATCTCCTGCAGAGATCATTCCCGGACTGTTTTTAATCCAGGTGTATAACCACTCCTTGTCCAGACCCTCATCCTCCGCAAGGCGTGCCTCAACATTGGCGAGTGCAGGCCCGGTCATTTTCCTGTTAAGAGCATGACATGCAGCACAATTCTGATTAAATAGTTGTTTTCCTTTCGCCGCGTCTGCTCCAGTATCGGCAGCTGCAGATTCGGCTACATCCTGAACAGCATCAGGAGAAGCTTCTTCTTGTGCATAAAGTGAAGAGGAAAGGAGTAGTAGAACTACTATACTGAACCCAAAAAATTTAGAAATTTGATAGCGGTACGGAACCTTTTTCATATTCAAAATATTTCAATCGAAATCTTGGCACGATAATTCCTGTAAGCTAGATTATTTAGGTTGGTTATCGTCGCTCAAATTCACGCAAAAATACGACATAGACTTTATTTGCGAAATGTTAAGGGTTTGATAATTTATAATTTATATTTATTCTAAATAAAGCCGATTTATAATGTTTAATTTTAAAAAATTACCTTTGCAAGCTAGTAACATCAATATGAAGCAAATAGGATTAAAAACAAGCATCACCTTACTACTAACGCTAGTAGTCTCTATGGTCGGAAGTGCCCAGAACGGCAATGTTTCCATTGATCAGGACAAAAGAATAGCACAGTTATTGCAAATCTACAAAGCTGTAAATTCCAGCGCCAATTACTATACTGTTCAAATAGGATTTGGCTCCTATGACGAGGCCGAGGAATTGAAAACAGAGGCTGATGTTGATTTCCCGGGTTGGGGATCCAAAATAGTATTTGATTCTCCTACTTATCGAGTTCACGTTGGAAAATTCCGGACCAAACTAGAAGCTGAACGCAAATTTCTTGAAGTCAGAAAAAAATATCCTGCTTCACTGCTATTGAAGCCCGAAAAAACGCAATACTTTAAAAAGAAAGACTCCGGAGAATAATCCGAAGTCTTATTATAGGTATCTTCAATTTTGTTATAGAAAATTACAAGGTCTTTTTAACTGCTACTTCCTGGAAGGCTTCAACAATATCTCCTACCTTAATCTCATTGTAGTTTTTAATCTGCAAACCACAGTCGTAGCCTTTAGCGACTTCTTTCACATCGTCTTTAAACCTTTTAAGTGATGAGAATTCTCCGGTATAGATAACCACTCCATCTCTTATGAGTCGTATATTGGAGTTTCTGAATATTTTCCCACTGGTTACCATACAACCTGCAATAGTTCCCACCTTGGAAATTTTAAAGGTTTCCCTAATTTCAGCTGTTCCGGTAATTTCTTCCTTCATTTCCGGAGAAAGCATTCCTTCCATCGCATCTTTCAGATCATTTATGGCATCATAAATAATAGAGTACATTCTGATATCAATTTCTTCCTTATCAGCTATATCCCTTGCGTTACCCATTGGTCTGACATTAAAACCAATAACAATAGCATCAGAAGCCGAAGCCAATAGCACATCAGATTCGGTAATGGCTCCTACCCCCTTATGAATAATATTTACCTGGATCTCATCTGTAGATAGTTTTTGGAAAGAATCTGTCAGGGCTTCAACAGAACCGTCAACATCTCCTTTAAGAATAATGTTCAATTCTTTAAAGTCGCCCAGGGCAATTCTTCTTCCAATTTCATCTAAAGTAATATGCCTTTGTGTTCTAACAGATTGTTCCCTTAACAACTGGCTGCGTTTTGCAGCAATTTGTTTGGCCTCTTTCTCATCTTCCAGCACATTAAACTTATCACCTGCCTGAGGAGCACCGTCTAATCCAAGAATGGATATCGGTGTGGAAGGGCCTGCTTTCTTCACAGATTTACCGCGCTCATCCTGCATGGCTTTGATCTTACCACTACACGTTCCTGCCAGCACATAGTCGCCTATTTCCAAGGTTCCTGCCTGAACAAGAATAGTAGAAACATATCCTCTACCTTTATCCAGGAAAGCCTCCACTACGGTTCCTGTTGCCAGTTTATCAGGGTTAGCCTGCAATTCTAAGAGTTCTGCCTCTAATAAAACTTTTTCAAGGAGTTCCTTTATCCCGTCCCCTGTTTTGGCAGAAATATCATGAGATTGTATTTTTCCTCCCCAGTCTTCGACCAAAAGATTCATATTAGCCAAACCTTCTTTTATCTTTTCCGGATTAGCTGTTGGCCGGTCTATCTTATTTATAGCAAAAACAAGAGGAACCCCTGCTGCCTGTGCATGACTGATAGCTTCCTTCGTCTGAGGCATAATATCATCATCTGCAGCAATCACAATAATAGCAATATCAGTCACCTGGGCTCCACGTGCCCTCATCGCTGTAAATGCCTCGTGACCGGGAGTATCCAGGAAGGTGATTTTCTGACCATCTTCGAGTGTTACTCCATATGCACCTATGTGCTGTGTTATACCTCCACTTTCTCCTGCAATTACATTTTCCTCGCGGATATAATCCAGTAAGGAGGTTTTACCGTGGTCTACATGACCCATAACAGTTACGATAGGAGCTCTAGATTTAAGATCTTCAGGAGCATCAACTTCTTCCTCAATTGCATCCTCTATCTCAGCAGTTACGAATTCTACTTCATATCCAAATTCTTCTGCGACTATGGAAAGTGTTTCGGCATCCAGTCTCTGGTTCATGGTAACCATAATCCCCAGTGACATACACGCAGAAATAATCTCGGTAGTTGCAACATCCATCATAGTTGCCACTTCTCCTGCAGTTACAAACTCGGTAACTTTCAGGATCTTACTTTCCAGTTCTAGTTGTTCCAGATCTTTTTCTGTCTGTTCCCTATGCTGATCCCTTTTCTCTCTACGGTATTTAGCACCTTTTCCTTTTTTGGATTTCCCCTGCAATTTTTCGAGGGTTTCCCTAACCTGCTTTTGTACTTCTTCCTCTGTAGGCTCTACTTTTGGTGTAGATGTAAATCGCTGTCCTTTTTTAATTCCTCCACGACCTCTTCCATTACCCTGAGGTCCTTTATTACTAACAATTCTCTTCCTTCTTTTCTTCTTGTCAGCATCGTCAGCTTTCTTAACTGGTTCAGTTTTTTTCTTGGGCTTATTAAACTTGGTAAGATCAATTTTATCGCCCATTATTTTTGGACCGGAAAGCTTTTTGTATTGTGTCTCAATAGACTTAGGAGCTTCTTTTACTTCTTCTTCCGCTGCTACTTCTTTCTTAGGCTCCTCTTTTGCCTTGACCACCTCTTTCTCCTCGACAGGTTTGGGGCTGGGAGTTTCAGTTTCAACAGCCTTAACCTCCGGCTTACTGATCTCTTTAGCTTCTTCCTTTACCTCGGCCTTCTTTGCTGCCGGTTTTTCCTCCTTCTTAGGATCCAGCTCTATCTTACCAACCTGTTTAGGGCCGCTAAGTTCTGCCTTTGCTTTAACAACTTCCCTGGAGGCTGCTCTTTTTTCTCTGGCCAGTCTTTTTTCTTCCTGTTCCTGTTCCAGTTGAATTCGTAAAGCTTCTTTTTCCTTACGCTTCTCTTCTCCGACTTCCTTGGATGCAACTTTCTTGCTCATGTCCGTCTGGAACTCATCCAAAAGAACCTGATATACTTCATCCGATATTTTAGTTGTAGGCCTGGCTACAATCTCGTGTCCTTGAGACGCAAGGTAGTCCACCGCCCTATCGAGTGAAATATTAAGTTCTCTTAAAACTTTATTAAGCCTTATTGTTGCATTTTCTGCCATACACTTATTCCTATTCCTAATATTTTGCTGCTAATATATAGCTTAATCTTCAAATTCTTCTTTAAGTATACGCACAACCTCCAAAATAGTTTCCTCTTCTAAATCTGTACGTTTTATAAGATCATTTACGTCCTGTTCCAAAACACTTCTTGCAGTATCCATACCGATTTTCTTAAGTTCATCGATAATCCAGGCATCTATTTCATCAGAAAATTCTGTTAGCTCCACATCTTCTTCAACACCTTCACGGAATACATCAATCTCATAACCTGTCAATTGGCCAGCCAACCTAATATTGTGACCACCTCTTCCAATTGCCTTGGAAACTTCCTCCGGCTTTAAATATACCTGAGCCGTCATTTTCTCATCGTTTAACTTGACCGATGAAACCCTGGCCGGACTCAATGCTCTGGTAACCATTAATTGAGGGTTATTTGTCCAGTTGATCACATCTATATTCTCATTTCCAAGTTCTCTAACAATACCGTGAATACGCGAGCCTTTCATTCCCACACAGGCACCTACAGGATCTATTCTATCATCATAAGAATCTACTGCTACCTTAGCTTTCTCCCCGGGTATTCTCACGGCTTTCTTAATAGTAATCAGCCCATCAAAAACTTCCGGTATCTCCTGGAAAAATAGCTGCTCAAGGAAGATCGGAGAGGTTCTTGACATTATAATCATAGGCTTGTTGCCTTTCAACTCAACGCTTTCAATTATCCCTCTAACATTATCACCTTTCCTGAAGAAATCTGATGGTATTTGTTTGTCCTTAGGTAAGATGATTTCATTGCCTTCGTCATCTAACAGGATAATAGCTTTATGCCTGATATGATGTACTTCTGAGGTGTAAATCTCCCCTTCCAGATCCTTAAATTGTTTGTAAATGGTAGTATTATCGTGCTCGTGGATCTTGGAAATAAGGTTTTGACGCAGTGCCAGAATTGCCCGCCTTCCAAGATCTATTAATTTAACTTCTTCTGAAACATCTTCACCAACCTCAAAATCGGGCTCTATTTTTCGCGCCTCTGATAGCGATATTTCCTCATTGGGATCCTCTACTTCTCCGTCTTCAACAACCACCCGATTTCTCCAAATCTCCAAATCCCCTTTGTCTGGATTGATAATTATATCGAAGTTTTCATCCGAACCAAATTTTCTTTTGAGGGCACTTCTGAAAACCTCTTCCAAAATTGCCATAAGCGTAACCCTGTCTATGAACTTATCGTCTTTAAACTCTGAGAAAGATTCGATCAGCGCAATATTTTCCATTTTGATCTACAATTAAAATTTTAATACAACTTTAGCTTCTTCAATTTCAGAAAAGGCAATTTGCTGCTTTTTCTGAACTGTAACTTTACCCTTTCCAACGGGTTTGGGTTCTCTTGCTTTCCATTCAAGTGTAATACTATCAGGTGAGACATCTGTAAGATTACCTTCCAGAGTAGCACCCGCCGTAACCACCTTCAACTTCCTGCCTATATTCTTTTTATACTGCCTTGGTAGCACTATGGCCGAGGTTGCTCCTGCAGAAGTAACTTCAAGAGAGAAATCTGTTTCCTCTCTATCAAGATTATGTTCAATTGCCCTGCTTACCTTAATACAATCTTTGAGGCTAACCCCTTTATCACCGTCTAAAACAACATATATTGTATTGGCAGGAGTGATTTCAAAATCAATCAAAAAAAGCGATTCATCCTCCTCCAAAGCCTTCTCCAATAGGGCCGCAACTTTTTCCTTAAACATAGAGATCTATTTACCTGCTCACGTACTGAAACCCATCATCAATGATAACTTATCGCTAATAAAAGAGGGGACAAATTGTCCCCTCATGAATACATTGATATCCTTTCAGTGGCGCAAATATACAACTTTTTTTGATTATTTCTATACCAAAAAGCTGCTGCTCAAGTTTATTATTTACCCGGGTTTTGAATTTAATTATAGATTTAATGGTATTTTTAAATACCCCATTGGAAACTACATAAAAACCATCCGATAGATATGGAAATATTTTCTTCGTACAACCTCATAATCGAATTATCTGCCATAGTTATTATTTCTTTCTGGTTCAATGGGATATCTAAGAAAACCAATATCCCCTCTGTACTAATGCTAATAGTATTGGGTATTATACTCCAATATGTATTAAAATATTTTGAACCCACTCTGCCAGAATTTGACAGCTCACTGGAAGTACTGGGGACCATTGGATTAATTATGATTGTCCTTGAAGCCGCTCTGGAACTTGAGCTCAAAAAGGAAAAACTATGGCCCATTATTAAATCTATGGCAATTGCGCTGATTGGTCTTGTTGGTTCTGCCTGGGTTGCTGCGCTTATAATTTATCAGTTTACACCTGAAATGACCATGCAATCCGCCTGGCTTTATGCCACCCCTTTATCTATCCTTTCCAGTGCTATAATTATTCCCAGTGTTGGAGGATTAACAGCAGCTAAAAAGGAATTTCACATTTACGAGAGCACCTTCTCTGATATTATGGGGATTATGATGTTCTATTTTTTAACAGGAGGGCTGGACCCTTCACAGGATGCTGGCGTTGCCGGGTTTGCGGGCAATATTGTTCTTACTATAATTATCGCTGTAGTGGCCAGTTATGGCATCATCCTGATTTTTCAGCGAATTAAGAGCCAGGCAAAACTATTTTTACTAATCGCCGTACTCTTGTTGCTTTATGCAATAGGCAAGAAGATGCATTTGTCATCCCTGATTATAATTTTAATTTTTGGGCTTATCGTAAAGAACATTAATCTATTTTTCCCCGGGAAAACGGCCATCTTTCTGGATAATAATAAAATGAAGCAGATCTACCATGAATTGCACATCATTACTTTAGAAACGGCATTTGTTATCCGTACTTTTTTCTTTGTGATCTTTGGGTTATCTATTGCAATAGCCTCTTTATTCAGCCTTAATGTGGCCATAATAAGCATCCTGATAATTCTATCTATATATGCCATACGGTTTTTGCTTTTAAGACTGTTTTTCGGCAAGGATATTTTGCCACAGTTATTTATTGCCCCCAGGGGTCTGATCACCGTTTTATTATTTTATGCGATCCCGGCTCAGGCAAAAGTGGAATCCTTTGAATCAGGGGTGCTCTTATTTGTTATTATCGCTACCAGCCTGATTATGACCTGGGCCATGATAAAAGACAAACGTAAAATGAACACCTTGCTCGACGAGATAGACAAGGAAGTGCTGGCAAGAAACCAGGCTGAGGATGCTTTGAGAGAAAGCACAGAAGAAGCATCAGAAAGTGTTATAACGGAGAATCCTGAGACCTGGGAAATTGGAGATAATGAAGAAACATCTGGTCAGGATAACAATGAGACCATAGAGCCCCCTGAAACTCCCGATACAAATCCTAATGACCAGCAAGACCGGAATTACGAGGGGTAGTTTACTCAATAAACAGTTAGCAATAAACAGTTAGCAATAAACAGTTAGCAATTAGCAATAAACAGTTAGCAATAAACAGTTAGCAGTAAACAGTTAGCAGTTAGCAGTTAGCAGTTAGCAGTGGACAAATATTTAATTAGGCCGAAATTGGGGTTTCCAACCCCGCCCCAATTATAATCTAATCAATAACACTGAAATATTCTTGCAATCGCTACCCAAAATTCGGAATGAAACTTGGCAATTGCTTATTTATAGCTAGCCGCGATACCTTCTAAATACTCCAGCTATTTCTCGTCTGGCAACTCCATTTCTGTTGGTCTTCCAGAGTTACCTTCACTCTGCTCGGCACCAGCTTCTCAGCCTAATTTTTGTTGCACAAAAAAACCCAGTGAGTTATCACTGGGTCTGTCCAACTTCGTTGGCCTACTAGGACTCGAACCTAGAACGACTGGACCAAAACCAGCTGTGTTGCCAATTACACCATAGGCCAGTACCTTTTAAGAGCCTGCAAATTTAAGACAAACTTTGGTTTCGCCAAATAATTTAGGGAACAATAATCTTAAAAATTACATCTGTCAATGCTGTTAAAGGTTTATAAAAAAGATACTACCATATCTATATTTATTAGTAAATTCGCCCATCAACATAGTATATGTTATAATAAAGATCCGGCTAAAATCCGGGGAGAGTTCAACTTATTCTTTTTAAAACCCCAGGGTTTTAAAAAGGGGTTTCATTAAAACAACAATTTGCATGTTTTCAAAAAACTTTGAAAAATGGGACTCCATCATAGGATGGGTCGTTTTTTTTATAGCATTTATTACTTATAGTCTTACGGTTGAACCCACTGGCAGTTTTTGGGATGCCGGGGAGTATATTACCACCTCTGCAAAATTACAGGTAGCACACCCACCAGGTGCTCCTTTGCTCCAAATGATAGGGGCATTTTTTGCTATGTTTGCCTTTGCCCCGGACCAGGTGGCAATGATGGTTAACTATATGGCTGTGGTCTCCAGCGCCTTTACAGTGCTCTTTATGTTCTGGACCATCACCAATCTTACCAGAAAATTAATTGCTAAAGAAAAACTCAACAATTCCAGAAGTATCGCCGTATTGGGAAGTGGGGCTGTAGGTGCACTGGCTTTCACTTTTTCTGATAGTTTTTGGTTTAATGCAGTTGAGACCGAAGTATATGCCATGGCCAGTCTGGTAATGGCCAGCCTATTGTGGATGGGACTAAAATGGACAGACAATCTGGACCACCCCAGGGGGAATCGCTGGCTGGTACTTATTTCTTTTGTGGTCGGACTCACATTTGGGGTGCAGTTTATGGGGTTTTTAGCCATCCCCTCCATAGGATTACTCTATTATTTCAAAAAATATAAAACCACCACGGTTAAAAACTTCTTACTTGCCAATATTGCGGTAATCGCGGTCTTAATGTTGGTCTACAAATTTTCGCTCACCTATGTCCTGAAGCTTTTCGGATGGAGCGAAGTTTTCTTTATTAATAGCATCGGACTCCCTTTTAATTCAGGGACAATTATTATGGGGCTGGTTTTTGCCGGAGTTTTCTATTATGGGCTGAGTTATACCAGAAAAAACAATTACAAAACGGCCAATACCCTGGTGCTCTGCGGTATGTTTCTTCTGCTGGGATTTTCTTCCTGGTTGATGCTTCCTATCAGAGCTAATGCCAACGTTGTTATTAATGAAAATAATCCTTCTGACGCCAGGTCGTTACTTGCATATTACAACAGGGAGCAATATCCGGGGGTAGACAGCCCTGTTTATGGCACCTATTACACAGATCTGTTTGCAGCACCAGGAGAAGATAAGGATGACAAACCAAAATACGAGAAAGACAAGGCGTTGGGCAAATATATCATTGTAAATAAATACAAGGATGCCATGCAGGGACCCAATCTGGACCACAGAGGAGTACTGCCCCGTATGTGGAGCGATCAACACGCCGAGAATTATATTAAATATTTTGGGCCTCCCGATTTTAAAATGAAATCTTCCAATGAAGAACTCAGACAGGCGGTTGCACAACTCAAGACGGGCTTTGCCAATGGAGAAATTGACGAATCTCAGTACATAGGTTTTCTTAAACAATTCAGTGATTACCTGGAAGTACAACCCCCATCAGTTTGGCAGAATATAAAATACATGGTGCAGTTCCAGTTCGGCTATATGTACTGGCGTTATTTTATGTGGAATTTTGTTGGGAAACAAGACGATATTCAGGGAAGATATAATGGAAATGGAGAATGGATCAGTGGCATTGGCTTTTTAGATAGTATCAGATTGGGTAGTCAGGAGAATCTGCCAGATGATATGTTGGCCAATAAAGGAAGAAACACCTATTTCTTTCTGCCCTTGCTCCTGGGGATTGTAGGATTAATTTTTCAGATCTCTAAAAATCCCAAACAATTCTGGGTGCTCTTTGTCTTCTTTATGTTTACCGGGATCGCTATTCAGTTTTATACCAACCCCTATATATTTCAGCCAAGGGAAAGGGACTACTCCCTGGTAGGTTCTTTCTATATTTTTGCACTTTGGATAGGTCTTGGAGTCTATGGCCTGTTTGACGAATTTAAAAAATGGCTGAAACCAAAAATTCTGGCCCCTGTTGTTTTGGGGGTATGCTTGCTGGCCGTACCCGGCGTAATGGCTTTTCAGAACTGGGACGATCATAACAGGGCTAACAGATATACCGCCAGGGCAAGTGCAATGGCCTATCTGGACTCTTGTCAGAAAGATGCCGGGGCAATGATTTTTACCATCGGCGATAATGACACTTTTCCGCTTTGGTATGCCCAGGAAATTGAAGGGCATAGAACAGATGTAAGGGTTATTTGTACCAGCTTATTTGCAACAGATTGGTATGTAGACCAAATGAAGAGGAAAGCGTATGAAAGTGACCCCATACCATCACAACTTACACATGACCTTTACAGGTATGGCAACAGGGATGTCATTTACTATCAACCACTTCCTGGTATAGCTGAAAAAAGGTGGGATATAAAGGATTTTATGAATTGGGTAGGCAGTAACAAACCACAGACCAAACTGAAATACTTTTTAGAGCAAAGGGGTGCAGATCTTAGCGAATATGCTGAGAGCACATTAGATCTGGTTTATTATCCTACCAACAAGATCCGAATTCCGGTAAACAAGAAAAACGTGCTTGAGACCGGACTGGTAAAGGAAAAAGATTCCGCCCTAATAGTAGATTATATCGATATAGATCTTCCTGAAAGTGCCTTACCAAAAAACAGGATATTGATGTTGGATATAATGGCAAACAACAATTGGGAGCGCCCAATATATTTTTCCGGAGGAAGCTTTGATAAAGCAGAATACATCTGGATGAAAGATTATCTTCAATTAGACGGTCAGGCGTATAAATTGGTGCCCATTAAGACAACTAACAGAAGTTCCTTCGAGATGGGCAGAATAGATACTGAACTCATGTACGATATTGTGATGAATTGGGACTGGGGCAATTCTGGTAGTTCTGATATTTACCACGATCCACAAACCAGAACGCAGGGACTATCAATCAGGAGCAATCTTGCCCGATTGGTGGAAACGCTCATCAACGAAAACAAGATAGACAAAGCGAAAGACATTCTTAACCTGGCAATGACCAATATGCCTGTAGAACATTTTGCCTTTTACACTTTTGTTGAGCCTTATGTAGATGGGTATTATAAGGTGGGTGAAACCAATAAAGCCAGAGATCTGTTTAAGAAATTGAAAAATATCTATCAGGACAGATTAGAATACTACGCCGGTATTCCGCTTGATGAGCAGTATGCAAAAATTGAAGATATTATTTCGGATATGGAAGCCTACAGACGTAATATTGATATTCTGATTGAAAATAACGACAGGGAAATGGCGGAAAAAGAAACCCTGATTTTTAATGAACATATAGATCAGTTTAGTCATTTCTATCAGGATGAACTTTTGGAGGAAGTTCCACCGGCACAGCAATCGGATCCAGATATACCAGATAGTGTTCCAGTTGAGAATACCACAGACAGTACTGTTGCACCTCAAAATTAATTCTGTAGATAAGATAGTTTGCTAATGATCCCCGGGTTAGCTAAATATGCTTACAGGTACTCGTTAAGGATACCTATAAGCGTATTGGCATCTTGTTCACCGCTCTGGCGCCAAACCATTTCTCCCTTTTTGTAGATCATCAGGGTTGGTAAGCCCTTAACTCTTAATGCCTGAGACAATTCCTTGTTTTTGTCAACATCAATCTTTATTACCTTGCCTTTATCTCCCAATGCAGCTGCCACGTCTCTCAAAACCGGATGCATAGCAGTAGATTGTTCGTTCCATTCCGCATAGAAGTCGAGCAAAACAGGAACCTTTAGATCTATAAGTTCGCCAAATTTAGACATATGTAATTCATTGGGTTAAGCATCAAATGTAAGAAAAAATGTGAAAAATATAATGACAGCGGTCATTTTGTAGCCCTGGTAAAGGCCAATATTTACGATAACGACTTCTTTTTAAGCGTAATTACGGTTATCTCTGGCCAAATTCCAACTCTTCCGGGATACCCGATAAATCCAAATCCTCTGTTCACATTAATAAACTGACCCAATTCTTCATACACCCCTGCCCAATACTTGTATCGCCATTTTACAGGACTCCATTTTATTATACCAGGAATCTCTATTCCAAACTGCATGCCATGAGTATGTCCGCTTAGTGTAAGGTGAAAATGATTATCGTGCTGAATTACTTCTTCCTGCCAGTGTGTGGGGTCATGGCTTAAAAGGATGCGAAAATGGCCGTTACCCAGTCCATCGATAGCCTTATTTAAATCGCCTACGGATTTAAACCCTTTGCCCCAATTCTCCACACCAATCAATGCCAGTTTATCTTTTCCTTTCGACAGCAAACGGTGTTCATTCAAAAGTAAATCAAAGCCCATTTCTTTCTGCATCTGCTTTAAATCTTCCAAATTTTTTGACTTCTCCTCTACAGTTTCCCATTGCACGTAGTCTCCATAGTCGTGATTACCAAGAATAGAGAACTTACCATCAGGAGCTTTTAATGTTGAAAATAAATCGGCCCAGGGTTCCATTTCCTCAGCTTTATTATTCACCATATCACCAGTAAAGCAGATTACATCACTCTGTTGACTATTTATGAGATCTACCCCGTATTCTATTTTCTTTCTATCGTCGAAACTGCCACTGTGGATATCTGAGATCTGGGTGATCTTATAACCGTTAAAAGCATCTGGTAAATCATCAAATTCCATCGTATAATTCAGTACTTTAAAATTATACTTTCCTTTATACATTCCGTAAAGAAGGGCTCCGAAAGGAACCGCTGCTATACCAAGGGCCATCATACTGAGAAACCTTCTCCGTGTTGGCAGGCTAAATTCTGTACTGCTGCCCGAGAGCTTGTGATAACTTGCAGAAATAAAACGGAAGATATCTTCTGAGAAAAGGAAGATGATGGTGATCAGTTTAAACGTGAGAATGGCCAGAAGAAATCCAAATGCATAACTTTTGGGCCTGCTAAGTACTCTACCTGCCTGTTCGCCCCAACTAAACTGATAAATAAAATTTCCCAGGATTATAAGCGAGATTACAGCCATTACGTAATACACCCATGGATACCTTGTTGCTGTTTTTAAGGCCTGCAAGGTATAAAATGCCATTATGAAATAAATCGTTACGAAAATTATCCAGCGTAGCATGGTGGCTTTTTTTGCAAAGATATTTGATTAGTAGCTTTGGACAGAGTGCTTTTCTGTTTTATTTAACTCTTTTTACTATTTCTCTAATTCTATCGGGATCTGTAACGGCCAAATAATCCTCACGTAAGAATGCAGCGGAATTCATTGGAACTTCCGGAAGAAAAGGTAAAGTCCTGTGAAATTTGGTCCCAGACAGATGAATGGCTTCAAATCCTGCCTCAATAAATTCATGGACAGAAAGCTCATTAATTCCTGCGCCCGGCATTATTTTGCAATCGGTGCTTTTTTCATGAAGTTGCTTCAAAAGTGAAATCCCTTCAGGAGCCGATGGCTTTTGCCCGGAGCTAAGCACATACTGAATACCTAACTTCTCTAGTTGAACTAAGCCAACAATAGGGTCTTTAATCCAGTCAAATGCACGATGAAATGTAAAAGTCATATCACCAGCTAATTGCCGCAACTCCGAAGTTCTTGGCATATCAATTGTAAAATCGGAATTCAACACGCCTGATACTATTCCTTCAAAACCCATTTCACGACACTGCAAAATATTCACTTTCATAATCTGAAACTCCGAATCCGAATACATAAAATCACCACTCCGTGGGCGGATCAACACATGTACTGGTAGCCTAATTACTTCTTTTACTTTTTTAAGCAAACCATAAGAGGGTGTAATACCCCCTACCCCAAGTTCGGAACAGAGTTCAATTCTATCTGCCCCGGCAAGCTGAGCATTCAGGGCAGATTGCAATGAGTTGGCACATACTTCTACAATCATATTGATTATATTTAGCTACATAAAAGTAAACATCCATATCCGATGAAACGAAGAAATTTTCTCAAAAATTCAAGTGCCGCAGCCGCCGGGCTGATATCAACATCTGTAATAGCCGCTGGTGATAAAAAAAATCGTAGCGAAATCGATACCGCTAAAACCACCCAGACTACAACGCCAATAGTCATTGCCACCTGGGATGTCTCAAACGCTACAGCTAAAGCCTGGGAAGTGCTCAGAAAAGGAGGCGTTGCACTGGATGCTGTGGAACAAGGAGTAATGGTAGAAGAGGCAGACGTTGAGAACCAGACTGTAGGCAAGGGCGGCAGGCCAGACCGGGAAGGCAGAGTAACTTTAGATGCCTGTATTATGGACAAAGACAGCAATTGCGGGGCGGTATTGTGTATGCAAAATATTTCACACCCTATATCCGTTGCCAGAAAAGTAATGGAAGACACCCCGCATGTAATGCTTGCAGGTTTAGGGGCAGAGCAATTTGCCTATGAAAAAGGCTTCAAAAAAGAGGACCTGCTGACAGAAAAATCTAAAAAGGAATGGTTGGAATGGAAAAAAACCTCAAAATATCAACCTGTAATCAATATAGAAAATCACGATACCATTGGGATGCTGGCCATAGATAAAAATGGAGACATTGCCGGAGCATGTACAACCAGTGGAATGGCATATAAGATTAGTGGTCGTGTTGGTGATTCACCAATTATTGGAGCCGGACTGTTTATAGACAATCAAGTTGGTGGTGCAACGGCAACAGGGGTAGGAGAAGAAGTTGTAAGAACGGTAGGCAGTTTTCTTATTGTAGAATTAATGAGGCAGGGAAAAACTCCTCAGCAAGCTTGTGAGGAAGGTGTAAACAGGATAATTGAAAAAAATAGAGGCAAACTCAATTTTCAAATTGGATTTATTGCGGTTAATAAAAAAGGGGAGACTGGAGGGTACTGCATACAGCCTGGTTTTAGCTACAGGACCTACAATAAAGATGGCCATATTAACACCCCATCCAAAAGTCATATTAAGGCCTGATTGCTTTAATAAGGGACATAAACTTTGTAGTTTTGATATTCTTCAATTGTAATAAAAATGGCAGACCAAAAACGACTTTTTCTATTAGACGCTTATGCCCTGATATTCAGAGGCTATTATGCACTTATTAAAAACCCAAGAATTAATTCAAAGGGTATGGACACCAGTGCCATAATGGGCTTTGTAAATTCTTTATTCGATGTAATCAAAAGAGAAAAGCCAGATCATCTTGCCGTTTGTTTTGACAAGGGAGGCAGTACTGAACGAACAGAAATATTTCCCGAATACAAGGCAAACCGCGATGAAACACCTGATGCCATCAAGGTGGCCGTTCCTTTTATCCAGGAGATCTTAAAAGCTATGCATATCCCTGTGGTGGTCTTAGAGGGCTGGGAAGCCGATGATATAATAGGCACCCTGGCCAAACAGGCCGAAAAGGAAGATTATAAAGTGTATATGGTGACCCCTGATAAAGACTTTGGTCAATTGGTCTCCGAAAACATCTTTATGTATCGCCCGGCACGTATGGGAAATGGCATTGAAATCTGGGGGATACCTGAGGTTCAGAAGAGGTTTGGGGTAGAACGCCCGGAACAGGTCATAGACTATCTGGGAATGATGGGTGATGCGAGTGATAATATACCGGGGCTGCCAGGGGTTGGTGATAAAACGGCTAAAAAGTTCCTCCAGGAATTTGGCTCTATGGAGGAGTTGCTTGCCAATACCGATAAATTAAGAGGGAAGATGAAAGAAAAGGTGGAAGAAAATGCAGAACTGGGATTACTTTCCAAGAAACTTGCCACCATTTGTATAGACTGCGATGTAAAATTTAACGCAGAGAATTATGAACTTTCCATGCCAGATAGCACTAAGGTGCAAGAGATTTTTGAAGAACTTGAATTTCGGCGTTTAAAAGATCAGTTTATCAAGATTTTTTCAGGAGAACAAGACAGCTCTGCGGAGAAGGCCACTAAGGAGGTAACAAAACCAAAGCAATCACAAGAAGCAGGGAGCGGGCAATTTTCTCTATTTGGAAATAACGGAGATGTTGGCGCAACAATCAAAGAAGTAAGTGGCCGCAATACTATAAAAGACGTCTCACACCTTTATCAAAGTGTTACCGGAGGGATGGCTTTGGAATTGTTTCTGCAAAACCTGATGCAGCAATCACAGGTATGTTTTGATACTGAAACCACCTCTCTTAATCCGTTGGAAGCTGAGCTGGTAGGAATTGCATTTAGTTGGGAAGCGGCTAAAGGGTTTTATGTTCCTTTTCCCGAGGAAAAAGATGAAGCACAGGCATTAATTGAACAATTACGTCCATTTTTTGAGGCCGAAGGAATAGAAAAAATTGGTCAGAATCTCAAGTACGATATTAAGGTCTTACAGAAATATAATATCGTCGTAAAGGGAAAATTATTTGATACCATGTTGGCACACTATCTGATCAACCCGGATATGCGACATAATATGGATGTGCTTTCAGAAACCTATCTCAACTATACTCCGATCTCAATTACTGAACTGATAGGCAAAAAAGGTAAAAATCAACTATCGATGAGAGCGGTGCCCCTGGATCAGCAGACAGAATACGCTGTTGAAGATGCTGATATTACTTTTCAATTGGCAAATCATTTCCGACCAGAATTGGCACAGGCAAATACTGAGAAGCTATTCAATGAAATTGAAATTCCCTTGTTGAGGGTACTTGCCGATATGGAAATGGAAGGTATTAATCTGGATAAAGAATTTTTAAATTCCCTATCTGAAGACCTGGAAAGTGATATTGAACAACTGGTACAGAAAATCTATAAGGAAGCCGGGCAGGAATTTAATATTGCCTCTCCAAAACAATTAGGTGAAATCCTTTTTGATAAAATGAAACTGGTAGAGAAGCCAAAGAAAACCAGGACCGGTCAGTACAGCACTGCAGAAGATGTATTGTCTTATTTGGCTAAAGACCATGAAATTATACGGAATGTACTTGAATACAGAGGTCTTAGCAAGTTAAAAAGCACCTATGTGGATGCCTTGCCTGAGCAGGTAGCACCGTCTACAGGAAGAGTTCATACAGCGTACATGCAAGCAGTAGCTGCTACCGGAAGGTTGAGTAGCAACAATCCAAACTTGCAAAACATTCCCATAAGAACAGAACGGGGAAGGCAGGTGCGAAAAGCATTTATTCCCAGAGACGAAAATCATATTTTGCTGGCAGCAGATTATTCACAGATAGAACTTAGAATAATTGCCGCCCTTAGCAAGGAAACTACCATGATAGAAGCCTTTAAAAATGGAGAGGACATCCATGCGTCCACGGCTTCCAAGGTATTTAATATCCCGCTTGATGAAGTTACCAGGGAACAACGGAGCAATGCCAAAACCGTTAATTTTGGAATTATATACGGAGTTTCAGCATTTGGCCTGAGCAATCAGACAGAATTGTCCAGGACCGAGGCTAAAGAACTTATTGAAACCTATTACAAGACCTATCCAAAACTCAGAAATTATATGAGTGATCAGATAGATTTTGCCAGGGAAAATGGTTATGTACAAACCGTACTAGGTCGCCGCAGATATTTAAAAGATATCAATGGAAGTAATCAGGTGGTAAGAGGAGCCGCAGAGCGTAACGCAATCAATGCCCCAATCCAGGGAAGTGCCGCGGACATTATTAAAATTGCAATGATCAACATTTACAACAAACTGGAAGCAGGGAATTACAGGACAAAAATGCTACTTCAGGTTCATGATGAACTGGTATTTGATGTTTACAAACCGGAATTGGAAGAGTTGAAGGTGATGATCAAGACCGAAATGGAAAATGCTTTTCAACTTGAAGTACCGTTGGTGGTAGAATTGGGTGAAGGAGACAATTGGCTGCAGGCACATTAAAGCCCGAGACTACCTTTAAAATTTTACATCAGCAACCAGGTACAAAAATAGTTCTTATTTAAGGGGTATTAAGGTCCCTGGTAAAACTTGAACTTGCTTCACTAAGCATCTGTTCCTGCTCCAAGTTTCCTCCATTAAACTTTATAGCTATTAAAACAAACCCTGTATCTTTAAGGGAAACTTATGCCATTTACATTAATTTGAAAATATGACAAATTTTAAAATTAATATCAGGTACGTAATTATTGTTGTAACAGGCCTGATTTTATACACCATCGCGTTAACCGGAGTGTCAAGGTTAGTATTTAAATCTCCTGACCAGGGAAAAAATGCCGTGGGGAGTTTTATCTCAAACATGGTAATTAAAAGCAGTGATGTCTCCAAGAATATTAGATTATTGTTGTTAAAACAGCCTTACTACTTTAGAAATCAATCTGATAAGGATGGCTTTACTTACTTCTCAAAAGATATAAATGAGTATCCAAAACTCCTGGTTTCCTTTAAAACAGGAAGTTTTGATTCCAGAATTCAATTACTCGACATAAAGACCGGCGAAGAGATTAAAGAATGGGTCCCCGATGCCAAACTGGTATCCAAGTTATCGTATAGCGAGCAACAGCCCAGGGAATTTGAAAAAGGAGCAGATTTAAATTTTGGTCATCCCATACTTATGAAAGATTCTTCCATTGTCTTTCAGACGGGCTTTTCTATTGTTAAGATAAATTCTGACAGTGAAATTGAATGGGTCAATAATGAGAATATGTTTCATCATTCCCTTGAACTGGATGCTGACGGAAATATTTATGCCACAGGCAGTAGTTTTAATTCACTATCCCATAATTTTCTTCCTGATACAGTAAATGTTTACAGAAAAAACTTCCAGGAAAATATTATCATTAAGATAGATGCCAACACAGGTAAAACAATGCTTACTAAAAGTATTATCCATCTTCTTGAGGAAAACGGCCTTGAAAAACTCGTTTATAATAATGGCAACATCATTAATGACCCAATACATTTAAACGATGTTCAACCAGCTCTTAAAGATGGTAAATATTGGAAAAAAGACGATCTCCTTCTCTCATGCAGAAGCTTGTCCATGGTGTTTTTGTATCGCCCTGAGACAAATAAAATTATTTGGTCACAGCAAGGGCCATGGTTATCTCAACATGATCCTGATTTTCACGGAGAGAGTGGCATAGTGGTATTTGGTAATGATGTAATTTTTGATACCCCCAGAGGGCAATTCATAAAAAACGGGTATCATTTTGTAAACGAGACCAACCAAATTTATCTCTATGATTTTGAAAAGGATACCACAACAACCCCTTTTAAAACGCTCTTACAAAAGGAGGGAATAAGAACACCTACGCAAGGTAGGTCTGAGATACTGCCAAACGGGGATATTTTTATTGAAGAAACGGATATTGGCAGGATAATTTTCGGTGATTCTATAATGAAAAAAGCAACTTTCGTCAAAAGAATCGATGAGGCTCATATCACGGAATTAAAATGGAGCAGAATTATTTATTAAGTTCCAGTGATTTAAGAAAATATTATGAGCATTATAACATTTTAGAAGTACTGCACCGACTATAAATTCGTTTTTAAAATAAATGATCAAATAGAAGTAAGCGATTCAGCTGAAGAATTGCTGGTCTTTTTTGTTATTATCTCATCCCTAAAAATCTAATGAAGCCTATATTAACTTTTCTTTTGTTGATGTCTTTTACTTTGGCGGTAAACGCACAACTTAGTGAACGCGTGGAAGATTTTCCAGCAAAATCGGAAATCATTGTATTTCCAAATCCCGCAAAGAATACTGTACATATTTTGGGCCTGGCAGATAGCCATAAAGCTTCAATTACAATTCGCAATACTTCAGGCGAGGTGGTTTTACAACATCGTTGGGCAATTCGTAATAATTCTGTAAGCATTCCTATCCCAAATCTCAAATCCGGAATTTACATGCTCTTCATAACCTCCAAAGAGCAACAGATAAAGAGAAAATTCTATAAAAAATAAGCTAGTTGCAGTAGATAATAAAGGCCATAAAAAAAGCCCCATGGAGATCCATGGAGCTTTTAAATTGTAAAATAATTTGTTTATCGCCTTATAAAAATAAGTTGTCCTCCAGTGTTGAAATTAGGGATATCCAGGTCTGCGGCATCCACGGTCATCGTATTCCCTGAAATACTTACATCTACTGATACGGTTTGGGCATTCTCATCAACAAAAGTAACTACTTGTCCGTCATAGGTATACGTACTGTTATCCATATCACTTTGGGTAGGGCATGGTACATCTAAGCCTGTTCCGCTTCCATTCACATTAATTTCAAGATAATTCACAGAATTTTCCGTTATCACCGTCAAATCCTGATTAAATGTAAGGGAAAGAATAAAACAGTCTTTTGCGGTTAAGAAATTAAGCAGGTCTCTGCCATTCTTTTCATCATCGCTAGCCGTGGCATTATCTATCATTAATTCATGGGCGTCCCAGGTTCCTTCAATATTACTTGCCTCGGAGCCAGCATCTTCTTTATCGGATGAACAGGAAAAAGCAACAACAGCGGCCATCAAAAGCATCAATACATTACGTTTCATCATATGTAGTTTAAAGAGTTAAGTACGGAAAAAACGCAAAATTTTGGCCGATAGTATATCAATTGCTGCTCTTTCTTAGAAAACAAACCTATATGTAGCCTTTAAAAGGAAGATATTCATAGGTTTCTCACCCCCAAAAACGTTATCCCCTAAACTTCTTAAAAGTCCTTCAGAAGGATCCCCTGATTGTGAAATATCCTGAGACCAGACAAGAAATATCTCCGATCCCGGGATGTATTCCCAGCGTATTACCAAATTAGACCTGAACTGAATAAATGAAAAATCGGGATCTCCAAAGCTAAAATCTGAGGTCCCGTTCATATCTTCATCGACAAAATACTCGCCATCTACAATTGAAATTTGATTATCATCATATAGATTAATTCTGTCGTCAAATTCTTTAGCCATAGGATCTATGACATGCTTAAATTCTGAATACCTGCCTCTGGAGATAAAGGGTTGTCCCCAATACTGGATTGTGAGATTGGGGTTTATGGTGTAATTAAGTCTGAAAGACATGCTAAGTGTCCTTTGTTCAATTTTTCCATTGAGATATCTTGTAGTACCATCAACATCTATATTATCTATAAATTGTAACTTATCATTATTTATACGATAAGACGGAAATGCTGAAATTCTTAAGGCATTGGTGGGTTGATAAGAAAAACCTGCTTCTATAGAATAGTAGGCACTTGAGTCATCAAAGGCCTTAGCCCCATTATGGAATGCACTGAATCTTAATTTTTTCCTGCTATCCGTATTTATGCTATTCCAAAAACTAAATTCCTGCGATTGCCTTAACCTGGGGCCACCTCTTAGAGCAAAATTTGAATATAGTATCGGCCTGTAATTGAACCCTATATTTGTAAACCAGTTATTTTTCCAATTTTGCCAGCTATTTGTATTGAATTGTAGTTGGTTGTGGTTCCCATCAAAATCCCAGACCGACCAGTGATTGTAATTGATTCCCACTCTTCTAAAAGTACTGTCTGGTTTTAGTGTCTGATAACCTATCCAGGTATAATGACGCATATCGTCGGCTTGTCTTTGAAAGCCAATATCGTTTAATTCCAGTTCAGGAGAACGCCAGGTAGCCCCGGTTTCAAATTTCCAATGCCCATCTCCTACTTTCCCCAATTGTATGTTGCCTCCTGAACCACTCATGGAGGTTCTGGTGGTATCTACTTCAACATGATCCGCACCAACTCTCTGAAACAAATGGGTTATAGATCTCTGGGTACTTTCAATGGCCTCTTCACTGCCTTTTACATGACTCCAAACCAAATTTCCCCCAATATACCAATCCCGATCGTTCCATTGATGTTTAAAATCGAAACCGCCGGTATATGCAGATTTGTGTAAAAAGTCTAATTCGTCAGTCAGATCTTCCCGGTTAGTTGCTGTAAACATTCCTCCGATATAGGTATCACCATCATTCATGTCTTTTTGTAGCCTCCCCACCATATAATTGGTCAGGGGTTCAACAACTTCGCGCCTGCGATCACCATTGCTGTCTATAGTTGCATGCCTTTTAGCGGTAATACTTTCTAATACCCCAATAGACCAGCCATCCTTAGTTTTACCACTAAACTTAGCAGCTCCCAAAATTGGAGTATTGTCTGGTTGGTCTACATATTCCCCGTCATTTGTATCCGGAAATCCCTGTGGGCTTCTGCCTATTCGCCGCGAATAAAATATGTTGTCGGCCCCAAAAGTGTTCCCGGCTTCTGACCTGGACACATTGAAGTCAAAAATATTGTTGTTTTCCACAAAAAAAGGTCGTCTTTCCTGGAAAAAGATCTGAAAGCCATCGAGTGCTATTCTTGAAGGGTCTGCGTCTACCTGGCCAAAATCTGGGTTGATGGTCAGATCTAGTGTCAGGTCATTAGTAATTCCGATCTTAGCATCTAAGCCACCTGTAACATCAGCGTTATTTCCATCCCTAAAGGGGTTACCATCTTCAGCTTCAAAGGTTTCAAATTTAGCAACCGTGTACGGTTGTATTTCAAGCTGTTTCTGTGGTTTTAAATTTATCAATCCGTGCATCTCACCAAATTCACTCACCCATCCTGGGGTATCTATTGGTTTTCTTTGCCAGAGGGAACGTTCCTCTTCTCGGAAAAAACGCCTGGTAGATTGAAGCCCCCAAACCTGGTTTTTCTCATTCCCAAATTTTAGCTGACTCAACGGAATTCTCATCTCTGCTGTCCAGCCTTCTTCATCGATATTAGTCCTGGTGTACCAAATGGGATTCCAGCTTTCATCAAAATTGTTACCATTGTTGGAGATGAATTCGTCTCCTTTAACGCCGGCTGCAGTCACCGTAAATGAGAAGGCGGTCCTTTTATCAAAATAACTATCAATATTTATTTCTATCCAATCTCCGGAAAACCCATCCCTTCTGGAAAGTCTTTGTTCTATTTTCTCGGGCTCTGCATCATAACATTTAAAGGCAACATAGAGGTTCTTGTCGTCATAGACTATTTTAAATTTAGTCTGGAAGGTTGGCGAGGTATTTTCATCTGGCTGAAATTCTATATAATCTCCGCCCCATTCAACCAGATTCCAGCTTGGGTCATTAAGTAAACCATCAATGACAGGTGGCTTTTCTAAATTAAGAGCTTTAGTATTGTATATCTTTTTGGGAACCACTGTTGTTGTATCTTGCGCCGATAACGAAAAATGTATAGCGAAGACCGCACAGATTATCAGGAGGTTGGATTTCATGATTTGTGTTTGATGACTGATGTGCTTTAAAGACCGCTAATTTCCGAAGTAGTTACACTTATTGGCTTAAAATGCCGAATTTTTAACAAAAGTTTACCCCATAGCCGGCAGATAAAAAAAAACTAGAAATTTATGGGAAATAAGCGCTTGTATTTCAACTTAATAATTGTACATTTGCAGCCCGTTAAACGGGATTAGTATGTTTAATCCATAAAAACTAAAGTAGTGGATACATTGAGCTACAAAACAATTTCCGCCAATAACAAGACTGTTGATAAACAATGGTTATTGGTAAATGCCGAAGGAGAAACTTTAGGCCGTCTAGCTTCGAAAGTTGCTAAGTTGCTAAGAGGCAAGCATAAACCAAACTTTACACCACATGTAGATTGTGGTGACAATGTGATTATCATTAACGCTGAAAAAATACAGCTTAGTGGTAACAAATGGGAAGACAAAACCTATCTTCGTTATACGGGTTATCCCGGAGGACAAAGAGCTACTACTGCCCAGGAGTTATTGGCTAAAAAGCCCGAAAGCATTGTAGAAAGAGCGGTTAAAGGGATGCTTCCAAAAAATAGATTGGGTGCAGAATTATTCCGCAACCTAAGGGTCTATGTAGGCACAGAACACGGTCAGGAGGCTCAAAAGCCGACGGAGGTTAATTTAAAAGATTTTAAATAATATGGAGGTGATTCATAAAATTGGCAGAAGAAAAACTGCTGTGGCAAGAGTATATGTTTCTGAAGGAAAAGGAAATATTACCGTGAATAAAAGGGATTTAAATGAGTACTTCCCAACGGCCACATTACAATACAAAGTTAAGCAGCCATTTGCCCTGACAGACAACGAAAACAATTTTGATGTAAAAGTTAATGTCTACGGAGGTGGTATTACTGGTCAGGCGGAAGCTGTCAGATTGGCTTTATCCCGAGCGCTTTGTGAAATTGATGAAGAGAATAGAAGCGCCCTTAAACCAGAAGGATTGCTTACAAGAGACCCAAGAATGGTGGAACGTAAGAAATTTGGACAGAAGAAAGCAAGAAAGAAATTCCAGTTCTCAAAACGATAATCTGGAAGTATACATATACTGAAACGAGTTCAGTATTCATTAATGTTCATTGAAAGTCTTGTTGTCATCAAGACAATTAAAACCCAAAAAGCCGTTAGGCCCTCTTGAATAGAGAACTCCAGCGGACTAATGGGGAAATTAGTTTAGCATCTAAATATTGGAGGCTTCATATGGCCTTTGGCCATTGATACCACTTCAGTATTGCTAATTCAAAAGAACGTAAACTAAAATTAAAATGGCAAAAAAAGCTGAAGTAAAAGAATTATTAGAAGCAGGTGTACACTTTGGTCACCTGACAAGAAAATGGAATCCGAACATGGCTCCCTATATCTACATGGAGCGTAATGGGATTCATGTCATCAACCTTTACAAAACTGTTGCAAAAATTGAGGAAGCTAATGAAGCTCTCAAAAAGATTGCAGCCTCCGGTAGAAAAATACTTTTTGTCGCTACTAAAAAGCAGGCAAAAGATATTGTAGCTGAGAAAGTGGCAAATGTAAATATGCCCTATATCACAGAACGTTGGCCAGGTGGAATGCTCACCAACTTTGTCACTATCAGGAAAGCCGTTAAGAAGATGGCTGCTATAGACAGGATGAAGAAGGATGGTACCTTTATGACACTTTCTAAAAAGGAACGTCTGCAGGTAGACAGACTTAGAGCGAAGCTAGAAAAGAACCTTGGTTCTATTTCTGAAATGACCCGCTTACCAGGAGCACTTTTTGTTGTTGACACAATGAGAGAGCACATTGCTGTTAAGGAGGCCCAGAAATTAAATATTCCGATTTTCGCCATGGTGGATACCAATTCTGATCCAAGACCTATTAACTACGTTATCCCATCTAATGATGATGCTTCTAAATCCATAGATGTAATAATGACGCAGGTAACCAATGCGATCGCAGAAGGATTGGCTGAGCGCAAAGCGGAAAAATCTTCTTCATCAGAAGGGGCCGATGTAAAAGCAAAAGAAGCTACACCACCTGCAGCAGCAAAGGCTGAAGAAAAACCTGAAGCAGTTAAAGAAGTTGCTGTAAAAGAAGAGGCAGCTGCAGCAGAAGTGGCGGTGGAAGAAAAGGCCAAAGAAGTAGCGCCAAAAGCGGAAAAGGCAGTTGAAGCTAAGGAAGAATCTCCTGCTAAGAAGGCCGAAAAAGCAACCGAGGCAGATAATCTGACTAAAATTGAAGGGATTGGACCAAAAGCTGCTGAGGCCCTGACAAATGCAGGAATAGATTCCTATGCTAAATTGTCTAAAAGCAAGCCGGAAAAAGTTAAAGAAATCTTGGCAGAAGCCAGTTCAAGAATGGCACATTTAGATCCAACTTCATGGCCTAAGCAAGCTAAAATGGCTGCTGATGGCAAATGGGATGAACTTAAAGAGTGGCAAGACAAGGTGAAAGCCGGTGTTGAATAATATATCTAAAAACAGAATAGCTATACACTAGCATATAAAAATTAAAACAATGATGGTAAAAGTTACCGCAGCAGAAGTAAACAACTTAAGAAAAACCACCGGAGCTGGTATGATGGATTGTAAAAATGCATTGGTAGAGGCAGAGGGTGATTTTGACAAGGCAATTGAGATTCTTCGTAAAAAGGGCCAGAAAGTAGCCGCAAAACGTGCTGACAGAGATTCTTCTGAAGGTGCAGTTATTGCTAAAGTAAACACTGGTAATACTAGTGGTGCGATCATATCTTTAAATTGTGAAACAGATTTCGTAGCTAAAAACGAAAGTTTTGTTACCCTGGCGAATGAATTAGCAGAATTGGCTTTGGATTTTGAGAATAAGGAGGCTTTTCTAAGTGCTAATTTCAATGGTATTTCGGTACAGGAAAAACTTACCGAGCAAACAGGTGTAATTGGCGAGAAAATTGAAATAGGAGGTTTTAGAAGATTAGAAGCTCCTTTTGTAGGGTCTTATATTCATGCAGGAAATAAAATAGCTACTCTTGTTGGACTGTCAGAAGCAGTTGATGGTGCAGCAGCTGCAGCTAAAGATGTAGCTATGCAGGCAGCAGCTATGAACCCGGTGGCACTTAATGAAGAAGGGGTTGATCAGGAAGTGATTGATAAGGAAATAGAGATCGCCAAAGATCAGTTAAGGCAGGAAGGCAAGCCCGAAGCCATGTTAGAAAATATTGCAAAAGGCAAGCTAAAGCGTTTCTTTAAAGATAATACCCTGATCAATCAGGCTTTTATTAAAGATAGCAAACAAAGCGTGGCACAGTATGTAAGTGGTGTTGATGCCAATTTAAAAGTTACTGATTTTGCCCGGGTTGCTTTGGGATAACAAAATAACAGACTAATTAATATAAACCGCCTTACATTTATTTGTTAAGGCGGTTTTTTTTATGAAATCTAATTACTCCCAGTCGCTCGCATCTAATTCAAACAATTCATTAACTCCTATTTTAAATATTTCGGAAAGTCGTAGCGCCAAAATTACGGAGGGTGCATATTTTCCAAGTTCCATCGCATTAATTGTTTGCCTGCTTACGTTGGCCAATTTAGCAAGGTCTGCCTGAGTAATATTGTTTTTGGCTCGTTCTACTTTTATATTATTCTTCATATGAAGTAGCTTTACGAAGTGACCAAAGTTTTAAATTGAACTTTACAATAAATAGTATCAGTATGGTAAACATATTGAAAACCATTACCCAGTAAAAGGAGATATCATATACCAGCAAAAAACTAAGAATTAAAATACCATAGTTCCAATATGTGGCCCACACCAGGGATTCCAACCTGATTTTTGTAATTAATTCATCTTCGTCTTTCTCTCGTGAGAATGCGACGAATAAGGAACTAATGATAATCAAAATTCCCAGTATTTCGTTTAGAATATTGTTATCAATTACCCCGGTAAAAGATTCTGAATTTGTAAAATCGTCCACAAATAATCCGAAAACGGGAATATCCAGAAAAAGTGGTTCCCATTCATTTATTAGAGTATACAATCCTAAAATTACAGAAGGAATAAGAATAATCAGACCAATTGTTTTGTAACGGGAAGCAAATAAATATTTTGTCGCCATGATGAATTTTTTTATTAAATGTAAAACAAACTTTACATTTAGACAAATATTTTTTACTTTTGATATCAAAATAAAAGCCCTGGCGGGATTGCAAAGGGCTTTTATTAATTTTTTCTTATCATCCGAAACGTCCGTTCAGCTGAACACCGTATTCATTGATAAGGTAATTTCACCTTAACTCTTCATCCAGACTTCTCTTAATTTGGCCTGCTCTGTTGTCTCATTTTCTACGGGCCTAATTCTGGTCACATTAACCATTGGCTTCCCCACTTTCCCCTTAAGGGTAATTTCCTCTTCTCCTCTTTGTACAACCATAGTAATTTCAGTTTCAGGACTCCACCCAAAACTTTGCCCAATAATAGGTCGGATGGCTTCCAGGTCTATTGGAGTGCCATTGATGTTTTTAATTACATCGCCCCCTTTGGCCCCCAGGTCCTTGAAAAATGTATTTAGCTCTATCCCCTTCCGGACAAATATGGCATCATCATTTGCCTGGTCCACATCGATAAAAGGATCCTGACCTCTGAGAAAGTATCCTGTCTGCTCTGGCTGCGTTGCACTTGTAAGCCCGGTTTTAGATAAATAAGTGCTATAGTCAATTGGTGTATCCCCAATTACATGAGTATTGAAGAATGTACGTACTTCCGGAAAGGTCATTGCTACAATCTCATCAATTAACTTATCATCTTCAAAAGGGGTGTTGTTTCCATACTTTTTAGAAAGCTCTTTCATTAACCAAAGCACTCCCTTTTCCCCATTACTAAGCTCTCTCAGGGTTATATCCAGCGCCATGTTGATTAGCGCCCCTTTTTCATAAACATTGGCATAGTTATCTTTATAAGGGTCATCAAGAATGTTCTTACTCATAGTGGTAAAAGACATAGCATCATCAAAGGCTTTAGAATTACTTATTTTACCCATTATCCTGCTATAAAACTCGGTTTCGTCTATCAGACCTTGTTGTATTTGGAAAAGGTTGGCAAAATATTCTGTTGTGCCTTCGTACATCCACAAATGCTCTGACATTTTAGGGTCATTAAAATCAAAAAACTGTATTTCCTTAGAATGCACATTCAACGGAGTAACAATATGAAAGAATTCGTGTGAAACCACATCAACCATTGCCTGTTCCAGTTGCTCCTTTGGCATTTGCTCTGGCAATACCACCACTGTAGAAGTATGATGTTCAAGGGCTCCAAAACCTCCGGCATCTGTATCCTCAAGAGTGGATAAGTAGAGTAAAATATTGTATTCTTTAGTGCCATCTATATCTCCTAAGAAAGATTTTTGAGCTCCCATCATTTTTTGCATCCGACCTTTAAGATCAGCTGCCGAATAGGCCCCGTTTGGAGAATAAACGCTAATAGTTACCGTAATATCATTGATCTGAAAAGACTCTGAAGCCGCATTATTATATAGAATAGGATTGTCTATGATATCAAAATACCTTGCCGCCAGATAAGTGTCAGCATCTGTAACCGTATCATCCGTTCTTTTCTTTAATGAAGTAGTAGCCGTTAGCCCTTCAGGAGCCTTAATGTTCAAAGCGTAAGGCACCTCCTTTAAGCCAGTAAAATATCCCACAAATCCGTGTAGGTTTAACATAAAATTTTCTCCCGCCATTATGTTGGTCCCGGCAGGTGAAAATACCGCTTCCTCCTGTTCCCTTTCCGTATCATAAGTGTCATTAACATAATAACTAATTTTATCCAGTTTGCGTGCACTGGAAATATTCCAGGTATTTTCATCAGACTTGCTAACCATTAATTCCTTGCCGTCATAATCAAATGCCTTTAAGTCTTCTATGTACTTACCATAATTGTCCGTACTATAAGTTCCGGGTACAGTTTTTGGGATAAAGAAAGAAATATCATCAGAAGTAAAAGCCCCCGGATTAAGTGACACCATAACTTTATCGTCCGATACATTAACCAGATCTATTGTGGTCGTAATCATACTGTTATCGGCAGTGACCAAAGCCTTACCAGTACCACAGGCAGTAACAAGTATGGCACTAAGAAGAAGAAGTAAGATATTTTTCATAAAATAATTTTAGATATATTGCACAAGGATATCAAATTTTCCTAAGCTTCTATTGCATGTTTGCAAATAATTAGGAACTTTTCTTAATCTAATAAACGCACTATCCCCGTAAATTATTTTGATTATTTTTGTTCGGAGTTAAGCCAAATGTCCTATGCAATATAAAAGAATACTACTAAAACTTAGCGGTGAAGCCCTCATGGGTGATAAACAATACGGGATAGACCCGGAAAGGCTGGCAGAATATGCTGAGGAGATAAAAGAGGTAGTAGATAACGGTGTGGAGGTTGCAATTGTCATTGGTGGAGGAAATATTTTCCGCGGTTTGGCCGGTGCCAGTAAAGGTATGGACCGCGTACAGGGAGACCATATGGGGATGCTTGCAACTGTAATTAACGGATTAGCTCTCCAAAGTGCCTTAGAGATAAAAGGGGTGCAAACCAGACTCCAATCGGCAATAAAAATTAATGAAGTAGCTGAACCCTTTATCAGAAGGCGAGCTATGCGTCATTTGGAAAAAGGAAGGGTGGTAATTTTTGGAGGTGGAACAGGTAATCCCTATTTCACGACAGATTCGGCCGCAGTGCTGAGAGCAATTGAGGTAGAAGCAGATGTCATCCTTAAAGGCACAAGGGTAGATGGGATTTATACCAGTGATCCTGAAAAAGACAAATCAGCCACCAAATTTGATACTATTTCATTTAAAGAGGTATTGCACAAGGGGCTCAAAGTTATGGACACCACTGCCTTTACACTAAGCCAGGAAAACGAGCTACCCATTGTCGTTTTTGATATGAATAAAAAAGGAAACCTTATGAAATTGGTGTCCGGAGAAAATATTGGTACCGTAGTTAACCTGTAATTTTGGTATAATTTGTGTTAATTTGATTTAAAATACTGTCATGAACGAAGAGATTAAATTTATATTGGATGCCACCAAAGAGAGTATGGATCATGCCATCACTCATCTGGAAAAAGAATTTGTTAAAATCAGAGCCGGAAAAGCAAGTCCATCAATGTTATCTTCGGTAATGGTAGAATACTATGGCTCTCAAACGCCTTTGTCTCAAGTATCAAATATTAATACCCCGGATGGTCGTACCATTTCTGTTCAACCCTGGGAAAAGAGTCTTTTACAAGAAATTGAAACAGCTATCATGAACGCCAATTTAGGCTTTAATCCTATGAATAATGGGGAAATGATCATCATTAATGTTCCTCCTTTGACAGAAGAGCGTCGGGTGCAACTGGTAAAACAAGCCAAAGCTGAAGCTGAAGATGCCAAAATTGGGGTAAGAAACGCAAGGCAGGAAGCTAAAAAGGAAATAAAAGAATTAGATATATCTGAAGATCTTGAAAGCAATGTGGAAGTAGATATCCAGGAGCTCACAGATAACTATACAAAGAAGATTGATGCTTTCTTAGAAAACAAAGAGGCAGAAATTATGAAGGTATAAAGTAAATTTTAATGAAATATCAAAGCGACCCCACCAGGTCGCTTTTTTTATTGTAATTCGTACCAATTTATTTTTTTGATATTTTCTCTTCTCCCTTTTGATTCGGGCGGATAATTTTTAGCCAAATAATTCACAATTATTTCTTCATTATCACCAAGATCCCATAGATTTTGAGTCTCTTGCATCCATCTGATGGCACTCACCCACCCTTCTTTACTTAGCCTGTTCTGAGTTAAGAGTTTTGCTGAATGGCAGCTGGTACAATTAGTTACCGTTTCCATAAGTCCTTCCGCTTCTACCAAACCCGTCCTCAAATGTATTCCATTTTCAATTCTATTGGGATCCTCTTCGGATACAGCAACGTATTCCTCATCCGATTTATCTGCAAAATATACCCCTATGATGGCCACCACTAAAACGGCGGCACATATAACTATAAGCACTCTGTACGCCGCCCTTTCTCTTTTCCAAAAACGTTTGTGATTTGTCATACCACCTTAATTGCGATTCGGTGACAGGCATTGTTTAGATAGCCCTTAGGGTTCCAGCCCGGGAGTACCATAGGCTGTGCCTTGCCTTCTGAATCTATGGCTTTAGCCCAAATTTCATAATACCCGGTTGCATCTAAAGGAATTGCTGCCGAAAAATGTTGCCAGGCCAAACGATTGGTTGGTTTACTTAATTGACAACTAACCCAGCTCGATCCAAAATCTACAGAATATTTTACTTCATTAACTTCCAATTCTCCTGCCCAGGCATGTCCGCCTATCGTAAGTGTTTTTCCCTTTTTTATTACCGCTCCTGATTTGGGAAAGGTAATCAGGGACTTTACAGGCATAGCCGTAATAATACACATATCTTTATCTTCAACTTTAGCTCCGGGAGCTACAGGTTCGCAGGGTACCCGGTAAGAGGTGCCGCCCATTTTTGCTCCATCATGTTCTTTATTGCGAATACTAATCCTGTTTACCCACTTGCCAGATGCAGAAGCAGGCCAGCCACCAGCTACAAGACGTAGCGGATATCCATGCGCTAACGGAATATCATCTCCATTCATTTTAAAGGCCAGTAGCGTTTCATCCTGAAGCGCCTTTTTAATAGGGACCCCACGAGAAATTGGTTCCTTTGATGGATCTCTGCTCAAATGTACATCCGCGGCATGATAACCTATATAAACAGCATCTTCCTTTATTCCGGCATCTCTAAGGACATCCCCCAGACGGACACCCGTCCAATTTGCACATGAAACAGCCCCAATTGTCCATTGATTTCCTTTAGCAGGTGGATTAAATTCACTCCTGCCATTGCCTCCGCATTCCAATGTAAGCTGATAGGTGTACTGTTGAAACCTGGATTTTAAATCATCTAAGGAGTAGGTTTTTTTGTTCGATGCAGACTCCCCGTCTATGGTTAGTTCCCATGCCGAGCTATCAATATTCTGAGGAATGAGGCCGTTATTGCGAATAAACATATATTCATTTGGGGTAACCGCATCATTAAGTAAATGTGCTTTGGCTTCAATATTCCATGGTTTATCGTTAAGTACGGTCATCTCACTGTCTTTATTAAACAGCTTAAAAGGATCTGCTTGCTGCAGAGCAAGTGGTTGGTAAGCCGAGGGCATTAATGATCCATTGACAATATCGGTTCCAATTGCAGCCGCCATTGCTGCCAATGTGGACCTATTTATAAATTTTCTCCTGTCCAAATTATGTAGAATTATATTACCAGCCCTAAAATACGGATTTTTGACCCCAAAGGAAACCACATCTCTACAATAGACTGCTGCAGGATTATTTGCCGCAGCATTCTAGGAACACTGCCAGGCATTTTTTACCTTTGCCGGCATCTTGCCTTAGGCAACAAAAAAAAGCCCCGCTGAATTGCGGGGTTAATTTCAACTTACTAATTCTACTATACCATTTTGAGGATAGGAGATTAGCTGTCAAAAGTAAATGGTAGCAAAGTTAACACAAGGTTTTTGGGCCAAAACAGCGAGGATAATTCTTCGTAACAGAATACTCATTCTTATTCTGATTGCTGCGGTAACTGTTTTTCTGGCTTTTCAATGGGAGAACATGCGATTCTCTAATTCGGAAGCCAACCTGCTGCCTGATGACCACCCCATAAATCAGCAGTACAATGCGTTTTTGAATTTATTTGGTGAAGAAGGCAATGCTGTGGTACTGGCTGTAAAAGATAGTATGGTATTTAATCCCACCAATTTTAACAGGTGGAATACCTTAAGTAAGCAACTCGATGCATTTCCTGAAGTAGATTTTGTACTCTCTACAGATAATTTACAAGAATTAATAAAAGATAAAGAAAAACAGGAGTTCTTACTTCAACCCTTTATTAAAACGCCACCAACCACCCAGAAAGAGATAGACAGCCTTAGTGCTCATTTGTTCAACAACCTTCCGTTTTATGACAACTTACTTTATAACAGTAGTAGCCAGACAATAAGAACGGTTGTTTATCTGGACCAGGACCTCGTGAATACTTCGGTGAGGAAAGATTTTATACTGAAAGATCTTTCTAATTTGGTTAATGAATTTGAATCAGAGACTTCACTGGATGTCAGAATTTCAGGGATGCCATATATCCGAACAATGAATTCTCAGAATATCATTGATGAAATAGGTAAATTTATTTTGGCGGCCCTTGCAGTAACCTCACTTATTTTCTTCTTCTTTTTCAGAAGTGTCAGGGCTACTTTTATTTCTATGTTTGTTGTGATTATTGGGGTAATGTGGGCTTTTGGGATCTTAGGGCTCCTTCAATATGAAATTACCGTATTAACTGCCCTAATACCTCCGTTAATTATTGTTATAGGGATCCCAAATTGCATATTTCTAATAAATAAATACCAACAGGAAGTAAAGAAACACGGAAATCAGGCTTTATCTCTGCAGCGGGTGATATCAAAGATTGGCAACGCTACCCTTATGACTAACGTTACCACGGCTTCGGGTTTTGCGACTTTTATTATTACCGACAGTAAATTACTCACAGAATTTGGTATTGTCGCATCCATAAATATTATAGGCATCTTTATTCTGTCACTACTTATTATCCCGATAGTGTACAGTTTTATGGCATTGCCAAAAACAAAACATTTAAAGCATTTGAACAAAAAGTGGATTGATGGTTTTGTAAACTGGATGGAACGCATTGTAAGAGGTAAAAGAATATCTGTTTATGTAATTTCCGTTTTACTTTTGGTAATCAGCATTATAGGGATTTATCAGATTAATATTTCTGGCAGTCCGATAGAAGACATGCCTAAGAAATCACAATTCTTCAAGGATATCCGTTTTTTTGAACAGGAATTTGATGGGATTATGCCGGTTGAAATAGTGGTAGACACCAAACGTAAAAATGGGGTGCTAAAACCCGCTACCTTGAGAAGAATGGACAACTTAGGTGAGGTGATAGAGGAAATCCCTGAGCTTTCAAAGCCTGTTTCTGTCGTTAATCTTATAAAGTATTCCAAACAGGCATTTTATAATGGCATCCCCAAATACTATCAATTACCAACGGCTCAGGAAAATAATTTTATCATGGATGTTGCGAGGAAGTCGAGCAGCAATGGTGACCTTCTAAAGAGTTTTGTCGATACAACAGGCCAGGTTGCCCGGATGACCACCTTTATGCGAGATGTAAAAACAGATCGGATGGAGGAGATTGGAGAAAGGCTTCAGGAGAATATTGATAAAATATTTCCTGCAGAACGCTATGACGTATACATGACAGGCAAAGCATTACTCTTTCTGGAAGGCACCAAATATTTGGTGAAGAATTTAGTGCTTTCACTTACTCTGGCCATTGGTCTGATTGCCTTATTTATGGCCTATCTTTTTCGTTCTTTCAGAATGATTATAATCTCTCTTATTCCTAATTTATTGCCATTGGTAGTGACAGCTGGAGTCATGGGATTTGTTGGAGTCCCTATAAAACCTTCTACCATTCTGGTATTTAGTATTGCCTTCGGGATATCGGTAGACGACACTATTCATTTCCTTGCCAAATACAGACAAGAGCTTATTGCCAATAAATGGCGTATTGAGAAATCTGTTTATGCGGCCCTACGGGAAACTGGTGTAAGCATGTTTTACACTTCCATTGTGCTGTTTTTTGGATTCTCGGTTTTTGTTATTTCAAATTTTGGGGGCACAGTAGCATTAGGTGCCCTGGTTTCTGCCACATTACTTTTTGCGATGCTCGCTAATTTAATTTTGCTGCCATCCTTATTAATTTCTCTGGAGCGAAGTATTGCGAATAAGGCCGTGCTTAAGGAACCTCAAATAGATATTCTTCCAAAGGACGAATTACCTCCGAGTACAGAGTAAGGACTCTTTTAGCTAATTCCTTATCAATTATATAAGGCTTTGAGCGGCTAGTTTTTATCAATAAGTTATCTTTGCGGTTCATATTTAGAATAGCTTTAAAATGAACGCATACAGTATCAAAGAGTTACTCTCATCACCCCCATTACAAAAGGAAGTTGTCATTAATGGGTGGGTAAAAACCTTTAGAAGTAATAGATTTATTGCCCTTAATGATGGGTCTACTTTAAGTAATGTGCAATGTGTAGTTGATTTCGATAAATTCGAAGAAAACCTTTTAAAGCAAATTGCCACGGGTGCCGCTATCAGGGTGACAGGAACTCTTGTTGAAAGTCAGGGAAGAGGGCAAAGTGTAGAAATTCAGGCTTCCGAGATTTTTATTCACGGAACTGCTGACCCTGAAACCTACCCTATACAGCCTAAGAAACATTCTATGGAATTCTTAAGGGAGCAGGCACACTTACGCGTAAGAACAAATACATTTGCTGCAGTTATGCGGGTACGTTCTGCGCTTGCCTTTGCAGTACATCAGTACTTTCAGCAGAATGGATTCTATTATTTTCATGCCCCGATTATTACCGGTTCGGACGCCGAAGGTGCAGGCGAGATGTTCAGAGTAACCACTTTAGACGAAAAGACCCCCCCTCTTGATGAATCGGGAGAAGTGGATTATAAGTCCGATTTCTTTGGGAAGGAGACCAACCTAACGGTATCTGGCCAGCTCGAAGCAGAGTCATATGCCATGGGGCTGGGCAAAGTATATACTTTTGGCCCTACCTTCAGGGCAGAGAATTCTAACACCTCCAGGCATCTGGCAGAATTTTGGATGATTGAACCCGAAGTGGCATTTGCAGATCTTGATGACAATATGGATTTGGCGGAGGACTTTATCAAAAGTATCATCAATTATATCCTCAAGAATTGCGAGGAAGATTTGTCGTTCCTGGAAAAGCGGCTACTTGATGAAGAGAAAACAAAGCCTCAGGCCGAGCGCAGCGATATGCCACTTATTGAAAAATTGAAATTTGTAGCGGATAACGAGTTTAAGCGTGTAAGTTATACCGATGCCATTGATATATTAAGGAACTCTAAACCAAATAAGAAGAAGAAATTCCAGTACCTCATTAATGAATGGGGTGCAGACTTGCAAAGTGAGCATGAGCGATATCTGGTAGAAAAGCATTTTAAGTGCCCGGTTATACTTTTTGATTACCCGGCTAATATTAAAGCATTTTATATGCGACTGAATGAAGATGGCAAAACGGTAAGGGCCATGGATATCTTATTCCCCGGTATCGGTGAGATAGTTGGAGGATCACAAAGGGAAGAACGACTAGAGGTATTAAGGAATAAAATAAAAGCTTTAGATATTGATGAAAAAGAGCTTTGGTGGTATCTGGACCTGAGAAGATTTGGGACCGCAAAACACAGTGGTTTTGGACTGGGCTTTGAAAGAATGGTACAATTTGCTACCGGAATGGGTAATATAAGGGATGTTATCCCTTTCCCCAGGACACCGCAGAATGCAGAATTCTAAATGGTATTATTTCTTTAACTTTATAATACAGGAAGAATATTTATTAAATGCTCAAACAACATTTACAGTTTAAATTATCACAGAAGCTTTCTCCTCAGCAAATACAGCTGATGAAGCTGATTCAATTGCCGACACAGGCATTTGAGCAGCGTCTAGTACAGGAACTCGAAGAAAACCCGGCCCTGGAAACGGGAAAGGAAGAAAGCAGTACCCTGGATGATGGTTTTGACAATACCGAGTATGAGGGTGAAGGTGAAGGCGAAACGGTCAATACTGAAGATATCAATATAGATGATTATCTGAGTGATGATGAAGTACCTGATTACAGGACCAGAGCAAATAACTATAGCGCAGATGATGACGAAAAAAGCATCCCATATGCTGCAGGGATCTCATTTAATCAATATCTCATCAATCAACTCAATACCGAATATCTTTCTGACGAAGAATGGGCCATTGCTGAATTTCTGGTAGGAAGTGTTGATGAAAGCGGATATATCAGAAGACCGCTTTCTGACATTACCGATGATCTTGCTTTTACTCAGAATATATATGTTGAAGAAGCAACCATTGAAAAGGTATTGAAAATTGTTCAGGATCTTGACCCTCCTGGGGTAGGTGCCAGATCGTTAGGGGAATGTCTTGTTAATCAATTAAAGAGAAAGGAGCAGCAGCCCGATGTTGTTCTTGCCATAAATATACTTGAAAAATCCTTTGATCAGTTCACCAAGAAGCACTACAAAAAACTGATTCAAAAACATGGAGTTACTGAAGAGCAATTGAAAGGGGCCATTTCCGAAATAGAAAAATTAAATCCCAAACCAGGCGGGTCTTACTCCGGAAGCAATAAAATCATTGAACATATTGTACCGGATTTTGCCATTAAAATTGTTGATGGGGAACTGGAACTGACTCTGAATGGGCGAAACGCCCCGGAGTTGCATGTATCAAGAGAATACAACAATATGCTGGAAGGCTATAAGAATGCGAAGGACAAGTCCAAATCCCAAAAAGATGCGGTGCTTTTCATTAAACAAAAGCTGGATGCAGCGAAGTGGTTTATTGATGCTATTAAACAACGTCAACAGACGTTGTTTATAACAATGAGTGCCATTATGCAATACCAAAAAGAGTATTTTCTAAGTGGTGACGAAAGAAAATTGCGGCCGATGATCCTAAAAGATATTGCGGACGCCATAGAAATGGATGTTTCTACGGTATCAAGAGTAGCGAACAGCAAGTATGTTGATACCCCTTACGGCACGAAGTTAATTAAGGAGTACTTTTCCGAATCTATGAAAAATGTTCAGGGAGAGGATGTTTCCACCAAAGAGATTAAAAAGATTCTGGAATCTGTTATTGGTGAGGAGGAAAAGAAAAAACCGCTAACCGATGACAAGCTCGCTTCAATTCTCAAAGATAAGGGCTACCCTATAGCCAGGCGTACTGTTGCCAAATACAGAGAACAACTTAGCATACCCGTTGCCCGTTTGAGAAAAGAGATATAATGAAGCTATTTCTCAAAATAATCTCGTATATCTTTCATCCACTTTGTATCCCTTTTGCAGGTACGGTTACTTACTTTATAGTTACTCCAAAATACAGCCCCCTGGAGCTCCAGAGCGGTAACGTACTTCCAATTTTTATACTGACAGTAATTATACCTATTATCAGCTTTTTTATTTTAAGGAATCTCGGAATTGTCAGCTCTGTATTCCTGCCCAATAGGAAGGAACGCAAATACCCCTTAATGATCAGTATTCTATTACTGTGTATGGTGCTGCTCAAAGTAATCCCAAATAATTATGTTGTTGAAATCTACTTTTACTTTGTTGGCCTTATAACCGCATCATTTGCAAGTTTACTGTTGTTATTTTTTAAATTGAAGACCAGTCTGCACCTCATGGGTATGGGAAGTTTACTGATGTTTATAATAGCACTGAGCATTCATTTCGAAATAAATATTACTATTGCCATTAGCTTTTGGATTTTAGCCACAGGACTTGTAGCTACTTCACGCCTCTACCTAAATGCACATAGCAGAGGGGAAGTTCTCGTTGGCCTTTTATTGGGAATTGTGTCGCAGTTATTGACGTTGAAATTCTGGTTGTAAACACCAAATATTACCTGGAACATTTTTAAACAATGAAGGAGTAACAAAAAGGAATTGCTATAAAATGTAAAAAATAATCCCTATTCTCAGAGGAGTAAAATCTATATTGCTATTATCTACAGTTTGAGTACCGCTTTCGAAAAATTCGTTTAAGGCGTAGTATGCATGCACATTAAAGGTATTGTATCCCAAATTAATCATGATACCGTACTGAAAATTTACTGTATCCGTATTATAAAAAGAAAACTTTTCATCCATTGAAACAAACTTAGATCTGCTGCCTACTACATATCCCAGTTTTACTCCTGTATATACACGCCAAAACTTATAGCTGTCAGCAGTAGAATTTCGCCATCTGAATTCTATTGGCATTTCTATGGCATGGGTTTCGATTTTGCTTCTTTTAAAGGAAGTACCACTTTCCAGTACCCGGTATTGAAAGCCATCGGTTGTTTCTGTTACCTGCAAGTTTGTAAAATAGGAATTAACCGAATACCCCAAACCAATTCCGAAGGCAATATTTCTTCTGGCATTAATGGGAATGTCCTTAATTATGCCCCCTTGTAATCCGTATGACAAATTACTTTGTGTCACATTATCTGGTTTATTAAGAAGAAAATTATAATTAAGCCCTACATAAAATTGATCCTCCAAATACTTGGAACCAACAGCCGAATCACCGGAAGATTGCGCATTTATGCTCATTGAAAATAAAACAATCAGAAGTAATACATACCGAATCATATAGAAATAAAGGTAAAATAAATTAAAGGTTTTTCGGCATAAAAAAACGCCTCAAATGAAAATTTGAAGCGTTTTGATAACTTAAGTTTGAAATTGCTTATTGTAAGTTTCTAAAGGCATCACCTTCATAGGTGGTGTAATTTATCTTTAGAGCGTTTACTTTACGCAGTTCTAATTTGATATCAGAAAGCAAGCCCATATTAGCATCTTTATCCACTTTCATTGCAGTGGTCAATACGTTCTGAAGTTCCTGTGGCTTCTTAGCTCTTTCTTGTAAAATAAAGTCGCCCACCTCAGAAACACTCGCAAATTTATCATTCAACTGTATTTTTGGTTCTGTACCAAATACTTTTTGATATTCACGAGTAGGTTTACCTACATAGATATACAATACCCTATCTTTCTTTTCGAGCTTTTTAATTTCTGTGGCATTCGGTAATGTATTCTGCACCATTAAAGAGCTATCCTTCATTACTGTTACCGTCATAAAGAAAAACAGGAGCATAAATACAATATCTGGTAATGATGCCGTCGAAACCGCTGGCAAATCTCCATCTTTCTTTTTATTGAATTTAGACATAATTATAAGGTATAAACTATATTAATTACTACTCGAAGTTTCGGCTTCTGATAACTTCTGAGGAAACAACTTCTGAACATTCTGAACCTTTTCCTTCAGTTCATCCCGAACACTTTCCGGTGTTTCAGGATTTAAATATTCTGCCTCCATATCTGTAAAGTCTCTTTTATAGAGCCTTTGTGATTCCCTGTTACGCAGATCATTATACGCCCCTACCAACTCGTTTTGAACGGTTATATAAGTTGCATACTTTGTCTCACGGTCATTCTTAAGAGAGATGATCGCCTTATCCGGGTTATCAGAAGAATTGGCATCTCTTTTACCTTTACAGTAATTACAATAAAGTGGGTCTCCTGATGGAGCACCTCCATTATCTAAAAAGGCCATTGCTTTCGCCCTTAAATCCTTAAGGTTTGTTAACTCTTCTTCTACAAGAAGCTGACCATTCTTATTAATGTTAACAGTAAATATATTCTTCTGTTTAATGATAACATTTTCATCTGGTGGTTCAATTGGCGGCAACATTCTGTCTAAACCTGCATCTGTTTCTATAGTAGTTGTTACTAAGAAAAAGATGAGTAATAAGAATGCGATGTCTGCCATAGAACCTGCATTAACCTCTGCTGGACCTCCTCTTCTTCCCATAATCTAATTTTTATATGTTATTTACTTATCATTTTCTTTAATCCTCCCCACAACATGGAACCTACAGCTACCACGGTGAGGATAAAAAATACATTTAATCCCATACCTATTTTTTTGATAGTGGATTCATCGGACATAGCTTTGTATTCCTCAGCTACATCAGTACCGCTCGAAATTCCATAGGAGATTCCGACAACTACTGCCAGCCCTACAATTACATATAAGGTTTTCTTTAAACTAGCAGGATTGGAGAATAAGTTCTTCAATGTAAAAAGCAAACTTGCAATTACCGCAATGCCCAGGAGCAGGTATGTCAGGAGAAACATGGTATTCATGGCACCATTATCTATCGCTTCTGAGGCTGGAACTTCCCTTCCAGGAAGCATAAACCAGCAAATAAGTCCTGCTAACCCAATGACTGCCAATACTATTTTAACTATTTTGTTCATAACGCTTTCGTCTTAAGGGGTCCGACTTATTTTTTGTGGTCTACCAACATATCAATCAATGTGATTGATGAATCTTCCATATCATTTACAATGCTATCAATCTTAGCGATAATATAGTTATAGAAAATTTGCAGGATAATTGCCGTAATAAGACCAAATACCGTTGTCAATAACGCCACCTGAATATCACCTGCAATCAAAGAAGCACTTAGGTTACCTACAGCACTAATTTTCTGGAAGGCCTGGATCATACCAATTACCGTTCCCATGAAACCAAGCATAGGAGCAATAGCAATAAATAATGAAAGCCAGGAAACATTTTTCTCTAACTGACCCATTTGCACTCCTCCGTAAGCAACAACTGCTTTTTCTGCAGATTCTACACTCTCACCTGCTCTGTCTAATCCCTGATAATAAATAGAAGCAACGGGGCCTTTTGTATTTCTACAAACCTCTTTAGCGGCTTCAACACCACCAGATGCAAGGGCATCTTCAACTTGCTGTTTTAATTTATTTGTATTAGTACTTGCCATGTTCAAGTAAATAATTCTTTCAATAGCAACAGCCAAACCTAGAATCAAACAAAGTAGAACTATTCCCATGAAACCTGCGCCCCCCTGGATGAATTGTTCTTTTAATACTTGAGTGAATCCCTTCTCAGTTTGTACTGCAGCATCGTCCTGAAGCATAACCGAAGCAGTAACTACAGTAGAAGATACATTTGAAACTATAGCGTTCACATTTGCGCTTACCGTATTTGTACTTAATACAAATAGCCCAGCCATAGCCAGGATTGAGAATAATTTTTTCATTTCTTTCAAACTTAAATTTAGTTAGTTAATAGGGTTAAAGATAAAAAAAAAATACAATTAAAAAATTAAATCTTTTCCGCGTAGCCCAAGTATTTCCAATGTTCTCTGTGCATTGGGTTTTTGTATGATCTAAATACCATAAGATGAGTATTCCACTCACTGACATCTACAGACAACAAAAAGGCTTAATCGGACTCTTTGGAAAATTTCTTTTTCATTTTGCCAAACAGAAATCCATATAAAAATCTCTGCTGAAAAAAGCAATGCAATCCCCATACATTATAATACTAAAGGATTCACTCGCTATGCTCGTGCATCCCAAAAGACTATGCTGGCAATACA
>NZ_JAFMPW010000005.1 GCF_026126425.1 Muriicola sp. Z0-33
TTTTTTTTTTTGATCTTCTCCTTTAAAATCATCCTTGCTCTTGCGAGATTAGATTTTGATGTTCCTGTTGAGGTCCCTAGCTCTTCACTTATTTCTTTGTGAGAGTAACCGTCAAGAACATACATATTAAATGTGAGGCGATATTTATTAGGGAGTTCCTGAATGTATCGAAGCAGCGTCTTGAGATCTACATCAATATATCCTGTTTCTTCTTCTACCTCTTCTTCCTGATTTTCTGAAACCACATTGAGGTATTCTTCTTTTCTGTATTTCTGAAGCACCGTATTTACTGTAATACGTTTCATCCAGCCTTCAAATGACCCCTTAAATTTATATTGCCCAATTTTATCGTAAATGGTCATAAAACTATCGTGCAGATTATCTTCTGCCTCGGTCTTATTCCGGGAGTATTTTAGGCAAATGCCGAACAAAATACGGGAGTACTTCCTGTATAACTGTTCCTGCGCTTTCCTATCACCTCTTTTACAATTATGTATGAGTTTATCCAGACTCAAAATGTTGGTTAGATTAAGTTGGTATTAAGTAGTCGTTGTTATGGTGTAACGGGCACTTCAACTTCAAAAAATTGAGACGATCCGCTTTCATCTTCACCAGTCCAAAATCTAAAGACATAAGTTTTAGAATAAAGACATAAAAAACTAAATGTGGTCTCCACCTCTTCCACAGCCTGTGTACACTGTTCATTTTCACGCTCTGCGCCAAAGGCTACAACATTCCTTATCTGATTGTCTTCAGTTTCCGTTTCGGAAATGTCAAAACCTTCAAATGAAGTACAACCATTTGGAGTAGCATAGGTGACCCTAATTTGGTAGGTTTGATTCAGCGTAAAAGATTCAGGAAGTTCTGCTGCGGTAATTTGTAACGGAACAAAATGAAATTTTTCTTCGCCATCATCCAAACTACACGAGTTAAGACCTATGCTAGCACAACAAAGGAGTAATAACAACGCTTTCTTCATAGTCAACTCTTCTAATTGTTATCCTAAAGATGAAAGGCAGTTCTAAAGGTTGCTTTTAAAAAGGCGAAAAACCCGGTATTCCGTTGTCTTACCGGATAATATAGTATTATGCAAGAGAACTGATAGCCACTTTAATCTTAGCCTCCAGCTCATCGATCAGTTCTGGGTTGTCTTTCAATAATTCTTTAACCGCATCACGGCCCTGTCCTAATTTTGTGTCCCCATAGCTAAACCAGGAACCACTCTTTTTAACAATTTCATATTCTACCCCCAGGTCCAGTATTTCACCAACTTTTGAAATACCCTCCCCGTACATAATATCAAATTCTGCCGTTTTAAAAGGGGGAGCAACTTTGTTTTTAACCACTTTTACCCGTGTCTTATTACCGAGTACTGCACCATCGGTGTTCTTGATCTGCGTGGATCGCCTAATGTCCAGGCGTACAGAAGCGTAAAATTTTAAAGCATTACCACCTGTCGTTGTTTCAGGGTTTCCGAACATTACCCCAATTTTTTCGCGTAACTGATTAATAAAAATAACAGTACAATGGGTTTTACTAATTGAACCCGTAAGTTTCCTAAGTGCTTGCGACATAAGACGGGCGTGAAGCCCCATTTTAGAATCTCCCATTTCCCCTTCTATTTCGCTTTTAGGGGTAAGTGCCGCAACCGAATCTATAATAACAATGTCAATGGCACCTGAACGGATAAGATTGTCTGCAATTTCCAATGCCTGTTCTCCATGGTCTGGTTGAGAAATGATGAGATTATCAATATCTATTCCCAGTTTTTGAGCATAGAACCTGTCAAAAGCGTGTTCTGCGTCTATGAATGCCGCAATGCCTCCATTCTTCTGAGCTTCTGCTATAGCATGCAGCGTCAGGGTAGTTTTACCAGAAGATTCCGGGCCATATATTTCTATAACTCTTCCCCTGGGATAACCCCCAACTCCTAAAGCGATATCCAGGCCTAAAGAACCGGAGGGAATAACTTCTACATCTGCAACTACGGTATCTCCCATTTTCATAACAGCTCCTTTTCCGTAAGTTTTATCGAGCTTGTCTAAGGTTAGTTTTAAGGCTTTTAATTTCGCTTCTTTCTCGTTACTCATTTTTTGAAAATATATAGTGTTAGGAAGGCTAAATTACCATTTCTTTTTAGGTATTACAATGTCAAAAGCAACCTTTTTAATTTTCGTGCATCCTAGAGATATGTGTTCGTACAAAAACACCTAAAACACCATTTTCCGAAAGGACTTTGGACAAGTTTTGACCACAATCATATTGAAGATTCTATGAAAAAGGAAGTACAACAGATGTGGTCTGTTGAAGCCCTGATAATTTTATCGGGGCTTTTCTTTTCTTTATAGTTTAATTTACGCCTTCTTCCGCCAATTTACCTTGGTATAGTGCAAAACAGCTACAGTTTTATCTGGAATACGGGAGATATTGATTATTTTTGTCCCCTTACTGAACCTTTAATCTTAATTTTTAGTATAGCATGCAACTGTACAATACATTAAGCGCAAAGGAAAGAGAAATTCTTATTGAGGAAGCCGGAAAAGAACGGCTTACCATCTCTTTCTATAAATATGCCCATATAGGTAATACCTCAATCTTTAGAGATTATCTGTTCATTCATTGGAATGAACTCGATGTCCTAGGAAGGATCTATGTCGCTAACGAAGGGATTAACGCCCAGTTATCTGTTCCTGCAGAAAATTTTGAAAAGTTTAAACATCATTTAGACGGCATTAGCTTTCTTAACAATGTACGGCTGAATATCGCGATAGAACAAGACAACAAATCTTTCCTCAAACTCAAAGTTAAAGTTCGAAAGAAAATAGTTGCCGACGGTTTAAATGATAACACTTTCGATGTAACTGATAAAGGGGTTCATGTAAACGCCGAAGCTTTTAATGAGCTCATTGAAGATCCCGATACCGTTCTGGTGGATATGCGCAATCATTACGAATCCGAAATAGGGCACTTTAAAAATGCAATTACCCCGGATGTGGATACCTTCAGGGATTCTTTAGACATTATTGAAAATGACCTGAAAGAGCATAAAGAAGATAAGAAGCTCGTAATGTATTGTACCGGAGGCATAAGATGCGAGAAAGCAAGCGCTTATTACAAACACAAGGGGTTTAAACAAGTATATCAGCTCGAAGGTGGCATTATAGACTATACCCGCCAGGTGAAGAAAAGGAATCTTGAAAACAAATTTATTGGAAAGAACTTTGTTTTTGATCACAGGAGGGGAGAGCGGATTTCAGAAGATATTATATCTAACTGCCATCAATGCGGTGCTCCTTGCGATACCCATGTTAATTGTGCAAATGAAGCCTGCCATTTATTGTTCATACAGTGCCATACCTGCGCTGAAAAAATGAACGACTGTTGTTCGGACGCCTGTAAAGAGATTCATGAGTTACCATTTGAAACTCAAAAGAAACTAAGAAAGGGCAAAGGAGCCAGCAATAAAATCTTTAAGAAAGGACGCTCTGAAGTGCTGAAGTTCAAAAAATAAGCACTTACCACAAGAAGATTAAAACATTGAACTGTGGCCATACAATTATTCACAAATCATCTTTGACTACACAGGGTTCAAATGCAATGCATAGCGTTAAGCGGTGCTATGTTTCTATTCAAAAGCAAATTGTCTTATCTTTACCTTTGAGTTTAATATGAACCTTATTTGGCGAAAACAATAGCGTTTCGCCAAACCAAGATACAAAATATGGGTTGTAACAGTTGTTCAACCGGTAAGGATGGACAACCGCGTGGATGCAAGAATAATGGGACTTGTGGCACAGATGGTTGTAATAAATTAACCGTGTTTGACTGGCTTTCCAACATGTCTCTTCCTAACGGTCAACAGCCGTTCGACTGTGTTGAAGTCCGATTTAAAAATAGTAGGAAGGAATTTTACAGGAATTCCGAAAATCTTTCACTTTCTATAGGAGATATTGTGGCTACACAGGCAAAATCTGGCCATGATGTAGGGATGGTTACCCTTTCCGGAGAATTGGTAAAGGTTCAAATGAAAAAGAAGAAAGTTGACCTGAAGAGTGAAGAAATTCCAAAGATTTACAGGAGAGCATCCCAGAAAGATATTGATAAGTGGCAACGGTGTAGAGATAAAGAAGAAGAAATAAAAAAGCGAGCCAGAGAAATTGCTATTCTCCTTAAACTTCAAATGAAAATCTCAGATGTTGAATTTCAGGGAGATGGTTCTAAAGCTACTTTCTATTATACAGCCGAAGAACGGGTAGATTTCAGGCAACTCATCAAAGATATGGCCAAAGCTTTTGGTATCCGCATTGAGATGAGGCAAATAGGCTATAGGCAAGAAGCCCAAAGATTGGGAGGGATAGGTTCTTGCGGACGCGAATTATGTTGCTCTACATGGCTTTCAGATTTCAGATCTGTAAGTACTGCGTCAGCGCGTTATCAACAATTATCTCTTAATCCTCAAAAACTAGCAGGCCAGTGTGGGAAACTAAAATGTTGCCTCAATTATGAATTGGACGTGTACCTGGACGCCCTAAAAGATTTCCCTCCTCAGGACGCTAAACTAGCAACAGAAAAAGGCATCGCCTTTTGCCAGAAGACAGATATTTTTAAAGGAGCCCTCTGGTATTCTTACAAAGATGACCCTGCCAATTGGCATGAACTTACCAGCAATCAAGTACAGGAGATTCTTGAAAAAAACAAAAAGAAAATAAAGGTTCCCAGCCTTGAAGAATATGCAGCCGACAATTTACGTGAGGAAGAAGTCGTTTTTGAAAACGTAGTTGGTCAGGATAGCCTTACCCGGTTCGACAGGCCCAAACGACAGAACAAAAAGCGCAAAAATAAAAAGCGTAGAAACTATAAAAAAAGACCTGCCAGAAATGCGTAATTTTCTTTTAATACTGATTATTAGTACCCTTATTTCGTCCTGTTCGGAAACACTTCAAGTATCTGAATTTACTGCTATCCCTGGGGGTAACTGGAATAAAGATGACACTGTGGAATTTACATTTTCAGAAGTGGACACTTTGGGAATCCACAATATATTTGTCATGGTAAGAAATGATGAAAGATATCCATACAGCAATCTATTTCTTATCACCGAATTAGGATTCCCGAATGGAGAAACCATAAGAGATACTCTGGAATATGAAATGGCCCTGCCAGATGGTCAATGGCTGGGAAAAGGGTATGGTAGTATAAAAGAAAATAAGCTCTGGTATAAGGAAAACATCGTTTTTCCCGTTAGTGGCGTATATACTTTACAAATATCTCACGCGATGCGTAAAAATGGAAACGTTGATGGCATTGCAGATCTGCAGGGGATCACTGATATTGGTTTCGAAATAGAAAAGAGTAAATAGGTTATGGCAAAAAAAGCGAAAGCGCCCAGTTTTATTAAATTCATAAAATGGTTTTGGATTGTATTTGGAGTAGGAGTACTTTCTCTTGTGCTCATCTTTCTTATGGCTTCCTGGGGAGCTTTTGGTGAAATGCCCACTTTTGAACGACTCGAAAGTCCGCAGACCAATTTAGCTACTGAAATAATCTCATCTGATGGGAAAACGCTTGGAAAATTCTATTTGGATGATAACCGAACTCCAGTCCCTTATGATAGCCTTCCAGCAAATCTTGTCAACGCCTTGGTAGCCACAGAAGATGCCCGATATTATGAACATTCCGGCATCGATGCGCGTGGTACGCTGAGGGCTGTTTTCTTTCTCGGAAAACGGGGAGGAGCCAGCACCATTTCTCAGCAATTGTCCAAGTTGCTATTTACCGAACGTGCTTCTGCCAGTACCTTAGACCGGATTCTTCAGAAAGCTAAAGAATGGGTTATCGCCACACGCCTCGAAAGACAGTACACTAAGGAGGAAATTGTGGCAATGTATATGAATGAATACGATTTTGGATATAATGCAGATGGGATAAGATCTGCCGCACGAATCTATTTTGGGAAAGAGCCAGCACAGCTAAAGACCGTGGAATCAGCTGTACTAGTTGGGATGCTTAAGAATTCTTCGCTATATAATCCCATTCGCCGTGAGGAGTTGGTATTCAACAGAAGAAATACAGTCCTCAGCCAAATGGCTAAATACGAGTACATAACTGAACAGGAAAAAGACTCGCTGCAGGCCTTAAAAATGGACATCAATTTTAGTCCGGAATCCCACCGTGAAGGATTAGCGACCTATTTCAGGATGTACCTGCAACGTTTTTTAAACAATTGGATTGATAAAAACCCAAAACCTGCATTGGAAGGAGAAAGAGACCGGTGGAATATTTATTTGGACGGATTGAAGGTGTACACTACAATAGATTCGAGGATGCAGAGGAATGCCGAAGAAGCCACCAGAGAACATATGAAAAGGCTTCAGGCCGAGTTTTTTCATCAAAATACCCCTGATCGCAATAGTACCGCTCCCTTTTTAGAATTGGAAAAGGATGAAATTAACGGCATCATGGAAAAGGCCATAAAAAGTTCTTCTCGTTGGAGAAAAATGAAAGCTAACGGAATTTCAGAAAAAGAAATCAGAGCTTCTTTTACCAAAGCAACCGAAATGACCGTCTTTGACTGGAATAGCGAGACCCAGGAAAAAGATACAATAATGACTCCCCTGGATTCTATACGATATTACAAAACATTTCTTCGGGCTTCTATGATGAGTATGGAGCCACAAACCGGGCATGTAAAGGCATGGGTAGGAGGACTTAATTACAAACATTTTCAGTACGATAATGTTATTCAGGGAGCACGACAGGCAGGGTCCACTTTTAAACCGTTTATTTATGCAGCTGCAATAGACCAATTGCGCTATTCCCCCTGTGATTCGCTTCCGGATAGTCAGTACTGCATTGAGGCAGGGAAACACGGTAATCCCGAACCCTGGTGTCCAAAAAATGCGGATGGCAAGTATTCCGGAAGGAATTTTACACTAAAGCATGCTCTTGCCAATTCTGTAAATACCGTTACTGCTCAGCTTATAGACAGGGTAGGGCCAAAAGCCGTAGTTTCTATAGTAAAGAACCTTGGGCTAACCCGTGAAATCCTGGAGGTACCTGCAATTGCGTTAGGAGTGCCAGAAGTTAACGTCTTCGAAATGGTTGGCGCTTATGGAACATTCGTAAACCAAGGGGTCTATGTAAAGCCAGTTACAGTGACCAGAATTGAAGATAAAAACGGAACTGTCCTTTATGAATACGTTCCGGAAACCAAAGATGTATTGAGTAAAGATGTGGCCTATGCAATGGTGAATTTGATGGAGGGAGTCACTCAGGGAGGTTCAGGGACACGCCTAAGACACACCTACAAAAAGAATGCTACGGAATACAAGGAAATTATAACCGGGTACCCTTATGAATTTACCAATCCGATTGCCGGGAAAACAGGAACTACTCAGAATCAAAGTGATGGCTGGTTTATGGGGATGGTTCCAAATTTGGTCACCGGAGTCTGGGTCGGAGGAGAAAACAGGTCCATTCATTTCAGGACAATTACATATGGCCAGGGGGCCTCTATGGCATTACCCATTTGGGGATTATATATGAAAAAGAACTATGCCAACGAAGACCTGGGCATATCTCAGGAAGAATTTCCAGAACCAGAGGAGTTGTCTATTAATGTGGATTGTACAAAAATTAAAGAGGAAACACAGAAAGACAACGACCTTGATGACGATCTGGATGATCTGGATTTTTAGTCCTGAAAGATCATATAAAACACAATCATTACAATTATAATTTATCCCGCTTTTGAGCGGGATTTTTTATTTAATGATGTATTTTAGTAGAGCTTGGGGTAGATAAAAAGCCCCATACATTAGATCGGCAACATATGATAAAGAAAACGGTAAAGGATGTAAGAAAAGCCCTTGACGGAGTGCAAAATGGCATGACCTTTATGCTAGGGGGGTTTGGACTCTGTGGAATTCCGGAAAATGCAATAGCGGAATTAGTGCGCCTTGGTATTAGAGACATCACCTGTATTAGCAATAATGCAGGGGTAGACGACTTTGGTCTGGGATTACTATTGCAAAAACACCAGATAAAAAAAATGATTTCTTCATATGTGGGAGAGAACGATGAATTTGAACGTCAGATGTTAAGCGGAGAACTGGATGTAGAACTTACACCTCAGGGAACACTGGCAGAGAAATGCAGATCGGCACAAGCTGGCTTTCCCGCTTTCTTTACCCCAGCGGGTTTTGGAACAGAAGTAGCAGAAGGAAAGGAAACACGAGAATTTAACGGAAAAATGTATGTATTGGAGAAAGCCTATGAAGCTGATTTTTCTTTTGTTAAGGCCTGGAAAGGAGATGAAGCAGGGAATTTAATGTTTAAAGGAACAGCCAGAAATTTTAATCCATGTATGTGCGGAGCGGCTAAAATTACGGTCGCTGAGGTTGAAGAATTACTGCCGGCAGGGTCACTAGACCCTAACCAAATTCATGTACCAGGCATCTTTGTCCAACGAATATTCCAGGGAGAGAATTATGAAAAGCGAATAGAACAGTTAACCACAAGGGCAAAGAACTAATGTTAGATAAAAACGGGATTGCAAAACGAATAGCAAAGGAGGTAAAGGATGGCTACTATGTAAATCTGGGCATTGGCATTCCCACCCTGGTTGCGAATTTCGTACGCGAGGATATCGATGTAGAATTTCAAAGTGAAAATGGTGTTCTCGGAATGGGTCCTTTTCCTTTTGAGGGTGACGAAGACGCAGATATAATAAATGCAGGGAAACAAACTATAACTACGCTTCCCGGGGCATCTTTTTTTGATTCGGCTACGAGTTTCGGGATGATCAGAGGACAACATGTGCACCTCACAATTCTGGGAGCAATGGAGGTTTCCCAAACCGGGGATATTGCAAATTGGAAGATTCCGGGAAAAATGGTAAAAGGAATGGGAGGAGCTATGGACCTGGTTGCTTCAGCTGAAAATATTATTGTCGCTATGATGCACACCAACAGAGCAGGAGCATCTAAATTGCTCAGCGAATGTTCCCTGCCGTTGACAGGGGTTAATTGCGTAAAAAAAATAGTTACCAATCTTGCCGTTATAGAAATTGTACCCGAAGGGTTTAAATTATTAGAAAGAGCTCCGGGGGTTACCGTGAAAGAAATTAAAGATGCCACTAAAGGACATCTCATCATTGAAGGAGAAATTCCAGAAATGGTATTATAGCGAAGAAATTGAACAGTTTATCGAAGAAAATTACCATTAATTTTATTCACAACAGTATAATATCAATTCACAACATATATTTAGCCACGATAAGAATAGGAAGTATATTTACAAAATAATACAACGTTAGACCCAATTTCTAGCCCTTAACCTACAAAGACTATGGAAGCCCAAATTAACCACAGACCTGTTGAAGAAGAAGTTCAGGTATATCGCAACGATTTCTACAGCGGTCTAATTATGCTGGCCAGAAAACTCTTTATGTTATAGAAAAGAGATTTTTTTGCAAGAAATAAAAGAGCAGTTCCCCCAAAGACTGCTCTTTTTTATTTTAGTATTTTAGGATGCAGTAGAATTTGATGAACCTCCACTATAATCTTTGCACTTCTGAAGACCTGGCCCAATTAACTCAATTGGCCAGAAAGACTTTTGCAGACGCTTTTGAATCCCAGAATGATCCAAAAGACTTTTCAGCCTATATGAACACTGTTCTGTCTGAAGAAAACCTTGAAAAGGAGCTTCTGGATCCCGACTGTAGTTTTTACTTTGTAAAAAACGAGGATAAACTGGTAGGCTATTTTAAGTTAAATGAAAATGCTGCTCAAACAGAGTTAAAGCGAAGTGATAGTCTGGAATTGGAACGTATCTATGTAGATGAAAAATTTCAGGGCATGAAAATAGGCGCCTGGATACTACAGCAGGCAATTGATTTGGCAAAAGGGAAGGATGCAGATTTTTTATGGCTTGGGGTGTGGGAACACAATACAGCAGCAATTAAATTTTATCAGCGCTATGGTTTTATCAAGTTTGGGGAACACCCCTATTACGTCGGTGATGATAAACAAATAGATTGGTTAATGCGGCTAGATTTGGTTACCTTGAAATCACAAAATAGTTCATAATGAATGTAAAAAAGGGAGTTTTAGCCATATGTTTCTTAGTCATTAATCTAATTTCAGCACAAGAAGGGTATTATTTTCCAGATAGAAATGCATCCTGGGCAAGCGCTCCTCCTTCGGCATTTAATATCAATGAGCAAGAATTAGATGAAGCTGTGAACTTCGCCGAAAATAATGAATATTCCGGATCGCGCGATTTACGAATAGCCATACTCAAAGGATTTGAACGCGAACCTTTTCATGAGATTCTGGGACCTACTAAAAAAAGAGGTGGGCCGGCCGGGATCATTCTGAAAAAAGGACGAATTATTCGTACATGGGGAGATATAAAAAGAGTAGACATGACCTTTAGTGTTACCAAAAGTTTCTTGTCTACAGTGGCCGGATTAGCAGTGGACAAAGGGCTAATTGCTTCTACTAATGATAAAGTGGGGGATTATTTGTGGGATGGCACTTTTGAAGGAGCACATAATAGTAAAATTAATTGGGGACACCTGTTACAACAAAACTCCGATTGGACAGGGGAACTCTGGGGAGGAAAAGATTGGGCAGACAGACCACCACGACAAGGGGGAATAGACGATTGGAAATTCCGAAAACTCAATGAGCCGGGAACGGTAATGGAATACAATGATGTTCGTGTAAATGTATTGGCATATGCATTAACACATGTTTGGAGAAAACCTTTACCCATGGTGTTAAAAGAGGAATTGATGGATAAAATAGGGGCGTCTACCACCTGGAGATGGCACGGTTATAAAAATGCGTGGACCGAGATAGATGGGATTCAGATGAAATCGGTAACGGGGGGAGGTCATTCAGGGGCTGGGATTTTTATAAATGCTGAGGATATGGCAAGATTTGGGCTGTTATTTTTGAATGAAGGCAGATGGAAATCAGAGCAATTAATTAGTCCGGAATGGATCAGGGAGGCTACTACCCCCTCTACACCCAACGTAAATTATGGCTATATGTGGTGGTTAAACAAAAAAAGTAAACGGTATTGGTCCGGGCTTTCTGAAGAGCTTTACTATGCCGCAGGATTTGGCGGAAATTTTATTGTTATTGACAAGCAAAACGATTTGGTTGTCGTCACAAGATGGTTGGAGCCTTCCAAAATAGAGGAATTTATGAAGATGGTGAATACAGCTATAAGTAATTAGTACTATCCCAGACTTATCCGTTTTCTGAATTGTGGTTTATATGTTCTACCTACCGGAATACCTTGCCCATTTAGAAATACGAGATTTCCTTTAATTTTTTCGATCTTTTTACAATTAATGATATAAGACCTGTGCACCTGAATAAAGTCTTCATCAGGCAGTTTTTCTATCCAGGTCTTTAAGGCGTCGATAAAGGTGAATTTACCTTTCAATGTAACGAGAGTAATGTAATTTCTATCCGATGCAATAAACAAAATATCCGTTAATAGAATTTTATGAAGCGTTTTATCAATATTGACAAAAATGGAAGCTTCTTCTTCCATTGTAGTGTATTGATCCATTGTTTTTCTATGGCCATTTTTTGCTTTGTTAATGGCTTTTAAAAATCGATGAAAGGAAAATGGCTTTACCAGGTAGTCGCAAATAGTATCCAGTTCAAAACTTTCAGCCGCATGCTCCGGATAGGCTGTTGTCATTATTATTCCTGGAGGGTTATTTAAGGTTCTGATATACTCAATCCCTGAAATATCGGGTAAGTTGATATCTAGAAAAATAAGATCAACAGCATTGTTTTGTAAGAACCGATTGGCTTCCAGGGCAGATTGAAACGCAGCGATCAGGGTGAGCTCTGGCAATTTTGAAATATAATGCTTCACCAATTTTTGAGCTGGAATTTCATCTTCTATAATTACGCAATTCATCTTAGATCCAGTTTTAAAATAGCGATAAATTCTTCCCCCGAACTAAGGGTCAGTTCGTGTTTATTCTTATAAAGTAATGACAGGCGCTTTTTTAAATTGTCTAATCCTATGGGCGTATGTTCGTCCAGATTTTTAGAGAGACCTACCAAATTCTTGCAATTGCATTCCAGGACCCCTTCATGTACACTTATGGTTATTGAAATGGTACTTTTTGCTGCACTATGCTTAAAGGCATTTTCTATTAATGTAATTAGTAATAATGGGGCTATTTCATACTCCCCGAAATCTCCGCTTGTAGAATAGTTGATCTCTTTAATATTTTCTGTCCGGATCCTCTGAAAATCAATATAGTTGCTTATGTATTCCAGTTCGTTAGTCAAAGGTACCTTTTGACCGTTGCTTTCGTAAAGTACATGCTTTAGGTTATCGGACAATTTAAGGATCAATTCCGGTGCCTGGTCCGGCTTTTCCAGGGCATATGAATATATAGTATTTAGATTGTTGAAAAGGACATGTGGATTAATCTGCGATTTTAAATATTGAAGCTCCATAAGCGTATTTTCCTTTTTGATCAGGGAAATCTCTTCTTGTTTTTCCAAATATCTGTATAACATCCAGACAAACGAAAAGAAAACAATTGGCACCAGGGTTTGCCAAAGATAATCTGACAGGCATTTCATTAAAGAACAACCACACTGGGCCAGGTAATTACAGTACAATTGGGTAGCAACTACCGCAACAGTTGTAATAAGGATGGCATAAGGAAGATAGATTCTCCGTTTCAGAAAATAGGGCAGCAAGAATTCACTGTTAACATACACCAATACTACCAATATTGCGAAGTACTGCAAAAATGGATTTTCCTTCCAATAGTAATCCGAGAAAACAAAAAGGGATACGAAGATGAACAATGCCCAAAAAAGCAGATGGATTAATATTTTGGAAATATTGTGACTGAAAATCTTCATCGAATATTAAAACCGAAAAGTACCAAAAAAGTATTGCTTGTTCAAAAAACCTTTACCAAATGAAGTTTCATCTGTACAAACGACTGCCTTCATCAAAAGATACGTTTAGTACAGGTAATATAGCAGCTTGCAAAGTTTTGTCTTCCGCAGGGATACTTTTCATTATTCCGGAATTCCACCAGATTAGTTTTATGGCAGCAAAAAACAAACACCATGAAAAATGTAAAGCACATCTTATTACTTCTGGCACTTATTTCATTTACCAACAAAGGCACGTCCCAGGAAACAAATTACCAGATAACCGATCAAAATGGCAGAGTAAAACTTTTGGGGGTCATCAATAAAGACGGACTTATGAAACCTCCTTTTCAGTCATGGTATAAGAGTGGTTTTAATAGCTATCAATTAGATATGGCAACAATAGCGTCATTTGAGAAAGAGCTGGGAAATTATACTATTAAAGTTTTTATGGGGACCTGGTGTGGGGATAGCAAACGCGAGATTCCAAGGTTTTACAAAGTTCTGGATGCCACTGAATATCCTGAAAAACAATTAATTACTATAGCTGTAGATTATGTTAAGCCCAATTACAAAAAAAGTCCCGGGGGCGAGGAAAAGGGGATGAATATCATTAAAGTACCCACGTTTATATTTTACAAAAACGGAAAAGAAGTTAATAGAATTATAGAATCCCCGGTTGCATCTTTTGAAAAGGATATGGCGGCTATTTTAAGTGGAAAGGACTATGTTCCCAACTACAGTAATATGCCTGTACTCCCGGTAGACTAAATACTGCACAAGATTTTTGCCGCCTTCAGCAGGGTTTCATCTGTCTTCGCAAAACAAAATCGCAATTGCTTATTATCTTCTCCATTGCAGTTGAAAACTGAAATTGGGATGCTCGCCAGGCCTTTTTCAATGGTTAACCTTCTGGCCAGGGCTACATCGTGTTCCTCTGTAATTGCCGAATAATCCAGTAGTTGGAAATAAGTGCCTTGCGAAGGGGTGTAAGTAAACCTGGATTCGGATATGGCACTTAAAAACAGATCTCTTTTTTGCTGAAAAAAGTTACCCAAACCAGTATAATGGCTGGGTTCTTTCAAGTAATTGGCAAGGGCTACCTGAACAGGATGACTAACAGAGAACACTGTAAATTCATGAATTTTCTGAATTTCCTCCATTAAGGATTTGGGCGCTGCACAATATCCCATTTTCCATCCGGTACTGTGAAAAGTTTTTCCAAATGAGGCGCAGATAATGCTTCTCTCAATCAGGTTCGGAAACCGCGCCACGCTTTGATGACTAACCCCATCAAAAGTAATATGCTCATAGGCCTCATCACTTAGTAATAAGATTTTGGTATCCTTCAGACAGTCCCCCAGTTGAATCATATCTTCGACTGAAAAGACTCTGCCACTGGGATTGTGTGGGGAATTAATGATTACCATCCTGGTATTCTCATTGAGAGCTGCCTTAAATGCTATCCAGTCGATCTCAAATGACTTTCCCTTCATTTGTATTAAAACAGGAGTTCCTCCATTGGCAATTATGGCCGGTTCATATGAGTCATATGCAGGTTTTAGCACCACAACTTCATCTCCTGGCCCTACAAATGCCGAAATAGTTGAATAGAGGGCCTCGGTGGCACCTACGGTTATGGTAATTTCAGATTCCGGATGGTATTTTGCATTATAAAGAGACGCTATCTTTTCAGAGATTACTTCCCTTAAAGCGTAGATGCCCTTCATAGGGGCATACTGATTATACCCTTCCTCCATGGCCTTGGAAACCAGGTTGATCAGGGTACTGTCCATATTAAAATTGGGAAATCCCTGAGATAAATTAAGGGCATTGTGTTTTTTTGCCAACCCACTCATTACAGTAAAAATTGAAGTGGGAAGATCGGGTAATTTAGAAGTAAACCCGGATGAGATTAAGGCCATAAGTTTTTGTGTTTGCTATAAAAGTAGCGAAATTGGCAGGCTTCAATTCTAATTCACCAAAAGAAGAAGTATTTTGTAAGGCTTTTGTGTATTTAAGAGCACTAATTAACTCTGAATTATCCCTTTACAGAGGCGCTTAAGTACTCTCTGTTTAGCCTGGCGATATTCTCTAAAGAAATACCCTTGGGACATTCTACTTCACAGGCTCCTGTATTGGTGCAATTACCAAAGCCTTCCAGATCCATTTGGCGTACCATATTCTGAACCCTGTCCACTGCTTCGACCCGGCCTTGAGGCAATAGTGCAAATTGGGAAACTTTAGCGGCTGTAAACAGCATTGCACTGGCATTTTTACAGGCGGCAACACATGCACCGCAACCGATACATGCAGCGGCATCCATGGCCTCGTCAGCAGCATGTTTATTAATCGGTATGGCATTGGCGTCAACGGTATTTCCGGAAGTGTTGACAGAAATATAGCCACCGGCCTGCTGTATTCTCTCGAACGCAGTACGATCAACAATTAAATCCTTGATTACCGGGAATGCCTTGGCCCGGAACGGTTCTATCACAATAGTATCTCCGTCATTAAATTTTCTCATATGAAGCTGGCAGGTAGTGATCAATCTATCTGGCCCATGTGGCTCTCCGTTAATTTGCATAGAACAGGTGCCGCAGATTCCTTCCCGGCAGTCATGATCAAACTCTACAGGTTCATCACCTTTATTTATCAGTTCTTCATTAAGAACGTCTAACATTTCCAGAAAAGACATATCACCTTCAATTCCATTGATTGGATATTCAACCATTTTACCGCTTGAAGAAGCATCTTTCTGGCGCCAAATTTTGAGTGTTAATTTCATATATCGTCTATTTGAGAACTGAGGTATTGCCAAACATCAATGCCTCTTCTACCTATTATTTATAACTTCTGGTTTTCAATTCTATATTCTCGTACTTTAAATCTTCTATATGAAGTACGGCTTCTTTTGGCTGTCCTTTATACTCCCAGGCTGCCACATATTTGAAGTTTTCATCATCTCTCAGGGCCTCTCCTTCTGGCGTTTGATATTCTTCCCTAAAATGGCCGCCACAGGATTCATTTCTATGCAATGCATCTTTGGCAAAAAGCTCTCCCAGTTCCAGAAAATCTGCTACTCTCCCCGCTTTCTCTAATTCCTGGTTCATGTTGTTTAAATCCCCAGGGACTTTTACATTCTCCCAGAAATCTTTGCGTAACTCAGCAATTTCATCAATAGCTTCTTTTAGTCCGGTAGCATTTCTGGCCATTCCACATTTGTTCCACATGATTTTGCCAAGTTTCTTGTGATAGTAATCTACAGAATGTTCTCCCTTGGCATTAAGTAATTTATCTAATCGTTCTCTCACTACGGATTCCGCAGCATCAAATTCGGGTGATGATGTAGAGATTTCCCCTGTTCTGATATCATCTGCCAAATAATCACCAATTGTATATGGCAGCACAAAATAGCCGTCTGCCAATCCTTGCATCAGAGCCGAGGCACCTAACCTGTTTGCACCGTGATCGCTAAAATTTGCTTCCCCCGCACAGTAGCATCCGGGTATAGTGGTCTGTAAGTTATAATCTACCCAAAGCCCACCCATAGTGTAATGCACAGCAGGATAAATCATCATTGGGGTTTTATATGGATTTTCATCTACAATCTTTTCATACATCTGGAACAAGTTTCCATACTTTTCCTCAATCACCTCTTCTCCCAGACTGCGAACGGTAGTGTCGTCCGGATTTTTAAGTCCTGAGGTTAATGCTTTTTCCTTGCCGTATCTCATAATTGCGGCAGCAAAATCAAGAAATACAGCTTCCCCTGTTTTATTTACTCCGAAACCGGCATCACATCGCTCTTTCGCAGCCCTTGAAGCCACATCCCTGGGGACAAGATTACCAAAAGCAGGGTAGCGCCTTTCCAGAAAATAGTCGCGTTCTTCTTCACTCAATTGAGTTGGTCTTAATTTACCTTCCCGGATAGACTGGGCATCTTCAAGCCTTTTAGGTACCCAAATTCTCCCGTCATTCCTTAAAGACTCCGACATTAGGGTTAATTTGGACTGATGCTCTCCGGAGACCGGGATACAAGTTGGATGAATCTGGGTAAAACATGGATTTGCAAAAAATGCTCCGCGCCTGTGGGCTCTCCACGCAGCGGTTACATTGCTTCCCATGGCATTGGTAGAGAGGAAGAACACATTTCCATATCCTCCAGTAGCCAATACAACTGCATGACCAGAATGTCTTTCAATTTTCCCGCTCACCAAATCTCTGGCGATAATGCCTCTGGCTTTACCATCTACCAGCACAAGATCTAGCATCTCATGACGATTATAAGCCTTAATTTTTCCGCGGTTTATTTGCCTGTTCATTGCGGCATAAGCACCCAGCAATAATTGTTGTCCTGTCTGCCCTTTAGCATAGAACGTCCTTGACACCAATACTCCACCAAAAGAACGGTTATCCAGCAAACCTCCATATTCCCTGGCAAATGGCACTCCCTGAGCCACACATTGATCTATAATGTTAGCGGACTCTTCGGCCAACCTGTACACATTTGCTTCCCTGGACCTGTAATCTCCGCCTTTTACTGTATCATAAAATAGCCTGTAAGGACTATCGCCATCACCCTGGTAGTTCTTTGCGGCATTTATACCTCCCTGAGCTGCTATAGAATGTGCCCTTCTTGGAGAATCCTGATAACAAAAGGTCTTAACATTGTACCCAAGTTCTGCCAAAGTAGCGGCCGCAGATCCACCGGCTAGTCCGGTTCCTACTACAAGAATATCAATATTGCGCTTATTAGCAGGGTTTACCAGGTTAATTTCATTCTTATGATTTGTCCATTTTTTGGCTAACGGCCCAGATGGAATTTTTGAATCCAGAATTCCCATAATTAATGTGTTATTGGGTTAAGATGGTGGTATATAGCTATAAAAATAAAGCCCAAAGGAATTAAAACAGCAAATAGCTTTGTCAGTGGTTTGATGGCTATTGAATACTTATTGTTGAATCCTACAGATTGAAATGACGATGCAAAGCCATGCCATAAATGGAGGCTTAGAAGAACAAAAGAGATAATATACAGTACAGTTCTCCAAATTGGTTCAAATTTTTCCACTGTTTCAGCGTGATATCTACCGGGATCTTCCGGACTGAAATCTATGTATTTATAACTTATCTCATGAATCCAAAAGTCGTAAAAGTGCAACACCAAAAATGCCAGAACAACAAGTCCGGTAATAATCATATTCCTGGAAACCCAGCTGGCATTGGCACTTCCTTTGTAACTCGCATAGCTTATACTACGCGCCCTTCTATTCTGCAGCTCCAAAATAAAACCCATGACAAAATGAATAATTACTCCGGCAATAAGAATTGGTTGAAGCAGGTATTGCACCAATGGATTGTAACCCATAAAATGAGACCATTCATTAAAAGTGTCGGGTGCTATTACAGATGTAATATTGATAGTAAAATGCTGGGCCAGAAAGAAAACTAAAAAAAGGCCGGAAAGCGCCATTACCACTTTTCGGGCAATGGAAGATTTAGTCAATCCGCTCATAAGAAGTTGGTTTAAATAGTGAATACAAAACTAGCGCATAGCCCTGTCTTTAACAAACTTTATAGCCGAATTTAGAATGGATATAAAGTACTGCAACAGCCGAATTTTTAATTGGCACAAATTCTAAAATAATGATCCTCAATGCCGCTGTTATATTTGTTAATTTAAGGATGAAAAGTATTGAGTCTGCCGTAATTTTTCTCAAAGCGTTGGGGTGATTCCGATTTTTGAACGATATTACAGAGGTAATCCAACCAAGTTACTACTAACATGAACATTGGCCTCTTATCGGTGAGTATGAATGTTTATTCCACAAAAAGAATAGCTGTGGAGGCCGAGAAGTTAGGGCATCATATAGAACTTATTGATCACACAAAATGTTCGGTAAAACTGGGATCAGGGAAACCCCAGATCTATCTCAGGGACGAAAATATAACCAACGATTTCCATGCTATCATTCCGAGAATTGGAGCTAAAGTAACAAAACACGGCTCCGCTATCGTAAAGCAGTTTGAAATGAATGGAGTTTTTAGTACGGCTCGTTCATTGGGGATTACCCGGGCCAGGAATAAAGTCAGGACACTACAGATTATGGCCAGAAAAGGCATCCCTATCCCCGAAACATTATTTTCAATAAACCCTGACAATATTGAAGAGCAAATAAAAATTCTGGGGGGGCCGCCTGTAATTATAAAACTTCAGGAAGGCACTCAGGGACTAGGTGTGATTTTGGCAGAGACCAAAAAATCAGCCAAATCTATTATAGATACTTTTTATAAAATGGATACAAGCATACTGATTCAAAAATATATTGAGGAATCTAATGGGGAGGATATCCGCATTTTTGTTGTCGGAAATAAAGTGGTAGCCAGCATGAAACGGACCAGCGCTGTGGGTGAATTTCGCTCCAATGTACACAGAGGGGGTAAATCTGTGGCCATCAAACCATCAAATAAGGAAGAGTATATAGCCCTTAATGCGACAAAGTATTTGGGATTAGGAGTAGCAGGCGTAGATCTTATTCGCTCCAAAAAGGGCCCTTTGCTTATTGAGGTAAATGCCTCACCTGGATTACAGGGCATAGAGGCCGCCACAGGCGTAAATATTGCTAGTGAGATCATCAAGTACGTAGAACAAAATGGGCGCCGCCGAAGGCGTTAATATTTTTTTAGGTAAAGCCTTTTACCTGAGAATAATTTAAATATGGAAAACGAGGAGAATAAAGACATTGTAATTGGTAATGAGGCCGTTGCTCCCGGAGAAGCAAAATTGTTGAAGATAAGTATAGACAGACTACCTACAGGGACCCTGATAGACATACCAATCTATGTTTTTAACGCCAAAAAACCTGGACCAACAATTCTGGTTCAGGCCGGATTGCACGGCGATGAGATCAATGGAATTGAAATTGTACGTCGAATGTTGCAGCAGAAGCGTTTAAAAGTAAAGAAAGGAGCTATAATTGCGGTCCCCATCCTGAATATTTTCGGATTTATTCATTTTTCCAGAGATGTACCAGACGGCAAAGATGTTAACAGAAGTTTTCCGGGCAAAAAAACAGGTTCAATGGCCAGCAGGATAGCGTATCATTATACTACCGAAATTTTGCGTCAGGTAGATTGTGGCATAGACCTGCATACAGGTGGTGCCCAAAGGCATAATTACCCCCAGGTACGCTATACTGCAGAGGACGAAAACAGTAAGAGATTGGCAGGGATTTTTAATGCACCAATAACTTTTCCGGCCAGACTAATCAGGGGGTCGTTTAGAAATGCAGCTTTTAGAATGCAGGTGCCCACTATAGTTTTTGAAGCAGGCGAAAGTATGCGGTTCGATGATTATGCAATTCTGCAGGGAATGCAGGGGATTATAAATGTTTTAGATCATTTTGGGATGAATACCAAAACACAACCGGAGTACGCAAAAAAGAAAAAAACAATACTACTAGACGAAAGGCGATGGTTGCGTGCACATACAGCAGGTATGTTTATCCCGGAGGTCATTAATGGAAGTAAGATTATAAAAGGACAGGAATTGGGGCTTATTACAGACACCTACGCAAAGCACAGAAGAAAAATTAAATCCCCGTATGATGGGTATGTTATTTGTATTAACCATCAGGCGGTAGTAAATCAGGGGGATGCGCTATTTCACGTAGGCAGGTAAATGTAGCCACTTACCGACGTTAAAAAGGATTTTTTATAGGCTTTTCAGCCCTGGAGGTATTTTTTAAAAGCAAATTACAGACCACCTGGTTGGTTGCTAAGGTTTTTAATCGATAGTGGCCAGTAAAACTAGCGCCTTATCGATAAAAAACGACTCAAAAACCAAGGCAATTCCTGAGATAAGCGTGTGCCAATGGCATAAAAACAAACTACTAAGTCTGTTTCGCAATTTTGTCATTTTATCGGAAAAACGGGCATCATTTTATTTCAAAATGCACCGTTTCTTTAAGCTTTTTTGTGGTAATTTCCACTGTATATTTGCCTTGAGGAAGGTAAGTTTTACCATTTTTGGCAGTCCTGAGGGCCTTTTTGTTTCTTTTTAAATATGCGGTTTTGCCAGACTTGGAGAAGGCGACATCATAAGACATAATATTAAGTCCTTTATCTGCGCTAAGTTCACTGGAACTTACCACTATGCCTTCCTGGCTTTTTACTTCGGCCCTATAAATCTCTGCTTTATCTGAATAAAAAGTAATATCAATCCCGGGGGTATTGGGCGTACTCCATTGGCCAGACGGGTTGCCCCAACGGTCTGAGTGCTTTATATTTTCCGGCTCGAATACAACAAGGTTTTTAGAAAGCATATCTGGAGTTAATTGTTGCAACTCCGCGATATCGGCCTTATATATACTCCTCCCATGGGTGCCTACGACTAAATGCCGGGCTTCTGGCTGGATTACCAGATCGTGGATTGCCACGTTCGGGATCCCGTTTTGAAAAAGTTCCCAGGAATCTCCCCGGTTAAATGAAACATACAGGCCGTTATCTGTTCCGGCGAACAGTAGCATTTCGTTCTCAGGATCTTCTAAAATTACATTTACTGGAGATTTAGGAATATTAGCAGCGATGTTTTTCCAGCTTTTTCCATAATCTTCACTAACATATATATATGGGGTAAAATCGTCCCAACGGTAGCCATTCAGGCTGGCATAGACCCTTTCTTTTTTATGTTTAGAAGCCGCTATTCTGCTTACCCACAGATCTTTTGGAAAGCCCGAAGACAGGACCTCCCAGCTTCCTCCACCATTTTTACTCAAATGTACCAGTCCGTCGTCACTTCCGGTATAAAGTAATCCAAACTTAAAAACAGATTCTGAAATTGTGGTAATTGTTCCATAGGCTACATTGCCTTTCTTTCCTCCTGTACTAAGATCTCCAGAGATGGTTTCCCAATCGTCTCCCTGGTTTAGGGAGCGATGTAACATATTACTGCCCATATATAATATATCCTGGTTGTGAGGCGATAGTAAAATGGGAGTTAGCCAGTTAAAACGAAATGGTGTTTGACCAAGCTCGTGTTTTGGTTGAATGCGTTTACGAGAATCTTTACTGAGGTCTAATCTGAAATAATTACCAAACTGGAATCCTGTATAGACAATACTTGGGTTCCTGTTGTCTATTTGTACTTGCATCCCATCTCCCCCAAGGATAGATTTCCAAGGATTATGACCGGTTTGATGCCATCTGCTGTTTATCTGCGCATTATGGGGCCCCATCCATACCCCATTATCCTGAAGTCCGCCATAAACATGATAGGGCTCCTGGTTATCTACATTAACGGCATAGAACTGACCGACAGATGTAGAGTTGTGTTTGGTCCAATGTTTCCCGTCATCGTAGGTAGTATTAAGCCCGCCGTCATTGCCATTAATAAGGTGGCCTGGTTTTGCCGGGTTTAACCATAGCGCCTGATGATCTGAATGTACATTTTCAGCGCTAATTGAAGTGAAACTCCTTCCACCATCTTTGGATTTTATTAGGGGGACGCCCCCCAGGTAAATTTTCTCTTTGTCAGTAGGTGCTACGCGTATTTCTCCAAAATAATACCCATAACTATAGTAGAGATCATCTATATAATCCTGATTCATTTTTTTCCAGCTCATACCCGCATCATCACTCCTGTAAACCTCAGCGCCAATTACCGGAGTGTCAAAAAGCCTTGAATTCGCATTCTCTAAATACCTGGCCAGGTCTATAGGTTTAATCTTTCCGCTTCTGACCATCTGTTTTACATTTGCGGCCTTATATTTTTCTTGAAAACCATTGGCCTTAAGGAACTTATCAAGTTTCTTATCTTCTAAACTCAGGAAATCGGATGTTGACATCGACTTAAAGTCGTTTTTCTCCAGGGATCCGAAAGTATCCGGGGCTTTCTTTGAAGGGCTTCTCCTGTATTGATTGTCGAGTACTGCGTACACTGTATTTTCGTCATAAACAGCCAATCCAATGCGGCCAACGCCTTTTCCGGTTGGAAATCCACTTTCTGGGGTAGATAATTTGGTCCAGCTACTCCCTCCATCTGTACTTTTATAAATACCAGAACCTTCACCGCTGCCGTCAAAATTCCAGGCTTTTCTGTCTTTTTCCCAACTGCTGGCGTACATAATATTGAAGTTGGCGGGTACATGAGCCATGTCTATAATCCCAGTTACCTCATTTACGTAGAGTGTTTTTTCCCATGATTTGCCTCCATCCACAGTTTTAAAAACCCCTCTATTTGCATTTGGGGAATAAAGATGTCCGGTGACACCAACTATGACTTCATCGGAATTGTTAGAGTTGATCAAGATGCGACCAACATGATGAGAGTCTTTAAGACCTGTGTTTACCCATGTTTTACCATTATCAACAGATTTTAAGATCCCTATGCCGGCATAAGAAGACCTTGACGAATTATTCTCCCCGGTACCAACCCATAGTGTTCCAGATTTCCAATCAACAGCAATGTCACCCACATTCTGTGTGGGAGTGCCATCCAATACAGGAACAAAGGAAGTGCCATTATTATTGGTGTACCATACCCCTCCAGAGGCATAACCCACATAATACTCAATCGGATTATCGGGGTTTGCTTCTATATCTACGACTCTCCCACTCATAACTGTGGGGCCAATATTGCTAAACGAGATATTTTTTACTATGGAATTTGCTGCCAGGGCTGTTTTTTTATCAAAGGCTGAGGAGATTTCTTCTGATGAAGTTGGACCTGGTTGAGCAAGGAGTGGAATGCTACTTAAGAGCAGTATGGAGATCAAGAAAGATTTCATTGTTTGGTGGATTAAAATAATTGGAGGTGAAAATATGAATTTGTAAGGGGAATTAGAAAATATTAAGTTATTAACAATTAATTGGACAATGATTTTAATTTTTGTTAATTTATTACCCTCTAAACAACTAAACTAACAATAATGGAAGAGTACTTACCCTTAATTATTCAGCTACTATCCGGGGCCTTGGGAGGCAATATAGCCGGGAAACTATTAAAAAATTTATCATTGGGAACAGTAGGTAATTCTATTTCAGGAATCCTGGGAGGTGGCCTTGGAGGTTATCTTTTGGGGATGCTTGGATTGGGTGATGGTGGTGTAGAAATGTCTGCAGCCGCCGGAAGCATGGACCTTTCCGCTGTTCTTGGAAGTATCGCCGGTGGGGGTGTTGGAGGTGGTGTAGTAATGGCAATCATAGGCGCTTTAAAGAAAGCAATCTCCAAATAACAATAACCAATCTAAAACCGGAGAGGGACTTATTTTAAGTCCCTTTTTTTATGGAGAAATGAGGCATTTGGCTATTTTTGAGAAAATACTACGGATCCGATGAAATACGAGCAAATAACAAACCAGCTATTTATAAAAAACCGCAAAAAATTTATGGCGATGATGAAGCCACAAAGTATAGCGGTGTTTAACTCTAATGATATCTATCCTATAAGTGCAGACAGCACTATGCCCTTTCAACAACATAGAGATATATTTTACCTTAGTGGAGTAGACCAGGAAGAAAGCATACTCCTACTCTTCCCAAATGCGACAAATGTAAAATACCGAGAGGTATTATTTGTCAGAGAAACCAATGATCATATAGCGATCTGGGAAGGAGAGAAGCTAACAAAAGAAAGGGCTACCGACGTTTCAGGGGTTTCAACCGTACATTGGCTTTCCGATTTTGAGAAGATCTTCTTTGATCTTATGACCGAAGTGGAGACCGTTTATTTTAATACTAATGAACACTACAGGCAGGCCGTTGAGACCCAAACCAGGGAAGATCGTTTTATTGCCCGGTGCAAATCAAAATTCCCCGCCCACCAAAGTGCTAAGAGTAACCCCATTTTACAAAAGATTAGAGGTGTCAAGGAGCCCGAGGAACTGGAGCTACTTCAAAAAGCATGTGATATTACAGAAAAAGGTTTTCGAAGGATCCTGAGTTTTACTAAACCCGGGGTATGGGAATACGAACTGGAAGCAGAATATTTACACGAATTTATCCGCAGGCGTTCAAAAGGCTTTGCCTATACACCAATTATTGCTTCCGGGAATAACGCAAATGTTTTGCATTATATAGAGAACAACAATTTGTGTGATGATGGGGATTTGATATTAATGGATGTTGGAGCGGAATATGCCAATTATTCCAGCGATATGACCAGAACGATCCCGGTTAATGGGAAATTCAGTCCCAGGCAGAAAGAAGTATATGAGGCAGTCTTTCGGGTTAAGAATGCAGCGACCAAATTACTGGTGCCCGGCACCCTCTGGGCAGAATACCATAAGGAAGTAGGGCACATAATGACCTCTGAATTGCTTGGCCTTGGTCTGTTGGATAAGGCCGATATTCAAAATGAAAATAAAGACTGGCCCGCCTATAAGAAGTATTTTATGCATGGCACTAGTCACCATATCGGGCTAGACACTCATGATTATGGGGAATTAAAAACGCCAATGAAAGCCAACATGGTTTTCACCGTGGAACCAGGAATTTATATCCCGGACGAAAAATTGGGAATACGCCTCGAAGATGATGTGGTAATTCAAGAAAAGGGGGAGCCATTTAATTTGATGCGCAACATCCCGATAGCCGCAGACGAAATTGAAGAGCTGATGTCTGCCGGGAAGTAATTGCTGCTGTTAAATAAGATCTCTAACTATTATAAAGCAGTTAAATATATTCTACTGCGAAGGATTAACCACCGCAGTTCTTTTTAAGTTTGTAATTATCAAAACCAATAGCGAAGGTATTACCCATCCTAAACTATAACTGCTAAATGGGATCCATTGCTGTACCCCTGCTATTTCCTCACTAAGCCCTATACTGCCTAAAAAGTCGGGAATACTAAAAATTATCGTGGCAAAAATCACCCATTTAAAAACTTTTGGTGTAGTAAACTTCCCCGGAAGTGCATTCAGCAAAATAAGGACAATGGTAATAGGATAAATAAACATTAATGCGGGAAGGGCTATAGCAATGATATAGCCAACATTAAACTGCCCCATCAATACACCCAGAAAACAACCGATAACTGCGGTAATGGTATAAGCCAGCTTATTATTTCCCAATCGCGATTTAACAAAATCTGCAGTACCTGCTACGATACCAACAGCAGTGGTAAAACAGGCAAGGCTCACCAGCAGACTAAGCATTAAATTGCCGGTATTGCCCAAAGTAATACGGCTTATCCCACTTAATAGACCTGTACGTGAAATAGATGCATCAAATTCATTATGCATTAGTGCCCCGGTAATGATAAGTCCACCATAAATTAGGAATAATCCCAATCCTGCCAGCCATCCGGCTTTGGCGATCAAACTTCTTCGTTCCTCATAAGTGGCATTCTTATTTTTCAGGTTGATCGAAATTATAATAACCGCCCCGACAACAACTGCACCTATGGCATCAAAGGTCTGGTAACCTTCAATTACTCCATGCGAGAAGGGATTCCCAATTTCAGAAGGAGCAAAATCTAATTCGAACTGAAACAAACTGGTGCCAATAATCAATGCAAGAATGATAATTATGGCCGGGGTAAGGAATTTACCAATAATATTGAGGATCCTGGATCTGTTCATTACAAAAATAAAAACCAGGAGAAAATAGACTATGCTTGTAGCGATTGCGGGAATATTAAAAAAAGGTTCAATAGCCATTTCATGAGTTACCGATGCGGTTCTCGGAGAAGGGAGAGCTAAGGAGATTGCATAGACAATAAAACAATAAGTTAAACTAAATGCCGGAGATACCTTATGAGCAAAATGGAACATGGTACCTTGTAATTTAGAATGCGCCACAATCCCCAATATTGGTATCAATACTGCGGAAATACAAAATCCAAGAGCCACCAGCCACCAGTATTCTCCAAATTTAAATCCGAGTTGGGGGGGGAGGATTAAATTACCGGCTCCGAAGAAAAGGGAAAATAATGCAAAGGCCGTTACAAGTATTTCCTTCGACTTGTTCATAGTTGAAAATAAGTTGGTAAGATAATAGAAAATACTACAAAACTGTTGCAGAATCTGAGCAAAGAAAAAGTTCCGATAATCGAAAAAAAAGACGTTCATCGAAAAAAGAGGGAAAAAAACCAGGGACACCCAATAAAATGCGGTAACGAGTCGTTACTTAATAGAAAGTGATTCTGCTGAAGCACTTTTTAAATAACCCAGATTAAAATTAGCATTTACTACGGTCCCCAAATCGTCCCGATGCAACCTAAAAACCTACAATTATGAAAAAAATATTTTGTAATATTTTTGGGCACCACTACTCCGTTTCCAAAAAAGTAACTGGTCATATAAAAGAATACAAGTGTGTACACTGTGGCAGAGAAGTTACCACAGATGTAGATGGCAATCTTTCAACTCTGACTCCTGAGCTGCAGGAAATAAACGAAACCTTAGAAAGACTTTATCAAAGAAGACATAGGGCTGCTCAAGTTGTAGCTCCAAAAACACCCCCACAGGTTACTAAAGATGTAACTCAGAAGGTGGCCTGATTATGCTTTGGCAATGAATTTGTCGTCGTAAATGGCGATCCAAATTCTAAAAACTATTCCCAGAAATCAATTGAGCTTCTCTTATGCTATGCCGTCTTGCGCCCCACGACTGTATGGTCCGGAATGTCTCGTTATTTTTGGGAATTTTTTTGTTTATCCCTTCACAAAAATTTATAAATAAGTCTGCCGCATCCAAATTAAATCAGCTGCTTTTTAAGGCATTCCAGCCTTGGGCCTGAAGTTCTATTTGTGTATTTCCCCTTGTAATTAAATAACGCCCCTCCTCTTCAGGAGTCATATGCCCTATTACACTTAAGTTGGGATTGCCTTTTATTTTAGAAAAATCTGCCTGGTCTACGGTAAAGAGTAATTCATAATCTTCTCCTCCATTTAATGCCACAAGGGTACTATCTAGCTGAAACTCTTCACAGCTTCGAATAACGGAAGGATCTAAAGGGATTTTATCCTCAAATAATTTACAGCCCGCCTTGCTTTCTTTACAGAGATGCAGTATTTCTGAAGATAAGCCATCGCTAATGTCTATCATTGAAGTAGGGCGTACTTCTAACTTTTTTAATAGTTCTACAATATCTTTCCGCGCTTCAGGTTTTAACTGACGCTCAACAATATATGAGTACTCTGAAAGATCTGGTTGATTCTCTGGGTTTACCTCAAATACCGCCTTTTCTCTTTCCAGAACCTGTAATCCCATATAGGCTGCACCCAGATCACCACTAACCACTAATAGATCATTGGGTTTTGCTCCACTTCTATAGGATAGTTCCTCTTCTTCAGCGATTCCTATTGCAGTAATACTCAATAGCATTCCTTTATTAGATGAGGTGGTGTCCCCGCCTATAACATCAACATTATAAAGCTTAGCTGCTAATGCGATGCCTTCGTATAATTCCTCGAGAGCCTCAAGAGGAAAACGATTAGAAACAGCCACCGAAACGGTAATTTGGGTGGCAAGGGCGTTCATTGCAAAAATATCGCTGAGATTCACAACAACTGCTTTATACCCCAAATGCTTCAATGGCATATAACTAAGATCAAAATGCACCCCTTCTATCAACAAATCTGTAGAGAGCACCGTTTTTTTTCCTTTAAAATCTAGCACAGCGGCATCATCTCCGATGCCTTTTAAGGTGGTTGGCTGTTGCGGTGCAAAGTTTTTGGTCAGATGGTTTATAAGTTGAAATTCACCCATCTCACCTAAGTCGGTTTTCGCTTGATTCTTGTCTTCGAACATGTTGCAAAAATAAGTAGGATAGGATATAAATGGTATCTTTATATTGAAAAAGAATAAAAGTCTCAAATTATTATTGCTATGCAAAAACTATGTTTTCTCGCATTTCTGTCATTCCTGCTATTTTCCTGTTCAAAAAATGATACTCCAAATGACGCCACCGATGATGATCAAATCATCACAGATGATATGCCAATGGGGGGCGGTGACGATGATCCGATAGTATCCTTCACACCTTGTGAAGGTGGCATGGCTGGCGAGTATCCCTGTAACGGGTACGATCTTTTGGCAAGGATTTCTCTGGCTGATTTTAGTGCCACATCAGCTAATGATATTTGGGGCTGGACAGATCCCGACACCGGGAAGGAATATGCGCTTATTGGCCTGGACAATGGTACTGCATTTGTGGACATTTCCGACACAGAGAATTTAATTTACCTGGGAAAATTACCAACGGCCACAACAAATAGCCCGTGGAGAGATATTAAAGTTTACGAAAATCATGCAATCATTGGTTCGGAGGCAGCCGGACATGGAATGCAGATATTTAATCTGGCCCAACTTCGAAATGTCGTCAATCCTCCGGGAACGTTTTCATCTACAACGCGTTATACCGGTTTTGGAAATTCGCATAATATCGTTGTTAACGAAGAAAGTGGATTTGCTTATCCTGTAGGGACCGCCAGGAATGATGATTTTAACGGAGGGGTACATTTTATTGATATACAAAACCCCAGTGGACCTCTGGCTGCAGGGGGATACGGGGGCAATGGGTATACCCATGATGCCCAGGTAGTGACCTATAATGGCCCTGATGCCGATTATGCCGGAAGCGAGATACTGATAGGAGCTAATGAAAGCAGGGTGGTTATTGTAGATGTTTCGGATAAGGAGAATCCGGTGAATATCTCAACCATCCAATATAGTAATATTGGCTACACTCACCAGGGCTGGTTTACGGAAGATCAGCGCTATTTTTTGCTGGGGGACGAAACGGATGAAATAAATTCCGGATTTAACTCCAGGACTTTGGTCTTTGACCTTTCTGACCTGGACACCCCTGTATTATCAGCAACTTATCTAGGAGAAACAACAGCGATAGACCATAATGGTTATGTAAAAGGAGATGAGTATTTCCTGGCCAATTACAGTGCCGGGCTCAGAGTTTTAGATATTTCGGATATCGCCAATATGAATATTAGCGAAAAAGCTTTTTTTGATACTTTCCCTCAGAATGACACTCCTTTGTTTGATGGCGTCTGGAGTATATACCCTTATTTCGAAAGCGGTAAGATTATCATTAGTGATATCAGTTCAGGACTCTTCGTAGTACAAAAATCGAATTGAAAAATGTCTGGAAAAACGGCTACAAAAATTTTTCTTATTCTGCTCTGCTTTTCCTGTTCAGATGATGATATGAACGACGGGGCTGGGATGCTTCTGGACGATTCAATAGTTAATATGGAACCCGAATGGATCAGGAATTTCGGGGGAAGTGGTAGTGAGACTGCCCAGGCAATTATCAACACAAACGATGGTGGATATGCAGTTTTAGGCTATACCAACAGTACGGATGGTGATATTAGCGATAAGACTATGGCGGTTAATGATTATTGGCTGATTAAATTAGATACAGCCGGTAATATGCAATGGAATACCACCTATGGCGGGAGTAAAGATGATAGGGGGCAGTCTGTAATTCAGACAAAAGATGGGGGCTATGCCATAGTTGGTTACGCCATGAGCAGTGACGGTGATGGCAGTAATAATGAGGGGTTTCATGACAACTGGATTCTTAAACTCAATAGCAGTGGCGGGATAGAATGGGAAAGGAGCTTCGGGTTTTCGGGGCACGATCATTCTTATGATCTGGTCCAGACCGAAGATGACGGTTTCTTTTTTGTAGGATTTCTGGATGTAGTCTCCTCTGGAGGAGCAGGAAGCACCGCCAAATTCAATTCTATTACCAGCCATGGGGTTGGAGAGTTTTGGGGAACCAGGCTAGATGCTACAGGGAATCTGATATGGCGGCGCTATTTTGGCGGATCTAATAACGACAGAGCGCATAGTGTGGTCCAGGCAAATGACGGGGGCTTTATTATGGCAGGGTTTTCGGAGAGCGGCGACGCTGACATCTCATTAGCCAAAGGCAGTTATGATTATTGGGTGGTAAAAGTGGATGGTAAAGGTAAATTGGTCTGGGAAAAATCTTTTGGTGGTAGTGGAATTGAGGTAGCGTATGACATAGAAAAAACAGATGATGGTGCTTACGTCGTCACTGGCCACACCTTTAGTGATGACAATGATATTTCTGAACAACACGGAGAATCTGATGTTTGGCTTATTAAGATAGACGATGGTGGTGAAATGCTCTGGGAGCAGACCTATGGAGGTTCTGGTTTTGATACTGCCCAAAGTGTAAGTCTTACCGCTGACGGGGGATTCCTTATATCCGGGAATTCTAAAAGCACCGATCTGGCAAACTCCAAAAATGCAGGTGAAAATGATATGTGGATACTGAAAACCGATAACCAGGGCATTCTGGAATGGCAGATGAATATTGGTGGTACCGCTATAGACACTGCAAACGATGCGATTGAAGATGCTAATGGTAAAATTTTGGTGGTTGGAGCCAGTCCCAGCACAGATTTCCCAATGGTCCAGAATAAAGGGCAGTCAGACCTGATAGTCCTTAAATTGCAGTAACGTACCCCTTGGTAGTAGGGTAATTTTACCCTTCTAAAAAACTCAAAGAATACCGTCTTTTTAACAGTGGATAATGCCAATGACATTTGGGACGGCTTTGATCTCCAGATTTTTTATCAATTCCATAAAGAAAGTTTATAGAGACATACGTTATAATAATGTTAGGTTCTATGGTAAAACCCTACTTATAACCTATATTTGTAAACTATTTAGAATTGTACTAAATAAGCATTAGTACATAAATATTATAAGAATGATACAGGTTTCTGATACGGCAAAGCAGCGAGTGATCAACCTTATGACGGAAGAAGGGTTTGATGCTTCAAAAGATTTTGTACGAGTTGGTGTGAAAAGCGGGGGTTGTAGTGGGCTGTCTTATGAACTTAAGTTTGATGAAATTGCCGGGGAAGCCGATAAGGTTTTTGAGGATAACAGCGTTCGGATCATTGTAGATAAGAAGAGTTTTCTTTATCTGGTAGGTACCACCTTAGAATACTCTGGAGGCCTTAACGGCAAAGGATTCGTATTTAATAATCCCAATGCACAAAGAACTTGTGGTTGTGGAGAAAGTTTTTCCCTCTAAAACATATTTGATAATTAAATAAGCAACAGGCGGTTTTAATCAACAGCCTCAGATCAAAAAATGGCATATACCGAAGAAGAACTTAAGAAAGAGCTCGAAACAAAAGAGTACGAGTATGGTTTCTATACCGATATTGAGTCGGATACGCTACCGAAAGGACTAAATGAAGATATTGTCAGGGCGATTTCTAAAAAGAAAGATGAACCGGAATGGATGACCCAATGGCGTCTTGAGGCTTTCCGGGCCTGGAAAGATATGGTTGAGCCGGAATGGGCCAATATTCATTATAAGAAACCAGATTTCCAGGACATCTCTTATTATTCTGCACCTAACAAAAAACCAAAATATGAGAGCTTAGATGAGGTAGACCCTGAATTGCTCGCAACTTTCGAAAAATTAGGGATTTCTCTGGATGAGCAAAAAAAACTGGCTGGAGTGGCAGTGGATATAGTGATGGATTCGGTTTCAGTGGCTACCACATTTAAAAAAACCCTGGCAGAGAAAGGAATTATTTTCTGTTCTATATCAGAAGCCATTCAGGAACATCCGGATTTGGTTAGAAAATATCTTGGTACCGTGGTACCTCAAAAAGATAATTTTTACGCAGCGCTAAATTCCGCTGTTTTTTCTGATGGTTCTTTTTGCTATATCCCAAAAGGGGTAAGATGCCCTATGGAACTTTCTACCTATTTCAGAATCAATCAGGCAGGAACAGGTCAATTTGAAAGAACCTTGGTTATTGCCGATGAAGGAAGCTATGTGAGTTATCTCGAGGGTTGTACAGCGCCTTCACGTGATGAAAACCAATTACATGCCGCAGTGGTTGAATTAATAGCTTTAGATGATTCAGAAATAAAATACTCAACGGTACAAAACTGGTTCCCCGGTGATAAAGAAGGTAAGGGCGGCGTTTATAACTTTGTGACTAAGAGGGGAATATGTGAAAAAAATGCAAAAATTTCCTGGACACAGGTAGAGACAGGTTCGGCGATTACATGGAAGTATCCCTCATGTATATTAAAGGGAGATAACGCAATAGGAGAGTTTTATTCTATAGCTGTTACCAATAATTACCAGCAGGCGGATACAGGAACAAAAATGGTGCATATTGGTAAAAACACCAAGAGCACAATTATCTCTAAAGGGATTTCGGCCGGGAAATCTCAGAATAGCTACAGAGGTTTGGTCCAGGTGAACAGCAGAGCTGAGAATGCCAGAAACTTTTCTCAGTGTGATTCCCTGCTTATGGGGAATGAATGCGGAGCACATACTTTTCCCTATATAGAGGCAAAAAACAAATCGGCGCAGATAGAACATGAGGCCACCACTAGTAAAATAGGGGAAGACCAGATTTTCTATTGCAATCAAAGAGGTATAGATACAGAGAAGGCCATTGCACTTATTGTAAACGGATTTAGTAAAGAAGTTTTAAACAAGTTACCTATGGAGTTTGCCGTGGAGGCTCAGAAGCTGTTGGAAATAAGTCTTGAAGGATCTGTAGGATAATGATAATACACAGTATGGCAGAAATGAAAAAAATAGTAATTATTGGCCTGTTAAGCTTAGTCGTTTTATCCTGCAAGGAGCAAAAGGAGAAAAATTCCCAGGCGGCGGCGGCAAAGAACGAAAAAATTGCGCCGGAAGTAAAGCTTTATACTTTTAGCGGGGGCACGGTAATGGTTAATAATCTTGAATTGTTTTCGCAGGATACCACTTACCAGGGGCAGAGCAAGGAGTTTGCCGATGCATTTTATGTAATTAGCCATCCCGACGGGAACCTGATGTGGGATGCCGGCTTGCCAGAAGCATTGGCAGCTATGGATGAGCCGTTTACCTCTCCTGATGGAAATTTTACCGTTTCAAGGAAAGATTCTGTAAAAAATCAACTAAAGAGTATCGACCTCTCAATAGAGGACATTAAATACCTTGCGGTTTCTCACACCCATTTTGATCATACCGGGCATGCCAATGTCTTTAAAGATGCCACATGGTTAGTTCAAGGGGCGGAATATGATTTTATAACAAGTGAAGAATCTCAGCAAAATAATGCTGATAATTACAACGCTATCAAGGAACTTACCAAGGTAAAGAAACTAAATGGCGATTTTGATGTGTTTGGAGACGGATCTGTAATCATAAAATCCATGCCCGGACATACCCCGGGTCATCAGGTATTGTATTTGGATTTGGCAGAGCACGGACCTTTACTCTTAACCGGAGATCTCTATCATTTATATGAGAACAGGGAGTTTAAACGCGTACCAATTTTCAATTTTGATGTAGCCCAAACGCTGGCAAGCATGGACGCTTTTGAGGCATTTGCAAAAGAAAAGAATGCCAAAGTGTACCTGCAACATCAGAAAGAAGACTTTGATAAAATGCCTAAGGCACCTAAATTTTTAAAATAAAGAAAATGCTGAAAATTAAAAATCTACACGCAGGGGTAGAAGGAAATGAAATCCTGAACGGGATTAATTTGGAGGTGGCGCCAGGAGAAGTGCATGCTATTATGGGGCCCAATGGTTCAGGAAAAAGTACTCTTGCTTCAGTAATTGCCGGGAAAGAGGAATTTGAAGTAACAGAGGGGGTAATCTTTTTTGAAGGGAAAGACCTTGAAGATATGGCACCAGAAGAAAGGGCTCATAACGGGATTTTCCTCTCCTTTCAATATCCTGTAGAGATTCCCGGTGTATCCGTAACCAATTTCATGAAAACGGCAATTAACGAATCCAGAAAAGCCAGAGGCAAAGAGGATATGCCTGCAAATGAGATGCTTAAACTTATTCGGGAGAAATCGGCAATGCTGGATATTGATCGAAGGTTTTTATCGCGCTCGCTTAACGAAGGGTTTTCCGGAGGGGAGAAGAAACGAAATGAAATCTTTCAGATGGCCATGTTAGAACCTAAGCTAGCCATTCTAGACGAAACGGATTCCGGTTTGGATATAGATGCTTTAAGAATTGTAGCCAATGGCGTAAATAAGCTAAAGAGTAAAGATAATGCTGTCATAGTTATAACGCATTATCAGCGACTGTTAGAATATATAGTCCCGGATTTTGTACATGTTTTACATGAAGGTAAAATTGTTAAGTCGGGGAACAAAGATCTTGCTCTTGAGCTAGAGGAGAAAGGATACGACTGGATAAAAAACGAGGCTGTTGTTTAGACTGCCCTGAGGGCGTAAGGCAATGGATAGCTATTTAATCCTCATAACGCTGTACTGAATACCACTAAGAAATGGATTTAAAAGAAAAATTAGTTTCCTCTTTTATGGCCTTCGAGAACAATGTTGATATAGATCACTTTGTTCATGACATCAGGTCCGAAGCCATCAAAAACTTTGAAAACAAAGGTTTCCCTAATAAAAAACAAGAGGCGTGGAAATATACTTCGCTTAACAGTTTGCTGAAGATAGATTTCAGCATATTTCCTAAGGAAGTAAATGCCTTGGAATACAAAGATGTAAAAAAGTACTTTTTACATGAAATAGATACCTATAAGATAGTATTTATAGACGGTATCTATAGTTCATATCTTTCGGAAACCACACATGACGGCGTAGATATTTGCCTGATGAGTTCGGCTTTGACAAAACCTATGTACAAGGCTGTTATTGATACCTATTTTAATAAAGTTGCTTCCGGGGAAGATTCGCTCACCACATTAAATACGGCTTTTAGTCAGGAAGGGGCTTATATTTATATCCCAAAGAACAAAGCACCAAAGAAGCCGGTTGAGATCCTGCACTTTGCGACTGGGAATGAGGCCAATTTAATGCTACAGCCCAGAAATTTAATAATAGTCGAAGAAAATGCCGAGCTTCAGGTAATTGAAAGACATCAGAGCCTTACCTCTAATGAAGTGCTTACCAATTCGGTTACAGAAATTTATGCTGCTAAGCACGCCAATATAGACTATTACAAAGTGCAGAATAATGTAAAGTCGGCCTCGTTAATAGATAACACTTATATTTCTCAAAAAGATACCAGTACGGTTAAAGTACATACCTTTTCTTTTGGCGGGAAACTTACAAGGAATAATCTGAATTTTTACCAGGATGGAGAACACGTTAATTCTACCATGAAAGGAGTTTCTATTCTAGGGGAGAAACAACATATAGATCATCATACCCTGGTACATCACAGACAACCAAATTGCGAGAGTCATCAGGATTATAAAGGGATATATGGAGAGAAATCTACCGGAGTTTTTAACGGTAAGATTATAGTAGATAAGATTGCCCAGAAAACAAATGCCTTTCAGCAAAATAATAACATTCTCATAAGTGATAAGGCTACAATTAATACCAAACCTCAATTGGAAATTTTTGCAGATGACGTAAAATGTTCTCATGGGTGCACCATTGGACAATTGGATGAAGAGGCCTTGTATTATTTAAGATCAAGAGGCATCCCAAAAAAGGAAGCATCTGCTCTGTTAATGTATGCATTTGCAAATAATGTCCTGGAAAGTGTACGACTTCCGGCGCTTAAAACCAGAATTAATAAGTTAATTGCCAATAAACTTGGTGTCCGATTGGGATTTGAACTATAGAGATCAATTCTTGTATTAATGTAGCATCATTATCCATCTTAGAAATGATACAGACGGCCTTAGATATAGAAGCTATTCGAAAAGATTTCCCAATTCTTAAAAGAGAAGTTAATGGGAAACCCTTAGTGTATCTGGATAATGCTGCAACTTCTCAAACACCTCAGCAAGTTATAGATGTAATAGTGGATTATTACCAGAATTACAATGCAAATATTCACAGAGGGGTACATAGTTTATCGCAAGAAGCAACGGATAAATACGAATTGGCCAGACAAAAAATCCAGAGGCATTTTAACGCTGCCAAATCCAAGGAGATAATATTTACCTCCGGTACTACTCATGCCATAAATTTAGTCGCCAACGGATTTACTTCTCTTTTGGAAAAAGGGGATGAAGTTTTGGTTTCTGCCATGGAACACCATTCAAATATTGTCCCCTGGCAAATGCTTTGTGAGCGGAGCGGGGCAGTGTTAAAGGTAATCCCCATGAACAATGAAGGAGAACTTCGTATCGATTTGTATAGGGAGATGCTCACCAGCAAAACCAAACTTGTATTCTGCAATCATGTTTCAAATGCCTTAGGCACCATCAATCCGGTTAAAGAGATGATAGCTGCTGCACACAATATTGGGGCGGCTGTATTAATTGACGGAGCACAAGCGGCTCCCCATATAAAGACCGATCTTCAGGAATTGGACGTTGATTTTTATACGGCTTCGGCGCATAAGATGTGTGGGCCAACTGGAGTAGGAATACTATATGGCAAAGAAGAATGGTTAAATACCCTTCCACCTTATCAGGGCGGAGGCGAAATGATAGAAGAAGTAACCTTTGAAAAATCGACTTATGCCGGTTTACCTCATAAATTTGAAGCAGGAACGCCTAATATATGTGGAGGGATAGCCTTTGGGGCCGCTATAGATTACCTTAATTCTGTTGGATTAGACCTGATAGAAAAATATGAGCACGAGCTTTTAGAATATGCTACCGAACAGTTACTATCTATAGAGGGATTAAAGATATACGGGACTGCCAAACAAAAGACCTCTGTAATTTCCTTTAATATTCAAGGGATACATCCTTATGATATTGGCGCTATATTAGATAAACTGGGAATTGCGGTGAGAACGGGTCATCATTGTGCACAACCGGTGATGGATTTTTTCAGTATTCCGGGTACGGTGCGGGCAAGTTTTAGCTTTTACAATACCAAAGATGAGGTGGATAGCTTAGTAGCTGGTGTAAATAAAGCAAGGCAAATGCTTGTATAGGCATGCGCTAATGAAATAAGGTGACAATTGAAAAACACTTATACATATCGTAATTTTACTGTTATATTAGCCTATGACCATTAAAGAGATCCAGGAAGAAATTGTTGATGAATTTTCCTTGTTTGAGGATTGGATGCAGCGCTATGAATACATGATAGAACTCGGAAAATCTCTTCCTTTAATTGATGAGCAGTTCAAGACAGAAGACAACATCATAAAGGGATGCCAGAGTAAAGTTTGGGTGCATGCGGAACTAAAGGACGACAAACTTTATTTTACTGCGGATAGTGACGCAATAATTACTAAAGGAATTATTGCCATATTAATACGGGTCTTTAGCGGCCAGCCACCCAGAGATATTATTGATGCGGACACCGATTTTATTGATGAAATTGGACTTAAAGAGCATTTATCACCTACCAGAGCAAATGGTCTGGTGAGTATGATAAAACAATTGAAATTATATGCCGTGGCCTATCAAACACAACTTAATTAAATTAAAATGAGCGAAGAAGTGACAGCAATAGATACACAGGAATTGGGAGAAAAAATAGTAAAAGTACTTAAGACGATTTATGACCCGGAAATTCCTGTAGATATTTATGAACTGGGGTTAATTTATGACGTCTTTGTCAACGAAGACAATGAAGTCAAAATATTGATGACACTTACTTCCCCAAATTGCCCGGTTGCGGAGACCCTCCCTGTAGAGGTAGAAGAGAAGGTAAAGTCGCTAGACTTGGTTAAAGATGCTGAAGTCGAAATTACTTTCGACCCTCCATGGACACAGGATCTTATGAGTGAAGAAGCAAAACTGGAATTGGGGATGTTGTAATTACAGATATAGTTCCTTAAAATCTGATGTTTTATTAAATACAAAACATTTTGTATTACGGGAACTGATAAAAAAAAATAATCAAGGCTTAATAAAGTCAGTATTGGGATGCAAGAAGACACTGAACCCATTTTAAACCGCGTTGCCCAGAGTAAACTGGTCACTTTTAATCTCGAAGATTACTACCCTGAAGGGAAAAGGCGAAAACTCGATATTAAAGATTGGTTGCACCAGGGTTTAATCCTGAAAGAAAAGGAGTTCAGGAGCTATGTGGAGGATCACGATTGGCAGCAATATAAAGGGGATTATGTGGCACTTCATTGTTCAACAGAGGCTATTGTCCCGGGGTGGGCATATATGTTGATAAGTACAAAAATTCAACCCTACGCCAGGCAGGTAATTGTAGGAGATTTAGAAGAATTGGAGTCTGTAATTTATCTCGCAGTACTTTCAGAACTAGACCTTGCGCCATTTAAAGACAAACCTGTTATAATTAAAGGCTGTAGTAACAAACCCGTGCCTCAGAATGCCTACCTGTGGGCTGCTTCTAAAATCAGGCAGGTTGCCAAAAGTGTCATGTACGGCGAGGCCTGTTCTTCAGTGCCATTGTACAAGCGAAAATAATGTTGATAAAGCATGGGTTTTATTAACAATTATTACATTTGCTGTTCATAACACTATAAACACTACACACTATGAAAAAATTAATTTTGTTACTGCTAATTTTTGCCGGTACGCAAATGGCATTTACTCAGACGGAAGAGGAGTTAAAAGCTACACAAGCAGCAAAGAAAGATTCTATCGCAGCTATCCAGGGAAGAGTGGATGCCCTTCAAGCACAGATCGACGCTCTTCCAGGATGGAAGAAAGGCGCTTTTGGAACTATTGGCGGAAATTTTTCGAACTTCAGTAATTGGTATTCACAGGGGATTCCTAATAATTCAGCCGGGAATATCGGCTTTACCGTAAATGCTTTTGCTAATTTAAATCAGGATAAGTTTTTCTGGAGGAACTCTGGAAATGTCAATTTAAATTGGGTGAAGTTAGATGATAAAGACGATGACACAGATGAGGATGGTTTTAGGGAAGCTACAGACGTTTTTAATATATCATCGCTTTATGGTAGGAAGGTCAGTGAGAAATTTGCCGTTTCTGGTCTTGGGGAATACCGTACTACAATTTTAAATAATTTTAATGATCCCGGATATTTAGATCTTGGTGTTGGAGGTACATGGACACCTGTTACAGACTTGATAGTGGTAATTCATCCACTCAACTACAACTTTGTTTTTAGTAAGCAGGATAATATATTCGAATCTTCCTTAGGGGCCAAGATAGTTGCAGATTATACAAAACAATTGGGTGCGGTTAACTTTAAAACCAATCTTTCAATGTTCCAGAGCTATAGCAGTGGTGATCTTAGTAACTGGACATGGACCAACTCTTTTGCTTATACCTTATGGAAAATGATTGGAGTAGGTTTTGATTTTGGTTTAAGAAGTAATAAACAAGAGGCTTTGAATTATTCAATAAACACATTGGGTAATACCGCTGAAACCTTTGATACGGTTGATAATGATCTACAGACCTATTGGACCTTAGGCCTGAGCTATGCCTTTTAATCCAAATGCCACATAAACAAAATAAAAAAACCCTGACAATGTCAGGGTTTTTTTAACTAAGTAGGGATTGTAAGACTTGGTTATTATATTGGTCAAGTGCTGATTTGGGGTCCACACTTTAAATTAAGAACAGTATCAGATTTGGGGTCAACACTAAAACTTAATTACAATGTAAATGTATGGCGATATTCCGGAATCACTTAATTTATGTTGTGAACCTGGCCTTAAATGTTGTGAAAAATATGAGTGGTTCGTTTTCTTCGATGAATGGTAATCTAATTATCAATTAGATCACTACAACACAACAAAAAATCAATAATGGCAAATAAAAAAAGCCCCGACTTTATAGTCAGGGCTTTAATTGTTAAGCAGGTTTTGTAAAATTTGGTTTGGTATAGTCTTTAACTTGAAATGCTGATTTGGGCTAGCATTTTTAATTAGGCTCAGTATTAGATTTGGGGTTAAACACCAGAACTTAATTACAATGTAAATGTATGATGAGATTTTGAATACATTAAAATTATGTTGTGAAGTGTCCTTATTATGTTGTGAAACATCTCAACTGCATTTTAGTCCCAAGAAAGACATGCCTGAAGAAAAGTATCTAACAAGCCAGGGATAAGGCTGCAATAAACTTCTGGGAACTATTCTTATATGATTTGGGACTTATATATTAATCAGTTGCTGATGTTTTGCTTTAATATTGAAGTGGAGAAGGTGCATAAAAATTAAGTAACTTGTAAGTAAGGGAATATATTGGGATGAAATTTTATTTGTTATTCTTTTTTCTATTATCGACACTTTGCGGGATGTCCCAAACCAGAGCAGACAGTCTCATCTACAAATTGGACCAGACCAAAGAGGATTCGAGTAAGGTTAAGGTGTTGCAGCAACTCTTTTCTGAATATCAGAAAGATTCATTGATTTTTGCAGAAGAAATGATACTTCGGGCAATATCCCTTTCCAGGAAAGACAGTCTTAAGATTCCTTTGATTACAAGTTATAACCTGTATGGTGGCTTTTTAAGAATACAATCACGTGAAGATTCGGCCATAACGGTATTTAAATCTGCTTTAAAACTAGCCAGGGGAATTCAATATAATGAAGGTATATCTGATGCGCTTGTTGGTGCAGGGCATTCCTTTTGGCAAAAGGGAAATTTTGAGAAATCAGAGGAGTATCAGCAAATGAATATTGAAATTGCCAGGGCAATGGGAGATAGCGCTCGTGTTGCCAGATCATATATTGGTCTTGGAGGTATTCTATCTCAGACAGGAGATTATACCAAAGCCATGGAGTACTATACGGCAGCTTCGAAGCGCTTTCTGGAGTTGGGACAGGAAAGGAATTATGGGGTGGCCCTTGGTAATATTGGATATATACAAAGGAGTTTGGAAAATTATGAAAGCGCAATAGAATATTTCAAAAAGAGCGACAGTATATATATCAAATTAGACAATGTATCGGGCAGGGCTTTTGCCGCATATAACTTATCCGTGGTGTATAAGAATATGGGGTCATTAGATTCGGCCATGGTATACAACCATATTGGGCGGAAATTATATGAGCAGCTGGGTTACCGCAAAAGAGTTTCATACTGTTATTTTACCATGGGTGAAATTTTTCGTAAAAAGGAAGATTTTAATCAAGCGCTTAACTCGTACCAAAAGTCGTTAGAAATTTCCCAGGCTGTGGACGACTCCGTTCAAATTGGTTATTCTAGCATGGCGGTAGCCGACATGTACAAATCTCTTAATAATGGTAGCAAGGCAGTTGGTTATTTAAACACTGCTTTAAAAGTAGCTGAAAGCATGAAATTGGATATACTTGCCATGGATGTGCATGAGCGTTTGGCAAAGAGGTTTTCTAATTTGGGAAGTATGGCCGAAGCCTATCAGCATCTTGAACAATTCATCGTTCTTAAAGACAGCCTTTATACCCGGGAGAAGCGCGAACTTGGAAGTGAAATAGAGGCCAAATACCAGAATGACCAAAAGACGAAGGAAATTGCCCTCTTGGCCTCGGAGACGAAACTACAGGCCCTGCTCCTTAATAAAAGGAAAAATGAGCGAAATGCCATTATTGTCTTTGCACTACTAGCCGCCATACTGGCCCTATTATTATATAACCAGTTTAGAATTAAACAAAAGTCGAATAGAGAACTTCGGGAACTGGATAAAGCCAAATCTAATTTTTTCGCCAATATATCTCACGAATTCAGAACCCCCTTAACATTAATTAAAGGACCAATTGAGCACATTGAACAAAATCCTGAGGAACCACTTAGGAGAGATCAGATTAAAATGATAAGGCGAAACACCAACCGGGTTTTAGAATTAGTTAATCAACTACTCGACCTTTCAAAAATAGATCAGAAAAGTCTGCAACTGAAAAAAACTGAAGGAGACATATATAAATGTCTACGTGCGGCTACTTCTTCATTTAATTCACTCGCTGCCCAACGCAATATAGATTTTAGAGTAGAAATTCCATCCGGAGTATTGTGGGCGGCATTCGACAGGGATAAAATTGAGAAAATTGTTTATAACCTGCTGAGCAATGCGTTTAAATTTAGTGATGATGAAGAAACTATTTCTTTTAGATCATCATATGTAGAACAGGAATTAAGAATAGAAGTTTCCGATACCGGACGGGGTATTTCAAAAGAGAATTTGCCTTTTATCTTTGACCGGTTTTATCAGGAGGATAGCAGTTCTACAAAAGATAAAGAGGGCTCCGGTATAGGCCTGTCATTATCTAAAGGTCTGGTAGATCTTATGGATGGTACTATCACGGTTTCAAGTGAAATTGGGAAAGGTTCATTTTTCACAGTGCATTTGCCAATAGAAGAAATTAAAACTGCCCGGCCAGAGAAAAACGTCCAGAAAAACACCTTCAATACTGAAGGCACAAAGACCTTTGGTTTTGAAAAGACAGATGGCAGAAAGCTACCCAAAGTATTATTGGTAGAAGATAATGAAGACATGAAGACCTTTCTTGTAGATCACCTTTCCGGGCATTTTAGAATTATAAAGGCCACCAATGGAGAGCAGGGATTAAAGAAAGCAAACTCACAGCTGCCAGATCTCATAATAACCGATTTGATGATGCCAAAAATGGATGGCATTGAATTGTGCACTAGACTAAAAACCGATATTCATACCAGTCATATCCCGGTCATCATGCTCACTGCCAAGGCAGGAGTTGAAAACAAAATTCAAGGATTGGAAACAGGTGCAGACGATTATCTCACCAAACCATTTGATGCCCGGGAATTATTGGTTAGAACATCCAATCTAATTGCCCAAAGGCAAAAGCTAAAAGCGCACTTTGCGAATAAAGAGATACAGCTGCGTCCCGAACATGTCACAGCAACATCTATAGATCAAAGATTTTTAGAACAAGTTCTTCAATTACTGGAAAGCAGATATTCAGAAAGCTCATTTGGTGTGCCAGACATGCAAAATGCACTTGGAATGAGTAAATCTCAATTACACAGAAAGATTAAAGCCTTAACAAATGAGTCGCCGGGGGAACTATTACGCAACTTTCGCCTTAAAAGAGCTGCTCAATTAATTTCCCAGGATGCAGATACTGTCACACAAATAGCGTACAAAGTTGGTTTTAATGACCTGTCTTACTTCACTAAGTGTTTCAAAGCGCTGTATGGAATGGTGCCTTCGGCATATAACAATTAGTCATGCCCTGAGTTACCCCATAGGTGCTTTGTAGCGCCTTACACGAATCTCTTTCCATAGATCATTCATACCATTAAGGTGAATATGTTTTGCTGATTAACCAGAATTCACCTTGCCTTACTAATGACGTACACTTTCCAATTAGCTTTTTACCTTCCATTGGCTTGCATAGCAAGTTGTAACACCTATATAACCAGGTCGTGGGACTATTTACATAGTATATGAAACTATACTCCTAGTATTTCGGAGATGCCGGGTCTAGTTTTGACCTGTATGATCTTATGAAGTGTTAACTACTACCTGTAACTCATACCTAATATTGTTCCCTACAAAATAATAACATCTTAAATAACACTATTATGAAAAAAGCACTTTTAACTATGACCATTGTAATGTTCATTTCCTTCGCAGCAGCAGCTCAGGATATTAACATTGGAGCTAAAGCTGGCCTTAACCTTGCCACGCTCAAACCGGATTTAAATGATCCTGCAGTCCGGACATCTTTTCATTTGGGAGGGGTGGTAGAAATTCCACTTCTTGACGAGCTCTCTCTTCAACCCGAGCTTTTTTATTCTTCACAAGGGGTTAAGGATGAATCCGATGATGATGAGGAAGTAAGGCTCAACTACTTGTCGATTCCTGTATTAGCCAAATACTATGTAGCAGAAGGGCTGAGTATTGAAGCTGGTCCCCAAATAGGATTTTTGTTATCTGCTGAAGTTGAAGACAATGGCGACACAACCGATTTAAAAGACACAACAAAATCAACAGATTTTGGTTTTGCACTAGGTCTCGGTTACAAATTGGAGAATGGCCTGAATTTCGCCGCCAGGTATTATTTTGGTTCAGATGTCAATGACATTGAGTCTGATACCGATAAATTTAAGAACAATGTATTTCAACTTTCAATAGGGTATTTTTTTAATTAAAACTTTAATCAAATGAAGAATATTGTTAAATGCTTTCTATGTATTTGTTTTTTTTGGGGGTGCTCATCAGAAGACAGTGACGAGGAAAGTAGTGTATTGGAGCCAAATTTTAAATTTGAAATTAGCGGCGCAATTAATGCAACTTTGACGGGGCAAGGGGTGGTTTATAATGAGACTACCGTTGAAACAAAAGATTACGAAGGTAAAGATGTAAAGGTCACTACCATCCTGGTAATTGCGCAAGACAGAGATTCTGATAATCAGGTAATTTTTGGGGTTACCAGTAAAGGATCAAAAGTGGGTACAGGAGAATATGAAATTGGGACAGACCTGTTTGAATCCCGTAATGCGTTTATGAATTTTTCTGGAGATAGAGGAAGTACGATATCCTATCAGTCCGAATCGGGAAGTATCAACTTTGATTCCCGCCTTTTTTACGCCACTGGCCAGGTAAATGTAACATGCACTGGTGTTGGGGGTGGTGAAACCCTAACAGTTAAAGGGAGTTTCCAGGCCGAAAGCGTAAATTGATGAGTCGCGATTTTATATGAAACTATGAAGTTGGGGATATTTTCAATATTCATCCAGGTGTTCCGGATAGAGAAAGTTATTGTAAGGAAACCTGGAAACATGAATGTCCCTGACTTCATTATACACCCTTTTCCGAAACTCATCCAGGTTTTCTTTTTTCAGGGCAGATATAAATAATACTGAATTACCACTTCTGTTCATCCAGGTTTTGCGCCATTCTTCCAGCGTAAAGTGAGTGCTGTTTCTTTCCGTAACAAGATCATCTTCGGCCAATTCTACGGGCACATACTGATCTATTTTATTAAAGACCATTAGGGTAGGTTTATCACTTGCCTTAATTTCATCCAGTATATGATTTACAGAAGCAATATGTTCTTCAAAATTCGGATGTGAGATATCTACAACATGCAACAACAAATCAGCTTCCCTAACCTCGTCCAGGGTACTCTTAAAACTTTCTACCAATTGTGTGGGTAACTTGCGAATAAAGCCCACAGTATCACTCAGCAGAAAGGGGAGGTTCCCAAGCACTACCTTCCTGACTGTGGTATCTAAAGTGGCAAATAGTTTGTTTTCTGCAAACACATCACTCTTGCTTATTACATTCATAAGCGTGGATTTACCCACATTAGTGTATCCAATTAATGCCACCCGCACCAAAGCCCCCCGGTTTCCCCTTTGGGTTTCCATTTGGCGGTCTATTTTGGATAACTTTTTTTTAAGTAAGGAAATTCTATCACGGACAATCCTTCTATCTGTTTCTATTTCTGTTTCTCCAGGTCCTCTCATGCCTATTCCCCCACGTTGGCGTTCCAGGTGCGTCCAAAGCCCGGTTAATCTGGGAAGTAGGTATTCGTATTGTGCCAGTTCTACCTGGGTCCTTGCATAGCTGGTTTTAGCCCTTTGAGCAAAGATGTCCAGGATAAGTCCGGTTCTGTCCAGAATCTTGCAGCGTAGCTGTTTTTCAATGTTGCGTTGTTGAACAGGACTGAGTTCATCATCAAAAATCACAGAACCAATTTCATTTTCTTTGACGTAAGCCTCTACTTCTAGCATTTTACCGCTCCCAATATAGGTTTTGGGGTTGGGGATTTCTACTCGCTGCACAAATCGTTTCGTTACTTCTCCACCGGCAGTGAATGTCAGAAATTCCAATTCATCAAGATACTCCTGCACCTTTTCCTCATTTTGCTGTCTGTTAATAACACCAATGAGTACGGCCTTTTCATAGTCAATTTTGGTCTTCTCTAGCATAGATCGGATTAATATGCAAATCTAATCAATCGAAACGACCTGATTTTTGTAATTTTAGTTCTCAATTGAAAATTTCCATGCTTTTTCCCTTTTCAAGATCAAATAAAGCCAAAAACCTCCATACCATTGCCTTCTACAATCTGGAAAATCTCTTTGATTCAAAAGATGATCGCCATACATTAGATAATGACTTCACTCCAAACGGATTTAAGAAATGGACAGATAAGAGGTATAAGAAAAAGCTGAATAAGCTCTCGAGCACAATCTCTAAGCTGGGGCTAAAAAGTACTGAACACCCACCTGTCCTGGTGGGAGTAGCAGAAATTGAAAATGGAAAAGTAGCTCAAGACCTATTATCTGCTGATGCTCTTCGTGAGTTTGATTATGACTATGTGCACTATGAATCTCCTGATGAGCGAGGCATAGATACTGCCTTATTCTTTCTCAAATCTCATTTTGAAGTGCTGCATTCGGAACCCATAGCCCTGCTGGTTAATAATTCTGATGGAATCAGAGATACCACAAGAGACATCTTGTATGTGAAAGGTAAATTAAATGGCGAGATAACACACATATTTGTAAATCACTGGCCTTCCAGAAGGGCAGGCGGACAAGAGACAGAATACAAGCGTGTGGAAGCTGCTCAAACCTTAATTGCCTTTATGGAACAAATTGAAATGGAGGAAGCAGTGCCTAATTACATCATTATGGGAGATTTTAATGATGGGCCAACAGCAGAGAGTATTAAAACATTAGTGAATTCCAGGGCACTTTACAATCCGATGATAAAGCTATTAAGCCCTGACAGAGGGAGCGCCAATTATAGAAGAACCTGGGCGTTATTTGATCAGATTATTGTGTCTCATAGTTTTTTGAATTATGAGAAAAACACCCATAGCTTTGCCCATGCCAATATTTTCGATGAAAGATTCCTGACAGAGTTTAAAGGAAGGTATGCCGGCAATCCGTTCAGGACATTTGTAGGGAAAAAGTACCTTGGGGGGTATAGTGACCATTTTCCGGTCTATATTCAACTAAAATATAATGTTTGAAAGCAATAGAGGAGAGTGCTAAACCCTTTTTATTTCATCTTCGCTGAGCAGCTCTTCATTTCGCATTCTTATAAATACCTGGGCAAGGGTAATTACATCAAGTTCACAATACCTTATAATTCTGTCAAGGTTTTGTTCTTGGTAATATACCTCTCGTACCATACTTCCGTCAATATCGGCTTTGGGAGAAGGAATTCCCAGCACGTTGGCCATTAGTTTTAAAGAAGTAAAATGTTTGTAATCACCAAATTTCCATAATTCCATGGTGTCCAGGTGCGGTACCTCCCAGGGTTTTTTTCCAAAAAGATCTAATTTGTTAGGGAGAGGAATTCTGTGAATAATCATTCTACGGGCAATATAGGGGAAATCAAATTCCTTACCATTATGTGCACACAGCAACTGCTTTGGTCTATTGAAATGTACTTCGAGAAGATTCTTAAATTCTTTTAGCAATTTTATCTCTTCACCGAAAAAAGAAGTCACTCTAAAATTTCTGCTACTTCCCTTAAAGTTAAAATATCCTACAGAAATGCAAATAATCTTCCCAAATTCTGCCCATATTCCAGCCCTTTCATAGAATTCTTCAGCGCTTATCTCCTCTTTTCTCTGATATTTGGTTTTTTGCTCCCATAAATCTCTTTTCTCCTGGTCTAATTGCTCAAATTCTGCCTCTTCCGGGACAGTTTCTATATCCAGAAAGAGGATGTCCGTAAGTGCAACGTTCTTAAGCATTTTTATAAAAAATTAGACTTGAAATGATGGAATATTAAAGATAGCGATTATTTTCTATATCATATAGGGCCAAAAACTTTGAAATTCACAAGAACCATTTAAATCTTTGATAATTGAGGTGGCCTGTTAAAATAGTTTATCTTTAATCAAAAAGTTGTATGAATATCCGGAAATTGTTTTGTGGGGTGCTTTGCCTTGCCACATTGTTGGGGTGTTCCCGGGATGATGCAGCTGAGTTTGAAGAACCCATCTCAAATGTGCCCGATTTTAGGGTGGTAGGTGAAGATATTGAGAATATTTATCAATTTAACTATACCGCTTCCGGCGAAACAGGAGAACTAATTAATCTCACCCAGGAGAATAATGTGGCTCTTCAATACCTGGAGTTGAGTCAGGTTAATGATCTTCTAACATTTTACAGTTTTTCTGCCGGGAGTTTTTCAGCGGTACAACGAAATGCAGTCACGGGGGTAAACAATCAATTAAATAACTTCTATACCGTATCTGAAGAACGTTCTATTCTTTGGGGTGCTAATTCTGAATCCAAGTTATTTCTGGGTTTTTTTAGTCCTCAGGGATCAACCAATTTTGGCGTTCGTACCATAGATATTGCCACTGATGAGGTAACTGATATTAATATTGCCTTCAATGTTAATATTGTATTTCAGGCTATTTATAGTAACGGGAAGCTGATACTAACTTACAGAGACAATTTAAACTCAAATAAAGTAGCTATCATCAATACGCAAACTAATTCCTTAATGCGCACTATAGATTTTGGTCCTGCCACTACCAGCATTTTTATTGATGATCAGGGCGATATAGTAATTATCCTCTCGGAAGGTGATGAAAACCAGGAATATCAGTTATATGATTTTGATACTCTGGATTTAAAAGAGCAGCAGGCATTTTTGTTGGATAGGCTATTTGCTCCTGGTCCTCTGGACGCCAGTATTTCTGATACAAAATTGTTTTACATTTATTCCTATTCGCAACCTTCACCGGTGCTTGCCGCTCCGGCGATATATGATTTTGTCAACCAGGAGAACAAGATTATAGACATGATCGGAATAGCACGGCAGGTTGAAGAAGATCTGGAAGCCAATATCGTATTATCGGCAATTGCATATAAGAAAGAGGCCGATGTATTTTTAGTGGGTTATGGCAAACAAGACGGTAATATACTCGAAGGTGGGGTCCTGATTATTTCTTCAAAAGGCCAGCTCGTAGACAATATTAATTTACCTTTTGCCCCCACTTATATCGTTGAATAGCACAAAAGCAGTAAACATACCTGATAGTTTGTTAATTCCCTTTTAAAAATCCTCGTTACTTGGTGCGCAGCAGATTTTGAAAATAAAATCATCGACAAAATGCACTTCAAAAGCATTTTATATGCCCTCTGAAAAGACCTTTCAGACCATGTGGTTGGTTATGCTTAGAAAAGTGTTTGTTGTTTTACAGGGCTCTCGTGGTCCAGGAGCCATTTTTTACGATGTAATCCACCCGCGTAGCCCGTTAAGGAGCCGTCACTACCTATGACTCTATGGCATGGAATCACAATCCATAAGGGATTTTTACCATTGGCTGAGGCAACTGCCCTAATGGCCTTTACATCACCCAATTGCTTAGAGAGTTGAAGATAAGAAAGTGTTTTGCCAAAGGGGATTTGCTGTAAGGCATTCCAGACCTTTTTTTGAAAAGCAGTGCCTTCGGGATTCAATGATAAATTGAACGATTTTCTTTTGCCTTCAAAATATTCTTTTATCTGATATGCCGCCTCTTCCAGAGGTTCGGGAATTATATTGGTAGCCTTTTCTTGGGTTTCCAACACAGAAATTGTCTTTAAGCCAATAGCATCACCTTCAATATAAGCAGTTCCCAAAGGGGTGTCTATGTAGGCGGTCACCATTACTCAATATCTGTATTTTCTTCAATTATTCCCAGGCGTTTAGCCCTGGACTTCCATTTTTTACGCGCCAATTGCTGTAAGTCTTCTACATTGTCACTCTCATCCATGATTTCCAGCCCTAAAAGTGTTTCAAATACATCTTCCATACTCACCAGGCCACTCACAGACCCGTATTCATCTACAACCAGGGCGATATGCTCTCGTTCTGCTATAAAAACATCGAAGAGTTGAGGTATCGGGGTATTTCTGCTGGTGACCAGAATATCTCTTCTGATAGAAGACAAGTTATCTTCCCCATTTTTGTTAATAATCTCTTCCAGTATATTGTCTTTCAACACAAATCCGGTTATGTTGTCCATTCGTTCACTGTATACAGGGATCCTTGAAAAGCGTAATTTAGGGTTAGCCTCAAAAAATTCTTGAATAGAACTATCTTCCGAAGCTGTTTTCATAACGCTTCGTGGCGTCATGATATCTTTTATTAAAACTTCATCAAAGCGAATCAAATTCTTTATAACGGTAGACTCGGATTCCTGAAAGACCCCTTCTTCATGGGCAATATCTGCCATTGTAGTGAAATCTTCTCTGGTCAGAATACTTCCGTGATGCCCTTTCTTTCCTATAAGTCTTGTAAATAATTGTAGTATCCAAAGAAGACCGGTATACTTAAGTACCCAAACCATAATATTTAATGTGCTGGTACTAAAATGGGCCAATTGTTTCCAAAAAGTAGCTCCTATAGTTTTTGGAATAATTTCAGAAGCAATTAGAATTAGTAATGTCATCACCGTAGATACTACTCCCACCATCACATCTTCAGTAAATCTGATGCCCATAAGGCTTCGGGTTGTACTCCCATAGAGATCAGTATAAGCTACTTTAGCCTGAACCCCTACAAGGATAGCCCCTACCGTATGTGCTACTGTATTTAAAGTTAGGATGGCAATCAGTGGTTTATCAACATCTTTTTTTAATACCTCCAGATCATCCGCATAGGCCTTGCCCTCCTTTTTCTTTAAATTAATAAATGTTGGGGTAACGCTCAAAAGAACTGCCTCCAGGATAGAGCACAAAAAGGAAAAGATTACGGAAATAAGGGCGTAGAATATTAGTAGTCCCATGGTTCGTTAATATTAAACGAAGTTAGCAATAAAATAGGTATTTAAAATAGCTAATTTTAGTCATTCGCAGCCTCATAAAATACCTGGTGCAAGGCGGTCCTAATGTTTAAGCTATACAATTTTCTATGGCTTCGGCTGGGATAAACCCTGTTGGACAAGAAAATAAATACCAATTGGTTTTTTGGATCGGCCCAAACGAAAGTGCCTGTAAAACCGCTATGTCCAAAACTATTAGCAGCTGCATTTGGTGCCGGATATGCATCAGATAGTGAAAGTTCTGAGTTGTCTAGCAATGGTTTGTCGAACCCCAGGCCTCTTCTATTTTCATTATTTGCAAATTGTATTGCTGTAAACTCCTTCATAGTGCTTTCTGAGAGAATACGTTGCCCATTGAAGCTTCCGTAATTTTGGTATAACTGCATTAGTTTGGCTAAATCCAGGGCAGTTGCAAAAAGTCCGGCATTTCCGGACACCCCACCCAGTAGAGAGGCATTTTCATCATGAACCCATCCATGGGTGAGTGTTTTACGGTATAATGTATCTATTTCTGTAGGTACAATATTATTGGTCACCTGCCATCTATCCGGATTAAAACCCAGAGTATAGCACCCCAGAGGATCATAAATTGTTTCCCTGAGATACCTTTCGTAAGTCATGCCTGTCAATTGTTCAATTAGCTGAGGGAAAATCAAAAATGTCAGGCCGGAATAACGGTACTTTTTGTCTTCATTTACTTCAGACCTCCGGATCATGCGATGCATTTTATTTTGAAACTTGTTCTTTACGAAAATGCCATCATACGCTTGTTTCTGGAATCGATTGCTTTTAACCGGCTGAATAAAGCGTTTTTTAAGCCGATCTTTCTTCATTACCGTATTCAGAAAGACAATATAGGGCTCTAAGCCAGCCTGATGTGCCAGTATTTCCCTCAGGGTCAGGTCTTTTTTATCTTTCTTTCCTTTCCAGGACCTCCAGTAATTGCTGAAAGGAGCATCCAGATCTAGTTTCTTTTCATCTACCAGCTTCATTAGAGCGGGCAATGGACCGGCGATTTTTGTTACCGAAGCCAGATCATATATATCGTTCAATGCCACTGGTTGAAGACTGTCGTAGGTATGAAAACCATAAGCCTCATGGAAGATGATTTTACCTTCTTTGGCCACCAGGAGCTGGGCACCGGGAAAAGCCGTTTGCTTAATCCCCTCATTCATTATAGAATCTACCCTGGAGTAGATATAGACAGAATCCAGGTTTACCTTTGAGGGCCATGAATAAGCTAATTCAGAGCCGATGCTGCCGTCTAAAAGAACCGAAGTATCCCCTTGTCCGTGGGACATGAAAGAGAATAAACCAATAAGTATAAAAATATATCTCTTCATTTCAATATTCAGTTGAGCGTGCGCCTTAAAGTTTCCGAGATTACATTAGTCAGGATTATAATTCGTTTTAATCCAGTAAACGTACGGCGTCTTTGGCAAAATAAGAGGCGATAATATTGGCACCTGCCCTTTTAATGGCGGTCAACTGTTCCATCATCACAGTATCGTGGTCTAACCATCCTTTTTCTGCAGCTGCTTTTAGCATTGCGTACTCCCCGGATACCTGGTAAACAGCCAAAGGAACGTCAATTTCATTTTTTATCTCACGAACGATATCCAGATAGGCTAACCCCGGTTTTACCATAACAATATCGGCTCCTTCGTCAATATCCATTTCTACCGCCTTAATTGCTTCAAACCTGTTGGCAGGGTCCATTTGATATGTTTTTTTGTCTTTGGGGATCTCCGCACTATCAACGGGGGCCGAATCTAATGCATCCCTGAAAGGGCCATAAAAGCCGCTTGCATATTTGGCACTATAGCTCATAATACCCACATTGGTCAGTTCCTCATCTTCCAGAGCCTCTCTGATTATGCCAATCCTCCCATCCATCATATCGCTGGGAGCTACAAAATCTGCCCCTGCTTTTGCATGCGAAACACTCATTTCTGCAAGCAGTTCAACAGTCTCATCATTTAGAACCTCACCTCCCATAACAATCCCGTCATGGCCAAAGGAGGAGTAAGGGTCCAGGGCAACATCGGTCATAACCAGCATTTCAGGGCAACTGTTTTTCACCGCTTTTATGGCCCTGTGCATCAGCCCATGTTCATTCAGGGCTTCGGCACCTTTGTTATCTTTGAGATTTTCAGGAACTTTTACAAAAAGTAAGACCGCACAAAGCCCCATGTTCCATAGTTCTTTAACTTCCTTTTCCAAATTATCGAGACTAAGTCTGTATTGGCCGGGCATAGATAAAATTTCTTCCTTTACTCCCCTTCCTTCAACAACAAAAAGGGGTACAAGAAAATCATCTGGAGTAATTATTGTTTCACGCACAAGCCTGCGAACAGATGCGGTAGTTCTTAGTCTTCGGTTTCTTCGTAATGGATACATGACAAGGTGTTAAACGTTAAAAGGTCTTTGTAAAAGTACCAAGAATTTAAATTTCTATCTCCCCTACAAGGTAAGGAACGGCTTTACCCGATATTTTTATGCGTTCTCCCAGATCCTCACAAATTAGTGTGCCCCCACGTTGAGAGAGTTGTCTTGCCGTGAGTTTGTTTTTACTAAACTTTTCAGACCAGTAAGGGGTTAATGTGGTATGGGCAGAACCTGTAACCGGGTCTTCTGGTATGCCGCACTGAGGGGCAAAAAATCTGGAAACAAAGTCTACCGATTCTCCTGGAGCTGAAATAATAACCCCCCTGCAATCTAATTGATCCAGGAGATGAAAATTTGGGGAGATGTTTTCAATTTCTTTCTGCGAATTAAAAATGAGAAGGTAATCTGTTTTCCCTTTAATTGTTTTAACGGGGTCGGCGCCAATTGCCTGGTTTATCTCAGCTACAGTGGCTATTTCCTCATAGACGTCTTTTGGGAAGTCCATCGTTATATAACCATCACTCCTGTTTTCAACAATTAGTTTTCCACTTCTTGAGGAATAAAATTCTATCGGATTAGGGATATTATCAAAATAGTGAAAAAGAACGTAAGCCGAGGCCAGAGTTGCATGTCCACAAAGATCAACTTCTGTTTCCGGGGTAAACCACCTTATTTCAAATTGCCTCCCGGAAGGTACTACAAATGCAGTTTCAGCGAGATTGTTTTCCATAGCTATCTGCTGCATAGTTTGTTCGGATATCCAGGTATCCATTATGCATACCGCAGCAGGGTTTCCTTTGAAAACTTCTTCTGCAAACGCATCTATTTGAAAGATCCTTTGTTTCATTTTATGAAATTAGTCCAACCCAAATTTACGATTAAATTTATCTGCTTTATCTATCCAGGATTTTGGGGCATTAAAGCGATACCCCAGGTAAAGCTCGCCGAAGAAAATAATGTCGTCCTGAATATTCGTGGGGTCTGTTTTATACTGTAAGATCTGTGCACTGGTATTGACGCCGATAAAGAAGCGCTCAGAATTATATCCTATAGCATTTCTGAATAACAATTGGGTTAGAGAAGTTGAAGTTGTGGTGAAATCCGAACGGGTAATATTAATACCATACCCCAAGGTCGCACCCAGGGAAAAAATAAAATGCTTTTTAATGACCCAATTGTAATAGTACCCTGGTCCTATAGCGATATCATAGGAGTTAGTTGAACTTTCCGGAGTCTCATCATGGAGATCCAGTTTAGTATAATAAAAAGTAAACCTAGGGATAAAACTCCCAGCACTTTTTTTTTGCCATTCGTTCTGAAAACCAATGGCCCGAAACGAGAATTTGTCATTGAGTATATAGCCCGTAGTGCCTCCAATTTTAAGAGAGGTCATTTCTGGAAGCGGGATGGTATTATTCCTGTCTGTTAGAAAAAAACCTTTCTGGTTGTAGAAATCTAATGTTTGCATCCATTTTCCCAAAAACATTCTGAAGTTCAGGGTAAATAACCGGGAACCTTCATTGTCTTTGTTCTCAGCCAAAAAATTAGGCGCAAACCCAAGGTCTATCTCCACAGATCTGAAAAGGAATGAAGCACCGAGATAGGTCTTATCATTAGGAACGATCTCTAAAACTGAATTATCGGCTGTATCGGTGAAAGCAAAACTGTTGAAGGTACTTTGCAGCCCCAGCCTGACCGTAAACTTTTCTGGAAAAGCTCTTATATAATCAGGATCGCTCTGGGAGTTGCCTGCACAGCAAAACAATAATAGAAGTACTGTACCAAAGCATTTTACGCCCATCTTTTGGGATGCTTTAATACTTCCAATAACTGTGCTTCAGGACTCTCTTCATCTGGCTTATGGTTGTACTTCCATTGTACATGAGGAGGGAGGCTCATTAGGATGCTTTCTATCCTTCCATTTGTTTTCAGTCCAAATAGAGTGCCTTTGTCATGAACCAGATTAAATTCAACATACCGCCCTCTCCGGATTTCCTGCCATGTTCTCTGTTCATCATTGTAATCCATATCTTTTCTTTTGTCTACAATAGGGAGATATGCCTCTAAAAAACTATCCCCTATTTCTGTAACAAAGTTGTACCAGTCTTGCATTGACATTTTATCAGTGGCTTTGCAATAATCAAAGAAGAGTCCTCCAACCCCCCGCGCTTCATCTCTATGTGAATTCCAGAAATATTCATCGCATTTTTCCTTGTATTTCGAATAGAATTCGGGATGATGATTGTCACAACCGCGCTTACAAACCTCATGAAAATGGCGCGCATCTTCTTCAAATAAGTAATAAGGAGTTAAATCCTGTCCGCCGCCAAACCACTGATCCACAATCTTCCCGTCCTTATTATACATTTCGAAATACCGCCAGTTGGCATGAACAGTGGGCACCATAGGGCTTAGAGGGTGTATTACCAGACTTAGGCCACAGGCGTAGAAATTGGCCTCTTCCACGCCAAAATAGGACTGCATACTCTGGGGTAATTCTCCGTGTACGGCAGAAATATTCACACCTCCTTTTTCAAACACACGACCGTTCTCTATAACACGCGACTTGCCGCCACCGCCTTCAGGGCGTAACCAGACATCTTCCTTAAAGGTAGCCGAACCATCTGCTAGTTCCAGACGCTCAGTAATGGCGTTTTGCAGCTTTTGAATGTAGTTGTAAAACTTGTCTTTAATTTCGGACATTTTAAATTTTCTAATTAAGACATTTCGAAGGCATCAGAACACCTCTACATTTTATATTCTTTGACTGCATCAACAAATGCACGGGCATTTTCTACGGGAATATTTGGTAATATTCCGTGCCCCAGGTTGGCAATATATCGGTCTTTTCCAAATTCGTCGATCATTTTCTTGACCATTTTTTTAATTTTTTCCGGCGGAGAGAGTAGCCTTGCCGGGTCAAAATTTCCTTGCAGCGTAATTTTACCTCCACTTAAATAACGGGCGTTTGCGGCAGAACATGTCCAATCTACCCCTAAAGCAGCTGCCCCGGAATTAGCCATTTCGCCCAAGGCAAACCAACAGCCTTTTCCAAAGACAATTACAGGTGCCTCTTCTTTAAGGGCATCGATTATCTGCTGAATGTAATACCAGGAAAATTCCTGATAATCTACAGGAGAAAGCATTCCCCCCCAGGAGTCGAACACCTGTACAGCGTTTACTCCTGCTCCTATTTTAGCCTTAAGGTAAGCTATTGTGGTGTCTGTGATTTTTTGCAACAATTGATGCGCAGCCTCTGGTTGAGTAAAACAAAATGCCTTGGCCTTATCAAAGGTTTTACTTCCCTGTCCTTGTACGCAGTAACATAAAATGGTCCATGGAGATCCGGCAAAACCAATTAACGGGATTTCATTATTTAGTTTTTCCTTCGTCATTGTTATGGCCTGCATTACATAATCCAGGCTTTGCTCTACCTGGGGAATAATTACATTATCCACATCTTGCTGAGACCTGATTGGGTTGGGCAAATAAGGACCAAAATTGGGCTTCATCTGCACCTCAATATTCATTGCCTGTGGAATTACCAGGATATCACTAAATAATATTGCTGCGTCCATTCCAAATCTCCGTATAGGTTGTACGGTGATCTCAGATGCAAGTTCAGGAGTCTGACATCGGGTGAAGAAATCATATTTTTCCCGAATCTCCATAAATTCCGGAAGATATCGGCCGGCCTGTCGCATCATCCATACGGGAGGGCGCTCTACGGTTGCCCCTTTTAAAGCTCTGAGAAATAAATCGTTTTTCAATGTAGTTTTATTACTTTCTAATGTTTGTGACATAACTATATTAAGCTCCCACCTTATAATGGGAATTAACCAATTCCGCCACTGCATCAATAGCGGGGAATTTGGCTGTTTGTACTTCTTTAAAATGTTTATTGGCCTCAGAGGCGGTAGTATCTCCTATGCAAAAGGCAATTTTATCCGGACTATTTTTTAACAAATAGCTCTTTACCGCAGAGGGACTAAAAAAGAGAACGCCCTGTGTTTCTTCATCCACCTTTGAAGGGGAATATCTTGTTTGATAAGCTTGAACTTCATTAACTATTATCCCATTTTCCGAAAGTATATCCGGGAGGTCATTCAGGCGTTGATCGCTACAGAAAAATGTAATCTCCTTTCCTTCCAAATGGCTAAGAAGGTATTCTGCCAAAAGTTTAGCATTATTCTCCGTATGTTTTACCTTCCCAATTTTTCGCTCTACGAGCCGTTTGGTTTTTCTTCCAACGCAATAAATATTCTTGAATTTCAACTTCCTGGGATCGCTGCTAAAGACTAAAGCATCTACAGCTTTTTTGCTGCTAAGGACCACATTCTCAATCTCGGAATTAAGTAACTGTGCAGAAATCCTGTTGTGATTGATCTGAATGAAATCATCACCACCTACGCTGATACCATCGCCGAAAAGATGTAATTGTTCTGCTGTAAGTTTTTTTGTGGAGTACACCTGGAATGTTTTTTTTACTCCTTGTAATTCGTTCATTACGCGCTTCCCACCTCGTTTAAATACAATGGCGGCGCACTCTTTTGCAATATGTTGATGCTTCCCCAGAGGGGCAGTCCTGGTAACTTCAATCTTTTGGGTGCCATCTAAACTTAACAGCACGCCTTTAAAATAGACCTCTTCCTGTTTAATATAGGCCAAAGCACCAATGGGTGCCGTGCATCCGCCTTCGAGTAATTTCAGGAATTCTCGTTCAATTGATGTACAAAGCGAAGTGTCCTCATCATTTAATTCAGAACACGCTTCTCTTACGAAATTGTTATCCTCCATTGCGGCAATCATAATGGCACCCTGAGCCGGGGCCGGAATCATCCAGCCCAGAGATACGGCGTTCTTAGGCTTTAACCCAATTCGCTCCAGTCCGGCTGCGGCAAATATTGCCCCGTTCCAATCGTGCTCCTTCAACTTTTTTAAACGGGTATTTACATTTCCCCTAAGAGCAACAATACTGTGTGTGGGATATCTGTTTAACCATTGTGCCTTTCGACGTAAACTTCCGGTCGCTATAGTTGCGGATTCATGCGCCAGGAACTCCTCATTGTCTTTGAAAATTAAAAAATCATTAGAATTTCCGCGCTTAAGTACTGCAGCCTGGACCATACCTTTGGGTAGTGAAGTAGGGACATCTTTAAAGGAATGTACCGCGATATCTATCTCTCCTCTTAGCATGGCAATATCCAGAGCCTTGGTAAAGACTCCCGTAATTCCCAATTCGTGAAGGGGTTGTTCCAGATCCAGATCTCCGGCAGATTTAATAGGGATAAGTGCCGTTTTGTGTCCCAGGTATTCCAGTTGGTTGCTTACAGTCTTTGCCTGCCATAACGCTAATTCGCTATCGCGTGTGCCAATACGAATAACCTGGCTCATTTGGTCTCTACTTGTAGTTGAAAAACCTTTTGTATTAATTCCAAACTGGTATCAGCATCGATATCAGATTCTTTAAGGTGATTGGCAAATTGCCTTGTTATTTTTTGGATGATGCGATCTGTAACCACATCGGCTTGCTCTGAATTGAAATCTGATATCTTTTTGGATTGGTAATTCAGCTCAGCATCTTTCATGGTTTTTAGCTTCTTTTTTAGCGCTTTGATGACCGGAGCAAACTTCCTGGTTTCGAGCCATTGAATAAATTCTGCCAATACTTCTTCAATTATAAGCTCTGCCTGAGGGATAAATTGCTTCCTTCTCTCGAGGGTAGCATCGGTCATCTGAGATAGTTGGTCCAAATGAACCAGAGAAACATTATCCAGATCCGCAACATCATCTGAAACGTTTTTGGGAACAGAAAGATCCAGAATCAGCAAAGGTTTTTTTGGATATACCAGATCTTTGGAGATGGTAGGGGATTGAGCTCCAGTTGCAACAATTAAAACATCTGTAGTTCGGATCTCCGTTTGCAGATCCCCGTAATCTTTTACTACCAAATTAAATTTTCCTGCAATTCTTTCAGCCCTGTCCTTTGTTCTGTTGATCAAAGTAATATGCGAATTCTTGGTGTGCTTGATTAAATTTTCACAGGTATTTCTTCCAATTTTACCGGTTCCAAAAAGCAAAATGTTCTTTTCGGAGATATCCGGGATATTCTTTAAAATATATTGAACGGATGCAAAGGCTACTGATGTGGCGCCACTGGAAATTTCTGTTTCTGTTTTAATGCGTTTGCTTGCCTGGATTACAGAATTGCACAATCTTTCTATAAAAGGATTTGCCAAGCCAACCTTTTTGGAGCGGTAGAAACTTCTTTTCAACTGACTGATTATTTCAAAATCACCCAGGATCTGACTGTCTAAACCAGTTCCTACTCTGAACAGATGGCTGATAGCTTCATTATTTTTATAAATATAGGCGACCTCCTGAAATTCCTCAACACTTCCTTTAGTGTTGTCACATAACAATTTAATTAATTGATAAGGATGCGCTGCGAAACCGTGTAATTCTGTTCTGTTGCAGGTGGAGGTAACCAGAAGCCCATCTATGTCGCTGGCCTTAGCTTGTAGCAATAGTTTTTGGCACGAAGCATCGTCAATACTGAATTTACCCCTGATATTAGCATCGGCCTTTTTGTAGTTCAGACCAATGGTGTAGAACGAGTTATGTTTAGATATATGGTAGCGCTGCATTTAATTCAGGTGAATCTCGAACAAAAATAGAAGCATACCTTAGTTAAAAATAACGCTAGCGGAACAAATTATGTCGTTTAGGGTATTTTTGACCTTAAATCGATAGTTTTATACTGAAAACTATTATTTTTATAGGAAATACTTGGGGTGTCTAAGAATCTATTTAGAACGCTTCTAAATAAAATACACAAAATGACAGAGTCATTGGACAAAAAAAATAACGCTGAAGGTTCTTTTAGGGAGGTTTTTATTGAGGAAGGATTTTATGTTTTAAAGATTCAGAATGAAGGCGTTAAGACCAGGAAAATTACCCGTCATATTGATAGCTCCTATATACAGTTTCATTTTTGCCTGAAAGGGAATGCAAAATTTATTTTTAATGAAGGAAGATACGCCCTGGATGTTACCGAAGAAAATTCTTTGTTATTGTATAACACTCAGTTAGACCTTCCCCTCAACATGGAACTAGGGGGTAATTCCTGGATGGTTTCCATAGTTATGACCATTCATAAATTTCACTCTTTGTTTTCTAAGGAGGCAGATTATATCCCATTTCTCAGTGTAGATAATAGGGATAAAAAGTATTATTCTCAGGAGGCAGTATCACCTGCCATAGCGGTAATACTTAGTCAGCTTATGAATTACAATTTACATCCTTCAGTAAAGTCTTTGTATATAAAAGGGAAGATATACGAACTGCTTTCCCTCTATTTTAACAGGAGTGAAGAATTGGATGTTGAACAATGCCCTTTCCTGGTAGATGAAGAAAATATTAAACGCATAAGGCAGGCCAAGGAAATTATGATTTCGAGGATGGCAGAGCCGCCAACACTTACGGAATTATCAGAAGAAATACGCTTGCCGATAAAGAAACTAAAGGAGGGTTTTAAACAGGTATACGGGGATTCTGTTTTTAGCTTTTTATTCGACTATAAGATGGATTATGCCAGGAAAATGCTGGAAACTAACAAGTACAATGTTAATGAAGTTGGTTTAAAAATTGGATATAGTACTGCTAGTCATTTTATAACAGCATTTAAAAAGAAATACGGGACAACGCCTAAAAAATATTTGATGTCCCTGGCAAATTAATGTAATAATCATCTTAAAATGCCGATATTTAACCTTCTCGATCTACCAATAAAATGAATCTTAATCAAGTTACAATTCCATCACTAGACCTGGACCAGGCCAGTGATTTTTATCAAAAATTAGGGCTGAAACTCATCGTTAAAGCGCTGCCAAACTATCTTCGTTTCGAATGCCCCCTGGGAGCATCCACTTTCTCTGTTCATTTGGTTGAAAAACTTCCCGAAGGGGAAGGTATATACCTGTATTTTGAATGCGAAGATGTGGATGAGACCGTTGGCAAATTGATGCGCAAAGGCATTGAAATTGATGAACTGCCTAGCGATAAAAGTTGGTTGTGGCGAGAAGCCAGACTAAAAGATCCGGACCAGAACCAGATTATCTTATATTATGCAGGGAAAAACAGAAAAGATCCACCATGGAGAATAAAATCAACATAAAATTTATAATATGAAACTTAAACTAATAATCCTTATTGCAATTGGTCTATGTGCCGTATATGCCGGAGACATGCCAGAGGGGCTGTCACCGCATCCTTTTTCGGGAGACCTGAATTACACTGATCAGGTCCTTGTATTTACGGCCACCAACGGTTATCGTCATAAATCTATTGAAAAAGGAGTGGCAACTTTAAAGGAGCTGGGAAAAGAGAACGACTTTCAGGTTTTGCAAACTGAGGACTCCTTGTATTTCACTTCAGAAAACTTAAAGAAATACAAACTAGTGATTTTTTTAAGTACCACTCAGGATGTTTTAGGTCAGGAGCAGGAAGCTGCTTTTAAGCAATACATTAACGATGGGGGAAGTTATATGGGGATTCATGCTGCCGCTGATACGGAATACGAATGGCCTTGGTATGGCAAATTAGTAGGAGCCTATTTCAAGAGTCATCCCAAACAACAAAAGGCCAGGATAGAGGTGGTAGACAAAAAACATCCGGCCACGGCACACTTAGATACAAGCTGGATGCATTTTGATGAATGGTATAATTACAAGAATATCAATCCTGCTATTAAGGTGATCATGAAATTAGATGAAAGCAGCTATAATGGTGGAGAAAACGGCGAAAATCACCCTATTGCATGGTACCATGAATTTGACGGAGGCAAGGCTTTCTATACTGGCCTGGGCCATACTAAGGAAGCTTACGATGATCCGGCGTTTCGCAAACATCTTCTCGGCGGGATAAATTATTGTTTAGGACGCTAGTTTGTAGCTAATTTTAATAGGGACGCGCCACCATAATGCCGCTATTGTTTTTAATCTTTTTTAAATAGTCTGCGAGGGGCAATTCAGAGATTTCTACTTGTCCTGATGAGGAGGCATGAAGCAGGTGAATACGACCGTCTTTCTCCAATATGGCAAATCCTGTATGGGTGATATCAAGGCCTTTAATGGAGGTAGTCAGGGCAATGATGTCTCCGGATTGCATTTTTTCTTCATTAGCAGCAATTGCATCCTGAGCTAAAACACATATCGGCTGGCTATTGAGATAATCCTCTGATTTTTTAATTTTTTTGAAATTGTCATCATTTGCCAGGAAGGGATAAAGATCTCTATGAGAGCTCATAAAATTGATCTCTTTAGTGATTTCTTTTCCACCAATCTCAGCGGTAATATTTTTTAGAAGCCCCTTTTTTTCATTGTTGGCTATCCACTGGGAAAAATAATGCAAGCGCGATGAATAGCCCGCTAACTTGCCATCCTCATAGCGGATCTTTTCGAGGGTGGTTGTAAAAGTATCAAAATCAAAATTTTCACTCCGCAATAAGATACTAAAGGCCAGCACGTTTTCAACATATGTTGTACAATCCAGCCCCTGTAAGTTAATCACCAGTGATTCTTTTTCTCCTATTTCAAGGGTTTTCGCTACATAGGGCGTCCCCAAAAAAGTTTTGCCGACATCAATAATGGTTTTCCCAAAGTCATTATCTGACAAGCCCTTAATTTCTTTTGTCTTTAATTCAAATGCCAGCTTGTCTTCTTCTGAACATACTACATTCTGAGCAATAGAAAATTGCACAAAAAGAAGTATCACGGCAATCAATATTCGTCGCATACTACTTAATTTACATGTAAAAATAATGAAATTTATGGTCCTGTTCCGGCTTTCTGTTTTGTGCGATGCCTATTATCACAGTTTTTAGGGAAACTCCCGAAAACATTGAGGCATTAATAAGCAAAACAGGGTAAAATTTCAAAAGAATCCATCAAAAAACGTAACATTTTTGGAATTTTCTATACCTACTATTAAAGCTTTTCTGCATTCCATTTTATTACTCAAGATTTTTACCGAAATTGAAATACTATTACAAGAAACACTTAACCCTTAAAAATTGACTTTATTATGTCCGATGAATTTGATTTATTAGAAACCGATTCTTCCTCTGAGCAGGAAAAAGTAGAGGTGAACTGGGGCAAGACCGTTGACCAAATGAAGTCTAAGCTGGCTCAGGAGGACGATCCGGAAATGCGTCAAAAAATATTAAATGCGACCCTTGATGATGTTGTGGGGATGGCAGAGAAAGATAGAACCTCCCTATTAGAGGCGATAAAAGACCTTACTGATTATCAGGATGAAGTAGGCATAATTTTTGAAAAATTTTCTACCCTGAATGCCGCTGAGCAAAAGGTGATAGATGATGCCGAAAAAGGATTGAACAGGGCCAAGTCTGAATTAGACGAGGCCGAAAAGGTGAAAGACAATTGGTGGAACAACCTCTGGGGCCGCAAATCCAAAATTAAAAAGCGTCAGGTAGAACTGGCCGCTGCACAGAAAGTCAGGGATGGTGCAGATCTGAAGGCCAAACAAATGTTTCAACAACGCATAGAATCGGCAGATGTTCAAACCTTGTTAAACGAACTTTCATATAAAAGTCAGGCAGCAGTTGGCCGCCTGAAGAACAGGGAGGTGGAAATCAAAGAGGTAGAGGACAAGTTGCAGGTGGCCATTGTTGAAGCCAGTAAAAACCACACCCGGGCTCTGGAGAAGAAGAAAGAAACAGAAGATAAGTTAGAGGAACAGTATGCGTTGCTAAAGCAGGCGCGGCAGGAATTGGAGGAGATCGCCGATAAGCAGTCTGCTGCCTATTCTGAGGCAATTGGAAAAGTTACTACCATAGAGCAAAAAGTAGAGGAACTGGAAGGACTAAAGAATGCCTATACCACCCTTGCAGCCAGCAAGGATAGTTTTGTCCACAAACATAATTTAACCATTAAGGTACTGACTTCCTTAAGAAGCAACCTGCAATCTCATAGGGCAAAATTAAAAAGTGATACTGATGAACGGTTAAAATATTATGACGGCTATGTAATTGCCTTAAAAGCAAGAACGGATCAGGAATTTGCAGCCATTTTGGAGCATCTGGGAGTTAAAACGGATGAACATATTGGACAGACGCTTGCTGCTATGCATACTGCAAGTGCTAAGGCCCGTCAGGAAATGATGGATAATATTCCGGTACATGAAAAAGTGATGCAGGGGGTATACTCCAGTTATGCAGAATCTCTGCAGGAAATTAGAATGAAGGATGCGGAAATACAAAAAGATTTTGCTAATCGGTATGGTATCGATATGAAAGAGATCTTCGAGGAGTATTACGCAACAGATGGTAATACCGGTCCTGAGGAAAGCCCAGGAGAACCCGAAGCACCAGCTCCACCAGCAGAAGATGATCTGCTTAGTTAATTATTTAAAGATCAATTCGCTTTCAATTAACAGCGAAATGGCATTTACTTTTATCATTGCTAATAGGCCGACATGCGTTGGCGCCAATGTTTTCTTAACTTTAATATAATGGCCTTAAACCAAATTGTAACACCTTTTGATAGTGCTGTTCTTGAGACTAAAGAACAGTACAAGGCCTATTTTCAGATAGTGAAACACGCTTTTAAGCAACTGGTGCACAGTATTGCTAAGGAAAAGATTTGCAATGAACTTGAAACCACCCTGATTACCCAATATTGCGAATTACTTACTTACTCTCTGGAGGCTTTCAGAATAAAATACCTCTTTAATGACGAGGAGAAAATGAGGATTGACCTTACAGAATCCGGGTTTCCAAACTATCTTGAATTTCGCTACCTGTACAACGATCTGGAATTGAAGAAAGAACATATGAGCAAATTGCCGGATATTGATAAAATTAAAGAGGAATTTCTTCATACACTTTTAAGGGATAAGCAACCAATACCTGATCGGAAACTGCACCAGGCCGCCTCCCTTGTATATTATTCATCGGTAGACCAGCAGTTTATTTTTAAACGTTTTGTTCAGGGAAAAATAATTAAAGTTGAAGAGGATTTTGCCCAATATATGGTGAGTTGGTCTTTTTATGATGTAACCTATAACCGCCCATTTATTTGTTATATGTATTTTGATCTTCACGATGAGAGCGTTGCGGAGTACAAACCCAAGATTTATGAAGTGCTTCGGAAGACGGCAGACCGAGATATGAGTCTTGATATGATGGCATATGCCATAGATAAAAAATTACCCAATTTATGGCCTAACAGACTGAAAAAGATAGATTTGGGGCCTCTTCATAATGTTTTTGCCAAAGACGAATTGCAAGTGACACATGCCTTATTAAAGGCTATAGCCAATAAGGTATTAGACCTGGGATCTTACGCCATCTCACTTTCTGTGGATGAAGTGATTTCTACCGGAGACTTTGCGGAGGGAAGCTTTTTCAGAAAGCAATACCTTCAGTTATGGGAAGCCTCAAAACCCAGAAAATATTTGTTTACTTCACATAGAGTGATGCAATCTCTTTATGACAATATTCCGGAAACCCTTAGAGGTTTATCCGGGGAACCTATAGAAATTCCTTCTTTAAAACTCATATAAATGGAACACAATAGTACCTTTCCTATAAAACTATCTGAACTACAGGCCCTGAGAAATGAAGCTACTTCTTACCTCAAGGGCGTGCAATGGGAGCAAGGTGGAAAGGCAAAAAGACGGAATAAAGATCAGAAAGACGATTCTATTTTACTTTATCTGTCTAAGGCCAATGGCACGGCCGCTAAAGAGGTAATCTCTGTTTCCAAAACCATACTTTCTTTAAAAAAGCGACTATTACCAGATTCGGTCGCTATCCCATTACACCTAAATCGTGCACTTTATGCACTTCAGGAGGGGCTTACCATGGGAATTTGGCTTAAGGATAGCTATTATGATGCTTCCGGCCTTTCTTCACTAAATGAAAGAAAGTCGGTTCTGGATAATGCCCATAGAAGAGAATACGATTCTAAATTGCATACGGCTACTGCATTTATGCTGCATGGTACGGCATATCGCATATTGTATGATCTTAAACCTGTGGCGTCTGACGACCTGAGCGTAATGAAAAACAAATTTGCAGGGATACCAGAACTCTCTTTTATGTCACCTCTTAAAGGGATTTCCTGTCTTTTATTCTATTATGATAAATATCTGAATCATCCTGAAATTATAACCTCAGATAGGGACGTGGTAGATTTTACTGTAGTCTTTTTTGAAGCCATTATAGACGAGATTCAACTGCGGATTAGCGCTCTGGAATACACTGAAACTATTACCGATCGTAGTTATAAGCTCGAAAAAAGTGACTTTGCCGTTTCTGGCTGGGAAAATGTATTTGAAGGAACTGCAAAAAGCGTAGAATTCAATAAAATTCAATTTGAGGAAATTGTCGGTAACCGCGATGCCAAACATTTTGCGCGAAGACTCACGGAAAGAATGCTTAGTTACGACTTTGCGGCAAAACAAAATCCGTTTCTAGAATTGGGAGGCTTTATGCCGGTATTTATGGGTTATGGGATCCCTGGAACCGGTAAAAGTATGCTGATCGCTGCTATTGCTACCCGACTAAAAGAACATTGTGATCACCTGGAAATTCCATTTTTATTCCATCCAATGCCAGATACGCTTATTTCAACCTTTCAGGGAGGGTCTGCAGAAAAAATGGTACAGTGGATGAAACCCCTGCAAGATCCCGGCAAACTAATTTTTGCTCCGATTGATGATGCAGAGAACAATCTACAGGAAAGGACTGCACAGGGGGTTTCGGCCGGAGTAAAGGAAGTTATTGGGGTATTCTTGAGGTATACGGAAGGAGCTTATGCCATTAATTATGGCAATAGTGCGATAGGATTGTTTACAAATCTGCCAGAGATGCTTGATAAGGCGGTTATTTCCAGAGTTCAGGGAAGGTTTAAAATAGATGGTGCAAGGACCATTCCTGATTTTATTGATCAGGATTATTTATGGTGGCGCAAGTTTGATACCACTATGCCCGATTTCGTGAACATGAAAAAACCGGAGAAATATGAATTTCTAAGTGAACAGGGACTGGCTAAAAATCTAGGTGAAATATTGAATACTTCCGAGAAACCTACCGAAGAGCGTGTTTTGGAGATTTATGAGGAAACAGAAGCTAACCACAAAACAACAGAACATCTCTTTTTTGCTGCACTGTTTAAAAATATTCAGAAGGAATTTCCATTTTTTTCCTCCAGGGATATCCGCAATATTCAAAGCGCAGTATCGCTTAGATTAACCGACTTTGATTTGCCACAAGATTGGTTTGATAATGGGGAATTGTATTTTAAGAAAGATTATGACACCAAACTTTCAATGTTGAAAGAACTCATGAAGGCCAATATGAAAGGACTCAATTTTTCGGATATAAGAAAGCAGGAAACAGTGCGGTATCTGGATAATGTAGCAACTATTGCCGATACTGATTTTAAACGAAAAGTAGATCAACGCATACACGATATGAACGTGCAGCAGGAAGCTCAGAAAAAATTTAATTCGGAAGCGCAGTAAACATGGAAAAACTTAGGGCAGCAGGATTATTTGGAGGAGGAATGGTGGCCCTGACCGGCTCCCTGGCAAGGCGTTATAACGAATGCCTTGAGCTTTTGGGCGTGGGAGCTACTAAATTAAAAACCTTTTCAATTGACGGGATGGGCTGGAGTCCGGAAATTGCGCTTGAAAAGAAAAATAACTTTTATCTCAACAATGGTCCGGCCAATGTAAATGCAATTATCATAACCCCCCGCCAGAAAGATCTGGCGGTGCATATGCCGTCTCATAGTTTTGACAAAGATGTGATGAAAACGATTTTTTCTGTCTATCCGACAGAGATCAGGGATGTCACAAAGGATGCTGCCCTTATTGCGCACCTGGATCAGGATATTGATTCTTTATTTGAACCCTTCGACCTTTTAAGATACAATCAGATCGAAGTTAAATTTAAAGTGCTTAAAGATCTCTATAAAAAGCAGCAAGAACAACAGGCATTGGTTGCTTTATTCAGGGATAAGAATAATTTCATTAACCGGGAAATTCACAAAGAACTCTTACAAACCGCCACGACTTATGGAGACCTCCGTAAACGGAAATTGAATTTTGAACCAATACTTCATGAAGTAGGATCATTTTACACCCGCGCATTTGGGGGAGTATTTATTTTAAAAGAGTTTATAAAACCCATCCTGGTTTTCGAGGATGAGAAAGTTTTTAAAGGAGCAATTCAGGATACTGCGCATGATGTACTCATCTATCACATACGTCATGATGAACTTATGGAAACGCTTGTCAAACATTTGATTCTTGAGAAAAATCTGAAAAAAGCTGCGAAAAGCACCAGATATAAGCGCATAAAAAATCACAGATTTATTCAGTACTTAGAAAAAAAGGAACATTCACTAAAAGAGATCCTGGACAGCCATTTTCTTTCTAAAAAATACTTGAATCAGCTAGATATTGAGACACAAAAGAAAATAGCAGGAGTAGAAATATATTTCCAGAAATTTATTGTGGATAAAAGCCTGAAAATAGAAGACTATGTGGATGAACAATACTTGAAATCACTTCATCAACCACATACCTCCCTGGAAATAGAAGACAGGGAGCTCGTTTGGAAATTGCTGACCAAGATAATGCCTAATGATCCTTTGCATCTGTATTGGTATGACAAAGAACAGTTTTACAGAGAATACGTAAACTGGGATCCCGACTACAGGGAATGGGTAATAGAATGCATCCTGAAGAACAATTAAAAGATTTAAGAGATGACACTTGAAATTATAGTATTTGTACTCGCCATACTTTTTGGCATCATATGGTTTTGGAGAGAATCCAGAAGCAACAGCTTATACAGATTGGCCAATAAAATAACCCATTCCAAAAAGCTGCAAATGAAGTCCGATAACAATAAAGGCTTTGTTCATGAGCAACCCTTTCTGATGAGATTGGTATGGATAACGCTGCTTTTTGTAATTGCCGCATCGGTGGTAAGTTTTGTCACACCTATTAATGCGTTTTATATCCAGTATTTTGCCTCTGCTATAGTGGGTACCCTTGTGGGTACTTATGTAGCATCTGCCCTTATTTTTGCGCAGGATAGTACCAAAAAAGAGAATCTCGAAAAAGTTTTTAAAAAAGGGAAAGAGTTTGTTGAAGATTTAACCGACTCAGAAGAGGACACAAAAGAGGATAAGACAGCGGAAACAACCGAACCTGAAGCAGCGGAGGAGGAAGAGGTGAAAAAGTCGGCTCGGGACAGGCTTAAGGATAAAGGAATGATCAAATAAACGAGATGCATGGGGTGCTGCACCCAACATCTGTTTGATATCTGCAACCTAAAAGAGAAGGCACTTTTTATAATGAAATCTTAATACAACACCAATGTTTAGATCATACTGGCGAAAAGGGAAGAAACAAAAACGAAACCTCATAGTATTGGGGATTGTATTCTTGTTGGCATTGTTTTTCCTGAGAGATGATTATCAACCGGCATTACTTTTTCTTAGAAAATACGTTTTTATCATTCTCCTGGTAGGTCTGTTCCTTTGGTTGGCGGTGTCCAGATTCAGAAATTCCGCTAGTACCGGAAAACGTTTATTAATACTTCTGGGGATTTTTGCTTTTCTAATTTCACTTTGGTTTTTTGGGTGGAGGTTGAATTTATATCAATATATGCAGACCTATAATGTCTTTAATAATTTAAATAAGACAGAAATTAATGAATTGCCCCTGACACAGAATGAAAGGATACAACCATTCAACAATATTGTCACCATGGCGTATGAGTCTATAGGCGAAACTCAGGAAGTATCATTACCTCAGTTGGTAAGAGTAGACAGCACCAACCAATGGACCATGGCCGTTCAGCCTGCTAAAGAGTATACCTGGCAGCGTATTAATGACAATACGGAAGAAATCTTTTCCGTAGAAAGCACCTCTCCCTTCCCCAGATTCTCTAACGAAAACCGCATACCCGTTACTTTTTCGATAGGGGAGTCTCTTGCATTTAGCAGAAATACATATAATGCCGTCGTACAGCGCTTTAATATCTTTCAACTGTTTACCCTGGAACCCAGTGATGTCTTTTACATGAAGAACGATTCGGGGAAATGGGTACAGGTCGTTAGTTTAATCAAGTGGGAAGGCTTTTTCTTTCCTTATCCTACCTATGGAGGTGTAATGGTAATTGAAGCCGGAGAACACAGTTTTAAGGACTATCTGGAGCGTATCAGTGTTGGGAAGGGTATTTATATACCGCCTTCACAAATTAGTAAATATCCCTATTTGGTTAGCCAAAACACTTTGGCAGAAAAAGTTTCCAGAATCCAGGCGCAATCACTTCAATTCCTGGGAGGATTTACAGATCCCTTGCCCTGGAATATGAAAACAGCAGTAAAGATTCCGGAACTAGCGGATGATCAGAACCAACAACCTTTTGTGACCGACTTTAATTTTGACGGCATGAAAATAAATACTAAAGACGGGCTATACCATTGGTTTGGATTAGAACCAATAGGAGATGAAAGAACCAGCCTGGCTTACAGTGTTATGATTCCTGCCGATGGTACCGACAAGCTCTTCTATTATGACCACTCTGCTAAAAAGGAAGGAATGGCGGGGGTTTCGGCCATGCCATTAAAAGTTATTGAGTCTAGAAAGGAGTATGACTGGAACGTAAATAAGGCCGTAGAATTCAGGCCATTTATTAAATATATCGCAGGCCGAAAGCGCCTTTTTGTTTTAGGGACAGTTGCTGCGGTTAGAGATAGCAGTAAACAATTTGATGGAGCCGCTACCCCTGATTTAGCTTTGGTAGACGCCGAATACAGAGATGTAATATGGATAGATGCTAAACATCCTTCAAACTGGACTACCACTATTCTGCAACAACTTGGTGAAACATGGAAGGCTTCAGAAAGACTTACAGATGAACAGCTTTACCCCAATAAAATCAATTTAGATCTGGACAAGGAAATAGTACGGGATAGCATTGCAATAGATTCAACAGTGGCTCCAATTGCACCCATACAGGCAGATGCATCAAATTAGTACATCATAAACTGATCTGGCTTGTAGACCATTGCCCTTGATCTGTCTTTTAAAATGAATTCCTCAGTGACGAATTCCATTACTTCCTCATCGGATTCGGTGTCTTCAATTCGCATTCCTTCATTTTTAAAATAAGGTAAAGTCAGAAGCTTATCGTCATCTTCAAATACCACGATATGCATTTTAAAATTACCATTGTAATTTTGCTTGTCTCCTAACTTAAAATAATAGCAGTTATAGGTCTTTCCTCTGAAAGAGATATTTTTTTCATCCAGATAATGTAAATCATCCTTCATAGGGTTGTATCTCCTTTGACCAAAAAGTGCGGCTGCCGCTAAAGCACTTTGAGAAAGATGAGCTTTTGGAAACAGATGTAACTTATCTATGCGTTCTAAGCCATTGAATAGCATTGCCCTGCTATTAATATCAGCAGCAAGCGATGCTAACATTTTATCCGGCATAGGTGAACCGCTATCGGCTAAGAGCGTTGCATATGTAGAGATGATCCTGGGGTCCTTTACAAGCTGAAGTCTTTCAAAAAACTGACTCATACCCTTTTCTTTGATAAATGGGTAAAGCAGAATGACGTAGTCTTCGAGCAAGCTATTCTGTTGCCTGGCAACTCTGCTATATCGTGGCTGACCATTTTTATTCAAAGACCTTCCCAGATGCCTTTTCAGTTGTATTTTGGCATCGTTCAAAAGCTGTTTCCTGTATTTTTTATAACTGGATGGTTTTATCATTCCCTCGGATCTGAGTTCGGCCAGGATAGATAATATGGGCGACTTATACTCAGTTATACTGCTGTAATCAAGGATTTCCGGGTATAACTTTTTAACCAGATTCAGACTATCACTTATAGGTCTGAAAATGTTTTGTATTTCAAAGGTATTGGAGACCAGCGGAAGGTCCTGAGAAATCAGTTGAAGTAATAATTTAACCGAATTTTCATCTCTTGATTTGGCAATTGCCTGTAAAATCTTTGTTTGAGCTCCTGAATTATTATATGATTTTCCATAATAGTCCTTGAAAAAGGATACCACTTTTGGATCGTCTATTTTGCCCATTTTTTGAATAAGATGCGCCTGTATATGTTTTTTATCTGATGGGAAATCAAAGTTTTCTATGTAATATTTTAAAGAGTCTATGTGTGATGTGTCAAATTGAATGAATCGGTAACCGGTAAGTACAATACTATCATTTGCACGAAGAGCTTTGAAGAATTCCGCTGACTTGTCTTTGAGGATATGCTCCCCCTGGGGTGTCCCTTCTGGCTTGAAGTTTTCAAAAAATTCTGACACAAATTTACTAGGGCCGCTTACAGTATCTACTTTTGCTTTTAGCTCATACAAGAAGTTTCCTTTTAAGATATTCTTTACCCGAATATGTCTTGTACTTGCCGTATCTGATAGCGTAAGTTGAATTTCGTAATGCCCTTCGTCCGATTTTGATTTGGAAGCCTCGATTACTTTAAATTTTTTATCGGAGTATTGTTTTTTTCTCAGGGCCCAAACAGAATCTATATTGGAAAATGTCAGGAAATCATGACCCTTTGTAAGCTCTACAGTGATAGCCTCGTTATTTTTGTTCTGGTAAATGGTCTTTTTGGAATAAGGGGCATATGACTTGGGCTTTTTACCTGTCTGGTAATAGGAATTGCTGTTTTCTACAAATTTTGGCGGAGTTACCGGCGAAACTGTACTAAAAAAAAGAGCAGTGTCCTTTACCGTTTTAAATCTTTCGGGATAGGAAGAGTCCAGAATATTAAAGGAATCAAAATAATCTTTAGCTGCTTTGCCCGATTTGGTTAGTGTGCCAAGCAGATAATAATCGCCACGTTTCAGAGTGGTTTTTAAGAATAATTTCTTTCCATTAATAGAATCAAAAGTTGCACTTGATGTAAGGTCGCTGCCCGTGTATTGATCGTATTTTGGATCTAACTTCAGGTCTTGGTAGAATCTCCTTTGTATTTGCTTCAACTCAAAACTATCTTCCTCAATAAAATTGAAATCGTTCAGGGTAACTTTCCTAAGAAAATAATAGTTGTCTTCTTTCGGGTCATAGCTTTCAATATGTCTTTTACCCTTCCTGAATTGGTTACTAAAAGAATATAGTGCCGGCATCTTTATCTCAAAATCCTTGTAACCCGAAGTTAATCGGACACTCTTTTCGGATACTTCTTTAAATTTCAGGCTGTTGAAAATTGTATCTGATTCAACAAGCACGTAATCACCTTCTCCTCCCATTTTAAAAATGAGAATTTCTAAAGGAGTGATATAAATTTGATACCGTTGGTAATCCCCATTCTTGAGTTTATTCCTGATATCGATACCCTCAAAGCCATTTTTGATAATTTTTGTTTTTTCGATTATGGTTCCAGGAATATTTTCGAAAAGGAGTTCATCTATATCCGAAATTGAATAATCAGAACTTTGCTTTAAAAATGAGTAAGTAGGGACCCGATTGACCATGAAATAACTTCCATTGGCCAGGTCTGCTGAGAGATAAATAGTATTTATATATTCAGAAACAGGGTAGAGTTTGGCAGGTAGTGAAACAGTAAAAAAATTGTCATCCGGACCATAGGTTTCGTATACGTTTTCCCTTGTTTTAGTTTCAAATTTTGTTTTTAATCTATATCCTTTTTTAGTTGATGCCGAAACCAGAGGCTTTACCGTATACCCTTTTTGTCTAAGTAAGGAAATAACTCCTTGTTCTCCTGGCAAATGTGCAGCTCCGATTCCGGCAAATACCTTGGCCGTTTGCATCACAGAGTCCAGACTATGTGCCATATTTTCGTTTCGTAAATAAAGCATATTCTTTAAGTAATGCCGGGTATACATGGCGCGGTCAATAGAATCTAACAAATTTATATTGCGTTCTCTGTAGGCATCCTGCATCAGGAACATCAGGTCTTGACGCTGCATTTTCTTTTGCAGCCACTCATCCGGTTTTTGTTTAACAGCATTAAGACTGGCTCTTCCTACAAGGGCGGTTGACTCTTCCAGATTTTCTAATGCAATTACAGGTTTGTTAAACTTACTTCCGGCCTGATAGATGAACATATCTAAATAGGTCTCCTCCTCAAAATTCTGCGAGTACTCATTGGTTCTGTATAGAATGTTATTCACCAGCCTGTCTTCAAAGGCCAGGTACCCGGCCAGTTGTTCCTTTGTAGGAGGGCTTATTGTGAAATTTCTGAAATAAAACCCTTTGGGGATAAAACCATTGTTTTGAGAATAGCCCGAACTAGTCATGTTAGAGTCGTTTTCGAGCCAGGTTGCCGGGTCCGATTCCAATGCTACTTTCTCACTTTTATCAAGGGCTTCATAAAAGACATCATCCAATCTGAAGGCAATTTTTTTGCTTACATGCATAGTGCCATATAGATAAGACGTCTTTTCCAGACCATTACCGGAAATCTCCCAAAGAAGGCTGTTTTTCTCCTGGGCAAAAATTGGCGAACAAAAACAAAGAATGATTATCGCGATGGTTAAACGCATGCAGTTCGAGATTTAGGATAAATTAGCCCAATCATGCAGGCTTTATTGCAAAGAGATTCACAATTAACAACACTTTAAGTTAAGTTCTCCGGATGGTATTGATATTCCCTATACCAGAATTAGAAATCTGTTTGCTTAATACTAACGGAATTTCCTTGCATGTCGTATTTTTACGCAGCAAAAATTGAAATGAATGAAGGGAGTATTATTGGTGAATCTTGGGTCGCCAGACAGTCCGACACCTAAAGATGTTAAACCCTACCTGGATGAGTTCCTGATGGACGAAAGGGTGATTGATGTGCCCAAATGGCTTAGAAATCTTATTGTTAGGGGGATCATCCTCAGAACCAGGCCAAAAAAATCTGCTGAAGCCTATTCCAAAATCTGGTGGGAAGAAGGATCGCCTCTGGTTGTGATATCGGAGCGGTTCCAGACCAAATTAAAATCTAACACCCAAATCCCCGTCGCATTGGGCATGCGCTATGGTAGCATGACTATAAAAAATGCATTGAAAGAACTGGCTGATAAAGGGGTTACGGAAACGCTATTGGTCCCTTTGTACCCCCATTACGCTATGAGCTCGTATGAAACGGTGGTTGTAAAGGTTATGGAAGAGCAGCAGCGCTACTTTCCGGAAATGGAACTCACAACCTTACCTGCGTTTTATAAAAATAAGGATTATATCAAGGTATTGTCAGAAAGTATTTCCAAAGGCTTAGAAGGTTTTGATTATGACCATATCCTGTTCTCATATCACGGCATACCCGAAAGACATATCAGAAAATCTGATCCTACTAAATTTCATTGTAAAATAGATGGGCAATGCTGCAACACGAATTCTGTAGCGCATCACAGCTGTTACAGGCATCAATGTTTTGATACAACAAAAAAGGTGGTAGCACATTTGGGTTTACCAGAGAACAAGGTAAGTAACTCGTTCCAGAGCCGTTTACCTAATGATCCATGGTTAAAACCATATACAGATTTTGAGTTTGAACGTTTGGCCGGGGAGGGCAAGGGAAATTTGGCCGTCATTACGCCCGCCTTTGTAAGTGATTGCTTAGAAACCCTCGAAGAAATCGCCATGGAAGGTAAAGAGCAGTTTATGGAAGCAGGGGGTAATAATTATATACACATTCCCTGTTTAAACGATAGTGATGCCTGGGTAAAAGTTATGGCAAACTGGATTCAGGAATGGCAAAACACCGATGCATTACCCGCATTCTAGCAAGCCTCCGGCGCTATTGATTTTTTAATGCAAGCTATTCTAAAGAGACAGAATAGTACCATCCTATTATTGACGAAAATTTGTCGAGATTCAAAAGGCCTATGACCAGAGTTTTATCAGACCAATTAGGAACAGAACCGATAGGGAAACTACTGATAAAACAGGCTGTGCCGGCCTCTATCGGAATTCTGGTTATGAGTTTGAATATCCTGGTCGATTCAATTTTTGTTGGGAATTGGATTGGTTCCATAGCCATAGCAGCCATTAATGTAGTATTGCCGGTTTCCTTTTTTATAGCCGCCCTGGGGATGGCAATAGGCATTGGTGGTAGTAGTATTATTTCCCGGGCGCTAGGTGCAGAAAACAAACCAAAAGCTTTGAAAACCTTTGGCAACCAGATTACCATAACCCTATTGCTTACGGTAGTTATGGTTATTCTGGGTTTGTATTATGTAGATGATCTAATACCAGCCTTTGGAGGTAAAGGGGCCATTTTTGATCCTGCAAAAACCTATTACACCATAGTATTGTATGGAGTGCCGTTCCTGGCACTTTGCATGATGGGTAATACTGTAATCCGGGCCGAAGGAAAACCGAAGTTTGCAATGAACGCCATGATCATTCCTTCAGTGGGGAACCTTTTGCTTGATTATATTTTTATCTATGTATTTGATTGGGGTATGGCAGGCGCTGCCTGGGCAACCACTGCAGGGTATTTATTATGTTTCGCATATATAGTCTATTTCTTTCTTTCCAAAGATTCTGAACTTAAGCTCAGACTTCCGCACTTCTCGTTAAATGGACCGATACTTAAGGAAATTACTTCCCTGGGAATAGTAACACTTTCCAGACAAGCTGTGGTGAGTATTACTTACTTGCTAATGAATAATATCCTTTTTGATCTTGGAGGAGAAGCAATGATTGCCGTATATGCCATTATTGGCAGGATGCTAATGTTTGCCCTATTTCCTGTATTTGGAGTAACACAGGGCTTTCTACCCATCGCCGGGTATAACTACGGGGCTAAAAAATACCGAAGGGTACAAGAATCTATCAACACTGCAATTAAGTATGCGGCATTTGTCGCAACACTGGTGTTTATGGGCCTGATGATATTTCCAGGAGAAATTGCGGGCTTGTTTTTAAGTAGCAGATCAGATATGTCTACCATGGAACTGGCAACCAATGCTTTTGTTTTGGAACATGCTCCCTCAGCAATGCGCTGGGTTTTTGCTGCTACACCAATAATTGCAATACAACTGATTGGTGCAGCCTATTTTCAGGCTATTGGAAAAGCCATTCCCGCTTTGCTTTTGACCTTAACGAGACAGGGGTTCTTCTTTATTCCCTTAATACTGATCTTGCCGTATTTTCTTGGAGAACTTGGCGTATGGATCTCTTTTCCCATTTCTGATGTCCTTGCAACTTTAGTTACGGGGTACTATCTCAACAAAGAGATAAAAACAACTTTAGTTACTAATCAGGAAGACCTCCCTGAATAAATAACACATAGAAATTTCAAAAATGTAAGTATTTACGCCGTAAAAAGTAGCTATAAACCTAACAATATTATTTTTGATTTATCATTATAAATAGCTAATATTTAGTAACTTATAACTCTAATAATCAAAAATAACCACCAATGAAAAAATTAATTTTTTGCGCATTGCTATTTATGGCCTGTGTAGTTTATTCACAAGAGAGCTATTGGACCAGTTATCAATTTATTGTAGAACCCGATCAGGTAGGGACGGTTTACAAATTAACTAACGACTATTATTCTGCTAACCAACCGGCAGGGGTTACAGTATCATTATGGGAAAATCATTTTAATGATAATGCCAACAACTTTACCCACGCCATTGTTTTTTCCGGATCATTAGATGATTTGGGTAATATGTACGGCCAGGATGGAGGTACTGCATGGCAATTGTTTTTAGTTCAGCTAAACCAGCATATTAAAGATGGGCACAGCTCCCGGATGGGAACCCTTCTTGGGCATCAGGGAGATATGGATCAGGACTTTCCTTTTCAGAGGTATTATATAGTTCATGCCGAAGATGGGGGGAAATGGAATGCGGCCTATAAGAAGGTCCTTGCGGCTAATACACCGGCGGGAATGCTTGGATTAATGGGGAATTTTACTTCCGGGGTCTCACCTGAGGGAGAAAATCGCTGGGTCATCCAGGGCTATAAAGATTTCAAAGGAGCTATCGGTGGTGCCGGTGCCATGAGAACTGAAGCAGAAAATGCAGCTGCGGATAAAGTCTGGGAAACATTTTTAGCGACTAACGGTGAATCTCATTTGGTACGTTCCGGATTAAGGATACGTATGGGCCAGTGGAAATAAGTATGATACAGCTTACTAATAACCCTTCCATCCGGAAGGGTTTTTTTATGAACAATAGAAAAGCACCCCAATAGGGTTACTGTGCTATCGGTACGCTATTATAGAAAATAGATTTCTAATTTGATTTCCCTAAAATAAATGCGGCTAGTTTATCTTCAAATTGCTCTTTAGCCATTTCAGCAGCAAGTTGCTTCGAATTTTCTTTGTAAACAGCATCGGACCAAAGTGCAGAGAGAAGCGGGCCAATATTTTTAGCATCTAAATTTGTAATTGATGGTCCTTTTGGCCCCACACCTTTCCCGGAAAGTAGCTTATTCCAGAAAAATTGATCTATAATATGGGGAATGATGAGCGATACACAGCCGTGTTTTACCGCCATATGTGAAGTTCCCGAGCCGCCATGATGCACAATACCATAGGTTTTTGGAAGAATAAAATCATAGGGAATCCGATGTACAAAAACAATTAAAGAGGAATCCAAGTCATCAATTTTTACTAATCCACCCCCGGCAGTATTGATTATTGCAGGAATCCCCAATTGTTCTAGTTTTCTAACAATGAGTTGAGTTTTTTGAACGGGATTTGGGTTGGTCATGCTGCCAAAAGTGATGAGCAGGAATTTGCTGTGTTCCCGGAGGAATGCCTGAAGTGCAGTATCGGGTTCCCAATTGATATTTTTATTGCGTTCGTGGTAACCAAGTACTTTTGCGTGGTCTGGCCAGCTTTCAGGTTTTGTAAACAAGCTTGGCGATAAAGTGTATGCCGCTTTATTGGTGTCCAGAGCTTTTCTCGCAAGCCTTGGCGTAATTCTATAGGGCAAACTAAGGGCCTTTGCGTCTTTAACTATAGTTTTAACCAGTCCCAGCCGGGCTAGTTTATAAGAAAGTATATTTCCCAGTGAGCCCAGATTCCTGTTAAAGACGATATGGCTGTACTCTTTTGCCGGGTGCATGGTATAGGGCACAGGGAAGATCAGTACATTTTGTCCGGGATGTGTTAGCTCCCAGATATATCCATATACCGCCTTGGCGTGGTATACCAATCTATCAGGAGACTCTTCTTCCAGGATGGTAAATTGTCTAACCATCAGACGCTTTCGCATAGGAGCAAAAGTTTTGGCAAGTTTTATATAGGCGTTGATTTTTTTCCAGGTTGTGGCACTTCCACCCATGGCAGCCTTCCCAAACGGACTCTCCAGCATTTCAATAAATTCTTTCCCCAATGACAAAAAACGAAATCCGCTATCCTCTACAAGGCTCCTGAACTGTTCCGGAAAAGCACATACAATTTCATGTCCAAGACGACTTAGCTGCTCTCCTATGGCAAGGAAGGGCTCCATATCACCTCTGGTTCCTATAGAAAGCAAAAGTATTTTCATGCCTGTTCAAATGGGTAGTTCTCGTATTAATAAAGGTAGTCCATTAATTTGAGCGAATCAGTAGGGTAGTACATAAATAATATGTACCGGGTTAAATTTCAATGTCTTTGTTTCAGAATAGGTAGTCAGATATTAGAATCCATTAATATGCGCCATTCACCGTCTAATGCCTTATGCCAGATCAGCACATAATTGCCGGGATATGACCCCGAACATTGCCCTATTTCATAAGCTATATTTGGACTTACCAATTTTATTTCAATAGGGGTTAAATGCAAATTGTAATTGGGGTTGTTCATATATTGATACTCCTGAATAACAGCATTTCTACCAATTATCATCGGCCTGTGATTGTAATATAAAGTATGTTCAGAATACAAAGCATTCACCAGATCCTCCGCTTTGTGAAGCTGGCATAATCTTATCCATTCTTCCCTTCTTTTTTCTATCTCATTTAAAGCAGATGTTGGTACGTCAGCAGATCCTTTCACGATCATTTCGAGCTCTCTTTTCAGGACTCCATCCCCCTTTCTCCATATAATGAGATGGGAGTAATCCGCTTTATCCGTGGTGCTGAAACCACCTATTTCATACTGTATGGTAGTATTCAAAACTGCTGTAATTCTTATTTTGGTGCGTATTTCTTCTATTTGAAATTCTTGCTTTTTGTAATGGTCTAATAGTGCCGCCTTACCTTGAATTATAGTCCCATCCGAAGCAATTTTATAGGCATTTTCCGTATATAAATGGGGTAGGGAATCTAAAGCTGAGTTAACCCACTTTTTCCATTTCAGGTTAGGGCTATTATCTGTACTTTGTGCAGGTAGATTTGGTTTGTAATTGGCAAGGGCCAGAGCGTCTTTTTTATTAATGTCTTTACAGCCAAGGACCATAAAAAGTAAAAGCCCCAGCACGTTAAGACGATAAATTATTGCAGCCCGCATAGGTTAGATAGAGTTAAGTTTCGTTTAAGAATGATGTATAAACTTAAAAGATATGAATTATTCTTCCCCAAACACCAAGCATATTCTAAATTGGGTTTGCCTTGATATTAAACTCAGATATTTTCATAAGATCTCCTAACAACATTGGCGCCATATTTCCTTTCTAATCTCCTTATTGCAAAATGGGCTTCAGCCATCCGCTGGAAGTGCTGCATAAATGCTAAATTCACCGAGGCACCGCCAGCGGCTCCAATGACAGGAATAGCCTGGGCCACAAATTTTTCTGAAACCTGTACACTAAATCTGGCAGCAACTGCAGCTATTACTTTTAGCAGTGGGTTTGTAGACCCGGCAATTAATCCTTGTAATGCTTTTGCACCGCCTTTAACTGTAGTACTAATTGCAATCCGCGAAGCGTAATAACCTGTTTCAAGGCTGTCATCGTGTTTAGATTTACCCCCTAAGGCGAATACCTGAAGGCAGGCAAGTTGGGTGTCTAAGGCATCCAAATCTTCACCTTCTGCCCGTGCGATATCCATGATAGAGCGCATCATAAGCTTGGTAGTCAGGGTGAGGTCTGCTGCGAAAGCGGCAGCTCCAAAGGCCCCTCCTACGGCCCCCGAAGTTGTTACCAGAGCCTTATATGTTTTATTAAGGGGAAGCTGTTTTGCTTTCCCATTTTTCATCGTCAACAAATTGCTCTTAACAACTGAATGCAAAACCTTGTAGGAAAGCTGCTGTAACCACTTTTGTTGTTTTTGAGGTAATAGTTCAATCTTACTTTCTATGACATTGCCCATCTTATTGAGCCCTTTCATGGCCCAACCAATGTCTTCCATTTTCTGTTTCGACCATTTCAGGCTGCGAAGATCTTCTGAAGAAAGGGTTTTTGTTTGAGGCATCTCGATAACATTATCAATAGATAGGTAGCAAATTAGCGCAAATTGTTACATGGCCCCGGCCTAATGCACCTGTCCAGGTCGTTTTTTGAGGAATCAGCAAAGACAATACCCCTGATCCGCTCTGAACATTATAAACTTAAAACACTCAATAATCGGTCTTTTTCATTATTCGGATGCTGACGAATATAGCAACTCCATTCCTGTAGAGGAACGTGGTTTAAAACCCGGCCAATCTTTTTCATTGGAATTTTCAGGTATTTCAAGGTATTTAGAATGATCTTCGCCCTTTAAATGAACCCCTAGAAAGGCAGTAACAAAATGCTGGTTAACATTGTTTATTTTTCGCTGGTCCCAGGTAGAATCTGCATACCTGTAATATTCATCAATATTTAATCCGGGAGCCAGGGATTCTGCGGGCGGGGGATTAGGCGCAACATTATGTCTGGCATTTTTGTAGGTGAGTAAATAGCGTTGGGCGTTTATCGCTCCATTATAAATGGCCTTAATACCATTTTCGTATCCGGAGATATCATCCTGGCTGCCAGCAACGAAAAATGTTGGAGTTTTTAAACCTTTTAGGCCCTCGGCATCCCAAACTCCTCTTGCCATTCCCCATGGGGCGAATGCAACTACGGCTTTGATTCTTGGATCGTTTTGTTCCTGATATTCAGGATTGCTTGCGGCTAAGCCCGTAATAGCAGTACTACCACCAGTCATTCCTGTAAAAAAGCCCGATAGCCCATCACTATAACCTGCTCCAGCTACGTTTAGCACCCCATATCCCCCCATAGAATATCCAAGAATCCCGGTATTATTTGCGTCAATAATGCCCGCAAGCGCATCCCCGCCATCAGGGTCGCCAAGTGCAGCCATTTTATCAAGAACAAACCGTACGTCTTTTGCTCTGTTTAAAAGGGTACTTTGAAAAGCATTTGCATCTCTAAAGGTAGAATCTGTATGGTCAATGGCCACGACAATGTATCCCTTGGAGGCCAGATTCTCTGTTAAATAGGTCATCAGGTATCTGGAGCCGACATAGCCATGCGAAACAATCACTAATGGGAAGGACCCCATATTAGATTTTGGCAGGGCATCGCGAATAGCCCGACCCTTAAATTTAAAAGGAACTAATGGCCTTAAGCTATCACCGGCCGTGCCCATTAATTCATTATAGTTTATGGTCCTGTCATTATTTGCCGCTGCCGCAGGATACCATATTTCCAATATGAGCCTGCGATCGTATAATGGATCCTGGCCGTCTTTAGAGTTCAGGATATCAATTTGTCCTGGGTTAACCACATTCAATGTTCTTACCCCAATATTATATTCCCCGCTTTTAGATAATTCGGGGGCATCCGGTAGCGGATCTCCATAGACAAAAGAAGTATTTTGCGCGCTCGTAGTGGCATAGAAAGCAATTAAAGCGATTAAACAAATCAGATGCTTAAGTGTAGTATAATTTGTACTTTTCATAGTGCAGGTTTTTCTTTTGTGAAGTTTAAATGTAATCAATTTCACAACGCTCCTTATTAAAATATATCTGAAGAGAAGTTCGCATTAATTATATAATAGATTAATAGTACAGATCGCAGACTCCAGAATACAGTTCTGATCCAATTGGTCCGCACTAAAAGGCGCAGATGTTTATGGTTGTACTGTTTAGATAGTTTCCTGTGTAATGGCATCTGTATGGCAAATGTACTCACCCAAATAATTCCCAGCCAGACCATATTAATGATAAAAAAGATGCTGAATTTCTCGGAGATAAACCAGAGTCCGCTGCCTAGTTCTAAAAGCATTATTGGTCCGACAATCCAGGCCGTTCTATAGTTTTCATTTATGTATTTTGTAAAGTGGGTTTCCCCTATTTCCTTAAAAAGTGGGTAGTGAACTATCTGAACAAACCAACAAACCCCGCACATGAAGAAAGTAGTAACAAGATGTATTATAAAAGCACAGGTCATTGTGTTTACAGCTTAAAACATTTATTTCATTTGTTTAGCAATTGGAGCAGATCTTCTCTTAGTACCAGATATCCTGCCTGGTTTGGATGCAATCCGTCAGAAAACAGGGATTCATTAATTGTATCATTTTTATCAAGAAATTTTGTTCCTAAATCAGCATATACTAAATCCAACTCTTGTGCCAGATAGGCAATCCTAATATTTAAGTTGGCGACCCTATCTTCTTGATTTCTCCTTGGAAGTAAACCAAGTAAATTAAGTTCTGCATTTGGTTGTCTGGCACGTATCGCTTTAAGTAATAATTCCAGGCCGTTAATAATTTCTTTGTCTGTATTTAAGTGCAGATTGTTGGTCCCAATCATCACAATAATACGTTCTGCAGTAAAGCCATCTAGTTCTCCATGATAAACGCGCCATAGAACATTTTCAATTCTATCCCAGCCATAAGCAAAATTACGAACTCCAAGAGGGGTAAAAATTTCTTCCCAGGAGGTTTCTTCTCTTGCAATTTTTGTTCTTGGCAGGCCGCCCCAAAAGTGAATTATTGAATTTGCAAAAAACACTGTTTTAGGCGGAATGGCAGCATTCATCTCCACGATTTCTCTATGCCGATTTTCCCAATCATAATTCTCAGGTTCGCGATATTGAGAAACTGGTTGCATGGTAGAGGCCTTTCCCTTTGGCTCTTTTAAAATTGTGCGCAACTTCTTTTCATATGCCTTTGCGTAGCGCATCATCCCCAAATCGTTCGGATGAGTGCCATCTACCATATCGTCTAATTGCAAGCCTAATTCTTCATAGCTGAGATAATAGAGCTCAGATATGCCTTCATTTAGTAACTTTTTAAAGGCGCTTTTTTGAATAGCATTTACCCTGGTATACAGTTGCAGTCGACCAGGCCGTATAAATCCGTCTGTATACCCGGCATGTTCAGTGAGGAGAATAGGGACGTTGAGGTTGCTCTTTTTTAGTTGGCGCACAGCATTGAGAATTTTATTTTCCAATTCCAGATCATCGTACTGCTCTTCGCGCCAAAGATTGGGTAGACAATCCAGAATGTAGAGTTTTGCATCTATCTCTGGCATGAGGTCTATCAGCTCTTTTTCTAACCTTCCATTCCCTGAGAAGGCAAGATTTATCAAAGGGCGGTCCAGTTCACGGCTGAGGATATTGGTCCAGGCCATTCCAGGCCTGGAGGCACATGCACCGTGGGCAATGGAGGTCCCATACACTACAATAGGCTTTTCTTTTCTCACTGGAAGGGGTTCAAAGTAGCTATCTTTGGCTACCCCTATTTCTAGCCAGCTCACCGCGTTGAATAAAGGCAGGTTTAGGCGGTATTCCCTTCCAAGAGCATGATAACGATCATTGCCCCTAAGTCCATTAAAACGATAGGTAACCGTATCTGCAAAGCTTCTTCTTGCATTGGCCCAAAGCCATTGGCCATCGCTGTTTTTTGCGTAAAGATCAACACCGCTAACTCCTGTAGCTGGCATATGATTCATGCTATATTCACCTTTTACTGAATACCTGACAACTATTTCTTCGGCATTGGACCTGAATCTGATTTTTAAGCCCGTAGGGTGTCTGGACAAATTCCATACCGCTTCACGTACTTTTTTTTGGGCTCTTGCCGGAAGTCTGTCATAAGGAGAAAGCACTTCGGCAGGCCAGGCCCGACCTTCGATAACATTGAATTCGGAGGCTTCAGGATTCCACCATTTAAGGAGAGCCGTTTTTTGTGAAAATAAAAATGACCCTTGCAATAAAAACAGTAACAGGAATACTCTTGTCATTCCCGAATTGTCAAAATTCCCTGTAAGGAGATTCTAAATATTGATTTGCTTCTTCTTCAGAAAATTTTGCAGTGGCTGCATCCCAATGTAAAGTCTGGTTCGGGAAACGCCCGGCTATGACGCCAAGCAGAATGGTCTCTGTAAGTCTGGAAGCATAAGAAAATGGTGCGGTACACTCACCTCTTCCCAAACAGGCTTCCACAAATTGATGATAGTGTTTTGGCCCCTCCGAAGCATAATTCCGTATAGGTTTCCCCATATTGTGGGCTTTTTCAACTGCGCTTATTTCTGCAGATATGTCCACATATTCACCATCTACAATTTTCTTAGGTAACTCCATAAAGTGAGGTAAAAGCAATCTTCCTTTTTCCCCAATGAACATAGCTCCTTGTTCTGGCAATTGTCCCTGCCCTGTAGTTTTGGTCTCAAGAGACATTTTTTCTTCCACGCTTGCCTCCCGCTTTTCTGAAACCTTATCAGTTTTATCGGATTTCTTATTGGCCATTGGCAACTTCAGATCTTCATGCTCAGCAGGAGCTCCAGGGCCATCATACCAAACCCACTTAAGAGCGTCGCCCGTATGTTTGGTGCCGGGAAATTCATAAGTAACGATGTTATTCTCCGGATAACCAAATCCTGTTGGTTTTCTGCATTCATTTTTAATTGTCCTTGGCACATCTAACTCCAGGGCATTATAAGGAGTGTCAAATATATGCACTCCCATATCTCCAAGAGTACCACATCCGTAATCCATTAATTTCCGCCAATTCCCTGGATGATAAACACCTTTTTTATAAGGCCGCTCCGAAGAGGTGCCTAACCAAAGATTCCAATCTAATGTTTCAGGTACGGGATCGTTTCCTTTAGGAGCTTTACCATCATACCCCCAATTTTTGGGAGACCATGCTCTAACGGTATGTACTTTTCCTATGATTCCTGACTGAATAAGCAAAGTCGCCAATTTATAATCATAGAAAGAATGTACCTGAATACCCATTTGAGTAACCAGATTCTTTTCAGTAGCAAGTTTTTTCATTGCCCTTGCCTCAGATACATGATGGGTTAGGGGTTTTTGACAATACACCGGTTTATTCATGTTCATAGCCATCATAGACGCCGGGGCGTGGGTATGATCTGGTGTGGATACAATAACGGCGTCAATATCATCAGCCATTTCCTTTAACATCACTCTATAGTCCGAAAACACTTTTGCTTTAGGGTGCATTTTATGAGCGGCAGCCAGATTGTTAGCATCTACATCAACCAATGCAGTAACATCAACAAGTTTATGAGAAGAAATAGCTTTCAGATCTTCTCCTCCCATATTTCCCACACCAATATGAGCTGTTCTCAATCGGTTATGAGGACCCATTTTGCCAATTAGTGAGGGTGCCAGGGCAACCCCAAGTACCCCTAAACTACTCTTCTTAATAAAATCCCTTTTATTCATTTTCAATTCTTTTAATTATAATTTCTTGATTTTTATGTTTTTGAACCAGATGGGACTGGAATGGTCTTGCAGACCAATATAGCCAGATCTATACTTGCCGTAATCCTCACTGTTTTTCCATTTGTCAGAATTCTTCTTTTCATACCATTCATCTGACCAGGGGACAAAAGATAGGACTTTTTTTCCGTTAAGCCAGTGTTCTACCTTTTCAGGTGTAAATACGATTTTGGAAGAATTCCACTCTCCAACCGGGTGCAAGATCTTTTCATCTGGGTTTGCAGCATGCATGGCATAATCTGAAGCAGTTTGTTGCAAAGGTTTCAACTCCTCTGGCTTTTCGGTATATCCCAAACTGGTATTATATGCTGTAAGATCATGCATTCTGGCGTAGTTTTCATCGTCTATAAGCTGATATTCCGGGGAAACTTCAGGAGGTCCTCCATAACCTTCCTTAAGGTGATAAAATATTCCACTATTACCACCTTCCGGAAGTTTCCATTCCAAATACAATTCAAAATTTTCAAATTCTTCTGCTCCGTAGATGATGTCTTTACCGCCTTTATAATCTTGTTCTAAGCCGAGTTGGGTATCAAAAGTGAGTTCCCCATCTTTTACAATCCAACCTGGAGGCAGTTCTTCCCCATTATATGCTCTCCAGCCTTCAGTACTACTGCCATCAAATAAATATATCCAGTCATCATCTGTGGCGGTTGTTTCGGTTTTATCTTCCGTATCGGGGAGTGCTTTTTTTGTTTCGCTCTTACAAGCATAAATGGAGACGATGAGCACTAAAAATGCAATTTTTCTAATCATGTCGTTGTTAATTAAGTTATTATTCCAAGGGGTTGGGTAGATTTCCAATTTCCTCTTGTGAAATCCGGAAAGGCCTGAGGCGCGCCGCCATTAGCCACAGAAATTTCACTTAAGGGGCCCACAGCACTCCAATGACAGCCCTCGTAAACATTTTGGTCTATGGGCAATCCATTTTGAAGGCATTCAACTATTCTGTACATCATCATCCCGTCCATGCCACCATGACCACTATCTTTGGTTTTTTGATTCAGCCTTTTGTATAATGGATGATCGTATTTTTCGTATAGGACTTCCAACTGATCTCCCTGAGCCCAGCTGTGATGATCATCTGTTACGCCTTCAATTCCGCCTTCCAATGCCACTCTGGTTGGGAATCCGGCCAGGGTTCCTTTAGTTCCCTGTACAAGATTAAGGCGCGAATATGGCCTGGGGCTTGTTTCATCCCATTGCACCATAATGGTACGCCCCAGCGTAGTTTTAATTATGGAAGTGTTCATATCTCCACCCTTGTACTCTAGTTGGTTCCACTGGTGGTCTGATGGATAATTATTCTGTGCATAGGCCTTTCGTCCCAGTGAAGGGGTTGAAAAAGAAACCAGCGATTCAAAATTATCTTCTTGCCTTGCCAGACTCATATACTGTGCCACTGGGCCAAGACCGTGGGTGGGATATAAATTGCCATTTCTATTTGCATAATGATGGGTTCTCCAGGAGCCTGTGCCTCTTTCAACCTGTTGCATCTGTCCTCTTAATTCATGAATGTATGCTGCCTCGGCATGTAATATGTCGCCCAGGATACCTTGTCTGCACATATTAAGGAACATCAATTCATCCCTGTCATAATTCACATTTTCCATCATCATGCAATGTTTCCTGGTAGCTTCCGAAGCGTCCACAATATCCCACATTTCCTTAAGGGTAACTGCAATAGGGACTTCTACAAAGGCATGAGCCCCGTTTTTCATAGCTGCTATTGCCATAGGTGCATGGTTGGCCCAATTGGTGGCAATAAACACAACATCTGGTTTTACTTCTTTAAGCATTAGCTGCCATTGATTTTCACCACCGAAATATGTAGCAATCTGTTTATGGCGATTCCCGCCTCCAATCTCCTCGGCCACATTCGCCCATTTCTTGGCCAGATCCTCATAAAGATCACTAATGGCAACTACTTCGGTTCCTGGCAAATTGGCAAAGAACTTCATATGCCCGGGACCCCTGGCGCCAACCCCAATAAAAGCTGCGCGAATTGTAGGTAATTTTGGAGCAACAAAATCTCCCATATATTCAGCGGCTGATGGTCTTTTGGCATATTCAGCGCTCTTAACCGCCACTGGACCCATACTTATTGCTGCCCCGGCCAGGGAAGTTTTTCGTATAAAATTTCTTCGGTTGAGCTTTTTCATTTTAACATTGATTTTAAATAGTTTGGTTATTGTGTATTGGCTTGGTTTAACAACTCGCTTTCTAACTTTTCCAAAAAGAGAATTTCCGCATTAAACTGCCAATCAAAGTTGCGGGTCTGATTGGCTAAATGGGTATGATGGTCCTGATCTAATATGTAGTTTTCGGGTTTGGAAAGTATACGTGATTGCCCGTAAACTTCTTCGAGGGTAGCCCGGATTTTTTCAAATTCTGACTTCAACTGGCGAATCTCTTTAAGTTTAGCGAGGGCCAGTTCCTCATTACCAGCTATGTCATAGTCGCGAAGAGCAAGTAACGCTTTGGGAGCAAATTGGGACAATAGATTTACCTGCTCATATATATCCAATGTATATCTATTTCTTATGGCTTTGTTTTTTATTCCCTCAATTTTTGATGCAACGCTATCCGAAATGGCGAGCATAATCTCGGCTTGCTCCAATTGACTTTTATGTGTAGTACTCCATTTTTGCGGAAGATTGCGATCTGGGAGGTCGATAATTGCTGTTACGATCGGATCTTTAGTAGTGGCTAGTTGTCTTCGGTCAATATCCTTAGTCAGGGCCCGTCCAAGAAATGTTACCGGAGTTTCCAATTGATCAACAAACGCATAGTTGTCTCCAGATACGGCATGCCCAAATTCTCGTTGCCTGTATGTAGCTAATAATTCATTTTTGTCTCTTTCCACTCCAGCCCAGGTTTGTTCTGCAAAAGCAAGGATACCACGCCAGTATAATTCAAAATGTGGAGAATCATCATCCCAAAGTGTAAGTAATAATCCATTTAAATTTTGCTCTATGGAGCTTTTTGCAAATGATCTAATGTTATCCAGATTTCCACCGTCCTGTGGCATTAATATCCATCTTCGTTGACCGGCAGTGGCGCCCATTACCTGCATTCCGTGTTTTTGGAACCAGTCCATAGCTTTGGTATTTCCCAGCGTCTGAGGAGATGCGTAATTCCAGCGCATATAGATGCAATTTTTGGGAAAAAGATCCAGAAATTCTGACAGCTTGTGTTCATTTTCTGCCCATATCGCTTCTACTTCGGCTTTACTTAATTCTGGTTGAAACATTGCCCTGTAAACACCTGCATGTTTCAGCGGCATATCATCCCAGAATATAGGAATCCGGTCGTTGTCTTCTGCAAACTTACACACCTTGTTAAGCCATGTGAGTTGCAGTTCCAGTGCCGATTTTCCACTTCCCCTACCTGTAGTGTGCACTTCATCACCCCCTACGTGAAGGTACCTGCCATATGGGGTAGCCTCCATCGCATCTTTATATAGGTTAAACTGTACTTCATAAGTTTTAGGATCCAGCGGATTAAAGGCCCAATCGCTATCAGGATCATCCCTTAATGATTTGTACTTATCGTGTTTAAGAATAAATGAGGCATGACCAAGGCCTTGTACCAATGGGCTGATTTCAATGTTGCGCGCCATAGCGTATTCGCTTAAATCTTTCCATTCCGCAATGCTCAGGGCGTCTTCTGAACCAACTAGAGCTTGTCTCTGATATTTAATTTTGTCCTCCAATTCCAGGATAATGGCATTTACTTTATAGCTTGCCAGCTTATCGATAATTTTATAGTAGTATTCTTTTTTTTCTCTGTGATGTTTTACATCTAGTTGAACAGCCCGGTATGCAAGCATTGGAAAATCTTCAATACTGCACAAGGGAAGATTTACTTGTTGTTCTTCAGCATCCTGAACTAATTGTTCAAGGCTCATCAGGCCATAACGCAGACCGGCCATGTCTTTTGCATTAATGGTAATTTGATGCTCCGATATAGTAAGGGAATAACCTTCAGACTTAAGAGCCGAATTGTTATCTATGGCCAGAAGTAATTCTGCATCAGAGGTATTATCAACGGGCAGCATACTGGATAAAAGCGCTGTGCCAGCGGCTAACTTCAATTCTTCAGGAAGGTAATAGTGTTTTAATTCGGATACCTCCAGATCAGAAACCCCGGTAATGTCAAATTGCTGTGCCTGGGGTAATAATTTAAAGTCGCCTAATTTTTTAGTAGTGTTTTCGCAACTGGCCATTGCCCCTAAAATAAAGCTGGCGATAATTAATTTAAATATTTTCATTGTCTCAAATTAGTTAAGTGTAAAAGCCATATAGTTGGCTCCGGAAGGGGTGCCCATTTTTCCACCACCACATGCAATCACTAAGAATTGTTTCCCATTGATTTCGTAGGTGGCGGGGGTGGCATAACCTCCTGCAGGTAGATCAGTTTCCCATAGTTTTTTGCCATTCCTCATATTAAACGCCCTTAATTTCTCATCTTTGGTCGCCGCGATAAAAAGCACACCTCCGGCAGTAATGACAGGTCCTCCGTAATTCTCTGTTCCACTAACCGGAACTTCCGGGTCGTTCAAAGATGCTTCATGACCCAGGGGGACTTTCCAAAGATATTCCCCGGTATTTAAATCAATTGCATTGAGGGTGCCCCAGGGCGGGTGCATTACAGGGTATCCTCTGTTATCTTTAAATCTGCCAAAGCCTACGATTGCATAGGCCAATCCGTTTGCTTTTTCTGTTCTATGATCTCCATCCTCGTTTTGTTTCTTCTCTGTTTCTATTCCACTTAAAAAATCTACAAGGGCACTTATTTCATTCTCATTGAGGCTGGGCATGCCAGGCATTGCTCCTTTTCCCTTGGCAATAATTGCTGCTATCTGGTCTGGCGCTAATCTCTTATCGACATTTTGCAGTTCAGGGATTGCTCCAAGGCCCTGTAATTCTCCTCCATGACATCTGGCACAGTGAATCTGACTAAGTGTTTCTCCTTTACCTAGTTTTTTACCATCTTTCCCCCTCACTTTTGCCATTCTGACAATCCAGGCCATTTCATTGGCGTTGACATACATTATTCCGTTTCTTGGATCTACGGCAGCTCCTCCCCATTCTGCACCGCCATCAGCTCCGGGGTAAAGAATTACCCCTTTGGTATCAATGGGTATGAATTGCCCCTCAGAAGTAATTCCTGCCAGCTTTTCTTTTACAGTAGGAGGACTGATGTTTTGATCCTTATCGATAAAATCATCAACAAACGCAGGCTGATTCGGAGCATAAAGGTCCTCTGCTCTTAGGATTTGCCTTGAAAATGGTGCTGGTTTTGTTGGTAAGGGCTGTGTACTTGCGGCAGTATCACCTTCTAAGGTGGTCTTGGGATAAGGCTTTTCCTCAATAGGAAAAAGAGGCTCCCCTGTAAGCCTGTTAAAGACAAATACATGACCACTTTTAGTAATTTGTGCTACTGCCGGGATTATTTCGCCATTTTGCTCAACATCTACCAGGTTGGGTGGGGCTGGTAAATCCCGGTCCCAAATGTCGTGTTTTACCATCTGAAAATGCCAGATTCTTTCTCCTGTTCTGGCATTCAGGGCCAATAGTGTGTTGGCAAATAAATTGTCTCCAATCCTATCACCACCATACCAGTCGAATGCTGCCGAGCCTGTTGGGACATATACGATACCCCTGTCGTTATCAAGCGCCATACCCGCCCAATTGTTTGCTCCGCCGGCAGTTTTATAGGCTTCCCTGGGCCAGGACTCATATCCAAATTCACCGGGTTGAGGAATGGTATGAAAGATCCACTCCCTTTTCCCCGTGAGAACATTAAAAGCTCTGATATGTCCGGGGGCGGCTCCTGGTGATTCAGATGTTCTATGTCCTACTATAATCAGATCATCATAAATGACCCCAGGGGTGGTCATTACAATAGGCACTTTGGCCGGGTCTCTTCCCAAACCTTCCCTTAGATCTACACTTCCTTTGGCGCCAAAGGAAGTAATTAAGGTGCCACTATCTGCATCAATGGCAAATAACCTGGGCCCTGAAGCGTAAAAAAGCCTGTATTTTTCTTCAGAATCCGATTGCCAGCTGAGTAATCCCCTGCTTAATCCCAGACCTGTTCCATCTTCAATTTCAGGAGAGAATTCCCAAAGTTTCTCGCCTGTTCCTGCATCAATTGCGAAAAGTGAATTTGTTGGGCTAATCCCATAAAGCTTATCCCCAAGGATTAAAGGGTTGGTTTGTATTTGAGTGGTTCTCCCCTCAGGGACATCACCACTGCTATATTGCCAGGCCAAACCAAGTTGGTGCACATTACTGGTGTCTATCTCATTAAGTAAAGAGAAGTGCGTACGCTGAGGATCACCCAAATAATGGCCCCATGTTTTAAGAGCGATGTTCTTATCGGATATCGCAGCTCTATTGTCCTTAATTTCGTCAGAGCAGTTAACAAGCAGCAGGACCATACAAACAATCAGGGTGCCTAAAGTTATCTTCTCTAATTGGATTTTCATTTGGGTTGCGCTTGTAATTAAAATTTCAGTAGAATTGCTTAGCTAACTTGTCGCATAAAGATAAGCATTAGTTAAGTTCAGCCTGCTTTATTTTCGTATCACAACATTTGGCGCAAAAGATGTTTTAAATAGACGCTGTATAGAGAACTATTGTTTAAATAGATATATGGTATTTGGTTGAATGAATAGTACCTATTAGTGAACTTTGCTGTGTTTTTTTGTTACATTTAGGCTCGACTAATTCCAACGCATAAAAAATGAAAACTTTATACCCAAAAGCAGTTGCACTATTGCTGTTGCTCTTCTTGCAAACTCCTTCAACAGAAGCCCAAAAACGCAGATCTACTTATACCGACCCTATTCCGGAGACTTTGTATTCCAGTATGGAGTACCGCTTGGTAGGGCCCTTTCGGGGAGGAAGATCTGCAGCGGTTACCGGAGTGCCGGGAGAACCTAATCTCTTTTATTTCGGTGCAACAGGAGGTGGCGTCTGGAAGACTACAGACGGTGGGCGCAGTTGGGAGAATATTTCTGACGGTTATTTTGGAGGCAGCATAGGTGCTGTAGAAGTGGCAAAGAGCGATCCGAACGTTATATATGTTGGCGGGGGAGAGAAAACACTTCGGGGCAATGTATCTTCGGGATACGGCATCTGGAAAACCGAAAATGGAGGTAAAACCTGGACTTCGGCAGGCTTAAAAAATAGTAGGCACGTACCCAGGATCCGTGTACACCCAAAAGATCATAATATCATTTATGCAGCCGTTCTTGGTAATATTTATAAACCTACCCTGGATCGCGGAATTTACAAAAGTACAGATGGTGGAAAGAATTGGCGTAAAACTCTTTTTGTAAATGATCAGGCGGGAGCTGTGGACCTGGTATTAGATCCCAATAATCCTCGTATAATGTATGCCTCTACCTGGCGGGCAAAAAGAACACCGTATAGCCTAAGTAGCGGTGGGGAAGGTTCTGCCCTTTGGAAAAGTACAGACAGCGGAGAGTCCTGGACAGAGATTTCCAGGAATGAAGGTTTCCCTAAGGATACGCTGGGCATAATAGGTGTCACGGTATCACCTAAGAATTCTGAGAGAGTATGGGCAATTGTAGAGCACAAAGAAAAGGGCGGGTTATACAGATCAGATGATGGAGGTAAAAAATGGACCCAGATAAACAGCGAGCGAAAGTTAAGGCAACGCGCCTGGTATTATACAAGAGTCTATGCAGATACAGAAGATCAGGATGTGGTTTACGTCCTAAATGTGAGGTATCATAAATCTACCGATGGAGGAAAAAGCTTTAGTACTTTCAATGCTCCTCATGGTGACCATCATGATTTGTGGATAGCTCCGGAAAACTCTAAACGAATGATAATCGGGGATGATGGGGGTGCTCAAATTTCTTATGATGGAGGGGATACCTGGAGCACTTATTACAATCAGCCAACTGCACAGTTTTATCGGGTGACCACAGACAATGCTTTTCCCTATCGTATTTATGTTGCACAACAAGACAATTCAACACTTCGGATAAATCATCGTTCTGATGGGAGTAGTATTGATGAAGATGATTGGGAATCAACAGCCGGTGGTGAATCTGCCCATATAGCTGTTGATCCAACCAATAATGATATTGTATATGGCGGCAGTTACGATGGGTATCTGACCAGAGTAAACCATAAAAACAATACCGCAAGAGGAATTAATGTATGGCCAGATAACCCCATGGGGCATGGCGCCGAGGGAATGAAGTATAGATTTCAATGGAATTTCCCTATAATTTTCAGCAGGCACAATCCCAAAAAGTTGTACACCTTTTCCAATCATGTTCACCTTTCAGAGAATGAAGGGCAAAGCTGGAAATTGCTCAGCGGTGACTTAACCAGGAATGATCCGACGAAATTGGTTTCCAGCGGAGGTCCGATTACCCAGGATAATACCTCTGTGGAATATTACTGCACCATTTTTGCAGCTAATGAGAGCCCTATTAAAGAAGGGCTTCTATGGGTAGGTAGTGATGACGGATTAATCCATGTTTCAAAAGATGGTGGCCAAAATTGGGAAAACATTACCCCTTCAAATATGCCGGAATGGAGTATGGTAAATAGTATAGAACCATCTGCTTTTGACGAAGGCACTTGTTATGTAGCGGCTACCAGATATAAGTTGGGAGATTTTCAGCCCTACCTTTATAAAACTACAGATTACGGGAAGACCTGGACAAAAATAACGAACGGTATAAATAAAGAACATTTTACCAGGGTACTACGCGAGGATCCAAAGCAAAAAGGCCTGCTGTATGCAGGAACGGAAACCGGCATGTATATCTCCTTTGATGACGGGGCCAACTTTAAGCCTTTTCAATTGAATTTACCTATTGTTCCTATAACAGATCTGGCGATTAAAGACAATAATCTGGTGGTGGCCACTCAGGGGAGAAGCGTCTGGATATTGGACGACCTTACGGTGTTGCATCAATTGGAGAAATCACAAAAAGATGCAAGGGCCATTTTATTTCAACCAAAAGATGCGTACAGGACCAAAGGAACAGCAGCAAGCAAGCCTTCCAAGACAGCAGGGGCAAATCACCCTAACGGAGTGGTAACACATTTCTATTTAAAAGATTTTTCCGAGAAAGACAGTGTAAGTTTAACCTATACAACAATTTCGGGTGATACACTTAGCAGTTTTAATTCTAAAGCTAAAGATAAAGACAAGAAACTGAAGGTTAAAAAGGGAGGCAACACTCATGTTTGGGACACCAAAGGCAAGGAAGCTGAAATGCTGGAGGGGATGGTTCTTTGGTGGGCTAGTCTTGATGGTCCAAAGGCAGTTCCCGGCAATTACAAGGTGCACCTTAATGTAAATGGGGAGAACATGGAAAAGACCTTTAAAATTGTACCTGATCCCAGGGCGGAGGTAACGGTAGCAGAAATGCAAAAACAATACGATTTTATTACCGATATCAATTCTACCATAGACAAGGCGCACCAGTCTATTAAGAAAATTCGCAAAATTACCAGGAACCTGGATGCTTTTATAAATCAGTACAAGGACAATGAAGCTACCGAAGCACTGGTGGAAAAAGCCAAGGCAATGAAGAAAGATTTTGGTGAGGTTGAGAAAGCGCTTTATCAAACGAAAAACAGAAGTCGCCAGGATCCGTTAAACTTCCCTATCCGGCTGACTAATAAACTGGGTCATCTGAATAGTTTGGTTGGTATTGATGACTTCCCGCCGACGGATCAGGATATTGCAGTTAAAAACGAACTCACCGGAAAAATTGAGAATCAACTTAAAATCTTTGATGCTATGATTTCCAAAGAGATAAAAGAATTCAATTCCTCTTTTAATGATTTGGACCTGAACTATTTGTTTATAGAGGATTAAAAAGATCTAAAATAAGAAGGGGTCCCAGCCTAAGGCGATCCTGGATTAAGACTATTGTATAAAGACCATTCAAACATTCAAACATTCAAATTAAAGTAAAGATGTCTTACAAAAAACTACTACTAATTTGTTTCCTGTCTGTACTGGGCACACAAGGATTTTCACAAACTGCAGAGATGTTTTTTGATGCTGTGAAGTACAGGAATATTGGCCCGTTTCGGGGAGGAAGATCGGTAACCGCTTCGGGGGTACCCGGAGATCCTTTAACCTATTATATGGGCACCACAGGAGGGGGACTTTGGAAAACGACTGATGCCGGTCAGCGCTGGGAAAATATTTCGGACGGATTTTTTACAACCGGCTCCGTTGGCGCAGTAGCGGTGTCAGCATCAAATCCCAATATAGTCTACTGCGGGATGGGGGAACACGCTCCAAGGGGAGTTATGACCTCTTACGGAGATGGGGTATTTAAATCTACCAATGCCGGGAAAACCTGGAAAAAAATCGGACTGGAAAAAACACAGCACATTTCCAGAATTATCGTGCATCCTACTAACCCAGACATTGTCTATGTCGCCGCCCAAGGGGCCTTATATGGTCCTACCGAAGATAGAGGAATATACAAATCTACGGATGGGGGAGAAAACTGGAAGAAAGTGCTTTTTGTGAACAATCTCACAGGTTGTTCGGAATTATCTATAGACGTTCATAATCCCCAGGTGCTTTACGCCGCTATGTGGCATCATCAAAGAAAACCCAATATTGTAATCAGCGGTGGCCCCGGAAGTGGCCTGTACAAATCTGTTGATGCGGGGGAAACCTGGACAGAGCTTAAAGAGGGTTTGCCAGAAGAGAAGGGTAAAATGGCGATCGCTGTCAGCGCGGCCAATCCCCAGAAAGTATATGCGCTGATAGAAAGTGACTCTAACGCAGATAAAGGTGGGCTCTTCTTATCGGAAGACGCGGGTAAAAGTTGGAAAATGGTAAGTGGCGATAATAGGTTGGTACAGCGGGCCTGGTATTATATTGAGGTTTTTCCGGATCCCAATAATGAAGATACTGTATATGTCATGAGTGCTCCTGCATTGCGTTCAGAAGATGGCGGAAAAACCTGGGAAAGACTCACAGGGACCCATGGCGATTTCCACGACCTCTGGATTAATCCTGCCAACTCAAAAAACATGGTCATCGCTAATGATGGCGGAGCCGCGATTAGTTTTAATTACGGAAAAACCTGGTCTACTCAAGACATAATGCCTACCGCACAGTTCTATAGAATTAATGCGGACAATCTTTTTCCGTACAACATATATGGCGGTCAGCAAGATAATAGCTCCGTTAAAATCGCCAGTTTGTCTGTTGGGAGATCGGGAATTATGGAACGAGACTGGACCTATGCGGCAGGAGGGGAAAGTGCTTTCCTGGGTTTTGACCCTGATGATCCCAGATATGTTATGGGAGGTAATTATTTGGGGACGGTAGAATTATTGGATATGCATACTAAATCTTCAACTAAGGTGATGGCTGCTCCTATTCAATATTTGGGCCGGGAGGCCAGAGATATGAAGTATCTTTATAATTGGAGTGCCCCTATAATTTGGTCCAAACACGAACCGGGCACTTTTTATCACTGCGCTCAACTTGTACTTAGAACCCGGGATGGTGGAATCAACTGGGAAGAAATCTCACCAGACCTGACGCGTAATATAGATGAAAAGCAAGGTAAAGGAGGAGGTCCATATACCAACGAGGCCGTAGGGGCTGAAAATTATGGTACCATTGCTCATATTATAGAATCTCCACATGAAAAAGGAGTACTTTGGACAGGAAGTGATGACGGCCTGGTACATCTTACAAGAGATGGCGGAAACAGCTGGAAGAATGTTACTCCCAAGGGACTTAAGGAATGTCTTGTAAATGCCATTGAGGTCTCCCCTCACGATCCGGCCACAGCCTATATTGCTACTACAAGGTATAAGTTTAATGATTATACACCTGCGTTATACAAGACTACAGATTATGGTGTAAGCTGGACAAGTATTAGCACCGGCATTCCCTATGGCGCATTTACCAGAGTTGTAAGAGAAGATGCCAATAGGAAGGATCTCTTGTATGCCGGGACTGAACTGGGAATTTTTGTGTCATGGAATGGAGGTAAGTCCTGGGAATCCCTGCAATTGAATTTGCCGGTCACTCCGATAACGGATCTAATGGTGCACAAGGGGGATCTGATTGTAGCTACCTCCGGACGGTCTTTTTGGATCTTGGACGATTTAGGAATTTTAAATCAATATAGCCCAGGGAACAGTGAAATCAGGATTTTTAAACCAGAGGGAGCCTATAATGGGTCCTGGGGCAGTCCTTTAAGCGGGAATTCTAAAAAGTTTAAGGGAACAAATCCGTATAACGGTGTAAACCCGGCCAATGGGATGGTTATATATTATCAACTTCCAAAAAAACTGGATACTACTGAAATCACTTTAGAGATTCGGAGTAGCTCCGGGGAATTGGTGAGGACTTTCAGTTCTGAAAAAGACAAAAACTACAAAAAACACAATGGAGGAGGGCCGCCAATGGCACCTGTATTGTCTAAGCACCAGGGATTGAACAGATTCGTCTGGGATATGAAAACAGGAATAATGCCAGGGGTACCTGACGTATATATAGAGGCAAATTTTAGAGGACATGTAGTACCACCCGGAGCTTATACCCTTAAGTTAAATGCCGGAGGGCAATCAAGCAGCGTGGAAGGGCAAATTGTTCCTATGCCGGGGATTTCCATTTCCGATCAGGACTATCAGGAATACCACAGTTTTATGAATAGTGCGGAGCAGAGCCTGACTCTAATGCACAATACTTTGAATAATCTCTATGACGCCCAAAAACAGCTAAAGGAAATTATTAAGATTTTGCCCTCTGACGCCCTTAAAACCGATGGCGAGAAATTAGTTGCAGCTCTTGACAGTTGGGACAAAGAAATGATCCAAAGGAAATCGCAAGCCTATGATGATGTTGAAAATTTCCCGAACAAGTTTACTGCTGAATATCTCTTTATGCTTAATCATGCAAACAGCAGCATTCCAAGGGTCACCAGTTCATCAAAAGAAAGGAAGCAGGAATTAGACCAGCAATGGATTCAGCTGAAAGCAAGAGCGGACACTTTTATAAACAAGAGTATTCCTGAGATGAACAGGCAGTTATGGGAACAAGGAGTGGGAGCGATTAGACTAAAAAACTAGATACTCTAGCTGTAAAGAAATGATAAATTAAGGCTTTAAATATGAAATCTTTTTTACTGATAATAGCAATGGCACTTCCGTTAATGGCAAGTAGTCAGTTGAAAAGAACACCAAATGTTGTTCTTATTATAACAGATGATCAGGGTTTTGGAGATCTGGGTATCAATGGGAACCCGCATATTAAAACCCCTGTATTAGACAAATTTGCACAAGAGAGTGTAAGATTCAATAATTTCTATGTCTCCCCTGTATGTGCTCCAACAAGGGCTAGCCTGATGACCGGCAGATATTCTTTAAGAACAGGGGTGCGAGACACCTATAATGGCGGAGCTATAATGTCTGCCACCGAGATTACCATAGCCGAACTATTAAAAGGGGCGAATTATAAAACCGGTATTTTTGGCAAATGGCATCTTGGAGATAATTACCCTTCCAGACCGAAGGATCAGGGGTTTGATGAATCTGTGATACATTTATCCGGAGGTATGGGACAGGTAGGAGATTTTACTACCTGGTTTAAAGGAGATAGAAGCTACTTTGATCCGGTGCTTTGGCATAACGGTGTACAACAGTCCTACAACGGATACTGTAGTGATATTTTTGCGGAGCAGGCGATCAACTTTATTGAACAGAACAAGAAGGCCCCATTCTTTTGCTACCTTTCCTTTAACGCACCACATACCCCTTTACAAGTTCCGGAGCAATATTATGATATGTATAAGAATATTGATCCGGCAGCTGGTTTCGAAACGGATAACAGGCCATTTTCCCCAATGAGTGAAAAAAACAAGGAGGATGCTCGCAGGGTATATGCCATGGTTAGTAATGTTGACCATAATATTGGCAAGCTTTTACAAAAATTAGAGGATTTGAAACTTGTTGAAGACACCCTGGTCATTTTTATGACAGATAATGGCCCTCAGCAAGTGAGGTATGTAGCAGGGATGAAAGGAAGGAAAGGCACTGTATACAGGGGTGGGGTCCGGGTACCTTTTTATATGAGGTATCCGCAAAAATTTAAAGGAAACAGCACATTGAATGCCCCTGCGGCACATCTTGATGTTTTACCCACTATTGCCGAAATTTGCAATCTGAAACCACCGGAAGACAGAATAATTGACGGGAGAAGTCTGGTGCCGCTAATTAATGGAGCCAAAACATCACTGGAAGAAAGACCTTTGTTTTTTTACTGGACCAGAAAGTATCCTGAAAAGTACTATGGGATGGCGCTTCAGAAGGGAGATTATAAACTTGTAGCATATACAGATTCTGATGCGGCCATCGAGGATTTTGAATTATTCAATATTGCATCGGACCCTTACGAACAAAACAACAAGATCTTAGAGCATAAGCAGCTGGCAGGAGAGTTAAAATTTGAATTGGATAGCTTGTATGGCCAACTCATGCAATCTAAAAACTTAATTAACCCTCCGCAAATTGTCATAGGAAAGCCGCAAGAGAATCCCATCACATTAAATAGAAATGATGCAGGTGGAGACAGGGGTATTTGGGATCAGGAAGATGTTTTTGGTAAATGGCATGTGAAAATAACGGCAGGGGATTATAATATCCGATTTAAGTTCATAAAGCCCGTAAAAGGAGGGGGGCGTATGTTAATGGAGACTGGCGCCGGAGTGCATCAAATTAGGTTAAAGGATGAAATTACGGATATAATTGAAATGAAAGGGGTATCTCTTCCTGCATTGGATACCGATCTTATTCCCTTTTATCTCGTTGATGGCCAAAGAAAATTTCCTTTTTGGGTAGAGTTGGAACTAATTAATTAGTTTTGAATTCTCAGGGTGAGTAATAATATTAAAAGATTTTACTACTTAAGATTTTAAACTGAATGGCGGATTATTATAATTACATCAAATCTCTCCACCTCATTTTTGTGATTACCTGGTTTGCCGCATTGTTTTATATCCCCCGGCTCTTTATTTATCACATAGAAGCTGCGCAAAAATCCTCTCCGGAGAAGGAGATACTTACAGATCAGCTTAAAATAATGTCTAAGCGACTATGGTATATTATTGGATGGCCATCTGCTGTATTATGTACTTTGTTTGCTATTTGGTTGCTAGTGCTACTCCCAGGTTGGCTGCAGCAACCATGGATGCATATTAAACTTGGGTTTGTTGTGCTTCTGATAATTTATCATTTAAAAACCCATCAATATTTTCTTCAATTGCAACGAAATGATATCAGGCACACTTCCAGATATATGCGCATTTGGAATGAGGGGGCAACGCTGATACTTTTTGCAGTTGTTTTTCTGGCCATTTTGAAAAATGCATTTAATTGGGTCTATGGCCTGATAGGGATTTTGGTCTTGGGAATTCTTCTGATGTTGGGAATTAGGTTATATAGAAGAATTCGTGAAAAAGACGAATAAACTGCCGAAAGCTGAATGCTCAGGCAAGTGTCACAAATGGTTACTCAGGCCGTTAAGTATATTACTTTGGACCGATAATTGCTATCTTTAAACTCAAATTACTTCCCTTTGTTTAAAAAAATGTCGCTCAGATCCAGAATATTCATCACCATGATCTTATTGGTGGTAATTGCCTCTGTGTTGATTGCAGGAGTTACTATTTATCAATATAGAGAGCAGAACAAAGATTATCATCAGAACAAGTTAGAAAGGAAAGAAGCACAGATAAAGCAAAGTATAGAATACGCCTTAAAAGAAACTACCTATCCGCCAACTACGGCATACCTTGGACTTATTTTTAAAGATGCTATTTATCAGATAGCCGATGTTCAAAATGTAAATTTTAATATTTATGATTTAGAAGGGCAACTGATAAAGAGTTCCCGGCCTCAGTTCAATAACGATTCTATTACTATATGTTTAGACCCTGTTATTCTAAATCAGCTTAACGAAAGTGTAACAAAACGCTATGTTGAAAAGAATGCGGCGGCGGGGGATAATTACCAGGCTTCATATACTTATATCACAGACAGAAAATATAAACCAATTGGTATATTAAATTTTCCCTACTTTGAGGACAATACTTTTAATGATAAGGAATTAAGGGAGTTTCTCTGGCGATTAAGTGGAGTGTATTTGCTGATGTTACTTATTGCAATTGCCCTGGCCTTTTTCGTTTCCAAATATATAACCAGGTCGCTGCAGACCATATCTGATAAACTGACTGAAACCAATCTGACTAAGCGAAATGAAAAGATTATTATAGAAGATCCGAGTGAGGAGATCGCCAAATTGGTTGATTCATACAATGGGATGATTGATGAACTGGAACAGAGTCTGGCCAAACTAGCCAGGAGTGAACGAGAACAGGCCTGGCGAGAAATGGCAAAACAAGTGGCTCATGAAATTAAAAATCCCCTGACACCGATGCGTTTAAGCGTTCAGAGTTTTGAGCGAAAGTTTGATCCTGATGATCCAAATATAAGAACCAAGGTAGCCGAATATTCAAAAACGCTTATACAACAGATTGATACTATGAGCAGCATTGCCTCTGCTTTTTCAAACTTTGCAGAAATGCCGGCACAACAGAATGAAACCCTTGATGTGGTAAAGATCGTTAAGCTGGCCCTGGATATCTTCAATGAGAATTATATTCATTTTATTGCGGACGAGGAGGAGATTATTGCAAAATTGGATAGGACGCAACTTATCAGGGTGGTTACCAACCTGGTTAAGAATGCTATTCAGGCAGTTCCTGATGTGGAATCACCTCGTATTCTAGTTTCTGTAGTCTCAGAAGGTGAAGTTGTTAAAATTGCTGTCGCGGATAATGGAATTGGGATTTCCGATGAGTTTAAAGACAAGGTTTTTGAACCCAAATTCACGACCAAATCCAGCGGAATGGGCCTTGGTCTTGGAATGGTAAAAAACATTGTAGAGACCTACAAGGGAAGTATTGAGTTTACATCACAACCTGGAAAAGGAACCGTATTTACAGTCAGATTACCCAAATAGTTAAACTTTAACAGCACTTAATAATGAGATATAAGAATATTTTAATAGATAAGAAAGATTCATTGGCAGTGGTGACCATAAATCGTCCGGATAAATTAAATGCACTTAACAAGGCGACTATTTCAGAATTGCATAAGGCATTTAAGGCGCTGGAAGATGAAAGCGCTATTAAAGCCATTGTACTAACCGGTAGTGGTGAGAAGGCTTTCGTTGCAGGAGCCGACATATCGGAGTTTGCAAACTTCTCGGTTAAAGAAGGGGCAAAACTTGCGGCCAAAGGCCAGGAGATACTTTTCGACTTTGTAGAGAATTTATCTACTCCGGTGATTGCCGCGGTTAATGGCTTTGCTCTTGGAGGAGGTTTAGAACTTGCAATGGCATGCCATTTTCGGGTAGCCAGTGATAATGCCAGAATGGGCCTTCCAGAAGTTTCATTGGGTGTTATCCCGGGTTATGGAGGAACCCAAAGACTTCCCCAACTCGTAGGTAAAGGCAGGGCGATGGAATTGATTATGACCGCAGGGATGATCGACGCCCAAAAAGCACTTAATTATGGTCTTGTGAATTATGTGGTAGCAGGGGAGGAGCTTCTTCCGCTAAGTGAAAAACTTGCAGCTAAAATATCGAATAATTCATCCGTAGCAATTTCTTATGCAATAAAAGCCGTAAATGCGGGTTTTAAGAGTAATGCAAAAGGTTATAAAACCGAAATAGAAGCTTTTGGCGATTGTTTTGGTACGGCCGACTTTAAGGAGGGCACATCGGCTTTCTTAGAGAAGAGAAAAGCAGACTTTCCGGGAACATAAATTATGATATAATTACGTTTTTGTACTATGAGAAGAAGTTGCATTGTTCTTTTAGCAGCCCTTGTTGGCTATATTTCTTTTGGACAGGAAATGCCCGTAGACTATAGCTTTGGCGACAAATATAACGATAGGTATAAATATTCAAACCTTTCCACCATTTCAGATGATGGCACCGGAGGATATATATTGGTGCGGTCCTATTTCACCGGTATGATCCTGAAACCCAAAGGGTATTTCATTGAACATTATAACAAGGAACTTCAACTGATAAATGAGTACAACTACAAATTAAAAGGACCCGAATTTGTAGAAGGATATGTTAGGAATGGGCAATTGTATTTGCTTTTCCTGGACTATGATTACATAAATGAGACGTATGATTATATGGTACATCGCAGTCCGATTACAGATTTTAATTTTACCCAGGAAAAGCTTATTTCGGTAAAATCAAAACCGGTACGAAACCCCCTGGAAAGAAATTACTACAATCGTAATTTTAATTCGGGCTTTACTACAACTGCCCTTTTTGATGATGATAAATCAGCTTTCATTATAAGTACACATTTTAAAAAAGGAAAGATAAACCAGCACCGCATCCATGTTTTCAATGCCTCATTGCAGAAATTAGTGGAACATGATTTTTCTGCGGAGGTAGAAGATAAGAATTACGCTTTTGAGAATATAGCATTTTCAAAAGACCTTAAGAATGCTTACATAATAGGCAAGGCCTATTTTAAGAAAAAGCGTTTTACCGCACTGGAAAGGAAATTTCAATACGAGCTAATTAAGGTGAATAGTGCTGGTGCAAAGACGCAAACTTTTGATAAAGAAGGGAAATACTCCGAAGGTCTGAAACCAGTATTCAGAGACGGGAAACTAATTTGCGTAGGTTTTTATGCAGACCGAAAAGACAATAGGTATAATGGCCTGGGGTATTTTGAAGTAGACCCTGGCAACCTTAATATCAGAACTCAGAAATACAACCCATTTTCGGATCAGTTTATGTTCGATAAATTTGGGAAAGATAATGCAGAGCGGGTAAAGAATCTTGTATTCAAGGATGTGAGCTTTACATCTGATGGGTCTGTACTTTTTAATGCCGAGGAATATTTTGTCACCAATAGTGTTCAGGCAAATTCCAGCGGTGGCCGGCTTAGGGTAGAACGTTTTCACCATAATGATATAGTAAGCGCAAAAATAGATGCCTCAGGGAATATGATCTGGGCCAGAAATATAAACAAGGCGGAGGTTACCCAGGGTGATGGCTCATATGCTTCCTATAGTTCATATACTAAAAATGGCAAAACATATTTCTTTATAAGCACCTCATCCGAGAATCCCCAGTTACTTAATAACGAACGACTTATATTTAAACAAGGACTTAGCAGAAACAGAAATGTCTTTGTTATTCAGCTAGACGAATCCGGAAAAATAAGTTATGAAAAGATCATCGACGATCAGGAAGCCCGCTTACCTCTTATGGTTTCAAAACCCTTGGTGAATTCCAAGGAAGATGAAATGCTGTTCTATGCTAAAAGAGGAACTAAAAAACAGCTGGTCAATGTCGCTTTAAAATAGTTGAAAGATCATCTTCTCTGGAAGGGCCATAATTTCAAGATATTATTTGTATTCACTTCTTTTCCGATTAGTACGGTTATTTAAACGAGAAATATATTTATATTTGGTATAATTCCATAAATATGGAATATATCCATACATGAACTACAATCAATACCGAAAAGGAAGAGGAGCACAAAAAAACACGTCCAACAAATTTCTTGAATTCCGTCATGAAACCAGGGATGATTTCCTGGAGTTTTGCATAAAAGATGGGGAGGAAGTGGCGTCTAATAAAACTCGTTATATTCCGGTTTTTCCGAAGTCTGTAGTTAATAAAGTGGATAGTCCGGATGTTGGGATGCAATACTCTATGAATCCTTATCAGGGATGTGAACACGGATGTATTTATTGCTATGCAAGAAATACACACGAGTATTGGGGGTATAGTGCGGGAATAGATTTTGAAAGCACAGTGCTTATAAAAAAGGATGCCCCAGCTTTGCTGGAATCAAAATTAAAATCAAGAAGTTGGAAAGCCTGTACAATAGTCCTATCGGGGAATACGGACTGCTATCAGCCTGCCGAAAAACAATTTAAAATAACACGTGCATGTCTCGAGGTCTTTTTAAAGTACCGTCATCCGGTGGGCATAATAACCAAAAATGCGTTGATATTAAGAGACTTGGACCTATTGAAAGAATTGGCAAAAGACAGGCTAATAGGGGTAAATATTTCGGTAACCACACTTTCGGAAAGTACCAGGCGCATTCTGGAACCAAGAACCACAACCATTAAAAAAAGACTTGAAACCATACGGGTTTTATCCGAAAACAATATTCCGGTTAATGCCATGTTCGCTCCTATTATACCAGGTATAAACAGTCATGAAATCTTAAATTTGGCGAAAGCAGTTTCAAAAGCCGGAGCACTCTCTTTTGCACTTATGATAGTCCGGTTAAATGGATCTATTGGCCATATATTCACAGATTGGATTAAAAAGGCGCTGCCTTCCAAAGCAGACAAAGTACTGCATCAGATCAGGGAATGTCATGGCGGTACCTTAAACGACAGCAGATTTGGAATTAGGGGTAAAGGCGAGGGTGAAATTGCCCAACACATTCACGGTATGGCCAGAATCGCTAAACAAACCTATTTCAAACACAAAAAGTTCCCAAAACTAAATCACGAAATGTATGCTACCTACAAGGATGGCCAAATGAAATTGTTTTGAATGTGGATTGGAAGTTCTTAGCTCAATTCCCAACCTTTTCTATACGTGCCTTTGACCCACTCATTGGCTTTCTCGTAGTTGGTAACCCTCATGTTTTCTCCATCCCAGAGAATTTTACGCCTTCCAGGGTAGGTAAACCCGCGGCCATTAGCATTCTTCACCTTAAATTGAAAAGATTTTATAGCAAGATTCCCCATAAGCACGGCTTCGGTTAAAGGGCCCGAACGCTTAAAATCTGATGAGGTTTCAGTACCGTTTAAACAGCCTTCTACCCAATTGCTTTGATGCCCGCCGATGTCGCCTTCAATTCTTTTCAGGTAGGGCGCCGGCGCATTTAAAAGCTTCATGGTTTTCGAAGGAAGTAATCTGGCATTTCTTGAATAAGTGTCGCAGATCAGGATGCCCCGGCTTCCGTAAAAAATACTTCCACCCCCACCATCTCCAATGGTTTCACCGTCTTGTAATTCGTCCGGCAAGTCTGGTAATAGTCCACCGTCATACCAGTTTAAAGCAATATCGCCATGCTCTTTGGTATTGAATTTGAGTCGGACAATTGAAGAAGAAGGGCAAGAATGACTGTAATCTGCTTCTACAAAATCTCCCACCCAGTTAGTAGTGCAACTGGCTTCGGCCTCTGTAGGATATCCTAAATCCAGAACACCAAAAGGGGTTTCCATAATATGGCATCCCATATCGCCCAGAGCTCCAGTGCCAAAATCCCAGAAACCTCTCCATTTAAAAGGAAGATAGGCATCGTTATAGTCGCGCATTGCTGCTGTTCCCAGCCAGAGATCCCAGTCCAAACCATCCGGAATATTGTGTTTTTCGGTAGGCATAGGAACTCCCTGTGGCCAAACTGGTCTATTGGTCCAACAATCTACCTTATATACTTTACCTATAACTCCAGACTGGATCCACTCTTTGGCTTCCCTGCTGCCGTCGCTCGAAGCCCCTTGATTTCCCATTTGAGTGACTATTCCATTTTCTCTGGCAATATTGGTCATCAAACGTGCCTCATTGATATTATGAGTAAGCGGTTTCTCCACATATGCGTGTTTTTTAGCCTTCATAAAAGGCAGCGCAATAGTTGCGTGCATATGGTCTGGTGTTGCCACCATTATGGCGTCCATTTCACTGAGATGATTGTCGTATACTTTTCTGAAGTCTTTGTATTTAGGCACTTTAGGATGCCTCTTAAATGTGTTTGCGGCTCGTCTGTCATCAACATCACATAGCGCAACATATTTTACTTTCTTAGTTTGATCCAGCCCTCGCATTACTCCCTGGCCGCGACCCCCAACACCAAAAGCACCAACATATAATGTATCGCTGGGAGGAATGTGGGTCTTCCCCATAACAAAACTTGGTACAATTGAAAAGGCGGCAGTAGAAGCCGCTGTGTTCTTAATAAATTTTCTTCTTTGCATTATTGTTGAGGTTTAAATAAGCCTTGAAGATATAAAATAGAGATGAAAATTTGGGTTCAAATTGGTTCATTTATGATAAAAGGGATAAAAATTTAAGCAATTCCATTCCACTCTGCGTAGAAGTGTTCCAGAAATTCTATCATAAATTGATGCCGTTCCTCTGCCAGTTTCTTCCCCTGTGCAGTATTCATTTTGTCTTTAAGCAACAGCAGTTTTTCGTAGAAGTGATTTATCGTTGGCCCTTTAGCCTTTTTGTAGTCCTCCTTTTTCATATTAAGATTAGGAGCAATCTGGGGATCATATAATATCCTATTCTTAAAGCCCCCATAATTGAAGGCCCTTGCAATGCCTATGGCGCCAATAGCGTCTAACCGATCAGCATCCTGAACCACCTCCAGTTCTTTGGAAGAAAAGGGTTTTGAGCGCTCACCTAAAGTGTTTTTAAAAGAAATGTGTATTATGATATTTTCCACATGGGTTATAATCTCTGGCTTAATGTGGAGCGATCTTAAAAAATCTCTGGCCATCTTTGGGCCAATAGTTTCATCCCCTCCATGGAATTTGGCGTCTGCGATATCGTGTAATAAAGCCCCCAGACTTACTACCAAAAGATTCACATCTTCTTCTTTTGCAATTAACATTGTGTTATTAAATACCCTTTCAATGTGAAACCAATCGTGCCCGCCTTCTGCATCTTTGAGGACCTCTTTCACAAAGGCTATCGTCTTTTCTACTATTTCTGCATTATTCATTTAAATGAAATTACCTGCTCTGAGATCTGCTTTTCTATTTCCGCAATAACTTCTTCAGCATTGGATGAATTTTCAATTGGAGGATGCACATGGAAAGTGAGGTGATTACCAATGCCGTAAGGGAATTTACCATACCGCAGCATTTTCCAGGAGTTATTTATGCTGATAGGTACCAGGAGGGCGGAAGGTGCTTTCTTCATTAATACTTTAAGGCCGGTAGTTTGAAATTTCTTTGGATGACCTGTTCTGCTTCTTGTGCCTTCCGGGAATATCACAGCGCTGCGTCTGTACTTTTCAATATAGGTTCCTAATTTTGAAATTTCTGTAAGTGCCTGCTTCCCATCTTTTCTGTCTATGAGTACAGAACCTCCATGTCTGAGGTTGTAGGATACGCTCGGAATTCCTTTACCGAGTTCCTGCTTGCTAACAAATTTTGGATGATAATCTCGCATAAACCAGATAATGGGCGGAATATCGTTCATGCTTTGGTGGTTGGCAATGATTATCAGAGGTCTGTCTTCCGGGATTTTATGTGGATTAGTAAAGGTGTATCTGGTACCTAGAAAATGTGTACAACGTATTAGGCAGAGATTTAAAATGCTGACACTTCTTTTGTGGGCTTCATATCCAAATATTTTGTGACAGATTATTTGGATGGGGTGAAATATAAGCAGTGTTAGTCCAAAGAATAACAAATATAAAATGGTAAGAGGATATGCCAATAGTTTTTGCATACTGCTAAAATAAAACAGACCTGCCGGGTTTTCAAAACCTGGCAGGTCTTTTCTTAATGTATTTTAAATAACTATTCTAAGTTATGCGGCTTAATGATAAGAGAATCTAGCAGAATTCGTTATAGGCTTCTGTTAAATTTTCGGCAATCATTTCTGCTGGCCTTCCTTCTATATGATGGCGTTCTATCATATGCACCAATTCACCATTCTTGAATAGCGCCATACTGGGCGAAGAAGGGGGGAATGGGATCATTAAATTTCTAGCGGCATCTACAGCTTCTGTATCGACACCGGCAAAAACGGTAATTAGATGATCTGGTTTTTTATTGTTTTCCAGGCTCATTTTAGCCGCTGGCCTGGCATTGGCAGCAGCACAGCCACAAACCGAATTTACCACCACCAATGTGGTGCCATCCTGATCGATAGCATTTTCAACAGCCTCAGCTGTATATAACTCTTCAAACCCGGCAACGGCCAGATCTTCTCTCATAGGTTTTACTAATTCTGCGGGATACATAGACAAATTTATTTTTTATGGATTACAAAGATAACGAAATTGTCGTATTTGCCAGCAAAAGCTTAACCCTTGAGCCAGCTTAATTTTCGAAGTCAAAGTCATATCTTTGCCAAAATTTGAAATTCACTATGATAAAGTGGTTCGCAGCAATGCTAGGATATTTTTTGTTCAGGTTCCCAGGAGCAGTTGTAGGATTTCTAATTGGAAGTTTTATAGACAACGCAAGTGGGGGCAATAAAGCAAGAACGGTGTTTAGCGACATGAGAAGACAAACTGTCTCCCCGGCCGATTTTGAACTCCATCTTTTATCGCTTTGTTCTTTGGTAATTAAGGCAGATGGGCAGATAAGTCAGAAAGAATTAGACTATGTGCGCCAGTATTTCCTAAGCACATATGGCAAGGATAAAGCCAATGCGATATTCAGAACTTTTAATGAGGTTATCAAAAAACGCGAAATTTCAGCCCAGCGGATATGTACCTTCCTCAACCAGCGTACCCGTTACGAAGTAAGATTGCAACTTCTGCATTTCTTATTTGGAATTGCCCAGGCTGATGGAATTGTTAGTAAGGCCGAAATTGATAAAATCAGAGAAATCGCAGGATATTTAAGGGTGGGTCCTAACGATTTTGAAAGCATAATGGCCATGTTTGTGAAGTCTGTTGACAATTCCTATAAGATACTGGAGATAGAAAAGACAGCTACAGATAATGAAGTGAAGAAGGCTTACCGTACCATGGCAAAAAAATATCATCCGGATAGAGTAATCACCGAAAATGAAGCTATTAAAAAAGGCGCCGAAGAAAAGTTTAAACAGGTTCAGAAGGCTTATGAACAAATACAGGCAGAAAGAGGGCTCTGATAGTACTTTAACCGGCAGACAATAGCGTCACGTTTACCAATACAACTATTGATTTCAATAAAATATGGAGGAATTTTGGTTCTATATTACCCTTGGCTTTAACCATGTAATGGATCCCAATGCCTATGATCATATTTTATTTCTTTGTGCACTGGCCATTCCCTTCACTTTTAAAGGATGGAAGAAAGTAGTGGTACTGGCTACAATTTTTACCGTAACTCATTGTATTTCATTGGGAATCTCCGCCTATGGAATCCTGAGTATAGAGGTGCCACTCATAGAATTCCTAATACCTGTTACGATCATTTTGACTGCAGCATTCAATATCTTTTGCGTAAAATATCAATCTTTTAACCTGAAATTCAATCTGCATATTTTGGCCACAGCCTTTTTTGGATTTATCCACGGTTTTGGATTCTCTAATTATTTCAATATGCTGATGGCCGAAGAGGATGAGAAAATAGTCCCTTTGCTGGGTTTTGCCGGGGGGATTGAAATTTCACAATTGTTGATACTGCTTGTTATCCTTTTAGCAACAAGCAGTATACCAGTATTTTTGAAGATAAAGCAGGCAAATTTTATCATTTTGAGCTCTATTGTTATCACAATTATTACCATACCGCTGCTATTAGCTTCTGTTCCGGGCTAATGCCTGCTATTAACTTTGTAGAATATGCAGGGTCATCTTACCTATTAACGTTTTTAATAGAAAATTAACCGTTTAGTGTTGTAGGGGTTTTTCAAAGCAGGTATCTTAGTGCTTTGCCTGTAAAATGGCAGTCAATAAATAAGACTTTTTTAATGAAGGAAAGCAAGCAGGAGAAATATGACAAGGCCTATTTACGAATGGCACATGAGTGGGGAAAGTTATCCTATTGCCATCGAAAACAGGTTGGGGCTATAGTAGTTAAGGACAGAATGATCATTTCTGACGGTTATAACGGAACACCCACGGGTTTTGAAAATTTTTGCGAGGACGAGGAGGGGTACACCAAATGGTATGTGTTGCATGCAGAGGCCAATGCCATATCAAAAGTAGCCTCTTCTACTCAATCTTGCGAGGGAGCAACCTTATATATTACCCTATCCCCATGCAGGGAATGTAGCAAACTCATTCATCAGTCTGGCATTAAACGTGTAGTATACCAGATAGAGTATAAAGACGATTCAGGATTACAATTTTTAAAAAGGGCCGGTGTGGCGCTAGAGCATTTACCGGTTATCGAAAGTTTAGTTTAGCGTAAAGGAGCTATGAAGAAGAGTTATTACATATTACCCACCATAATTGCCCTTGCTTTGGCCGTGGGTATTTTTGTTGGAGGGAAACTTCACTTCAATGATACGCCCGAAAAATTATTTACCACAAACTCCAAAAAGGACAAGTTAAACAGATTAATAGACTATATAGACTATGAGTATGTAGATGACATAAATACGGACAGCATAGTAGATGTGACGGTAAATAACATCCTGGATAAACTGGATCCACATTCAGTATACATCAGTAAAAATGAAATGCAGAGGGTCTCGGAGAATATGAAGGGAGATTTTGTGGGGATTGGGGTTAGTTTTTATATGGTTAACGATACTATTTCTGTTATAAGGACAATAGAAAGAGGGCCCAGTTATTTAAAAGGAATAAAGCCGGGGGATAGAATTTTATTAGCAGATAATGACACCCTTTATGGCAGAAATATGCCTAGTGACAACGTGGTAAGCGCACTTAAAGGAAAAATAGGGACTTCCGTAAAATTGGAAGTATACCGGAAATCTGAGGATAGAAGATTTACTGTATCTATAAAAAGGGATAGAATTCCTATTAAAAGTGTTGATTCTTATTTTATGCTAACGCCTAAGATGGGTTATATTAAAGTAAATCGGTTTGCAGAATCTACGTATAAAGAATTTATGGCGGCCCTTAATAGCTTAAAAATGCAAGGAGCTAAGAAGTTAACTTTAGACCTGCGAGACAATCCAGGGGGCTATTTGGGGATTGCGGAACAAATGGCAGATGAGTTCCTGGAAGACGGGAAGCTCATTTTGTTTACCAAGAATAAAAAAGGCAAAATAGATAAAACCTTTGCCACCAAACGCGGGAGTTTTGAAGATCAGCAGGTGTATGTACTGATAAACGAAAGATCTGCTTCAGCAAGTGAAATTATTGCCGGCGCACTTCAGGATAATGACATTGGTATAATAGTTGGCAGGCGATCGTTTGGCAAGGGGCTTGTGCAAAGGGAAATGGAATTGGGAGACGGTTCTGCTGTGCGTTTAACGGTATCCAGATATTATACTCCTACCGGAAGGTCTATACAGAAAGATTACCAGAATGGAAGCAAGGATTATTACGAAAAATTTACAGAGAGATATCACAGTGGAGAGCTAGTTTCTGTAGATAGTATAAAAGTCACTGATTCGTTAAAATTTAGAACGCCAAAAGGTAAAGTTGTTTATGGGGGAGGCGGTATAATTCCGGATGTTTTTGTCCCTATTGGCACCAATGAAGAAGAAGCGGTGGAAAGTCTGGACAGTGTTGGTTTCTTATCCAGATTTATCTTTAACCACCTGGAGGAAGACAGAACAAGGTATGCCCATTATTCAAAGGAGGAGTTCCTGAGAGAGTTCCGGGTAGACGACATTATGTTCGAAAATTTTGTTGACTTCGCCATAGCCAGTAATTTGAAAATGAATTTCTACGACTTTGAAAATAAGTTGAAACTACATATTAAAGGGGCATTGGCCGAGCAATTATACTCTTCTAATGTACAGGCGATGATAAAATCTGCTTCAGACGCCATGCTTCAAAAAGTAATAGACCTGGAGCGTCCTCAGATTGAACAGAGTGAGGCAGATAAAATTGAGACAGTAAATTAGCAATCAGTTTTTAAACTGATTACGCTTTTTATTGGCCAATGATTACGTTTCTGGAATAGTATAAATGCCGTCCGAAATGAAACCTATTCATATCAACAAGGGAAAGTTACAATCAGCAGAAAATAGAACTAGTCTTCTTCTATTTTGTTCTGGATTTTTTTTGAAGTAATAAAAATAAGCAGCAAAACAATGGCACAAAGCGCAGCTAATATGCCAATTATTGCAATGATGCTGTTGCCTTCCAATGGCTGCTCAAAGTCTACTATAGTTATATTATAGGCAATAAGCAAAATTGCGAGTATAATGAGTACTACCGTTACTGTCTTGTTCATTCTTGAAAACTATGATATTAAAGATGTACAAATAACCCCCTAACTTTAATTTTAAGGCAAATGTACATTTAATTATATGCTTTGAAAATACTGGTTGGGAAATTATTTGATCTACAATCTTCTTAAAAAAGTATATTTGCGGCAATAAAAAACGGAAATGTTTCAGCTGGGAGATACTATTGTTTCGGAAGAGATTATTGAAAACGACTTTGTATGTAACCTCAATGCGTGTAAGGGTGCGTGCTGTATTGATGGTGAGGCAGGAGCCCCGCTTGAAGATAAGGAAACCGAGATTTTGGTAGATATCTACAGCAAGGTGAAACCTTTCCTAAGGAAAGAAGGGGTTGCCGCTATAGAAGAACAAGGCGCTTTTGTGAAGGGCGAAGATGGGGAATGGGAAACGCCACTGGTGAACAAGAGCGAATGTGCCTACGTCATATTTTCCGATTCCGGAATTGCCAAATGTGGATTGGAAGAGGCTTATAACAAGGGAGCCATAAGCTGGAAGAAACCTATTTCCTGCCATCTTTACCCGGTGCGTGTTAAAGAGTACTCGTCATTAACCGCTGTTAACTACCACAAATGGCAAATATGTGATCCGGCCTGTGCCTTAGGGGATGAACTCCAGGTCCCGATTTACAGGTTTGTGAAGGAAGCATTAATAAGAAAATTTGGAGAAAAGTGGTATGCGGAATTAGAGAAAGTTGCGCAGGAACATACTAAATAGTTGGGACGTGCAGCACTACCTTCGTTCCACTTGGGGTGCCATTATCGTCAAAAAGATCTATAATCTCAACTTCAAAGTTGTTCTGGAAATCTTTTGAGAAATTAGCTAATCTTTCCTTGGTAATATCTATTCCTACAGACTTCCTTTTAAGTACCTTGCTTTCCTTTAGCTTTTCGGCCATGGCTCTTCCGACTCCATTGTCGGTTATAGATATTGTAATAAACCCATTTTTCCCTTTGCCTACATGAAGTTCAATTTTCTTTTCACCCTCTTTAGATGATAATCCATGCCACAAGGCATTTTCAAGGAAAGGCTGAAGGATAAGAGACGGAACTTTTACCAGATGGGGGTCAATTTCCTCATCAATATTAGTTTCAAATATTATTTCATTAGAAAAACGAATATTTTCAATATTCATGTACAAACCAACGGTCTCTAATTCCTCTGCCAAAGGGATTTCCTTAAGCGAAGAGGCTTCCAGAATTTTACGTACGAGTTTCGAGAACTTATTGAGGTAATGAACGGCATTTTTCTTTTCGTTATTAATGATATAGAGCTTAATAGAATTCAATGAGTTGAACAAGAAATGAGGGTTCATCTGACTCCTTAGCATACTCTGCTCCAGGGTTAACATCTTTTTATCGCTCTTAAGCTGGCTTTGTCTGTATAGGATGTATAGCAGAAAAGTAAACAAGGCCAATAACAATGCACTTATTAATAACGTATTTTGATTTCTTCGCAGCCTTAAGATTATTATTTCATTCTCTTTAGCGAGCACGTCAATCTGATTGCTCTTTTTTTCGGACTCCGATAGCGCTATCAAATCGGCTACGTAGCGTCTATTTCTATCATTGGAAATTTTCTTCTCAACATTTCCAGCCTGGATAAAAAATTCTTTAGATTTTTTAAAATCATCCTGCGCTTCCCATAAATCAGCTAAGAAAGAGTATGCCTCTTCCATCTCGCTAAGCAGATTGTATTTTTTGGCCAATTCCAGCCCTTGATTTAAATTGTAATTGGCTTTTTCAGGGTTGTTATTTTGGATGTGTGCCCAGCCTATGTTTATATGTATGGCCGCGATAATCTTCATATCTCCAAGACTTTTAGACAACGCGACTAAGGGTTCAAAGATTTCAAGGGCTTCCTTTATTTTGCCCTGATGTACATAAATATGCCCGATGCCCAAATTTGATAATAAATGAATTCGATCAGAGTTGGCCGCTTCATTGTAAGCCAGCGATTTTTCATAATTTTGATACGCTTCTTCAAGCTTGGCCTGAGCCTCAAGACATTCTCCAATGGCCATATAATTCATGGCGAGCTGCAGCGGATTGCCCAATTCCTCCACAAACGCATTTGATTTCTTAAAATTGGTAATTGCCAGGTCAAATTCGCCTAAAGTCCTATAGATATGGCCAATATTGTTTAGAGAAAGATTTAAATTACTTCTTATATCCACATTGGGGTTCTCAATGTTCTCTGCGAACGTAATGGCTTTTTGGGCACAGTCCAGGGCAGACGGGATGGCCTCTGTTAGCCTATAGACGGCCCCTAACATGGTTAAGCTGTATATTTGAAATTCTGTATTATCACTAGTCTCGGCAATCTCTAAAGCCTTTTTATGCAGGTTAATGGCCTTGTCATATAGTGAATAATCCCGATACGAAACACCTAGTTTATTATAGGCATAAGAGGCACCATGGGAGTAATTTTCATTTAATGAAGCATTAGCAAAATAGCGCATCAAACTGGTGTCTCGTTGTATGTGACTAAGGACAGTTTCGAGTTCATTGTAGGTCTTCGGACTTTTGGAAATAAGGTTTTCAGTGATTTCCTTGAAGTTTTCTGAGTTCTTCTGGGCACCAACTACGTTTACAAAGAGCATCAGAAAAACTAAAAAAGCCCATGAATAATTGGCAACAACAAGGGGTATAAGGGGGAGGTAAGAATTCTTTAACATTTGTAATTCTAGAATTGATTAGAGCAAATCTAAAAAATCGGATTTCTTTTGACGTGAAACGGGAATCTTATGGTTAGATTGTAAAACCACATACCCATCCGTTTTAAGAAACTCCTTAATTTTTGTCAGGTTGATAATATAAGAATTATGAATCCTAAAGAAAGAATCACTAGGGAGTAATTCATTAACCTCTTTTAGTTTTTTGGTCAGAACAATTTTTTGACCATCGGCAAGATAAAGCGTACTGTAGTTCCCATCAGATTCAGCATATAGTATCTCATCGTTCTCCAAAAACAATAATTTGCCATCTGTATTTAGAGTAATTTTCTTGTGTATTGAGCTAGAATTGAAATTAATCAGGATTTTTTCTAAACGTTCAGCGGTATAATTCTTTGCGTTGTGCTTTTTAATTTTAACGATAGTATCTTTTAGGTCGTCCGTGTCTATTGGTTTAAGAAGATAATCTATCGCCTCATTCTTCAGCGCTTTTATGGCGTATTGGTTATAAGCGGTGGTGATCACTACTGGGAAATCCTGGTTTTTCAACTTTTGAATAAATTGAAAACCATCCATGGTGGGCATTTCAATATCTAAAAAAAGACAATCCGGCGTGTTATTATCCAAATAACGCAATGCTTCAAAAGGGTCGGTGAAGGATGCGCCAACATTGATTTCATCGCTGAAATTAGTCAATTCCCAGGAAAGACTTTGCAATGCTTTTATTTCATCATCTACAATTACTGCTTCAATCATTTGGCTGAGAGCTATATAAGGTAATATAACCAAAATTAGTAGTATTGAATGTTAAGGAGACAAAAAAATGTACCAATAGGGTTGTTTTGCGTGTGATTGGTAAAAAATGGATTAGGATTGGAGTTATAGCTAGAATCAGTTAATATTTGTAGTATTTATACTACAAAAAACTATAATAAAAAACATAGGTAACAACATGAATATCAATTACTTATGATTTTATGAATTAGGCGTCAAAAAAAGTCATACCGTTTATACAAAAATTCTTACCAATTATACAAATACTATATGGTTATCAGGGCGAACACTTTACTTTAGAGATATGAATTAGTCCTAATTATGTAGGAAGTTCATATGTTTTTAAAACACCAAGTCATGAAAAAATGCCTCATCTTTTTCACCCTTCTTCTCCTGACTATTGCATTTGCCATAATTATGCAGCAAAATGAACGTCTTCCATCTATTGATGAAGTCGTGATAAATGATGTTGCTTCGGATGATTTGTTGGTTGAAGATAAAACACTTGCCTTAGATTATACCTACTAACCTTCTGAGAACACATTATTATGCCCCGAAACTTTATTAGATCTGTCCGATTAGCAGTTTGGTTTGTAATGCCTTTTGTCTTTACATCTTTTGTTTCACCATTTGAAGAGGGGAATGATAGGGCCCTGGTTGAAGGCAGATATCATCTTACTACCTCAGATAGTAAATCGAAGTTACTGGAAGGGGCCGTCTCATTTAGTACTGCCATAGAGATTTCAGCAAAGGGTAAACCTTTTTCTGTTATCAGACTGGATCTTGAGAATAACGAAAATAAAAAGGCCCACTCCATGGGTTTTCTGATAAGTAAACAGAATTGGAGTAAAGAACTCAGACGGGGGAATTATAAGGTCCCTGTAAAAATAAAAGGCCTAATTAAAGATTTTGAAGGAGTATTTGGATTTGCCGATATAAAAGAGATTGGTGAGCTTCCTTTTTTTGCTGAAAATGGGAATATTAATATTTCTTATGTAGGCCCCGAGCTACTTATAGGTAGTCTGGAAATAGAATTGAAGAATAGTGAGGGGAAACTACTGAATATTAATGGGGAGTTTACCGCCACTAGAAAATAAATAGATTAAAAGAACAGATTTTAACAAGACTAAAATAACACTGTCAGACCTTAAATTCGGCTCTATTGGGAGTAATGTTAATTTTAACATTCCCTCGTGTAATAACGATCTCAAAGGTGTAGATGCTAATTGAATTGCCAGACCAACATGTTGGCCATGGAATTTGCTAGATTATCAGGTTTCGGGGGAACTACCTAGATCAGCATATTATTATGATTCAAAATATTTCTCACCTCAGAGTCGAAAGGTTTGGCGGTATTTTTTTTACCAGTACCATTTCCTTTTTTAGAAACATCCCTATTTTTTAGTTATCTATATTTTAACTTAATTCTGTATATAAGGTAATTTGTAATCACAAACCAGGAAGATTTCTTTTTTATACTTCTTGGTTTATTTTTTTGATTATTTTTTTATACAAATTTTTAAATTTTGGCAAGTCCAGTAAACATCTATTGCCAACCTACATTTCAACATCCCATGTTAAAAACTTTGAAGGCTAATTCAAAAAACTGCCTTTACATTTCGATAACATTTTCCAATCTTTGTCAGTCCCAGCCGTAAGGTAATTTTCATCCTACAGAATAAATTCATTAACAATTAAAAATATATAACTATGTCTGCACAGATTGAACCCATTTTAGAGGAAAACGATGATCGTTTTGTGATTTTTCCAATACAACATCATGATCTCTGGGAATGGTACAAGAAGTGTGAGGCCTGTTTCTGGACTGCGGAGGAGATAGATTTACACCAGGATTTGACAGATTGGTCTAATAAACTCAGTGCAGATGAGCAGTATTTTATAAAACATATTCTGGCATTTTTTGCAGCCTCAGACGGCATTGTTAATGAAAATCTGGCGGAAAACTTTGTAAGTGAAGTGCAGTACACAGAAGCCAAGTTTTTCTATGGTTTCCAGATTATGATGGAGAATATTCATTCCGAAACTTACTCCCTTCTAATAGATACCTACGTAAAAGATGAGAAGGAAAAAGGAATTTTATTTAAGGCCATAGAAAATTTCCCGGCTATTAAAAAGAAAGCAGATTGGGCTTTAAGATGGATAGATTCTCCAAGTTTCGCAGAACGGCTTATTGCATTTGCAGCTGTGGAAGGGATTTTCTTTTCCGGAGCTTTCTGCTCTATATTCTGGTTAAAAAAGAGAGGTCTGATGCCTGGACTTACCTTTTCAAATGAGTTGATTTCCCGAGATGAAGGAATGCACTGTGACTATGCCGTACACCTTCATAATAAGCATTTGATCAATAAGGTGCCAAAATCCAGAATAACAGACATTTTAACCAACGCCTTAGATATTGAAAGGGAGTTTATCACAGAATCTTTACCAGTAAGCCTTATTGGAATGAATTCTAAGTTGATGACACAATACCTTGAATTTGTAACCGATCGTTTGCTGGTAGAACTAGAGTGCGAAAAGGTTTATAATGCGACGAATCCGTTCGATTTCATGGATATGATCTCTCTTCAGGGAAAAACCAATTTCTTTGAAAAAAGAGTTTCTGAATATCAAAAAGCCGGGGTTCTCAACAAAGAGAAAGATACAGATTCGCAGAAGATCAGCTTTGATGCAGATTTCTAACAGATAAATTAATAATTACAAAATTCAAAGGCTTTATAGCCTTGAAGATCAATCATTTACAAGTATCTTTTGTCTTAGGACCTCAAAAGATACGATAACCGACGTATAACCAAAAAATAATTGTAGCAGCATGTTTGTAGTAAAAAGAGATGGAAGAAAAGAGCCGATAATGTTCGATAAGATCACGGCTAGGGTTCGAAAATTATGTTACGGACTCAACGAACGCGTAGACCCTATTAAAGTATCTATGCGGGTTATAGAAGGGCTTTATGATGGAGTTACCACATCAGAGCTGGATAATCTGGCTGCAGAAATTGCGGCTACCCTTACCACAGCTCATCCTGACTACGCCAAACTAGCTGCACGTATTTCTGTCTCAAACCTTCATAAGAATACTAAAAAGTCTTTCTCAGAGACCATGAAGGACCTTTATGAATACATCAATCCCAGAACGGGGAAGAAAGCTCCGTTATTGTCGGATGAAGTGTTTAAGGTAATTTCCGAAAATGCAGATAAATTAGATTCTACTATAATCTATAACCGAGATTTTGGCTACGATTATTTCGGTTTTAAAACATTAGAACGGTCCTATCTTTTAAAATTGAATGGTAAAATTGCTGAAAGACCTCAGCATATGCTAATGAGAGTCTCCATAGGTATTCACCTTGATGATCTGGATGCTGCTATTGAAACCTATGAGTTGATGTCTAAAAAGTATTTTACACACGCTACTCCGACGCTTTTCAATTCAGGAACACCAAAGCCACAGATGTCTTCCTGCTTCTTACTCGCCATGAAAGATGACAGTATAGATGGGATTTACGATACCCTGAAGCAGACAGCAAAAATATCTCAGTCTGCAGGTGGGATAGGATTATCTATCCATAATGTAAGAGCGACAGGCTCTTATATAGCAGGAACAAATGGTACCTCTAACGGAATTGTTCCCATGCTAAGAGTATTCAACGACACGGCCAGATATGTGGATCAGGGTGGTGGAAAACGGAAAGGTAGTTTTGCTATCTATGTAGAACCCTGGCATGCAGATATTTATGATTTTCTGGATTTAAAGAAGAATCATGGGAAGGAAGAAATGCGGGCAAGAGATCTCTTTTACGCAATGTGGATTCCCGATCTTTTTATGCGTAGGGTAGAGGCAAACGAAGAATGGACCCTTATGTGTCCTAATGAATGCCCGGGATTGTTTACTAACCACAGTGAGGAGTTCGAGAAGTTATACCTAAAATACGAAGAAGAGAACAAAGGGCGTAAAACTGTTAAAGCCAGAGAGCTTTGGGAAAAGATCCTGGAATCTCAAATAGAGACCGGGACACCTTATATGCTTTATAAAGACGCGGCCAATAGAAAGAGTAATCAGAAAAACCTGGGAACAATCAGGTCTTCTAATTTGTGTACGGAAATATTAGAGTACACTTCTCCGGATGAGGTTGCCGTATGTAATTTGGCGTCTATTGCCCTGCCTATGTTCATTAAAAATGGAAGTTTTGATCATAAAGAACTTTTTAAGGTAACCAAGAGGGTTACTAAAAACCTGAACAGGGTGATAGATAGAAACTACTATCCTGTTAAGGAAGCTGAAAACTCCAACATGCGTCATAGACCAATAGGGCTTGGCGTTCAGGGATTAGCCGATGCTTTTATCATGCTAAGACTTCCATTCACCAGTGATGAGGCTAAACAGTTGAACCAGGAGATATTTGAAACTTTATATTATGCTGCAGTTACTGCTTCTATGGAAGCTGCAAAAGAAGAAGGATCGTATTCCTCATATGAGGGTTCTCCAATTTCACAGGGTGAGTTTCAACACAATCTGTGGGGTATAAAAGACAACGAACTTTCCGGAAGATGGGATTGGGAAAAATTGCGAAAGAATGTTAAAAAGCACGGGGTGCGTAATTCCTTGCTAGTAGCTCCAATGCCAACAGCAAGTACTTCTCAGATTTTAGGGAATAATGAGTGTTTTGAACCTTATACCTCCAACATCTATACCAGAAGAGTGCTTTCAGGAGAGTTTATAGTAGTAAACAAGCATCTGTTGGAAGATTTGGTAAAACTTGGATTGTGGAACGAAAACCTTAAGCAAGAGTTGATGCGGGCAAATGGTTCTATTCAGCACATAGATATTATTCCTGATGATATTAAAGAGCTTTATAAGACCGTTTGGGAATTGAGTATGAAAGACATAATTGATATGTCAAGACAGAGAGGCTATTTCATAGACCAGAGCCAGTCGCTCAACCTATTTCTGGAAAATGCCAACTACGCCAAACTTACTTCAATGCATTTTTATGCGTGGAAAAGTGGTCTAAAAACCGGAATGTATTATCTGAGAACCAAGGCCGCTGTTGACGCTATTAAATTTACTCTGGATAACACTAAAAAGAAAGAAGTGCCAATTAGCATAGCTGCTGAAGCGGAAGTTACCGCTGCTTCCCCGGAAGCCGCTGCAGCTTTACCGGTAGAAACCACCCCTATTAAAGCTCAGGAGACAGAAGTTGAACCTATGTCTCCGGAAGAGATGAAACAATTGATCGCTAAGGCCAAAGAGGGCCAGGCAGATGATGATTGTCTTATGTGCGGATCATAGTTTCATATACCTGGTAATGAACTTGCCAGGCTAGTGTTTATTGTAAAAAGTACCTCGGAATATACCACCCCACGAATACGGTAGATTTCGGGGTATTTAATTTTAGTAAAACTTAAGATTTAATCAGCAGGCATAAAAAAATTACACAAAAAGCAAGTTGCAATCAGTGGTAATTATGTGAAGCCCGTCTATTTATTAAAATAGGGCCTCAAGACATTATAGGAAATAACAAATAATGCAGAATAGATAAGTAATAGAATGACGTAATTGTCCATATCAATGCCCCTAATGATAAGGTTTTTTATATATACGCAACTTATCAAGAAAAAGATTACGGGAACCTAAATATTTTGTCAACTTAATGTTAAAGTTTGCAGAAAGAACTTAAGTTGGGGAAAAGACAGATCAATTTTTTACGAATTGACGATAAGCCATCCTTACCGCTACCAGTAGCAGGCAATAAACGACGAGTATGTATAGGTAGGTGTCCATTTGGGTTTAGACGCTTCCCAAATAGGGAAACTTTCATATACAACGTTAAAATTGTCGATTTATTGAACGAACATCAAAAAAAAGTAATAAAAAACCTACAGTAAATATGTCTGTACGGCTTATTACAGCTGTTATTAGTATTCCGGGAAGTTTACTGATTAAATTATTATAGAAAGGAATCTACTTCTTTGTAAGCAGCAATTACGGCCTGTTCACCGGCTTTATCCGCTTTAGAATTTCCGTGTTCCATGCCCATTATTCCGTTGTATCCTTTTGAATGGATATATCGAAAAACATTTTTATAATTAATCTCTCCTGTGGTAGGTTCTTTGCGACCCGGATTATCCCCAATTTGGAAGTAGGCAATTTCATCCCAACACGCCTCGATATTCGGAATTAAATTACCTTCCTGAATCTGCTGATGATAGATATCAAAAAGGATCTTACAAGAAGGAGAATTTACTGCCTTGCAAATTTCATAAGCCTGTGGAGACTCGGTAAGGAACAAACCAGGATGGTCTCTGAAATTCAATGGCTCTAAAACCATTATTAGATTGTGAGGCTCTAAAATGGCAGATGCCTGTTTAAGAGATTCTACGACATTGGCAGTCTGATATCCCATAGACAATTTCAAATCTACGTGTCCGGGAACCACGGTCATCCACTTTGCATTAACTCGCTTGGCCACATTAACGGCCTTGTGGATATCATCAAGGAATTCTTTGCGTTTATCTTTATCCCCTGAGGTTAAATTGGGCTTGGTCCAATAAATCTTATTTGCGACAAATACCCCCATTTCCAAACCTCTGTCTTTCATTGTTTCAGCCATCTTTAGCTGAAGCGCCAAATCTCTTCCGCCCATACCATTATCTTCGAGGGCTGTAAAGCCCTGATCCGCCATAAAATTTAGCTGATCAATAGGATCTGCCCCTGCATGATGTTTAAACATGCCCAAATGAGGAGCGTATTTTAAGTTGAACTTATTGGGATTCTCAGGAGAATTATTTTTAGATAAAGCTCCGTAAGCAGATGCACCGGTCAGCGAAATAGCGCCGCCTGAGAGTGCAGTATTACGTATAAAATTTCTTCTTTTCAAATGATTTAATTTATAGAGACCATGCCTTACCTCCAGTAAGTTCTTCTACATCACCACAGGCAACATACTCGCCTGGTACCGGTAAATAAGCCAGGACATTTTCACCAACGTATTCGGAAGTTTTATACCCCCAGATGGTCATGTTTCTTATGTTGTCCGCAAAAGCGTAGATGGCCGCAGTATCATCCAGACTAGCTGTTTCACCTTTAGCCGCCGCCTCCATAAATTCTCCAACAGCTTCCTGGTTGGCTTCTCTCTGCTCTTTACTGATTTTGAGCGTTGCTGCTAATGTAGCTTCAAGATCTGCTGATTCCAATTCAGCTGCATTCTCTTTACCTGAATCCTTAACTGCCTTTTCTATAAACTTTCCGGTGATCATCTTAACAAAATCTTGCTGCTCTTTTTCCATTACCTGATCGGCAAAACGGTCTATAAACAGATTTACCTGAACCTCTGTTGCCGAAGGCGTATCTGTTTTTGGTAAAATGATATCTACGAGTTTCGTAATTACTTCCCCCTCTTCTTTACTAAAGAAATCTGGCGTCCAGGCCAGCACATCTTCATTTTTACAACTTTGAACAAGGCTTAGTAATGTTGGCGTAGCAACAGTATATCCAAGGGCCAGGCCCATATTTCTCAGTGCAATTCTTCTATCCATTATAGTAGTCCTTTTTTAAGTTGTTCTGCAGCATGGTTTGCAGCCCTGGCCGTAAAGGCCATATAAGTTAATGATGGGTTTACACAAGCAGAAGAGGTCATAAATGATCCGTCTGTAACATAAACATTAGGAACATCATGTACCTGGTTGTTGCCGTTGAGTACAGATGTCTTACGATTTCTACCCATACGGGCAGTTCCCATTTCATGGATACCCAGACCCAGAGCTACTGGTCTGTCAAAACCTTCAACATCCCTTAGACCAGCCTTGGTGAGCATCTCAATGGCCGATTCCTGCATGTCTTTTCGCATTGCCCATTCGTTTTCCTTTAAGCCTGCATCAAAAGTAACTGTCGGTAAGCCCCATCCATCTAGTTTGTCATAATCCAAAGTCATCCGATTATCTTCATAAGGAAGTACCTCTCCAAATCCACCCATTCCAAAGGTCCATCCCCCTGGTTTTAGAATAGCGTCTTTCAGATCTTTACCATAAGACATTTCTGCCACAGCCTCATCCCAGTTTCCTCTGGCAGCGCCGCCCTGATAACCAAAACCTCTTTTGTAATCTTTTCTATCCGAAGCACCTCCTAAATTTCTAAAGCGGGGAAGATAGATACCACCGGGTTTTCTACCCTTGTAATACTTGTCTTCAAAGCCATCAAATTTACCTGAAGCCCCAACACCAAGATGGTGATCCATGATATTTCTACCCAATTGATCTGAGTCGTTCCCCATTCCATTAGGAAAGCGATCCGACTTAGATTGCATAAGGATAGAGGTTGATGCAATGGCCGAAGCACAAAGGAATATTACCTTGGCCTTGAACTCAAAAGTTTCTTTGGTAAGTCGGTCTATCACCTTAACCCCCGTAGCTCGTTTGGTGTCCGGGTCGTACATGACCTCATGAACAATAGAATCTGGTCTTAACGTCATATTGCCAGTCTTTTCTGCGGCGGGTAATGTAGACGAAAGGCTACTGAAATAAGCGCCAAAAGGACAGCCTCTGATACAGCGATTCCGGAATTGACAACGAGTTCTTCCCTCAAATTTTTTGTCACTGTTTATATGTGCAACCCGGCCGGAAGTAATTACACGGCCATCAAATTTTTCAGCTACCTGTTCCCTGACATGTTGTTCTACACAGTTTAATTCCATCATAGGTTCAAACTGTCCGTCTGGTAGTTGAGGTAATCCCAAAAGTTCGCCGGAAACCCCAATATAGGACTCCACTTTATCGTACCATGGAGCAATATCTTTGTATCGAACCGGCCAATCAACCGAAATCCCCTCTCGCTGGTTTGCACCAAAATCGAGATCACTGAATCGGTAGCTATGCCTACCCCATTGCAAAGACCTTCCGCCCACATGATAGCCTCGCATCCAGTCGAAACGTTTAATTTCATTATAAGGATGTTCTAAATCATTTACAAACCATCTGGCACTAGCCGGTCTGGTAGTATAACCCGTTCTGTTTTGTTTAGGTTGTTTGGCAATATCCTCACGTGTGGGCTGATTGGCATTGGGAAAATCCCAGGTATCCAAATTTGCCGTTTCATAGTCCTCAATATGCTTTACCATTCTGCCCCTTTCAAGCACCAAGGTCTTGAGACCGTTCTCACATAATTCTTTTGCAGCCCATCCACCACTGATCCCTGTGCCAACAACTATTGCGTCATAGGAATCTTGTGGTTCGTTGTAATAATATTTGCTCATTTATAAAATTGTTTATCCTTTAAATTTATTAAATATAAAATTAATTTTCTACATTTAGCTTTATACTTCATATGAGAGTCGTACTATAACGTTGTAGTAGTTCTAGAAATAAAAATTCAACTAACTAATCATAAAAATGAACAGAATAAATTTAGTCCGGGCGAGTTCCATCTTTGGGATAATTGTATTAATTGCGGTTTTCGTTTCTTGTAAAGAGGCCAAAAAGACCGAGGAGGCAACAACCGAATCTAGTGAAGAGGTTATGAGTTCTGATGAGCCCTTCTTTGAAATTTCTTTGGCCCAATGGTCCATGCATAGGATGATATGGGAAGGGGAAGCAGATCCTTACAATTTTGCGAAAATGGCAAATGAATGGGGTTTCACCGGTTTGGAATATGTCAGCGCCCTCTACAACCCGGAACTGGCAGATGCCAATTATTCTGAGGAGGCCATGGCTGCATTTGTAAAAAGATCTAACGAAGAGGCCGAAAAGTACGGCATGAAAAACCTTCTGATAATGATTGATGGGCAGGGAAACCTGGCGGTTAGTGATGAAAAAGAACGGAATGAAGCGGTTGAGCGCCACCACAAATGGGTAGATGCGGCCGCGGCTATGGGATGCCATGCCATAAGAGTTAACCTTGCCGGCAGCGATGTTCCTGAAGAATGGACAGCGAATTCTATTGACGGCCTTACAAAATTGGCTACTTACGCCAAGGATAAAAACATCAATATTATTGTAGAAAATCATGGTGGGCTATCTTCGAATGCGGCAATGGTCGCCGAAGTAATGAATAAGGTAAACATGTCTAATTGTGGAACACTTCCTGATTTTGGTAATTTTTGTATCAAAAGAAAAGATCCTAAAGATTACGGGGCAGGTTGTGCTGAAATGTATGACATATATAAAGGTGTGGAAGAACTTATGGTGCATGCCAAAGCAGTCAGTGCCAAGTCGCATAACTTTGACGCCGATGGCAACGAGACCGAAATAGATTATGTGAGAATGTTGCAGCTGGTAAAAGATGCTGGTTATTCCGGACATATAGGAGTAGAATATGAAGGAAGTGAGCTTAGTGAAGAAGAAGGGATTCTCGCCACTAAAGAACTGCTCTTAAATGCTGCTAAAAAAGTCAACTAAATCTAACCAGACATCGTGGTATGAAGGTTTTTTTTAACCAACTTTTTGATTACAATTTTTATTGCAATAAGAAGCTTATTGAAGAATGCAATAAGCTCGAAAATGTGTCCGAGAAAAGCATATCTCTCTTCAGTCATATACTGAATGCACACCATATTTGGAATGCCAGAATTCTTGGAAAACCTGCGGAGTATGAGGCATGGCAGGTTCACCCTATTAAAGACTGGGGAGACATACACTATGAAAATCAGCGGAGTTCTTTTGAAATAACGACAAACGCTGATGATTTTGAAGAACGTATCGACTATGAGAATTCAGAAGGAAGACTCTTTACCAATACCTTACAAGATATTTTATTTCACATTATAAATCATTCCACCCATCACAGGTCACAAATATCAATGGACTTTAGAAGCAATGATCTTGAACCTATCCCATTAGATTTTATATTCTATAAAAGATAAATTACACTATGAACAACAAGACGCGTATCCAGCTATCCATAATGATGTTTTTGGAATTTTTTATATGGGGAGGCTGGTTTGTAACTCTTGGATCATTCCTTGGAAATAATTTAAGTGCCACAGGAGCAGAATCAGCAATGGCGTTTTCCACACAATCCTGGGGAGCCATTATTGCCCCCTTTATTATTGGATTAATTGCCGATCGCTATTTTAATGCTGAGAAAATACTTGGAATACTACATATTATTGGTGCCATCCTGATGTACCAGATGTCACAGACAACAGAATTCAGCACGTTTTATCCGTATGTGCTGGGTTATATGATAGCCTATATGCCCACCCTGGCACTGGTAAATTCTGTGTCATTTAATCAGATGTCGGACCCTGCAAAGCAATTCCCATTTATTCGTGTTTTTGGTACCGCCGGATGGATCATTGCCGGATGGATAATAAGTTTTGGTTTTAAGTGGGATGCAATAGAAAATATTCAACAAGGCGCCTTGTCCAATACTTTTTTAATGGTAGCAGTGGCATCAGCATTACTGGGGCTATTTAGTTTTACATTGCCAAAAACACCACCAAGTGTAGACAAAGGACAAAAAGTGGCATTATCGGATATCCTGGGCCTTGATGCTTTAAAACTTTTGAAAGATCGCAACTTTCTGGTCTTTTTTCTCTCCTCGGTATTAATATGTATTCCGCTTGCGTTTTACTATCAGAATATCAGTTTATTTCTTACAGAATACAAGGTTGAAAACTCTACCACATGGGCTACTTTAGGACAAATGTCTGAAGTATTGTTTATGTTATTATTGCCTTTTTTCTTTAAAAAATACGGTTTTAAAAAAACCATTTTGTTTGGGATGCTGGCATGGGTGATAAGGTATGCCTTATTTGCCTTCGGCGATGCGGGAGAGCTGTTTTTTATGCTTGTCATTGGAATTGCACTACACGGCATTTGTTATGATTTCTTTTTTGTCTCAGGGCAGATTTATACAGATTCCAAGGCAGGTGAGAAAGTTAAGAGTGCGGCACAAGGTCTTATTACTCTTGCTACATACGGTATAGGAATGCTTATTGGCTTTTGGGTGGCCGGGAAAATATCGGATAAATATCTAATCGCTGAAAATACCCATAGCTGGCAAGAAATATGGATATTCCCCGCCATTTTTGCAGCAGTAGTATTTGTGTTGTTTGTACTTTTATTTAAGAACGAAAAGATAGAATATAAAACATAGTTAAACATAGAATCTAAAGATTATGCCTAAAAAAATCAGACTTGGAATACTTGGAGGAGGGGGCGACTCTCTGATTGGAGTGCTGCACAGAGTGGCCTCACATATCAATGACAACTATCAAATTACCGGTGCAGTGTTTAACCCGGATTTTAAAATGAATAAGGCATTTGCCAGGGAGATAGATATTCCTCTAAACAGGGTTTATAAAGACTTCGACACCTTTATTGAAGAAGAGATGAAACTCCCGCCAGAGGAACGTATCCAGGTATGTTCGGTGCTCACACCTAACTTCCTGCATTTTCCTATGGCAAAGACCTTACTAGACAATGGATTTCATGTAATCTGTGAAAAGCCAATGACCACTACTTATGCAGAAGCCAAAATACTTCAAAAGGCCCATAAGAAAGCAGGAACGGTATTTGCTCTTACACATACCTATACGGGATACCCTATGGTAAGGCAGATGAGAGAAATGATTAAGGCCGGAGCACTTGGGAAAATACATAAAGTAGATGCCAGATACTACCAGGGCTGGATCAATACCATAATTCACGATAAGAAAAAGCGCTCTTCTGTCTGGCGCCTGGACCCTAAGAAAGCGGGTATTAGCTCTTGTATGGGAGACATTGGGGTGCACGCCTTTAATTTAGTAGAATATACCACTGGTTTAAAGGTAAAGTCTTTATTGTGCGATTTTAATTATTTGTATAAAGACAACAAGATGGATATAGATGGTACCGTACTCATCCGTATGGACGAGCATATTAAAGGGGTAATCAGGGGAAGTCAGGTAGCCACAGGTGAGGAAAACGGATTGGCCATTGCTATTTATGGGGAGAAGGGAGCATTTCGCTGGGAACAGGAAAAACCTAACTTTTTATATAAATTAAGCGATACTGAACCAGTACAAATATATAAGCCTGGTCATGGTTATAATTCCAAATTATCTCTGGATGGCACCAAACTACCAGCCGGGCATCCTGAAGGGATTTTTGATTCCATGGCTAACATATATTTAGGTGCCGCCAAGGCCATTAGGGGCAGAAAGTACAATGATGGAGAATTCCCTACCATGGAAGACGGAGTTCGTGGAATGGATTTTATTGAAGCCACAGTGGCATCCCATAAAGGGGGTAATAAATGGGTGAGATTAAAAAAGTAGGCCTGAAATAGACCCTTGACAAAAACATATCCCTCTATAAAATTCAATGAGTATTTTATGGAGGGGTAATTAATTTTAAAGGTGTTTTATAGATTTCTATTTAACCGGTGTTATTATAAAACTGTAAGACAGATCTGTGGGTAGAATTTGATATTCCTTATGCGGCATTAATCCCCAGCTGTTATCACCTCCAACACCCATTTGTTTATAATCTATATTTATATTGATAAGATCGCGTTCCGGGATATCGTAGGTATGTCTTTGGTTTTTTGTCGGGCCCTCATCAAAATCTGAATTGTACTGATGGTGTGCACTAAACTCAAATGGTTGCCCCGCACTTATTATAATTCCTTTGCCATTGTCATTGGTAAAAGAGACTGTTCTTATATCAGTTCGATTGCCATTTTCCTGCGGCCTGATGTAAGGATAGTACAGCTCTTTAACTTTTGCATTGTAAAGTCCCACTAACGCAGAAGTATTGCGATCCTGGTAATTTTCATGTGGCCCCCTGCCAAACCAATTTACATCATCGTATTGTTTAGCAATAATAAAGTTGGTTCCGAATTTGGGTAAAATGGGAAGGTTCTCTTTAATATTCATCAGTTGATTCCTGACCAAAATCTCACCTTTGTTATTGATACTATAGGTAATGGCAACTTCGCCTTCCACCGCCGGTAATTTGTAAGTCGCAACTACATTTAAACTGTTTTTAACCTTAAAAGGATTCCTGCTTAATTTTATAAGGTCAAGGGAAGTTTCCTGTTCATCATAATTTAATTCAAGGCTGGCAAGAGGCTGTGTCGTTGTAGCCAGCTTCCACTTCTTTAAGAGCTCCGGCATATTATATCCATAATCATTGTCGATTGGAGCACGCCAAAAATTGGGCTGCATCCCTTTAATTATCAAATTTCCATTGCCATAATCCAAAGATACCACACTGCCGTTTTCACTATTAATACCCACTTCAAATCCCTCCCCACTTATGGTAATAATCTCGTCGTTCTTTGCCACTGAGATGCCCTCTGTAGTATTGGTAAATACTGATGGGACAAAGGCTGTGAGCTGAAACTGCTCATATGCTACCAGATGACCTTTTGGCATCAAAGGTGCCGCAGCTTTGGTTTTTGCATAAACGGTTAAATAGTATTCTGAAAACGGGTTCCGGAGAGCAGGCAAACTTACCTGAACAACTTTAGTTGCACCAGGAGTGAGTGCTACCGATGATAATTCACCTTCTTCAACGGGGATACCATTCTCTGTTAATTCCCATGAAAAATCAAAATCGGACAGATCGGTGAAATCGTAGTTATTTTGAATTCTGAGCTGGCCTGTTTTCAGATCCTGATTGTGGAACTTAATATATTGATATACTTTTTTCACTTCAAACAATGAAGGGTGCGCAGACCTATCCGGATTAACTATCCCGTTAAGACAAAAGTTATTATCGTGCTGCAGATCATGACCGCCAAGATCACCACCAAAGGCGTAAAATTCAATTCCATCTTCGTTTTTAGACTTTAACCCCTGATCTACCCAATCCCAGATAAAACCACCTTGCAATACATCGTATTTCTCAATAACATCCCAATAATCCTGCAAATTTCCTACGCTATTTCCCATGGCATGAGCATATTCACATTGTATAAAGGGCCGTTTGGGACTATTTTCGGCATAAGCTACCATATCTTCTATTGTGGCATACATAGGGGCTTGTATATCGGTATTTTCATATTTAGTAGCTCCTTCATACTGTACTGGCCTGGTAGTATCATGCTCCTTTAACCATTCATAAGTGGCCACAAAATTGGCGCCATTACCCGCTTCATTCCCTAGAGACCAGGTGATAATGCTTGTGAAATTTTTATCTCTTTCAAACATCCTGATCGTCCGGTCCAGATGCATAGCTTTCCATTCCGGACGATATGCCGGATGCATCTCTTTTGCCTTCTCATTGTAGTCCAGTCCCTGGTTTGTAGTCCCCATCCCATGTATTTCAATATTCGCCTCATCTACTACATAGAAGCCGTATTTATCGCATAGGCGGTAGAAATATTCATTTTTCGGATAGTGGCTGCATCTGATGGCATTGACATTATTCTGTTTCATGACCTCCAGGTCCTTAAGCGTTAGTTCCTCAGATACAACATGGCCTGTAATTTCATCGTGGTCATGCAGATTTACGCCTTTTAAAAGTACGGCCTTTCCATTGACAAGAAACTGATTGTTTTTTATCTCCACCTTCCGGAATCCTATTTTCTCGGCAATGGCCTCCCGGGTATTCCCTTTTTTATCTGTAAGGGTAATTAAAAGGGTATATAGATTGGGATTTTCCGCATCCCAGGTTTTAATATCGGGCAAGAATTGTTTAAATGATATTTGCTGCTCCTGTTTCTTTAAGGTTTTACTTTGATTCCAAATGGTACTTTCCCCATCTAATAATTTAACCTCCACGGCAAGACCTCGAAGTTTTTCTCCGGCTAGTTTAACATCTAGTGAAAATACTCCATCCTTGTAATCATTTTCAAGGTCACCTACAACACGAAAATCTTTGATGGTATTTTTGTTTGTCGCATAGAGATATACATCTCTGTCTATACCGCTTAAGCGCCAAAAATCCTGATCTTCCATGTAACTGGCATCAGACCACCTGAGAACCTGAACTGAGACTGTATTTAATCCGGGTTGTACATAGTCGGTTATGGCAAATTCTGCCGGGGTTTTACTTCCCTCATTATATCCTACCATTTTACCGTTAACCCATATATACATTGCGCCACTAACGCCACCAAAATGGAGGTATATTTCTTTGTTTTCCCAATCTGCCGGAAGTTCAAAGCTGTGTTTGTAACTACCTACATTATTTTCTTCATGTGGGATAAAGGGCGGATTTTTAGGAAAAGGATAAACAATATTGGTATAAATTGGAATACCGTATCCTTGTAACTCCCAGTTGGAAGGCACAGCTATGGTTGGCCAATCTGCAGTGTCAAAACCGTCTTGATAAAAATCTAATGCTCTCCCCGCAACATTTTTAGACCAGTGAAAACTCCAATCCCCATTGAGCGACATATAAAATGATGAATTCTCCCAGCTGTCATTTTGTAAAGCCTCCCCGGCATTAGGGTACCGATAAAAACTGGCAGTAGGAGCTTCTCTATTTATTTGAAATATCTCTGGATTCTCCCATTCCGGATCTTCCCAGACAGCCGTTTGCGCTAAAGTTACTGCAGTACACATTGTAAAAAAGAGGAGTAAAAAAGATGGCAGATGGTTACGGAACATAATATAAACTTTAATATTTTAAATGATATTTTTTGACAAAACGCTCTCTGTAGACCGCTGTTGAATTAAACAAGTACAGAAAGGTAATTAGGATCTTTCAAAAACTTTCTCAAAAACTTCACATACCACAATCATACTTTCTCGGGGAACCCGCCCAAATGCTGCTAATTCCCTGGTATAGTAATCCCAGTGAACTTCCTTCCAATAGTCTAAAGATCCCTTTTTTTCCCCTTCGAGTTTCGCATAGGAAGATCTGATTGCAAAAAAAGGCTTTAACCTAACAGCCACGGTACGTACAATGCAATTTGCATTACCATCCCAATCTGTTAATACGGTAAAATCACCAATCTTAGGTAACGCCTCTTTCCTGTATTGAAGGCCTAATAAAGAGTGTGAAATTGCTCTTTTTTTTCCAGCCAAAACTAATTTAAGAAGTCTGTTGGCGTCCTCCTCATTATCTCTCAAATGAGTAACTCTTGGTTCATCTGTAAAAGCATATTCCAGATGTTTATCCAGGTAATCGCCCCACATATTTCTTGCTGATGCATTCTTCATAGTTTTTAGTTTGATTTAGGACAATTAATCTGTTTTAAATTGTTCAGTGGCATGATTTGCCACCCTGGTAGTGAAAGCCATATATATAATTGAAAGATTAACACAGTTTGCTGATAAAGAAGAATTCCATGGAGGCCCATCTCCGTATAATTCCTGTTTCCGCAACTCTTACATCATACAGGTTATTTTGATTCATCCTACTATTTTTATTTTTATTCTAAGGTATTTCCTATATTTATGACTGGACTTTTTTTAAGTATACCTTAAGTTATATGCGCCTTTAAATATAGGGCTTAATTCTTAAAATTTGATAAAACATTAATTTCAATAATCCAACTAAACACAAGAATGAAAACAATAAAAGGACCTGCCGTTTTCCTGGCACAATTTGTAGATAGTAAGGCCCCTTTTAACTCTCTGGATGGTATGTGCAAATGGGCTGCCGACCTGGGGTATAAAGGAATTCAAATCCCTACCTGGGAGAGTTTTTTAATAGATATAGATAAGGCAGCGGAAAGCCAGACCTATTGCGACGAGTTAAAGGGAAAAGTAAACTCCTATGGTCTGGAGATTACAGAACTTTCTACTCACCTGCAAGGGCAACTGGTTGCGGTTCATCCTGCATATGATCTGATGTTTGACAATTTTGCACCTGATAGTGTAAAGAACAACCCCAAAGCAAGAACGGCCTGGGCAGTTGATGTGGTTAAAAAAGCCGCTACGGCGAGTAGAAGATTGGGGATTAAGGCCCATGCAACTTTTTCAGGGGCCTTGATATGGCATACCTGGCACCCCTGGCCACAACGCCCACCAGGACTGGTGGAAATGGGATTTGAGGAACTGGCAAAAAGGTGGATGCCAATACTTAATCATTTTGATGAGGAAGGTGTGGATGTTTGTTATGAAATACACCCGGGTGAAGACCTTCATGACGGCGATACTTTTGAGAGATTCCTGGCGGCCACCGGAAATCATAAAAGGGTGAATATCTTATATGACCCAAGCCATTTCGTTTTACAGCAGTTAGACTATATAACCTATATAGACCATTACCATGAATTCATTAGATCTTTCCATGTAAAAGATTCTGAGTTTAACCCTACAGGTAAGAAAGGTGCTTTTGGAGGGTATAATGACTGGGGAGACAGGGCCGGAAGGTACAGATCATTAGGTGACGGCCAGATAGACTTTAAAACTATTTTCTCCAAACTTACTCAATATGGTTGTGATGTATGGGCAGTAATGGAATGGGAATGTTGTATTAAAAGCCCGGAACAGGGAGCCCTGGAAGGCGCCAAATTTATTCAGGACCATATTATAGAAGCCACCGAAAAAACCTTTGACGATTTCGCAGGCGGAGATATAGATAAGGAGATGTTGAAGAAGATATTAGGAACATAAAAAACCACCCGATGAAACGATTGTCCTTAGTTTTATTTATTCTTGTTATAGGCTTAAGTTGTAAAGAGAAAAAAGAAGATAAACCAGTTGATGCTGAACCTCTGGCAAAGGCTGAAGAACAACCGCCACCTCAGGAAGAAGACTGGATAGTTTTATTTGATGGCACTTCTTTTGATAACTGGAAGGGCTATCTGCGAGATGATATTCCGGAAACCTGGAAGATTGAAGATGGCGCAATGGTATTTTACCCTCCGGAAGACAAGCCAAAAGGAGAAAGCTATAATCTTGTCAGCAAAAATGACTATACCAACTTTGTACTTTCCCTGGAGTGGAAAATAGCTGAAGCCGGAAATAGTGGTATTTTTTGGGGGATAAAGGAAGATGAGAAATACGGACAGCCTTATCAAACCGGACCTGAGATACAGGTGTTGGATAATGAAAAGCATCCCGACGCAAAAAACGGGACCACCCATCAGGCAGGTTCCCTTTACGATATGGTGGCCCCATCAGAAGATGTGACCAATCCTGTAGGGGAGTGGAATACATGTATCATCACCATAGACCATAATCAAAACAAAGGGAGTGTGCAGCTGAACGGTAAAGAAATAGTTGCCTTCCCATTAGCCAATGACGCCTGGAATGAAATGGTTTCCAAATCGAAATTTGATGGATGGGAGGGATTTGGAAAATTCACCACTGGAAAAATCGGGGTGCAGGATCATGGAGATCAGGTTGCATTTAGAAACATAAAAATAAAAGAGTTATAGGATGAAGTTAAACCAATGTATTTATATTTTCACTTTGGGCTTTTTAGTTGTGGCTTGCAAAGGTGAGGCACAGGAAGCAGAAGTAAATCAGGAAGCAACCGAAAGTGAGGTTATTATTCATACGGAGTATAGTGGGGAAGAACCTACCAAACCAGAAGGAACAGAATTTTATGAACCCATACCTCCGGTAGTTAATCCAACTGGGAATAATGGGGCTCCAAGTGATGCCATAGTCCTTTTTGATGGTAGTGGTTTTGATCAATGGGTAATGACAAACGACAGTACTGAAGTTGTCTGGCATCTGAATGATGACGGTAGTATGACGGTAAAAGACAAAACAGGAGATATCCAGACCAGCCAGAACTTTGGGGATATTCAATTGCACATAGAGTGGAAATCTCCGGCCGAGGTACAGAGAGACGGTCAGAACCGTGGGAATAGTGGGATCTTTTTATCCGGTTTATACGAAATACAGGTGTTAGATAATAATGATAATGACACTTATGTCAACGGGCAGGTTGGATCTATCTATAAGCAACATGTTCCCCTGGCAAAGGCTTCTGTTCCTACCGGGGAATGGAATACTTATGATATAGTATATCATGCTCCTGAGTTTAACAGCGATGGTCAAAAGATCAAGTCCGGAACAATTACGTTAATCCATAACGGGGTGTTAGTTCAGGATCATGTAGAAATTAAGGGCACAACGCCTTATATTGGATGGCCTAAAAATCCTGTACATGGGGAAGGGCCACTTAAACTGCAAGATCACGGAGATAATAGTCGGGTTAGTTATAGAAATATTTGGATAAGAGAATTGTAGGCCAAATATCGGGATTCAAAAAAGTCAGTACCATTATTTAACTACCTTTGCCCAAATTCACATAGACATTATGATCCAATCCATGACAGGGTTTGGGAAGCACGTGATACAGCTTCCATCAAAGAAAATCACTATTGAATTAAAGTCCCTCAATAGCAAAAACCTAGACATTAATGCACGTATGCCTCCTTCTTATCGAGAAAAGGAATTGGAACTGCGCAAGACAATAGCCAGCTCTTTACAAAGGGGCAAAATAGACTTTAATCTTTATGTTGAAATCACTGGAGATGCAATTAGTGCGGGGATCAATGAGGGGGTGGTAAGGCGGTATATGGAACAGCTCAGAACTATTGCTGAAGGGGAAGACCTTAAACTCCTTGAGATGGCCGTAAGATTACCGGATGCCCTGAAAACAGATAAGGCAGACATAGATGAGGAGGAGTATATGACCATAAAGCAAACCTTGGAATTGGCTTTAACTGAAATCAACAGGTTCAGAACCGAAGAAGGCAAGGTGCTCGAAGAGGATTTTTTGGTTAGGATTACTGCAATAAATCGTCTGTTAGATGAAGTAGTGAAAATAGACCCGGATAGGTTAGCAACCATTCGGGAAAGATTAGATAAGGCAGTTGCCGATCTGAAAACAGAGGTAGATGCAAACAGGTTTGAGCAAGAGCTTATTTACTATCTGGAAAAATATGACATAACGGAAGAGAAGGTGCGATTGAAAAATCATCTGGATTATTTTTCAAATACTTTGAATTCTGATGATTCTAACGGTAAAAAATTGGGGTTTATCTGCCAGGAAATAGGAAGAGAAATCAATACTATTGGTTCAAAAGCAAATTTTGCTCCTATGCAGCAACTGGTTGTCCAAATGAAAGATGAACTGGAAAAAATTAAGGAACAAATGCTTAATGTGTTATAATGAAGGGAGGCAAATTGCTCGTATTCTCTGCGCCCTCCGGCAGTGGTAAGACCACTATCGTAAGGTATTTGTTAGAACAGCCAGAATTAAACCTGGCTTTTTCTGTTTCAGCAACCTCGCGCCCCAGAAGGGTTAAAGAAAAGCATGGAGAACACTATTATTTTATGTCTATTTCAGAGTTTAAAAATCATATAAAAAAAGGTGATTTTTTAGAATGGGAAGAGGTATACAGAGATAATTTTTATGGGACCCTTAAAAGTGAAGTGGACCGTCTTTGGGCAGAAGGGAAGAATGTCATTTTTGATATTGATGTTGTCGGAGGCCTTCGCATTAAAAAGAAATTTCCGAAAGAGACACTGGCAGTTTTCGTAAAACCACCAAGTGTGGACGAGTTAAAAATAAGACTTAAAAAAAGAAGTACAGAGAGTGAGGATAAGATAAATATGCGAGTTGCCAAGGCATCAGTAGAACTTGCAACCGCACCTCAGTTTGATAAGATTATTAAAAACTATGATTTAGACGAAGCTCTGGAAGAGGCCAGGAAGTTGGTACTAGACTTCATAAGTACTCCAGCCACTAAGTCTAATAGTGATAAATGAAAAAAGTAGGTCTTTACTTCGGCACCTTCAACCCAATTCATATAGGGCATCTGGTCATTGCGAATTATATGGTGGAATTCTCAGATTTAGATGAGGTATGGTTTGTTGTTACTCCCAAAAGTCCGTTTAAGACCAAGAAGACACTATTAGATAACAATCACCGCTACCAAATGGTTTATGAGGCCGTGAAGCACTACCCCAAATTAAAACCCAGTAAAATAGAATTTAATTTAACTCAACCCAACTATACCATTAATACTCTGGTTCACCTGGAAGAAAAATATCCTGGAGAATATTTGTTTTCACTCATTATGGGAGAGGATAATTTAAAGAGCTTCAACAAGTGGAAGAACTATAAATTGATATTGGAAAATCACGATCTCTATGTGTACCCAAGGGTATCTGACGGGAAGCATATTGAAGAATTTAGCGGACATCCCAGAATTCATAAGGTAGCTGCGCCAATCATGGAGATTTCATCCACCTTTATTCGCAAAAACCACAAGGAAGGGAAAAACATCAGGGCCATGCTGCCCGAAGGGGTATGGCAATATATGGATGAGATGAATTTTTATCGCTAACGTCTTTCTGATTAAATGGTTATTGACAAGCGATCACTGTTTTATGGTTACTTGTCTGAAAAGAATTTTTTTGTACTCATCTGTTTCGTAAAGTACACCAAGCGTATTACCATCCAGTTGTACCATATCTGAATAGGCCGCAAATCCATTGTGGACTTTAAACACTGTTTTCCAACTCTGGCTCTCATCCGTGCTCAACATAATTATAAGATGCTCTCTTTTTTCTGGGTTGGAAGGGGTAGAGAAGAAGATCATGTTCCTAGCTGTGTTCTCTCTGGGGTACCACCTTAAAAGTGCCGATTGGACAATGGGACTAGGAAATTTATCAGATTCAATTATAGGTTCCTCAAAAGATAGCCCTCCATCAAGGCTGTAGGTTTCCCCTCTGTTTTTAAGATGAGAGCCGCCTAGATGATCCCGGGTATTTACATAAATACGTCCGTCTAGCAATTCAACAATGGTAGTTTCATTGCTTTGCACCGCATCATTTAGATTATTGTCTACCGCACCTATTTTCCAACTATTGGCACTATCATCAGAATAAATAAGTGCCATGCAATAAGCTGAGCTTCCTTTCTTAATACTTATAGCTACTGGTACAACTATCCTGCCCTTATTTGCGCCGTGGCGTAGTTGTATGCCGTGAACAGGGCCCAGGGCATGCCACCGCCAGTGTTGTTGTTTTACAGTCTGGGTAATTTCCCTGGGTGTAGACCAACTAAGGCCATCATCCAAAGAGCTGGTTATATACGCCCTTCTTTGATTTTCTTCCTTGTAATCGGTATGTAGAATGTCATGTTCACTCAGGGTGGTTGTATTGAATAGCAGAATTATTTTGTTCTCCTGTTTCAGGTAGATGGGTACAGGGTTTTGTACCGCCATGGTATCCTGGTCATAAATAAGCTGCAGTGGTGCCCAGGTTTGGCCATTGTCTTCAGACCTTCTTACAACCAAATCTATATCTCCAAAATCGCTGGTAGAATTTTTTCTGCCTTCTGCAAAGGCCAATACAGTTTTATTGGTTTTAATAAGTGCAGGGATACGAAAAGAAAAGTAACCATTTAAACCAGAGAAGTAAGGCATCGAGGTAGATGAGATACTTTGAGAGACATCTTCAAAAGAGAGTTTCTCGCTTGCATCCTCCTGAGAAGTAGTGGTAAACACCACCAAGGTTATTAACAAAAACAATAATTTCCCGTTCATCTCTATTCCTTTATATCGGGAAATTAATGAAAATACCAGCACCGCCAAACAGATACAAAGGGATAAAAAAAACCAGCATCCTTACTACTCAGTCAGGATGCTGGTTTTGGTATGCAGGAATTAATAAACCTACATAAATTCACCATCTTCATTAATCTTAACTCTCATGGTTTTATCGCCATTTTTTAATCTGAGCTTGTAAGTTTGCTTAGCACCTTTGTTATCATTGTATTTTACTCGGTATACATCGCTGACTATCTCCCAATTTGGAAAACGTTCTGCTACTGCATCCCTGACAACAACCGGCAAGGCAACATCTTTGAATTTTTCAATAGTTCTAAGGACATTTCCTTTATCGTCGTATGCTGCTACAATTTTACCTTCGGGAATAAAAAATGATACGGTATAATAATCATAATCATCCTGATAAAAATCTGCTTGTGTTACATCATAAGAAGCAACTTTCCTTTCTAGAAGTTTAACCGGAACAGGAGCTAATCTGGAGTCGACCTGATTTAAATACTTGTAATTAATAGGTTTCACGATAACTTCTGATAACTCTATCGGTTGAGGGTCCTGACAAAAAGCTTGGCTGGCAAAGCCAATAACCATTAGGCCTAACAAAATTTTTTTCATAATATTTATTTTTTAATTTTTAGAATGCTGTTATTGATAATTAACAGTCGATAAAGCTATTGAATCAATAAGTCGTAGGAAATGACATTGCTCAGTTATGCAAAAAACATGCAATGCGTGAGATTTTAATAAAAATCTTTCTTGAAAAGGTTAATTGGCCTTATTGGGTGCTCATCAGCAGCTTGGAGGCCCAAATTTTAGCCTCTTCAATGCTATAGAAAATGTTCACAGGACAATCCATAAATTTTTGCTCCAAAAGTGCAATCCTGTAATTCATCTCGTCGTAAACCACAACGCCATATCCTTTTAAATTGGAGTATACTGTCTTTGCTTCGAGATGCAGGGTAGGATCAAAAGAATACGAATTTATTCTATTAGAGATATAAATCAGGGGAGTATCTGTAGTATAATACTCGAGCGCCTTGATAAAAAGCGGTAAACAATTATCAAAATTAACCACCACCCCTTCTTTCATTTCGGAGACCACCAGATTTGGATAAAACCGGAAAAAACCAATATCCAGTTCCAAGGTCCCAAGCTGCTTATCTGTTAGGGGATAAATCACTTTAAATATGTTTACTCCTGTTAAGTTACGATTTCTGGAATTAAGTTGTTACTGGAAAGGCTTTTTATTTTTGGGAGAACCGAAAATAATCAAATAGGTCTCCCAAAATACCTGGAAAAGAGAAGGAGTAATTGTATTATCTCAATGGCCTTTTATTGATTGGGGAATTACAACTGCCTAGTTTTTATAAATTTTACCGGCGTTATCGTTGTATAATTTTTTAAGCACCTTATCGCTGAGATCTAATCCATAGAGCGGCCAGTGATAAGAAAAGTGTTCCTTTATATAGAAGTGTTCGTCACTACTTTCCAAAATTCTAAAGGTAGTCTGATACATTGAGGAGGACATCCCCATATCGGTGCCGTATAGTAGCCTGTCCTGATACTTTTCAAAAAAAGCTTTGGCATGTCTTGGAATAGGGGCTAGTTCTGCATACCTGGCGCCGATTTCCGCAAATAAGTTGGGATACTTGTCTAGCATCTTCCCGATGATGTTGAGGTCATGACTACAATTTGCCAGATGACAGGCGATAAAAGTTGTCCCCGGATTATCCCGTACTGCATTCTCCAGGGTACCCATAAGCTCCTTATGAAGCAATAAATCCTCATTTGAGGTATCTATTTTCCAGGTGTATGCATTCATTAGACCGTCATTGTGTTTGTCCATAGGAAGGTACATCCAATAGGGGTCTGCAACATGTATACTCACAGGCATCCCTAATTCTCCACATTTGGCAAGAAGTGGTTTCATTCTCGTATCGTCAATATGCATGCCCGGGGCCTCGGTGGGTTTAGAATAAAAAAGACCAGCTCCTTTATCGCCCAGCTCTCCTACTCCTTTGGCGCCGATGGAGAAACAGCGCTCTAATTCCTTAACTGCTTTTTTACTCCACCCTTTGTCATTATAGCCCGTATAATCAAAGCCGCACCAAATTTCAAAACGCTCCCCGAACTTGGAATAGAGGTTATAAATACTGTCAAATGCTTTGCCTGTAGTATAGGTCAGTAAAATAGACTTTTCTACCCCGGCTTTATCCATATTGGAAATCCATTCCAGAATTTCAGATTCGGATTTGGCATATGGGTGTGTATGCACATCTATAACGGGATATTTGGCTGTGACAATCTCTGTTTTTGAGGTATTATAGGCAGAGACTGGTTGAAAATCTTTTAAAAGTAATTCTTCCTGAGCTGCCGCAAGGCAGGGTAGACTGGCAATAATACATATTGCAAGACACTTTTTTTTGATGAGATTTACTTTATAGTACCACATAGTCAATAAGCTATTCTTCCCAATTATCTGTCCTGAAAGGGGAGGCTGGCAAGCCCTCCTTATTGTATAAGTTAGCTTTGTCCGGATTATCTGCCCAGGCATATCTTACAGCTACGGGTGATGCAACATCGGGCGACCAGACTTCTATGGTGTTCCCCTCTATTTTGGCCTCTGCCCATACAAATTTCTTGTCGGCACCCGCAATTGCAAACCCTTTTAACGGGCCATTATCTTTGGTAACGAGCCCACTTCCAATATGATCAAAATGCAAAGTAATTTTGGAATTGGAACTGTCCGTTTTATTTAATTGGGGACCTGAGTAAACCACTTCCTTGTTGTACGCCATTTTTTGAGCGGCCAGTGCAAGTCGTTTGCCAACATCCTGTTTGTTTCTGGGGTGAATATCATTGGCTTCTCCAATATCTATGATTACTGCCTGCCCGGTATATGGCAATTCCAGGGCATTACTTTGTGATTCTCTTAATAATGCCCAATTACTTGGTCCCGGATGGTCCTCGGCAGCCATAAAATTTGCCAATTGGACATATAGAAACGGAAAATCTCCCACATTCCATAAAGTTCTCCAACTTGAGATTAAGGTTTTGAAATGTGTTGTATAGGTTTTGGCATCAACGGCATTACCAGCGTTAGATTCTCCCTGATACCAGAGTGCCCCTTTAATTGGGAACCTGAGTATAGGATGAATCATTTTATTGTATAACAAAGTAGGTTGCTGATTGGCGCCCTGGACGGCAGCATTCATGTTTATCATGCCTACTTTATACTTCCAATCCCCGTGCAGCGCAGTTTTTACTTTGTTAGCTTCGAAGAACATGAGCCCGGAATCTCCGTAAATACCTCCACCGCCACCAGTGTCGTCTACCCTGACAGTTATGGTATTCTTCCCCTCTCTGAGATATTTAGAAGGAACTTCATATACCCTGTTTTCATTATAGGCATTTGTGCTTCCCACCAAATGGCCATTTACCCAGGTTTGATCATTATCATCTATAGCTCCCAGACTTAAAATGCCATCGGAGGCAGTTACTCCTTTTGGAAGGAGAATTGTCTTGCGGAACCAGAAAATACCATCTGTATTTTCCCAGCCCCTTTCTTCCCAAAGGCTTGGGAGTTCCATAGCTTCCCATTGGCTATCGTCATAATTTTTTTTAGCCCAGAGTGCATCTTCATTTTTCATTCCCAGGTCTTCTTCCGGGATGGTAGATAATTTCTCTTTTAATTGTGCGATAAATTCAGCTTTTTCAGCGGCTATTTTGGCTTCTAGTTGAGCAGCCATTTCCTCAGGATCATCAAAGCCCAGATCTTCGGCACGGATCCAGGGCTCTATTCTGCTGCCGCCCCATGAACTGTTTAAGAGACCGATTGGGACATTTTCACTCTTTTGAATTTCCCTGGCAAAGAAATAACCCACTGCGGTGAAATTGCCTAAGGTTTCTGAACTGGCAGTTTCCCACTCGCCATCGGCCAGTTTATCCTCTGGAAATGATGCTGATGAATGCGGAACCTTAAAATGTCGGATGTTAGGATGATTTCCATTTTTTATTTCCAATTCTGAATTGTTGGAGTTGGCCACTACCCATTCCATGTTAGATTGCCCGGAACACAACCATACATCTCCAATCATGATATCAGTAAAGTCTACTGTAGTAGTATTGCTAACGATACTCATTTCATAAGGACCCCCGGCCGGTAGCTTTGGGAGTGTAACTTCCCAATTGCCCTTAGGACTGGCCTTGGTTTTAAATTCTTTACCATTAAAAAAAACACTTATGTTCGAAGACGAGGCCGCTTCTCCCCAAACCGGGATGTTGGCATCTCTTTGCAAAACCATATGATCCGAAAATATTTTTGCAACCTCAAAAGTCTGAGCTGAAATCCCAAAGGGTAACAACCAAAAGGCAAGTAAATAAGAGGTCTTTTTAAGGCAATAGCTGATATCTTTACAATAGGTCATTCCTGTATATTTTGAATCAACCTAAAGTAAGAAAAAATGGGCAGTTATAAGATGTCGTCCTAATTGTCCGGGTTAAATAAAATTACCTCATAGGTGTAATCTCTGATTTCTCCTCCAACATCTACATCTTCTAAGGTGACGGTATATAGTGTATCTTCAGAAACATTGGGAGTAATACCCTCTGGAACCCATACTATGGTACGATCTCCATATTGATTATCCAGAGCTTCGATGTCTAGAGAAATAGATGAACCACTTCCGTCTTTCATGCTAACTTTAGTATTTGTAAAATCGGCATCTTTAATAGAGAAAGACCATCTTGGGAATGCAAACATATCAGGGATATATCCTTCTGGGGGCCATGAAATAAATTCCGGGGCATCTACTGGTGCCGTACCTGCATTGCCTATTACCCATATAGCGTTAGAACTGTCGGTATTGCCGACTCCAATTTCCTGCAACCTGGGCCATAATAACCATCTTCTATGCCCTACCGGACCATTATTAGCACCCTGATCCCGGATATAGGAATCCATGGCCTCAGCATTTTTAGACATGGTTAACAAAGAACTTCCGGCACCATCTTTACCATCTTGAGTAAAGCATTTCCAGGTATTCGGCGGATTGTGTTCTAACCTATTATTTGCCTTCATCATTAAGGCCGCCTGTTGGGCTTTATCACTTTTAGTAGCATCTTCCGCAATGGTATTATGCAATCCAACTGCCATACGGTAATATGAGAGTCGCATATATATTTTATCCTTAATGTCCTGGGGTACATTGCCTGCATTACAATTGGGTTCGTTCCCGGTCCATTGTGCTTCCTGACCATTACTTTTTGAAGGAAGATAATAGTCTTCATAAAGTTTTTTTGCAGCAAGGCGTGCGATATTGTCTGTGGGAATTATAGGTGTGTCGCTCTCTTTTATACTGTCTTTACTGCAAGAGATAAACAAGGTTAAATGTAATAGAGCTGCAGTGCAGAATAATGAAAATAACTTTTTTGAGCTACGCATAGATAAAGACTTGGTAACTCAAATAACGTTCCTTGCATTAAAAAGTTATATAATTTTCGATGAATGGTAGCGGGCTACAACGCCTTTGTCCTGGTTAACTTGTCTGTTCCCAGATAGGTATCGCCTTTATTGTAATACCATGCTCTGATTTTAGGCATTTTTATACCCGATATATTTTCCTCTCCGCTGAGAAGAATATACTCCCCGTCATTTTTAGATTCGTCATGGTAAAACTGGTAGACCTCCATGGCATAGGAAGTAGGATCAAAATAGAAATACCAGGTATCACCCCCAACAGCTTCCTTGTAAGTTACTTTTAAAACCAGGTATTTTTTTCCCTTAAAGATCTTAGATGTTACGTTTGGGTCTATTATGGTGCCAGGGTCTTTAAGTTTCATAGGAAGGCCATAGAGATAGGTATAGTAATCTCTCATTGTTTTGGCCCTGTCACAACTAAGTCTGTATTTTGATGCCTCCTCCTCGGAAATATCCTGAGAGCCATTAAGAGACAATGTACACTCGCCCCTATTCAGAATTTGTACAGTGGTAGTATTATCTCTGCTTGCCTTAAGTTTAAAATATTCCTCAGGCAGATTCATAACGATGTCACTTATTCTATCGCTCTTATCAGGGGCTTCCATAGTGATCGACAGCTCTCCGTGAAAAGAAGGCCACTTATTATTGGGGTCGTGATACTGGATGGCTTTATCAAGTAGTTCTGACCCTGATAGTTCTTGCCCAATTGCACAGGCGGATGACAAGATTAACAACAGGAACAATTTTCTTTTAATCAAATCTTTCAGAATTTCTTAATGGAAAGATACACATTATTTAAAATTTACATTAAATTCATGTTTACTTAACATTCAACAAAAAAGCACCAACAAAAAGACATGCAATACGGACTTACAGACATACTTCAATTAATTGGTGCCCTGGGGCTTTTTTTATTCGGAATGAAAGTAATGAGCGATGCACTGCTGTTGTTAGCCGGAAATAAAATGCGAAGTATACTGGCTACAATGACTTCGAACAGGTTTTTGGGAATAACTACCGGCTTTCTAATAACCTCTATCATCCAGTCGTCTTCTGCCACCACCCTGATGGTGGTTAGTTTTTCAAATGCTTCTTTACTCACCCTGGCAGAGTCTGTAAGTGTAATCATGGGGGCAAATATCGGGACAACCATTACCGCCTGGCTGATTACAATTCTGGGATTTAAAGTTAGTATGAGTTCAATTGCACTCCCTCTGGTGGGTTTCGGTTTTCTTTTTACATTTTCTAAGAAACAGAATAACAAAAATTGGGGAGGGTTTATTATTGGCTTTGCCCTTTTGTTTATCGGGCTGCAGTTCTTAAAAGAGGCCATGCCTAATATTAATGAGAATCCCGAAATCCTTGAATTTCTTGGGCGCTATACAGATATGGGGTTTCTATCGGTATTGTTGTTTTTATTTATAGGCACTTTATTAACCGTAATAATACAATCTTCAAGTGCTACAATGGCCCTTACTTTAATTATGACTGCCCAGGGATGGATCCCTTTTGAATTGGCTGCGGCCATGGTTCTTGGGGAGAATATTGGTACTACAATTACAGCGAATATTGCAGCTTTTGTCGCAAATTATCAGGCGAAGAGAACGGCCAGGGCCCATCTTATCTTTAATATTTTGGGTGTTATATGGATGCTTATTCTCTTTTATCCTTTTTTAAGTATGATAAGCTGGCTGGCGGGGCAGATGGGCTCAGCATCACCTTATGTAGATGCAGCGGCTATTCCTGTTGCCATCTCATTGTTTCATACTGTATTCAACATACTCAATACCTTCTTGTTGGTTTGGTTCATTACCCCAATTGTAAAAATAGTAGAGAAAATTGTCCCTGAAAAGGCTATTGAAGAGGTGCCTATGGAAGTTCCTAAATTTTTGAATAAGAGGATTTTGCGTTATCCTGAAACTGCCATTTCTTCCCTGGAGAAAGAGGCTAAATACCTTTTCGAAAACGCCATTTTTGAAATTGTTGCACATGCCTTAAATTTTCATAGAGGAGATATTATATCCAGTAAAAAGCCAAAAAAAGTGGTCAAGAAATCCACAGAAGATTTTAAAACGGATGTACGGGCACTTTACCTTACCAAGGTCAAAACAATTTACGGTAAAATCATTAAGTATGCCACCACATGCCAGAGTGCCTTAAAGCTTTCAGAGGCACAGAACAGACGTGTTATGGAAATTAAATTTGCAAGTAGAAATATGGTGGAAATCATAAGGGATGTTGGAGAGTTAAGCAGGAATGTTTCACTTTTCTTAAATGCGGAAAACCCTTATATCCAAAAGGAATATAGTAAATTCAGAAAAATGGTAGTAAAGGTACTAAGGGTTATTTATTTGTTCAGAACAGAAGAAGAACCAGATGTATACTATCAGAAACTCCTGGAAATAAGACGTCAAGTTAAGGAGAATAGCCGTAAAGGTAATAGGCAAATAGATGAATTGATTAGAAAAAACCTGATCACCACAGATATGGCTTCTTCTTTGTTTAATGACAACGATAATTTAAATGATCTTGTAAAAAAGCTAATCTCGGTAGCTGAGCTATTGTATGGTAGTAGAGATTCTCTAACAGAAAATGGCGTAAAAGACAAAGATGCTACTGCATTAAAATCAGCCTAATCATAACCTTAGTGCACCCTATTATGAATTTTATTGGAACACATTAGGTTTTCTATTCAACTGTAGCCCTGGGTACGCGAACATCATGTGCTTCATAATACTTTTCCAATAGATTCATGGTTGCTATTACAAAATCTTTGGTCTCTAAAAGCAGAGAGAAGTACAATGTGGTATTTTTAGGACTGGACTCTTCCGTTCTTGTTCTGGCCACCTGCTTCTCTATCCGTTGTGAAACCAATTCGAAAAGTTCCGTTTTACCTTCAAGAAGGGTTCCTATTTGTTCAAAGGATCGTTCATCAAATGCTTTTTTAGTATTTACTAGCAGCTCATCCAATTTGTAATCTATTTCTTTGAGCTCTTTTATTTGGTTGTATTTTAATTTTTTATGATTATTATTTACATGCTTGTGAGTAACCTTTCCAATATATTCCAGAGATTGTGCCATATCTTGCAGATAACCCAGGATATTGATATAGAAATTACTGGCACCTACACTGCCTTCGTCCAGGTTCTTGATAAAATAGAATATGCTATCTCTCAGGTCGTCTATTTCAGCAGCTAGTTTAGCGCCCTGTTTTTTGTTTTTCTGCAGGAGGTCCAGATCTTGTTTGGCGAGACCATTCATGGCATTGGTATAGATCTTATTGCTTCTTTTCAGCACGCTCGAAATGTTTTTGGCGCTTTCATCAATTACTCCTTGAATAGAGCTGCTTTCGGCCCTGTTAAGACTATCTTCTGCTTTTAACACTCGGGATTTCTTGGTGTAAGAAATGTAATTACGGGCAAGTAAAATCACAGCTGCGAACAACAGTATGGCAATTGCTGCACCTTTACCAAAACTGATGATGGCCAGGATGGTACCCGAAGCAATAAATGCAATTATAGCCGTAGCAAACCAACCTCCTATTACATTAAGCACTCCTGCAACCCTGTACACTGCACTTTCACTCCCCCAGGCCCTGTCTGCCAATGAAGTACCCATAGCCACCATAAAGGTGACGTAGGTAGTAGATAAAGGTAATTTATATGAGGTGGCAATAGAAATAAGTATACCGGCTACCATTAGATTGACGGCTGCCCTGACCATATCAAAAGCGGGTAACTCGTGAGTCTTTCCTTTTGGAAGTTGCACTACAAGTTTCTTAAATTGATTATCTACTTTGGCTTGCCATGAAATTGGGGTTACAATTTTGGTATACTTGCCAATAAGAATAGAAAATCTCACCAAAGTCCGTGATAAAAAGTTAGGTTCAAATCGTTCCTTTGCCTCTCCTTCACGGGCCAGATTAATTTCGGTATCTGCAACATAGCGCGCCTTTTTAGACAACCATAGGGTAACCACCATTATAATCCCTGCTAAAAATAACAATAGGGTTGGTGTTGGTACCTTGGTGGCCAATATTCCCATACTAAATTCTGAAGCTGGCACTCCCGAGACTATCCAGGCTTCATAAGATTGCCAGGCCGCTATAGGAACACCAATAAAATTTACAAGATCGTTACCTGCAAAGGCAAGAGCCAATGCAAAGGTCCCTACTCCTATAATTAATTTATAAATATTGGTTTTGGCTGCTACAATTAAAGCATAAGAAAGTAGTGACCAGAACACAAAGCTCACTGCTACAATGAGTAGCACCTGACTTTCCAGGAATTCTGAAATTTTCATTCCCCCGATTATATCAAAGGTCTGCCCTGCATAAGGGGTTCCTTTAATTCCTTTCATAAAAATGAAATAGGTGATTGCAGATAAAGCGGCACCACCAAAAATGGCCCCTACCCATTTCGCCTTTTTCTCAAAGTTAAAAGACAATAGCAACCTGGAAATCCATTGCACAAAAGCGCCGACAGAAAACGCAACCACTACTGATAACAGTATTCCCATAATGATCTGGAAAGCCTTAGCAGTGTTTATATAATTCACCACCTCGGCGAAGCTTCCACCATCGGCGGCGATTTTTATTAAGGACATTGCCACTGCCGCACCCAATAGCTCAAAAACTATGGATACCGTTGTGGAGGTAGGCATTCCGAGCGTATTAAAAAAATCGAGCAGTAATATATCTGTAATCATTACTGCCATAAAGATGAACATGATTTCATTAAAGTAGAACTCACCCGGGTTAAAAATACCTTTCCTGGCCACCTCCATAAGTCCGCTCGAAAAAATGGCACCGCAAGCCATTCCTAAGCTTGCAACTATCATAATCGTTCGGAACGAGATAGCCTTGGAACCAATAGCTGAATTCAAAAAATTAACAGCATCGTTGCTTACACCAACCACTAAATCCGCCACGGCCAGAGTAGCCAGGGCTATAATCATTAATAAGTAAATATTATCCATTGTTGGGTACAATCAAATATTAAACAGCGCTCAGAACAAGTACTATTATTTCAAGGAGTATTATTCATCAATTTCTTTGTCCTGTATGTTTTGGGAACGATGAAATTCCTCATAATACAGATTCAAAATATTCATATTGGCCATAATCAGATCCTTGGTTTCTAATAGGATGCTAAAATATAGTGTAGTATTCTTTGGACTGGATTCTTCTGTCCTTGTTCTCTCTACCTGTTTTTGGATAGACTCCTGAACATTGGTTAAAAGCTCCTGTTTCTCATCTCTAATTCCAGGTATAATTTTATCAAAGGACCTTGAATCAAACACACCCCTAATATCGTCGAAAAGTTGTACCAGTTTATGATTTATATTCAATAACTCTTCGGCCTGTTTTTTCTTGAGAGCTTTATGGTTATTGTTAACATGCTTATGACTTACTTTTGCAATAAGGCTTGAAGATTGTGCCACATCCTGAATACTACCAATAACGTCTATATAGAACTTACTTGCGCCCAAATAGGAATCATCCATATCCTTAATCAGATAGAAGATGTCGTTCTGTAATTCTTCAATTTCAGACTCTAATTTTGTCACTGTAATCTTGGCTTTTTTAAGCTTATCAAGATCCTGATTTACCAGACCATTTATGGTGATATCATTTATTTTACTTACCCGTTTCAGCGCTTTAGAGATATTATCCGCGCTTTCTTCTATAACACCCTGAATAGAATTGCTCTCAGCTCTGTTTAAACTATCTTCTGCTTTTACTTCCCGGGATTTTTTCTTGTGTTGAATGTAATTTCTTGCCAGAAGTAGTACTGCCAATAATAGCAATACCCCAATCATAGCACCTCCGCCTAAATGGATTAGATAGGCAACGGTACCGGCTGCAATAAATGCCATAATTGCGGTAAAAAACCAGCCGCCAATTACGTTTAATACTCCAGCCACACGATAAACAGCACTTTCACTACCCCAGGCCCTGTCTGCTAATGAGGTACCCATTGCCACCATAAAAGTCACATAAGTGGTAGACAACGGCAGCTTCATGGAAGTGGCAATGGAAATCAATACACTGGCAACCATAAGGTTTACCGCGGCACGTACCATATCAAAGGCTGGCAATTCATGGGTCTTCCCTTTGGGTAATTCAATAACCGGTTTTTTAAATTGGCGTTCAATGCGCTCCAAAATGGGATTGGGAATGACTGTGGCAGTATATTTGGAAGCAAGCATAGTAAAACGCACCAGGTTTCTGGACAAGAAATTAGGATTAAAACGCTCTTTAGTTTCTTCCTGTCTGGATAAGTCTATAGATGTTTTTACTACTTTTTTTGCTTTACTGGAGAACCAGAGGGTCAATACCATAACCAGTCCTGCAATCAATAAAAATAAAGTAGGAGTAGGTACTTTTTTACCCAGGGCATCCATTGCAAATTCTGTTGCAGGGACACCAGAAACTATCCAGGCTTCGTAAGATTGCCATGCCGCAATAGGCACTCCAATAAAGTTAACAAGGTCGTTACCGGCAAAAGCCAGGGCCAAAGCAAAGGTACCTACAGCAATGATCAGTTTATAAATATTCTTTTTAAAGACCTGTACAAAGATATAAGAAAGAAAAATCCAGATTAGCAAACCAATTGCTACTATCTCTAATGTTTTTCCTTCAATCAGTGGCTGAATTTCAGCGTAATAATCGGTTCCTTTTAATCCCTTTATAAAAATGAAGTAGGTAATTGCAGTTAAAGCTATGCCGCCAAATACGGCACCCACCCATTTGGCTTTCTTATCAAAATTAAACGACAAAAATACCCGGGAAATGTATTGCACAAGTGCACCCACAGAAAATGCGACCACAACAGACAACAGGATCCCCAAAATGATCTCTGTAGCTTTTTTGGTGTTAATGTAAGTGCCAAGTTCGCCCAGTGAGCTACCATCTGCACCTATTTTAATAAGTGCAACTGCCACTGCTGCCCCTAATAGTTCAAAAACGATAGAGACCGTTGTTGAGGTAGGCATCCCCAGTGTATTAAAGAAGTCTAAAAGTAAAATGTCAGTGATCATTACCGCCATAAAAATGATCATGATTTCACTGAAGTAAAATTCTCCGGGAACAAAAATTCCTTTTCGTGCTACTTCCATCAGGCCACTCGAAAAAACTGCACCTACAGCTATTCCCAGGCTTGCTACGATCATAATCGTCCTAAAAGAAATCGCCTTGGATCCAAGAGCTGAATTCAAAAAATTGACAGCATCGTTGCTAACTCCTACAACAAGATCTGCAACGGCCAGAGCAGCCAGTGCAATCAGCATTAAAAAGTAAATATTTTCCATAATTTTTAGTAGTTGGCTATTGGCAAATATCTATTCTAAACTTACTTCAGATGTTACCAAAATGTTATTTCTGTTTTAGAAATGAATGTCGAATTGTAATCTGTACATTAATTCGTCCCCTCCATTATCAACAGAAAGATAGCTTAAATCTGTCTGAACTTTTAATTTATGTCCTACAATATATTTAGATAACCCTAATGTGTATTGTGTTTCCGGGTTCCTTCCTGTAATGTTTTCATCTAATTTGATATTGGTATATCTCCCGGATATTTCCCAGTCTTTCCGAAGAAGATAGCCGGTCTGCACATTAAGACCATTACCTACCTGGACTACGTCTCCGGTTGCAGTTCCATCAGAGTTTTTTGCAATGGGATCATCGGCGTCCCGATCTGCATATTCAACCATTAGAGAAAATCCCTGATATTTAAACATTGCATCCAAAAATAGGGTATTAATTGTAGTTTCATAAAACCCGATATCATTGGTCATGTAAGAACCCTGATTACTTCTGTTTTTTACAGCATTGTGGTTAGAATCATATGTGGCCGCAAGCATTAACTTTGGCGTTTCCTCTCGCTTTAGATCACTACCGCTATAATCTCCTTTACTTTTAAAACTTCCAAATGGGAGCAATTCTAATCTTGCAGTGTATTGATGCCCTCCTAAATTTCCTATTGTAATATTTCTTCCTTCCCCCTGTGAGATAGCTAACTTTTCTCTTACAAGGAACTTATCTGAAAAGTTGATATGGTGCCTTAGTTGAACGCCCATATCCCGGTCTATATTAAATCTACTATTTACCAGCGACCGGTCTACCTGCTGCAAATTTCCCGAGGATATAACCCGTTCTATATTTCCCGGCAGCTTGGTCTGACCTACCCAAAGTACAAAGTTCTCATAGAAATTATACATGATCACGGCATCGAGTATATATTTGGGTCCGTTACCGGTAAATGCAGAAGCGCCTCCAATATCCCTGTTAGATAACCCCAGCTCCATTTTGTATTTGAGTTTAGGTGTAAAGGCAAAACCATCAAATTTGAGACGTGCCCTGCGCACCAGGAAATTTTGTTCAGGATTGACAAGACCTCCATCCGCCCCTTCTTCCCAGTTGGCGATGCCTAAAAATTGCATTCTTGTTGCAATTTTCATGGTCCAGGTACTGTCTTTGCCCACCAAATTAAAGAGGCCCTTGCCAAATTCTGGGGCATTGGGTTCCTGAGATAAAGCAGTAAGACAAATAGTTAGGGTTAATACTAAAGAAAGTAGTTTAGTTTTCATAGAGGTTATTAGTTTTTGTCATTGCAAATAACCAATATCAATGTTAACTAAATGTTGTCTGAATGTTATATCTTGATGAGGAAGTAGTTGCCAATTCTGTCAAGGAATAATTTGAATGAAAGCCAAAAAAAAACTGCCTTGGCCAAAGGCAGTCATTAGAATTCATGATAATATAGTTGACAAAAACTAATACATTATATGAAATACCTAATTGTTGTGTTTAAACACTTTGCAAAGTTGTGTTATCTACGTGAGTTTAGTGTAATGTGAACATTAAGTAATTATTAAAAATTTCTTTTTTGTTTAACGTAGAGCTACATACTAATTAATCTCGGCAAACGTTCTGAATGTAAATTTAATGTTAAGCAATAGTTGATTTTAAGTTAAAAAACTGTAGTTTTATACTACAAAATTGCAATAAATATGCGCATCATGAATAAATTGGTTTTAGTATTGGCGGTTTGTCTTATGACCTCAATTACCTACGGACAAAAGGAAAAAGAAGTTAAACTAAATAAGGAAACCCAACTTGTAGAAGCTACTTATTATCATGATAATGGAGAGGTTAGCCAGGAAGGAACATTTAATCTTGCCGGCAAACTCCACGGAGAATGGGTAAGTTATAATGAGGAGGGAGTGAAAATTTCCATAGGGTCTTATGCAGACGGTATTAAAACAGGAAAGTGGTTTTTTTGGAATGATGGAATGATGAAGCAAGTAGAATATAATGACAATGTAATAGCAAGTGTTATAAGTAAAGAAATCGATTCTGGGATCACTAATAAACATTAAAGATATTTATATAAATAAAAAATCCGCTGCCTGACTCCAGACAGCGGATTTTTTTATGCCTATTTCTCTTACAAGTATTATTCTTTGTCTTCCTTTTCTTCTTTAGCAAACAACTCTTGACTCGAATTATTTTTTTCACTTAGCAAATCAGCTATGTCTATATCCAATGTTTTGGCAGCCAAATCCGTGACCACATCCGATACCGTATTTTCTTTCACCTCAACCGGGATTTCCTTGCTGTCATAGCCAGCGAAACTAACAGTTAAAATATAATTTCCTGGAGTTACACCTGTAATTTCAAAATTGCCATGAAGATTAGATTGTACTACCGTACTACTACCTTTTATATGAATACTAGCCATCATAAGTGGTTCGTTGTTTACTTCACAATCTGCAATATGGCCCTTTATCGTGCCTAAATCTTGTGAGGACAACACCGCGGAGAACAACAGTGTGCTTAGCAGCAGAAAATATTTCATATACGATTGCTTTTGAGCACAAAGAAATGGCAGCTATGTAAATTTACAGTTATGGGCAGATTAATTATTGGTAAGTTTTATGTTAACATTAAATCCACACAAAGTATTCATAGGCACCTGGCCCTTAAATATTCAATTCAAAAAAAAGAAAACCCCGCGAAAGCGAGGTTTTTACTTTATGAGGTAAATACTATTTTAAAGATTAATTAATTCCTATCGTCCAACCTGCACCCCAGGTAGAAATGTCTGTACCGGTTCCATTACCATCACCAGAAATAAAATCGGCCTCTGTAAATGTATACTCAGTGTCATTTTTTAGTTTGGTAGTAACATTGTTAAAAGTCACATCCATGATGCTGAGGTTTCCGTCTAATACGCCCTGCCCGGTAGGATTATCTCCGGTATCTCCGTCAAGATCAAAGCCTTCATCAAAATCGGTAAGTACAATATTGGTGAATATGCCCTGGGTTCCGGCTCGCAGGCGGATGGCTTCACTTGCATCATTAGCACCTATAACAGTAACATTTGTGATATCCGGCGCAGAATAATATGCCCCCTCATTACTAAAATCAGTATTGTACCCATCACATTCAAAAGCTTTGTCATGAGAAGCTCCATGTTGTACATATACGTCTGTAAGCGTACCTACAAATCCCTCTGTCCAGTCAATAGAATCGTCCTCGGCGTTTACCACAACCAAATGGCTCGCATTTACTGTTCCTCCAAAAAACTCGAATCCGTCATCAGAGCCTTCATAAACCTGAACATAATCTATCGTAGTTCCGGATCCTACTCCGTATACAGACAAACCATTTAACTCCGCATTACCATCAATAGCACCTCCAGCGTATTCAATTCTAACATACTGCAGGGTTCCTGAATTATCTGTGGGGGTATTTCCACCATAAGATAATCCACCTATCTCAGAAGTTGCAGTATCTTCAGAACCATCGGCAGTAGAATTTATAGGTGCTCTGCCGCATATAACAAGTCCACCCCAATCCCCGGAAGAACGATTACCTGCGTTAGAAGTCAGTACTATTGGGTTACTAGCTGTCCCTACAGCGTTAATTTGGGCTCCCTGTTGAATAGCAATATAAGCATTAACCCCAACGGGTTCTGCCTTTATGGTCATCCCTGCCGGGATGGTCAGGGTAGTACCGGCAGCCATGAGTACGGGTCCTGTAATTATATATTCAAATTCAGCATCCAAGGTGAGATTTTCGGTAAAAACCCCACTTAAATTAACTGTGGTATCTCCAGGTTCTTCATTGTCGCCCGAAATATTATTGGTGACACTGTTATCATTTATAACAATATCCGGGGTATCGTCCTTCTCGCATCCGAATATAAGTGAGGCGGCTATACCTAAAAATAAAATCTTGTTTTTCATTGTTTTAAGATTAAATAGAATTAAAATTTATATTTGAGGGTTAGCCCAATGTTAACCCCAAGGTTATACTCTCGTATTGTAATATCACCTACACCTGTGTTTTCTCTAATGAATGAAATATCAGGATTCAGGATATTTTCGACAGACATATTGGCTTCAAAATGTTCGCCTATTTCATTTCTCCAAATAAAACCCAGTGAGGGGACACCTTTTTCTATAATGTTGCCCAGACTACCGGCGCCCAGTGAAAATATTCTATCCGAAAAATAGGAGAACACTGCAGTGGCCTTTGGTTTATACTTACCGAACTCCGGGCTATAGTTAATATCAGCGTTAATGATAAAAGGTGAAGCTCCTTCCAACTCATCCGAATCCCTGTCAAAAGAGGTCCCAAAAGTATTGTCAGAACCTGCGGGAATGTCTTTTAAATCTTGTTTAGTATTGGTATATGCAGCATTAAGGCCAAAGGATAAAATAGGATCGTCATCGGAATTGGATAACACATTTTTACGCAATTCAAGTTCTACACCATAAATGTCTGCCTGCTCCCCGGTTCTGAAATAGCGTTGGGTACCTGTTGCATCTGCTGCTACCACCCTGTTTACAGGATTTTTTATTGTTTTTACAAAGGCGGCTAATGAAATGATTTCGCCTTGTTCCAAAAACCATTCGTACTTCAGGTCATAATTATATACATCTGAATATGTGGGTCCTGTGCCATTTAAGCCACCTAAAAGGTCCGGATTACCACCAATTCTTTGTGTTACTGATTCATAGACAAAAGGTGCAACTTCTTTAAATTCGGGAAAAGATGCAGTTTTGCTAAATCCAAATCTCAAATTGGAATCCTCATTTAATGCATAACGTACATTTAAACTTGGTAGATAAATATTCTCATAAACATTACGAGCACCCGGGTCGTCCGGTCTAATGTTGATAACATCATAGGCCACTTTCTGCGAAAACGACTCAACTCTGAAACCAGGAACCATAGACCATTTTTCTCCCATATTTAATTCTGCAGAGGCAAACACCCCATGAATATCCAGATTTCCTGTATAGCTGTTTTCTGGAAGTCCCGGCCGATTTTTATTGCCAATTTCATTACTGATAGGGTTGAGAACAATTAAATCATATAATCCAGTTTCCTTTGGAATATTAATGTTAGACACATTAAAAATGGAATTAAAATCACTTACGTCCGTTACAGGGGTATTATTCCTGTCTAATATTTCATACCCATACCTGATACTACTAAATCTGCGTTCTTTTGTTCTGCCATTATATCCAAAGTTTAATTTTACATTGTCAGACAGTTCATAGCCTAATTTTATGTAGCTATTTAATTCATCATCATTTATACTCTGAAAGAATCGCTGATTATCAAAAGGAATATTTGTATAAAAAACGGGGTTAGTGGCGTTGTCTCCATCCAATGCAAATTGATAATTTTCCAGGGTAATTCGTTTTCTGTCTGGTTCGTCTGAGAAGACATTATTATAACCTATACCCCAGTCCAATTTAATTTTATCATCAAAAGTATGTAAGCCTGTTAACTGATTAACAAAAATCATATCCTGATTAAACTGCACATTCATAACATAGAAGCCCTCATCGGTATTAATAATTGCGTCTCTGTTTGTTCCTAAACCATTAATCCCATAGTATCCAACGGCATCGGTGGAATTATTAATAAATAAGGAACTGAATTTAATTGAATTGTTGGTGTCTATTCTATATCCGATATTGGATAATGCAGTGGTTGTTGTCCCGTATGCATATTCTCTTACATTCGGAAAGTCTGTTTTAAGTACATTGGTAAAATCCCGGGCAGGACCTTCCTGGATAGCATAGCTGTTTTCAAAAGACGCTGCTCCAAAAAGGCTAATACGAGATTGCTTCCCAACGGTAAAAGAATAACCTCCTTCAATAGCTCCGGAAAAGTTTATGGGTTCCCATGCAGCCTGTGGGTCTAAACCATGGGCCAATATTATGGCAAAAGGATTATTGCTATACCTATTGTAGAAACCAAAATCGCTTGGTCCTTCACTTCGCACAAAATTTTCTCCAGCTGCGTTCGAATTCAGACCACTTCCCAATTGAACTTCAAAGTAACCATTACCCGTGTACTCCTTCGAATCAATATTGACGTTTCCTGCCGCAAAATCTCCATAAAATGAAGAGGAATACGCCTTACTTACAGATACATTTTCTATGATACCCGATCCGAATATATCGAGATCGATATTCTTTTTATTTACGTCATTTGAGGGTAAGGAGAGGCCATTCATTGTTGTATTTTGATATCTGTCGCCAAGACCTCTTACATAAACATTGCTTGAGCCTTGTTGCTTAGATATCCCGGAAATCTGCGAAACTGCTGCGGCCGCATTATCAATACCTTTTAGTTTTAGCGCTTCTGCGCTAATACCCTCTTGAATAACAAGAGCATTTTTTTGCTCCAGTAATAATGCTATTTCTGAATCCTTAGATGTTGATATGGTAAGCACCACCTCGTCTAGTGAAACACTTCCGGCACCCAGTGCCAAATTAACCTCTGTTACTTTGCCGCTCTCTACAACTACATCAGGAATTTCAAGGGTTTCATAGCCCAAAAAGCTAAACACCAAAATATACTTGCCAGGAATAACTTCTGCTATTTCATATAAACCATCAAAGTCTGAGGTGGTACCTTTAGTAGTGTTCTTAATGAGAACATTTGCAAATGCCAGAGGTGCGTTATTTGCCTCTTTATCTGAAAGTAAACCTACGATACTTCCATTTTCCTGTGCATGACCTATTGCATTAAATAGTAATAGAGTAAGTAGTATACTAAAAACTTGTTTCATTGAATAGAATTACGTTTTCAGCCGCAAAGAACGTCAGGCATTGTAAATGTCAGGTTATCTAGATATTATTGAAGTATTGTATTAGTGTTAGTTAATTGTTAGCAGGTTAATTAAATGTAAAGGAGAAGGAATGCGCTTTAGATGCATGCCTGGAGTAATATGGATAAAGAACTGGCTATTTCAAATATGCAGTAATTAATTACTGCTGAAAAGCACTATCTTGCGCCGAAAATCAACTGTATATGAACTGGGAAAAACTCCTTTCCTTAAGGCGTTTTGGGGATACGCATAAAAGACTGCGAAAAGAGCAGGATGAAACCAGATTGGGGTTTGAGGTAGATTACGACAGGGTGATATTTTCCTCAGCATTCAGAAGTTTGCAAGACAAAACTCAGGTGATTCCATTGTCAAAAACAGATTTTGTGCATACCAGGTTAACTCATAGTCTTGAAGTTTCTGTAGTCGGCAGAAGTTTGGGAAGATTAGCTGGAAAAAAAATACTGGAGGTTCATCCGCATATAAAAGAAATTCATGGGTATGGGGTGAACGATTTTGGTGCTATTGTAGCGGCGGCTGCATTGGCGCATGATATAGGTAACCCACCTTTTGGCCATAGCGGCGAGAAAGCCATTGGGGAGTTTTTTACTATGGGAGCAGGTAGGAAATACTGCTCAGAACTTACCGAAAAAGAATATCAGGATATAATAGATTTTGAAGGAAATGCTAATGGGCTAAAGATATTGACCGAGTCTCGTGAAGGGGTGAGTGGAGGTCTTAGGTTGAGTTACGCCACCCTGGGTGCATTTATGAAATATCCCAAGGAATCCCTGCCAAAAAAGCCGAGTAAACATATAGCAGATAAAAAATTTGGTGCCTTTCAGTCGGAACGTGATTTTTTGATAGAATTGGCTGCTGAACTTGGATTAAAACAAACAAGAAAGGGAGATGCTGTTTCATTTTCCAGACATCCTTTGACTTATCTGGTTGAGGCGGCAGATGATATCTGCTATACCATAATAGATTTTGAGGATGGCATTCACTTAGGGCTTATTCCCGAAGATTTTGCCCTGGAATATTTGATCAATTTGGTAAAAGACAATATAAACACAAAGAAATATAATGGAATGGCCCTGAAAGCAGACCGCTTAAGTTATCTGCGTGCATTGGCTATAAGCACATTAATAACAGATGTAACTGCTGTCTTTATGAAAAATGAGGAAAGCATACTTAGCGGCAATTTTGAATCCTCCTTATTAGATAAAAGTATTTATAAGCCCCAGGTTGATGATATTATTAAATTGAGTGTAGAGAAAATATACCGTTCACAGGAAGTTGTGGAAAAGGAGATCTCCGGTTACAGGATTATATCAGACATTCTTGAGGTGTTTACCGCTGCACTTGTAAGGAAAAAGGAGGGGAGGGCCTCTAATTATGATAAGCTGATGATAAGTACATTACCAGAACACTATAGAGAATCCAACAACTCGCTCTACAATATCTTATTAAATACATGTTGCTTTGTTGCCAGCCTGTCTGATGGTGCGGCAGTTCATATCCACAATAAAATTACTGGCAAACAGCTTTAGATTCAAAAACTGTAGGCCATTCCAATGCCCAATGTTTGTTTAAATTGAATACGGGGTTCTCCGGGATCTATTACAGTTCCGTCAGCGGCTTTTTGTTCGTCAAACAGAATATCATCGTCATAGATGACATGGGTGCCGACAGTTGCACTGATATACTCGTTAACGGTAAACTTAAAATTAAGTTCCCAATCGACATCCACGTTGCCAAACGATCTCAAATAATCAGAATAAAGACTTATGCGATGCGTCATAAGAACATTTTTGGTCAAATCTGTCTCCCATTTGTTTGTGATGAGAAAGCCCAGTTCGGCAAATACATTTTCACCTTCCTGTATTACATTTCCATCGTCATCCAACAGCGCTTTCTTGACTCCGAAAGCCCCTTTGTTGGCTAAGGTCTGATCCAGTACATAGGTAGATTTATGTGTAAACGGGGAGATATAAAGATTAAATTTCCCGGCTTCGGTTATATAAGAGGCACCCCCACCAATAAATAAATAACCCGGTGACATAAATCTTGATATTGGCGTATCGCGGTTGGGGTACTTAAACCCGTCGGCAAATTGTGTGTTGAAATTAAGTTTAGCCGAGTAATACCAATTGGTAATGGTATCCTGCCTGTAGCCAAAAGTAGAACTAAGGCGGATAGCATCATCAGTTTTTCGCCATTTACGACCCTCCTGGGCATTCCATCCAAACCTCAATACAAGGTCGTTATTCCATTGAACATATCTGAATTTGTAGTTTCTGACAAAACGCATACTGCCCAGCGCTGACACCGAATTATCCCCACCGGCGTTCCAGTTGACAAAAGCCACTTCACTTAAACTCAGGCCCAATTCATTTTTGTTATCCCAGAAAGAAGGGACCCTAAAGCGCTTAATAGGCTTCAATAAAGGTTTGGTGCTATTAAATGAAATGACCGGATGATAAAGATTAACCCCTCTGGGAACAATTTTTATTTTATCCTGAACAGCCCTGATAACAATAGTGTCTATTGCAATACTATCCAAGTCAACACTGGGCGGAATTGAATCTTGGGCAGTCAAAAAATTGCAAATAGTAAAAACGAGACTAAAAAGAATGCATTTCCCGAGAGAGCAGTTAGGCATAAAGAATATTGTTTATATGTTTTTTTAAGGTTTCAGTATCTATTCCTGCTATTTTGTGTAATTCCCGGACCGAAGCATGTTCAACAAATTGGTCGTCTACACCCAATATGGTAATTGATGTTTTGTATCCAAAATTATTGGCAAATTCTAAAATAGCACTTCCATATCCGCCTATTTTACAACCGTCTTCAATAGTTATGACATGTTTGTAGGATTTAAAAATCTGATGCAGCCTTTCTTGATCCAGGGGCTTTACAAATCTCATATTGTAATGTCCCAGTTTATTCATCTCTTTGTGATCTTTGACAATATCAGCAACCATATTTCCAATATGCCCAATACTGAGAATTGCTATTTCCGTTCCTTTATAGATTTCTTCTGAGGATCCGATAGCTATTTTCTCAAAAGGTTTGCGCCAGGACAAAGTTGTCCCCCTCCCTCTCGGGTATCTAATTGCAATAGGTTGAAGCATCCCCAGCTGTACAGTAAACATGATGTTCCTAAGCTCTATTTCATTCATCGGAGCAAAGATAATAAGGTTAGGAATACATCTGAGGAAGGCCAGGTCAAAAACCCCGTGATGAGTGGCCCCATCCTCGCCAACAAGTCCTGCCCGGTCCAGACAAAAAACAACTGGCAATTCCTGAAGCGCTACATCGTGAATTACCTGGTCATAAGCGCGTTGCAGAAATGTAGAATAGATATTGCAAAAAGGAATCATTCCTGCCGAGGCCATCCCCGCTGCCATGGTCACGGCATGTTGTTCAGCGATGCCAACATCAAAGGCCCTATCGGGGAATTTTTCCATCATGAATTTTAATGAACTTCCGGTGGGCATGGCAGGGGTAATCCCTGTAATTTTGGGATTTGCTGCTGCCAGTTCCACCAGAGAATGCCCAAATACATCCTGATATTTTGGAGGTAAATCATCTTCAGATTTCGGAAGGAGATCACCGGTTTGCTTGTTGAACTTACCAGGGGCATGGTACACTACCTGATTTTCCTCTGCTTTTTTTAATCCCTTGCCTTTTGTGGTAATAATATGTAGCAATTTAGGTCCGTCAACCGCTTTTAATCTGTTTAGTTCAGTGATTAGGGTTTCCAGGTCATGACCATCAATTGGACCAGAATAGTTAAAATTGAGACATTCAAAAATATTCTCATCCTTAGCTGTACCCTTTTTAACATTCGTCAGATATTTTTTTAAAGCTCCTACACTGGGATCAATACCAATGGTATTATCGTTTAAAACAATCAACAGGTTAGTATTGGTAACCCCGGCATGATTTAGACCTTCGAATGCCATGCCGCTGGCAATAGAGGCATCCCCAATTACTGCAATATGTTGATATTGCTCTCCTTTTAGTTTAGCTGCCAGGGCCATTCCCAGGATAGCCGAAATAGAAGTGGAGCTATGACCTGTGCCAAAAGCATCATAACTACTTTCTTTCATTTTAGGAAAGCCACTTATTCCTCCTAATTGCCTGTTGGTAGTAAATACCTCCTTTCGCCCCGTCAAAATTTTATGCCCATAGGCCTGGTGGCCAACATCCCAAATGAGCTTGTCATCAGGGGTGTTAAATACATAGTGCAGCGCAATGGTAAGTTCTACGACTCCCAGACTGGCTCCTAAATGCCCTTCTTTGGCAGCTACAATATCAATTATGAATGCCCTTAATTCTTCGGCAACAGCAGCTAGTTCTTCCTGTTTTAAATTCCGAAGCTCTAGAGGAGAATTAATTATGTTAAGGTATTTCATAACAGGGCATAAAGGTACGTCAAATCAGTATCCTTTCTCCTGTATCTATGGCTGAAAATTGTATTTTTGGCCCTATGGAGATTATTTTGGACGATGCGTACTTTATGAAAAAAGCGCTTGATGAAGCGGAAAGAGCCTACGAAAGAGGGGAGGTCCCCATAGGAGCTGTAGTAGTTGTAAAAGATAGGATTATAGCCAGGGCACACAACCTAACAGAACAATTGAACGACGTTACTGCCCATGCAGAAATGCAGGCCATTACTTCTGCAGCTAATTTTTTGGGAGGGAAATATTTATATGATTGTACGCTTTATGTAACTCTTGAGCCTTGTCAGATGTGTGCAGGGGCCCTTTACTGGAGTCAGCTTCCAAAAATTGTTTTTGCAGCCTATGACCACCAACGGGGGTATAAAAACATGGGAACCAAACTCCATCCAAAGACTAAGGTAGTTGGTGGGGTTTTGGAAAAGGAGGCAGAAGCTTTGCTAAAGCGTTTTTTTATACAAAAGCGCAACCTCAATTAGACTCGTATGACCAAAGAAATATATAAATAAAAAATCCCGCAAAATGCGGGATTCTAACATCTTAAAAGTACCAAATTGTTAGCCAATTACCTGTACTTGTGCGGCAACCATTCCTTTTCTTCCTTCTTCTTCCTGGTATTCTACTTTGTCTCCTTCGTTCAGTTCCACCCCGTTTAAGGCCGTGGCATGAACAAAAATGTCCTTTCCGGTGTCGTCGTTGGTAATGAACCCATATCCTTTAGATTCATTAAAAAATTTTACAGTTCCAGTCATTAAAATAAAATTAAATAAACAAAATATTACTATTCAAAAGTATGATATTTTGATTAAATCGATATAGAATGAAGGGTAAAATTGAGTAAAATCACTGATTTTCAGGCTTTTCGGAATTTTTGCCTTGCATTTTCCTGATATTTTCGTCGGTGAGCATATAGTCTTTAATTTTCTTCCCCTTACTCTCTTTATACAGGAACATGGGCATTGCAATCAGGAAGAGTCCGACCGTACCAAAACCTATACATTTATTGGCCAGTTGCTCGTTATCCTCTTTTATAGAAAAACCGTAGATGATGGCAGCAGCGGAGATTAATACTATGGCTACAATTATATATTTAGTTCGTACTCTCATTTTACTTGCTAAAGTTAATCAACTTTCTTCTGTATGCCGTCAGAAGTTTAGATTTTGAGATAAAACCATGGTACTTACCTTCTTTGATTACAGGAAGGTTCCATGCACCGCTGTCCTGAAATTTCTGCATCACCTCCTGCATGCTGTCAGTATCATAAAATATGTGTTCCGGGGCATTTTGCATAAGGGTTTCAACGCGCATTTTATCGTAAACTGAGGTGTCGAACATAAATTCTCGTATATCATCGAGAAGTACAATTCCTTTTAGTACCCCTTCGGTATCTATTACTGGAAAAATATTCCGCTGAGATTTCGCTACAGAGGTGTGTAACATTTCACCGAGTGTCATGCTTTGCCTTACAGGCTTGAAGTCTTTTTCTATAACATCGTCTAATTGCATCAGAGTGAGTACTGTCTGATCTTTATTGTGAGTAAGCAAAGCTCCAATTTTGGCCAGTTCCCGGGTATAAATGGTATAATCAATAGCATTTTTGGTAATGAGATATGAAATAGCGGCTGTGATCATCAATGGAACAAATAGTTCGTATCCTCCGGTGATTTCAGCAATCAGGAATATTGCTGTAAGCGGAGCATGAAGCACTCCGGCAATAAGACCCGCCATCCCGATAAGGGTAAAATTGCTCTCGCTTACCACTATATTCAGACCGGAGTTATTAATAACCTTTGCAACAACATTTCCCAGGGCACTGCCCATTACCATTGTTGGAATGAATATTCCGCCGGCTCCACCTGCTGCAAAAGTTGTGGTCATTGCAACAGCTTTAAAAATAGTTATTCCAAAAAGCAGGGCGATAACCACCCATATGTTATCTATATATTGGTCGAAGGGGGTAGTTCCCAGGGCCGCCAGGTGATCTCCTTTTAAAAGATTATTGATAAAACCAAAACCTTCACCATAGAGGGGTGGAATAAAATATAGCATAACACCAATGGCCAAACCCCCTACCAATAATTTGTACTTAGGGCTTCTGAATCTTTCAAAAAACTTCAGGATACCAAAGTACATTTTGGTAAAATAAATGGAGGCGAAGGCAGTACCCACGCCAAGTACAATATAAAAGAAGGTATCCCTGATTTCGAACCTGTCGGTGATATTAAAATTAAACAAGGTTTCATCGCCCAGAAAGAAGTAGGATGTAAGCACCCCGGATATTGAAGCCAGTAATAATGGCAACATAGATAACATGGTAAGGTCCAGGCTAAACACTTCCACTGCAAAAATAATTGCCGCAATAGGAGACTGAAAGATAGATGCTATAGCTCCTGCAGAGGCACACGCAATTAACAAAGAGCGGGTCTTTGAGTTCACATGTAAAAGTCTTCCAAAATTGGAACTGATTGCGGCTCCTGACGCAACCGCTGGTCCAAGAAGCCCCACAGACCCTCCAAAACCAACCGTAAGGGGAGCGGTAATTAAGGGGGTGTACATCTTTTTGTAGTTTATGATTCCTTTCTTTTTGGATAAGGCATAAAGAATAGATGAAATAGCATGTTCCAGTTTTGCCCGATGCACAAATTTCACATATAGGTAGACCAGGGTAAGTCCGAGTATAGGAATAATGAAATAGAGTTGATTATTAGAGAACACAATTCCTTTCTCTAATAGGGATGCTATGAAATAGGTGCCATTTTTTAGCACCACAGCCGCCAAACCTGCAAGAAAACCTACAATTACACTTAAAATTTGAATGAAGGTCTTATTAGAAATATGTTTGTACCTCCACTTGAGAAATTTAGTAAACAAAATACTGCTTCGGTTAGGCATGGCACAGGTATACAACTAAAGGTACAAAAACCAATAACTTTGGATGGGTACTTTTAAATCTTCTGCAAATTGGTTTTTCCTCATTGAGAATTTTACTCCTCGGATCGGATGTCAAGTTTTAAATTCAGTTCTTCCAATTGTGCATCATCAATAGTGGCCGGGGCATCGATCATTACATCCCTTCCACTGTTGTTCTTTGGAAAAGCAATAAAATCTCTGATTGTTTCCTGTCCGCCCAATATGGCAACAAGCCGGTCTAACCCAAAAGCAATTCCCCCATGTGGTGGAGCTCCGTATTGAAAGGCATCCATTAGGAAACCAAATTGGGTATTTGCCTCTTCGGGTGAAAAGCCTAAGTGCCTGAACATTGTAGCCTGCACTTCTTTATCATGAATTCTGATAGAACCTCCACCAATCTCGTTTCCGTTCAGTACCAGGTCATAGGCATTGGCCCTGACAGCTCCCGGATCTGTATCTAATAATTCTAACTGACCTGGTTTTGGTGAAGTAAATGGGTGGTGCATAGCATGGTAATTTCCACTTTCCTCATCGAGTTCCAGCAGGGGAAAATCTACTACCCATAGCGGAGCAAATTCTTCGGCCTTTCTCAGGCCTAACCTTTCTGCCAATTCCATTCTCAAGGCGCTTAGCTGACTTCTTGTAGCATTTATTTCACCAGACAAAATACAAATCAGATCTCCTGCATTGGCGTTGGTAATCTCTGCCCATTTTTCAAGGTCTTCCTGATCGTAGAATTTATCTACTGACGATTTATAGGAACCATCCTCATTGCATTTTACATATACCATTCCTTTAGCACCTACCTGAGGCCTTCTTACCCAATCTACAAGCTTATCTATCTCCTTTCTGGTATAAGAAGCACCACCCGGCACAGCGATACCAACAACAATTTCTGCGTCATTAAAAATTCCAAATTCCCGGTGTTTGGCTACTTCATTAAGATCGCCGAATTCCATTCCGAAACGTATGTCGGGCTTATCATTCCCAAACCTTCTGAGCGCTTCATCGTAGGTAATCCTTGGAAAATCTTCGCATTCTATTCCCTTGAGTTCCTTAAGCAAATGTTTTGTCAGACCTTCAAAGGCATTGAGGATGTCTTCCTGTTCCACAAAAGACATTTCACAATCTATCTGAGTAAATTCAGGTTGCCTGTCTGCCCTTAGATCTTCATCTCTGAAACATTTCACTATCTGGAAGTACTTATCCATGCCACCAACCATCAGGAGCTGTTTAAAGGTCTGGGGAGATTGTGGCAACGCATAGAATTGTCCCTGGTTCATCCTGCTTGGTACCACAAAATCTCTTGCTCCCTCAGGAGTAGACTTTATTAGGTAAGGAGTTTCCACTTCAATAAAACCCTGACCAGATAAATACTTTCGTACCTCCATGGTTACCATGCTTCTGAAAATTAGATTGTCCTTTACCGGATTTCTTCTAATATCCAGATAGCGGTATTTCATACGTAAATCTTCCCCTCCATCCGTCTGGTCTTCAATTGTAAAAGGCGGTAATAAGGCCTCATTTAAAATATGAAGTTCTGAAACCAGAATTTCAATATCACCGGTGGGAATATTAGGATTTTTAGAGCTCCTTTCTGTTACAGTCCCTTTAACCTGCAGCACAAATTCCCTCCCTATAGCACGCGCCTTTTCCAGTAGGGCCTTGGAAGAACGCTCCTCATCAAATACAAGCTGAGTTATCCCATATCTATCTCTAAGGTCTATCCATACGACAAATCCTTTATCCCTTGTTTTATGGGCCCATCCGGCCAGGGTTATTTCGGTTTCAATGTGCGATGATCGCAATTCACCACAGTTATGGCTTCTGTACATATTATGTTTATGGTATTACAGCCGCAAATGTAAGAATATATGTGTTGAACCCATTCAATTACATACCAATTTTACAACTAATAATTGCCCTTCTTTTTGATGATTTCATAAAAATAAACCTCAATAATTATGGATATTGAAATAAACTTCTTTAAATTGGGAAAATAATAGCTAATTCAAAACTTACAGACATGAAAAAAATTCTTTTAGGAAGAACATTCCTATGGCTATTTCTTGTGGTACCAATCTTAGGGTTTTCGCAAGGAGTAATCGATGGGAATATTACAGACGCTTCTGATGGTACACCTTTGCCAGGCGTTAATGTGGTAATCAAAGGAACAAGTTCGGGGACTACTTCGGATTTTGACGGAAACTATGAAATTAATATCAACAGTTTTCCGGCAACATTAGTATTCTCCTCGCTAGGCTATGCGGAACTTGAAATGGATGTTACCGGTCCAAGAACTTTAAATGTTTCTCTTAACCAATCCGCGACAGGCCTTGAAGAGGTTGTTGTAACTGGTCTGGGATCATCTATTAAAAGAAGTAACCTAGCCAATGCAGTGGCCACAGTGTCATCTGACGAACTGGTAGGTACAACTGCACAAACTACATTAGACGGTGCCTTATATGGTAAGCTGACAGGTGTAAACATTACATCGTCTTCAGGTGCTCCTGGGGGTGGGTTTGCATTAAGACTTAGGGGAATTTCTTCTATTAATGGAAATAACCAGCCGCTTTATATTGTAGATGGAGTTTATGTAAACAATACAGAAATTCCTTCAGGATTGCGTTTTGCTTCGGGTGCCAACAGGGGTAACGAAGAAAATTCGGCCAACAGAATTGCAGATCTTGATCCTAACGATATTCAGAACATTGAGGTATTAAAAGGAGCTTCTGCGGCTGCCATTTACGGTACACGTGCAAATGCAGGGGTTGTTATCATAACAACAAAACGAGGAAAGCAAGGTAAAACAGATATCAGTTTTAGCCAGGATACCGGTTTCAATAAAATAATTAAGAGCCTTGGACTTCGTCCCTGGACGGCACAGGCAGTTGAAGATGCTTTTGGCGCAGCTGAGGTTACCCTATACAATCAGGCACTTGCTAATGGAGGCCTAATCGACTATGAAGATGCAATTTATGGGGAAACAGGTCTGATAACAGATACAAGAATAAGTGCTCGTGGTGGTGGTGAAAAAACGAAATTCTTTATTGGTGCTTCCTACAGGGATGAAGAGGGTATTATCAGAAATACCGGATTTGACCGATTTTCCATTAGAGCCAATATTGATCATGAGATATCAAAAACTTTTAGTTTTTCGTCCTCTTCTAATTATGTTCGCAGTAATTCGAGTAGAAGTTTTACGGGGAATGAGAATGAAGGTGGTTTAAGTTATGGCTATACCCTGGCGTTTACAAGACCATGGATCAGCCAGTATCCTAATTCATTAGGAGTCTATCCAGACAATCCCAATTATACAGGGAACCCTATATTTGTGAGAGACGAAGCAACAAACGAAGATTCTAATAACAGGCTTATTCAAGGGATCAAGTTTACTACAAATGTCCTCACTACGGAACAGAATAGAGTAAAGCTGATCTTTAACGGAGGGATAGATTTCCTGGCAAATGAAACCTATGTATACGTGCCGGAGACACATCAGGCACAACGTGGTAACCAGAATGGATTTATAGGTGTTGGTAAGAATAACTTCACCAATTACAACTATCAGGGAATTGCAGTTTGGGATCACGATGCCATGAACGGCGATTTGGCATTAACCACACAAGGGGGTATATCCTATTTAGAGCAACAGACCGATATCGTCTTTAACCAGGCAACACAATTGATTCCTAATCAGACCAATCTGGGACAGGGTTCTGCCCAGTCTATTACGCAGACCACTTCAGTAGTGAAAGAATTTGGGTATTTAGGACAATTAGAAGGGAACTATAAAGACCAGCTTATAGGTACTGTAGGTTATCGTCTGGACAAATCTACCTTAAATGGCGATCCAAATAAGTTCTATGGGTTTCCAAAAGCCTCTTTAGCAGTAAACCTTCATAATTTTGATTTCTGGAAAGACGGGGCATTAAATCGTCTTAAGTTAAGGGCCGCATATGGGGAAACAGGTTCCTCAGGGGCATTTGGTTCTGCCTTTACCGGGCTTGACCAGGTTTCTATTGGCGGCCAGGGAGGGTCTACTATTAATACGCTAAAAGGTGATCCAAATATTGAGCCAGAAACTTCATCTGAGTTTGAGGTGGGGATAGATGCCGGACTCTTTAATAAAGTGAGTTTAGAACTTTCGTATTATAACAGAAAAGTTAATGATTTACTATTGAGCAGAGTACTACCAACCTCTACTGGTTTTGGATCAGAAACTACGAACCTGGCCGATTTAAAAAACCAAGGCCTGGAAGTAGGACTTAATGTGGATGCCTTCAGTGATGAGAATTTTACCTGGAATTCCAACATAAGTTTCTGGTTCAACAGATCTGAGATCACCAGATTGGATGTTCCTCCTTTTCCACAGCCAGGAGCTGGATTTGGTTTAGGTCTTGGTACTTTTTATATAGAGCAAGGAAAGCCAGTAACACAACTTGCGGGTAATGTTAATGGCGTACCGACACAGATTGGTGATGTGGAACCAGATTTCCAAATGGGTTTCAGTAACACCTTTACTATTGCCAAGCAATTTGATGTTTCCTTCTTGCTTCACTGGAAAAAAGGTGGTGAGAATATTAACCTTTCCAAATTACTTACAGATTTAGGAGGTACAACACCAGACCTTGATACTCCGGAAGGGATGGAACGTGCTGGCCTTGGATTTGTCGCAGAGCGTTTTATAGAACCTGCAGGCTACCTTAGGCTACGGGAAGCAGCTGTCTATTACAGATTACCAGACAGCGCACTGGCATTCTTTGGCGATTCTGTATCGGGAGTCAAATTAGGTGTCTCTGGTAGAAACATCTTTACGATTACAGACTATTCAAGCTATGATCCGGAAACCTCTACCAACGGTGGTGCAGGATTATCATCGGGAATTGAGGTAACTCCATTTCCGAGTACGAAACAGTTTTACGTGCACCTAAATGTTAACTTCTAAAAAAAGAGCAATGAAAAAAAATCATATATACAGATCGAAAAATGCTTTTGCTTTTATTGTGTTTTTAGCGGTAATTATTTCTTCATGTACTTTCGATGAACAAGTAGACCCTAACAGACCAAGTTTAGCAGGAGTTCAGACAGAAGCCTCACAAAACCAGTTAAATAACCTGATTGTGGGGATAGAAGCAAGAATGAGAAACAACCTGGCCATCCAGACTACAGGGTCTGGTACCATGGCGAGAGAGTTATATCTTTTTGACGCAGACCCCAGGAATACGGGAGATTTATTAGGGGCTAACGGCAGTACCTTGGATAACAACACTTTTTATTCTACTGCTCCATGGGGAGCCAGATACAGGGCGATAAAAAATGCCAATATTCTGCTGCTTGCACTAGATAATACCACCTCAATTTCTGATACTCAGAAAGCAGGTTATAGAGGTTTTGCAAAAACCATCATTGCCTATGAATTAATAGAAGTATTAAAGTCGTACAACAGTGCTAGGGTAGAAGTAGCCGATCCGGATAATCTCGGGCCTATATTGGATTTCAACGCAGCCTTGTCTGCTGCTACTACTATGCTCAATGATGCACTTTCGGACCTTAATAGCGCTGGTTCTTCCTTTTCATTTAGCCTGGCAGGTTTCAATGGTTTTGATACGCCGGCTACGTTTGCCGAATTCAATAGAGCCACAGCCGCAGTTGCTGCCCTTTATGCCGGTGATGGAGGTACGGCATTGAGCGCTTTAGGAGGTTCTTATTTTGACCTGGCAGGAGATTTAACCATAGGGCCCAAACATGAGTTTAGCCTGGATTCTGGTGATATTACCAATGGATTGTTTAAGATTCCTGACAACAATGGGGATCAGATCATTGTTCATGACTCCTGGCTTGCGGATGCTGAGGCTGGTGATACCAGGGTTACAACAAAGACTTCTGTAAGGGCTAATCCTACCACTCAGGACGGTTTATCAGGAACCAATCAGACGGCTTTATACGCCTCTAACATTTCTCCGATAGATATGATCCGGAACGAAGAGCTTATTCTAGTTTATGCTGAAGCCAGTATTCTTGCTGGGAACTTGCAGGATGCAGAGGATGCATTGAATGTAATTAGAAATGCTGCCGGTCTGGCAAATTATGCCGGAGCCCAGACAGTGGATGCGCTTACAACAGAAATGCTAAATCAAAGACGTTATTCTTTGTGGGCAGAAAATCATAGAATGTTTGATCTCAGAAGATATAACCTTTCTTCGAGCTTGCCAATTGATAGGGCAGGAGATCAGGTCTTCAATGTATTGCCAGTGCCTTTATCTGAGAATGAATAAACTGGTGAGCAGAATTATAATAAAAGCCCCGGCGCATGCGTCGGGGCTTTTTTAATGTTTAGCTGATACTGATTAAGCAGCCAGATCCAGATTTTTGCTTTCTTGTTTACTGCTTTTGTTTCGGTTTCTTAGCCAGATTTTTAAACGGTAAACTATATTAAAAAGTACCGGGACTATTATTAATGTCAGGAAGGTGGCAACAATCAGCCCAAAGATTACCGTCCACGCCAAAGGCCCCCAGAATATCACATTATCCCCGCCAACATAAATATTTGGATTGAATTCTGAGAAAAGGGAAAAGAAATCAATATTAAGCCCTATTGCCAGGGGAATTAGCCCTAGTACCGTTGTAATAGCAGTTAGAATTACAGGACGTAACCTGGCTTTTCCTCCTTTTGTAATTATTTCAGTGACTTCGGGCATGCTTAATAAGTCTTTCTCATCTTTATTAAGGGCCACCTTTTTCCGGTCTATAAGGATCTGGGTATAATCTAGCAGAACCACCCCATTATTCACTACAATACCAGCTAAGGAGATAATCCCCATCATGGTCATCATAATTACAAAAGACCAACCGGTGAGCATTAAACCGCCAAACACTCCGATAAAACTTAAGAAAATGGCAATCATAATAATTATTGGCTTGGAAATACCGCCAAATTGGAATATCAGGATGAGCATAATTAAACCAAGACCTGAGAAGAAGGCCCCTACCAGAAATTGCTGTTGCTTATTCTGCTCCTCAATTTCGCCCGTATAGTCTATTTTAATATCAGGAGGAAGGCCTTTAAAATCGGCCATGGCATCCTGGATCTGGTTCACAATTAGCGCTGCATTTCCCCCTGGTCTGAGCCCGGAGTAAACAGTAACTACCCTTTTTCCTCCCTGGTGTTTTATTGCACTAAAACCAGAAGAATTTCGCTGTGTTGCCACAGTCGACACCGGGACTTCTTTTATTTGTCCTGAGGCCTGATCGCGGAAGATGATATTCTGATTAAAAAGGGCACTTTTATCAAAACGAAGGTCTTCCTTAAACCGGATATTTATGTCGTAATCCTCCCCATCAACTTTGTAAACCCCGGCTTTTTCCCCGAATAATGATCGTCTTAATTGCTGACCAACCTGTCCTACGGCAACGCCAAGTTCCCCGGCTTTTTGCCGGTCTACTACCACCTGTAAAGATGGCTTACTTTTATTTACATCTATTTTCAATTCTTCAATACCATCAATGTTCTTGGTATTGATGAAATTGCGAATGTCCTCAGCAGTACTTATCAATTCATCATAATCCTTGCCTTCGAGTTCTACGCTGATTGCATATCCTGCCGAGGGGGCATTGCCATCTTTTTCAACAGAAATGGCAACCCCCGGATAAACGCCGGTGAGTTCTTCCTGTATTTCACTTCTCAGCTCTTCTGTATCTCTTCCATCACGGTATTTATACTCTCTCATAGAAACAGTGACTTTGCCCCTATGTGGCATTTCCGCAGCGGAACCCCCATCGGTTTGGGGATTTCCGGCTCCTTCACCCACCTGAGACACCGCAGATTCTACCAAATAATTGAAATCACCATTTGTATATTTTGGCCTATTAGCAATTTCAAACACTCTCTTTTCTATCTCTTTGGTAAGTTTATTTGTTTTCTCAATAGCAGTACCCTGGGGGTATTCTATATAAGCATAGATCTCATTTGGGGTGTTGTCCGGGAAAAACTCAATTTTGGTTCTTCCTGCACCCACTGAAATGCCAAACAATATAATTGTCCCGATCAGGAGGAATACGGTGGCTCCGAAATACCAATATACATTTCTTCCTTTAAGTGCATGTTTTATTCGGCGCTCATACCAATTTTCAAAACGCACCATAGTGACTTTCTGAAACTTTAATGCCCATTTCTTGAGGGCATATTTATATACCCAAAACATCATTGCCGTAACTATCATAACCGTACCCAGACCTCTCATGTCTCCGCCAAAAATGAGGATAAAGAGCCCAAAGCCACCCAGGATTAAACTTATTCTGATCAATTGCTTTATTTTGAGTTCCTTTTCTCCCAATTCCATGAATTGAGAAACCAACATGGAATTCATAAAAATGGCAACAAATAAAGAAGAACCCAACACCACGGAAAGTGTTATTGGGAAATATATCATGAACTGTCCAAATATTCCTGGCCAAAGTCCCAGGGGCACAAAAGCAGCTACAGTAGTTACGGTAGAAATAATAATTGGAAAGGCTATTTCTCCTATTCCTTTTTTGGCCGCCTCGGTTCTGGACATCCCTTCACTCATTAAACGATACACGTTTTCTACTACAACAATCCCATTATCTACCATCATTCCAAGCCCCATTATCATTCCAAAGAGGATCATGGTATTGAGGGTATATCCCAGATTATTCAAGATCATAAAAGACATGAACATAGACATTGGGATTGCAAAACCAACAAACAGGGCATTTCTAAACCCAAGGAAGAACATAAGAACAGTTACCACCAAAATGATTCCGAAGATGATATTGTTAACTAAATCGTCTACCTGATTCAAAGTTCGTCCGGAGGAATCATTGGCTATAGAAATATTCAGGTCTGGCGGGAAATAATTTTGTTGGTTCTCCTTTACGATCTCCCTGATTTTTGTGGTGGCTTCGATAGTGTTTTTACCAGACCTTTTCTTTATGTCTAGCATTACTACACTCTCTCCAAACTCACGGGCATATGTAGTTTTTTCCTCTTCGTCAAATGAGATTTCCGCAATGTCTTTTAAATAAACGGCGCCATTTTCTGACTTGACTACAAATTCATTCAGATCCTCGGGCTTTTCTATTTCGCCTAAAACCCTGATGGTCCTCCTTTGTTCGCTTGTTTTTATATTTCCGGCAGACATGGTCATATTGCCATTGCTGATAGCGCCGATGACATCCTGGAAGCTAACTTTGGCAGCCATCATTTTGTATACGTCCAGGGCTACCTCTACTTCTTTTTCCTGAGCGCCACGGATATTTACCTCCTTAATTTGAGGTAAATCTTCAATTTCATCCTGAAGATACTCCGCAAACTCTTTAAGTTTTTCAACCGGATAGTCCCCTGTAAAGTTTACGTTCATTATGGGAAAGGATTCGGTCAGATTTAAATCGAAAACGTTAGGTTCTACCTTTGCATTGTTGAAGGTGGGCCAGTCCTCACTTGCTTTTTCTGCATCTACTTCATCCTTTACCTTTTGTTTGGCTTGCTCAACGGTTATATCTTCGTCGAATTCTACCGTAATTATAGAATAATCTTCCTGGGAGGTAGAAATGATATCTACTACATTACTAACATTTTTAATCCGGTCTTCGAGCGGGTCGGTAATGAGGCGTTCTACATCTTCGGCCGTATTTCCCGGATATGGAGAACTAATATATATTTTGGTTTCGACAATTTCCGGAAAGTCTTCCCTGGGCATGGCAAAATAAGACTTCAGGCCAATCCAAAGGAACAAGCCGATCATAACGAAAATCACCGACGGATTATCTATTGCCCAGGACGATAGTCGGAACTCTTTGTTTGCATTTTTTTTGTGCCTACTCATCCGATGTGTTATTTAGAATTTGAACGTTCTGACCATCTTTTACATTTCTCGCACCTTCTTTCACCAAGAGGTCACCTACTTTAATCCCTGAAAGTACTTCAACAATACTTCCTTGTGTTTTACCCGTAGTTATTATACGCCTGCTTACCAAGGCCTTTTTGTCATCTGTTTTTTCAGCCACATATACATATTGCTGACCTTCGGCATTTTCAGAAATTATGCCTTGGGGTACAAGAATAGCCTCCTCACTGGTGTAATCATTAAGGCTTACTTTTGCACTGAGATTGGGCTTGATATTACCATTGTTATTGGGTACTGGAATTTCTACTGTAAAGGCCCTGTTGTTTGGATTTATAAAGTTGCCGGTTTGGCGGATACTTGTTGTAACCGTATCCCCCAAAACAGGGAAATATACCAGAGCTTTGCTACCCTCTTTTAAGGCACCTACAAAGCTTTCCGGAACATCAACCTCAATATACATATTGGATAGGTTTACAATGCGGAATACTTCAGAACCAGGTCCGGGTGAAACTACTGTGCCCTGATCTTTTATTACGTCATCAATGATCCCTGAGAACGGAGCCCTTATAGTAGACTTTCCAAGCTGGCTTTCTGCCTGTTTAACGGCATTATCAGATGCCTCATAATTGGCCTTAGCCTGCAAATACTGTATCTCTGATCCAATTTTTTGATCCCATAATCTCTTTTGTCTTTCAAAAGTAGTTTTGGCCAGTGCTGCCTGAGTTTTTAACTGGGCTAACTGACTGCTCATACCTCCATCATCAATAGTTGCCAATAACTGTCCTTTGGAGACTTTCTGCCCTTCTTTAACATACACCCTTTGTAATGTACCTTGCATCTCCGGGTAGATCAGGACATTTTGTTTGGTACTCACATTTCCCTGCAGGTCCAGAAAATGAACAAATAGTTGTGATTCTGCCGTTATAATAGTAACCAGATCTAACCTTTCGTTACCGGCATAAGTTGAAATTGCAGAGTCTAACTTCTGTAGTTTTGAATTTAGAATCTTTTGTTGTTCAGAAATTTCAGATTTTTTCGCTCTAATTGCATCCAGATTTCCTTCAGCTATAAGGCTTTCTACAGATTGATCGGATCCACCCCCGCATGAGATGAGTAATATGGATGCGCTAAGTAGGATATATATCTTTTTCATCATTTTAAGTTTGTCGTGCAATTGTTTTATAACACTAGTTGTTCAAGATTGTTTCTAATTCCGTTTTTCTATTGATTACATCAACCATAGATTGCAAGTAGTTATTCTGAGCTGTATATAGTTGTCTTTGTGCCTGATTAAGTTCAAAACTGGTGGCTAAACCTTCCTGATACTTTACTTCATTTTTTCTTTCAATACGTTCTGCCAAACCCAGGTTTTGCTTGCTGGTTTCATATTCTTCGATAGCCAGGATATAGTTGCTTTTAGCTTGCTCTAGTTGGAGCCTTATGCGTTCTTCGGTCTCCGTAAGTTCTGTTTTCGCTTTTTCCAATGCAATTTTAGCGCGCTGTGTACTGGCACTTCTTTTAAGGGAACTAAAGATGGGAATGTTCAAATCAAACCCAAGTACTGAAGAATCGTACCATTCTATATCACCACTTAAGAAATCAAAATTGTCACTAAAAGCGGAACTTCCATAATTAACAAAGGCATTGAGCGTTGGCAGTGCTCTGCTTCTCGCAAGTTTATGTTCAAAATAACGTTGCTCATTAAGATTATATACCAATTTATAGTCGACATTATTTTCAATTACAAAATCTGAGTCCATAAGGGTCAGATCAATTTGTTTTTGAGTCAGATCGTCCAGGTCTTCTTTCAGGATAGTATTGTCTTCTAATGGAAGACCCATTGATAAGTTCAAAATTTGTAAGGTTATTTTCTTTAGCCTGATAGAATTCTTAAGCAGGTTTTCAATAGAGGACAAAGTAATTTGTAGTTGCTCGACACTTTCTTCATCTCCCAGCCCGTTTTCATAAAGTTTTTGAGTTTCAAATAAGTTTTTTTCCAGAGAGGCTTTATTTTGTTCCAGGATCTCTGTGCTTTCTATGGAAAGAAGTACGTTGCCATATGCCTCGACAACAGCCCTTATTACCTCCTGTTCAGTTTTTTCCTTGTAGTTCTGACTGTAGTCTAAAAATGCTTTGGTTGCCTGTACCCCTACGATATATGAGCCATCAAAAATCTGCTGCTTTAATGTGGCAGTAGCATTCGCTTGTTGGGGCTGTCCAAATGTAATGGGCTGAAATGTACCCGGTTCGCCACCAAAAAACTCTGCCGGAATAAGTGATACAGGTTGTTTTAATTGATTCTGATAACTCACAGCCCCACTAATCTGAGGTAATCCTTCGGCAATAGTTTCCCATTTTTGTTTCTGAGCAGCTATAATATCCCTTTCTGCATTTATTGCACTGTAGTTGTTCTCCAATGCATAGGCAATTGCTTCATCCAGGGAATAAGAGGAGGAAGCGTCCTGAGCTATTGAAAAGGTCCATAAAAATAGGAATATGGGTATAATTATATATTTTCTCATTTATTCCTGGTTTGAGTTGATGAGTTCATTTAAAATTTTTCTTCCTTTTGGTGTTACTATCCCTCGCAAATGATACTCCAGATAATCGTCCATTAGACTGGTGACCGGAAACTGGTCTGTTGGAAAAATCCTGTGATCCTTTATACTTGTAACTCCGGAGAAGTAAATTCTGGATACAAAATCTATATTCAAATTTTCCCTGTAAATACCTAAATCAATACCTTTTCTAACATTCTCCAATACACAAGTGGTCATTACCTCAAATTGTTTTCCCTTAACAGTTTCATATATTCCGGGGTAATATTTTTGTAACTGGTATTGAGGGGAGGAGCGTTCGTTATTAAGATGTTGTAAGGCAAATTTCTTTATTTCATAAAGCTCCTCAATGGGGTTTTTACGAAGAGAACAAATATAATCTATACCATGTGAGATTAATTGAAATACATGCATGGTACAAGCCTCTACAAGTTCTGTTTTGTTCTGGAAATGGGCATATATTGTTTTCTTGGAAATGCCCATTTCATTGGCGAGATCATCCATAGTAACACTTTTGAAACCAAGGTTCAAAAACATTTTCGTGGCCTTTTCTAAGATTTTAGTTTTCATAAGGAAAGGCAAATATAACCTAGGAAACTTTAAAAACATTTAAAGTTTCCTAGGTTTTACATTTATTTAACAATTATTTGACGAATGTCATTGTTTGATCAAAGAGTAACTGGTGTTCAATGGGAATTATGAAGTAACATTATGGGCAATACAAGGTTGAACAACCTTACTCTCCTTGCGCCTCACCTTCTTCAAGGCGTTCCACATAAGCTTTATATGCACTCTCGCCTTCTTCTTTCCAGAATTTGTCGTAAGATTTCCATTTGGCCATATCGTTCTTAAAGGTGCTCTTTTCCTTGTTCCTGCAACTTTTATAGCGTTTGCCGTTGCTCTTTTTGGAACTATGTCCTCCAAATCCACCGAAGAGTACTTTTGCCAGAACAAGAATACCCACGGCCTGCCAATATCCAATTTCTGTCAGTCCGAATATCTCAGGCATTAACCAGTTCCACAACCACATTATACCATATCCAAAAAGTAAAGCAAAGGCTATTGCGGCAAGAATGCCAAAGAATATCTTAAACGCAATACTGAAAAATCTTTTTATTTTTCGATGTTCTTCAAAATTATGTGTCATTTTTAGTTTTTTTAATTAATAGTTTCTTTTATTTCTTCTAGTTCTTTTAATAATATGGACAAGGCCCTGTGTCTTCTGGACATTAGGGTGCCTTCAGGAACACTTGTTTCCAGACTAACTTCTTTATAAGTATAGCCCTCAAAATCTATTGCGATGATGATATCTCTATAGAGGGGTTTTAGATTAAAAATGGCCTTTTTTAATTCCATTTTCATTGTATCGGAATATGCATTGTCAGATTTTCCGTAAAACAATTCTGTGAATTCCAGCAACCGATTTTCCATTTCATCTTCTACATGAGATATTCCTTTCTTGGTTCGCATAAGGTCTATGATCTTATTCCGAATAGCATTGTAGACGAACCCCGCGATGTTATTGATGGGGGTTAGGTCTTCTGACCTCGCAAATATTTTTAGTGCTACCTCCTGGACAATATCTTCAGCGTTCCGATCTGCGGTATCACTTATCCTGGAGTTTGCATAAGCTTTTAGCGAATGGTATTCATCATTGAAAAATGATTTTAGATTGTTATAATTGTCTGTTTCCGAACCCATGTAAAAACTTTGTTGCTTACGCTACATTTATAAAGACGAAGCTTTTCAAAACTATTGCATTTTTTAGTGTAAATTTTTTATGCCTGATATTTAAATAAACGGATAGGCAGAAATTCTGTTTGTCAAAATGGATGTATTTTTGAAAAAACCACTTGAATGGAGACTATTGAATATTATATAAATGCGTTTAATACTTATCTGGAAAAGAACGTTGAAACCAAGGACCCATATCAACTCTATGATCCTATGGTGTACATTATGGGAATTGGAGGTAAAAGGATAAGACCAGCCTTAACCTTGATGACAACTTCTCTTTTTGATAAGGATTACAAAGCGGCCTTATCAGCGGCGATGGCCATCGAAGTTTTTCATAATTTTTCTCTTGTACATGACGATATAATGGACGAGGCCCCACTAAGAAGAGGAAAGGAAACGGTTCATAAGAAGTGGGATATCAATACAGGAATACTGTCCGGGGATGCTATGCTGATAAGTTCATATCAATTGCTGGAGCACTATGAGGGCAAAAATTTCAAAAACATGGTACAGTTGTTTAGTAAAACGGCAATTGAGGTATGTGAAGGCCAGCAATACGATATGGATTTTGAAATAAGGGACGATGTTACTTTAGCGGAATATTTAAAAATGATCGAATTTAAAACCGCGGTACTACTTGCAGCAGCAATAAAGATGGGCGCCATGGTTGCCGAAGCCTCTGATGAAGACCAGGACTTACTTTATGAATTTGGCAGAAACCTGGGGATTGCCTTTCAATTGCAAGACGATTACCTGGATGCTTTTGGAAACCCGGAAACCTTCGGCAAACAAAATGGGGGAGATATTATTGAGAATAAAAAGACTTTTCTCTATCTGAAAACGAAGGAACTATGCAATAGCGATGAGCTAAAAGAGTTAGACCATTTGTTTTCTATAAAACCTGCCGATCCCACGGCCAAAATTAGAATTGTAAAGGATCTTTTTGAATCTAGTGGAGCGGCAAAAGAAAGTAAGCGCGCCATAGCGGATTATACTCAAATGGCCTTTGAGCAGCTAGATAAATTAGCCATTAGCGAAGAAAAGAAATTAAACCTTCGAAATTTTGGAAAGCACCTTATTCATAGGGAGCATTAGTTTATTGCATGGATTAACTTAAATCTGGAGTGCGCTTGCGTCTTCTTTTCAAGTATATAATAATAAGCCCCAAAAACACGACAATAGATGCAACATATGGTAATTTGGAAGGTTTGTCAGGAATTTCATTGATGGTAATCAACTGATTTGCATTCTGATTCAGTAGTAATTGTTGCTTGCCACCAATCCAGGTAACTATAACAGAATCTACTTGCTTGGCGGTGCCAAGCCCAAAATGTGCAATTGTAGAATTTTGGGATAAATGACTGGAGCCACCCCCATCAATCTCGCGAATCATTTTGGTGTCCCCAACAACGACTTCCACTCTGGAGCCTATGCCGTTTTTTTCCGAGGAGGTTCCTTGCAGGGCAACCTTAAGCCAATTACCGGTGGTTACGTCATTTCTAAAAAGTCTGGTTGTAGATTGGGTCGGGTATTCGCGTACTGGCTTTTGATTCACAACCAAAAGATCCAAATCTCCGTCATTTTCAATATCAAAAACCACAGACCCACGCCCAACCCCATAATCGTTAGTTGCTGTGGCCCGGCTTTCATCTGTAAAGCGGGCATTGCTATTCTCAAAATAGAAATTACCCATGGGGGTACAATTTGGATTTAGGTCCCCATTTGAAACATAAAGATCCAAATCCATATCATGGTCAAAATCAGCGAAATTAGCTCCCCAACTTATGGCAAAATTATATGTTCCCAATTCTTTGGCACGATCTACAAATGGCTTTCCTACGCCATTGTTTTCCATAAGTAAATTGAACTTTATATTAGTCACATAATAATCCAGCAGACCATCGTTATTGTAATCGCCAACCGCAGAACCCATTGCATTTTCTTTCAGATCCATTTCTGTGGCCTTACTAATATCATCAAATGATGATCTGGGATATCTATTTTCATAGAGAAAGTTAGGGACCGCTTTATAACCAAAATCATGGTTTACCAACAGGTCCTGGTCGGCATCATTATCAAAATCGGTAAAAAGCGCACCAAAACCAAACCCCCGGTGTTCCAGATTATAGTCCTCATATTCATTTTCAAAGTATTCCCCATTTTTGTTGATTAGCAGATAGCCTCTTGCAGTTTGATGAGCACTAACAATGGTTGCATCTTTTAATATGCCGAGAGTGCCTTCAAATTCTAAAAAATAATTCCCGATATAAAGGTCTGGATACCCGTCTGCATTTACATCGCCAAAGCTTGCACCGGTGCTAAACGAATTTAAGTGGTCTAGTTTATACTCAGCTGTAACATCTCTAAAGGTGAGGTCTCCATTATTGAGAAAGAAGAGGTTAGTGGCTCTTGGAATGGTGTTCTTGCCATCAGTGGTATTAATTGTAGTGATGAAGAGATCCTTAAACCCGTCCTTGTTTACATCGGCACTCACGGCTCCCTGTGTCACATAACCTTTGGATACATTTAAGCCCGAAGTTTCATAGATGTTTTTAAAGGTCCCATCTCCATTATTGAGGTAAAGGACATCTGATTGGGTTCCACTGGTAATAAATAAGTCTTCATAACCGTCATTATTAATGTCGAAAACGGTGGCGCCTCCACCAAAGGTGCCTTCATAAACATGAAACTGATGTTCAATACCCGCTTCGGAAGTAATATCAGTAAAAGTAGCTTGCCCGAAAGATACAGCAACAATCAGCTGGAAAAGGACGGCTGAAAACAGATTGTGGGTCGTCGGTTTCATATTTAACTTTAATTCTTCCATTCAAGAGCAATAACATTCCTGGCAATTTTACTGCCTTCTTCCAGTCCTACTGCATTATCTTGCGGGGTGTGTATTCCTCCATAAAACCTGGAATCGGCAGTTTCTTGTGCCGCCTCCCAAAAGGTGCTGAAAGAGCGAATTACAAAATCTGTTTCTCTTACTTCATCCCTTGGTCTGTTCTCATGTGCTTTATCTGTAAATTGAAAAGGATTTCCAAAAACGTCTTCTAAAACAACAGCCGCCGCCGCCGCCTGGATGGCATGTCCGGAAGGAAATGATGGAAAAGGAGGATCTGGCCAAAACGATTCCCATTCATTATCTATAAAACGGGGGATAAAAGTATTAGGTCTTTCAGAGAAGTAATAATATTTCCATAACCAGCATTTGATGAAGGCATCAGCTGTGGCGATTCCCATTTTAGCAAAAGCTTCTGCACATTGTATTAATGGGGGATTGGACTTTTCTACCGCCAGGGTTACAAAATAATAAGAGTGTCCCGGAGGGGTAAACGTTACGTCCGGATCATCTCCCCACCAAATTGCCGCTTCTTTTTCTTCCTGAGTAAGTTCCAGATCCTTTTTATATACCTGTAAAAATTCATTGTAGTAAGGAGAATCTGGCAACGTATCATATGGGATCATATATGGTATCCCTATTTCGGCATTTTTATTTAAAAATGTGCGGTTTTCTCCCCAATGAGGATGCAGCGGGAGATGACTAAAAGATTGAGCGAATAGCGGTGGCTTCCAGGAACCCGGTCGTTCAGGATGAACAGCTTCCTTATCAAAATTGTTTAAATAACCTCTGTGTCCTCCATCTGTTTTGGACCAATCATAAATATGGGAAGCAACTGCTTTTCCATAGGCAATTGAACGCTCGATTTCCTCCTCATTAAGACCTTTTGAGAATTGCTTTTTCATTGCCGCTTCAAGAGAATCTATACGCATTTTATTCTCATCAGAAGTTTGTTGGTAAATATTCTTAAGAATATATGCCTGCGAAGCATTCAGGGAAAGCGGCCAGGAATAATCCAGTGAAGCATCGGGTTTAGGCAGTTGTTCTAAGCCGTTTAATTTTCCTTCCATAGAATGATATGAGTCATATCCGTTTACTATAGATTGGTACATAGTTAGCCCAATATAGCCAAAACCTCTGGAAGCAAATGTAGGTGAATTGGCCGGGGTAAACTGGGTGATATACAACGACATATTAGCCCATTCCAGTGCCAGTTGTTGTTCAGTTAAAATTACCTCTTCTCTAGATTGGCAGCTCTGAAGAACAATAATTGCAAGTAGTATAATGCAAGTTCTATCCCAAAGAATCCTCCTTTTCATATGTACTCTATTTAGATGCTGAGACTTTATATGCTTTAATTTTATCTTCGTTAATACCCAGTAATAGCAGATCATCAATAAGCAGGCTACTTCGTACTGCTCCTTTTACTTTTAAACCGGAATTCAACTGGTCTAAATATTCAAAATGTCCTTCGCCATCTCCAATTAAAAGGGTACCGTAGTTGGCGTCGTACTTTCCAAGACGTAATTTAAAATAATCATTATTTCCGAAAAGGATCATGTCTTTTTTACCGTCGGCATTGTAATCTGCAACACTTATATTATAGACAGGTGCATATTGAGCCTGTAATGGGAGGGGATGTATATTAAACTTCCCTTCACCTGAATTTAATAACAATGTAGTTTCCATATGGTCCGCAGTTAATTTGCCGGCAGAGTTTAGCTGCTCCTCGGTAAGAATGTCCTCTATCGTAGCGCCGGAATAGGTCTTGTAACTTGTAAAGTCAGACCGAAGTCCTGCCAGTTGACCCAGAAGTTCATCTCGTGTTAGATAAGGATAGCTCTTACCTTGAATGTAATAACAGAAAATGGGATCAATTGCTCCGTTTTGGTCAAAGTCGGCAAAATACATCTCTGCTGGTTCTGCCTTAGAGACATTAAATTGGGTATTAGTACCCATATTCCCAGCAATAATTTCTGGATGCCCGTCCATATTTAGATCTTCTATTTTTAAAGAATTCCACCACCCATTTATTTTTGTGTCAAAATAAGAATCAGTTGCATTGGTAAGTTTTCCATTGCGGTTTTCGAAAACAGAGATGGCCATCCATTCCCCAACTACAATCAGCTCTTCTATTTTGTCGTTATTTATATCTTCCCAGGCTCCATCGGTGATCATACCCAAATGTTGCAGTTCGGGAGCTAAAGTGGAGATCTGATCAGAAAAATTTCCCTGACCATCGTTGATAAGCAGGTGACTGGGAGGTATTTCGGGATATCTTCCTGGAACTACTCTACTACCAATAAAAATATCCAAAAAGCCATCGTTATTTACATCATTTGCAATGACGCAACTATTGCTTGTGAGCAGTGGGGGCAGAGCGGTCTCATTTTTAATGAAGCTCCCCTGGCTATTACCAAAATAGATACGATTTAATAAGAGCGGGTCGTCCGGAGCCAGGTCGTGATATCCTCCGGAAACAACCAAGATGTCATTAAAGCCGTCTTTATTGGCATCAAAAAAAACTGCATCGGTATCATCAGCTGCTTTATCTGCCTCGAGCGAAGGGGTATTAAGTTTATTAAAACGACCGTTGTTATTTTGAATATAGATGGCTGCAGATTGTCCCTTACTGCCACCGATAAATATATCTTCCAGGCCATCTGCATTGAGGTCGCCTTTAACCATACAGGGACCTGTATGAGAAAACTGGCTGATAAGCAAGGATTGTCTTTTAAAATCGTTACTGGAAATTTTCGGATCCTCAAATGCTATTGGAGAAGGGACTTGAACCAGGAGCGATGCGGGCAAAACAGATGTTGAAGGTGTTTTATTTGCATTTTTTTCTTCTAAAGTTATCCTTTGGTTGGCCTCTAGCTTAGTTAAGGTTTGCCGTTTTCCATTATTCCACCGTATTTGTAGTGAATCTACATGGGTAGCATTTCCTAATCCGAAATGCAGAACAGGGGATACGGTAGATAAGTATCCCCTGGAGGTTACTTGTTCCAGGTGTTGTGAATTGTTGCCCGTATAAAGAGAAATTTCAGCACCTATACCCTGAGTATTTGATCCTTCTCCCTTTAGTTCGACTTGTAGAAATCCATTTTCTATTAGCTGAGATTCGTTTCTAAAGACAAAAGCCGGTTTGTTGATATTATTTACAATGAGGTCCAGGTCCCCGTCATTATCAAGATCGGCATAAGCTGCCCCATTGCTGTTAGAAGGAAGATCTAAACCCAGTTCCGTGGTTTTATTAGAAAAACGTACGCCACCCTCATTCAAATACAGATAATTAGTAAGGTCTGTTGATGGCATCCTTTTGATGATTTCTAAAACGTCTTCCCTGCTAAGGCGGCCTTTGGACTTTACATAGTCGTCCATATAATTAATGAAATCGAGATTGGTATAATCTCTGAAATAACCATTAGTGACATAGAGATCTTTCCAGCCATCGTTGTCATAATCTGCCAGAAGAGCAGACCAACTCCAGTCCGTATTTGATATTCCTGCCAATTGGCCTATTTCACTAAAGGTGCCATTACCGTTATTAAGTTGCAACATATTGCGCATGTACTGGTAATGAAAGCCACTCCTTAGGTTAAGGTCAAATTTTTCGTAATTATCCGGAGACAATAGTAATTTCTGTCTTTCATTGTCTTCGGGGAGCATGTCTAGGGTAAAAATATCCTGTAACCCATCGTTATTGATATCAGCAATATTATTTCCCATCGAAAAATGGCTGGTATGCCCTATACTTTGTTGCAATTGATCAGAGAAGGTGCCATTTTGATTATTTATATAGAGATAATCCGGAATGGTATAGTCATTGGATACATAGAAGTCTGGCCATCCGTCGTTATTCAGATCGCTAATACATAATCCCAGGCCATAGGTTAGGGCAGAACCGCTAATGCCTGCTTTTACAGTAATGTCCTGGAATTTCCCGTTGTTCTGTTGCAGTAATCGTACGCCCTGAAGAGGATCATCTTGTTTTAATAATTCTGCGGTACTGACTTCATTAAGAACGGGAAGTGATTTGGGGTTGTGGTTAAGAAGGAGAGCGTCCAAATCTCCATCCCTGTCATAATCAAAAAAGTGGGCCTGATTACTAAAGGCAGGATTTGCCAGGCCATATTCCTCAGCTCTTTCTTCGAATATCGGAATATTGTTCTCGTCATTACCAGTATTAATAAACAATTGGTTGCGCCGTTTTTCTGGCGGCAGTGCCCCGGAATAACAGAGATACAGGTCCAATTTGTTGTCGCCATTTATGTCGACCGCCGTTATTCCTGTTTTCCAGGGGCCTTCCCTTCCACTTACTTTGGAAGTTGAACTGACCTCCTGAAATTTGAAATCGCCCTGATTGATATAGAATTTATTATCACCCATATTAGAAGTAAAATAAAGGTCGATAAGGTTATCCCCATTGAAGTCGGCAGCCGCAACCCCTCCCCCGTTATACAGATATTCATACATCAATACATTTGCATTTAGGCCTTCAGTAAGTTTGTTTTCAAACTTAATATTGGTTTCCTCAGGGCTGAGTAACGTAAATAACGGAGGTGTAAGCTGCTCCTCTGAAATGCCAGAGGGTTGTTCTTTTTTACAACCAGCAGCTGCCAATATCAAAAGACTAAAATACAGTAGAAATTTACTATGGAATAGCTTGTTCATAGGGCTATAAAAGTAAAGATTCTATCCCTAGGAAGGGATAGAATCTTTCTAAAATAAAACGATATTTCTTAGTACCCTGGATTCTGTACTAGCATTTCATTTCTATTCAATTCATCTCTGCTAATAGGGAAGAAGTACATTTTGTCTGACCAGGAACGAACTTCATTCTCCGTATTATCTACAGAGGCATAAGTGTAATCATAAACCGCCTTATCATGTCTGTAAGGTACATGTGGCGTAGCTCCTGCTTTTAAGGTGGCCTGAACACTCATTACTTTTATACCTCTACCTAATGTCGTAGGCGCAATCATCCAGCGTCTTGCATCGTGGTAACGATGTTCTTCATATGCCAGTTCTATACGTCTCTCGTTTCTATAACGGTCCATAAGAGCTGCACCTGTATCTGTTACCGCCGGAAGTCCAGCACGGAATCTTATTTTATTCATCCAGTTCAATGCTTCACCTTCATCACCTGTTTCTAAAGAGGCTTCGGCATAATTTAGAGCCATTTCCGTAAACCGAATAAAAGGCCATGGAATTACCTGTGCACTAGATTGGTTGTCTACTACAGCTGGATCCGGATCAATAAACTTTCTAACATAGTAAGAAGTTCTACTTCCATTCCAGTTTTCAATAGCCGATTCTCTGGTATCTACTCCTGGGATTATTCCACCTGCTCCATCATCATAAGAACCGGATTGTATCTGATCTACAGGATCTATTCCTGCAACATCAGAAGGTCTTGGTTTCCAACCTGCACCATCATAAAGTATGGTGGCATATAATCTTGGATCTCTGTTTGCATATGGGTCGGCAGCATGTGTAGGATTGTTCCAGTCAAATTTAGAACCGTCCATCATCTCATAATCGTCCACTAACAACTGAATTGGTGTATTACCTGCCCAGTTATGGTATCCGTTGGGACCATTATTAATCCCCTGGTGGATACCACCTAATGGCCATCCGCTTTCCCTTGTAAACAGCGGGGTATGAGTACGCTCAAAAAGCAGTTCTGAACGTGCAGCGGCATCTCCAACAGAGCTACCTCCACCCAGTGAGATATTCACATAATTTGTTTTCCCTTCTTCAGGAGATACGGGAGCGGATAAATCCAATTTGTACCCTGAAGTGGCATCCAATACAGCTTTGGCTGCTGCTTTGGCAGCATTCCAGCGTGCAGTTCTATCTCCACCTGTATAGGCTACTAAAGAGACGTCAGAATACCCGCTATGTGCTGTTGAGTTAGCACTCGCTGTTGGGCCATCTCTAAGGTCACTGGCAGCATAAAGTAACACACGGGATTTTAGCCCCATTGCGCTTAACATAGAAGCTCTACCTGGAGTGGCAGGTTTGCCATTTAACAGGGTAGTTGCCGTATCCAAGTCACCAACAACAAAATTAACCAGTTCTTCATAGGTATTTCTGGCGATAGCAAAATCATCATCAAGCCCGTAAGGACGATCAATAATTGGTGCCCCTCCGTAGAAATTCATCACCTGGTGATAGTAAAAAGCTCTTAAGAAATGGGCTTCACCCAATAATCTGTCTCTTAGATCGGTATCATCGAATGTGGATTCAGGCAATTCCTGAATGGCCACATTGGCCTGGCGTATTGCTAAAAACAGCTCATTCCATTGTGGAACAATTCTGTTGTTACCAGTCCCGGATTCACTCAAAGTACCCTCAGTAATTACATTGATCCCTCTACCCGAGTGGGTAAACATGGCTTCGTCTGTAATAGAGGCTAGTCCTTCTTCTTCGAATCCTCCATAATTTAAAAATGAATACACATTAAAAATAAATGCTTCGGATAAGGAGCCATCTCCCCACGTTGCATCAGCCGATATTTTATCTAAAGGCTTTGTGTCTAAAAAATCTTTGTTACACGACAGCGGGATCATAGCAACCGCCAGTGCACACAAAATTAGTAATCCTCTTTTTTTCATAACTTTTTTGTTAAAACGTTAAACTAAAACCTGTATTTATCACCCTTGCTTGTGGATAATATGTTCCGGCGCTGTTGGTTGCTTCCGGATCAAAAATATCATTAGCTGCAATGGTTAATAAATTGAGCCCGCTAACATAGACTCTAAAACTAGACAATCCAAAAGACTCTGTTATTTTCGAAGGAAAATTGTAAGCCAATTGTATGTTTTTCAAGCGAATATAATCTTTACTGAATAATAAATAGGTATTATTTCCAAAACTACCTCCAGTATAGTACGTATCTCCTCTACTTGCCAATCTGGGATGAACGCTGCTAGGATTATCTATGCTCCATCTGTTATCATGGCTGTATTTAAGGAAATTTCCGATATCACCAGACTCAGTAAAGATGCGAATTGACGATCCGGTTGCGCCCTGAAGTAATAAAGATAGATCAAAATTCTTATAAGACGCATTAAACGTAGCTCCAAAGTTAAAGGTAGGAGTAGCATTTTCATCTAAACGCACCTGATCATCTGCATCTATTACACCGTCACCATTTACATCTTTGAATTTCATATCTCCAGGTTTTAAATCCGGAGTTACATTGCTGTAATCCAAGGTATTTGCGTTTATAGCTGCCTCATCCAGAAATGCTCCATCAGACTGATATACCAAATAACCTCCGATTGGTTTACCTTCAGCCAACTGATAATTAGGGGCACCTGGAATTTCATCAAAGAAGACTACTTCGTTCTTAGCGTAGCCACCGTTGATTCCTGCATCCCATTTAAAGCCATCTGCATTACCACCGTAATAGTTTAGTGCAAATTCGTATCCTTTGTTATCCACTTTACCTGCATTAACAGGAGGTAGTAGTGCGCTGATTCCGGATGAACCCGGAGTAGAACCGGTTTCCCTAATAAGAATCTGATCCCGTTTGTTAAGGAAATATTCCAAAGTAAAGCTCAGGTTGCCATCCAGGATAATACCGTCAAGACCTACATTAAAATTGTTTGCTCTTTCCCAGGTAAAACTAGGGTTGGCAAGTAAAGCTTCCTCCAAGGTGGTTACCACCTGGCCATCTATTGGAAATTCATTGAAGTTATATGTAGAAAGGAAGGCATATTCCTGAAGTTCACCCGGATCTATTTGTCCGTTGCCATTGCTGTCAAAAGCTACCTGGTCGTTACCCATTTGCCCGTAAGAACCTCTTAACTTTAAGTAATCTATACCTTTAACATTAAACCAGTCTTCGCTGGTAATATTCCATCCAACAAGGAATCCAGGGAAGAAACCAAAACGATCCGCTTCAGGGAATACATAAGATCCATCATATCTCCAGATAAACTCCGCAAGGTATTTTTCCTTATAGTTATACTGAAAACGACCATAGTAACCTAAGCGTGTTCTGTTAAATCCACTACCATTTACAGTTTGGGTTGCACCACCTGCAAACAATTGGTCTACCGCGGTAGAGATAAATTCTCTTCTAAACGCAGAGAAGAAATCGCCCTGGAACACTTCGCGGGTTACACCAGCAAGTACATTAATAGTATGATCTCCAAAATCCCTGTCGTAATTCAACAGTGCTGTTAAATTGGTGTTCAGGATATTTGCTGAAGATTGTGTTAGCCTTGCATCTGTAAAATTAGAGCGGATAGCACCATTAAATTCAGCATTCCCGGTTGCAATGTATTGATCTCTGTCTAGGAAAAATAACTCCCAGGGGGTTTCCCATTTTTTCTGTCTGGACTGGCTCTGATCTACCCCGGCAAGTAACGTCAACTTTAAACCGTCTACCCAAGGGGCTTTAATATCTACAGATCCTGTCAACTGAAGATAATCTGTAGGTTGCCTGTCGTAACCTGTGGCATTTGTAGTAATCACCACCGGCTGCTGACCATTTTCAATATCCGGACCTGGCAGACCATTAGGCCAGATGGCCGGTTCGGTAGGCCTACCTCTCATAAGCATTCTAAAAATAGCTCCTGCAGATTCGGTAGGGAATCTACGATCTTCTTTTCTGTATGCAAACCCCAATTTGGCATCAATGTAGTCATTGATCTTGGCGTCTGTGTTGATCCTAAAATTATATTGTTGAAATCTGTTTGCCGAATTCTTGTAATAGGCGTCCTGATCTGTATATCCCATAGATGAGAAATACTTAATTCTTTCGCTTCCTCCACTAATAGATATATTGTGTCTTTGCTGTAAAGCCCAATCTTTAAAAGTGTCCCCGAACCAATCTGTGTCAGGATAGAGAATGCGGTCCGAACCATCTCCATGTGCGGCAACCGCTGTAGGGCTAAACTGCGCATTAAGCGTTCCTATACCTGCAGTTGGAGAATCATAGGTGCCTGTTGATTTTATAGCAGCTGAGGCTGCTCCCCATTCACTAACTGGTATGTTGTTATAAATAGGTAATTCATTCATGATATTTGCGTATTCCACCGCACTGGACATATCAGGAATTATAGTTGGCTGGTTGAGGCCGAAATCCGCATTGTACGTAATAGTCGGTTTTCCTGCCTTACCTTGTTTGGTAGTGACAATGATAGCACCATTTGCAGCTCTTGCTCCATATATAGCTGCAGAAGCATCTTTTAGTACTGAGATATTCTCAATGTCATTTCCGTTTAAACGTCCTATTCCTCCATCCCTGTCCGGAATACCATCTATAACAATAAGAGGTTGACTATTCCCCAGGGTATTCGTACCCCTAATAGTTATGGAAGATTCATCATTTCCAGGTTCCCCGCTTGTTTGTATAATTACCACACCCGGGAGTCTACCAGCAAGTGAGTTGGAAATACTTACGGCCGGTGATGCTTCGAGCACCGTCCCTTGTACAGCTGTCACAGCTCCCGTTACAGTAGCTTTCTTTTGAGTACCATAACCTACGACTACTACTTCGTCCAAACTCGCAACGTCTTCTTCGAGGAAAACATCAAGTGTGGTTTGGTTGTTTACAGCCAGCTCGACGGTTTTGTAGCCTATTGAACTAAATCGAAGGCTGGTATTACCATCACTAACTGTAATAGTGTAATTGCCATCAAAGTCGGCTACCACCCCATTGGTGGCATCATTCACATCTACAACGGAGACTCCAGGCAATGGAACGCCATCGGCTGCAGAAGTTACGGTACCACTCACTGTTGTCTGAGCTATAGCAGATGGTAATCCAATTAATGTTAGCAAAATGAATAGCAGGAAGTACATCTGCTTTCCATTTCGTTGTGTAACGCTTTGTTTCATAATTGAGAGTTGTTTAAGTTGAGTTAACCAAAAAAATTGAACACCTTGTTGTGACTGAGGTATTCAACAGTTTATTAATTGTTCTATGATATTCTATGCTACTATGTCAAAAATATGATTAATTTTATTAAATATCTAAGTTAATTTCTAAAATTTGCTAATTTCACAAATTTGAGTCTTTTTGTTTAGCGACTTGATATTTTGTCTCTGATGACTAATATAGCTAATTGACAATTAAATGTATACAGAAAAATGTTTTTTTTGGGAATTAAACAGAACTAATTGCACAATAGCATCGATAATATTTAAACATAACCGAATTAATAATTACATATCTCACTAGTTTAATAGTCTGTTGTTATATGTTCCGATATGATTGCCTTTTTTTTATCATCTAATAATTCAACCATTAAAAAGCTTCTGATCACTATATGTCATTAATTGCTCAAATAAATCAATTAAAGGAGAACAGCATTCTCTCAAAACACGAGCAATTAGTTCAAGGAGTAATCCGCTCCATTGATATGGGTATCCTGGCACGAGGAGATAAATTACCTTCCATTAATGCTATGGTAAGTGAGCTTGGGTATGCCAGAAAGACCATCGTAAAAGCCTACGAAGAGTTAAAAGACAGAGGTCTGGTAGAGTCCAAAAAATTAAAAGGGTATTATATAATTAGCGATGAGACGAATGTTACCTTAAGGGTAGCACTTTTACTTTTTGCATTTCATCATTTTCAGGAAGACTTTTATAATACTTTTAGAAAAGATCTCGGAGAACGATTTCATATAGATGTTTTTTTCCATCATAACAATCCCGAAATGTTTAAGACCATCCTTTCCAATATCCACGGAAAATACGGAAAGTATGTGATAGCCCCGATTCCCGATAAGAACCTGATTCCGGTTTTAGAAAACATACCCCCGGATAAATTATTAATCATTGATAGGTACCTTCCCGTTTCCCAAGAGTATTCTTATGTAGCCCAGGAGTTTGAGCAAAGCACTTATGAGAGATTAGAAGAGTTGCTTCCTCAAATAAAAAAATACAAGAATATCATTCTTTTGTTTGATCCTGATTCGGAGGTTCCAAAAGAAATTTTAGATGCTTTTAACCGCTTTGTTGAGACCTACGGATTACAAGGTATAGTTAAGGATAAATTTATAACAGGGACGCTGGAAAAGGGGGATCTTTATTTTTGTGCCTCCGATGCTTTCCTGTGGAAGGTGCTCAGTGAATGTCATAAAACTTCGCTCCGTGTCGGAAAAGAAATTGGAGTACTGTCCAGAGATGATCATGTAGTAAAAGAGATAGTCCTTGGAGGCATTACCACTATTTCAACAGATTTTAACGCTATGGCGAAAATGGCGGCCGATTGCGTTAAACAGGGGTCATTTGTCAGGTCGATTATAAAAACGAAATTAATCAAACGCGGTTCCTTGTAGTTGATTTATTTCCGTGGTAATGGCTTGCCGCTTAGAATAATCTGCGGAACAAGGCGCTTATAAAATCTTTCTTTGGACATGCAGATATCACTTGCAGATCTTCCCAAAAACTGGTTCTTTCTTCCAAAAATTTTAAGATAAGTTGTGGGGATCTCTTCTTAAATAGGGATTCGAAGATAATTTGACCCCTATCGTTTTTTCGATGAAGAATGTCTAACAATAGCAAGTCATAATACCAAAATCGCCTTTTGGTGCTAAAAGTATTTAAGGGTTTATTTTTTTTGAGAAAGGACACTAGTGATGCAGTATTCCTGACCGTATTCATAAAAGTGAAGCCAGTACTTGGCTTAGACCAGCCACCCGCTGTTCCTATATTAATCACATTGCTGGTATTATGAGCTTCAAAATTATAACAGCTCATAGGGATGCTGCCTTTTTCTTTATCTGTTATTACATAAGCACTTCCTGCTAAATGCGTGTTTATGTAAGATGCAATGGCTGCTTCGTATTCCTCTTCTGCCAGGAGATCTTCAGAGAAGAGCGTGTATTCTACCAGACCCTCATTTTCAGAAAAAGGAAGGACATACATAAAACGGGTATTTCCTTTTTGAGGAATGGTAAAGTCCATAAACCCGGCATTATTAGGATCAAATACCGGCTGTTCAGTTCTAATGAACCATCCTGTGAAATGCTGTTGCAAAACAGGAAATTTCTGTTGTTTTGCTATATCGTGATAATGAAATATACTATTGAAAACCTTTGATGCCGAGTAGGTATTTTTAGTGGTATTTACAATAACCGAACTAGTTTCATTATTGATATCGACTACCGTTTCGGAGCTGAATGTAATATTAGAATAGGAGTCGATTCTTCCCAGGTACTCCTTGTAAAAGTCGATCCCACGAATCATCTTATAAGAGTAGGGTGCAATATCCAGATTTTTCCGGAACTGCTTACCTCCAAAATAAACGCTATTCCAGGAAGTATAGAGAAGAGGATCAAATTGCCCGCTGCCTCTTTCCCAAAAGCACCAGGTCCGGTCATTCGATTCTTTTGCGTCTTTCTCTATGAGCAGTATTGATTTACTATTAAAAAAAGCATCTTTGCCAATGGCATCGGCAAGAAGCAAACCTGCCGCTCCCGCTCCAATTATTATAAAATCAAAAGAATTGGATTCAATCACTCTTTTTTATGCTATAAGTTGTGCACAAAAATACACATTCAAACTGAGGCGGCTTCACCTTAATTGAGGACATATCTAAGACCAAAAAATCCTCTAATACCCTGGTTGGGTCCATATACATAAGATGGATCAAAAGTCAGCGCATAGGGATTGTCTGCTGTAGCAACAACGTCACCACTGGAGTTAAATTGAACATTTTGATCAAAGGGATCATCCGATCTGGCAATGATAAAGGGGTTGCCGTTATTAGGTGTCCAGTTTAGCAGGTTTTTAACGCCTCCGTAAACCTCAAAATTCTCAAGGCCTTTGTAAGTAAATTGAATGTTCTGAATACTCCATGTAGGAGAGTACTCCTGTCTGGGGTCTAGTTCACCCAATAGAGGTAACCTCATAGGACCATATAAATTTCCAGTATAGTCCACGCTTAAATCTATAGACCGGAAATCATAAGACAGGTTCCAGGTAGCGGAAAAACTTTCTGTGAGTATTTGTTTACTGCGTATGCCTTCTTCCGTGTTGCTTACATCCTGAAAAGTAGCACCCACCAGAAGTTTAAGACCATTGGGGAATACAAAATCCAGATTGGCACTCAGGCCCTGGGAGACAGCGACACCATTTAGATTATCATAAAGGATTTGGTTGGGGTCACTATCATAGTCCGGAATTATAATATTATTGAAATGGGTATAGAATGCCGAAGCATCTAAATTTATAAAGGTGCCATTGTCTGCATATATTTTCTTCATATAATTGACATTCACATTCACAGACCTTTCGGGTTTCAGGGCTTCGGCAATGACAACATCTCTGGCCCCCGTCAGGGCAGCATGCTCTTCAGTAAAAAGATTTACTACTCGGAAACCGGTCCCGGCATTTAATCTTAAAATATCATGATCCGTAAATTTCCACTTATAAGCCATTCTTGGGGTATAAATATTGCCGTGCCTGGAATCGTAATCGTATCGCATACCTAAAAGCAGTGAGTGTTTTTTTGCCAATCGAATCTCATCCTGAACAAACAAACTTGGGATCACCACCTCGTCTGCCTTATTATTTCCAAGGAAGGAAGTGGCAGTTGTATTATCATCATAGTAATTGTATCTAAGTGCTGTTCCAAATAACAGGTCATGAGATGCTAATGGTTTGTCCCAGACGAGTTGTGCAAACCCAATACGTTGATCCGCCAGGTAGCTTATATCACCATAAACCGAATTCTGGTTGTGATCATTATAAGAAAAAGTGAATAACATCTTTTCTTTCAAGGGTAACTGATATTTCCCGAGAACTTCCCATCTCCGGGTATAAATACTTTCCCCATATATCTCATTTCCTCCCCGGTATTGGGGAGTCCATTGTAATTCTCCTCCCCAGCGGTCTTCGTAGAAAAATCTTCCGGCAAGGGAGAATATTCGGGAATTTGAACGTTTAAAGTTCCATTTTTGAAATAATGATATACGATCCTGAAGGGTTACATCGGTAAAGTTATCCTCATTGTTATCAATTGGGGTATCATAGTTAAAGTAGTTTATTCCCAGGAGCACATCTGTTGATTTACCTATTTGGAATTTTGTGCCGATGTCCAGATTATATTCTCCCCAGCCTGTTGCAAATGCATCGACAACAAAATCTGGTGCTTCAATAGGGAATTTTGTAATTATATTGATCAGGCCTCCTACTGCTTCACTACCGTATAAACTTGAGGCTGGTCCTTTTACGATCTCAATATGTTTTATCAGAGAATTAGGGATTCCCGAGAGTCCGTATACGGTGCCAAGCCCACTGACTATAGGCATGCCATCTATAAGAACAAGGGTGTACGGGCCTTCCAGCCCGTTGATATGAATATCTCCGGTATTGCAAACGTTGCAATTTATTTGGGGCCGCACACCATTCACATTTTGAAGGGCTTCAAAAATATTGGAAGTTGGATTCTTTTTTAAAAAAGTCGGGCTATACACTTCTACCGGTACCGGGCTTTCCAATCTGTTCACTGGCTTCAGGGTTCCGGTCACAACGGTTTCATCAAGTTGTTCGGGCAGTATTTTGAGTTCAATATCCAATCTTAGCTGTTGGTTGGCAGTCAGGGATATAGATTTTGTATAGGGGTAATAACCTAAGACAGTTGCCGTAATTTTATAGTTGCCCGGGGGGATATTGCTAAGTTTATAAATACCTGCTTCATCTGAAGCCGTACCCAACTGAGTTCCTTTTAAGAGGATATTGACATAGGGTACAACACTATCTTCGGCGTTGACACTTCCAAGAACTTCTGCATTTTGGCTATTTACTCCAAAAAGGCTGAATAAGCATATGAAAAACAACAATCTGACCTTAGTATAAGGATGCGCCATAATTAATATTTAATCTTGTAGAAATAAATATTTAGACAAAACTAAAAAATAGTTTTCATAAATATAATATATATTTGTTAAAAATCTTAATTCGTGACGCGTTCGGAAGAGAATTATTTGAAGGCAATTTATCATTTGGGGAGCAGCCAGAACAAGGCTGTAGCCACTAATGCAATAGCCCGGCAGATGGACACCAAACCTTCCTCTGTTACGGATATGATTAAGAGGTTATCAGAAAAAGGACTGGTGAATTATAGAAAATACCAGGGCGTAACATTAACTCAGAATGGGCGAAATGCTGCCCTCGGTATCATAAGAAAGCATAGGTTATGGGAAGTTTTTCTTGTGGAAAAATTAAATTTTTCCTGGGATGAGGTGCATGAAATGGCAGAGCAATTAGAACACATAAAAAGTGAGCAGTTAATAGATAGGCTGGATGAACATCTTGGGTTTCCGAAATTCGACCCGCATGGAGACCCTATTCCTTCTAAGAGCGGAGTCTTTAAGAAATCAAATAAAAGATTGCTGACCGAAGTACCACTGGATACTGAAGGAATATGTGTTGGTGTAAAGGATTCCTCAGCCGCCTTTTTAAAATTTTTGGATAAAAATAATATTGCACTAGGAGACAAAATAGTAGTTAGAGAAAGGGAGGAGTTTGATGGTTCTCTCTTTATAGAAATTGATGAAAATAAAATGCATATCTCTAATCAGATTGCCTCTAACTTGTATATACAGTTAGAAGTTTTATAAAATTATTCGGCATTTAAAATGGAACAGTTTATTAATTATTTTGAATCTATTAACCCAATTTTGGCCGCTTTTTATGCCACGCTGTTTACCTGGGGGTTAACTGCGGCTGGTGCTGCACTGGTATTTCTATTTAAAACAATGAACAGGGCAGTTTTAGATGGAATGCTGGGGTTCACGGGTGGAGTAATGGTTGCTGCCAGTTTCTGGAGCCTTCTGGCGCCCGGAATTGAAATGAGCGAAGGGGAAGGTTTTGTAAAAGTAATTCCTGCCGCAGTTGGATTCCTCCTGGGAGCGGCCTTTATTTTTGCCCTGGATAAAATTCTTCCTCACCTGCACATTAACTTTAAAGAGAGTGAAAAAGAAGGAATTAAAACGCCATGGCACCGAACTACTTTGCTTACCCTCGCCATAACATTGCACAACATTCCCGAAGGGTTAGCTGTTGGGGTGTTATTTGGTGGGGTAGCCGCAGGCTTTGAAGGAGCTAGCATTGGTGGGGCAGTAGCCCTGGCATTGGGGATTGGTTTGCAGAACTTTCCTGAAGGATTTGCTGTGGCCATGCCTCTACGCCGTCAGGGACTAAGCCGTTATAAAAGTTTTCTATACGGACAGGCATCAGCTGCTGTGGAACCCATTGCTGCCGTTCTTGGTGCGTGGGCAGTTCTGACATTTCAACCTATTTTACCATACGCATTGTCATTTGCTGCAGGGGCAATGATATTTGTAGTAGTTGAAGAGGTAATCCCCGAGACCCAGCAAGATAAGTATACAGATATAGCCACTATGGGCTTCATTGGCGGATTTATTATTATGATGGCTTTGGACGTCGGTTTGGGATAATTGCGCAGGTCATCATTCTGTGATAAGATAGAATGCGCCCTTGACTAAAAATTTATCCGAAGGTTCAAATACATCAGCACTAAGAATCCCGGTATAGCCTGAGTAATTACCCTGGGGTAGTACTTCCACCTGTTCCAAAATATAACTGTCTTCAGTTTCCTCCATTAGTCGCAAAGCATAAAATGCCTCATCTACAGATACCACTGCTTCAGAAGGCAAGGCACTAAAATCTTTTTTATCCGTAATAATGTTTGCTTCTACGAACATACCCGTCAGGAAATTTTTTTCACTACCGTTGTTCAGATGTCCATGAACCTTAATACTTCGGTTATCACCAATAGAGGTTCCTATTAAATGCACTTCTGCATCAAATATTTCTTCAGAGGCTTCAGGAATTCTAAATTGGATGGGCTGCTCCTTTTTAATTTTCATAATGTCTTTTTCAAAAACAGAAAGTTCTAAATGAATATGACTGTTGTCTATAATCTCCATAATTGGAGATGCTGGCGAGACGTAGGATCCTTTTGATATACGCAAGTCGGTTATACTTCCATTAATCGGAGAATAAATATTAGCCGTTGCGGTTAATTTTCCCTGCTCTACCAGTTCGGGTGAAATATTGAGCATTTCCAATTGCTTTTTCAAACCATTGAATTTGGCTGTGGTCATTTTGAATTCACTTTCCGTTTTTAGAAAACTCTTCTGTGAAGAGATTTTTTCCTCGAACAACGTTCGTTGACGCTCATACTCTGACTTCAGGTAATTTAGTTGCTCTTTTGCCTCCAAATATTCTTGTTGCATTTTTACAAATTCAGGATTCTCAATCACCACTAAAACCTGGCCTTTTTTAACCAGATCTCCCACCAACCATGAGGTTTCTTTAATGTATCCACCCAATGTTGCGTTGATAATAGCTCTGTTTTCCGGGGGGACATCTATTAGACCGTTAACTTTAACCACTTCCGGAAAGGATTGTGTTTTAAGTGTACCCAGGAGCATACCACTATTCTCAAATTGCTGCTTGGAGAGTACCACCTGGCCTTTTTTAGATTGCATTTCGTCTGTAGTATTCTTTTCGCCATTGCCACAACCCGAGGATAAGAGTAAAATGGTTGAGAGAAGAAAATAAAATAACTTTTTCATAGCTAATATGTTAGGTAGTTTAAGGAGATGACCGTTTGGTTAAACCTGTTAAGGTTTTCCAGGTATTCTATTTTAATGTCATATGCATTTTCAATGCTCTGGATGTACTGAAAGAAATCTATTTCTCCGTTTCTGAAGCTAATGTTTGCCGTCTTTACTATTTCATTGGAGAGCTTAGTACCTTCCTGTTCATAGTAGTCCAGAGCTTTTTTATTTGCCGTATGTTGTGCAAGGAGTTCCTGAAGGCGGTTTCTGAGTAATTTTTCATATTCTGCCGATTGCTCAACAGCCATTTCTTTTGCTATTGTTGATGCTTTCATTCTGGAAGACTGCCCACTGAATATCAGAGGAATTTTAAGTCCAACCTGATAACCGCTTAAATTTCCACTTAGATTGGGGGCAGAACCCTGGAAATATTCAAAACCAATATCGGGCAGCAGCCGTTGCCTTTCAAGATCTCTTTTGGCTTGCTGTAGTTTAATACGATTTTCGTAGTACCCAACTTCTACCGACGTACTTACTTCCACCTGTTTTAATGGAATCTTGTTAATTGGCACCAGATGTATTGTATTGCTGCTGTCTGTTTGAACAATATTCAGGAGATTACTGTATGCAACAGTAGCATCTTGTAGTGATTTTTCCAGTTTAATCTCTACTTGCTTTTTCCTGGATTGTGCTGTAATTTTCTCCAGATAATTGGTCTCTCCCAATTCAAATCTCCTTTGTGCCATTGCCGTAAATCTTCCGTAAAGGCTATCCAATTCCCTGAATAAATTCTCTTTCTCCCGGGAGTACAGGTATTGATAATAGGCAGCAATTACTTTACGGCGCAGCGTTTTACGCTGTATTTCATAGGCCATATTCTCTATCATTAAGTTGGCCTTATTTAGTTTTTTTTCAGCAAAATATACGGTAGGGAACAAAAAGTCTTGCTGAATTCCAAATACTCGCAGGGGCTCTGCATTTAGAGCTAAGTTATTTTCATCGTAGTTATAGTAAATCTCTGTTTTGTCAAAATCAAAGGCACTGGGAACCAGGGCATCCGCATAATTTTTCTGCAATTCAGCCGCTTTTAATCCGGAATTGTTTTCTAAGGCGATAGTCAATAAATCGTCTAATGTTAAGTTCTTATCCTGAGCACTTCCAAGCTGAAAGGACAGCAAAAGCAGTACAACTGAAATAAGTTTCTTGTTAATTGGCTTTTTCAAACTAAAATATTTTGAGGTATAAAAAATAGCATATAACACCGGCAAGACTACAAGGGTTAGCAGAGTTGCGGTAATCAGGCCTCCAATTACAACGGTGGCCAGAGGTCTTTGAACCTCCGCCCCGACGCTACTGGAAATCGCCATGGGAAGGAAACCCAATGCGGCGGCTGTCGCAGTAAGTAAAACTGCGCGAAGCCGGTCTTTTGTTCCTTGCTTAATAAGGGTTTCCACATTGTCAAAATCGGCCCTTTGCAATTCTTTAAAATGCTCTATTAAAACAATTCCGTTAAGGACTGCAATCCCGAATAAGGCAATGAATCCTACCCCGGCCGAAATACTAAAGGGCATGTCTCTTATCCAAAGTAAAAGGACTCCGCCAACCGCTGAGAGGGGAATTGCAGTGTAAATGATCAGGGCTTCTTTGACAGAATTGAAGGCAAAATAAAGCAAGATGAAGATCAATAATAAGGCGATGGGTACGGCAACCATTAATCTGGATTTTGCACTTTGCAAATTTTCGAACTGTCCTCCATAGGTAATGAAATAAGCCGTAGGTAAATTAATATTGTTATTTACGAGTTCCTGAATGTCTGTGACTACAGATTGCAGGTCCCTTTCACGAACGTTGACACCAACAACAATTCGCCTCCTGGTATCATCTCTGGAAATTTTGGCTGCCCCTTTACGATAGCTAATCTCGGCAAGTTCGCTCATGGGGATTTTCCCGCCCGACGGGAGATCTACGTATAAATCTTTTAGGTTCTCTATGTCTCTGCGGTTCTTCTGATCCAGACGGACAACCAGGTCGAATCGTTTCTCTCCTTCATACACATTCCCAACGGTGCGGCCCGCAAAGCCCATAGCAACCATATTATTAAGGTCTTGAATATTGAGGCCATAACGCGCAATTTTTTCACGATTGTAAACCACACTCATTTGCGGAAGGCCAATAATCTTTTCTACGGTTATATCTGCTGCACCTTCAACCTGAGAGATCAGCGTCCTAATTTCATTTGCCTTTTTGCTAAGGATATCCAGATCTGCACCAAATATTTTAATTGCAATATCTGCCCTGACTCCGGTAATTAACTCGTTAAACCTCATTTCAATTGGTTGGGTGAACTCTACCTCCATTCCAGGGATGATAGCGAGTGCTTCTTTAAATTTTTCTGCCAGTTCGTCCTTTGTTTTAGCTGACACCCATTGCTTCTTTGGATTTAAAATAATGATGACATCACTCTCCTCCATAGACATAGGATCTGTGGGAACTTCGGCGGCTCCAATTCTGGTAACCACTTGTTTTACCTCCGGGAATTTTTCGAGAAGAATCTTTTCTATGCGGGTGGTAATCTCTACAGTTTTACTTAAGGAAGTACCGGTCTTGAGAACAGGCTGGATAACAAAATCTCCTTCATCCAGGGTAGGCACAAATTCGCTCCCCATGGATGCAAATATTAAACCGGCCATTACTAGTAATAGAACGGCCAAACCGATTACCAATTTCTTGCTTTTCAATGCCCAATGAATTATGGGATCATAAATTTTGCTAAAAAGGCGCATCAACCTCAAAGAGATATTTTTTTCGGAAACTTTCTTGGGTTTTAGAAATATCGAAGCTGCGACAGGAACGTAAGTAAAACATAAAAACATGGCCCCCAGTAGCGCGAAACTGAAAGTCAGCGCCATAGGTCTGAACATTTTTCCCTCTACCCCGCTAAGAGAGAGAATTGGGATAAACACGATAAGAATAATAAGTTGCCCAAATATGGCAGAATTCATCATTTTTGAAGCACTGTTAATTGTAATCTTATCCTTTTCAATTTGTTTGTCTTCTTTTGACAGGTCTCCAAATTTCACGCTGGTTGAAGTTATCCGAAATGCGATAAATTCTACAATAATGACGGCGCCATCTATAATGATTCCAAAATCTATAGCCCCCAAACTCATTAAGTTGGCATCAACACCAAAAAGGTACATCAAGCAAAGGGCAAATAACAGGCTAAGTGGAATAACCGATGCCACTACCAGTCCTGATCTAAAGTTTCCTAACAATAATACCACGACAAATACAACAATCAGACACCCCAGGATCAGATTTTCGGTAACGGTAAATGAAGTTTTGGCTATTAATTCGCTCCTGTCTAAAAAGGCATTTATATACACCCCTTCCGGCAGCGAAGTTGAAATTGCAGCTACACGTTCTTTTACCGCATCTATTACTTTTTTTGAATTGGCATTTTTAAGCATCATTACCTGGCCCAATACTTTCTCTCCTTCTCCGTTGCCGGTTATCGCCCCAAAACGTGTTGCGCTTCCGAAGCCTACTGTAGCAACGTCCTTGATAAGTATTGGTAAGCCATCTTTGATCCGGACTACAATGTTTTCAATATCATCGATGGTACTGACCAGGCCTTCCCCCCGGATAAAATATGCCTGATTTACCTTTTCAATATACCCCCCACCTGCGGCACTATTGTTTTTTTCCAATGCCTCAAAAACATCCCTTGCAGTAATGTCCATGGCATTTAATTTTTCTGTGGTAATAGCAACTTCATATTGTTTCAAAAAACCACCCCAGGTATTTACCTCAACCACACCGGTGATACCAGAGAGCTGTCTCTTTACTACCCAGTCCTGAATGGTCCGTAAATCCGTAGCAGAGTACTTATCCTTATAACCTGGCTTAACATCCAATACATATTGATAGATTTCTCCCAAACCAGTTGTAATGGGTCCCATGGTAGGTGTCCCAAAACCCTCAGGAATTTTTTCGGAGGCCGATTTTATTTTCTCTGCTATGAGCTGTCTGGGAAGGTAGGTGCCAAGGTTATCTTCAAAAACTATAGTAACTACAGACAGGCCGAACTTTGTTATGGAACGAATTTCTAGTACCCCCGGTAAATTGGCCATCTCCAACTCTACAGGATAGGTAATGAATTGCTCCATATCCTGTGTAGATAAATTTCTTGAAGTGGTGATTACCTGTACCTGATTATTGGTAATATCCGGAACTGCTCCGATAGTAATCCTGGATAAAGAATAAAAACCGAAGCCTACAATAAAAGCAGTAAACAGGAAAACAATGATTTTGTTCCTAATACTAAAAGTGATAATACGTGAGAGCATAATTCATAAAATAATCATGGATATGGAGTATAATCAAACATCTGATTACACCATTAAAAATTAATCTGATTATTCTATGCTTGCCTGGGGGGTTGAAAAAGTCCTTTGTCCAATAAGAAAGAATGGGAATCCTGATAATAATAATTCCCCGAGTTGCGAACAGCAAAAGTAAGATTGATGGTTGTTATATCAAGGTCGTCAATAACAAAGGCAGAAAGCACGGGTGAGTGCATCTGATGTTGAAATGGTAATTCCTCGTGATCTTTCTGTTCTTCCTGATGTTTTTGGCTATGTTCAGATTTGAGTTCCCCGTAATGCTTGGAGAGAAAAACAATAAAGTTATCCCCGTATTCTTCCGAATGGAACCGGGCATGCTCTATTAGTTCATCCATCTCAACAAATTCACCTAAACTAATGTTGAAACTTTGGACTAATATTAGCACCGACAACGATATGGATATCAGTCTGACCATATTAGCAATAGAAGTAAAGATACTATATTTTGAGTATTTTAAATAATATACAGTATCTCCTGCAAATAGTTTGTTGGGCACCATTTTCTTTGCCATTCAGGAATTGCAGCTAAATATTGAACTTACACTATTTATTCTATGCCCGGGATCTATAATTAAAACCGGAGGGTCCAGGGCGTATATCAGAATAGGTGATTTCCTTAGAAATTTGGATAGGATAGAGTCATCGAAAAACCCAGTTGCAGTTCTGACTCCTTTTAACTATGTTTCATCTATCAAAAAAACTGTATTACCATGCAACTGAAAAGATTAATTTTTACTGTTATAGTCCTGGTTCTGGTTTTTGAGTTGGATGCTCAAAAAACTTCTTTTTCCTATCTGGATGTTTATGATCTGGAGTATGTTTCGGATCCTCAGATCTCTCCGGATGGCAACTGGGTAGTTTATAGAAGAATGGGATTTGATATTATGGAAGACAAGGCCAAAGGCAATCTTTGGATCATGAAAACCGACGGCTCCATTCACCAGAAACTCACATCCCGAGAAGTGAATGAGTCTTCTCCGCGCTGGTCTCCCAATGGAGATCGGCTAAGCTTTGTGAGCGCAACAGATGAAGGATCCGAGCTTTATATTTATTGGATAAATTCCGGAAAATTTGCCAGAATTTCACAACTTCCTTTTGGTCCGGGGGCCCTAAGCTGGTCTCCCAATGGAGAGCAATTGGCCTTCGTTATGAATGTGAAAAAGAAGCCACCAGTGCTGGCGAGAATGCCAGAGAAACCTAAGGGGGCAAAATGGGCTGAACCTGCTAGAATTACAGACAGATTGTATCATGAAGCAGACGGCAGAGGGTATATTTCACCGGGATTTGATCATATATTTCTCATTGCAGCACAGGGGGGTTATGCCAGGCAGATTACTTCAGGTGACTTTCATCACAGAGGGCCATTAACCTGGTCCAGAGATGGGGAGAAAATTTATTTTTCTGCGAACAGGGCAGAGGACTGGGAATACGATTTCCGCAATAGTGAGATTTACTCCGTAGGGGTATATGATGGTAAAATAGAAGTTCTAACAACCAGATCTGGTCCGGATTCCAATCCTGCGGTATCACCTAATGGAAAGTATATCGCCTATACGGGATATGAAGATAAGGTGCAAACTTATCAATTGCGCAAACTTCATCTGATGGATATAGACGGGAACAACAAGAAGGTATTGTCTAACGCACTCGATAGAAGTATTTCGAATATTAAATGGGATACCCGAAGCGCAGGGCTGTATTTTACCTATGATGATAAGGGAAATACTAAAATAGGGTACATCACCCTAGGTGGAGCAGTGAAGAAAATGGCGGATGATTTGGGAGGCACCTCAATAGGCAGGCCTTATGCAGGTGGCTCTTACAGTGTGTCCAGAAACGGGACGCTCGCCTATACCCATGGCAGACCTGAATATCCTGCAGAACTTGCATTATTAGCCCCTGCAGCTAAAAAGGTGACACTGGCAACCCATCTCAATGCTTCCTTGCTGCAACATAGGAAACTTGGGAAGGTCGAAGAAATCTGGTACAAGTCCTCTTATGATCAGCGCGATCTTCAGGCTTGGGTAGTTTATCCTCCGGATTACGATGATTCTAAGAGCTATCCATTTCTTGTAGAGAACCATGGCGGCCCAATATCTAATTACGGGGATAGATTCTCGGCAGAAATACAATTGTATGCGGCAGCAGGCTATATTGTGTACTATCCAAATCCCAGGGGCAGCACCAGTTATGGGGAGGAGTTTGGCAATCTGCTCTATAACAATTATCCCGGAGAGGATTATATAGATGTCATGGACGGAGTAGATTTTTGTATCAGTAAAGGTATTGCAAAAGAAGATCAGCTATACGTTACCGGTGGCAGTGCCGGCGGTATAATGAGTGCATGGATGATAGGGAAAAACAATAGATTTGAGGCAGCCGTTGTGGCCAAGCCTGTGATGAATTGGATAAGTAAAACCCTTGTAGCCGACAACTATTTTGGCTATGCAAATTCTCGTTATCCCGGACAGCCCTGGGAAAATTTTGAGGGGTATTGGAAATTTTCTCCCTTATCGCTCGTTGGTAATATAGAGACGCCTACAATGGTTATGGTAGGGATGGACGATTTGAGGACCCCTCCAAGTGAGGCCAAGCAGCTCTATCACGCATTAAAACTGCGAAAAATAGAGACTGTTTTGGTAGAAATACCAGGGGCGAGTCATGGTATAGCCAACAGGCCAAGTAATTTAATTACAAAGGTAGTGCATACCGTGGCCTGGTTAAATAAATACAGTAAACGGGAATAATAAAATGGGGAAGAAAAAAAGGCATTGGTTGTGGAATTTGCTGATTGTACTGACTATTTTTGTCTGTATTCTGGCTTTTATCGCACATTATAAGAACTGGACTAAAATTGAGGGTGATCATCTGAGAATTTTATCCGGGGTATACTATAAGGAAATAAAGTTTAATCAGATTGATAGCGTGGTCATGGTCGAAAAAATCCCGCAGATGGAGCGTATTAACGGTTTTTCGGCCTGGGCAAAGGAGAAAGGAATTTTTAAAGATTCACTGAGACCCGATATCAGCGTGAGGGTTTATGTTGATAATCTCAGGCAACCGAAAATTAAGTTAGTTCAGAACGATTCCTTATTGCTCTATCTTAATTTTTCTGATTCCTTGGAGACGCAACGTATGTATGAAATGTTATCTGAAAAAATAGAAGTATTGAACGCTCTTAATACTGAACCAAATTAACATTTAAAGTGTATGAAAGGAGTTTTTGCTATTAAAAGAAGTATTTTCTTATTTCTACTATTTCCTTTAGGGCTTCTTGCCCAAAATTCGCTTTCGGTAGAAGTTCTTGGGGTTAAAAATTCCGAAGGCAAAATTAGTGTGGCAATTTACGATTCATCAGATTCCTTCCTAAAGTTCGACAAGGTATTTAAGACAGACAGTACAAAGGCAAAAAGTGGCAGCACAAAAATATTTATTGGTGATCTGCCGGAAGGCAACTATGCCCTGGCCATATTTCACGATGAAAATGGGAATGATGTATTAGACACCAATTGGCTGGGAATTCCAAAAGAAGCCGTTGGTTTTTCCAATGCCAAAATGAAAACCTTTGGCCCTCCCAGTTTTAAAGAGTGCCTGATAGAACATCACGGTAATGATGAATTAACCGTGCAACTGCAATAAACGTCTATTCAAATATCCTTGAATTTTATTTTCTGGTTATTCCTCTACAAATCCGTCAGGGCGTTTCCATTTCACCGGGGGAGCAGGTTCTTCTTTTAGCTGAAATTCATTTTGACGTAGCATGCGCATAGCTTCTTCAACTCCCTTTTCTAATTGCGGGTCTTTTCCCTGGAGTACTAATTTAGGTTCTTGTATTACTTCAATATCCGGACTGATACCTTGTCCTTCTACAGCCCATTTTGCATTGAGATCAAAGAACCCTCCACGGGGGGCTACCATTCTTCCTCCATCAATAAAGGGAGGGGTATCCCAGGTACCAACCAAGCCACCCCAGGTTCTGGTACCGATCAGAGGGCCAATTTTTTTGGCTTTAAACATATAAGGAAGAAGATCTCCACCAGAACCTGCTCTTTCGTTTATCAACATAACTTTGGGACCCCAAATACCTGCCATTGGTGTGGTCCATGGCCGATTGCCCTCGGTTTTACTATTAAAATAACCGAACAGTTCCCTGTCCATTATATCTATCATGTAATCTGCGGCGTAGCCTCCGCCATTATTTCGCTCATCAATTATAACTCCCTTTTTGTCTTGTTGAGAAAAATAATACCGGTTAAAATATTCAAATCCTCTTCCAGAAGTATTTGGCACATATACATAGGCTAGTTTTCCATTGGAAAGTGCTGCTACTTTTTTACGGTTTGCTTCAATCCAATCAAATGTCCGTAAGCTGTTTTCGCTGCGCACAGGTTGTACCAGGATTTCACGGGCATCACTTTTGTCTGCCTTGCTACCAATGGTCAGGGAGGTTACTTTATTTGCTGTTTGCTCTAACAGGCTATAAGGATTGATTGCCGAATTAAGCTCTTGTCCGTTAATCTCAAAAAGATAATCACCTTCATTAACCCTAATCCCAGGATATGAGAGCGGCGCTCTTAATTCAGGATTCCAATCCCCGCCCTGGTATATTTTTGAAATCCTGTAAAGTCCGTCGTCCGTGCTAAAATCACATCCTAAAAGTCCTATGGGAACCCGGTCCAGATCAGGAAAATCTCCCCCTGAGACATAAGAATGCCCAATAGAAACTTCACCGCTCATTATGTCTACCACATAGTTAAGATCTGTTCTGTGACGTACGTGGTCTATCCAGGGCGAATACCATTTATAAATGTTATCCCAGGGAGCGCCATGAACATTGTCTACGTATAGAAAATCTCGCATATATCGCCAGCCCTCCTTAAAAATCTGATGGTATTCCGCCTGCGGATCCACTTTTATTTTAAAGTCCAGTTTTAGTTTTCCATTACCATTTTCTGGCTTGGCTGAAGTACCAACAATACGCCAGCTTCCATTTTGTTGTACCAGCATACTTTTTCTGTCAGCGGAGACAGAAATTTGGGAAACATTAGTCAAAAATTCTTCTGTCTCCATCTTTTCAGTATCCAGTTTGTGAACGGTAAAGGCGCTTTGGTCGGGAAAGCCTTCCAGGAGGAAAAGACTGTTTTCCGGTCCTTTTTGAACTGCCACATAGTTGGCAAGGATATTACTTGCCGCCCCTTTTCTACTGGTTAAATCTGCCGGATCTATCTTAATGTTCAAAATTTCTTTATGAGCATCTTTGGTTTTACCTCCTTTTTTCTTGTCCGATGTATCCTTGGTTTCCTCCTTGTCACCATTAGCTTCTTCCTCATCGCTCTTTGGAGCATCCGGGGCTTTGCCAGATTCGGAAAGTGCGAAATAGTAAAGGCCTCTGCTGATAGGAATTTCGAGAGAACTCATATCTAACCAACCAGATTGCAGGCCGTAGTCCGTGCTGGCTAAAAAGTAAAGGTAATCGCCTTTTTCTTCCCAAACCGGACTAATGGCATCTGCCATCCCATCCGTTAATTGAGTGGTAGTCCCTGAACTGATATTATAGGCAAACAATGCCTTAAAATGACTGTTAAGCTGCTTTGGATAAACAACCCATTTACTATCCGGGGCCCATACAGGATTCATCGTTCTGTTCGGGTGGGCGTAACCGTCAGTAGCAATTTTTTTCGTTTTTCCACTGCTCAGATTTATGATCCAAATATTGTAATGTGTGTCCGAATAAGCAATATGGGAGCCATCGGGAGACCAATCCGGTTGAAAGTAGAAAGTGGGGTTGGGAAGGGAAAAGGTTTTTTTGTTCTTTCCATATTGGTCCGATACTACCAGGCTATACTCTCCACCGGCATCGGAAAACCATGCGATTTTGTCTCCTTTAGGGGACCATACCGGGCTCCTGTCAGCTATACCGGGCGAGTTGCTTAAATTCCTGTAACTCCCATTTTCTTTTGGGACACTGATTATCTCCCCTCTGAATTCAAAAAGTGCCCGCTTCCCGGAAGGGGAGAGGCTTGGATTTCTGAGGCTGTTACCCGATACGCTTTCCCAGCGTGGTCTGGAGAAATTCATGTCGCCTTTTACATTGATGTCAAGTTGATTGACCGTATTGTCACCGGGCGTTAATACATGCAGATATCCTCCCTGCTCATATACAATGGCCCCTGGGCCAGCATCGAGACTTTTGATATCAAATTTTTTGTGAAATGTATGCTGTTTTTCTTCTTTTGTAGCCGGGTTAAATGACCAAATGTTACTGGCGTAATCTCTTTCTGATATATAATAAACCTCCCCCTTGAACCATACAGGATCTAAGTGCCTTTCATTAGTTGGCTGCGGGGTTCTGATAAGTTCTTTAGTAGCCATGTCAACGATCCATATGGGCATTGCCTGACCGCCCCGGTAATTTCTCCATTCAGGATCCCAGAAAGTGATAGGCACATAGGCAAGTTGACTACCATCCGGGGATAGCTCTCCAAAAGCCGCTCTTGGAATATCTACTGGAGTGGGAAGGCCTCCCTGTGCCGGAACCGTATAGAATTTGTTAGTCTGAGTTGGTTTTCCTTGTCTGCCCGAACGGAATAGAATCTGGCCGTCTGGGGTCCAGCCCTGTACAAAATCTCCTCCCGGATGCCATGTGAGTCTGACAGGCTCTCCACCCTGAGAGGGAATGACATAAACATCGGTATTTCCATCGTACTGGGCACTAAAGGCAAGGTATTGACCATCAGGAGAAAAATGTGGAAGAGACTCATAACCTTCATTGCTGGTAAGCCTTATTGCGTCTCCTCCATTAATTGAAGTTTTCCAGAGATCATTGGCATAGACAAATACGATCTCGTTATCAGACACTGTTGGTTGCCTCAGCAACTGGGTGCCCTGAGCATTTAAATTTAAACCCAGGAGGCAAAGTACTATAATGGAAATATTTTTCATAATCTGTGTTTTATCGGATGAAAGTATCAATAAATAGCCATGTAAACAACAGCAATTAAACTTTCCGGGTATGCTCTAAATCTTTAGAAAATGGGGTCTGCAAAGAAGCTGATGTTAAAATTGACGGAAGCAATTTTTTTATGGTTTAACGGGCTAATTCAAAACTTGGTCCAAATTACCTTATTGTAGAAATCTTAATGACACCACTAGCGCCTCTGGTCCCATAAAAGGAGGCGTCAGGGCCTGTAATTGCTTCAATTTTAGCAACTTCAGTATTTTGCACCAATTGATTTACACTACGGAAAGAATTGCCGACGATATAGCCGTCCAGTACGTATAGTGGTTCTGAATTTCCTCCCGCAACCAGGGTATTGTTGTTTTTATTGAATACAGGTACACCACCTCTAAGGGTTACCCCAGGTAATCTTCTGACTTGATCCAGAAGACTTATAGACATTCTGTTTTTCTGTTCTAACGTTTCGTTTAGTGAAGTTGTATCGGAACTGGAGTTTTTGGAAGTGCCACAAGCCGAAATAGCAATAAGAAACAAAGCAAGAAAACTATTTTTCAAATTCATTTTAAGATAATTTATTTCGTCAATTTACTGATTAAAATAGACTCTACTCCAAGTTTATAAAAAGAAATCTGTAGGGTAATGAGGGTAGGGCATCAAAATAATAAATCCAAAGGTGTACAAATTGTCTCTACTTACAGGCCGTTGGTTGTAGATTTTAGGAACGAATTATACTATGGTTTTGGTATCTTCGCAAGACTATGGAAACCATTTTTATTACGCAGTTGATTGCATCCTTATATGGGTTATTTGCTGTAATATTTGGGGCTTTAGGAGCCCATAAACTGAAAAAAATTTGGAGCGCTGAGCAAATCCAGAGTTTTGAAACCGGGGTAAAATATCAAATGTACCACGCTATTGTGCTATTGGTCCTCAGTTATAACTTTGGATTCACCAATTCCCTGGAATGCTATATTGTGTATTGTTTTGCTTTGGGCACCTTCTTGTTTTCCTTTAGTATCTATGGGCTGTGTTATAGTGGAGCTAAAGGGAAAAAATGGAAGTTTTTAGGGCCGGTTACACCAATAGGGGGCTTAATTTTAGTACTGGGGTGGGCATTGCTGCTATATTCTTTTATAAAGGGGCTGATATGATAGTGCATAACAACCCCTTATCTGTTACTACAATCGTAAATACATATTACCATTGATGGTATTGAGCTTAAGATTATTTGTAGCACTGTCGAAGCTACCTTGCAACTTTTGACCTACGTGTCTGTCTGTCGATTTAAATCTCAGTTTTTCATCGGCATAAATGTTTCCGTGGATAGTTTCGGCAACCAAGGAGGTATTGATCATTCTAAGATCAATTTCCCCATTTATAGTACTCAGATCAAGATCTCCCGAGTACTTTTTTATATTAATGTCTCCGTTAATAAGGTCGGCCTTGAAATCACCTTCAATTACCTCAGATTTTAAATGCCCGTTAATACTACTCACTTTGAATTTGGCATCTTTGGGAACATAGAGGATATAGTTAAATTCATACCAATCCCCGGAATTATAATACCTTCTTTTTTTATCCGGGTTTTCTCTGTTCCATTCATCCTGAAACTTTTTAAATACGGGTTCGGCTTTGGATGTTATAGCAATCTTACCGCCGCTCTCATCAATATCCAATGCATAGGCATCTAAGAACTTCCCATCTTTTGTAGTTACTTCGGCCTTAAAATATACGGTCTGCTTGTCCCAGGTTTTAACTTCTATGTCAGAGGCGAATTTAAGATCTGCATCTATATACTGATTTTTATAAGCAAGGTTTTTCTCAATAACTTTCTGTGCATTCATGCTCAGACTGATCAGGCCCATAAGAGCAAGTGTTACTAGTTTTTTCATGACTGTTCTGTTTTTTGATTATTTTTTTCTTAAGTAAATAGTACCGTTTGTAGATTTTAATTTTATATCAACACCTCCATTGTTTATAGCGCCTTTGACTTTTTTAGTGGCGATTGCTTTCATCCCGTCTTTTTCCGGAACACTAATGTCAAAATTGGTATAGACATTACCATTTATGGTACTTAATAATAGATTCGCCGGGGTGCTGGCTGGTAAGGTTACATCCAATTCCCCGTTGGTGGTGTAAAGGGAAATTGGAGAACTTTGATTTACTTTATCAAATACCACTTGCAATTCCCCGTTGAGGACGTCTGCGGTTATCGGTCCGCTTACATCTTTAATGGCAACGCTTCCGTTAATTTCAGCACTGGCCTCTATCTCACTTTTAAAGCCAGTAATTTTTATATCGCCATTGTATGTTGTTTTGACTGAAATATTTTGATTGGCAGGAAGATAGATTTCAGCGCCTTCGGACTTGCGAAGATTCTTTACAATTAAGTTATTACCGTCTGTAACGACACGAAAACCAACATCTGTATTGTCAGATCCATCAGCGCCAACCAGCTTTAATCCTTTGGCTCTTTCAGGAATTTTAGTTGTCCTTCCAGCGTTAATTAAAAGTTCGTTCTTATTGTGGGTTTTAATAGTAAGATTGGCTTTTGATTCTATTTTAACCCAATCTATCCCTTCCAATGATTTTGAATAATCTTGTTGTGCACTGATTACTGTGCATACAACAGACATTAATAGAATAAGTGCTTTGCGTTTCATTTTTTTGTTTTTTGATGATTAAATAATATTAGGCAATAGTGTTTTAATTTCTTTCTTAACAAAAGGTTGCGTTTCCTGTTGTTGTAATAATTTTTGCATGGGGGCAATGGCTTTTTTTTCCTGCATATCTACCAGGGTATGTATAATAGTTATCTGGATACTGGGATCATTTTCGGTTTCCAGTGCGGCAATAAATGCTTCCTTAACTATGGTAGAAGCTGTGAAATTCCCCAGGGCTTCAACTGCACTTAGGCGTACATTCTTATTATCGTCAAACAGCATTCTATCTGCCAAGGCCTTAATAATGGCATCATCTGGCTGGGCAAACTCTTCAATATAGTTTACTCCCTGGATACGTCTGCTGGCCGATTGATTTTCCATCAAAGACAACATAGCTGTTTCTTTAATTTCCTGGCTTTTATTTTCAAGAGCCGCTATCTCAAGATTTGATTGTTGTTGCTGCTGAAACTTTCCAAGGGCAAAGGTGCCTGCAAGCAGGGCAATACCAGCTGCAATCTTAAGCATGCCTGAAACCCAGTTGCCCCTATGCTCCAATTGAATAACTTTGGAGCTGTTTTGTTTTTCCTCCTCCAGCATTTGGTAGAACCTGGCTTTTACTTGCTTTGAGGGGCGGGCCGTTTGCTCTTCTTTAAATGCCTTTAGGAGTACTCTGGTTGCTTCCAATTCTGCGTTACAGCTTTCACAATTTTTCAAATGTGATTCTACTTCCTTGAGCTGATCGGTATCTAAAAACCCATCTAAGTAGTCTGCTATGAGTTCTTTTATGTGGTTACTTTTCATATCTATACTTTTTCAAAGTAAATCCCCTTTAATTTTTTTAATGCCCGGCTAACTTTTGTTTTGACGGCTCCTGTTGTGGAGTCCATAATTTCAGCCAGTTCGTTATACTTAATTTCCTGCAACCTGTTCAAAATAAGCAACTCGCGGTCTGAATTATTTAACTTGTCGAGCGCTTGTTGCAAATGGGTATAATCCTCAATTTTTTCATTTTGGTCCTCGGTTAACCTGTATTCCATTTGATCTAGGTTGGTATATATACCTTTTGAACTTTTGTAATGAGATGCCAGGCAATTCCTTGCTATGGTAAACATCCATGAAACAAATTTTCCATTGTTGTATGAACTTCTGTATTTAATCAACTTATAAAATACCTCTTGAGTAATGTCTTCACTGAGCATCTTGTCTTTCGACATTTTATAAAGGAAATTATATATATGAACATGATGTCTTTCGAACAGGATCTTCGCTAGATCCAGGTTCCCACCGGCAACTGCTGCCATTAACTCCTCATCCGGGCGTTCTTTCAAAAAAGACATATTTAGTTAGTGTTCATTTCTATATAGTCAGGAATTTACAAAAGGTTACACAAAGGCATAAAAAAAATTGTAAGTACAATTGAAGCCTGGAGCATGACCTCTTTCTTTAAAATAAGATGTTATATAATGGTTGAAGGGAATAGGAGGTAATTATAATCAACGCCTAACTAAAATTCAGAAATTTGAAATGGTAAGTTTAATGGCAGCCGCAATCGTCTTGCCCGCAGCTTTTGGAAGTATTGTTTTTAGATGAAAACAGTCTTTTGGGGAGGATGAATTTCTTGCTGAGATACCCTATAGCTCCTATCAGTGTTAAGTAAACCAATATGTTTTGAATAATTTCCATCTTACTTTAAGATTTGATATGCAATCAACGCTACAATATAAGCAAATGCACTCATAAAAACTAACTGAACAAGAGGCCATTTCCAGCTATTGGTTTCTCTTTTAACTATGGCCAGGGTACTCATACATTGCATGGCAAAAGCATAGAACAACAATAAAGATATTCCTGAAGCCAAATTGAACAAGGGCTCTTTTGTTTTAGAATTTACCTCGGCAGCCATTCTGTGTTTTATGGTATCTTCTTCATCATTCCCAACGCTGTAGATGGTAGCCAGGGTACCAACAAAAACCTCCCTTGCTGCGAATGAGGTTAGAACAGCAATCCCTATTTTCCAATCGTATCCCAGGGGTTGTACAATTGGTTCTATCCCTTTCCCCATTAAACCTATATAGGACTGCTCCAGCTTATAACCGGCAATTTCCTGCTTCTCAGCCCTCTCATTTAAAGCAGTTTCCCTGAATTTAAGGGAATCTCTGAGGTCTTCTGCGCTCAGAGCATAACTTTCATTGCCTATACTGTCTTTAAGCGACTTTTCATATGCTTGTAATTCGTCCAGGATAGTTGCCTGATTGTACTCTGAGTATCCCTGGTTGCTAATTCTATTTTTGACAATGGTCTCTGCATTATTAAATTCTTCTGAATAACCGTTAGAACCCAGAAACCATAAAATGATTGAAATGGCCAATATTATTTTCCCCGCCCCATATACAAAACTTTTGGTTTTTTCGATTACAGTATAGGCAACATTTTTGAGCAAGGGAAGTTTATAACTAGGCATTTCCATTACAAAGAACGACCTTCCTCTGATTTTTAAGATCTTATGCAGGATCATAGCAGATAAAATGGCCGCCCCAAACCCTATAAGATATAACAACATTAGGGTAAGCGCCTGGTAACTCAGACCCAAAAATCTACCCTCAGGGATCACCAGGGAAATTATTATGAGATAAACCGGGAGTCTGGCAGAACAAGTAGTAAAGGGGGTCACCAGTATTGTTATTAAGCGTTCTTTCCAGTTTTCAATATTTCTTGTAGCCATTACCGCAGGAATGGCACAGGCGGTACCTGAAATAAGCGGGACAACACTTTTACCACTAAGCCCGAAAGGGCGCATTAACTTATCCATCAGGAATACTACCCTACTCATATAGCCAGATTCTTCAAGAAGGGCTATAAAGAGAAAAAGAAAGGCAATCTGAGGTATAAAAATTACTATTCCCCCAATCCCTGCCAGGATGCCCTCAGCAATCAAGTTTGTAAAAACACCTGATGGCAAAGTGGTTTTTACCCATTCACTGGCCGCTGCAAATTGCTCATCAATAAAATCCATAGGGTAACTGCTCCAATCGTATATGGCCTGGAAAATAGTGAGTAGAATGATGAAGAATATAAGGTAACCAAAAACCTTGTGGGTAAGTACCTTATCTAAAGTTGCCCTCAACCCACGAGCTGCATTCAGATCTACTTTATACGTTTCTTTTAGGATACCATTGATGAATTGATAGCGTAGAATGGTCTCTTTTTGCTGTAACCTTTTTAATTCTGATTTGGATTTCGTGGTAAACGATGAGGTGTCCTGAACCTCTATTTTCTCGATGGGGGTAAAGTTCACATCCTGGGTAATTACCAGCCATAACTTGTATACATCTTCTTTTGGAAAGGCACGACGTAATCTTTCAAAATATTCAGGGGCTATCAAAGTAGTATCTACATTTTGAACGACCGAAAGATTCTTAAAATCTGCAATTAGCTCCTTTATTTTATCTATTCCAGTACCCTTGCGCGTGCTTACCAGGGCAATTTTGGTGTCTAATTTTTCCTCGAGTAATGGAATGTTTAATGAAATTCCTTTTCTCGACATCCTGTCAGACATATTGATAACCAGTATAGTCGGGATCTTAAGATCTTTAATCTGAGTAAACAACAGCAGATTTCTTTTCAGATTCTCAACATCACTGACTACTACAGCAACATCGGGAAAATCTTTATCTGTTTTATTCAACAGTAATTCTACCACCACACTTTCATCTAAAGAGGTGGTATTTAGACTATATGTCCCGGGCAGATCAAGAATATGTGCCTTTACCCCCCTTGGGAGCTTACAAATACCTTCTTTTTTTTCTACGGTGATTCCGGGGTAGTTACCCACCTTTTGCTTCAGGCCGGTAAGCTGGTTAAAAACAGATGTTTTTCCCGTATTGGGGTTTCCTATCAGGGCAACATTAATACTCTTGCTCATATTCCCCTGGTATCTTCAATCAGGTCTAGCTCTATCAAGGCTGCGATAGATCTTCTGATGGCTATATGTGAACCATTTACATTTATATAAACTGGATCTTTTAAGGGCGCAATCTGTATCATCTCTATTTCATTACCCGGTAGACAGCCTAACTCTAACAGCTTTATCGGCAGTATATCCTCGGCAAATTCTTTGATTATGCCTTTCTCCCCAAGTTTAAGATGCGCTACTGTAAGACTCAATTTTTATTTAGATTGATTATAAGTAAGGACAAATGTAAAGTAAAATTCCAATTAAATAAAATTCCAAATTCCAAATCGGTAAAATTAGATTTTGATGTTTGACATCCAGAATTTACTCTTTGTAAGAAGCTTTTAAAATTTTAAGATCTTCTAATAGCTCTTCAATCTCCTGAGGGTTGGTTCCGTCATAGGTTCCTCTGATCCTTCGCTCTTTATCTACAAGGACAAAGTTTTCGGTATGTATCATGTCAAAATCCCCCCCGTCTCCTTCATCCTTTACAGCAAGGTAAGATTTCCTGGCCAACTCATAAATGTGTTTTTTATCTCCGGTAACCAGATTCCATTTAGCATCTAATACCCCTTTTTCAAGGGCATACTTCTTAAGTTGGGGTACAGAATCTATTTTCGGGGTAACAGAATGAGAAAGGAGTAGTACTTCATCGTCGTCTAAGATGCTCGACTGAATATCCGCCATATTTTTTGTCATTATAGGGCAAATAGTAGGGCAGGTGGTAAAGAAGAAATCTGCTATATAGATTTTATCTCTGTAATCTTCCTGAGTAATCTGCTTTCCATTCTGATTAATTAATGAAAAATCTGCAATAGTATGATAGTTTTTGACATGCACCAGGCTACTGTCTACCAATTCGGGGTTAAAATCTGCCGGCTGGTAAATAGGGAGGGTTTTCTTTGGTTGCAGGGCATTATAAAACAAGTAGATTATAATGGAAGAGAGCACTAAAAGCACTATCCCGAAGAGTTTGTATTTGGCGAAGAAAGACCTCATAGAAATTTTTGCAAAGGTACAGCAGCCCGGGCAACCATTCAAGCTGTAATTCAATAATGCTGCTAAATGTTTCTTAAATCTATTGTTGCTTAACGCTTTTCTTTTTATAAGACCCTCTAAAAGTGTACTTTTGTGCGTTTAATTTTAGAAAAGATACATGAGTCCCATACTGATAAAGACCATACAGTTTTTTTTGAGTCTTTCCTTTTTAATTGTCCTTCACGAATTAGGACATTTTATTCCAGCTAAATTATTTAAGACCAGGGTAGAGAAATTCTATTTGTTTTTTGACATTAAGTTTTCCCTTTTCAAGAAGAAGATAGGTGAAACTGTTTATGGTATCGGATGGTTACCCTTAGGCGGCTATGTTAAGATAGCGGGGATGATAGATGAGAGTATGGACACCGAACAAATGGCCGAAGAACCCAAACCCTGGGAGTTCAGGAGTAAGCCGGCCTGGCAAAGGCTAATTATTATGCTTGGCGGGGTAACGGTAAATTTCATATTGGCGGTGATCATATATATCGGCATGGCCTATTCCTATGGGGATCAATACATACCCTTAAAAAGCCTGAAGGATGGTCTATGGGTAATGGAGAAGGATATAGGGGATGAGTTAGGACTTCAAACGGGAGACAATATCGTTGCCATTGACGGAGAAGAGGTAGTAACATTCAATAGCCTGCTGGGTGAAATTATCAATGGAAATGAGATTACCATAGAACGGGAAGGAAGTATTATTGAGAAAGAAATCCCTGTAGATTTCATTGCCACTTTACTAAAGGATGAAGACAGGATTAGGTTTTTAAACCCCAGGATGCCTTTTATTATTGGGGAGGTTTCCAAGGAATCTCAAAATAAGGATTCGGGCTTGCAAAAGAAAGATCTTATCCTGGCCATAGGGGATCAGGAACTGGAGTATTTTGATCAGGCCAAGGCTATTTTAGAAAACTACAAGGGACAGGATATTTCATTAACCGTAGAAAGAGAAGGGTCTGGCACTTTGGAAATTCCTGTAACTATTAGTGATACGGCAACCATAGGGGTACGCCCGGGGCTTCCTACCTTTGAAGATATGCAGGCCATGGGTTTACTGAAGTTAGAAACCCAGACCTATACTTTCATGGAGTCTATTCCGGCGGGTATAGATAAAGGAGTTACCACACTAACGAGTTATGTAAAGCAACTAAAGAAGATTTTTAACCCCGAGACGGGTGCCTATAAAGGGGTAGGAGGTTTTGCAGCTATTGGTAATATGTTCCCCGACACCTGGAACTGGGCCGCTTTTTGGTCTACCACTGCGCTTATATCCATCATTTTAGCCTTTATGAATATTTTGCCTATCCCTGCTTTGGACGGTGGTCATGTTACATTTTTGCTTTATGAAATGGTGACGGGCAGAAAACCCAGTGACAAATTTTTGGAGTACGCGCAGATGATTGGTTTCTTCTTGCTGATAGCATTATTACTGTTTGCTAACGGCAATGATATTTACAAATGGCTGGTGAAATAAAATCGTATTTTTTTTATTGGGGTATTTGAAAGAAACTGCTATATTTGCAGTCCGAAAATTGGAATAAAATTCCTCCTTACCTGCCTGCCGGCAGGCAGGGCTCAGAACTGAGCTTAGAGCCAAGCGGGCAAATAGGTAATGTTGGAAGGATTAAAGTAAGATTTTACATATTGAAATTCCTCCTTAGCTCAGTTGGTTAGAGCATCTGACTGTTAATCAGAGGGTCCTTGGTTCGAGCCCAAGAGGAGGAGCCAAGTAGTAGAGCAGAGCTCACTACTTGGCTCTGTAGTGAGCTTTGCTCTGCTACAGCGCCAGTTAGAATAAAAGCTCATGGATTTTCCATGAGCTTTTTATTTGAGTTCAATTCACGATAAGAAAGAATATTAAATCTTTGCGCAATACTCACCTTTTTTAGTTCAACGCATGCTTTTTGCAGGATAAACCTATAATTTGCTGAATGCTTCTTCCTTATTGCGTGTATGTCTTGCAAAGCGAAAAAGATCTCTTTTTGTATCATGGGTATACCACAAACCTTTCGCAGCGACTAAAAAGCCACAATTTGGGTAAAACTATTAGTACCTCCAAAAGAAGGCCATTAAGGCTTATCTTTTGTGAATTTTTCTTATGTAAAAAAGATGCGATCCGTCGTGAAACCTATTTTAAGACTACCCAGGGAAAGCGGATGCTTAAACTAGTACTAAAGAGTACCTTTAATGAGATAAAATATCCCAGGCGATGATTTAACGCACCTGCTAATTTTGAGTGAAGCGCCCACCGGTATAGCAGCTATCTTTTAGATCACTTGTCCAGTGGACATTTTTAACGAGGAGCCAGCCGGCGCGGTGGCTTTTGAATTTGGATCGCTATTCGTTAGAAAACTTGGGCGATTTAGTGCCGTGGAATAATGGCGCGTGGGCATTTTTTCAGATCATTAATTTACCTGACTATACAACTCCATCTCATAAGATTATTCGTAGGCTTCAATCCGATTAATCAACTCTTTAGAAAGCTTTTCCAATTCCTTGAAATAATTATCTCGAAACACTTTATGTTTGGTACCATAAAGCCCTGCTGCATAGGTTATGGCTTTAAAAGCATCAGAAGTAGGATCATTTAAGTACCCAAACTCTTCTTCAATCCCATAATTGGTTTTTTCTAAATAAGTGTTCATGATGTAAATATTGGGTGCTTTATCTACCATGATATTTAACACATCTACCGTATATTCATTGAATTCGGCAACATGCTTGGCGGCCTCCTCACTCTTTCTGTAATAATCCAGGAGTAAGGATTTTAATTCGGGATTGGTTATTAATTCCAACTTTCCGGCGTAAAGCATTTCGGAGAAGGTAGAATTTTGAATGGTCATCATTTCTGAGCTATCAAAATATTGAAATAATTTCCAAATAGATTCAGCCTCCGCCAGCGATTGTTGTTTTTCAAAAAGGCAATATAGAAACTCATCACTCCATTCTATGAAGAGGGAAGCATCATAGATACGCCTGTTGTAATAGGCATTATCAACCATTATGTCTTCACGTAGTCTGGACAAAAATTTTAATTCGTCAATATGCTCTTGCTTTTCCTGATTCCAGTTATTCACTTGTAACGCAATGAGAATCCCAATGACCACGAGCAGAATCTCTCCCACCGCATACAGCAGGTATTTACTGAACTTATTGTCAGTTAAAAGTCTTTGACGGATTTGTCGAAAGAAGCGTAGCATGAGTTAGTGGTTGCTCCTACTAATATACTTAATTAATTGATTTAGAGGGAAATGTTATGGTATTCCAGTATGAAGATTACTCAGGAGTATTATGCGACGATTGTGCAGATGAGAGTGTGTGAGGAGAAGGAAAAGAATTAAAAATTGAGTTACAAAAACACTTAAGAACTTCAAGAGTATTAACTAACACTGTTTATTACATTATATACTAAATGTCTAGCGGCCATTTTTACCTAGGAGCCAACAAAAGCCTGGGCCCTTAGTATTTCTTGCGATCATTTAAGAGCTATTATTCTTTTCCTGCTAATCAGCGGTTTTATACGCTGGCTGCCATTTCCCCTTCTCCTACCGGTTCCTTGCCAGTTCTGAGGAATCCCTGGTTTAACTCCCTGGTCCAATGGTAATAAATAGGCTTTTCATTTCTTAGCATATCTATGACGTTCGGATACATAGACATGGGGTAATGCAAATACACCAGTTTATTCCTATTGTCGTAATGAATATCGGGCAACTTTTTATTGTCCGGATGAAAGTTCAGTTGCAGAACAAATTCTTCTTCATTATAACATTTCACAACAACAGGAGGATAAACACGATTTGGCTCATTACCTCCGGCTTGAAAGTGAATCCAGTATTGGGTGATTTCATTGTCGATAATCTTCATAGTTCTAAGGTTTAATTAATAGATCCTTTAAAAGTCTAAAGATCAAGATGTTTTGGCCCTTAACCAATGACGAATATCAGTTGGCGCATTTTTTTATTTTTATGCACAGTTGAGATAAATGATGCCAAGTGAGGATCGGGTGTTCACAAAAAGTTCGTCAGATATTTTTAGGCAGGGGCTATAAAACCAGGCAAGAATATACACAGCAATTATTTTTAACCCTCTGTCCGTTTCGATAGTTCAAGAAGCCGATTATTTTTCAATTTACTAAGTTCACTTTCAATCAGTGAAATTACTTTTTTAGGGTTTTTTATCAATTTCATTTTCGATTTGCAGGATTGTTCGATCCAAAAACCCCCGAATATCAATGGCACGATTTGCCTTGTAGGTTGAATCATCGATTATGTTTTTGATTAACGCCCTGTTATTTGGATTCGATAAAAGTTGCTCCACAGGATTATCTATCACGGCGATATCTAAATAGGAAAAGCCCATGGATGCGATAGAATTTTTTAGCATATCGCTTAGGTTGGATTCCCCGTTATCTTCAAAGGGAAAAGCAAATGCATAACTCACATAATAAGAACGAAGATTGTTCTTAAGCTCCTGATTTTCAAATAACGCAAATAATCCAGTACTTCTAAACTCATCAATAGCGTCCGTAGAGGGTTTAATATGGTTGTTTCTGAGTAGCCAGGAAAATCCTCTTACGATAAAGGCTTTGTCAGTGGTATCCGGAATAGTTCCCCCATAGAGTCCGGACTCATCTATTTCAGGGATTGGACCTGCCTCAGCATAAGGCAAGACCTTTTCAGCAATATTATATTCTTCTAGCAGATAATAGGCAGCTTGTACTCTAAAGGCATGGTAGCTGCGCAGTTGCTCTAATCCACCCCTGTCAGATTTCAGATCCCTTACTAAATTAACAAGTTGTGCTCTAATTCTATCGGCCTCTTGTTGTTCCTCACTCCAATTATTGATCTGTAAAGCAATTAGAATGCCAATGACTACCAAAACTATCTCCCCTATAGCATAAATCAGGTATTTGGAAAATCTGTTTTCCGTAAGCAGTCGTTGTCTAATTTGGCGGAAGAAGCGGAGCATTATTTGTTCAATTTATTAATTTCTCTTTGAATTAACTCTATGGTTTCACTGGCCATTCTTTTCTCCTGGTCTAAATAATCTCGGGTAATCATTCTCTCCACTATAATATCATTCAGCAATCCAGGGAGCATAGGAATCTCCGATAGCTCATTTGTGATTTTATCACCATTTGTATTTAATTTAAAGGATTCCCAGTTGGAGTCATTCGGATACGAGGTTGTCCACGAAAAGTCTATTTTTATTTTGTCTTCTTTGGTCAATATGTTTCGTACGAGATCCCGGTATTTATAAATCCATTGACGCCACTCTGAATTTTCACTTTCTCTATAATTTCGATGTCCCTGCCAATTGTTTAAAAAATTTTTCAAGGTGTCGTTTTTTATTATGGTCAAACGACCCGTTGAAGACAGTTCGGAAGCTGTAGGCAGGTTTATATTATACCGGTTTACTGATGAAGTAAATTCAATGGAGATCGCTAATTTGAGGGTGTCCAAACTTGTTAGTTTACCATTTAAAAAATCTGCCTGATATTCTGCCAAATCCACTAATTCATCTGTCCACTTACCAACAAATTCAACATTCTGGTGTAAATTTTCAAAGTCAGATTTTAAACGGACCAGGTAGTTTAGATAAAGGTTTTCGTCCTTGCTATTCTCATTCCAATTATTAATCTGCAAGGCAATTAAAATACCTATGACTACCAATACAATCTCACCAAAAGCATAAAGCATGTATTTGCCAAATCTGTTTTCTCTGAGTAATTGCTCTCGGAATCGACGGAAGAATTTAATCATTGGTGAAAGGTTGGTGATTCTAAATATATCAATTTATTTGAAGTGTCTGTGGTATTTTAAGTAACTCAATGCCAAGTTAAAATACTTACCCCTTCCTGTTTATACTTTTCTGATCCGGACACCTTCTGATAATTTACAACAACATGTAATTTCCTAAATGTTTTGCGGAATTATTTCTCCAAAAAGGCCAAAGGCGTATTGCATAAGTTCTTTTATACTCTTGATAAGGTACTTATGCTAATGAAATAATTATGAGACCGCAGCTTTTCTCCGGATACCGGTTTGGCCATTTCGTCCTATATCTGGGTGCTTTCGTCCGGTTTCTGATTAAGGGTTGCTTATTCTTATTATATTGGAAGGTTGGCAGTATTAAAAAGGAATTTTTTAAATTTATGTGCTAGCCAGCACATTTAAAACCAAAAACTATTCAAAAACCAGCATTTTTACTTGCCAAGGATTGCTCTGATTTTGACATTCCCGCTATAGTATTTCTATAAGTTTAATATTCCCTAATGGGGATCAAAACTTATAGAATCGGCCTGTTTTATGGATAAAATTGGTTCTTTAACAGTCAAAAATTATTTAAAAGGGTAATTATATTATTATGAAAGAGTCAGATATTAATCTCCTTAGCAAAAGAATAAATACCCAAAAATGTGTAGTGGTTTTAGGTCCGCACCTTTCAACTCCGGATGATTCCAGTGTAATCACTCACTTGAATAAATCTCTGGATCAAAATGAGGATAAGGTAAAGTATTATGAAGAGGAAGACATATTGGGGATAGACAGTAAAACTAGGAACAACTATATTGAATCTTTGGTGAATTCATTTTTTGAAGGATATAAACCAAATAAGGTATATGAACAACTTGCTGAAATTCCGTTTTCCCTGGTGATCAACACTTCACCGGATAAATTCCTAGTTAAGGCCATGGAGGATAAGGGTATAAAACCCAGTTTCTCTTATTACCACAAAGGCAAACCCCTGGAGGACTATGAGCATAACTTTCAATTGGTTCCAGAATCCGAAGATGAAGTAACTACCCATATATTCAATATTTTCGGGGATTACAATCATCATAATTCCATGGTGCTTACTTTCAGCGATTTATATGAATACCTGGATAGCTTAATAAACCAACATCCGCTGGAGGAAGATTTAAAATTGAAAATCCGGGAAGCCAAGGCGGTGCTTTTCTTCGGTTGCAGTTTTGACAAATGGTATTTTCAACTCTTTTTTCAACACTTTCTTCAGATTATGAAAGTTAAGGAAGATGATGTATTGAATTCAAATAAAATTGACCAACCAAATACTAAGAATTTCATTATGAATGAATTTCATATGGAGTTTTTCGAGAATGATGCCGCAGGAGCGATCAAGGCATTATACGATGAAGTTAAAAGTGGCAAAATTACGCGAGAAATAGATGATTCCTTTGATGGTCCTCCTCCAAAAGTATTTATTTCCTATAAATGGGGGGGCGATAGTGAAAAATTGGCTAATGAGCTTAAAGACACATTGACTGATAAGGGGTTGGATGTAAAAATTGATAAAGAAGTATTGCCATATAAAGCAGATATTCAGCAATTCGAGAAGCATATTGGTCAGGCAGATATCATTTTAGTAGTGCTCAGTGATGATTATTTAAAAGCTGAACATTGTATGTTTGAATTATCAGAGATTTACCGCAATGATGATTTCACCGAGCGCATATTTCCATTAGCATTAAAAGATGCTAAAACATTCAAATCTAAAGATTTAAGCGTCTATAAGGATTTTTGGAACGATAGGATAAAAGAAATTGGTATTGAAATTTCCAAGGACGTCACAAAGATGGCTACATATATGGATGACCTTAATACATTTAATCAGATACATGAAGATTTTGATAAGATGACAGGCGCATTAAGGAAATTGAATTTAGGTGATGTTGATGAACACAGAAAAACAAAGTTCCAAGATATAATTAAAGATATTAAAAAGCTGCACAGAATTAGGCTTAGTGAAGTTTAATGATCATAAATCTAAACTGAATGCAAAACCAATCAAGATACCCTGGCACTCGTGCCTTCCTGGAAAAGGAAAGGCATTTATTCTTTGGCAGGGACCGTGATAAGAAAAAACTGGGCAATCTAATTGCCTTGGAAGAGCTGGTTGTGCTGTTCGGGAAGGCAGGTTATGGAAAATCTTCTTTATTAAATGCCGGGGTAATCCCTTACCTGAGACATCTTAAACATCATTTGCCGGTTAAAATTCATCTTACGCCGGCTGAGGTAAAATCTAAAGAATCCAAAGCAAAACCACTTGAAATAATTATTGATCAATTAGGTCTACAAATTGAAATAATTAATAAAGAGCTTGAGGAGAAAAATAGGGAATCCTGTTTTCTTGCTACTAAACTGGATGTCCAAAAACATTTGCCTGAAGACCTTACTGCAATTCTGTGGTATAAGATAAAGTACATTCAATTAACCAAAGAAATTAACGAGGCAACCACCTTGATCTTTGACCAATTTGAGGCGCTTTTCAGATTTTATGACGATGCAAATGCCGAGGAATTTGCCCGTTCTATGGCTGCATTACTTCACACTGACCCACCAGATGAAATATTAGAGCTTATCAGTGAAAACCTGAATTCCTTTTCTGATGAAGAACTGGAACTGCTATATGAACCCCTTAACCTGAAACTGGTGTTCTCAGTAGCAAGTGATCATCTTAGTTTGCTAAATAAACTAAAACAATGGTTGCCTGAAATATTCAAATATACTTATGAGTTAAAGGCCCTGAACAGGGCGCAGGCACAAGAAGCCCTGGAAGGACCCGCTCAGAAAGAAGAAAAATTTGAAAGTCCAAAGTATACCTATTCAGATGAGGTAATTGATAAAATATTTGATTATCTAATTAATGTCAAAAATAAGGAAGGGATAGAATTAGAGAATCAGGATATTGAAACCTTTCAACTGCAATTGATAGGGCAGTACGCTGAAGAAAAAATAAAAGCTCAAAGAAACAGAAGCGAACTTAAAGCCAAAATCAAAGGCTGGTTCAAAAAAAGTAAAGCAACTCCAAAGGCTAATAAATATGAACTAAGCCTTAAAGATCTGGGGAAACCTTCAGACATATTAAAGAAATTCTATAAAAAGGTAATTTTTGGTCTTCCACCTTTTAATAGATATCCTGCCCAGAAATTAGTAGAGCGGGGCCTGATTATTGGCGGTAATCGCGTACCTATGTCCGATTCTAGGATTGAGCGCGATTATAAAGTTTCCGGGGAGACCTTAGAGAAATTAGAAAACAAACATTTGCTCCGTTCGGAGTTTAAAATCAAAGATGGCAGAGGTACCAAAAGTTATGAAATTAGCCATTACAATCTTGTTAAGCCCATAGAGGAAGCTGTAAGGAGGAGAAAAATCCGGAGGTTATGGTACTTGATATTTTTATTATTGGCATTTATTGCAGGATTGGGATATGTTGCTTTTGGTCCGGACAAAGAAAAAGAAATTTCTAATGGGCTGATAATTAATGCTATAGGTGTTGCAACAGCCTGGCCTCCCGAAGGCCCGGCGGAACATAAAGTCAGATTCACCTTTACCAATATGGATTCGCTAAATGAAGTAAAGGTTGTTCGTCACTCATGGGATTTTGGTGATGAATTGTCTGTAGCTGATACCGTTAATTACGGACCCAAAAATTCGGAACTAATATATACATATCAAAAACCTGGAAATTATACTGCGCGCTTAACTGTTATTTGCACCGATAGTCTTGATCATCCTACGAGGATAGAAGAAGTAGAAATAATAGTAACCGAACAGGACACTATAAATGATAAAATTAGTGTAAAGATCAATGCAGACCCGGCGGCGGGCAAAGTAGGTGAACCAGTAAAATTTAATGCAATTCCCAGTTCCGACACACTTTCTATTAAAAGCTACCTCTGGGAATTTATGGACGGGCCATCTTCAACAGATCCTACCCCGACACATACGTTTAGTGCCAAAGGGACCTATAATGTCCGACTTAAAGTCACAGACCATCTGAATAAGATTTATAGAGATAGTTTAATTATACAAATAGGTAGTGTATTCCGAGATTCTGCAAATAAAGTCCCTGTAGCCAGGATCAGGGCCAGCCCATGGGCTGCCAAGCCCGGACAGCCCATCTTCTTTGATGGCCGGGAATCTTCAGATGATAATGAGATTATTAAATACCTCTGGGAATTTGACGACGAGGCGACTTCCAATAAGGATAGCCTGACACATACTTTTAATGCCGAAGGGGATTATATTGTTCGACTGACTGTTTCGGACGATTTTGGACATTCCGATCCTGCCACCAAGGAAATTAAGATATTGAATAAAATCCCCCCCCCTCCAAATGCGGGTATTAGCGTTAGTGACACTGTTGGTATTATGCCTTTCGAAGTTACCTTTAATGTGGACAGCCTAAATCATGAAGGGTCCAGGTATGCTTGGAAATTTCCAGATGGAAGAATAACAAACGAAAAAAACCCAACACATATCTTTGCACTTGCCGGCAGCTACAATGTGGAACTAACCGTTGAGGATGACTTTGGACATATAGCTATCGATAGCATCAGGATAAGGGTTGCCAATCCTATCCCAGTTATAGAAACGGAAATGGTTCCAATTGCCCTGGCCGAGGCAGATAGAACTAACGGTGTTGCTCCTTTAAGGGTTACCTTTAATGGCAAGAATGATAATGAAAACGGTTCCGGGAGCACCTATGAATGGGAATTTAAAGATGGCAGTCCGGTTTCTACCACACAAAACCCGGTACATGAATTTACAAGCAGCGGAGAATATGACGTGCTGCTGACGGTAAGGAATAATAACCTCACTCATACCGACACAGTAAGAATTACTGTGATAGAACCTCCCGAAATAAACCGCAATCCAATAGCAAAGGCTGAAGCAAGCCCGCCATCAGGTGAAGTACCGTTGACGGTTTCCTTTAAAGGAAGCAATGAAAACGAAAACAGTATAAACAGCAGCTACCAATGGCACTTTAATGATAACGAGGCCACATCAGATTTGCCCAGCCCTGAACATACTTTTAATGAACCGGGGACCTATGATGTGGAATTAACTGTTACAGAAAATGATATAAGCGATAAAAAGTCAATTCAAATTTTGGTTGAGCCCCTTAAACCGAGGAATGAATGGGAAAAGTGGTTTAACAGATTTGATAGTATAAAAAATAGCAGGCCTCCTAGTTCGCGGGGTAGATTGGACACCCCTTTTTATAGAGATTCTGTACATCTGGTTGCGCTGGTCTTTGAGGATAGTGATAGCAACGAATTTAAAGGTGATGCACTACTATTCTTACTTGCTCATAAGAAGGTATATAAATTTAGAAACGGGAACATTCCTCATACCTTTGGAGAACTATTAGAAAATGTGCCATTCCCACTTGAAAGTCTCAGCAGGTTGGGAAGACAAGAGTCCAGAAAGGATAAGGTAGCTTCTAATTTAAGAGGAGGGCAATACATTAATCCAAAGGGTGAGCTTCGCAGATATAAAGAAAAGAATGCCTATTTAAAACTGTTTAATCTTATCATTGATGATAAAAAAATAAGATTATCGAAAATTATTTACACTGTTTTACCGGACAACTTTCTGGATCCAGTGGCGCAAGGTGAAATAAAAGCCATAATGAACTCCCAGTCCCAGTAAATACCCAAAGGGGTATATTAATTACAACTTTCATTCCTGCTAGTTAATCCGAACTAATTCTTCCAAATACTTAGTTCCCACTCAGAAATTACCTAATCAACTATGACGGCATCTGAGGTAAACTCCAGCCATTCTTATAGGTATGTTTTATATATTCCTGTGCGGCTTCAAGGGCGTTGAGTTCCACATGTTCAACATTCCATTTAGGGCGGCCATTTACCATCTCAAAAACAAAAGATTTAACCACCTCCATAGTTTCTGAGGCGCTTATATTGGTAAACTCCATGGCCTCCCCATCCCATTGCAAGATCTTATTTAAACCCTGCAACCGTATGGCCAAGACCCCAAGTAAAACCATTTCGTTAAAGGGGCCCGCATACCCAAAATGGGCAGAACCCTGCGTCCTGTTTTCCGGGGCCTCTTTACAGGCCCTTATCCAATCCTGTTCATGGGGTCCGTTACTATAATCTACAGAGCCCGGTACTCTCCTTAAATAGGGGGTGACCTCCGGGATCCTCCCAGAAAGTAAACGCGGGTTAAACCCGCCACAGTCACTAATCAGGGTGTCTTTGGTGCCCACCAGCATACAACCGCCCAATCCGTCACGGATGAGGGGCGCATCATCGGGAAGCCCTTCTGGCCGGTCCGGGAGAATTCCCCCGTCATACCAATGCACATCTACAGCAGGCATTTGTATTTTATTCTGGTCTTCCCTGGCAGGAAAGCTGAACAATACCTTTTCGGCCTGGGGCGGACTTTCGGTATTTGCAGTGGTAGAACTGCCAGAAATGGCATTCGGATACCCTAGTTTTAATGCCCTGTAAATGGGGTCCAGCACATGGCAGGCCATATCGCCGAAGGCGCCGGTTCCAAAATCCCACCAACCCCTCCAATTCCAGGGAGTATAAACTTCGTGATAAGGCCGCATATTAGCCGGACCTATAAATAACTCCCAATTAAAATTCTGTGGGATTTTCATTTTCTCCTTAGGCCTTTCCAGGCCTTGTGGCCAGATGGGGCGATCTGTCCAGGCATGGGCTTCCACTATTTCACCTATTTCACCATTCCATACCCATTCGCACAACTGTCTTACCCCGTCGCCGGAATTTCCCTGGTTACCCATTTGAGTGGCCACAGGATATTCCGCTGCCAGTTTGGTCAGCAGCCGTGATTCATAAACCGAATGGGTGAGCGGTTTCTGGCAATACACATGTTTACCCATGGTCATTGCCGTGGCTGTAATTGCGGCATGGGTATGGTCTGCAGTGGCTATCATGACGGCATCCATAGAGCTGCCCAATTCATCAAACATTTTGCGCCAGTCATAGTATTTAGACGCTTTAGGAAAGGTGTCAAAACAGGGCTTGCTGTAGTTCCAGTCGATATCGCAAAGGCCAATTATGTTTTCTGTATCCATGGCCCGCAGGTTTGGAAAACCTTTACCACCAACCCCTACGCCCACAATATTTAGTTTATCGCTAGGGGCGGTGTGCCCCAGGCCCGCAACAACATGACTTGGTACTATGGAAATACCAATTCCGGCAGTGGTAGTTTTTTTTATAAAACTTCTTCGAGAGTCTTTTTTCTTGCTCATAAGAATGTTTTTTAACCCTTGTTTATTTAATTTTCAATGATCTTATTACGCTTTTGGCAGCGTAGTATCCGCACATACCATGTACCCCTCCTCCGGGGGGTGTTGAAGCAGAACAGATAAATATCTTGTCGTTAGGCGTGCTATATGGGTCTCGTCTGCCGACAGGCCTTGTAAACAATTGAGAAATGTCTGCAGCTCCTCCGGTAACGGCTCCCCCTAAATAGTTGGGATTATAGTTAAAAAAGTCGGTCGTATTCATTTTATGCCTTTCCAAAATAACTTCCCTGAAACCTGGTGCAAAACGCTCTATTTGATCTTCAATTTGTTTTGTCATGTCCTGGGCAGACCCATTGGGTACATGGCAATAGGCCCAGCCTGTGTGTTTCCCCTCCGGGGCCCTTGAACTATCAAAATGGCTTTGTTGCGATAACAGCACAAATGGTTTTGAGCTATGCCTGCCCTCCCAGGCATCTTTTTCGCTAAGCGCAATTTCATCAAAAGTACCCCCAACATGAACGGTCGACGCTTTGGCACATCTATTATCGCTCCATGGAATTGGACCATCCAGCGCATAATCTATTTTAAAAACCCCCGGACCGTAACGAAATTTCTCCAAACGTTTAAGATAAGCATTTGGCAATTGGTCTTTTGCAATTTGCCTGAGTTGGACGGGATCGGTATTGAATATATAACTTCTGGCTAATGGCAAATCACTAAAATCTGATACTCTTGATGAGGTAGATATTTCCCCTCCCAAACTCTTAAAATAGGCACCCATCGCGTTACTTATATTTTGAGATCCCCCTTTTGCAATTGCCCAATTTTCTGTATGTGCGGTAACTAAAAAAAGTAACCCAACAGCGGAAGTAAAATACTTGTCGAAAGGTAAAACACTATGCGCTGCATTGCCCGCAAAAAGGGCTTTTGCCCGTTTCTCTTTAAAAGCGTATTTGGTAAAAACAGTTGCCGGTTGAAAGGCTTTTAAACCAAATTTTAGCATAAGCAGCGGGTGGGCAGGTAGCCCCAAAGGTTTTAAACTGTCTAGCAGTAATTCATCTGCCTTGTTGGCAAAGGGAGCCAATATTTTTTTGTAACTGGCACTGTCAATACCCAGATTTTCAGCAGTTTCGTTTATCGACCTGGATAAGAGCACTGCCTTTTCATTATCTAAGGGGTGCGCTACCGAAGCCTCAGGGATTATCCATTCCAAACCAAATTTATCCAGAGGGAGTTTTTTAAGATAGGGAGATGAATATCCCATCGGATGCACAGCAGAGCAAATGTCGTGATGAAAGCCCGGCAATGTTAACTGAGCAGTTCTTGTTCCTCCTCCTATGGTATCAGCAGCTTCCAGAATCAGGACACTAAGTCCTTTTTCCGCCAGAGCAATGCCTGCACTTAAGCCATTGGGCCCGGAACCGATGATAACACTGTCGTACTTCTTTTCCTTAAAACGGCCTTTTCCCATAACGAAAATTAAATTTTGATCTCTCAACAACCTATCTATTTCAGACCATTCAGGCTATTGGGATAGGGTACAATTTATACCAGATAAGCTTTCCGGGAAGGCATAAGTGCAATACCTCATCCCATGTAATTTAGCCTAAATTTAATGGTTATATTGCTAAATAAATTTTCCAAATGAGATTGGCTCAATTAATTCACCCTGAAGAAGGTCGTAAGCTGGTCCTGGTAGAAGAACCAAATTTAAGGATTATTTCAGGCTTTACTTCTGTTCATGCACTTGCCACTGAGGCGATGACCTATGATGGGGATATAACTGCCCTGATAATGCAAAATCTAACTGATACGATCATGGAATATGATCCTATCTATGCCGGGGATTCAGATTGGAAACTACTGCCATCTTTTGACCAACCATCAGCACCTCTTAGTACGATGATCTCCGGCACAGGACTTACTCATAAAGCCAGTGCGGATAACCGTCAGAAAATGCATAAAGCACAAAAGACCAACGAACTTACAGATAGTATGAAGATGTATTTGATGGGGCTGGAAGGAGGCCATCCAAAAACCGGGCGGGTTGGGGTTCAGCCAGAGTGGTTTTACAAAGGCAATGGCTCGGTGCTCAGAGGCCATAACGAGGTCTTGGAGATCCCATCGTATGGAGAAGATGGGGGAGAAGAACCCGAAGTTGCCGGGATATATATTAATGATAGCGAGGGAAAACCATGGCGAGTAGGGTTTACCACGGCAAATGAATTTTCCGATCATATTATGGAACAGAGAAACTATCTCTATCTGGCTCCTTCTAAAATCCGGAATTGTGCAATTGGCCCCGAATTGGTCATCAATTCTACTTTTGATGATATTAGCGGGAAGGTAAAAATTATTCGAAATAAAGAAGTGGTTTGGGATAAGGCCATTAAGACAGGTGAAAAGAATATGGCACATAGTCTTGATAACCTTGAATATCATCATTTTAAATATGCCAATCACAGAGTTCCTGGTCAGGGTCACATACATTTCTACGGAGCAGACGCTTTTAGTTTCGGTGCACAATTTAATCTCTTAGCTGGAGACATAATGCAGGTGGGATGGGAAGCTATGGGAAGACCTCTAAGAAATAAACTGTTGAAGGAACCGCCTGCCGATAAAGATATAGAGATAGGCAAATTTTCCTGAGGCTTTATAATGGTTTTTACTGTTATATTTTACCATGATTGGGCTGTATACCAGTAACTTATTAAGAAATTTTAATCTGTATATTTGAGAGTACTTCACAATTTGGGAAATGACAGGTTTGGCTAGGCTTACCAATATAGAAGTGTTAAATATCTTTGGTGCCGGAATTACAGATATAGGGTTAAAAATTATTTCTTCCAGAACAGAATAAATATGGAATAAGAGTTGGCAGAAATCTTTTCTGCTACAATCACCTAATAGAATAGCATATGAACGGCAAGACCATTACAATACTTTTTTTGGGGGTACTATTCCTCGGTTGTATTCAAGAGAACAATACAAAAGTTCTAGTCGTAAAGGAAATAGAATACCAGGGGTCAGCGGATATTGAAAAGGCAGCTCAACTGTTAGAACAACAAACAGAATTACACAAAATCAATACATTAAATTGGGAGGCTTTCCCATATTTACCCGATGTGGCATTTAGAATAGGGCACCATAACAATGAGATTTGGATAAAATATTATATAGATGAAGCACACGTTCTGGCAAGGAGAACCGAGACCAATAGCGCTACACACAAAGACAGCTGTCTGGAGTTTTTTCTGGATCCGAAGGGAGATGGCAACTATTACAATTTTGAGGTAAATGCTATCGGAACGGTTCATTTGGCATATGGCCCGGGAATTGGAAAACGAACCTTTATCGACCCCAGTCTAATTAAAGAAAAAATCAGGGTAGAGTCATCTTTAGGAGATACCCCTTTTGATGAACTGCCGGGGGTGCGCAAATGGGAGATGACCCTGATTATCCCTTCAGAAATCCTGGTATATGATTCGGGTATCCAATTCTCTCAATTGCAATCAAGGGCAAATTTCTTTAAATGTGGAGATGAAAGTGCTGTGCCTCATTATCTTAGTTGGAACTCAATTGCTACAGATCGCCCAAATTTTCATACCCCTCAATTTTTTGGAAGAATTCTATTTGAATAGGCAGCAAATTATGTGCTCGAGCACATTTTAAGATCATCTCTTGTTTGGTATTAAAAAGTAGATTACCTTAACTGTCTTATTATTGGGGGGTATGCGAAAAGAACACTTAAGAATACTATCACTTCTAGTAGCTATTACTTTACTAACGCAATGCAAAAAAGGTCCGGTTGACGGAGGGCTCTTTTTGCCACAGAATTTTAAGTCGACCGTAGTTATAGACAGTATCAAAGAAACTGTACGTCATATGGCGGTTTCAGAAGATGGCGTGCTATATGCAAAACTCAGGAATGCAACAGATGAAGGATCCATTGCTGCTTTAGTGGATGAAGACGGAAATGATTATGCAGACATCGTAGAAAGATTTGGGGCATATGGCGGTAAGACCAAATGGAGTTATGCCACTGCAATGCGTATTCATAACGGCTATCTATATCACAGTTCAGATCTGGTGGTTTATCGGTATAAATTAAAACCGGGGACGCTGATTCCTGAAGGGGAGATGGAGGTTATAGTGACAGATGACCATGAACATGGGAAACATGAACATATAGGGAAGCCTATTGCGTTTGACAATAAAGGGAATTTATATGTGCCTTTTGGAGCACCTTCCAATGCCTGTCAGGATCCAAAAAGAACTCCCTTAACTCCGGGGCAAGACCCATGTCCGCAATTGGAAGACCATGCCGGGGTCTGGCGCTTTGATGCGGATAAATTAGGACAAACACAAAAAGACGGGTATAAATACGCCTCCGGAATCAGGAGTGTAGTTGCGATGGACTGGAATCCGGTAGATGATAATTTATATATCGTTGTTCATGGAAGAGATGATTTGCTCAGATTGTTTCCAAATAAATATTCTCCCTGGCAGAGTGCAATTTTGCCCTCGGAAGAAATGATACGGGTTACAGAAGGATCAAATTTTGGCTGGCCGTATTGTTACTTTGATCAGGAACAAAATAAAAAAGTACTAGCCCCTGAATATGGGGGAGATGGTAAAATTATAGGGAGGTGTGAGGATTTTGATGATCCTGTAATTGGCTTCCCCGGGCACTGGGCACCTAACGATCTTGTGTTTTATCAGGGAGATCAATTTCCTGAAAGATATAAGCAAGGAGCCTTCGTAGCTTTTCACGGTTCAACCAACAGGGCGCCTTATCCGCAGTCTGGCTATTTCGTAGGTTTTGTCCCCTTTAAAAATGGACAGGCTACTGGAGAGTGGGAAGTATTTGCAGATGGCTTTGCCGTTGTAGATCCTATAGTGAGTGTTAACGATGCGGTCTACAGACCTATGGGAATTGCAGAAGGGCCAGATGGCTCATTATACATTTCCGATTCTGTCAAAGGAAAGATTTGGAAAATTACCTACGACGAAACTAAAGAAGAATTTGGGGAGGCAGAACTGGCTCAGATGGAGGAGAGAAAATTGCTGACTCATATAAGGACACCAGACATCATAGAGGATAATCTGATGAAGGAAGAATTGTCTAAAGGGCAATCCGTGTATTACCAATATTGCAGCGCCTGCCATCAGATAGATGGGGGTGGGGCAAGAGGCAGATTTCCACCATTGGCGGCCACCGAATGGGTTAGCGGGGATAAAGAGCGACTCATAAATATAGTATTAAACGGTATGGAGGGCCCCATTGAAGTCAACGGCAAACAATACAGTGCAGTAATGCCTCAGCACAGTTTTCTTACCGATGAGGAAGTTGCTGAAGTGCTTACTTATATAAGGTCCAATTTTGGAAATAAAGCCAGTAACGTGGAAACTGATGAAGTTGCTAAATTGAGAGCAAGCTCTGCAGAGGAAAACTAAAATATCTGATTATGAAGAATTACAATAAGTTGATTATTACATTATCACTTGGATTTCTGGTTGGTGTTCAAGGAATAATGGCTCAAAGTTATGACCTCCTTATAAAAGGGGGGCATGTTATAGATGCAAAGAATAATATTAACGGCCCGATGGATGTGGCTGTAAAGGATGGAAAGATAGCTGTTGTGGCTTCAAACATAGGGCAGAATCAGGCTAAAGAAGTTATAGATGCCACGGGCTTGTACGTATGCCCGGGCTTACTGGATATCCACAGTCATAATTTTCACGGAACTGAACCTGATGCTTATTTAAGCAACAGTGATACGGCGTTACCTCCTGATGGGTTTTCGTTCAGGAGTGGAGTAACTACTATTGTAGATGTTGGTGGCGCTGGCTGGCGAAATTTCAGGATTTTCAAGGAGCAAACTATAGACAGATCTAAAACCAGAGTATTGTCTTTTCTCAATATCATTGGCTCAGGAATGAAAGGGGGGGCTATTGAACAGAATTTAGCCGATATGGACCCAAAGTTGACCGCCATGGTGGCCAAACAGTACCCGGGCATAATTGTCGGTGTTAAATTGGCACACTACAGTGGTTTCGACTGGAAACCAACAGAAAAGGTAGTAGAAGCAGGAAGATTGGCAAACATTCCGGTAATGATAGATTTTGGCGGGAGTGAACCAGAACTGTCCATAGAAAGCCTGTTTATGGAAAAGCTCAGGCCGGGAGATATTTTTACACATACATATGCTCATGTAGATGGAAGAACACCCATAGTGGATGAAAATAACAAGGTGCGCGACTATGTTTTTGAGGCACAAAAAAGGGGAATTATTTTTGATGTAGGCCATGGTGGAGGCAGCTTCCTTTTTGAACAAGCGATTCCGGCATTAAAACAGGGATTTAAACCCAATTCTATAAGTACAGATCTCCATACCGGAAGTATGAATGGCGGAATGAAAGACATTGTTAATGTAATGTCCAAATTTTTAAATATGGAAATGACCTTGTCTGAGATTGTCGCTTGTACCACCTGGAAGCCCGCACAGATTATTAAACGGCCAGATTTGGGGCACCTTTCAGCTGGAGCCGTTGCTGACATCGCTATTCTAAATTTAAGGGAAGGCGATTTCGGTTTTATCGATACCAAAGGAAAACGCATGGATGGAGATAAGAAGCTGGAATGCGAACTTACACTAAGGGAAGGAAAAGTAGTTTGGGATTTAAACGGGATTTCAAAACCAAAATGGGACGAGTAAACAAATACCAATAAATGAAAAATAGTTATAAATTATTGCTTGCAGGGGCCATACTATGTTTATTAGCAGCGGGTATTATGCTGGCGCTCGGACAGCAGTCCGAAACGGGCCCGGCTCTGGTTTTCTTCTTTATATTTTTGGCATTGGCCGCAAGAGGTTATCCTGCTTTTAAGGGCTTCTCTTTTACTATCCTCATCTTTGCTGCGGTAACAGTAGCCATGTATTACCCTGCCTACTTGCAAAAAATTGGAAGCTTTGAATTAAAATCTCTGATTGTACCCCTGTTACAAATTATCATGTTTGGAATGGGTACAGCAATGAGTATTAAGGACTTTTTGGGTGTGGTTAAAATGCCAAAGGGAGTTTTGGTTGGTTTGTTATGTCAGTTTACCATAATGCCGGTACTGGGCTTTGCAATAGCCAGTTTGTTTGCGTTCCCTCCGGAGATAGCGGCAGGGGTGGTATTAGTAGGATCTTCCCCCAGCGGATTGGCTTCTAATGTTATGGCGTACCTGGCTAAGGCTAACCTTGCATTATCCGTAACATTAACGGCAGTTTCAACAGTACTTGCTCCCCTTATGACACCGCTGTTGATGGAAACTTTTGCGGGCCAGTTTGTCCCGATAGATTTTGTGGCGATGATGTTGAGTATTACCAAAATTGTAATTCTTCCAATCATTGCTGGCTTGTTATTCAATTATTTTTTCCATGGAAAGGCCAAGTGGCTGGATAGGGCAATGCCTATTGTATCTATGGGTGGAATTGCCTTTATTATTATGATTATTACTGCTGCTGGCAGGGATAGCTTGCTGACCATTGGTTTATTCCTGATTTTAGCAGCTATTATTCATAATGTAGCGGGGTACTTCCTGGGTTACTGGGGTTGCCGTGCTTTAAAGATGAAGGAACAGGATTGCCGAACCATTGCGTTGGAAGTAGGAATGCAAAATGGAGGATTGGCATCCGGAATTGCCCTGGAAATGGGTAAGGTAGCAACAATTGGCCTGGCACCTGCTGTATTTGGGCCATGGATGAACATATCCGGATCTTCACTCGCAACCTGGTGGCGAGACAAAGAACCGGTGGATAAAGACAAGGCATCAACGTCTGCTGAAATGCCTGAGAATTAATACCTAAACAATTTAATATGAGAAGGAATATTTACTTACTTATCTGTAGTCTTTGTTTGCTTTTAACAACGGCTCTAACTGCACAAACTACTCCAAAGGAACAGTTACTTTTTTTAACTTCACAATGGGAGGGAGAAAGGTTTGAAGATGGCAGACCTAAAGTCGCAGACCATGTTCTGGAACGTATGGAAAAGGTGACCATTGAAGAGGCCTGGGGTGTTTTACGGAATGAGGGGTACCATAACCAGTTTGAAGGAGGATGGCAACCCCTGCATGATGATGTAGTTGTTATAGGAAGGGCACTTACCGTACAGTATATGCCTAACCGGCCAGATGTTGCAGATCAGATCAAGAAAAGAGGACTTGCCGACGGGATGATCGGTAATACCAATTCCTGGCCTATAGATATGCTGGTCGAAGGAGATGTTTATGTGGCAGATGCTTTTGGGAAAATTGTGGATGGGACCCTGATAGGAGACAATTTGGGAAATTCTATTTATGCCAAATCTAAAAGAGGTGTTGTTTTTAATGCTTCCAGTCGCGATATGGAAGGGCTGGCAGAAATTGAAGGATTTAATGCATTCGTTCGGGGATGGCACCCTTCATTTCTTACAGAAGTTATGCTGCTAAGTATTAATGACCCTATTAGAATGGGTGCAGCCACAGTACTTCCCGGAGATATTGTCCTGGCCAAGAAAGAAGGAGTGGTATTTATTCCTGCACATTTGGCGGAAAAGGTAGTGGTGACCTCTGAAGTGATTAGATTAAGAGATTTATTTGGTATCACCCGCCTTAAAGAAGGGAAGTATACTCCCGGGCAGATAGATAGCAAATGGAGTGATGAGATTGAAAAAGATTTTTCGAAATGGTTGAGAGATCATATGGATGAGTTACCTGTCCCAAAAGCTCAGATTCAGGAACTTTTGAAAAAGAGAACCTGGTAAACCTATATAAATTATTCAAATACGGCATTGAAAATAGTAAAACACTTATACAGAAACATAAAATTGTAAGATTATGGAAAGCACAACAAGAAGGGCATCGTTTAAAAAACTAGGAATGGGTTTTGCGGCTTTGTTTGGGATAAGCACAGCAAGTGCCATGGCTAAAAAAGGGCCATCAGCTATAAAAGAGGTAGTGGGTGATATTGTTATGGATCAGGATGTTCCTTTATTTTCTGGTGCAGTTAAGCATGGAAATACACTCTATGTTGCTGGTAAAGGCGCACATACCGAACCTTTTGAGATAAAAGCACATACAGAAATTGTGCTTCAGGAATTGCAAAAGGCCCTTGAGGCAAACGGCTCTTCCATGGAGAAGGTTTTAAAGGTAAATGTTTATCTGGCAGACCTGGCAGATTACAAGAAGATGAATGAAGTCTTCAGAGGCCGTTTTGGAAAGAACCCGCCGGTAAGAACAACAGTGGCGACCTATGGTGGAGTTCCCGGGAATTCCTTGGTAGAAATGGACTGCATCGCAGCCATAGATTAAAATTATTAAAACGCAATAGTGATGATTACGAGAAGAAAATTATTAAAATCCCTTTCAAGTCTCCCTGTTTTAGGGGGATTGGTAGGAACAGGATTGCTGACACCTCAATTGGTGAATGCCTCGGTAACTAAGCCAGCCGCGCGTAACTTTTTTAAAGAATTGGGATTGCGCACTTTTATCAATGCTGCGGGGACCTATACCTCAATGACTGGCTCGTTGATGTCTGAGGAAGTGACTTCAGCTATTACTTATGGAGCCACAGAATATGTAGATCTGGATCAATTGCAGGATAAAGTTGGGGAACGCATTGCAGAATTGCTCAATTGTGAATACGCCACTGTATCCTCAGGTGCGTTTGGCGCTATGACCATAGGACTGGCCGGAGTTATGTGTGGAATGGATAACGAGAAGGTATCACAACTGCCAGATACAACAGGATTAAAAAATGAGGTCATTGTTCAGGAAGCCCACAATATTGGATATACACATGCCCTTACTAATACAGGGGCCAAGCTTGTTAAGGTTAAAACGGCCAGGGAGTTAGAAAAGGCCATTAATAAAAACACTGCCATGCTCTGGTTCCTTAATGCAAATACGGAGGAAGGCGAAATTAAATGGGAAGAATTTGTAGCCCTGGGGAAAAAGCATAATATCGCCACTTTTATTGATTGTGCTGCGGATGTCCCTCCGGTGGATAATCTTTTCAAATTTACCAAAATGGGCTTTGACCTGGTGGCTTTCTCAGGAGGAAAGGGAATCAGAGGACCTCAAAGTGCAGGACTTCTTTTAGGTAAAAGAGCATATATTGAAGCAGCCAGAATGCATACCCCTCCAAGAGGTACAACTATTGCAAGAGGAATGAAGGTAAACAAAGAGGAGGTTCTGGGTATGATGGTAGCTTTAGAGATGTACCTGCAAAAAGATCATGAAAAGGAGTGGGAGCTGTGGGAACGTCAGATAAAATTAATCAGTGATAGTGCTCTGGCGGTTGAGGGTGTGGAAACAGAGATACATGTGCCGCCTCATGCCAATCATGTGCCATCACTCAGGATAAAATGGGACCAGAAGTTGGTTGGGATTAGCCCGGAAGACGCCAGGAAAAAACTCATGGATGGCCATCCTGCCATCTCTACTGTAGGAAATAAGGAAATGATTGGCATCACTACCTGGATGATGGATCCGGGGCAAGAGCGCATAGTAGCCAAAAGGGTCAGGGAAGTTCTGGAAAATAGTTAACTCTTAAAGTAAATCAAATGAAAATTAAAAACTTATTGATGGTATTTGTAGTAATGGGTGTCATCTCCTGCAATACCGCGCAAAAAGACACAAATAAGGAAGAGGAAGTAACGGTTATTGATGAAAACTATGACCCTGAAGCTAATTTAAAGGAGTTGGGAATAGTCTTGAGTACTCCTTCGGCTCCTGTGGCTAACTACGTTAATGCGGTTAGGACGGGGAATCTTATTTTTTTAGCCGGGAAGGGACCACTTAAAGCAGATGGAGAGAACATTACTGGAAAACTTGGTGCAGATCTGACCATTGAAGAAGGTTACGAAGCTGCCAGGATAACCGGAATTAATCAGCTTTCTGTTCTAAAGGCAGAATTGGGCAATCTCAACAAGGTTAAACGCGTGGTGAAGGTTAAAGGAATGGTCAATGCTACACCAGACTTTACTGATCACCCCAAGGTAATAAACGGCTATTCTGATCTTATGGTTGCAGTATTTGGCGAGAAAGGCAAACACGCCCGGGCCGCAATAGGTATGGGGTCTCTCCCAAGCAATATTGCTGTAGAGATTGATATGGTTGTTGAAGTTGAGGATTGATGCGCCTGCTATACAAATTTAATGTCCTTGTACTTATTTTCTTTGCTGCTGCAGTTTTTGGGCAAAAGGAAAATTACCTATTAAAGGAAGATGTCAGCTATTATGAAGCTGATATTCAGGAAACCGATGCTTATATTAAGGAGAGATGTAAGCTTGATATTTATTATCCCACAGATACTACCAATGTGGCCACTGTGGTCTGGTTTCATGGAGGAGGATTAGAATTTGGTCAGAAAGACATTCCTGATGGACTAAAGGAAAAAGGTATTGCTGTAGTTTCGGTTAATTATCGTTTACATCCAAAGGTAAAACATCCGGAATATATTAAGGACGCCGCTGCTGCTGTTGCCTGGACATTCAGGAACATTCATAATTATAATGGCAGTCCGGATAAAATATTTATTTCGGGCCATTCTGCCGGGGGATATTTGGCCAGTATGATAGGTATGGATAAGACCTACCTTGCAGATCATGAAATTGATGCCGACAAAATTGCAGGATTAATTCCTTTTAGTGGACACACAATTACCCATTTTACCATAAGAAAAGAAAGGGGAATTAAAGGCACCCAGCCTATTATTGACAAGTATGCTCCTTTATTTCATGTTAGGAAAGAAACACCTCCTATATTATTGATAACCGGAAACAGGGAACTTGAGCTGCTGGGACGATATGAGGAAAACGCTTATTTCTACCGCATGATGAAAGTGGTAGGGAATGAGGAGATAGCATTAATGGAATTGGACGGCTACGGACATAATATGGTATACCCGGCCATACCTTTACTACTGCAATTTATTAAGGAACAGACCAGATAGGCTGATATCTTAAAATTAGAACCCGGACAAGGGGCTGATGAAAGTTCTGCCAGGTGTTTTTATGAGCCATAGGCATTAATTATTAATAATAAGTTTTATTTTTGCCTTCCATTTACAAAACGGCCTCGTAGTTCAATGGATAGAATAGAAGTTTCCTAAACTTTAGATGCAAGTTCGATTCTTGCCGAGGCTACGAATAAGCACCTAAACCCCTTGCGATAGCAAGGGCTTTATTTTTTCACTAGGCGTAAACTGTTTACAGTTTTAAGCCGCAGTGGTAAAATAATACCAGCTGTTTAGCAGCTGTGTTTAGGTATTTTCAGAACGTGCCTCAATCAAGAACAACGCAGCTATCTCTTGACACGGCCAAAGCTGCTGACAGCTTTGAGTCTGGTGTAAAAATAATACCAGCTGTTTAGCAGCTGTGTTTAGGTATTTTCAGAACGTGCCTCAATC
>NZ_JAFMPW010000006.1 GCF_026126425.1 Muriicola sp. Z0-33
CAGGGAAGTTAAGTCCGTCTGCGCCGATGGTACTGCTACACCAAGTGGGAGAGTAGGCCGCCGCCTTCTTCGAACCCTGAAGTAAACTCGTTTTATTTCAGGGTTTTTTTTTGCCTGAAATATAAGTCATTAACACGGCTCTACTCCTCTTCCTCTTTTCACTATATTTATCACAACCAAACCAGATGACTAATGAGTAATGATCCCAAAAACCAAAAATTTAAAAAGTGGTTAGATATTCTTCAACAAGAAAGCTGGCAGTTAGAACTAATTATCTCAGGTTTTGCCATTTACGGTTTGTTTATGGTCATAGAGCCCATTGAGGCCGCAAGTTTTGAAGCAGAAAATGATCAGAATTGGTATCGTATCTTAATCACTCAGGGCCTTTTGGTTTCCTGGTATATTCTCACTATAAACCTTATTATTCATGTCATCCTAAGGGGTTTATGGATTGGCGCAATTGGATTGCGGTATGTTTCGGGGGATATTGAATATGAAAAATTAAAATATAGCCCTAAATTCAATAAGCACTTACAAAAAAGAGTAGGTTCTTTTGATAATTATGTGGCTACCCTGGAAAAGTACTGCAGTATAATTTTTGCGGTTACATTTTTATTGGTCTTCTACCTACTGGGGCTTTTACTGATTGCCTTTATATTCGCTGTGATAGGCAATTGGATGGAAAATGATGCTATACCAGATTGGGCAAGAAATTGGGTGGCAATTCCTCTTATGATTTTCCTGGGCATAGGTACCTTTCTCACATTTATTGATTTTATTACCCAGGGCTGGCTGAAAAGGAAGAAATGGACCACCGTATTTTACTATCCGGTATATTGGATTTTTAAGTATCTGACCCTGTCATTTTTATATCGTCCAATGGTGTATAACTTTCTGGATACGAAATTTGGTAAACGCCTGAGCTTTATAATTGTTCCCCTTTATATTTTACTTACCATATTAGCCGGGACAGGTTTTAGTACCTCGAATTATCTGGATTCAGATCTCAATTCAAATAGCTATATAGCTAGTAAACAGAACTATACATCTCTACTTGAAGGGTCTAAAGATTTTGTGGACCGGGCTTCAATCCCTTCTAAAGTAATAGAAGAACCCTATCTGAATGTATTTATTGAATACGGAAGTTCCATAGAGGATGATGTCTTCTTTTTCAATGAAGATTTAAAACCAGAAGAAGATTTACGCGGGGTATATTCCACTTTTTCCTCAGGAACAGTTGATTGGTCAAAAAAGAGAGAAGGCCTCAAGTCTTATTTAGGTACATTAGAAGAAATGTATATCCTAAGTATTGATTCAACTGCATTTAAACCTACGTTTGTGCTCACCCAGAACCCTCAACAGCAAATTGGTTTTGAGACTTTTTTAGATTTAGCCGAAGTCCAAAAAGGGAAGCATGTCCTGAAAGTCGCAAGGAAAGATCATAGAAGAGATAGCGTTTATACCCGTACCATAATTAACATCCCCTTTTGGTACTATCCAAATTAACAGAAACATTTTATTGGGAAGTGAACATAAATGTACCTTTGAACAATAAGATGTTCTAATGAAATTAGAAGAATTTTATAGGAGTGAAGAAAAGTTAAATGCCCTTTCACATGCTGTCGGGGTACTACTGGCAATTAGTGGCGGGGTATTATTAATTCCCAAAGTGGGATTAAATGCTGGTTATGCCACCATTTCAGTAGTTGTTTACAGTGCTTCCCTGCTGTTATTATTCTCGGCTTCAACAATGTACCATGCTGTTAGTGTGCCGGTTGTAAAGAACCGCCTGCGTATACTGGACCATATCAGTATTTTTGCTTTAATAGCGGGCACTTATACTCCTGTAGCCCTAATTACCCTTATCAATGGAAATGGATGGGCCATCCTTTATACCGTCTGGGGAATTGCATTGTTTGGGACAGTATTTAAATTGTTCTATACCGGGAAGTTAGAATTCTTATCGTTGCTGCTCTATCTTGTTATGGGATGGCTAATTGTATTGGACCTTGAGAATTTGTTAGCACATACTTCAACCAGAGGTCTTTGGCTTTTGGCATTGGGCGGGGCCTTTTACACCCTTGGAATTTTCTTTTATGCCTTTAGAAGAATTCCATATAACCACCTGATATGGCATTTTTTTGTTTTAGGAGGGGCTATAAGCCATTGGTTGTATATTTACCTGGATGTGGTCTGATACTGTCCTAAAATCTGCTCTTTTAAGTTGAAATTGTCCTTCGCATTAGGACGGCCATAGATTATCTCTAAGAATCAATAACTTCCTTATACGTATCAAAGAATTGTTCAAATGCCATCATATTTTCATATAGGAAGAGCATTGTTTCCTGCCAGCTGTCCTTATTGTGAATTGAGACATTGTTCTTTTGTACATATATCCTTGAGATTTCCTTATCATTATCTAACTGTTAAGAATCATCGAAAATGGCTTTAGGCAGGAAGTCGGACATCAATATAGTCCTGAGCCCCATCAACTTGTCCCATAAATGAATTCTTTTCTCAAGATCTTCCATATCTACATCCAGGGCTACAATAGCCTTTCGTGTATCAAAATGAAATTTAAGGGAGAGCCCTTTAATTTTGGTATGGTACAATATCCATTTACGTGGGAAAGACTTCCCAAAGGAGGTCCAGAAATGCTGGCGTAATTGTTTTGAGGCTTCTTTACTAAACACCTAAAGAAAATATGCGATTAATACCCCCAAAACGATGACAAACAATTTTCTGAGTGTAAATTTATGTCCCTCCGAACTTTCAAACAAAATGACGGTCGAAATATGAAGAAATACACCTATCACTACTGCTGTTAGTGGAAGGTAAGAGCGATTAATAAATTCAGAATTTGCAGCAAGATACGTTCCCAGAGGGGTCATCAGCGCAAAAAATAACATAAATAGCACCGAGTGAATTAATTTAATGTTGGAGTTAATCAAAAAGATGCCCAGAATTAAAGCAATTGGTACCTTGTGTACAACTATCCCATAAATAATAGAGTTGTTGTCAGCTATAGGCATTCCTTCTAAGAGCGCATGTACAGACAAGCTAATTAACAACAGCCAGGGAAAACCTCTGTTTAAATCAATGTGAACATGTCCGTGTTCTGCCCCTTTGGAAAAGAATTCCAAAAACACCTGTAAAAGAATACCCAGCATTATAAAAACCCCTATAGTTTTGGTATCCGATTGGGTATAAACTGCCGGCAATAATTCAAAGAGGGTTAGCGCCAATAAGAATGCCCCGCTAAATGCCAGGAGCAAGCGGAGACCTTGCTGTTTCTTGGGCTTAAAAACCAGAACAAAACCAAAACTCAATAAGACGGCAAGGATCAATAAAAGATAGGTCATTAATCAGTAGCTATTCGGGAATATTCAATACGCATTCCGGGGGATAAAATTAGTGTATTTTTGTGGCATTATTAAGCATGATAATGAACTCAAATTATAAAATGGTTGCCAAAACCTTATTTGGCTTTGAACCCTTGCTTGCCAGGGAATTAAGAAACCTGGGAGCGGGCCATGTAAAGGAAGGGGTACGCAACGTTTCATTTGAGGGCGATGCCGGATTTATGTATAAGGCCAATCTGTGTCTTCGAACTGCTATAAAGATTTTAAAGCCCATACATTCATTTTACGTCAGAGATGAAAAGGACCTTTACCATAAAATCTATGGGATGGATTGGCAGGCGTATTTGGACCCGGATACCACCTTTGCCATAGATGCCATTGTTCATTCGGATACCTTTACACATTCTTTATATGTTTCACAAAAGGTAAAGGATGCAATTGTAGATAAATTCAGGGATCTTGAAGGCAAAAGGCCCAGTGTGGATATCCAGTCTCCTGATCTTGGTATAAACATTCATATTCATCGTAACCAATGTACAGTTTCACTTGATAGTTCTGGTAGTTCTCTGCATCAGAGAGGTTATAGGACAGCGACCAATATTGCGCCTATTAATGAGGTGCTTGCGGCTGGGATACTCTTGCACAGCGGCTGGGATGGAAGAACGGATTTTCTGGACCCCATGTGTGGCAGCGGGACATTTTTAATAGAGGCGGCAATGATCGCCTGTAATATCCCCGCAAATATCAACCGCCAGGAGTTCGCATTTCAAAAATGGAAAGACTATGATCAGGGCCTATTTGATATCATCAGAAATGCAAGTTTAAACAAGAGCCGGGAATTCCATCACAAAATAATAGGATATGACAAGGCACCTTCAGCGGTAAGAAAGGCAAAGGAAAATGTAGAAAATGCCGGGCTTTCGGACTATATCAGTATAGAACAGAAAGATTTTTTCAAATCTGAGAAATTTACCGAGGCACCTCTTCACCTGGTGTCTAACCCGCCTTATGGGGAGCGACTTACCATAGACATGGAATCGTTTTACAGCAGTATTGGGGATACCTTAAAACAATCTTATCCCGGTACTAATGCCTGGTTCATCACGGCAAATCTGGAGGCATTAAAATTTGTCGGGCTGCGTACCTCCCGAAAAATAAAACTGTTTAATGGGCGTCTGGAATCCAAATTGGTCTGCTACCAGATCTATGAAGGAAGTAAGAAAGGGAAATTTAATAAGAATTAGCTTTGAGATGAATTGCCCGTGGGAGGCAAAACATGCTATATAAATGCACCTATTGATCCGGAGAAGACACGCCATTTTTATTTGGCTTCTTTGCCTTTCTGTATAAAGGGAGGAAATAAGAGATAGAATAGTTATAGCCTACCCCAAACTTGCTTCCATCGGTAACCCTGTTAAAACCCGGAATCCAAAGATTTGGAAATTTATCCTCCTCTTTGTTGGTAATAATAAATCCGAGACGTACACTTGCTCCGAGGTAAAAGTTGGCAAACAATTCTGCTTTGGCTCCAAAAACAAATTCTAGCCAGGTAGTATTCAGGCCACTAAATTCCTCAGGGATGTTACTACCTTCTATAAAGTCATTTTCGCTCCAATATCTGTTGCTGTCATAGAAAGAGTAACTATTAAGGGTTTGGCTAAAACTACTGATGGCATAGCGACCTCCAATAAAGATAGAATTGTTCATGCCGTACCAATTGTTATAGGTGTTGTAGTCTACCCCCAATTTTAAATAACTTCCTGATGATGTAAAATTGTAAAGTGTAGCTATACTGCCACTTTCTTCATTACCCAGCTCTTCTTGCCTCGTCTTTTTTTCGTTGCCTATTTCAGCGGCGAGATACAATTTTTGCGTTAGTCTGTAATCCCCTACAAACTCTAACCCTGTATAATCTTCATTTAGAAACGAAACTAAAGGTCGGCTTAGGTCTATTCCTATCCTCAGGCCATAGGGCTCTTTATTCTCAAGGCTATCTTTTGGTATAGTGCCTGTGGTATCATCCTGGGCCGAACCAAGAAAATAACCTAGTAGAATACAACTGCTAATGAAATATCTTAACATGGGCACTATCTTGCTTTTGAATCAAGGATGAAATTAGTTCTATATTTTGGATCCAGTTTTCCGATTCCACGGTTAGCGTTTCTGTTAGTCCATCGTAATTGGCAACAAATCCACAGGCCTTGGAAATGAATACTTCATTGGTAGTGTAATTAAATGTAAGGGTGTCTATATTTCCAATTTCCAATTCATCTTCATCTTCAGAATCCCTGATCAGGAGATAACTGGTGCTGGCTTCATTTATCCGTAGTGGAAGGGCAATAGAATCTAAGGAACTTCTGTCGTTAATAGTATTTACAGTACTGGCCTGCCCTAGTCCGACTACTCGTAAACTGGGCACTTCTTTTAGTGCCGTTGGGTTCTCAGAATCGTAAAATCTTATTATTAAGAGGGGGGTATCCCCGTCAACACATATATCATCTTTTTCACAGTGGGTAAGAAGTAAGGCTAATGTAAAAGCGAAGCCCGTAAAAATTAATCTTTTCAGGGGAATTATTTTCGATCTAAACTTCATACACTAATTAATTCTTAATGGCTTCTCAATTTCAAAAGTACAACATTTTCAACGTGATGTGTCTGTGGAAACATATCTACTGCCTGAGTTTTTTCAATAACGTATTTATTTTTCATCAGTTCCAAATCTCTGGCCTGGGTTGCACTATTACAACTGACATAAACAACTTTTGAAGGTGCAATATTTAAGATTTGTTGCACAACGTCCTTGTGCATGCCATCTCGTGGTGGATCAGTAATTATAATATCCGGAGAACCATTTTTGCTGATAAAATCTGGAGTAAAAATGTTTTTCATGTCCCCAACATAGAATTCCGCATTTTTGATCCCATTAAGGATGGCATTTTCTCTTGCTGCACTTACCGCATCAGCTACAGATTCTATCCCAATAACCTTCCTGGCACTTTTTGATACAAACTGTGCTATGGTTCCAGTACCCGTATAGAGGTCGTACACCAGTTCTTTCCCGGTTAGCGCCGCATATTTCCTTACAATTTTATAGAGCTCATAAGCCTGTTCAGAATTGGTTTGATAAAAAGATTTGGCGGTGATCTTAAACCTGAGTCCTTCCATTTCTTCGTAAATATGATCATTACCAGAGTAACAGCGTATTTCCTGATCGTAAATAGTATCGTTCTGTTTGGTATTGATTACATATAGCAAAGATGAGATTTCTGGAAATGTTTGTTTAAGGTATTCTAACAGCAGATTGCGTTGAATCTCATTATCCTCAAAAAATTGCAACAAGACCATTACTTCATTTGTAGAAGATGTTCTTATCATCAGTGTACGCAGGGTACCTTTTTGTTTTCTGGGATTAAAAAAGGTGATACCCTTTTCAATAGCATAAGATCTAGTTGCTAACCTGATGGCATTTGAGGGCTCTTTTTGCAAATGACATTTTTCAATGTTTAAGATCTTGTCCCACATCCCCGGGATATGGAAGCCCAGGGCATTCTTATCCGTAATTTGTTCCTCAGAATTAATTTCTTCCTCGGTTAGCCACCTGCTATCGGAAAATGAGAATTCCATTTTATTCCTGTATAGATAGTGGTCATTACATCCGAGAATTGGAGTTACCTCCGGGAGTTCTAAATGCCCTATTCGCTGTAAATTATTTGTTACCTCCTTTTGTTTGTAATGTAATTGATGTTCATAGCCCATATGCTGCCATTTACAGCCCCCGCAAACTCCAAAGTGCTGGCATACGGGACTAACTCTCTTGTCTGAAAGTTTGTGAAATTTTATGGCAACACCTTCAAAATAGGCCCGACGTTTTTTAGTAGTTCTTATGTCTACCACATCGCCCGGAACGGCATTGGAAAGAAAAATTACCCTGCCATCCGGAGCTTTTGCAATGGTTTTTCCTTTGGCCCCTGCGTCAAGAACTTCTATCTGTTCAAAAACTTTTGGCTCCCTTTTTTTTCGCATAGCGCAAATGTACTATTAAAGCAGAACCTATAATCTTATCTTTAAAGGATTAGTGCTAAAAAAAAATTAAAATATTGAACTTTTTAGAGTTTTAACTGTCTAGAAGGTAGAATCTATAATGGGCGACACCAAGAAAATATTCGATGCACTATTGATACTGCAGTATCAATCCGGAAATAAAAAGGCGCTTTCCATTCTGGTTAACAGGCATCATCCCAGGCTGTGCAAACACGCTTATTGGTATACACATGATATGGATGCTGCCAGGGATATAGTTCAGGACAGCTGGAGTGTAATCCTAAAAAAGATAGGCACTCTGAGAGATCCAAACGTATTTGGTAGTTGGTCGATGCGGATAGTTACCCGGAAATCTCTTGATTATCTCAACAAGAATAAAAGGGAGCGCGATAAACTAAAAAGTATAACAAGAGATACCAATGAGGATAATTTGGACAACAGGGCTTCTGATCTGGAGAGGCTGAAAGTGGTTATGAAAACTCTTCCTCAGGATCATAGACAGGTATTGCGCTTATTTTATACCGAAGAATATTCACTGAAAGAGATAAGTGATATTTTGGGAATAGCCACTGGTACAGTTAAATCAAGATTGTTCCACGCAAGGGAAAAATTAAAAACAATTTTAAAGAATAGAAATTATGAATAATAAAGAAAAGATTGATGATTTAATAAAAGAGACGCTAAGTGCAGAAGAAGCCCAATTTTATGATGAATTGGAGGAGCAGAACATTATAGGGAAAATGGGGGAGGTGTATAAAGGAAAATTTGGATGGTTGGCTGTAATTATGAATATTATTACTCTTGCAGCTTTCATTTTAATGGTTTACTGTATTTTCCAATTTTTTAATACTCAGGAGACTAATGAACTCATAAAATGGAGTTCAGGGGCATTCTTATGTATGATTGTTATGGGAATGCTTAAACTATTTGTATGGTTGCAAATGGACAAAAATGATATTTTACGGGAATTAAAACGTCTTGAATTGCAGCTCGCCACGCTTATGTCTAGAATAGATAAATAAGGATCGTAATCCTTGGAAAGTTTTAGGAATTGGCCGAATATTTGTAATTTAGCAGCTCTGCATAGGATGATTTCTCTCCCAAAGAAGGAATTGCTAAAGTTGTATTTAAAGTATTGAAAATCATGTCAGTTTTGGAAAGAATTACTTCTGAAGATGCCATCGCATTGGAGAAAAAGTATGGAGCACAGAACTATCATCCACTGCCAGTAGTTTTGAGTAGGGGTGAAGGTGTATTTGTTTGGGATGTTGAAGGAAAGAAATATTACGATTTCCTTTCGGCATATTCTGCTATGAACCAGGGCCATTGTCATCCAAAAATTATTGCCGCTTTAAAACAGCAGGCCGAAAATCTTACTCTTACCTCAAGGGCATTCTATAATGATATGCTTGGGATATATGAGAAATATGTCACAGAATTCTTTGGGTTCGATAAAGTTTTACCAATGAATACGGGCGCTGAAGCCGTTGAAACTGCTATTAAACTAGCAAGAAAATGGGGGTACGAGAAAAAAGGGATCCACAGTAATCAGGCTAAGATTATTGTTTGCCAAAATAACTTTCACGGTAGAACAATTACAATTATCTCGGCCTCAAATGATCCTATTGCAACAGAGAATTTCGGCCCGTATACACCAGGGATTATCTCGATAAGATATAACGATATAAATGCATTGCGCGAGGTACTTCAGGATGAAAATGTCGCCGCTTTTCTGGTGGAACCTATCCAGGGAGAGGCCGGAGTATATGTGCCGGATGATGATTATATCAAAGAAGCCTATAGCCTGTGTAAGGAAAAGAATGTTTTGTTTATAGCAGATGAGGTACAAACAGGCATAGCAAGAACAGGCAGATTACTGGCCAGCTGTGGCAATTGCTCCTGCGCAGACAAAAATTGCAGTGGCACACCAGAAGTTAAACCCGATATTCTGATATTGGGAAAAGCCATTTCCGGCGGGGTCTTACCTGTATCGGCAGTTTTGGCAAATGATGATATAATGGAGGTAATACGGCCTGGGAATCACGGCTCTACTTTTGGCGGCAATCCGCTGTCATGTGCTGTGGCTATGGCCGCTTTAGAAGTAGTTAGAGAAGAACGCCTTGCTGAAAATGCCGACTATCTGGGGCAAATATTCAGAGACAGAATGGAGGGGTTAATAGAGAAAACTTCCCTGGTAAATTTGGTGCGTGGCAAAGGATTATTGAATGCCATTGTTATTAATGATACTGAAGATAGTTCTACAGCATGGGATATATGTATGGCATTAAAAGAAAACGGACTACTTGCCAAGCCTACCCATGGCAATATTATTAGATTTGCGCCGCCTCTTGTTATGACAGAGGAGGAAATGTTAGATTGTATTTCAATCATCGAAAAGACCTTGATGGAATTCGATAACTAATAAAAATTATTTTAGATAGTAAAAAAGTGGTGTTATAGAACACCACTTTTTTTTTCAATTAAATTAAGGTCGAATTAGGACCTGAACCGGGAATATCAACACCAAGACAAAAAAAACCCCGGTATTCATACCAGGGTTCTGTTTGTTTATAGGATAAAGTTTACGATCTAACTTCCTTGATCCTGGCCTTTTTACCTGTAAGGCCTCTAAAGTAAAATATACGTGCTCTACGTACTTTACCTTTCTTGTTAATCTCAATTTTTTGAAGCGCAGGCATATTAATTGGAAAAATACGCTCAACACCAATAGTTCCGGACATTTTACGGATAGTGAAAGTTTCCGTGGCACCTGTTCCTCTTCTTTGTATTACAACTCCTTTAAAGAACTGTGTACGAGTTTTTTCACCTTCTTTAATCTCGTAATACACTGTGATGGTATCACCAGCAGAGAAATCAGGAAATTCCTTTTTAGATACAAATTCGTTTTCAACAAATTTTACTAAAGATTCCATTTATTTTAGTTTATGGTTTTATAAAACCAACATTCACGCATCTCGTCAGAGGTTGATTTTAATCGACTGCAAAATTAACTATTAATTACTTATCTACAAGAAAAATTGCAAGTAATATTTATAGTAATACGAGTTTTACTTTCTTGTGGCAGACCAATTTAGGGCCAGAAATAACAATCCAATTCCAAATAATAAATAGGACAACGAATTAAGTGTGGAAATTATCCCCTGGTTTTTAATCAGGGCTTCTGCACTTTTATTAGCAGAAATGATATTCACAAGAAATCCAAAAACTGTAAAAATCACAGATAATATCATGCCTGCCGTCATCAGACCGGCCGCTATTGATCTTTGTTTTATAAGTAACATAATACAGGCAATGAGCACAGTGAGTTGCCCTAAAAAAGAAACGATGGGTGCTATAAAATGGTAAGCCGGAAGGTTTTGCATTTATGAGTCATTAATCCAGTAAATCTGGTCTTAGTTTTTCTGTCCTTGCCTGAGCTTGCTCTTCCCGCCATTTCTCTATCTCAGGAAAATTTCCACCCAGCAGTACTTTGGGCACTTTTAACCCTTTGTATTCCCTTGGTCTGGTATAAACCGGAGGGGCCAGAAGATTATCCTGAAATGTATCGGTAAGGGCAGAAGTTTCATCATTAAGTACTCCGGGCAAAAGTCTGATAATGGTATCGCATAATACAGCTGCCCCTAACTCTCCTCCGGATAAAACATAATCACCAATAGATATTTCCTTTGTTATGAGGGTATCCCTGACACGCTGATCTACTCCTTTGTAATGTCCGCATAGCAGGATCATATTCTTATTAAGAGACAAGGTATTGGCGGTTTTCTGATTAAGGGTCTCGCCATCTGGTGTCAGGTAAATAATTTCGTCGTAATCCCTTTCCGATTTCAGTTGGGAGATGCATTTATCTATAGGAGCAATCATAAGAACCATCCCGGCACCTCCACCGAATTGGTAGTCGTCTACCTGATTGTAGCTCAAATCTGTATAATCCCTTAGGTTGTGCAGATGTACCTCTACCAATCCCTTTTCTATCGCTCTTTTTAAAATTGAGGCTTCAAACGGGCTTTTAAGAAGTTCCGGTAAAACGGTAATTATGTCTATTCGCATCATCTGTTAACTAGGCATAGAGGCAATTAATCTGCTTTCCAAAAGTAGTGAAAACAATGAGAATCTCTCTTCCAATCAAGCCGTTCATATAGTTGTTGAGCAGGATTGTCAATTGCGGTTTCCAAAGCCAAGCCTTTATAGCCCATCTCCTTACAATGTGCCTTGGCCCGGTTCAAAAGCGCTTCCCCAACTCCTTTATTTCTCGCATTTTCAGATACATATAAGTCGTTCAATATAAAAACGGGTGCCATGCTCACCGACGAAAAGGTGGCATAAAGTAAGGTAAACCCTATTGGGATTTCATTTTCATAGGCAAGGAAAACCGTAGCCTCCTTTTTCATTAAGCGATTCAAAAGATATATTCTGGCCGCAACTATATCTGACGGTTGTTTGTAAAAGGTACGGTAGGCATCAAATAAGGGGGTAAGCTGATCTATTTGCTCTTCTGTTGCCCTTGTTACTTTAATCATTATTGCTGCTAAAAAAAGCCCCCGAAGGAGCTTTTGTTATTTAGATTTCTTATATCTGTTGATCTCGTCCTGGAGTTGCCTGCTAATCCTTTGTTCCCTCTCAAGAGCCCTTCGCCTGTGATCTTCATATTCTGTTTCCAATTCTGAAAGATTAGACTTAGCTATTTGGGTTAGGATATTACTTCTTCTGAATCTAAAGATGAATAGAAGCAATAAAGCCAGTAACCCTGCGATTATCGTCCATAAAATAAAATTATAAGTGGCTTTAGAGACCAACATACCTAAAAACGACATGCTGTCTTTTTCTTCAGTAACGGAATTCAGGGAATTGGTCGTTTCTTCCAATTTTTTGTTGAGATCTGTAATTGTGGATTCATGTCCGGATATTGTAGCATTTAGTTGGACAGCTTTTGCGTTGGCAGCATTAATGGTATCCAAGACATTTTGCCTCAATTTATCCAGATTCAGGGTGCGTACCACTTCGTAGCGCTTACCTTCAGCCCTGTAATTGCCAGACTTCTTATAGACAAATTCAAACTGATTATTGATAGTCCCTTTATCAAGTGATAGTTCTTCCTGAGCTGTATCTTGTTGGCCAAATTGTAGGTTGCAACTAAACAAGGCAATTGCAAATAATAGTATTCTAAAACCTTTCATTCCAGATAGTTCTTAGTATTAATAATGATTTAGAGAGGAGATCAAAAGTACTTCAATAATATTAATTAGGAAAAAAAATTGACCATAACGTTACTCTATTTCCTAAAAATAAAAAAAGACGATTTTTTTTGTAAAGAATTTCTACCTTAATAATAGGTGAACCTTCTGACTTTTGCGATGTACTTGGCCAATCTGATCACCTGATGCGAATATCCATATTCATTATCATACCAGACATATAGCACAAGATTTTTGCCATCCGGAGCAACAATTGTTGCATTACTGTCATAAATTGCAGGGGCTGATGTCCCGATAATATCAGAGGACACTAATTCATTACTCAACGAATATTTAATTTGTTCCACGAGGTCGCCTTCAAGGGCATATTTCTTAATTATGGTATTGATAGCTTCTTTTGAAGTTTTATTATTTACTTCCAAATTTAGGATTGCCAGGGATCCATTGGGCACTGGCACCCTAATAGCGTTAGAGGTGAGTTTACCTTCAAGGGCAGGCAGCGCTTTGGAAACCGCTTTTCCTGCGCCCGTCTCTGTGATAACCATATTTAAGGCAGCTGCACGTCCCCTCCTGTATTTCTTGTGCATATTATCTACAAGGTTCTGATCGTTGGTATAAGCATGGATGGTTTCCAGATGCCCTTTTTTAATACCCAATGAATCATCTACCACTTTCAGGATTGGCGTAATGGCATTGGTAGTGCAGGATGCGGCCGAATAAAGTTTTGTTTTGTCCGGGTTAAATTCATGCTGATTTACCCCATGTACAATATTGGGTACTCCTATCCCTGGTGCCGTCAGTAAAACATGTGATGCACCTTTGGCTTGAAGATGCCTCCCCAGCGCTTTCTTATCCCGAAAAGCACCGGTATTGTCAATGACCAGAGCATCAGTTATGCCGTATTTACTATAATCTACCTCCTCGGGTTGGTCTGCGCTGATAAGATGTACCGTAGTTCCATTTATTAAGAGGGCCTTATTTTCAACATCGCTATCCACGGTACCCATGAACTGGCCATGAACAGAATCTATCTGGAGCAAAGTGGCCCTTTTTTCAATAATATCAGCATTGAGTTCACCCCGGGTAACAATGGCTCTTAACCTAAGTTGGTTGCCCTTACCGGTTTTTGCCATAAGTTCCCGGGCCAGTAACCTTCCTATTCTTCCGAAACCATATAATACCACATCCCTGGGCTGAATTTCTTTAGAATTATTGGCGCCTTTTAGTTTATCTATTACAAAGGCCTTTACATTTTGATAAACATTATTATCGTCAGAATGGTATTCATACGTAAGTTTACCTATATCCAATTTAGACGGAGGGAGTGGAATGTCGTTAATTGCCCTCAATATTTCAACAGAGTCAAAGATAGATATGGGTTTTTGTACAAACTCGCCCGCGTATTCGTGTAAATTGATGATATCACTGACATTTTTGTCAATAATTTGATTTTTAAAAAGGACCACCTCTATAGATTTATCGTACCAAAGATCACTTATGATCTTAATAAACTCGGTAGTTGCTTTTCTTCGGTCTGCCTGAAAGGCAAGTTCCTTTTCATAGGATGTATTGGAGCTCATTCTTGTTTTTTCTTTTTGCAAAATTATATATTTCAAACGTTTTCGCACAAGTTTTCTGTAAATAAAAAAGCACCCCGTAATGAGGTGCTTTGTACATCTTTGTGACTATTAATTATTGAAATATGAAGCGTTCCTTTTCCCCGTCTTTGGAGATGACTGTAATACTGGTTCTGCCATATCGGGAGATCTTGGCAAATAGTTTTCTTGCATCTTCAATATTTTCTACTTCCTGATCATCCACTGCAATAATTACCTTGTCATCTAATGGATATCCTCTGTAAGATTCAGGAACCCCGGTAATTTTTACTCCCTTTTTGGTTTTATAATATTTCTTCTCGTCTTCATTGAGGTTTTTAACTACTATCCCCATAACAGGAAGAACAAGAGATTGTCTTTCTTTTAAAGTAACCGGAATCGTCATTTGGTCTCCATCCCTTTCAATAGCTAGACTGACTTCATCTCCGGGTCTCTTGGTAGAAAGATATCCGGTGAGGTCTGCAAACTTCTTTACCTTAATATTATCTACTTGTTTTATAATGTCACCAGATTGTATATTGGCATCTTCCGCACCAGAATCCTCTGCCACAATATCTACATATACTCCCTGGATTTCACTTATACCTTTTTCCCTTGCATAGGGGGTATTAACATTTATGCTGTTAATGCCCAGTATTCCTTTTTGGACCATTCCAAACTCCATAATGTCTTCAACAACTTTCTTGGCAATATTACTGGGTACGGCAAAAGAGTAGCCTACATAGGAGCCGGTCTGTGAGGTGATAGCAGTATTAATTCCTATTAAATCTCCATTGGTATTGACAAGTGCCCCACCACTGTTTCCCGGGTTTACTGCGGCATCGGTCTGAATAAAAGACTGATCTACCCTGGCCAGCGCCCGTGCCTTGGCACTAACAATACCCGCTGTCACGGTAGAGGTAAGGTTAAAGGGGTTGCCTACTGCCAGTACCCATTCCCCGATTTTTATATGGTCAGAATCTCCAAAGGCCAGATAAGGTAATCCTTTATCGGTTTCAATCTTTATAAGGGCAATATCTGTATTTGGATCCGTACCAACCACTTCTGCATCGTAAGTTCTGTTGTTGTTAAGTGTCACTTTTAACTGATTGGCCTTTGCGATAACATGGTTGTTGGTGACAATATAACCATCTGGCGAGATGATAACTCCTGAACCCGTTCCTACTTGAGGTCGCTGAGCGCTTTCCGAACCATAGAAGAATTCGGCCAGGCTACTCCGACCCTTGCTCATGGTCACATTTTTTACATGCACTACGGCATTTACGGTAGTTTCTGCAGCATTGGTAAAGTCTACCTCATTAATGCCTGCTCCTTTAAATGAAGTAGGGGTACTACTTGTTTTGAAAACCGGCATCTGATCATTTGCCGTAACCACGTAGTTGGGTTGTTCAAAGAACAATTTATACGCCCCTAATGTCAAAGCTCCAGCGAATAGGGCCACTAAAAACAGGCTGGCAATTCTTTTCATAAAGATTAAAATTTTAATTAATTCAATGTAAATTTAACAGAATACTGCTTTAATTTATTTGGCTTTAACTACTTTTTAACTGCTAAAATTACCTTAAAAAATCTGACATGGCAATTTTTTAAAATCGGATGGTACCACTAGCTGTTTTCATTCATCTGACTACTTATTTCTAATCTTCTAAACACTTATCTTTGTACATTAATAATTATAATGCGATTATCTTTTTATAAATATCAGGGTACGGGGAACGACTTTATTCTAGTAGACAATCGGGAAGATGTCTTCCCTAAAAGCAATACTGAATTGGTGGCTAAGTTATGCTCACGCAGAATGGGTATAGGCGCTGATGGACTGATTTTATTGGAAAATGATCCTACATCAGATTTTAAAATGATCTATTTTAACGCTGATGGCCGAGAAGGAAGTATGTGTGGTAACGGAGGAAGATGTATTGTAGCATTTGCAGAGTTCCTTGGGATTATAGCAAAGGAAACCACCTTTTTGGCGACAGATGGTGAGCACTTTGCCCGTATCAACAATGATATAGTAGAACTTCATATGGCAGATGTAGAGGAAATTCGTGAAAAACCCAATGCCATTACTTTAAATACAGGTTCTCCCCATCATGTACAGATAGTTCCGCAATTAGAACAATACGATGTCGTAAAAGAAGGAGCTAAACTCAGATATGGACTCTATGGTGAAAGTGGGAGCAATATTAATTTTGTTGAGCAGTTGGACGATGCAACTTTTTATGTAAGAACCTATGAACGCGGAGTAGAGAATGAAACGCTTTCCTGTGGCACTGGCGTTACTGCGGTAGCACTTGCAATGCATCATTCAGGGATTACCGCCAATAAAGAAATTAAAGTTAAAACCCCGGGGGGAGACTTAACAATTTCGTTTCAAAAGAGTGATGGAAAATATTGTGATGTTTATTTAACAGGACCTGCTCAGCAGGTCTATAAAGGGGAAATCACATGTTGAGTTTAACGGGGGATAAGATTAAATTGCGCGCCTTGGAAGCAGAAGATCTTAATTTTCTGTATGAGCTCGAGAACAATCCGGATATATGGGAGATTAGCGGAACCATTACCCCATATTCCAAACATGTGCTTAAACTTTACCTGGAGAATGCATACAGAGATATTTATGAAGTTAAACAACTCCGACTGTGTATTTGTACCAAAGATGAAGAAACGGTCGGACTTATAGATCTTTTCGATTTTGATCCGAAAAATAGGAGAGCAGGAATTGGTATTGTTGTTTTGGAGGCAGAGTATCGCAATCAGGGAATTGGAAGAGAAGCCATTGAATTAGTATGTAAATACGCATTTACAGTACTGAATATCAGACAATTGTATGCAAATGTTGGGGAAGAAAATAGCGCAAGCCTTCACCTTTTTAAGAAAATTGGATTCGAAATAGTCGGGGTCAAAAAAGACTGGATACTTTCTGGGGGCAACTTTAAGAATGAAGTACTTTTACAAAAGATAAATAATTAATGTATATCAAAAAGATTTTATTAGCCGTAATACTCGTCGGCCTTCTTATTGCCGCAGCCTTTGCCTATATGGTATACAGTACTTTTTTTGTTCCTAATACGGCATTTAACAATGAAACTGCCTATGTATATGTAGCATCTGATGCTTCCATATTGGAATTAAAAGAACAGTTGCAACCTTTATTGAAGGATGTTGATGCTTTTGAGACCGTAGCAGACCGTAAAAAGTACTCCAGCAATATTAAAGGAGGAAAATATGCCTTGAGAAAAGGAATGAATAACAATGATATTGTTAATACCTTAAGGAGTCAGAACCTTCCGGTTAAAGTTTCATTTAACAATCAGGAGACCCTGGCAGACCTGGCAGGAAGAATAAGTGCGCAGATAGAAGCAGATAGCCTGGCGCTCTTAGAGGCTTTTAATAATGCTGATTTTTTAAAGGAAAGCAATCTGGATGATAACACTAAACTTGGGGTGTATTTGCCTAATAGTTATGAATTCTTTTGGAATACCGGGGCAACAGAATTTCGAGACAGAATGTTGAAAGAATACAATAGGTTCTGGAATGATGAACGGCTGCAAAAAGCCAGAACCAGGGGGCTGAAGCCAATGGAGGTTATTTCTCTTGCGGCTATTGTACATAAGGAAACAGCAAAAGTTGATGAACGCCCACGTGTTGCTGGTTTGTATTTAAACAGGTTGAAAAAAAATATGTTATTGCAGGCAGATCCTACGGTTATTTATGCCATAAAGAGGCATACGGGCGACTTTGATACTGTTATCAAAAGGGTATTATACAAGGATTTGGAATTGGATTCTCCTTACAACACCTATAAATATGCAGGCGTACCCCCCGGCCCAATTACTATGCCCGATATTTCTGCAATAGATGCCGTCTTAAATCCCGAAAACCATGATTATCTATACATGGTTGCCAATATTGAGAATTTTGGTTACCATAAATTTGCTGAATCTCTTGCGCAGCACAACCGGAATAAAGTGCAATACGTCAGATGGATAAATCAACAGAAAATCAGCAGATAGGCCATTTATCCATATTTTCCTACAATTTGACAAATACCCTCCTATTTTAAGAAAATCTTGGGTTTTTTGCACCTTATCTGCCGTATCTTTGACCCTTGAAATTTAAGCAGGCCTTTTTAAGGGTTGTCAGTCTTAGAAAATCACATATATGAAAAGGTGGATAAACATTTTTTGTCCTCTTATCATGCTCTTTATTTTAATGAGTTTTGGATTTAAAACCGCCACAATTGTGGAGGTTCCTGAAACCCTTAAAGTAAATAAACCTACTCCGGTTTTGTTCCCCAAAAACAAAACCACTTTTAAACCCGCTATGGCGGTACCTCCCTTTTTGGGAAGTTCTTATATTGGATTTAAGGAAGCCCTTGCATTTAAAGAATCACAGGGCAACTATTTTATTACCAATACATTAGGGTATTTAGGTAAATACCAGTTTGGAATTGGTACACTCCAGTTAATGGGGGTTTATAATGCTACACAATTTCTAAATGACCCCATGTTACAGGAAAAAGTATTCCTGACCAACGTGGCGAGGAATAAATGGATACTCAGAAGGGATATTGAAAGATACGTAGGTAAAAACATTAGAGGCATAGAAATAACCGAATCCGGAATTTTGGCGGCCGCGCACCTGGCTGGAGCGGGCAATGTTAAAAAGTACCTTCGTTCCTATGGTAATCTGGATGTTAAGGATGCCTATGGCACCAGCATTTCTAATTATCTAAAGAAGTTTAGAGGCTATGATATTTCTGTGGTTACTCCTAAAAGAAACCCCAAGATTTAAGAATATATACTATATGGAAGAAAAGGCCCTGTGTCCCCTGTTTAATACAGGGAACTGGGGTTTTTTTATGCCTGAATAATAAATATAGACGGTCTTTTGTGTAAACTAACAGATGTGTTTTGCCACTCTTCTACGGTCTTAGTAATAATTTCCTCTGTAGCTAAGGTAATATCCGTGGCAACACAGAGATAGGTGTTTTTTGCAAGGGTTTTTAGAAATTCTGAGAGCAGCGCATCATTTCTATAAGGGGTTTCTATAAAAATCTGTGTTTGTGCCTTTTCCCTGGAAAGCCGTTCCATTGCTTTGATCTCCTTTTTTCTTTCACTGTTATCTATGGGTAAATATCCATTAAAAGCAAATTGCTGTCCGTTCAGACCGCTCGCCATTAGAGCCAGGAGAATAGATGAGGGGCCTACCAAAGGCACTACTTTTATTCCTCTTTGGTGGGCTATAGCAACCACATCAGAACCAGGATCGGCTATTGCCGGGCAACCGGCTTCCGATAGTACACCAATATCTTCACCAAGATCACAGGGATCCAGGAATGATGGGATAGAGCTTGGTTCAGTAAATTTATTTAGTAATTCAATGTGTAAAGCTGGTTGTGATTTTCTGGGACTGATTTTTTTTATAAACCTTCTGGCAGTTTTCTCATTCTCAACAATAAAATAATCTATGTTTTCTATGGCACGCTTAATAGATATCGGCAGCACCTCTAACGGCTCGTTATCCCCTAAAGTCGTTGGAATTAAATACAAATTTCCGCGAATACCTTTTTTCTTTGCCATCATTTTTCGTGCTTATGAATGCGAGCTGAAATGGCTTCACATGCCGCTGAGATCATTTGGAAAACATGCTCAAAGCCTTTATCCCCTCCATAGTATGGGTCCGGCACTTCTTTTGTTTCCAGGTTTACTTCCTCTAAGAGCAATTTAAGCTTTTTAACTTTATCTGATGTATCTGCCAGGCGCAGTATATTTTCGTAATTACTTTTGTCCATGGCATAAATGATATCAAAATTATCAAAATCTTCACGGACAAATTTTCTACAGCGCTGATAGCTGATATCCAGACCGTATTGGCGTGCTATAGCAATTGACCTTGGATCTGGTTTTTCACCAATGTGGTATCCTCCGGTACCAGCAGAGTCGACAAAAACCAAATGCGGGTCGACCTTACTTTTTAAAATACCTTCGGCCAACGGTGACCTGCAAATATTTCCCAGGCATACCATTAAAACTTTGGTTCGCATTTTAAGGCTTAAGAAAATTTCTTGGTTAGATCTTCAATATACTTTCGGAACTGCTTGTCGGTTTCCGCCAGATTATCAACAGTTTTACATGCGTGAAGTACCGTGGCATGGTCTCTTTTACCGATTTGAGAACCAATACTCGCAAGGGAAGCTTTGGTAAATTTCTTGGCAAAAAACATAGCCAATTGTCTGGCTTGTACTATATGTCTTTTTCTAGTTTTTGATTGCAGTGTGGCAACATCCATTTCAAAGTAATCAGAAACCACCTTCTGAATATAATCTATGGAAACTTCGCGTTTGGTGTTTTTCACAAATTTTTCAACCACCTGCTGCGCAAGTTCCAGAGTTACTTCCTTTTTGTTGAAAGACGATTGTGCAATCAGAGATATTATGGCACCTTCTAATTCTCGAATATTGGTTTTGATGTGTTTTGCAACATATTCAACAATATCGTCGGGCATTTCCACCCCGTCTCTGTAAAGCTTATTTCTAAGGATAGAAATTCGCGTTTCATAATCGGGATTCTGCAGTTCCGCAGATAGCCCCCATTTAAACCTGGATAACAATCGCTGCTCTATATCCTGCATATCTACAGGAGCCTTGTCAGAGGTCAGAATTACCTGCTTTCCATTCTGGTGTAAGTGGTTAAATATGTGGAAGAAAACATCTTGAGTCCCGGATTTGCCAGATAGAAATTGCACATCATCTATAATTAGCACATCTATCAGCTGATAAAAGTGTATAAAATCGTTACGTGTATTCTTCTTGACAGATTCTATATATTGTTGTGTAAATTTTTCCGCCGAAATATATAAAACAGTCCTTTCCGGGTACTTGTCTTTAATTTCAACCCCTATTGCATGGGCCAGGTGTGTTTTACCTAAACCTACGCCCCCAAAGATTAGTAAGGGATTAAATGAAGTGCCTCCGGGTTTGTTGGCAACAGCCATTCCTGCGGATCTTGCCAGCCTGTTAGAATCCCCTTCAAGAAAATTATCAAAATTATAATTCGGATTTAACTGCGATTCTATTTTGATATTCCTGATACCAGGTATTACAAAAGGATTTTTAAGCTCGGGATTCTTGGATTTAATTGGGACATCCATTTCCTGAGAAGAAACACCACCTCTGTTAGAACTGGGAATTTGTTCTGTAAATGGCTCCCTGTTACCATAGGTATTCTCCATTTTAATAACGTAGACCAATTTGGCATTTTCACCCAGTTCTTTGGTCAGGGCAACCTTTAGAAGCTTCACATAGTGTTCCTCTAACCATTCGTAAAAAAATTTGCTGGGTACCTGAATACTAAGGGCGTTGTCCGCTAACTTAACCGGCTTAATTGGTTCAAACCAAGTTTTGAATGCCTGCGGTTGGATGTTATCCTGGATAAAAGCCAAACAATTGTTCCATACGGAAATAGCAGTAACACCCATTTTTAAGCTAGTCTATTATTTGTTGGTTAGTGACTATGTTAGTTTGTTGTGGAAAGGACAGCTTTGCCAGCCTTTTTTTAGTGAGACAAATATGTGAACAAATTATTTAATAAAAAAATCATTTTGGGTTGAATTTCCCCTTTTTTTTTTGCATGTTCAACCTCTCACTGTGGTAACCTCTTAAATATATAATTTTTACCTGAAATTTCATGCATTTTAACAAAATATCTTTTAGGGTTCGTTATTCGGAAACTGATCAAATGGGAGTGGTATATCATGGCAATTATGCGCAATACTTGGAGATGGGAAGGGTTGAGTGGTTAAGGTCATTTGGAATTTCCTACAAAAACATGGAAGAAAACGGTGTAATGCTTCCCGTAATTTCCTTAAGTATAAATTTCAAAAAATCAGCGGTTTATGACGACCTCATTACCGTAGTGACCAAGTTAAAGAAAACACCCTCCGTCCGGATAGAATTTGACTATGAAATTTATAATGAAGACAATGAAATTTTAGGAGATGCAAATACCGTTTTGGTTTTTATGGATATGGTAAAAAAGCGGCCTATAAAATGTCCGGATTATATTCTGGAGCATCTCGAAAATTTATAACACTACCCGGACCGCTTTACTGATATTTTATGTAAAGCCTCAAAAAGAGATACTATGGCATCTACATCATTCTGCCTTACAGCAATTTGAATGGAACATTCCAATTCCATTTGTTGTGATATAATTTCCAGCTGCTGCTTTTTTATCAACCTCATTACTTTGTCTAATTCAGCATACGGAAATTGAAGCCGAAGTACAACCTTTAAGGTTCTGTTTACAATAGTTGCATTCTCCAGAGCCATTTGGGCAGCACTTTTATAGGCCTGTATTAAACCGCCTACACCAAGCTTGCTTCCGCCAAATATCCGAGCTACGGCCACCAACACATTCGTGACCCCATAGGCCTGTATTTGCCCATATATTGGCATTCCGGCAGAATTATTGGGTTCTCCATCATCATTGGCCCGGTAATGCTTATCGGATATTCCAAGTTGCCATGCATAACATACATGATTGGCAGCAGGATGCATCTTTCGCAAGGATTGAATTAATGGCTTTACCTGGGTTTCATCTTGTAAGGGAAAGGCATAACCATAAAATTTACTCTTCCGGTCTTTATATAGTACTTCTTCCGACGGGCTGTTTATAGTCTTATAAATGTCTGAAGTTTTGCCCATAGAGATTATCTTAAAACAGGTTGTTAAGCTTTTCGCCTAAAGCTACCAGAACGATGCTTATTACCGCCATGGTTATTCCTGCCCAGTTTTTTTTGCTTATCCGCTCTTTAAACAAGGCAATACCCAACAGGGTAGTGAACATTACGATGGCCACATTGTTTATGGTAAAAATAGAGGCGCTGTTCAGTGTGGCATGCTGCAATGCCCTGAGCAAGAAATAGATCGAAAAAAAGTTTGGAACTCCCAATATAAGACCACCAAGAATATTTCTGAGATTAGATTTAATGGGAGTCTTGGGCAGTCGGATGAGAATAAAAATTAAACCTGAGAGTGCAGCAGAACCAAATACTAATGCTGTGAATATTGGAAATTCTATCTCCGGAACCAGTGCTGCTTCAAAATATTTTATACATACATCTATAATCCCGGAACCCATAAATACTAAGAGAGGGAGAATAAGCGTACTTCGTTTTATGCTTAGCGACCTATCACGTACAGAAGCAAAGTATACAGCAGCCAATGCCAGAAGAACCCCTATAATCTTAATGACTCCTAATTCCTCCTTGTATAGGAATACCCCAAATAAAACCGGTATTACTAGAGACATTTTGGTAGCTACAGAGGCTACCGAAACCCCCAATTGCTGAGAGGTTTTTGCCATTATATTGAAAACTACAATAAATAGCATCCCTAAAGCCAAAGCCCCATAAAACCATGGTTTTTCCGGAAATTCGGTAATAGTAAGCTGGCCCTCAAAACTAAGTACTCCTACAATAAATGCCGTTACATAATTAACTATAATGGCGTAAAGTGTTTGCACTTTGTAAACCTCGAAGAGTTTAAATATTACAAATATGAGACTGGAAAAAAATATGCTCAGGGCAAGATCTAACATTTTATAATCTGGATTTTAGATCAATTATATCCTCAACACCTACTTTGAGATGCCAGGCATTTATATTCAATGTCTTTGCCGCCTCGGTATTTTCCAAAGTGTCATCGATGAACAGGGTTTCCTGGGGAATTAAATTATGCTGTTTCAGTACATATTCAAAGATCTCTACATCCGGTTTTCTCATACCAATTTCATGGGAAAGATAAAACCCCTCAAAGCAATTCTTAAAACGAAGAAATTTTTCCTGCCCCATTATTTTGGTTACATGCGGAATATGAAGGGCATTGGTGTTGCTTAATAAATACATGCGATATTGACCACTCTGGCTAAGACCTTCAAGGAATTCTAGCCGATAATCCGGGAAATCTAGTAACATAGAATTCCAAACTTCCTGTATTTCTTGGCTACTAACCCCGTTAATACTCGATGTTAAAGTATCCAGAAATTGAGCAGAAGAGATTTTACCGATCTCATAGGAGTTATTCAAAGCAGTGAGATTGGCAGAAGTACGCTTCAATCCATATTTTGATATGGCTTTTATAACCACTTCTTTGTCCAAATTGATAAAGACATCCCCAAAATCAAAGATGATATTTCTAATCATTAAGAATAATTTTTACCTGATCTTCCATTATGTTGTACTCACTAATAATATTACCACTCAAATGAGGTGCTTTTAATCCTTTATCCATATTAGTACACCCGGTTAGGACCCTGGCTTCATCCCACATCCCGGAATTGATAAAAGTACTAAGTGTCCGGGCGCCTCCTTCAATAATTATACTTATTATTTTATGCTTGAAAAGCAACTCAGCAATTTCAATGGCGAGATGATCATTAAAATCTATCTGCTCATAAATGATTGTACTCTTTGGGTCATTTGTTACTATTTGCTGAGTTATAATAAGGGTTTTTACCTTATTGTCCAGCACATTATAATCCCCCTTTATTTTTAAATCCTTATCCAGGATAACACGTATAGGGGAATTTCCATGCCAATGTCTCGTTGTCAATTCAGGATTATCTTCTAAGACCGTATTGGTGCCGACCAAAATTGCCTGTTCTTCACTCCTCCATTTATGTACCAATTGTCGTGACCGTTTGTTCGTAATCCAATAGGGCTGGGGTGCGTCAAATCGCATTGAACTTTCCGGAGCCATAAATCCGTCAGAAGATTGCGCCCATTTCAATATAATATATGGACGTCTATCTTCCTGGAAGCGAAAAAACCGTTTATGATGGTCCCGGCATTCGGCCTCCAGGACACCCAGGGTTACGTTACAGCCAGCTTGTCGAAGTTTAGCAATCCCTTTTCCGGCAACTTTTAGATGGGGGTCACTACAACCAATTATAACATTTGCGATACTGTGTTTAATAATTAGATCGGCACAAGGAGGTGTTTTGCCAAAATGAGAGCAGGGTTCAAGGGTGACAAATAAGCTGGCCTCAGAGAGTAGTGATTTGTCTTTTACCGAAGCTATAGCATTCACCTCTGCATGAGGTCCGCCATATGGGCTTGTATAACCCTCACCTATAATCTTCTGTTGATGCACAATAACACAACCAACTGCCGGGTTGGGGGCAGCTTTACCCAGGCCATTTTTTGCTAATTGCAAACAGCGAAGCATATATATTTCTTCTATCGAATTCTTTTGCATATCAGAAGTTGCTGCCAATTGCATTTTTATCCTTTCTAATCGCTCTCAGTTTTTAAGATTGTGAGCTTTTCACGTATCTTCACACCGCAAAAATAGAACTTTAAAAAAGAAAGGTATTTCAATAATAAAATCTAAATTTTTGCCAGCGTATTTGTTTGTGACCAATGCATAATTCTCAGAAAAATAAATTCTAAAGCAGTTCCTTAGCATGCTATTAAAGGAAATTAAGAAAGTATTTCACATAGAATTAGACGCTCTTTACTCCAGGGATGAGGTAGATAGTTTCTTCTACATACTCATAGAGCACTATCTGCATTTAGAACGTTTTATATTGGCCTTGAATCCCCAGCAGATGGTTACCAAAGAGGAGGAGCAACCACTTTATGAAGCCCTGTCCAAATTAAAATCTGAAATTCCCATACAGTATATAACAGGCGAAACAAGTTTTATGGACCTTACATTTGAGGTGGACCAAAATGTATTAATACCCCGTCCAGAGACCGAAGAACTGGTAAAGTGGATTATTTCGTTATACGGAAGAAAGCAGCGACCAGATCATGCAGCTTTGAGAATTTTGGATATTGGAACCGGCAGCGGTTGTATTGCTGTTGCTCTGGCAAAAAACATTGCAAATTCAGAAGTCCACGCCCTTGATCTATCTGCGAAAATATTAAATATCGCAGCAGCAAATGCCAGGCGAAATGAGGTACACATAGCACTTGTCGAAGCCAATATATTTGAAGTTGATAAACTAGATGAAAAGTTTGATATTATTGTCTCTAACCCTCCATATGTCAGGGAATTAGAAAAAAAACAAATGCATAAAAATGTACTGGATTTTGAACCGGAAACGGCCTTGTTTGTAAAAGATGATGCCCCACTGATTTATTATGAAAAGATTGCACAAATGGCCACTGTTAATTTAACAAATGGCGGAATGCTCTTTTTGGAGATCAATCAGTATCTTGGTGAAGAAACTGCCGCGGTTTTAAGGCAGTACGGTTTTGTTGAAATTGAGATGAGAAAAGACCTTTTTGAAAATAACAGGATGCTGAAGGGAAGCTGGAAACCTGGAGATAAGGATGTGGAGTAAAAACAGCTTTCGATAGAAGAGATGAGTACAGATGATATAAGCAGGGTAGTGTATCAAATAGGCTTTATTACTATATTATTGGCTTTTAGATTTAAAATATGAATACGGTGAGATCAGCATTTCTGCCCCGATAACTATTACATTTAATGTTAGACATAAAGACACGGATTACCGCGCTCAGGCAAGAATTAAGAGAACATAACCATAATTATTATGTCCTGGACGCCCCTGTAATTTCAGATTACGACTTTGATATGAAATTGAAGGAATTGCAAGAACTGGAACGTTTGCATCCCGAATTTCAAGACCCATCCTCTCCAACACTAAGGGTTGGAGGGGCGGTGACCAAGAATTTCAATACGGTGGTACATGAGCAGCGAATGTATTCATTAGACAATTCATATTCCAAAGATGAACTACTGGATTGGGAAAAAAGGATACAGCGGATTCTTGGCGATGTTGCCGTGACATTCACTTGTGAATTAAAATATGATGGCGCCTCAATTAGCTTATCCTATGAGAATGGGCAATTGGTCAGGGCAGTAACACGTGGCGATGGTTTTCAGGGCGATGATGTTACTACTAATATTAAAACCATTAGATCTGTTCCACTTCAATTACAAGGAGATTATCCCGTGAAATTTGATATCAGAGGAGAGATTGTTTTGCCTCTTGATGGTTTTGCCAAAATGAATGAAGAACGTAAAGAAAATGGAGAGGATCCTTATATGAACCCCAGAAATACGGCTTCTGGCAGTTTAAAACTTCAGGATAGTGCACTTGTTGCGCAACGACCACTGGAGTGTCTTTTATACAGTGTAGTAGGCAGAGCATTACCCATGTCCTCTCAATTTGAAATGCTGGAGAAGGCCAGAGATTGGGGATTTAAAGTGCCCACCGTTGCCAAGTTGTGTTCCTCAACCGAAGAAGTGATGAATTTCATCTCACATTGGGATTTACATCGCCATGAGCTCCCTTATGAAACAGATGGAGTGGTAATTAAAGTAAATAGCTTACAACATCAGGAAGAATTAGGATATACTGCCAAATCCCCAAGATGGGCACTTGCCTATAAGTTTAAAGCAGAACAGGCCAGTACAGTTTTAAACGAAATCACCTATCAGGTGGGCAGAACCGGAGCAATTACCCCTGTGGCCAATTTAGAACCGGTATTGTTGGCAGGTACTACTGTAAAAAGGGCCTCATTGCACAATGCAGACCAGATAGAAAAGTTGGACGTCCGTGAAGGTGATACGGTTTTTGTGGAAAAGGGCGGGGAAATTATTCCGAAAATTATTGGGGTTGATTTTTCCAGGAGAGATGTGGATTCCGCCGCCACAAATTATATTACAACTTGTCCGGAATGCGGCACTACACTGGAGAGACAGCCGGGTGAAGCTCAGCATTTTTGTCCTAACGATACAGGTTGTCCCCCTCAGATAACAGGGCGAATACAACATTTTATTTCCAGGAAAGCTATGGATATAGAAGGTTTAGGAGGGGAGACCGTTGAATTGTTGTTTAAGGAAGGACTCATTTCTAATTATGCAGATCTATATACATTAACTAGGGAACAACTTCTTCCTCTGGAACGTATGGCAGAAAAATCTGCTGATAACCTTGTTAGCGGGGTGGCTGCTTCAACGAAGATACCCTTTGAACGTGTTTTGTTCGGCTTGGGAATTCGGTATGTGGGTGAGACCGTGGCAAAAAAACTGGCCAAGGCATATAAGAATATAGAGGCCTTATCTCAAGCTTCCCAGGAGCAATTAACAGCCGTAGATGAAATAGGCGACCGAATTGCCGAAAGTGTGGTGAAGTTTTTTAATAACCCAACGAATATTGAAATCCTGGACCGACTTAAAGCTTATGGCCTGCAATTTTCACTCTCTGAGGAACAATTAGAAAACCAAACAGAGGTATTGAAAGGCCAGAGTTTTGTGGTATCGGGAGTATTTATCAGACTGAGCAGGACAGAATTAAAAAAACTAATAGAGGACAATGGGGGGAAAGTGAGTTCTTCTATCTCCTCTAAAACCAGCTTTGTTATAGCCGGTGACAATATGGGGCCCAGTAAGAAAACAAAGGCCGAAACTTTAGGGATTCCGATGATTTCTGAAGATGAATTTTTAGCCATGTTATAGGATAATGATCACCAAAACTACACAGCGATTTTGGGCTGCCCTGGCATCTATCTTTTTATTGCTCTGGAGAGACAGGCGAACCCGTAGTTGGCTATTGGGTCCATTGGCGGTTCTGCTGTTGGGATTCTTTCTTCCTCAAAGGATGGTGATTCCTGTAAAGGGAGCAACTACTCAGAATTGGGATATCAATTCTTTTTGGGCCTATCCCTGGGGTACTTCTGTTACCCATAAGGGGATAGATATCTTTGCAACCAGGGGTGCCGATGTAATTTCAAGTACCTACGGCATAGTAATTTATACCTACGAAGGAGGAAAAGGGGGTAAGTCGGTTATGATTCTTGGGCCGAAATGGCGGTTCCACTACTACGCTCACCTGGATGCATTTTCGTCCTGGCCATTACAACCCGTGCGCGCAGGGACCAAAATAGGAGTTGTAGGTGATACCGGCAATGCCAGGGGGAAGCCGCCCCATTTGCATTATGCCATTACTACTCCATTTCCTTATCCGAAATTGTACGATTCCAAAGCAGTACAAGGCTGGCGAAAGATGTTTTATTTGAATCCGGATACCTGGCTTCGTAAACCAAAACACTAAATATATAGTTACCCCCCAGACAATTTAAAACGAATGTTAATCGGAGACCGGATTATGAGAAGTACAAACTATTATTGCATTTTTGCATTCAGATAAACAAGCAGATTATGGATTATTTTATTATTGCGGCCGTTCTAGTTTTTCTCTCAGCAGCTTTTGGCTACCTCAATGTTCGCTTTTTAAAGCTTCCCAACACTATTGGTCTAATGGTAATCACAATTGCCTTTACTTTTGCTGTGTTTGTCTTGAGTTATTTTGATGATACCTTATTAAATGCAGAACGGTACATCATCACTCATATAGATTTCAAAACCCTGCTCTTAGATATAATGTTAAGTTTTCTGCTTTTTGCGGGGGCGCTGCACACTAATTTCGACGAGCTAAGAAAATTGCGATGGCCAATAATTATGTTCTCCACAATAGGGGTGCTAATATCCACATTTTTGGTGGGCACAGCTATGTATTACTGTTTTCAGTTATTCGGATTCCATATAGATTACATTTATTGTCTTCTTTTCGGGGCATTGATATCACCAACAGATCCCATTGCTGTATTGGGCATATTGAAGAAAGCCGGGGTGCCTAAAAAGCTGGAAACCAAAATTGTGGGAGAATCCCTGTTCAATGATGGAGTAGGGGTAGTGGTTTTCCTGACAATTTTTCAGTTTGCATCTTCCCCGGAAGCCGGGGTGGGAGTTTTAGAAGTCCTTGAACTTTTTGGAGTTGAGGTAATTGGGGGTCTGCTATTTGGATTAGTTCTGGGGTGGATAAGCTATAGGCTGATGAAGTCTATTGATGACTACGATATTGAAGTGATAATTACACTAGCCGCTGTCATGGTTGGGACGGTGATTGCTCAGTACCTGCATTTGTCGGCTCCATTGGCTATGGTTGCAGCCGGATTGATGGTGGGGAACGAAAAATTGAGGAAAACTGCCATGTCCGAGGAAACCAAAACCTATGTAGACAAGTTTTGGGAATTGATAGACATTCTTTTAAACACTTTGTTATTTGTTTTAATCGGTATGGAAATCCTGGTATTAACTTCTGATATAAATTATATCATAGCCGGAATTATTGCAATACCTATAGTGTTGATATGCAGATTTTTATCACTTCTGATTCCTATAGGATTTTTTAAAAAGAAACTAGACTTTGTGCCCAATACGGGATTAATAATGACCTGGGGCGGATTAAGAGGAGGCATTTCTATTGCCCTGGCACTTGGCCTTACACAAGATATGTACAGAGAACTTTTTCTTGTGATTACCTATATTGTAGTTGTGTTTTCAATTATAGTTCAGGGCCTTTCGGTAGGGAAATTAGTTAAAAAAGTCACTTGAAAAACAGTCTTGTTAAATAACCGTCCTTTGTAGTGAATAATGAAGATGGTTTTGTCATCTACTATAATAAAAAAACCCTCTTATTTGTAATTAAGAGGGTTCTATACTTGGTAATTCTAAGAATTAGTCACCGCTGAGTTCCTTGTTGTATACCCAGATTTCGTCCCAAACGTTTTCAAAAGTAGCCTCTCTATTTCGGGTGAAGGCATTCCAGGCGCTTGCCCCGTGTACCTTATCAAATGACTCCCTGAATTTCCATGGTTTTTCAAAATCGGTCCAACTTTTGTGAAAAGAAACCGTTGCGATATGCCTTCCGATATTTCCTTGCTGAAATTCATTGAAATAGATACCCCATGGGTGTTCCCCTTCCATGGCTTTTATTGTTTCACTTACCATTTTAAAATGACGTTCAACTCCAAAACCTTTTCCTGGATTTATCTCCCAATATCGGGTAAATAAAATAGGAAAAGCAGAAGGGTCACCGGCCGTCATTGCGGTATTGGACAGCTCAACATCTCCTTCCCAATATTCCCCTTGCTGTGTCTTTTTGATGTAAGGCATTATATTGTCTCTCCAGTCTTCATCATGACCTCCTGCCGCCGGCCTGGCATCCAGGTGACTGTATTTAAGAGGTCCCATGATCCAAACCATTTTTCCGGTATCCGGCCCTGTGGTAATATTGTAAACAGAAGCACTATAAGGCCCTTCCTTATGATACTTTTGATTGTGTTTTTTCATATTCTCGCCCAGCACCTTAAGTTTGGTGTTATCTGGAACAAGCAATATGGTTTCCCAAATGGGTTCTTCGGCATCCTGACCAACTACTTGATCAACATTTCCTAGAAGGAATAAGGTGCTTAATGACAAAAAAAGAAGTTTTCGTAACATATTGGTGAGTTTAAATTAGGTTGATTATTGGTTGCTAATAAATGTAATGTTGCCTATTTTGTCAATTGATAAAGGACGAAAATGTTAATTTAATGTCCGGGGCCCGGCTTTTATTTACCGGTATTAGTACAATGATTCCAAGAGATTACACCTTATTTACAGAAACCCTGAAAAATAGTGCGCCTGAAGCATCGTGGCCAGAGGCACTACGGGCGGTTTGGTTTGAAGCCAAGGGCGATTGGGAAGCTGCCCATGACATTGCCCAGGAAATGGATTCCCCTATAGGAAGCTGGATTCATGCATATTTACACAGAAAAGAAGGGGATCAATGGAATGCAGGATATTGGTATAGAAGAGCCGGAAAATCATTTCCTTCAATTCCCCAGCAGGAAGAGTTAAGACAATTGGTAGAGGCGGCTTTAAAGTTGTAAGCCCGTTAGGAGTTTTAAGTAGTATTTCATGGATGCTTTTGATGTGAATTAAATCTATTATCAAACACTTATACTAAGCCCTTCGCTTCTCATATTTTTGTTAGAATCGAAATAGAAATCTATTCTCCCTAAATTAATACCATAGCAGCCTACCTGATTTACCAGAACTTCTTTGTTGCTACTATTTCTTTTGATAACGGGCCTGTCCAGGAAAGTATGGGTGTGTCCGCCAATAATAAGATCAATATTGGCAGTTTTTGATGCCAGGATCACATCGCTGGGACGCTGCGCATTTCTATATTCATATCCAAGATGTGAAAGGCAGATTACCAGATCGCATCCTAGATCTTCTTTTAGTGTTCTACTCATATCCTGAGCTATCTCAATAGGATCCAGATATCTGGTCTCTTTATAAAGCGTTTTGGTAACCAGACCTTTGAGTGCTATTCCAAGTCCAAAAACCCCAATTTTAATGCCATTGAGAAGATATGTGGTATAAGGTTTTACAAAGCCGTCCATAACGGTGTTACTAAAATCATAATTGGCCGAAATCATTTCAAACTTTGCATGAGGCATCTGTGCAAGGAGTCCGCCTATGCCGTTGTCGAAATCGTGATTTCCAATGGTTGCAGCATCATATTTTAGCTTACTCATAAGCTTGAATTCCAATTCGCCCCCGTAAAAATTAAAATAGGGCGTGCCCTGAAAAATATCTCCTGCATCCAGGAGAAGGGTGTTGGGGTTCTCTAACCTGATCTGTTCTACCAAGGCCGCTCTCCTGGCCAGACCCCCCATATTTGGAAATGCAGCATGGTCTGCAGGAAACGGATCTATATGGCTGTGTACATCATTTGTATGAAGAATAGTAATCTGCTTAGCAGATAACGCCTTGCAGGAATTAAGAGAAAGTCCGCCGAGTCCAACATAAGCAGCCCCAGATCCGGTTGTTGTTAAAAAATCTCTGCGTTTCATTATTTATTCAATTTCATAAAACGTTGGTCTACTTTTGGTGCAATGGTATCTACTTTCGAAAAATAATCTATCATGGCATTGCGGATCAGGTAATTGGTCTCTGTAATTTCCAATCCGTCCTTAAAAAACCCCATATTGTCTCCGCCTTCTACTAAATAATTGGAGGTGGCCACATAATAGATTCTGTTTTCATCAAAAGGCGCACCTTTAATATTCACAGATCGCAGGCTTCCGTCTTTTGTCAAAATAATTTGAAGCCCGGCAATAGGGTGTGCTCTTCCGGAATTGATTAGAAAACTTATGAGATTACGAACAGACTTCCCATTAAGGGCAACCACTACAATTGTATTTTCGAAAGGCATTACTTCATAGGCCGTTCTGGCTGAAACATTACCTTCAGAAATAATACTGCGGATGCCACCATGGTTAAGTACAACAAAATCTATCTCTTTTAGAGCTCTTGATCTGAAGATGGGGTTGGCTTGTTCCAATACAATATCAGCCATTAAATTCCCTGCTGTCGTATTGTACCTGCCATCACTTTTGGTAATGGCAAAAGGAGCATAGGATAAGGTGCTGTCTAAAACTTCATTTACCCTTTTTCTATACGGGGAAATAAAATCCTCAATAGAATCTGTTGGCCTGATAGCATCATTTATGGTGAGTTGCTTTCCCTCTATACTTCTTAGAGATGGAGGCTGCTGCCGACAGGAATAAACAATAAGGATTGTTATAATTATAACAAATTGTTGTATTTTTAAATTCATTTTCCTGTTTATCTTCGCTTAAGAGTTGCTTGGATATTAATTACATTTGTATAAATGTAAATGTACATGTTTTTAAAGGGACTCAAAGATAAATTTAAATACAAATCCGGTCTTAAATTTTTAAAGCAAGAGCTTAAAAGTCCACCGGAAATTATCGATCGTTCTGGCGGAATTAGCCAGATCGGAGTCATAGTGGACATGGACGAGTTTGAAAAGACCGAATTATTTTACGAGTTTATTGAGGATTTTAATTTGCGTCCGAATGCGGTAAAAATTATAGGATATAAAAGTTATTACGACAAGAATTCACCTTATGCAACACCGGTTTTTTCGGATAAGGACCTTGGCTGGAATGGGGCGATTGAAAATAGTTACGCCCTGGAGTTTTTAAGCAGGGAATACGATCTTCTTGTTAATTATTATTCTAAAGACCGCTTGCTGCTTAAGTTAATGACTATTAAGACCAAAGCTCGGATCAATGTAGGGTTTCCAGAAGTGGACAGGCATTTAAATGACCTGATTATGGAAACGTCTATAAAGGATTTTAAAACATTTAAACAAGAGCTCAGGAAATACCTGGGTGTTTTAAATGAGATAGAAGTCTAGTGCTAATTTATATAATACTGAAATCGACTCGCTTTTGGCTAAGGCCGTTAGTACGTTAAAATGATTTTTAAGTGATGAAACAGTTAGAAGGAACAGGTGTAGCAATAATTACCCCGTTTAAGCCAGATTTATCCGTAGACGAGGCGGCGTTGAGAGCAGTAGTTAGACATTGTATCGATGGTGGAGTAGATTATCTGGTAGTTTTGGGAACAACAGGAGAAACTGTAACTCTGGGCAAGACAGAAAAGCAGTTGGTGATGAAAACTGTGGTTTCAGAAAATCAGGGACAACTACCTTTGGTGGTAGGAATCGGAGGAAATAATACAATGCAGATCGCTGAAGAGCTAAAAAGCACCAATTTAGAACACTTCTGCGCTATATTATCAGTATCGCCAGCCTACAACAAGCCTACACAGGAAGGTATATATCAGCATTTTAAATACTTAAATCAGGTAGCTCCCAAACCCATTATAATGTACAATGTCCCGGCGAGAACGGGCAGTAATATGTTACCACAAACCGTACTGCGCCTTGCAAATGATTGCGATAAAATTGTAGGCATTAAGGAGGCATCCGGCGATATGGACCAGGTGAGAGCCATAATAGAAAGTGCCCCCGACCAGTTTAGTGTTATTTCCGGAGATGATTTTACAGCCTTGTCCACGGTCCTGGCAGGAGGAATAGGCGTTATATCGGTATTAGGCCAGGGGTTACCCAAAGAATTTTCAAAAATGATTGCACTCGGTCGCCAGGGAGATGCCCATGAAGCTACCAAAATACATCACGCATTAAAAGATGGAATGGACCTTATTTTCCGGGAAGGCAATCCTGCCGGAATAAAGGCGATATTTGAGATATTGGGGCTGGCTCATGCCGGGGTAAGATTACCTTTGGTAGAGGCGTCAAAGGATTTGAAGCTAGAACTCTCCTCATTTATGAAGTCTTTTTCAAAGATTCATGCCTGAACAGCACTTAAAAACTTGCGTTAAAAGTTAGCCAAATTGGCTGGGCAGGAGCAAGAAACTGACTATTTTAGCGTTTTCATCTATTAGTAAAAGAAGTTTTTTATTCCGTCAATATTCCCTAATTTTGCAAAATGTTTTTTAAAATGAGGCAAATTTTCATTCTTTTGGCACTGAGCGCTTTAATGTACTCCTGCAATGAGTATCAGAAAGTATTGAAGAATACAGATACTAAGGCTAAATACGACCTTGCCCAGAAGTATTATGATGAAGGGGATTTTAAAAGAGCAAATCGTCTTTTTGAGCAGATCTCTCCTAGATACGTAGGAAAACCTCAGGGAGAAAGAGTAATGTTCTTCCTTGCAAATTCTTATTATAAGATCAGGGATTATAATTTTGCCGGCTACCAATTCGAAAGATTTCTTAAATCATATCCAAAGAGTGATAAGGCCGCTGAAGCAGCTTTTCTGGGAGCTAAAAGTTATTACATGCTTTCCCCCAGATATTCATTAGATCAGACCGATACTGATAAGGCATTGGGAAAATTGCAACTTTTTATCAATGCTTATCCTGAATCTGAATTTCTGGCCGAAGCCAACATAATGGCCCAGGAGCTCACCACCAAAAAAGAGCGCAAGGCATTCGAAATTGCCAAGCAGTTCACTAAATTGGGTAAATCATACATTCTGGATTACAATATATCCGCAATTGCGGCTTTAGACAATTTTATTTCTGACAATCCCGGATCTATCTATAGAGAGGATGCCTTGTACCTTAAAGTGGAGGCGACTACAAATTTAGCATTGAATAGTACGCTGACAAGAAAGTCGGAACGGTTGCAAACTGCCAAGTCTGCATATGATAATTTAATGAAGTACTATCCGGAAAGTAAATATGCCAAGGATGCAGCAAATTTGGTAGAAAAAGTGAATAAGGAGCTGCAAAATTATTCTGAACTAGAAAACCTTTCAAAATGAATATGAACGATTTAAAGAATTCTAACGCTCCGGTATCAACTGTTACGGTTAATAGGAACGAGTTTGACGAAAAAACCGATAATATCTACGAAGCCATTTCAATCTCGGCTAAAAGAGCTATTCAGATCAATTCTGAAATCAAAAAGGAACTTCTTGAAAAACTAGAGGAATTTGCTACTTATAGTGATAGCCTGGAAGAAGTATTCGAGAATAAGGAACAAATAGAAGTATCTAAGTTTTATGAAAAACTTCCTAAGCCACACGCACTTGCAGTAATGGAATGGTTGGAAGATAAAATATACTACAGGAATACAGAGAAAGACGAACAGTAGGATGTTAAGCGGCAAGAACATCCTTTTGGGGATAACCGGAGGTATCGCCGCCTATAAAACTACCTTTCTTGTTCGATTATTGATAAAAGCCGGGGCTCAGGTTAAAGTTGTTTTAACAGAGAGTGCCGGTTCTTTTGTTTCGCCACTAACCTTGGCAACCCTATCCAAAAACCCTGTTTTAAAAAACTTTGTTCAGGAAGATAAAGAAAGTGTCGACTGGAACAACCACGTTGAACTTGGGCTATGGGCCGACCTTATGATAATTGCACCGGCCACGGCAAATACATTGTCTAAAATGTCCAGTGGTACTTGCGACAATCTTTTATTAGCGGTTTATTTATCGGCAAAATGCCCTGTATTTTACGCCCCGGCCATGGATCTCGATATGTACAAGCATCCTTCGACCAAAGCAACTTTTGAAACCCTGGAGGGTTTTGGAAATATAATGATCCCGGCGACCAGTGGCGAATTGGCCAGTGGCCTGCACGGTGAGGGCAGAATGGCAGAACCGGAAGATATCCTTACTTTTCTTCAGGAATACCTCTCTAACGGGCTGCCTCTTAGCGGTAAAAAAGTAGTGATTACCGCGGGACCCACCTTTGAAGCAATAGACCCCGTTCGTTTTATAGGTAATCATTCTTCAGGCAAGATGGGGTATGCTCTGGCAGGCGTTGCAGCAGATTTAGGAGCAGAAGTGGTTCTGGTATCCGGCCCCTCCCACTTAAGCGCTGAGCATCATTTAATAACCTTGATAAGGGTGGTATCTGCTGAGGAAATGTATCAGGAAGTACATAAACATTATGATCAGGCAGATTTTGTTATTTGCGCCGCTGCTGTGGCCGACTACAGACCTGCTAAAATAGCTGATCAAAAAATTAAAAAGGCTGAAGACAAACTAACGATAGACCTGGTCAAAAACAAAGACATATTGCTGTCATTGGGTGAGAAGAAGAAAGATCAATACCTTGTTGGATTTGCATTAGAAACCCAAAATGAGATTGAAAACGCTAAAGGGAAGCTTAAAAAGAAGCATTTGGATGCCATTGTTTTGAATTCTCTAAATGATGAAGGGGCAGGCTTTGGTAAAAACACCAATAAAATATCATTCATAGATAAGAATTTGGAGATAAAAACGTTTGATGTAAAGACCAAGTCAGCTGTTGCTGTTGATATTTGGAATGAAATTCTTAAAAGGAAAGATGCGTAAAATTCTTCTGCTATTTATGAGTTTGGTATACGGCACATTGATGTATGCTCAGGAACTCAATTGCACCATCACCGTTAATTCTGATCAGGTTGGGCAGACCAATCAGCAGATCTTCCAGACCCTGGAACGCTCTTTAAACGATTTTGTGAATAAAAATGTTTGGACCAACAGGGTATATAAGGAGAACGAACGTTTAAACTGCCGGATGTTTATTATTGTTACAGAATATGAATCTAACCGGTTCAGTGCAAATATTCAGTTGCAATCCTCCAGACCTGTATTCAACACTTCGTATGAAAGTCCCATCTTTAATTATAAGGATGATAGCTTTAATTTTGAGTATATAGAGTTTCAACCTCTGGTATACAACAGGAATAATTTCGATTCTAACCTGGTGGGAGTCATTTCCTATTATGTCTATATCATGTTGGGCCTGGATGCAGATACTTTTTCATTAGAGGGAGGAACAGATTATTACAAACAGGCACAACAAATTGTAACTCAGGCGCAGGGAAGTAACTTTGCAGGATGGAGCCAGTCTGCCACAGAGAATAGGACCAGATTTGAGCTGGTAGACAACCTGACTTCTAACACTTTTAGGGAATACAGGATAGCCATGTATAACTATCATCGTAAAGGATTGGATATTCTGGGCGACAATAATAGTACTGGTAAGCAGGTAATTTCGGGTTCTATGCGTCTGTTTGAGACTTTAATTAAACGTCGTCCGAATGCCTTTTTAATCCAGACTTTTTTTGATGCAAAATCTGAAGAGATTCGCAATATCTTCTCCGATGGTCCCAAGGTAGATATCGTAAAACTAAAAGAAACCCTGAATAGGGTAGCTCCTTTTTATTCCGGTACCTGGAACGAAATACAGTATTAGCTGTCTTCCCACAGAAATTAAAATACTTGTCTTTTCATTACTCATAACCCTTTTAGCGAACAAAGCCCAAATCGGAATCCTTTTTTCTGACTGTAATATGAATTATCTTTAGCCCCCTAAAGAGGTTTGTCCTGTGCTTACACAACTATCTATTAAGAATTACGCTTTAATCAATGATCTTGCGGTCGGTTTTGGCCCTGGCTTTACTACCATTACAGGAGAAACAGGAGCAGGTAAGTCTATTCTGCTTGGAGCATTATCCTTGATTTTAGGAAAACGTGCAGATTTGTCGGTGCTGCAAGACAAGGAGCGAAAATGCATAATTGAAGGAGAATTTGATATAGCCAGGTACAGCCTGAGTGCGTTTTTTAAAATTCATGATCTGGATTATTATGACAACTCCATAGTCAGAAGAGAAATTCATCCAGGAGGTAAGTCCAGAGCATTTATTAATGATACCCCTGTTACTTTAGATGTTTTATCCCAATTGGGTATGCAGCTGGTAGATGTCCATTCCCAGCACCAAACCTTGCGTCTTACGGAACAGGATTTTCAATTGAAGGTAGTAGATGCCCTGGCAGCTAACAAAGACGTTTTATCTGCCTATCAAGAGGTGTACCGAATCTATCAGACAACTTTAAAAGACTTAAATCAACTTATTGATTCACAGCATATAGCGATTAAAGAATACGATTATAATTCATTCCTGTTTAAGGAATTGGAATCGGCACCCCTACAAGCAGGGATTCAGAACGACCTGGAAGAGGCTTATGAACAGTTGAGTAATGTGGAGACTATTTTAGAACAGTTGGGAAATACCAGTGGTTTGTTATTAAATGAACCAGTGGGAATTCTTTCAATGCTCTCGGAATTGAAACAGAGCACTAATAAACTGGCTAATTTTGGTTCAAAGTACGACCAATTGAACCAACGGGTGCAGTCTGTACTAATAGAAGCTAATGACATAGCAGCTGAAATAGAAAATCTACAGGAATCCGTAGAGGCTAATCCCGGAGAACTGGAAAAGATAAATTCGAAGTTACAATTGCTTTATGACCTTCGTAGAAAACACGGAGTAGAGCGTATTGAGGAGCTTATTGCAATAAAGGAAGCACTGGGTGAAAAAATAGCCGTTACCGAAGACCTTGATACTGATATTGCACAGAAAAGAGAACAACTAGATGGGTATACCAGAGACCTTGAAAACAAAGCGGCCCTGCTGAATAGCAGGAGGCGGGATGCGATTCCAAAACTAATTAAGCAGTTAGAAGAGTCATTGGGTACATTGGGAATGCCTAATGCCACTTTTAAAATAGAAGTGGAAACAGCAGCAAATTATAAAATTACGGGCAAGGACGAACTGGTATTAAGATTTTCGGCAAATAAAGGAGCTGATTTCGGAGAGTTAAAAAAAGTGGCCTCGGGAGGGGAATTATCCCGGATAATGCTGGTGATTAAGGCGATAATAGCACAATCCGAACAATTGCCAACTATGATGTTCGATGAGATAGATACAGGTGTATCTGGTGAAATATCAAATAGCATGGGAGATATTATGCATAAGATGAGCAGAAATATGCAAATATTTTCAATTACACATTTACCACAGGTTGCCGCTAAAGGCGATCATCATTTTAAAGTGTATAAGCAAGACGATACCCATAGTACACAAACCAAAATGAAAGAACTAAATGAAGACGAGAGGATAGTGGAGCTTGCCGAAATGCTGGGGGGCAAATCAATTTCAGATGCAGCCATGGCTCATGCTCGTGAGTTGTTGAATTGATTGCTGATCTTGTTTATCTTTTTTAAATATCTTTGAACCCAATTACCAAACTAAATAAATAACATGGCATACAATTTACTAAAAGGGAAAAGAGGAATTATTTTTGGCGCTTTAGACGAGAAGTCCATAGCGTGGAAAACGGCAGAGCGCGTCCACGAAGAAGGAGGTGCTTTTGTCTTAACCAATGCGCCAATAGCAATGAGAATGGGGCAGATTAATGTACTGGCCGAGAAGACGGGAGCCACTATAATTCCTGCAGATGCTACCAGCGAAGAGGATCTTAATAATCTTATAACCAAGTCGGTAGAGATCCTAGGCGGTAAAATAGATTTTGTATTGCACTCTATCGGGATGTCTGTAAATGTTCGAAAAGGGCGACATTATACCGATGAAAAATATGATTTTACTACTAAGGGTTGGGACGTTTCAGCACTTTCTTTTCATAAAGTAATGCAAAGCTTGTATAAGAACGATGCTATGAATCAATGGGGAAGTATAGTTGCATTGACCTATATGGCTGCTCAGCGTACTTTTCCTGATTACAATGATATGGCAGATAACAAAGCTTATCTGGAATCCGTAGCCAGAAGTTTTGGTTACTTTTTTGGAAAAGAAAAAAAGGTAAGAGTAAATACCATCTCACAATCTCCCACACCGACAACAGCCGGGCAAGGCGTTAAAGGATTTGACGGGTTTATAAGTTATGCTGAGAAGATGTCGCCTTTAGGAAATGCCAGTGCGCAGGATTGTGCGGACTACACGGTTTCCTTGTTTTCGGATCTTACACGTAAAGTGACCATGCAGAATCTTTTTCACGATGGCGGATTTTCAAATACAGGGGTAAGCCAGGAAGTAATAGAACACTTTTCAGAGTAGTTTAGAAATTTCAGGAATAATTGGCCAAAATAAATTAAAATCAATTGTCTGCCTAAAATTGCCATGTAGTGTGCCAATGAGGACCAACAATAACCGCGATTGGAACAAAGAGATATTTGAGGACCTCCAGGCTATTTTTAAACCCAGTCAATGCAATTAAATTACTCATTTGTAATTCCCGTTTACAACAGGCCGGATGAGCTGAGGGAATTGCTACGGAGTTTAACCGCCCTGGACTTTGAAAGGCCTTATGAAGTGGTGATAGTAGAGGATGGGTCTCAATTTACAGCAGCTGATGTGGTAGAGGACTTCAGAGGATCACTATCATTGGTTTATCTTACAAAAGAGAATACAGGACCGGGAGATTCCAGGAATTATGGCATGGCCAGGGCCTCGGGAGATTATTTTCTTATTTTGGATTCGGATTGCATTCTTCCGCCAGACTATCTCAGGGCAATCGATACGGCTTTGTCTGCAGAATACGTAGATTGTTTCGGAGGGCCAGACGCTGCCCATGACTCCTTTACCAGGATACAGAAAGCGATAAATTTTGCAATGACCGCTGTTTTAACCACGGGGGGAATTAGAGGAAAGGAAAAAAGCGTAGGCAAGTTCCAGCCCAGAAGCTTTAATATGGGGATTTCACTGAAAGCATTTGAGAGTACCGGAGGTTTTGGCAAAATACATCCCGGAGAAGACCCCGATCTGAGTATACGCTTGTGGAAGAATGGCTTTACAACAAAATTGATACCTCAGGCTTTTGTATATCACAAGCGCAGGATAGATTTCGGGCTTTTTTTTAAACAAGTGAAAAAATTTGGAAAAGTAAGACCTATACTCAATAAATGGCATCCGGAAACCGGTAGTATAACTTATTGGTTTCCATCTGTATTTTGTTTGGGCTTCTTATTTGCGTTGATACTCTGTTTTTTAGCCCCTTATCCTTACAATTACATGTTTATAGGACTTTACCTCTTATATTTTATATTGGTGTTTTTAAGCGCATCCATTAGCACTAAAAGCCCTGCTGTTGGTGTTTTATCTGTCATTGCTGTTGGGATTCAATTTATAGGATATGGCTACGGTTTCCTAAAGTCGACTATCTTAGTTAATTTTAGCAGAAGAACACCACAGGAAATATTTCCCCAATTGTTTTTCTAAGACATCTATGAGCCCGAATAAAATGAAAAAAGGACGGATCAGGAGAAAAGTAAACATATTTTTTATATTTCTGGTGTCTGCTAGTTTGGCATGGCTGGTGAGCCAGCTTTCGGAAGATTATACACAGGGAACTTCATTTGATTTGGTATATATCAATATTCCAGACACCCTAAGACTCAATAAAGCATCTAAGGATAATATTGATGTCAGACTCAGAGCAAGTGGCTTCCAATTCCTGGGGTTTAATTTCAGGAGAAAACAAATCGCAATAGATTTAAGCAAATTAAACCGCAGAGGTACACGGTACTATATTCCACAGAGCGATTACAGGAGACAAATACAAAATCAACTGACTGCTTCAATGACCTTACTCGAAGCAGACCGGGATACCTTATTTTTTGAATTTTATAAAGTGTTTAAAAGAGAAGTCCCTGTGCAATCTGATGTTACTATTAATTTGGGCCAGAATTTTTTATTGGAGGAAGAAGTATCGTTAATTCCAAATAGCGTTGTACTCATGGGGCCAAGGGAAGAAATAGAAGCTGTAAACTTTATCAATACCGCAAATTTAGAGTTATCGGATATTACATCAGATTTTGTCAGTCAGGTGGCTCTTACCAGGCCGGAAGCATTGCAAAACACAACATATTCGATAGATTCCGTTGAGATTAGTGGAAGGGTCTTTCGCTTTTCTGAAAAAATTATAGACATCCCAATCCGGGTAATAAACCTTCCTGAAGGAACTGCCATCAGGACTTTTCCGGATGCTGTATCGGTATTGTGCAAAGGGAAGATCGATAAATTGAAAGACCTCAATACGGCCGATTTTGAAGTGATCGGAGATTATGATAAGGTGAGCAAGAGTCGGCAGATGCTAGAATTGAAATTAACTACAATTCCCGATATAATACACAGTGCAAAGCTTCTGGAGAGTGAGGTTGAATTTATTTTGAAACGAGAATGATGATCGTAGGGCTAACAGGAGGTATTGGTAGCGGCAAAAGCACAGTTGCCGGTTATTTTAAGGAGCTTGGGGTGCCCGTGTACAATTCTGATAAGCAAGCTAAAAAACTGATGCGCAACTCCAAGAAATTAAGAAAAGCCATCATTAAATTGCTGGGAGAGGACGCTTACATTGGGAAGAAGTTAAACCGATCTGTTATTGCTCAAAAAGTTTTTAACAATAAGGAATTGTTAGAGGGGTTAAACCACCTGGTACATCCGGCAGTAAAGCAACACTTTCTGAAATGGGCCAGAAAGCAGGAGAGTAACTATGTGATTCAGGAGGCCGCTCTGCTTTTTGAAAACGGCTCCTATAAGAACTACGACAAAATGATACTTGTTAGAGCACCTCTCTCTCAGAGAATTGCCAGGCTTCTGGAACGGGATGGCAGTTCCGAGTCTGAAATAATGGCCAGAATAAAGCACCAGTGGAGTGATGAAGAAAAAAGTGCTTTGTCCGACTATTTAATAGACAATATTGACCTTGAAAAAACCAGATCGGAAGTAGCACTTATCCATCGTGAGCTATTGAAAATATCAGGCTGAGCGCAATTTTAACATTTTTGTTAAGGTTAGGTTAAACAGGCAATCATCTAATGTTAAATTTCTAATTTTACGGAAAAGATGAATAAGAGATTATTTGTTCTTCTTGTTATTTTAATGAGCCTTTCTCTGATTGGAATAATTTCAGTGCAACTGTACTGGATCAAAAGTTCCTTAGAAGACAAGGAAGAGCAATTTGCGTATGCTGTTACGGATGTTCTTAGCAAGGTTACCGATAAGATCGAGAACCGGGAAATTAAAGATTATTCAGATAGGTTTTTAAGCCTTCGTGATAGTATCGGAGAACTAAAAAGCTCCCAATTAAGCAACATTTTTTTTATTGATCGGGATATAAATTCAAATGAGATTCTTTTTTATTCTCATGGGATTCTCGAAGAAGATTATAATATAGCATCAACGTTCTTTGACAATGGCGATGGATCTGATACCAGCACCATAAAAAACTTTACCAGCAAGCGTACAAAAACCATATTTAAGGAAGAATATGGGTTGGATGGCAAAGCTTACAAGCTTAATCCGGTTCAAAAATTGGAGAAAGTTGGTGGTCTTTCCAGCATAGATAAGGCCGCTTTTGACGACGTTTATCGCGAGTTTGCGGAGAAAGAACCTATTCATGATAGAGTTTCTAAACAGGAAATTGAACTTTTGTTAGATACTGAATTAAAGAATAGGGGTATGGATATCGACTATGAATACGGTGTTTATAGTCGGGGTTTACCAACAAAAGTAAGATCTAGAAAGTTTAAGTTCACCAGTAACAGCCTTTATCAGGCTCCGATTTTTAAGAATAGCGAGGGAAGCAGTAATTTTTCCCTTTTGTTATCCTTTCCAAAAGAAGGTAAATTTTTATTGGAGACCATTCTTGGCATGGCTACACTTTCATTGATGTTCACCCTTATTATTGTTGTTGCGTACGCCGGAGCTATATATCAGCTAATTCGTCAAAAACAGATTTCTGAAATAAAATCTGATTTTATCAATAATATGACCCACGAGTTTAAAACTCCTATTGCTACTATCAACCTGGCTGTGGAGGCAATTCGAAATCCAAAAATAATTTCGGATGAAGATAAGGTAAAAAGGTATCTGACAATGATTCGTGATGAGAACAAGAGGATGCATGCTCAGGTAGAAAACGTACTGAGGATCTCGAAATTGGAGAAAAACCAATTAGACATCCGTAAGGACAGGACAGATGTGCACGACATAGTACAAGACGCTATTACCCACATCGAACTTATTGTACTGGACAGAGGGGGTTATGTTAATTCACATCTGGAGGCGGAAAGGTCAGAGGTTTTGGCAAATGATATGCATTTTGAAAACGTCATTGTGAATATTCTGGACAATGCCGTAAAATACTCTCCCGAAGCCCCAAAAATTGATGTGTACACAGAAGTCGCTAATAATTATATAATTATTAAAATAAAAGATCAGGGTGCGGGAATGAGTAAAGCCGTTCTCAAAAAGGTATTCGAAAAGTTCTATAGGGAACATACCGGAGATATACATAACGTTAAAGGTCATGGATTAGGACTGGCCTATGTAAAAAAGATTGTAGATGATCATCAGGGGGAAGTTTATGCCGAAAGTGAAAAAGGAAAAGGAAGCACTTTCTACATAAAACTACCTTTAATATAAAATTTTATGGAAACAGCAGAGAAGAAAATACTTTTAGTGGAGGATGATCCCAACTTTGGGATTGTGTTGAAAGATTACCTGTCGATGAACGATTTTGACGTCACATTGGCTAAAAATGGTATGGAAGGTTTTGAAAAGTTTAAAAAGGACAATTATGACGTCTGTATTCTTGATGTTATGATGCCCTATAAAGATGGGTTTACCCTGGCAAAGGAAATCCGGGAGAAAAATGAACATGTGCCTATCGTATTCCTGACAGCAAAAACCATGAAGGAAGATGTTCTAAAAGGGTACAAGGCCGGTGCGGATGATTACCTTAATAAACCTTTTGATTCAGAAGTACTTCTGATGAAACTTAAAGCTATTCTTCAAAGAAAAGCATCCAATACATTGGCAGACAGCAAACAATTTGAGTTTAAAATTGGAAATTTCCATTTAAATTCGAAATTGAGATTTCTTAAATACAAGGATGAAGAGGCAATTAAACTCTCTCCAAAAGAGAACGAATTACTGCGTCTTCTGGCATTGCACGAAAACGACCTGATGCCCAGAGAACTTGCATTGACCAAGATCTGGAGAGATGATAATTATTTTACTTCCAGAAGTATGGATGTCTATATCGCAAAGCTTAGAAAATACCTGAAACGAGACGATACAGTTGAAATTTTAAACATTCATGGCGAAGGCTTTAGATTGGTCGTAAAAGAGGAACAGCAATAGCCCTGCTAAAAAGTATTAGAATTGTATTAACACGTCCCGGCCATTGCGTCGGGACGTTTTTTTTGACTGACTTAAGTATCTTGCGATTCTGGTTTGCCCGCCGCCTTTATGACTTTATTATTCCTTATTAATCCTTGTCATAATATTCCTTAGAATTATTTCCGGAGTAGGACTAATGGAAACAGTAATGGCCTTTTTAGGAGTTTCCAATGTTTCAAATTGAGATCGGAGCAAAGAGGCAGGCATAAAATGTCCTTTTCTTGCATTGAGTCTTTGTTGAATTTCTTCAAAAGTTCCCTCCAATAATACCCAGCTAACTTTATCCTGAATTCCTTCACTGAGTATAGCTCTGTAATCAGATTTTAAGGCAGAACAAACAATTACAGCACCCTTTAGAGCATGGGTCATTGCAAGTTTATTCAGGGCTATAAGCCAGTCTTTCCTGTCATCGTCGGTCAGGGGCTCGCCGGCAGCCATTTTAGTTACATTATAAGCAGGATGAAAATCATCGCCATCAAAAAAAGGAACTGTTAACTCCCTGGCGAGAAGCGTTCCAATGGTCGACTTGCCGCAACCGGATACCCCCATGACAAAATATATAGGTCCGCTTTTATTGCTCATACTTACTTATTTTAAACGGGCTTCAATTTGGACTACTATAGTTTCTAAGTCGTCCTGATAGTCTACCCAGAGTATTTCATTATTTTTTTTCAACCAGGTTAGCTGTCTTTTGGCAAATCTTCGGCTATTCTTCTTTATTTCTTCTACTGCAAAGTCCAGATCAATACTGCCGTCCAAATATCTGAATAACTCTCTGTAACCAACTGTTTGCAGCGCATTCTTATCCTTATATGCTACCAAGGCCTTTACCTCGTTTAGCAGGCCTTCTTTCATCATTTTATCCACTCTTAAATTAATACGATCATAAATAATTTCTCTTTCTGCTGTTATGCCTACGGTTACACATTTAAATGGCCGTGGAATTTTGGGCAGATTTAAAAAAGAAGAATAAGGACGCCCTGAACTAATACAAACCTCTAATGCCCGTACTAATCGGTGTGGATTATTTAAATCAACAGACTCATAATATTCAGGGTCTAACTCTTTAAGCTGATTTTGAAGTACCTCAATACCATCTGCCCTGTATCTTTCATTTAGATTGTCGCGCACACCGGCTGCTGTTTCAGGAAAATGATCCAGGCCATAAACTACCGCGTCCGAATAAAAACCGCTTCCTCCAACCATTATAGCCGTATCACCTACTTGAAAGAGTTGCTCCAGAACCTTCAAGGCATCACGTTCAAAATCCCCGACAGAATAAGTGTCATGGATGCTTTTATGCTGGATGAAATGATGGGGAACAGTGATTAATTCCTCTTTTGAAGGTACCGCCGTTCCAATTTGCATTTCCATGTAAAATTGCCTTGAATCTGCTGATAAAATCTGAGCTTCAAAATGCTGCGCAAGGGCGATAGCCAATTTTGTTTTACCAATCGCAGTAGGCCCGACAACGGAGATAAGCACCTTTTGGGCCATTACTATTCATTTAAATTATGGCCGCATTTTCTGCAAAATTCTGCGTCTGCTCTCTTAATCTCGGCTCCACAATCTGAACAAGACCTGCCGTCATCGTATTTTTCCATATCTTTTTTTGCTGAGGCGTACTCTGCAGAGACGATCCCGGTAGGTACCGCGATAATACCATAACCAATTATCATGATTAATGTAGCAATGATCTGGCCCAAACCGGTTTCAGGAGAAATATCACCGTATCCAACAGTTGTAAGGGTAACTATTGTCCAGTAAACACTATGTGGAATACTATTAAATCCATGTTCCGGCCCTTCTACCAGGTACATTATTGTACCTAACAAAACAGATATAATTATTAAGAAAAATACAAACACGAAAATTTTTGTCCTGCTGGCGTTTAATGCGCGAATCAGATTATTAGATTCCCCGACAAACCTTACCAGTTTTAATATTCTAAACACCCTTAGGAGCCTCAATGCTCTGAAAGCGGTCAGATATTGCGTGCCTACTACGAAATATGACAGGTATTTCGGAATTGTGGATAGCAGATCAATAACCCCGAAAAAACTGAAAATATATTTAGAAGGTTTTTTGATGCATATAATTCGCAGAATGTATTCAATTGTAAAAAGAATAGTTACTGTCCATTCAGAAACATTAAAAAATAGGTGGTATTTAGAATCAAATCTTGGAATGCTTTCTAACATCACAATGATCACACTATATACAATAAGTATCAACAGGGCGACATCAAATAATTTACCTGCCGGGGTATGCGTACCGTATATTATTTCGTGGAGTTTAACCTTCCAGTCCTTATGTTTTTCCTCTTTATTCAACTTATTCTTCTAATTCAATTATTTTGATCCCCTTTTTCTTCTCCAAATAGGAAATGATAATCTTCGTAGTGTGTTCATTACTTTCCATTGGAGTAATAATAGATTCTAAGATAGGGATATTATTTATTTGATGGTTAAGATCATAGTACCCGAGGCCCTTATATTCTCCTTCTTTTATCAGGATAGCGCTTTTTTCTCCAATCTCACGGCCTTTGTCGATAATGAGTACACTTTTTCTGTGCAATTCATGTCCTTCGGGTAAACTGCCGTTTAAACGACTTTTCGCATTTATTTTGATCGTATGAAGCTGGTTAAACCTGGGTTTGTTTCTTCTTAATTCCTCGTGCTCTTTTAATTGGGCAATAAGCTGACTTCCGGTAATTTCATAGGTTACTTTTTTGGTAGCCTTTTGAATGCGCCTGGCCCGCTGCCCATCTTTAGTGAAGTGTGTGTTTACGCGCTTTTTTATGTTTGTGCTTTTCCCTAAAAAGATGATATCGCCATCTTTATTATGCATGTAATAAACTCCGGTTCCCGAGGGCATATTTTCAACGATTTCTAATTGGGTAGGGGAGAGTTCGCCCATAGTTTCTTCCCTTACCACCCCTTTCAGAATGGTCTTATCAGAATCCTTTGTCAGTAATAATTTAAAGAGTTTTAGAGTGGCGAGGGCATCCCCATTTGCCCTATGTCTGTCGCTTACAGGGATTCCCAAAGAACGCACTAACTTACCCAGGCTATGCGATGTTGCCTCTGGAATCAGGATTTTGGACAGGTCTACAGTACATATGGTTTTACGCTCATAATTATATCCGAGCCTCCTGAATTCTGTTCTTAGAATCCGGTAGTCGAATTGTGCATTGTGTGCTACCAAAACAGCATCCTCCGTTATCTCGATAATTCGTTTGGCCACCTCATGAAACTTTGGAGCAGTGCGCAGCATTTTATTATTTATTCCGGTTAGATTAACCACAAATGGTTGAATATCCTTTTCAGGATTGACCAGGCTGATAAATTGGTCGACCACTTTGTGCCCGTCATATTTGTGAATGGCAATCTCAGTAATACCTTCTTCATTGTATTTGCCCCCGGTAGTTTCTATGTCGAGTATTGCGTACATTTCAATTCTGATGCAGATCTTTTGTTAATTGCTGCCTATTTATATGATATTTCTTGCTCCAAAGATACTACTTCCAATACGGACCATGGTACTTCCTTCTTCAATGGCAATTTCATAATCGCCGCTCATTCCCATAGACAAAATGTTTGCCTGTGGAAGTTTTTCCTTGAGCCTTTCATAATATGCTTTAAGTTTCCTGAATTCTTTTCTGATTTGTTGCTCATCTGTGGTGAAAGTAGCCATACCCATCAGCCCCATGATTTTAACATGCTCCAAATGTTCGTATCCCAGAATTTCATCGAGTTCAATTTCATTCAATCCAAATTTAGTGTCTTCCTCGGCAATATGCATCTGGAGTAAACATGGGATAATTCTGTTTTCTTTTTTCGCTTGTTTATCTATTTCCTTTAAAAGCCTTAAACTATCTACCCCATGGACAAGCGCAACGTATGGCGCCATGTATTTCACCTTATTGCGCTGAAGGTGGCCAATCATATGCCATTCAATATCTTCTGGCAATAGTTCCCACTTCCGGGTCAGTTCCTGTACTTTGTTTTCACCAAAAATGCGCTGACCAGCGGCATATGCCTCCAGTATTTCTTCATTGGTCTTTGTCTTGGAAACCGCTACTAGGGTTACTTCCTTAGGGAGCGATTCCCTAATTTTTTCCAGATTTTCCTTTATGGACATAATTTTGTGCTCAATAGTTGTTTCGGACTTCCCAATAGGACATTCACAAATTTAGACTTGCCATTTGTCGGTAGGGATTAAATAAATTCATTTTGTCTTTTTATAGCTGATATCCCAATATAATTAGGATACGCTGTCTTAAAAGGATTTTGTTACTAAATGCCCGATTAAGAAAATTGAGCTGAAATTTTTTCAGCCTTTTTAGTCGAACTATAGTCGTAGAATCCCTCCCCCGATTTCACTCCCAATTTTCCTGCAGTGACCATATTTACAAGCAGCGGACAAGGGGCATATTTGGGGTTCTTAAAGCCATCATACAGGACGTTTAAAATAGAAAGACAAACGTCCAGACCAATAAAGTCTGCCAATTGCAGGGGTCCCATAGGATGGGCCATTCCCAGTTTCATTACCGTGTCAATTTCGTTCACCCCGGCTACCTTATTATATAGAGTTTCAATGGCCTCATTTATCATAGGCATTAGAATCCTGTTGGCAACAAACCCCGGATAGTCATTGACCAAAGTGGGGGTTTTACCCAACTTATTTGAGAGCTCCATGATTGTATTTGCAACCTTATCGGAAGTGTTGTAACCTCTGATTATTTCTACCAATTTCATAATAGGCACCGGATTCATAAAGTGCATCCCAATTACCATTTCCGGACGTTTGGTTATTGCAGCAATCTGAGTAATGGATATGGAAGAAGTGTTTGTGGCCAGGATACAATGTGCCCGACTTAGTTCATCTAATTGTTTAAATATATTCAATTTAAGATCCAGATTTTCTGTAGCGGCCTCCACGACAAGGTCCGACTCATTTATCCCTTTTCCTAAATCGGTAAACGTAGAAATTCGTTTTAAAGTAGCGTCTTTTTCAACTTCAGTAATTAACTCCCTGGCAACCATTCTATCCAGGTTTCTGGATATATTGGCCTTTCCCGAATTAAGTGCCTCTTCAGAAACATCTATGAGATTAACCAGGTAGCCATTCTGCGCAAACACATGAGCGATTCCATTTCCCATGGTGCCTGCCCCAATTACTGCTATATTTTTCATTTTAGTTTTTTTCAAAAGATTGTATTACTCCAAGTGCAACCCTTAGCGCATTGCTTCCCTGTTGTAGTGTAACCACCGGGGTGGTATCATTCCGAATGGCATCTGCAAAGGTTTCCAGTTCGTCTTTAATAGCATTATTCGGGGCAATTTCAGGGTTTTCAAAATAGATTTGCTTTTTATCCCCTTCAGCGTTTTGTAATACCATATCAAATTCTCCAGGGGATTCCGGTGCATCTTTCATTTTTACGACTTCTACCTTCTTTTCCAGAAAATCCACTGAAATATATGCATCACGTTGAAAGAATCGCGACTTCCGCATATTCTTTAAAGAGATTCTACTGGCAGTTAAATTGGCAACGCAGCCATTCTCAAACTCTATTCTGGCATTGGCAATGTCCGGGGAATTACTGATTACAGAAACACCACTGGCATTTATTTGTTTTACTTCAGCATCTACAACACTAAGGATGGCATCAATATCGTGGATCATAAGATCCAGAACCACAGGGACATCTGTTCCTCTAGGATTAAATTCGGCAAGGCGATGAGATTCAATAAACATGGGGGCCTTTATGCTCGACTTTACAGCCATAAAAGCCGGATTAAAGCGTTCTACGTGGCCCACCTGCCCTTTAACTTTAAACTTTTTTTCCAGGGCCAGTAACTCATTAGCTTCCTCCAGTGTATTTGTTATTGGTTTCTCTATAAACACATGCCGGTGTTGTTCCATGGCCTTTTTAGCACATTCGTAATGAGAAAGGGTAGGGGTAACAATATCTACAACTTCAACTGCCTCAATCAGAGCATCGATGTTGTCAAAATAAGTGTATCCAAATTCTTCTTCGACAGCTTTCCCATTATTGGCATCAGGATCATAAAAACCAATGAGTTCAAATTTATCAGATTCGTTAAGTAATCGTAAATGGATTTTACCCAAATGACCTGCGCCTAAAACTCCAACTTTGAGCATGTTTTATTTTTTTTCAAAAATAGGGAGATTAATTTTTAAAATGAATTTTCTAATTTCGTATTTAAAACCAAACCGTTGAAAGATACATTTAAACACAAAGGCATGCGCAACCAATTGGCAGATGTTGTTGCAGCCAAGGGAATTAAGGATAAAAAGGTGTTGGCAGCCATAAGGAGCATCCCCAGGCACCTCTTTATGGACAGCGGTTTTGAAGGACATGCTTATCAGGACAAACCTTTTCCTATTGCCGCCGGGCAAACCATTTCACAACCTTATACTGTTGCATATCAAACGGAGTTATTGCAGGTGAAAGACGGAGATAAAATCCTTGAAATAGGTACAGGAAGTGGTTACCAGACGGCAGTATTATTGCATTTGCGCGCTAAAGTCTTTACCATAGAAAGGCAACTAGAACTTTTTAAAAAAACCAATCTCTTTTTTAAGAAAATGGGGTATCGCCCCAAGAAATTTGTATTTGGAGACGGTTATAAAGGACTTCCAGAGGAGGCTCCATTTGATGGAATTATTGTAACTGCCGGAGCACCAGAAGTACCACAAGCATTGCTTTCACAGCTGAAAATTGGAGGTCGTTTGGTAATTCCGGTAGGAGATGAAGATCAGATTATGACATTGATCATCAGAAAGTCTGAAAAGGAGTTTGAACGCAAAGAATTGGGTTTATTTCGTTTTGTACCGTTATTAGAGGATAAAAACTGAGAGGGCTAACTTCAGTTTACCGGTTAAAACTTTTCTTAATCCTGTCCAGATCTCTTTTAGTGTCCCGTTCCTTGATAGACTCCCTTTTATCATAGAGTTTCTTTCCCTTTGCCAATGCAATTTTTAGCTTGGCCAGACCGCGATCATTTATAAAAAGGTTAAGAGGTACAATGGTAGATCCGGAAGTCTGTACTTCTTTTTGCAGTTTTTTGAGCTCTTGCTTATTTAGTAATAACTTGCGTTCTGCCTTGGGCTTGTGATTAAAATGAGATGCGTGAGAATATTCATCTACCTGCATATTAATAACGAAAAGCTCTCCTTTGTCATTAAATTCACAAAAACTTTCCGTGATTGATGCTTTGCCCAGGCGGATCGACTTAATTTCCGTGCCAGACAAGACAATACCGGCAATAAAAGTGTCTAGTATCTCATAGGAGAACCTTGCTTTTTTGTTTTTTATGTTGATACTTTTCTGCATGCGGTCACAAAAATAAGTACAAATCTATAATGTGTAGTTAATATTAAATTAATTACTGCACTGTTTTGTAAAGAATGCTGCATTTTTGCGATTATTACTAAAATAAGACAGCATGAAACCATATTTCTTACTGCTATTACTTATACTCACTGGCTGTGCGCAAAAATCGGCCAGGGAACTCACTGCCCAGCAAATTATAGATAAGGCCATAGAAGTAAGTGGGGGAGAGCGTTACGAGAAAAGTCATTTTAGTTTTGATTTCAGGGACAAGCAATATCTTCTGACGCGCGATATGAAGACCAACAAAAAACTGTTGATTCGTATGTGGAAGACAGATTCCACTCACATTATAGACACTAAGGGAAGCAATTTTTTTAAGAGAGTTGTAGACGGGAAAGAAGCAATTATAGCCGATTCAATGGCCCATAAGTATGCCAATTCTATTAATTCTGTTCATTATTTTGCTTATTTGCCCTACGGCCTCAATGATGCTGCAGTTAACAAGAAACTGCTGGGGGAGGCTAAAATCAAGGATAGCGATTATTATAAGGTCCAGGTAACATTTAATCAGGAAGGCGGAGGAGACGATTATGATGATGTGTACTTATATTGGTTTAATAAGGAGACCTTCAAGCCAGACTATCTGGCCTACGAATTTCATGTAGATGGTGGCGGAATGCGCTTCAGAGAGGCTTATAATGAACGATATATTGAAGGGATCCGATTTGTGGACTACAACAATTATAAACCAAAAGAAGATATTTCCATTATGGATATTGAAGAGCTCTTCTTAGCAGGTGAATTGGAGCTGCTTTCCAAAATAGAACTCACTAATATTGAGGTGGCAATAAAGGATTGATTTTCAACCAAAACTTATCACTATTGCCTTAATATTCAAAGCTTTGTCTTTTTATTTACGGATTACTCAGGGCAGTTGCAATTGAAGTGTAAACGTATATCTGTCGCCTTATTTCCACTGAGTTGTACAATAAACAGACTTCCGTTATCGTAGTCATCCATTGGGCCGTATTTGTCTTCACCTAAAATTTTATTTACAAAATCGGGGGTGGTATTACTATGTCCCACAACAAGTACGTTTTTTCCTAAGTTATCAGCTTTAAACTGGTCTATGTTTACCTCACCCGGACTGTAATACTGTACGGTAATATCTTGTTTCACTGCCGCCGGGGCAGCAGTCATTGTGGTCCTTTCATAATCTGTGGAATATATAGCATCCAAAGGAATATCCGATAAAATCTCTGCCCAGTGCATTGCCCGTCCAAGACCACGCTGATTGAGTTCGGGATCTACATTTTCAGGATTATTTCTGTCTTTTTCGGCATGCCGAATAAAATAATAGGTAGTTACAACCGTATCTATTTGTTCCTCCGTCGATTTTTTATCATCGTTACAGGCCGAAAAGGAAGTAATTAAAAAGGCAAATATTAAAAGTTGAATAGTTTTCATATTTAATTGGATTGCATAAATTTGTCAGCTTGCTCTATTTTAACTGTCATTAGTTCAAAATAGTATATAAATCTAATGTTTTTGAATTACAATGTTTAAGCGCTGCCTTTTATTTTTTACACTTTTTGCAATATATACATTGCAGGCACAAGAGCAGTTGCTTCCTCCAGATTTCCGGCAGCACAATTTAACAGAGTACAATTCTAGCTTCCTGAGTCCGGTTTTTGCCCTGGATAGAAATAATCCGCAGTCCGTAGCACTTTGGACGCGTTGGCAATGGCAGAGTATTGATGCCGATCCAACAACACTTTTTCTTAATTATACAAGGAGATTAGACACCGAGTCTGTTGCAGGAATTGGATTTTTTCAGAACAATACAGGAGTATTTATACAGTCGGGGAGCGTCTTGAATTACGCTTATGCACTGGATTTGGAATCGAACGCTCAAATAGCATTTGGGCTTAATTTATTCGGATTCGTCAGAAAACTGGCAGATACCTATCAACCAGATCCAAATATCGGCTTACCTGCATTAGCCGAAACCAATGATTTTATTTTACGCCTTGATCCAAGTCTGCGATTTAAACTAGATAGGTTTAGCATTGGTATTGTTGCCGAAAATTTGTTCGACTATAATTTTTCTACCAGTGAAAAGGATACCGGGCCAATGGAAAAAGTATATATAGGGTTGGCCAGCTACAGTTTTCCTGTCACTATTTTTGGCTCATCGGATAATTCATTTATTCAGCCCACAGTTTATATGAAAACCCTGCCCAATTACGGTAATCAATTTGGGTTTACCACTTTATTCTCTAATCCTAAGTTTTGGGTACAGGCCGGTTATAATAACTTTTATGGAGTTTCCGGTGGAGCAGGGGCAAGGTTGTTTGACAGGTTTTCTCTCGGAGCTTTGGTAGAATTTGGTAGTAGTGATGAGCTAACAGGTACAGATCCAACTTTTGAATTCGTAACTTCTTACAAGCTAGGGCCTATTGAGCGTAAGGACAAGATTGTACCGCCTGAAGAAGAGGAGGAGGAAGAAAAACCACTAATAACGGAAGAAGAGCAATTGGAAGACGCCGTAACCACTGAAGAGGCGGTGATCGACAAAAAAGAAGAACGCCGATTGGAAAAAGAGGCAGAACTGGCAGCCAGGCAAAGACGAAAAGATTCAGTAGCAGATGTAAGAGCCCAGAAGAAGCTGGCTGTGGCAAATGCGAAAGCCGCAGAAAAAGTGCAGGATTCTATAACCAGGGAAGAAAAGCGATTAAACCTGATTGAAGCCGAAAAAATTGCCCAGCGCCGTCAGGATTCTTTAGCTGAAATACGAACTCAGCAAAGGATAACGGATGCAGCCAGAATGCGTGAACAAAAAACGAACGATTCTTTGGCCCAGGTGCAAAAAGCAGCCGAGTTGGAAACTGCCAGGCAACTTACATTACAAAGAAGGAAAGATTCTATTAGTGCGGTAGAGAAAGAGAAAGAATTGGAGGCTCAAAGACTTGCTCAGCAAAGAGCCAGGGATTCTATAGCCGAAGTAAGGGAACAAGAAAGAATTGCAGAGGTGGCCAAAGTGCGCGAGCAAAAAAGGAAAGATTCTTTGGCCCAGGTGCAAAAAGCAGCGGAATTGGAAACTGCCAGGCAACTTGCTTTGCAAAGAAGAAAAGATTCTATCAGTGCGGTAGAGAAAGCGAAAGAATTGGAGGCCCAAAGAATTGCTCAGCAGAGAACCAGGGATTCTATAGCTGAAGTAAGGGAACAGGAAAGAATTGCGGAGGCGGCCAAAGTGCGCGAGCAAAAAAGGAAAGATTCGTTGGCCCGGGTGCAAAAAGCTGCGGAATTGGAAGCAGCCAGGCAACTTGCTTTGCAAAGAAGGAAAGATTCTATCAGTGCAGTAGAGAAAGCGAAAGAATTGGAGGCTCAAAGACTTGCTCAGCAAAGAACCAGGGATTCTATAGCTGAAGTAAGGGAACAGGAAAGAATTGCCGAGGCGGCCAGAAAAGCCGAACAGCAGAGGAAAGACTCCCTTGAAGCTGTCCAAAAGGCTGAGGCAGCAGCAATTGCCAGGAGAATAGCGGAAAAGAAAACACAGGATTCTTTGGCAAGGATAAAAGCTGAAGAAGAACTTGCAATTGCAAGGGCAAAAGAGCAGGAACGTATTCAGGATTCCATAGCGCAAGCCAAAGCAGAAGCGGCTGAAGCCTTTAAACAACAAGCTGCCCAAGAGGCTGCAGTAACCGTTGAACCGGAGGCCGGGGAGAAATATGAGGAAGCGGTCACTGAAGACGGTCTGGAACCAGGATTTTATCTTATCGCCAATGTTTTTGGCACAAAAAAATACTTCAACAGTTTTATGGCTACATTGAAAGATCAGGGATTAAGGCCCAAGTCGTTCTTCAGGAGCTTAAATAGCTACAACTATGTTTATTTACAGCGTTATGACTCTATGACCGAGGCCAGAAAAGCTAGAGATACGAAGTTCAATGGAAGATATCAGGGGAAAACCTGGATTTTCAGGGTTGTAGCACAGTAGTCTATTTCTTAATTTCCTTATTGATGAGCACCTCCAGATAGGCAACGGTATTCAATAAATATTTTCTATCCTGGGTGATGGTGGCCATGGCAACAGCGCCTTGCAACATGGTATACATTTGTTTCGCAAATTGCAGGGGAGTAACCGGCAACCTTAACTCATTATTATTTACACCATTTTCCAATACCAAGGCGATCTTCCCCTCAATAGTTTTCACGGTTTCCCTGGCTGCCGCTGAGAGTAGTTTATTATTATATTGGGCATCCACGCCAACATTCAGAACCGGACATCCGCCCAATTCATAAGTAAACTCGTCATAGCTCCTGTAGAATTCAGTGAGAACAAAAAGCTTTTGAATCGCTGTTCCCTCAGTGTTTAGTTGTTGATCAATGGCCTGGAGTAGGCGAGTGCTGTTGAATTCAAAGGCCGCAAGGGCCAGGGACTCTTTATTTTCAAAATTACCATACAAGGCCCCCTTTGTCAGACCAGTAGCCTCGGTAAGATCACTCATACTTGTCCCTACATAACCATGTTTATTAAATATTGGAGCTACTGTTTCAATAATAAAGGCAGTGGTTCTTTCGGCTTTGGTGGTCATAGAAATTCATTTTATACGAATATAGAAAAACTATATACTGCATGGTATATAATCGAATAAAAAAAATGTGCCTTAAAATATAACTTTAAGGCACACTCAATTATTGGTACGAACTATTATTTTACCAGCTCATTTTGATTCCTGAAAACCAAGCTGTCATCAAATGAATCTATCAGTACAATGCTGTCTGCCTTGACTTTCCCACCAAGCAGATCCTTAGACAGGGCATTTAAGACCTCTCTTTGAATTACCCTTTTTATGGGACGGGCTCCATATTGAGGATCGTATCCCATTTTTGCCAGATAGGCTATTGCTTCCTCTGTGGCGTCAATTGTAATATGCTGCTTAGAAAGCATTTTTTGTAATTGAGCCAGTTGCAATCTGACGATAGCAGTAATATTTTCCCTGGTTAGAGGTGTAAACATTATAATATCATCTATTCTGTTTAAAAATTCGGGACGGATAGATTGCCTTAATAATGCGAGTACCTCTACCTTGGAGGCTTCTGCCGCGGTGTGCAGATCAACTCCATCTCCAAATTTTTCCTGTATTAAATGACTGCCCATATTACTGGTCATTATAATGATAGTATTCTTAAAATCGGCCACTCTACCTTTGTTATCAGTAAGTCTTCCTTCATCTAATACCTGAAGCAATATGTTGAAAGTATCCGGATGTGCTTTCTCTATTTCATCGAGCAATACTACGGAATAAGGCCTTCTTCTTACTGCTTCGGTAAGTTGCCCACCTTCGTCATAGCCAACGTATCCGGGAGGTGCGCCAACCAGTCTGCTCACGGCATGGCGTTCCTGATATTCACTCATATCTATTCTTGTCATAGCATTTTCATCATCGAATAAATACGCAGCAAGAGTTTTCGCCAATTCTGTTTTACCCACCCCAGTGGTCCCTAAAAAGAGGAATGATCCTATGGGCCTCTTGGCATCTTGCAAGCCTGCCCTGCTGCGCCTGATGGCATCGGACACTGCCTGAATGGCTTCTTCCTGCCCAACTACTCTTTTATGTAAAACTTCTTCCAGTTTCAGGAGTTTTTCACGCTCACTTTGTAACATTTTCGTTACGGGGATGCCAGTCCATTTAGCTACCACTTCTGCAATATCCTCATTGGTAACCTCCTCCTTTATTAAAGTTCCGGCTTTCTGCTGCTCTGCAAGAGCAATTTGTAGTTTATCCAGTTTTTCCTGGGCATCCTTAATTTTACCGTATCTCAATTCTGCAACCTTCCCATAATCTCCGCTTCTTTCTGCACGCTCAGCTTCCAGCTTGAAGTTTTCAATATCCTGTTTTGTTTTTTGGATGTTATCTACAACGGTCTTTTCACTTTCCCATTTAGCAAATATTTCGGAACGCTCTTCTTTGAAATTGCCAAGCTCACTGTTCAATAAACTGAGTTTGGCTTTGTCGTTCTCTCTTTTAATTGCTTCGATCTCTATTTCCAGTTGCATTATTTTTCGGTCCAGGACATCTAACTCCTCAGGTTTCGAATTTATTTCCATTCTCAATTTGGAGGCGGCCTCGTCCATAAGGTCAATTGCTTTATCTGGCAGAAACCTATCGGTAATGTAACGCTGGGATAATTCAACAGCGGCAATGACAGCTTCATCTTTTATTCTCACTTTATGATGTGCTTCATACTTTTCTTTTAAACCCCTTAAAATAGAAATTGCACTTTCTGTATCAGGTTCGTTAACCACAACTTTCTGGAATCTTCGCTCCAGGGCTTTATCTTTTTCAAAGTACTTCTGATATTCATCTAAGGTGGTTGCACCAATTGCGCGCAATTCTCCCCTGGCCAAAGCTGGCTTCAGGATGTTGGCAGCATCCATGGCTCCTTGGCCCCCACCAGCGCCCACAAGAGTGTGGATTTCATCAATAAAGAGAACAATGTTCCCATCAGACGATGTTACCTCTTTAATCACCGCTTTGAGCCGTTCTTCAAACTCACCCTTGTATTTAGCTCCGGCGATTAGCGCACCCATGTCCAGGGAGTAGATGATTTTATCTTTTAAATTTTCGGGGATATCGCCCTGGATAATTCTATGGGCCAAGCCCTCGGCAATGGCAGTTTTACCCGTACCGGGTGCTCCAACCAACATGGGATTGTTCTTGGTTCTTCTGGAAAGTATTTGTAAAATTCTTCTGATTTCTTCATCCCTTCCAATAACCGGATCTAATTTGCCGCTATCTGCGAGTTCGTTGAGATTTCTCGCATATTTGCTCAAGGAATTATAAGTTTCTTCTGCGCTCTGTGAGGTCACCTTCCCACCTTTGCGAAGTTCTTCTATGGCGGCTTTAAGGTCTTTTTCTGCTACTCCCTGATCTTTAAGAATCTGAGAAATTTTGCTTTTGGATTTAAAGATGGCTAAAATGAAATGTTCTATTGAGACATATTCATCCTCCATCTTCTTGGCTATAATGCTGGCCTCGTTTACAGTTTTACCTGCCTCATTAGAAAATTGAAGTTGTCCGCCAGTAACTTTTGGAAAACGTTCCAGTTCTTTCTCCAGGATTTGATTCACCATGGGAATGTTGACCTGCAACTTTTTAAGAATAAAGGGTAATACATTTTCATCTACTGTGAATATCGCTTTAAAGAGATGTTCATTTTCTAGTTGCTGATGTTCCATTTCCTGAGCAAGCTGTTGTGCCTGCTGAATAACTTCCTGGGATTTTATAGTAAAATTATTTATGTTCATTATAGTATATCTTTGTGGTGTATATCAATTTTTCTAGCATAGTTCAACAACCTTACCAATAGGCCAAAGTAGACAAAATGACACCTTATAGCCTTAAAAACAAGTCATTACGGCAGTGTAAGGAATTATAGAAGTGCCGACCAATCTGGGTAATAGTAATAAAATGGGAATATTCAGTTCAATATTTGGAAATAGTAGTTCAGGGGAAAACAATGATAATGGCAAGGCTGCCTGGATATCATTAAATAGTTTAGATCAATTAGAAGAGATCGAGAAAATGTCAGAAGACCGGCCTCAGTTTATATTTAAACACTCTACAAGCTGTGGTATAAGTGGTATGGTACTTAGAATGTTTAAACAAAGTTATAGTCTGGAACCGAAAGCGGCAGATTTGTATTATCTTGATTTACATGCTTATCGGCAAATATCAAATAAAGTAGCAGAGAAATTTGGGGTTTATCATCAATCACCACAGTTACTGGTGATTAAAAACGGAGAGGTAGTGGCGCACAATTCTCATGGGGGTATTTCTGAAATGGCTCTGGAAAATTATATTTAAAAAAAAGCCCCGGCTTTTGGGCCGGGGCTTTTTAATTTAGTTGAACTTATGCCTGATAATAATATTCTTCAGACGAGATTTTAAATCTTCCCCTGCATCATAAACCATTTGCTCGTTTGAGGGAAATGGTACTGCAGCAAGATTTAACAGGGAAACCAAATTGTTATCCAACGCTCTTTTATCGCCATTATAATTGGCATAAATATGCTCAAAAATAAATTCACTGGATAATGGGTATGAATTCACTGCTTGTTTCGTTTTCAAGTCTATGTACTGAACGTTACCAACAACCTGAGCGGCCTTGTGCTGTGTAAACTGATAAAAATTACACCTTACGGTTTTTAAACGATCAATTTTAATCTCATTTCCAAGGCTATCCTTCACCAGGTTACCATTTTCGTCTTCAAGGTATTCATATCCGTCCTTGATTTGTTTCTCTTTTATAAGCTGTTTTTCACTTATTTGTTCAGGAGTAATGTTAATGTTTCTGAAGGCTACCTGCATCTCATAATCATAATCTATATTCTTAAGAGGATTTGCATGATACTCTGTCCATAGATCATTAAGACCATATGTATTAAAATTCAACAATTCTTCTTCCAGACGCTCAGGAACAATCTGGTCTGTATCATTAACTACATTCACCTTAACATAATCCAATCCCTTTATGTGGGCCAGTTCCATCTTTTCTTTAGTGTCGCTGAAACCCGGGTTGATTTCTTCCAGATACTTAAAATCTTCATAGGCATTCCTATAGTCAAATTTACTAGAGGCATTGGCCAGTAGATTATTGGCATTGCTATACAAATAATCTGATAATTCCTCTTTTGAAGCAAGGATATCCTCGTCATAATTGTTGAAAGAAAATCTGGCGTTTCTGTTTTCATCAAATATTTGCAAGGGCAATAAGGGTCTAATACGTTCCTGAATATTTTTAAGCTGACTATAAGAAGTATAGATTGCTTCTAAATTAGCCGGATTCCCATCATTTTTTAAAAAAGAGATATTCTGTAATTCTCTTTCAGTATTTTTCTGAAATGCTTCTTCTAAAATTAAGATATAAGGCTGATGGCTCTTTTTATTCTTGTTATCGGAAATATTTCGCAGGGCATTATTGATTGCACTGGTGTAATTACCTGTGTTTACTGCTTCTTGGGTCTTTTTGACCCCTCCGCAAGCGATCAAAAAAACCAATATCGAACTATAAAGTAGTGTTTTTTTCATGACGTTATCTTTTATGATTTTGTTGGTTAAATCCAATAGCTGTGCCAAAATGGACTTTTAACATAACGCAAAACGACTATCTATCGTATAAGTTCGATGAAATCCTTTATATGAATGTATTTTTACCTTATTCTGTAGTTAAAGCGGGTAGTAGTTTAGTGGATACCTCACCGAATCCTATCCGTAAGCCGTCTTTCTCACAAAACCCTTTCAAAGTAACGGTGTCCAGGTCATTGATAGACTTTCTTAATTCCCCATTGCTTAGCGTAATGGGTTGTGTTCCCTGCCATGCTAACTCTAACATGGAGCCATAGGAATCGGGGGTAGCCCCGGAAATAGTACCACTCCCCATCATATCCCCGCTGTTTACTTTACAGCCGTTCACCGTATGATGAGTTAATTGTTGTGCCATTGTCCAGTACATATGCCTGAAATTGGATCGGGTAACCGTGGTAGGTTCTCCTTTATCGGGTGTAATGGCCACCTCAAGATGTATGTCATAGCTTTTATCACCCTTTTGTTGCAAATAGGGTAGTGGTTCAGGATCCTGAGCTGGACTAGGGACACGAAAAGGAGTCAGGGCATCCAGGGTGACTATCCAGGGAGATATGGAAGAAGCAAAGTTTTTCGCCAGGAAGGGGCCAAGGGGTACATATTCCCATTTCTGCATATCCCTGGCACTCCAATCGTTGAAAAGCACCAGCCCAAAAATATAATCCTCTGCCTCTTCAATAGGAATGGGCTCACCCATAATATTGGCATCAGTAGTGATGAAAGCCATTTCCAATTCAAAATCAACCATTTTGGAGGCGCCGTATACCGGGCTCGTACTTCCTTTTGGAAGCGTTTGCCCCATTGGCCTTCTTATAGGCGTTCCACTGGGAATAATGGTAGAGCTTCTCCCGTGATAACCTACCGGTATATGTAACCAATTGGGCAACAGGGCATTTTCCGGATCGCGAAACATCTTGCCTACATTAGTAGCGTGTTCCTTACTGGAATAAAAATCGGTATAATCCCCAATTTGAACAGGAAGTTGCATTTCTACTTCATCCATGGTAAACAATACAATTTTCTGATGTTCCTTATTGCCTTGTAGTTCCGGATTTCCACTGTCAAAAATTTCGCTAATACGGTTTCTCACCAATCGCCAGGTTTTTTTTCCATCGGATATAAAATCGTTTAAGGTGTCCTGTAGAAATATGTCATCGGTAAGCGGAATATCTTTAAAATAACCTAATTGATGCAGTGCGCCCAGATCTATGGCCTGATCTCCAATCCTTGTACCAATGGTGATTACATCATCTCTTGTCAGGAAAACTCCAAAAGGGATATTTTGAATAGGGAAATCAGAATTTTGAGGTACGGGAATCCAGGAAGTTTTGTGCGGATCATTAGATTTTTCGGGCATAACAGTATTGTTAATTTTCGTTTGATAAATTCCTGATCAAATATATTATTTTCTTCTTATTAAAGGTATTCAATTTGTACTTTTACCGATCATTTAACAGAATTGAAAACTATGCAACGCGACCATGAAATTTTTGACCTTATAGAAGAGGAAAAAGAAAGACAAATCAACGGTATTGAACTTATAGCCTCCGAAAATTTTACCAGTGAGGCGGTAATGGAGGCTGCCGGATCTGTTTTAACTAATAAGTATGCTGAAGGATATCCGGGAAAAAGGTATTATGGAGGATGCGAAGTTGTGGATAAAATAGAACAGTTAGCCATAGACAGGGCCAAAGAATTGTTTGGTGCTGTTTATGTTAATGTGCAGCCCCACTCGGGATCGCAAGCTAATTCTGCTGTTTTTCATGCCTGCCTTAGCCCGGGAGATACCATTCTTGGTTTCGATCTTTCGCATGGTGGCCATTTAACTCATGGTTCTCCGGTTAATTTTTCGGGCAAGCTGTATAATCCTGTTTTTTATGGGGTTGAGGAGGCTACCGGGGTATTGAATTATGACAAAATTCAGGAAATAGCTAATAAGGAGAAGCCTAAATTAATCATTGCCGGTGCTTCTGCCTATAGCAGGGATATGGATTTTAAAAGGTTTCGTGAAATTGCCGATAGTGTGAACGCCTTATTGCTTGCCGACATTGCTCATCCTGCTGGGTTAATAGCCAAGGGGATATTAAACGATCCTCTTCCTCATTGTCATGTGGTAACTACAACCACTCATAAGACCCTTAGAGGGCCCAGGGGAGGAATGATTATGATGGGGACAGATTTTGAAAACCCATTTGGCATCCGATTGAAAAACGGAAACTTAAGAAAGATGTCTTCGCTGTTGGATCTTGCCGTTTTCCCTGGGAATCAGGGAGGACCATTAGAACATATTATTGCCGCCAAGGCCATAGCCTTTGGTGAAGCCTTGTCTGATAATTTCCTTCATTATCAGTTGCAGGTCAAGAAAAATGCCGCGGCCATGGCAGCCGCCTTTGTAGATAAGGGATATAAAATTATTTCCGGAGGAACAGATAATCATATGATGCTTATAGATCTGAGAAATAAGAATATAACTGGCAAAGATGCTGAAAAAGCCCTGGTAAATGCGGATATTACAGCAAATAAAAACATGGTTCCTTTTGATGATAAATCTCCTTTTGTTACTTCCGGAATTCGCTTGGGAACTGCTGCAATTACCACCAGGGGGCTCTTAGAGGATGAAATGGCAACAATTGTTGATTTCATAGATGAGGTGCTTACCAATCCTGAGGATGACAGCGTCTGTAATTCGGTAAAATTGCGTGTGAATAAATTAATGGGTCACAGACCTTTATTTAAATAATAAGAGTGCCGTAAATGGAAAACCAATAGCCCTAAATACTGGTTTTCCATTGTAAATCAATGATTTAGCATGTACAAGTCGCCAGAAATAATAGATTTGTTGCAAAGATCATAGATCACGGCATCTTCTTCCGAGTCGAAATATAAACCCCAGAAAGCAAAGTAGTCCTTTTTGCTGCTATTTCCAGAATTTATATTGTTGAGCCTGTCGTCATTTTCGGGAAAATCTTCTTCGAAGACCGGGATGTAAATTTCGTAAGGAGCCTCAGTTAGTCCTTTTGTGAGGTGTACATAATTTTCAGCTATGGTTTTTATGATATTACCCAACTGCTCCTGAATACTATTGTGATATATTTTTTTAATAATAATTAAGGAATCGTCCAGCATAATTGTAAGTTCCTCAATATCTATAGGTAAAGTATTAAGTCGTTGTAATTCTATAAGCGAATTGGAAAACGCTGTTGCCACAGCAGTGGATTCATAATCCTCTGAGATTGCTCCCCAGGTACCTTTTTGAGCATGAAACAGGACTTCTACCAGTTCTATTTTACACTTCATCTCAATAACCAATTTCGCAAATTGCGTATTAGGAGAGCAATTAAAAATGCTTACTTCGGAAAAATGTTCTTTCTCCAAACTGCGTTTAAATGCGTCTAACCCTATAATTTGAGGGTTGCTGTCTAATTTCAGTTTGAGATTACTTTTAAAGTTGTTTTGATCTATCCGCATGCGTCACCATAGTATTAAAATACACTTCTATGGTAAAATTAACGTTAATAGCTTACAGCTCACTATATAAAAACCATAGAATTATTATGGTTTTTATTTTTTTTTTTGATGGTCTGTTGACTTCTAAAGAGGTTGGGAAGTGCCAAGGTAAAAGGATATATCAGAAAATATTATATAAATCCCCTTTTTCTCGACTCGGTAATCAGGGCCTGATCGTTTTGCTTTTCAACCCCAAATAGCATTTTCAATTGCCTTTTTCTATTCTCAATACCGGGTAGAGAAAGTGAGATATGGTTCACCATATCCTTTGTTTTAGTGCCTATGGAAAGGTAATATAGAATTTTTCTGTCGTTGTCGTCCAGGTGAATATTGTTCGCCATTCGCTTTCGAATAGCCTTCAAGGCCTTCTGTGTATAATAGGGTGGATTGTCTATGACCGTTCGTACCATGGTTTGAAGGCTTAGTTGGTCTATTTCGGACTTTACCATATAGCCTTCAGGGTCTACACTTTCCAGGATACTATTAATTCGGTAGTTATCGCTGAACGAGGACATAAATACAATTTTGGACGTTGGAGATACTTCTCTGGCAAAAATTCCCAATTCTTCTCCCGTTTGCTGAGGTTCTTCAGTGATCTGGGACAGTTGAATATCCAAAAGGATAATGGTAAATGGAATATTCTTGGCTGCATCCTGGATCTTTTGTTTGGCTTCATCAAAGGTTTTGGCCGTATCCATTTGGACGCTGAAGTTTTCAAATTTCGAATCTTCCAGAATAAACTTGTACCCAAGAGTAGTCATTTCATGATCGTCTACCGCTAAAATTTTAACTACATCCATATCTTCTGCAGTGCGCTTATTATTTGTCCTTAGACACTAATTCTTTTTCCAAAGGAGATGTCGAATATACTAAAGGAATTTTAATTGTAACCAGGGTTCCATCTCCTTTCGCAGAATTCACGGACCAGCTACCATTTATTTTTTCTACCCTGGAGCTGATATTTTTATGACCGATACCTTTTTTCCCTTTTTTGGGATCAAAACCTTTGCCGTCATCTTCTATTTGCACAAGCAGTACTTCCCCTTCTGCCGTAATATCCAGGAAAATGTTCTTTGCCGATGCATGTTTAACACAATTCATTAAACATTCCTGTATAATCCTGTAGAGGTTGATAGTAATATCTGCAGACAGGTTATCCCAATCTATTTGTTCTTCATAGGTGAAACTGTGCTCTAAAGCAGCAGAATTTCCAACTGAGGTTAACAGTTCCTGGATAGAGATAATAAAGTTATGAAATTTTTGGTAGGCCGCATCGCTCAATTCATGGGAAATAGTTCGTATCTCTTCCTGTACCTCCTGCAATTTAGAAATTGCGGATGATCTCATGGCAATAGCGTTTTCGTCTGTTTTTTGGTTAAGGCCCATAAGAATCATGCGGGCTCCATTCATTTCTCCAAGAACCCCGTCATGTAGTTCTTCCGAAATCCGTTTTTGTTCAGATTTTTTTCCTTCCTCTATTTTTTGATTTTGAGCCATCATGAGACTAAAAATCTCGTTATTGGCTTCTTGCTGCTGCTGCTGAAATTTCAGTTTTTGATTCCTGATTCTTTGGGAAATAATTATAAAGATCAAAAGTGCTAAAAGAAATACCCCTAAAGCAATGCCGATCCACAACTGATTTTGTCTGGCTAAGACCAGATTTTCTGCTTCAACTTCTTCGGTTTCGAACTGTATGCGGGCAAACTTGTTTCGGACTTGCCGTTCTGCTTTCAACAGGCTATCGTTTAAATCGAAGTAATGAAGGCTAAATTCGGCCGAATTCCCGGGGTTTATTTTAGGAATCAAGGCCAGAGTTTCCAATAACCGGTCATTATTTTGGCTCAACTCTGCAAACTTTTTGGCTTCTAATGCATGGTGCTGAGCCCTGCCCGAATCTTTCCTGGCCAGATAAAATTCAGCCAGGTAATAATTGCTACCGGCAAGACCTTCAAGATCGTTCTCATTATTTCTAATATGAAGCGCTTGTTTAAATTCACTTTCAATATTTTCAGGGTCACCTGCTTTAAATTTACAATACGCCCAATTATTTAATGCCCTGGCATATAACTTCGGAGTTTTAAATTGCAGGCTATCAGTGGATAGCGTCCTTATAAAATTCGTTTTTGCTTCTTCAAAATTACCAAGTTCCCGGTGAACAACCCCAATATTGTTATACATTGCCAATTGAGTTGTGTTACTTCCCTCAATTTTTTGGAGATACTCAATTGCTGTATTATAATATTCCAAAGCCCGTTCATATTCTCCCAAATCCTTGGTTACTACTCCTAAAAGGTTAAAACAGCGGTATAGCATGGCATAATCCTCTAATGGTTTTAGAAACTCAATAGCCCTTATCGCGTTGCTTTCACTGCCAGTATAATCCTTTACTCTTGCTTGTAATCGGGCAATGTCATATAAAGTAATCCCGGCTTCCTCCTCCTGTCTAATGGATATGAAAATTTTTTGTGCATTGTTTAAGTAGAAAAAGGCACTGTCTTTTAAATTTTCACGGTTAAAGAATGTACCCAGGTCCCAATCGGTAATTCCTATCCTTAAAGAGTCGTTTAATGCTCGCGCGAGTTTCCTGGTTTGCCTATTGGATTGCCGGAATTGAAGGGAATCCTGCAGGTCCAGAAAATTCCACTGAATCTTAGTAAGTTGACGGATTTTAGGAGTGTCATCTTGTTTCTTCTGTACCAGTGAATAGGCCTTATCCAAATAACGTCGCCGGTCATCAACGGAATTGGTGTTATTCTGAGACTGGTCAATAAATAAATCAACACTATCAGTTTGGGTGGCTGCATTGTCATACCGGCCCGCATTAGACTTGTTTTTACAGGAAAGAGTACAGCACAAAACCACACAAAAAAGAACCGTGAATATTGAAAAACAGGAGTAAAAATTTCTCTTTTCAGTCATTACATACAAGATAGAAAAAAAGCCTTAAATGAAATATTTAAGGCAATTGGTTTTATCGTTGTTATAGGGCTTATCTTCCGCCGCTACCTCCACTTGGTGGAAGATAATCATCATCGCTGGCAGACTTGTCTAATTTGTATAGGGCATCTGTCTCGTCAACAGTATTTTCTGGTTCGCATGAAATCATTCCTAAACTAAAAATTGCAATTGCTAATACACTTAGTACCTTTTTCATCTTCTTCTGTTTTTGGGATTATTTGTTTTGATTTGTTGTTCTGTAGCTAAACTAAGAAGGAGTACCCAAGGGTATTGTGTAAAAGAAAATGTTTTAGTAGATGAACAGCCTTTAGGAGTAATTATACTGTTTCTGTGAGAATTTACTTAATTAAAGGAGGTAATTGTGTTTTTCGCAAGCAGTGTTTTAAGGTTATCTATGTTTTGCTTGTACGTTTTAGAAAAGGGGAGTTGCGTCTTTCCGGATTTCAAGGCACAAATAGCCTTGCCGTAATTTATCCTGGAAACATAATGCGTATTTAGAATATAACTCTGGTGAATTCTGATAAAATTATCAGGGAGTTGTTGTTCAAAGCTCTTTAAGGTCTTAAATGCGCTTATGGTTCGGCCATCGCGCATAATAAAATCCGTTGCATTATTATCGGCCTTTAGATAAAGGATATCTGCAGTTTCCAGGTATTGAAAATCCTTATACGATTTTAAGCAGAGTGTTTGAGAAACTACCTCTTTCGGCATGTTTTTGCGCAGCTTCAGAATGGTTTTCCTGATATCAAATTCGCTGTATGGCATTAACCAATAATCGAAGAAGTTATTCTTGAGTGCCTCATACGCGTATTCCTTGCCCCTGGAAATCCCAATAACCAATGGTAATTCTTTGACATATTGGTGCAATTGAGTTACCATATGAAAATATTCGTATGCCGTTTCGTTGAGATTAACAAAAACTAAGTCCGGGAGGTGTTTAAGGATGGCATCCAGGCCGTCATGGCTATTTCTAGCCTGGGCTACACATAAAAAATCCCCGTAGTCTTCCAGATAATGCTCCAATTGGAGCTGGGAAGTGGCTTCAGAATCTATGATGGTATAGGTGTAGTCCAATTCAACTTAATTTGAGGTACAAAGTAGTAATACAAAATGAGAAAGTACTATATATTTACCATAGAATTATTAAGGTTTTTGTTATAAATCGTTGAAAATGAACTAGATTGAAGGAAATTTCTTTCAAAAATGAAATCTACTACGAACAAATTATTGTACTAGAAATTCGATTGCGCCAATATCCGGGGTTTCGGTTCTGTCCGTTCCAAAAATATCCAGGGGTACCAAGGCTGCCGCATCAGTGTCTGCAATATCTATGGCAAATGAAGATGAGCCTATTCTAAAATCGCTATTTGCAGTGTCGAGAAAGTTGGTATCTTCGTTGAGAATCAGGGTGTTGTAGTAGTCCGGATTGGTAAAATCGTAAAGTGGGTTATCTGCAAACTGATTGTTAAGATCCCGAAATTTCAACATAGAATTTTTAAATGTAAAGTTAAATGTCGCGCCTTCCATGGTGTTTAAAGATAGTTCCCTGGAGATGTTTCCATCTATGATGCAATTTGTAAAATTAGCAGCGATTAAATCACCAGTCTGTATTTCATTATTACCGTCGGTTTCAAAGTTACTGAGCTCCAGGGCTGTACCACTTCTAAAACCATTGCTCCAGTAGTTGGCAATTGTAGTATGAATAAATGAATACTCCCCGCCAAGAGAGCATTTAAGGGATGTATTTCCGGCATTGCCCAGGATAACGTTTTCGGCCTGAATCTCGGATTGTCTGGCCCAGATATTTATTGTGGCACTATTGTGTATCTGACTATTTTTTATGGTAAGCGTTGGGATGGCGGATACTGAAAGTCCCTCTACCAGCATCCCAAGGGTGGCATTCTTAACGGTAAGATGATCAATTACATTGTTTAAACTACCCTGAGAAAGCCAAATTGTTCCCCATTGTCCCGGAACCTCGGAGAGCGCCGTTTCTAATCTGTCGCCTTCAAAGATTACCTCGTTTTCCATGATCTCCGGATTGGTACTCAGACTTCCGTTAACTTGCAGAGTACCTCCCTGACCTATTAGCATCCCGGAATCTTTATGAAAGTGGACCCGGGTGCCTGCCTCGATGGTAAGAATTTTATTTTCGGCCACAGCAGCATAACCATAAATTACATAGGGTTTTTCATTATTGAAATTCAGTTGGTTATCCTGAAGGATAAAACCTTCAATTCTTATTTCATTGCCTTCTTCATCCAGCCCGAGAAACAGCGTTTCTTTACTGCCATCTGCCAATACCGAAGGATAAAGAAATACAGCATCTTTTATAAGAGTTACGATAGGGACTTGCTGTAAATTGCTCCCAGAATCGAACTGTAGCAAGTCTGTATACAGAAATTCGTTTTGATTTGTCGGGGCAATGTCATAAGTAGTTTCGACAAAAATAAAAATACTGTCCTGGGCTAAGATGGGAATGTCTTCAAATGATTTACCGGGAATGCCATCAACATTCAGGCGGTAACTACTAGCTTCTCCTTGTGCTAATGCAATGGTCGGGATTAATATATCGTCCCGGCTTCTGTTATAAACTTTAAGGGTATAGGTGCTACTTCCGATATTTGTAAATACAGTATCCAGAAATACAGTATCCTTAGAAAACTCTAGTCTGCCGGTACTAAAACCGTATTCAAAATCTTTTCTGCACGAACTCCAGAATATCATGAGTAGAACAATAGGAAGTAAACAGAAGTATGAGCGCATGTTTTTCTAACTCTCCTTATCGGCAAATATTGCGCTGATCTCCCCTGAAATGCGCATTGGGCGAAAAGTTTTGGGGTCTAACAAGCACCAGGTAGTTTTAGATTCAAGAAGTAGTTCCCCGGTTTGCTCATTTCTCATCTCAACCACCCTGTGTGAAGTTGCCCCTTTAGTGGCAGCTATATAGGTTTTAAGAGTAATTACATCTCCTAATTTAGCAGCACCTTTATACGTGATATTGTGGTTTTGAACAACCCATATTACGGCATTATTCAACTTTTCGGGAACACTTTTTTCCCAATGCTCTTTAGATATATCCTGAATCCACTGCACATATCTTACATTGTTAACATGATCAAGATCGTCCAGGTCTGCCTTTTTTACTGTTATTTTCTTTATAAATGGTTTCATGGGGCCTTTTTCTTTATCTGAACCTCAAATAATTTATCCCAATATTTCCCGGTAACAAAAAAAGTTTTTCTTTCCGGATGATAGGCCACCCCGTTTAATACCGCATCTGTATCGTTTGGTTTTTTAGTTTTGTTTTTTAATCCTCCAAAATTAATTACACCCTCTATTGCCCCGCTGCCCGAATCTATTATCATCATACTTTCTTTTTGCCAAACATTAGCATAAAGTTTCCCGTCTACGTATTCCAGTTCATTGGCCTTGTTAAAAATAGATTTATTGGTAACTGTTTGTATAAAACCCTCTTCTACAAGTGTTTCAGGATTAAGCAACCATATTTTCTCGGTACCATCACTTTTAAAAAGTATTTCGCCGTTATTACAGAGCCCCCATCCTTCTTTACTTTGACCGTATTGAAAACTATCTGTTTTTTTAAAACTTTCCAGATCGTAAACAAAGCCAATTTTACTGCGCCAGGTCAGTTGAAAAATTTTTCCATTGAGAATGGTAATCCCTTCACCAAAAAAATTGTTTTCCAGATCTATCTTAGCCAGGACCTCACCAGTTTTATAATCTACTTTTCGCAGAGATGAATTGCCGTTTTTACCAGTTCCCTCATATAAAGTATCGTTATAAAACTCTAAGCCCTGAGTATAAGCAGACGTATCGTGGGGAAACTCATTTAATATTTCATAGGTATATATCTCAGGGGCTTTATCTGCCAGCACCTTTATCTTTCTGGAAATATCTACTGTTTGACCTTCGAAATTTATTCTGGCATTAAGTACCTTGTTTCCCAGTTTTGCAACATCCAGTGTTATCTGATTATTTGTAGCATCCAGTTCTTTGCCGTCAATAGAAAAAGTAACTTCGTCTATTGTTTTATCTGCCTTATTGCTGATGTCAACAGCGATAGTTTGGTTGACCTGAAATTGTTTTTTGTTACCATCAATTCGGATATCGAAAAAACGGCTGGGATCCTTTTCTCCACCACAGGCTAATACAAAAAGAACAATGCTGCTGTATGCAATAAATTTGAGGGAATTCATAGGTTTTTTTCACTTTGAAAAGCAAGGTAATTCAATAAATTTAGAATCTAAAATATTGCCTTAAAATTAAAAGGGTTGTATATTTGCAGTTGGCAAGTCCTACACGACCAGCTCCTGCAGAATCCCCCAGGGTGGGAACGCAGCAAGGGTATGCGGTCGTAGCGGTGCGATGTAGGTAGCTTGCCTTTTTTTGTACCTGCTATTCAACAACAAAAATCGTATTAAGTTTAGTGCTTTCAATGGCCATGTAATAATCCGCACAGGTCCGATTTCCATTCTCACAGTTTTATTTGTTTATTTGTGCAATTATGGAACAAAGGGTTGTATTGATCACGGGAGGATCTTCTGGAATTGGCAAGGCCATCGGAACTTATTTAAAAGCTAAAGGCTTTAAGGTCTATGGCACTACAAGGAGCAAGCATAATTATCCTGGTTTTAATGACTTTAATCTTCTTGAGCTCGATGTATGTGAACCCCCAACCATAAAAACTGCTGTTGAAGAAGTTATTTCCAGGGAGGGTCAGATAGATATCCTTATCAATAACGCGGGTATTGGTATTACCGGGCCCATAGAAGAAACACCGCATAAGGAAATACTAAAGGCATTTGAGACCAATTTACACGGCCCAATTCATGTAATTAAGGCAGTGCTTCCTTATATGAGACGGCGGGGATCTGGCCTGATTATCAATATAACATCTATTGCCGGTTATATGGGTTTGCCTTACCGTGGAATTTACTCTTCAAGTAAAGGAGCTCTTGGACTGATCACTGAAGCCCTGAGAATGGAAACTAAAAGTTTTGGCGTTCATATCACCAATTTGGCACCTGGAGATTTTGCCACAAATATAGCTGCAGGGAGATATCATTCGCCAATCGGCGAAGTATCACCCTATAAAGAAGGATATGGAAACACACTTCAAATGATCAATGAACATGTAGATAAGGGTGGCGATCCGGACATGGTGGCCAGGAAAGTACTTCAGATTATCAGGACCAGGAAGCCAAAGGTACATTATAAAGTAGGTAGTCCGATGCAGAAATTCTCATTGGTATTAAAGCGGTTATTGCCCGATAAAGTGTATGAACGCCTGCTATTAAACCATTATAAGTTGTAGTTTTGTGTACCGTTAAGAAGCTTAACAAAAACAAAGAATAAATTGTACTAATTAACAGGAGAAGCATATGAAATTTTTTATTGATACTGCAAATTTGGACCAAATACGTGAGGCACAGGAACTTGGTGTTTTGGACGGGGTAACCACCAATCCGTCATTGATGGCCAAAGAAGGCATTAGTGGACGAAATAATATTTTAAAGCACTACGTGGACATTTGTAATATTGTAGACGGAGATGTTTCTGCCGAAGTGATTGCAACAGACATTGATGGGATGATTAAAGAAGGTGAGGAGCTTGCAGAATTACATGAGCAGATTGTTGTTAAAGTACCGATGATTAGAGACGGGGTAAAAGCGCTTAAATACTTTTCAGATAAAGGGATAAGAACCAATTGTACCTTAGTGTTCTCTCCGGGGCAGGCTTTATTAGCTGCAAAAGCGGGAGCAAATTATGTCTCTCCTTTCCTGGGAAGACTGGATGATATTTCTACCGATGGTCTTAATCTGATTGCCGAGATCCGACTTATATATGACAACTACGGATTTGAAACACAGATACTTGCAGCATCTATAAGACATACTATGCACGTAATTGATTGTGCAAAATTGGGAGCAGATGTTATGACCGGGCCCTTGTCTTCAATTGATGGCCTGTTAAAACATCCACTGACAGATATTGGCCTGGAAAAATTTCTGGCTGATTATAAGAAAGGGAACTAGAAATAACGATTGCAAAAAAAACCCGGTAATCCATTCTATAGATTACCGGGTTTTTATTTTCTAATCTGTATTTAGAAGGAAGACCATACGTTGGCAAAAGCATCAACGATAACACCATCTTTGCATATGATGCTTTTATTTGCATCGTAAACAACAAGGGTATGAGAAGCTTCCTCAAAATCTTCCGTCCAGAACTGCTCGTCCTTGTCTAAGCCGCTTGTTTCAACGATCGACTTCCAACGCAATTTGTCGGTTCTCATGTTTAAACCGATAAAGGTATATTCCGGATGCTCTTTCTTTAATTTGGCTATTCGTTTAGTGATATTCCTAAAGTGCTTCTGTTCTGCTCCTGACCAGAAGTAGAAAACCACATTTTTATTTGCAGTAATTTCTTTTAAAGACACCTTCTGATCATCAGTAGTATGCACAATAAAGTCTGGTAGTTCTTTTTCGGGCTGCATTTTTTTGATCCCTTCATACAGATTGGTAATTTCATCCATATGTCTGTTGTTCCCAGAGCGATCTTTAAATTCAGCTATAAAAGCGTGTATATTCTCTTCCTGATCTGGTTTAAGTAAATAGTTGACTGCAAAATGTCTGAACAAATTATCTCTTAATTCTGCTTGCTTAATCAGACTATCTGTAAGTTTTAACTTATGCCTGTTATAGTGCAGTTGGTTAGAAGCTATATTCATGTCTCCTCCGCAGTTGTCCTTACATTCCATATAGGCCAAATTTCCAAGATGGTAGATCATGAAATTATAATAGGGCCTTAAATAGGTAAGATCCTCATCCTTATAATTTATTTGTTTTCTGTAATCATAGAAATCTTTTGGAAGATGGTGTATGTCTTTTTCACCTTTGTTCCTCTTGTGGTAAAATGGATAGGCCTCTCTGGAGATATATGATTCGTAATTAATATTGGCCTTGGCTATATTGTATGCACATTCCGAAAGTTGCGTTTCTTTTGCAAGTGACTCTAAGGCCTGAAGTTTAGTTGCTCTTAATGAATCTGTCTTTGAAATAAACAAATTTGGTTCTAAATGGTAAAGAGAATAAACCATCTCTTTTTCATTTTCGTGAACCAGAAACATCTCAATTAAAAAATTATTGACTTCTTCGCCAATTCCAGAAAAAACCAGAGATTCATCAAACTCAATTGTATTGAGCCTTAATTGAATGCTATCGCCTTTTCCAAGGTACACAAACTGATATTCAGGATAATGATAGAAATGATGAAGCCCGGGCCGGACAGAATCCAGTTTAATACTAAACCTGTTGCTCTCATCTAGTAATGCAGAATCAATAACCACATCTCCCCGGTAAAGGACGATATGATCACTGGTGGGATTTACAATTTCCCCGGCAAAAAATACAGTTGGTGACTCCTTTTTCTCTTCGTCACATGCCATCAGCAAGAAAAGTGAGAGACAAAATAAAAATTTATTCATATAAATATATCTGCCATATCGAAGCAAATCTAGTCAAACCTGAATCTTCGCGCTGTTAATAGGGCGTTAAAAAATCCTAACAGAAGTTAAACCTTCGTTCAAAAGAACTGTTATTAAGTTTATTGGTTCAACAGTTTGTTTTCGCTATTTTTGCAAAAAATTTAAAGGCACGTATATGTTAGCTGTTTCAAATTTATCGGTACAATTTGGTAAGAGGGTTTTGTTTGATGAGGTAAATGTAAGTTTTACCCAGGGAAATTGTTATGGGGTAATAGGGGCCAATGGCGCCGGGAAATCAACTTTCCTTAGAATACTTTCAGGCCAGATTGAAGCAACTTCAGGGCAAATAAACCTGGAACCCGGAAAAAGAATGTCTGTTTTGGAACAGGACCATAATGCTTATGATCAGCACACTGTTCTTGAGGCCGTCGTAATGGGCAATAAGACACTATTTTCGATCAAGACAGAAATAGATGCCCTTTATGCGGACTATTCGGATGAAAATGCAGATAAAATTGGAGAGTTGCAGGTGACATTTGAAGAAATGAATGGATGGAACGCTGATAGCGATGCTGCCGCTCTTTTATCTAACCTTGGTATTTCTGAAGGGTTGCACTATTCGCTTATGTCTGATATTGATTCCAAACTCAAGGTGAGGGTTCTTTTAGCTCAGGCCTTATTTGGAAACCCGGATGTACTGGTGATGGATGAACCTACCAACGATCTGGATTATGAGACGATCAACTGGTTGGAAAATTTCTTGGCAGATTACGAAAACACAGTAATTGTAGTTTCGCACGACAGGCATTTTCTTGATGCAGTTTGTACGCATATTGCTGATATAGATTTTGGAAAGATCAATCTGTATTCCGGCAATTATACATTTTGGTATGAAAGCAGTCAGCTCGCAGCCAGACAAAGGGCTCAGCAAAACAGGAAAGCCGAAGAAAAGGCAAAAGAATTGCAAGAATTTATTCAGCGATTTAGTGCCAATGTAGCCAAAAGTAAACAGGCCACTTCAAGGAAAAAAATGCTGGCAAAGCTCAATATCGCAGATATAAAACCTTCTAGCAGGAGATATCCGGCAATTATTTTTGAAAGAGAACGGGAAGCAGGGGATCAAATCCTTAATGTGGACAAACTTTCTACAACTTCTGAAGATGGTGATTTATTATTCAGGAATGCCAGTATCAATTTGGCGAAAGGTGATAAGGTAGCAGTGATCTCAAGAGATTCCAGGGCAACCACTGCCTTTTACGAAATAATAAATGGCAACCGCAAAGCGGACAGTGGTTCATTTCAATGGGGAATCACCACAGCGCAATCTTATTTGCCTGCAGATAATTCTTCCTTTTTTAATGATAATAGCAATTTGGTAGATTGGCTCAGACAATGGGCGAAGACCGAAGAAGAACGCGAAGAGGTCTATATCCGCGGCTTTTTAGGGAAAATGTTATTTAGTGGTGAAGAAGCCTTGAAAAAGTGTACAGTACTCTCCGGGGGAGAAAAAGTAAGATGCATGCTTAGCAGAATGATGATGTTAAGAGCAAACGTACTGATGCTTGATGAACCTACCAATCATCTGGACCTGGAAAGTATTACCGCATTTAACAACTCACTAAAGAATTTTAAGGGGACTGTTTTGTTTACTACACACGACCACCAATTTGCTCAGACAGTGGCAAATAGGATTATAGAACTGACTCCAAAAGATACTATAGACAGATATTTGACGTTTGATGAATATATGTCCGATAAAGCTATCAAGGAGCAAAGAGAAAAAATGTATTCGATTCCTGCGTAGTAGTGTTGGACCCCAAATCCCAATGCTATGAATACCTACAGACTGTGCTTTGTACTAATGGCTGTTTTGGCCCTCAGTTGCACTAAAACTGAGAATTCTACCCCTATAGACGATGAAGGCCCAAATGCAGATGCTGATTATTCCGTGCTTATTGCGCATAATGGGGCGCTTTCTGAGACCTTACTTAATGCTAATGCCGAGGTTATTACTAAGGATCCGGTCAGTAGCCCTTTCCAAAGCATTACTTTACCCGAACATAGCTACCGAGATGGGTATAATATAAGTTGGTACACCACAAACCCGGATTGTACAGGGGAACTCACAAAAGTTGATTTTAGTAGTTATGCTACGAAACAAATAGCAGTTTTTGAAGATTTACTCAACTGTGAATTGGTTGTGAAGTCTATAACGCATTCTGACAATTCAATGTTCCTGGCCTATGCTGTACCAGGTACTGGGGTTGAGGATACCAGTTATTTTATTAGAACTGTTGATGCCAGCTCGGAAGAAATTACATTTACAGATATTGAACTGGAGCTTGAACCTGTACAAATTGTCTTTGCTCTGAATAAAGTATTTATTCTTTCATTGGATGCCGATGAAGAAGACAAGTTTGCTCTGATTGTCTTTGATACAAATAGTGGAACCTTGGTTCATGAATTAAATCTGGATTATAGTGCCCAGAGAATATTTAAGACCGTTGATAATAATATTATGGTGAGCTATCCGGAATTGCACCTGGTCATCCATAGCAGTTCTATGGCAGTTACGGAAACAGTGCGCTATAATGAAGGCTTGGAGCCTAAATTTGGATATTCTGAAGTTTCCGTATTCGGTCCGGCCGGGAATTTATACTACCCAATGCCTACCAATTTGGATGAAACTGATTATCCCAATATTCCGGGAGTATATGATTTTTCTACAAATACTGCAGTACTATACTATTTTGAAAATTTCCTTACAGCATCTGAGCGGCAGTTCGAATTTGAAATTGGGGATACTACTATGGTATCTTATGATACCGCCAATAACTTAATTCTTATAGGGTATCAAAAATCGAGCGACAGCAATAAGGGAGGATTGTTGAGGATTAAGCCAATTCCGGAACCAGCATTTATTGATAATATTGACCTGGACGGCGTTCCGAAGCAGATTTTCATAAACTAAATCCGCTGCTTCAAGGTCAGGAAGAAGCAAGCAAGAAATTCTGATGAATAGGTAGACTTCCCGGGAGTACTTATCATAAGTACTTGCTTCGCCAAATAGCAGGATTAAAATTTTTCCCAAGTGCGAAGCCATAAAATATTACTATCGCGGCAATAGATTTGAACATAAAGAAGAAAATGATCCAAAACTCTGCAGCCGAATTATTTTTCGAAAATAAACCGTCCGGGACCATCAGACTTACTGCATAACTCATCAAAACCACCAATAGTGCAAGGTTAATAATATTCTTAAAAGGCCATACCAAAATCCTGCGAAAAGGATGTAAATCTTTCCCCCATTTATGGATGAGGTAGAAATAATCGTTACCAATAGGTGCAAAGAGTAGGGGATCATCTTTGTCTTCCAGTCTAAAGAGTTTGGAAGGAGCCATTATCTTATATCCCTGAATCTCAATATCATGAAGCTCTTCTAACTTTTTAATCTTATTAATAGCCGCCAGAGGGATATCTCCTTTAAAATATGAAGTATTCAGGAAACGAAGTCGATAATCTATACAAGTTTCTCTGATCTGATTAATATGGAAGATATTTTTTGTTTCTAATAAATCAAAATTGAAATCGTTGATAATTTCTCTTGAATTATTCGATAAGCTTTGCTGTATGCGTTTCTCCCGTTCATTATCCTTTTCCAGTAAGGCATAGACACTGGCCAGTAATTCTTCTTCAGAAATCGACTTGTCTCTTACCTTTGCCAGTTTGGTGGCGATATTTATTCTTTTAAATAGCATAGGTTTTATAGCATTCTCTCAAAAATAGTAATTGCTAAAGGTCAAATCAATTCCAATTAGATAAAATATATTGTTAATATTTTGTTAATTTCTATGAACTGCACAGTGCGCATAACAGATATCTAGTGCTAAATTGTATATTGTCGATATAATAATACCGTTCATCGATATTGAATGACTACTTCAGATACCCCACCACAATGAAATACTTAAGAGCCCCACTTTTTATCTTAAGCCTATTATGCGTTTGTACCATTACCGGACAGGGTTCGGAGGCCGAGCTGGATCGGTCTGTTGTGGACAATACAATTATTGAAAGCACTGAAGGCTCCGAGCATCACAAGACCTTATTGGCAGCGGTGAGAGCTGCAGATTTAGAAGAAACATTAGAGAGCGATGGTCCTTTTACGGTATTTGCTCCGTCAGATTTTGCTTTTAGGAAGTTATCCAAGGAAAAGATAGCGGCATTATTACTTCCCGAGAATAAAAAGGAATTAAAGGCCGTACTTTCTTATCATATTGTAGCTGGTAATTTAACCGCTTCCAAGATTTTAAAAGCCCTTTGCAGAGGCGAGGGTACTGCCAGTTTCACTACAATCCAGGGAGATGAAATTAGGGCCAGTATGGATGGGATAGACATCGTTTTAACAGATCGGAATGGGAATTCTGCAAGAATTACTACTGCTGATGCCAACCAATGCAATGGAGTAATACACGTCATTGATAGTGTAATTATGCCATAATCTATTTAAGGTCTATCTGAGTTCTGCACCGAGTTCCTTTTCGTACCGCTGTTGCAGTTTATTCATTATCTTATCTATTTGCTTATCTGTCAAGGTCTTCTTCTCGTCTTGCAACGTATAACTTATGGCATAGGACTTTTTGCCTTCCGGTAATTTTTTGCCGGTATATACATCAAATAGATTGATATCTTTAAGTAACTTTTTCTCGGTTTGAACAGCTATTTCATATACTTGCTTGAAAGTAATTTCATCTCCCAGGAGCAATGCAAAATCGCGTTTTACTTCAGGATATTTTGATAGTGGTTTAAAGATAATAGTCTGTTTTGCAGCTTTTTCTATTAATTTATCCCAATCAAAATCTGCGAATAGCACCTCTTGTTTTATATCAAAATGCTGAAGTATCTTTTTGTTCACAACGCCGTAATTTACCAGCGCATCTTTGCCATCGAAAAGTGTGATTCCTTCGGAAAATATAGGGTCTTCAACCGGGCAGGAGGTAACCGCAGATAAACCTAATCTGCTCATCACCAATTCTACAACTGCTTTTAGATAATAGAAATCCGTAGGCCTGTTTGCTTCCGTCCAACTATCTCTGAGCCTGTCTCCCGTAATTAGGAGGGTCAGATGTTGTTTCTCTAAATTCCCTTCTCTACCCTTGCTATACGTTTTACCATATTCGAAAAACTTAAGACGTGTTTTTTTTCTGTTTATATTATAGGAAATAGCTTCCAGGCCAGAAAACAACATGGTTGATCTCAGCACTGATAAATCGTTACTCAGTGGATTTAATATTGCTACGGCTTTACTATTATCCAAGCCATCTATATAACCAGTGTATTCGGGATTACTTAGACTGTTTCCAAGGATTTCATAATATCCCTGTGCTGTCAACATGTTGCCGATAATATGCTGAAGTTTATGGCCCTCATGCTTGCTGGTACTGGCTACTGATGCATTTAACTTATTACCGAAAGCGACATTATTATATCCATAAACCCGTAGAATTTCTTCAATTACATCAACTTCACGCTGAACATCTACCCTATAAAATGGAATTTCCAGTCCTAATCCTGATTCCGTGACACTTTTTGCCTGAATATCCAAAGAGGCCAAAATAGATTTGATAGTATCCCGATCTATTTTCTGCCCTATGAGTTTATCAATCTTCTTGAAGGAAAGAAATACCTGATAATTCTCCTTTTTTTTGGGGTAAAGATCAACAATATCCGAGGTGATATCTCCTCCGGTTAGTTCTTTGATCAACACAGCGGCCCGCCTTAAAGCATATTCCACATTGTTGATATCTATACCTCTTTCATACCTGAAAGAAGCATCGGTGTTCAATGCATGTCTTTTGGCAGTTTTCCTGATGCCAACCGAATCAAAATATGCACTTTCTAGGAAAATAGCCTTGGTGCTTTCTGTTACTCCGGTATTAATGCCTCCAAATACCCCGGCAATACACATTGGTTTCTCCTCGTCGCAGATCATGAGATCATCTTCGTGCAGTTTGCGTTCAATGCCATCTAATGTCATAAACTTAGTGCCGGCAGCAAGCGTCTTAACGCTTATTTTATTACCGTATATTCTATCGGCATCAAAAGCATGTAAAGGTTGCCCAAGTTCATGGAGAACATAATTCGTGGCATCCACCACATTATTTATAGGTTTCAATCCAATTGCCCTTAACCTGTTTTTTAACCAGTCTGGCGATTGTTGAACTATAAGGTTGCTAATGGTAATCCCACAATATCTGGGTGCAAGGTCGCTATTGGCTACTTCTACATCCATCTTAAGCGATCTGTTCAATACATTAAAGTTGCTTATAGAGGGGGTAATTAACTCCATAAGGACCTCTTTCTGCTTTAGGCCTGCTCTTAGATCTCTTGCTACCCCAAAATGACTCATGGCATCAGCTCTGTTGGGTGTTAATCCAATTTCAAATACCTGATCTTTTTCAATTTCAAAAACTTCAGAACAAGGGCTTCCGGGAACAAGACTTTCTTCCAGCACCATAATCCCGTCATGATCATCACCTAATCCTAATTCGTCTTCAGCACATATCATTCCATGGCTTTCTTCTCCTCTGATTTTACCTTTCTTTATGGTGAAAGGCTCACCTTCACCAGGATGCAAAGTGGTACCAATGGTAGCTACGGCAACCTTTTGGCCTTTGGCAACATTGGGCGCCCCACAAACTATTTGGACCGGATCTTTTGTCCCTATATCTACAGTTGTAAGTTTTAGTTTATCGGCGTTGGGATGTTTTATGCAACTTAGAACTTCCCCCACGACAACCCCCTCCAATGCCCCAACAATAGATTCAAATGGAGTTATCCCTTCTACCTCCAGACCCAGGTCTGTTAATAGTTCAGCGGTCTGCTCTGCCGGCCAATCTAATCGGAGAAACTGTTTTAACCAGTTATAGGAAATATTCATCAGTTGGTTTTAGAGCCTCAAAGATAAAACAATGCAATCTTACATTCAATAGTGTAAGGATTGAAATACTTCATTTTTATTGTAAGTTCTACCGGCTTATTTCGATATTTGGAACATATAGGAGAATTATGGTTAAAAAGATAATATTGGTATTTGTTTTTATTGGGTTCTTTGGATGCGAAACGGTTAAAAAGGATCAATTGAAACAAGGAAGTTGGTTGGCGCATTTGGAAGTTATGGACGGGGAGAAATTGCCTTTCAATTTTAACCTTAGCAAAGTGGATGAGTCTTTTGTTATGGAAGTCTATAATGCCGATGAAGTAATCACCATAAACGATATAGAAATTAAGCAGGACTCTATATATATCAGAATGTCTGTTTTTGAAGGATATATTGCCGGGACCTATACCCAAGAGAGCGTAGAGGGGAGTTATATTAAAGAAAGCCTTGATAGGGTAGTGCCTTTTAAAGCTGCCTATGGGGCGGCTCCAAGGTTTACATCCGCCCATCCTGGTACACAGGACATTTCCGGGATTTGGGAAACTGAATTTATTCCTGATGACGATGACCCTTATATTGCCAAGGGGATATTTACACAGAATAAACAACTTGTTAAGGGGACCTTCCGTACAACTACAGGAGACTACAGATATCTGGAGGGAATAGTCGATGGAGATTCTCTTAAACTTTCAACTTTTGATGGGGCCCATGCTTTTTTGTTTACAGCAAGGGTGACAGATAGCACACTTAATGGCGCGTTCTACTCTGGTAATCATTCTAAGGAAATTTTTACTGCCGTACGTAACGAAGATTTTGAACTGCCGGATGAAACCACTCTGACCTATTTAAAAGATGGTTACGATACATTCGAATTCAGTTTTCCGAATGAGGCAGGAGAACTAATTTCGTTAGGCGATCCTGAATTCCAGGGAAAGGCTACCGTAGTGCAGATCATGGGCACATGGTGCCCTAATTGCCTTGACGAATCGAAATTTCTGGTAGATTATCTCAAAAAAAATAATAACCCCAATTTGAAAGTGATAGCCCTGGCTTTTGAATATGCCAGGACCAAGGAGGGTGCTTTTAAAGGAATACAAAGACTTAAAGACAGATTGGGGGTAGAGTATCCTGTTTTATTAGCACAATACGGCACATCCAATAAGAGTAAAGCGAATGAAAAGTTACCGATGCTCAATCATGTACTTTCTTATCCAACTACCATATTTATTGACAAAAAAGGAAAGGTTAGAAAGATTCATACCGGTTTTAATGGTCCGGCAACTGGTGATAAGTACCTGGAATTTAAATTGGAGTTTGATACGTTTATAAAGGAATTATTGGACGAGTAGTAAGGTTTCGATTCCGCCTTAATTAATGCCCTGACCCTTGTTTCAAATGCGCTGGAAAATAAAAAGACCCCCTGGAAAATAGAAGGTCTTTTTTTGGTGACTAAAATGTAACTAAATGATGGTTGATTTTCCCAACCCAATATTCTCTTTATTGATACTCTGAAAGTTATCAGAGTCTACTATGTTTCCGGCAATAAACTCTCCAACTTCATCTGTACTGTATTTACTTTTTACATCCAGATCGGGGGTGACAATGTTCTTTTTCATGGATTTGTAAATGGCATTGACCACGGATTGCGATTCTTCATCAAGCCCAAAATGATTTAGTAGCATTGCGGCCGACAAAATTGAGGCGATAGGATTGGCAATGTTTTTACCAGCAGCCTGCGGGTATGAACCATGTATAGGCTCAAACATTGCGTTGTTTTCCCCCACGGAAGCCGAAGGTAAAAGTCCAATGGATCCCCCAATAACTCCTCCGACATCAGATAATATGTCTCCGAACATATTGTCTGAAAGTATTATATCGAATTGTTTTGGATTCAGAATTAATTGCATTGCCGCGTTGTCTACGAACAAGAATTCCAGCTCAACTTCTGGATAGCTTTCACCTATTTTACTAACAACTTTACGCCACAGTCTGGAGGATTCCAAAACATTCGCCTTATCTACCAGGGTAAGCTTCTTGCGCCTGCTTTTTGCCGCTTTAAAAGCGAGGTGAGCAATTCTGCTGATCTCGTGTTCGGAATATTCACAAAGGTCAGAAGCCTTTGTCCCATCGTCGCTTAATTTTTTTTCACCGAAATAAATACCGCCTGTTAGTTCTCTGTAGATAATAAAATCTGTTCCCTTGATCACCTTTTCTTTCAGGGTAGATTTTTTAATGATTGTTGGGAATATCTTTACCGGTCTTATATTGCTAAAAAGATCCAATGCTTTACGCAGTCGCAATAAACCTTGTTCGGGTCGGATTTTGGCATCCGGATCCTTGTCATATTTTGGATCGCCTATCGCTCCAAATAAAACGGCGTCCGAATTTTTACATAATTCCAGGGTTTCTTCGGGAAGAGGATCACCTTTGGCCGAAATGGCACTTGCACCAACCAGTGCCCGAGTAAAAGTAAATTGATGTCCAAAGGTTTCTTCAACCGCCTGCAGGCATTTTACTGCCTGTGCTGTGACCTCGGGACCAATACCGTCACCGGGAAGCAATGCGATCTTTAATTTCATCTATGCCAAACTTTCCAGATTAATCTGACTTGCTACTACAATTTCATGAATATCCGCATCCTCTATTTCTTTTTTTCGGTCTGCGAATTTCAGAAACTCATCATACACCTTATCCAACTGAAGTTTGGTAAGTTCGTAACCAATATTTTTTGCCCTGTATGCCAGAGCAGCTCTTCCGCTTCTGGCCGTCAATACTATTGAAGATTCGTTTACCCCAACGTCTTCAGGATCGATAATCTCATAGGTCTCTCTTTTTTTGATAACCCCGTCCTGATGTATTCCCGAGCTATGTGCAAAAGCATTAGAACCTACAATAGCCTTATTGGGCTGTACTGGCATTCCCATTTTCTGGGACACCATCTGGCTGGTACTATACAGCAATTTACTGTTGATCCCGGTATCGAGCGCCAAATGGGGATGTTGTCTTAAGATCATTACTACTTCCTCCAAAGACGTATTCCCAGCGCGTTCTCCTATCCCGTTAATAGTACATTCTATTTGCCGCGCTCCGTTAATTACTCCGGCAATTGAATTCGCAGTAGCCAGCCCCAGATCGTTGTGGCAATGACAAGACAGTATAGCCTTATCTATTCCCCTTACATTTTCCTTTAAATATTTCATTTTGGCCCCATACTCTTCGGGAAGGCAGTAGCCTGTAGTGTCAGGAATATTTAAGACTGTTGCACCCGCCTTTATGACTTCTTCACAGACGCGCGCCAGATATTCATTATCTGTTCGTCCTGCATCTTCTGCATAAAATTCAACATCCTCCACAAAACTTTTGGCATATTTGACGGCCTCCACGGCCCTCTCAATGATTTTATCTCTGGTGGAGTTGAATTTGAACTTAATATGCGAATCGGAAGTCCCAATGCCGGTATGTATTCTGGGTCTTTTGGCATGTTTTATTGCCTCGGCCGCCACTTCTATATCCTTTTTTACAGACCTGGTCAGCCCGCAAACTGTTGCATTTTTGACCACTCTCGCGATTTCAGACACCGATTTAAAATCTCCAGGACTCGAAATTGGAAAGCCTGCTTCAATAATATCCACTCCCAATTGGTCTAGCCTTTCGGCAATGACCAACTTCTGTTTCGTATCTAATTTACAACCGGGAACCTGTTCCCCATCTCTTAAAGTGGTATCAAAAATGTGTACCTTATCTTTACTCATTATTTTTACATAATTTTAGTCACCATTACGAATATATAGTTAGCTTTTCAAAAGCAATTAGAACCATCGTGCTATTTACAACGTTAATTTAGTTTTTGACATAGATAATATCCTGAAATACAATTGTTTAAATCTATCATTTTACGATGACAACTGCCCATAAAGACGCCTTGTTTGTTCTGGTTAAATCCTTATCCAAATCGGAAAAGCGACAATTTAAATTATATGTCGGACGGTTAGGGGTGAATACAGATGCTAAATTTCTTGCGCTCTTCAATCTAATGGACAAAATGAAGAAGTATGATGAGCGTGTTATTCTGGACAGTGGAATTGTCAAAAAAACGCAGCTCTCTAACCTAAAAGCCCATCTGTACAAACAAATTTTAGTAAGCCTTCGTCTTAATCCGGTTAACCAGAACATTCGTGTTCAGTTGCGGGAGCAGCTAGATTTTGCAACTATTCTCTATCAAAAAGGACTGTATAAGCAAAGCCTTAAAATACTGGATAAAGTAAAAGCAATCGCGATTGATAATGAGGAGAAAAACATTGCTTACGAAATAGTTGAGTTAGAGAAAATAATTGAAACCCAGTATATAACAAGGAGTATCCCGGATAGGGCAGATGAACTTGCCGTGCAGGCTAAGGAACTGGCTGAACAGAATGTAATGACCAGCAAACTCTCTAACCTCTCCCTGCAATTATATGGCATGATGCTCAAAGTGGGTTATGTCAGGAGCGATGAGGACTATCGAAAAGTGGAGCGGTATTTTGAAATGCACCTGCCAGAATATCGAATAGAGGATTTAGGTTTCAGGGAAAAGTTGTGGCTGTATAAAGCGCATTTATGGTACAGCTTTTTACTTCAGGACTTCCTATCCTGTTATAAATATTCCAGTAAATGGGTAGATCTCTTTTATGAGAATAAGGAGATGATTTATCTTAACCCGGTTTTCTTTCTTAAGGGGAACCATTATTTGCTAGAATCTCTGTTTTTTGTAAAATACAGCTCCCAGTTTAAAGCTAGCCTGGAGCGATTGGAGGCTAAAATTAGTGAAAAAGACTTTCCCAAAAATGACAATATCAGCTCCCTGGTATTTCTTTACGTAAATGCAAACAAACTTAACCTGCATTTTCTGGAAGGCACCTTTGAAAAAGCCCTGTATTTGGTGAGAATCATAGAATATGGTATAGCCAAGCACCGAGACAGAATAGACGAGCATCACATAATGGTATTGTATTATAAGATCGCCTGTCTCTACTTTAGTATTGGCGATAACAAAACCTGTATTCAATACTTAAAAAAGATCATCAATAATAAAAACCTGAAGATGCGGGAAGACCTTATGTGCTTTGCAAGAGTTCTGAGCTTAGTGGCGCATTATGAGGCAGGTATGGATTATCATTTGGAAATACAACTTAAAAGCACATATAAGTTTCTTTTAAAAATGAACGACCTTCATGAAGTGCAAAAGGAGATGATCAAATTCTTAAGGGGCCTTGGAGATATTTATCCACATGAGCTGAGAAATGAATTTCAGAAGTTGTACGATCAATTAAAGAAATATGAGCATCATCCTTATGAAAAACGCGCTTTTTTATATCTCGATATTCTTTCCTGGCTAGAAAGTCACTTGCAAAACAAACCGGTTGCACAGATCATAAGGGAAAAAGCAATGGCCGCTACTCGTTAACTATTCCTGGGGTTCCGGACCCAAATTGCTGAATTAGCCCGGAGGAGAGCTTTTCAAATTGGTTGTTCTTTGCCAGCTCCCTTACTTTCACAGGGTCAAAATCTCCATTGAAATACAAGAAAGAACCCCTTATGTTATTGTTATTATAGATCAGGATTTCTTTGACCGAATTGCGCTTTTCACGAATGGATACTACATTTCTTTTTAGTTCATCATTTTTTCTGAACACCTCAATAAAAGAATTGCCGGTAATATTGTTCATTTGGTTATTAAGAAAGCGTGTTCTCGCAGGGGTTGTACTTGGAAATTGCATATACCTCAGATCCTTTGTATTGCCAACAAGGGCGTTCATCTCCGGGGAAATACCGCTAACCAAGGACAACATTACGCGTGGCACGCGTATGGCCATTACTTTATCGTCATTTTTATGAGCATTGTAGAAATTGTCAATCGAATTATAGCTACTACAAGAAGCCGCCAATAATACGCCAATAATAAATAGTGTTCTTTTAATCATGGTATAGTGTTCTTTATATTTCATTCTCAGTAATTCAAATACCATGCCTATCTCTTTCCTATGCAATAAAGTTGGCGGCTGGTAATTTCATTTTTAGATATAAACATCCCAATGAATTACGTCTCCTTTAAAGTAATAAAAAATCATAAACCTGCCTGCCAGAGCACATCCGAAGGGGGTGGTGCGACGATATTTACCTCTACTTTTTGGACAGGATGTATAAACGACAACTTTCTCGCATGCAGATGTATGCTCGCATCTGCATTGCTTCTGTCAAATCCATATTTTAAGTCGCCTTTAATAGGGCAACCTATTGCTGCCAATTGCGCCCTGATCTGGTGATGCCTCCCGGTTTCCAGGTGAATTTCCAGTATAAAATAATTGTCTAGTTTCCTGATAATTTTATAGGTCAGAATTGCTTTTTTAGCCCCCTCAACCTCCAGTTTATGAGCATAGGACTTATTCTGCCTGGGGTTGCGTACCAACCAATGAATAAGGGTGTCTTCACTTTTGTCAGGTCTGGATTTAACGATGGCCCAATATGTTTTTGTAGCTTCTTTCTGCGCAAAAATTTTATTGAGTCTGGCTAGCGCTTTAGAGGTCCGGGCAAAAACCACTATACCCGATGTTGGCCGGTCTATTCTATGCACTACGCCTAAATAAACGGCACCTGGCTTGTTGTACTTTTTTTTAATGTACAGCTTTACTATTTCACTAAGGGGAAGGTCTCCTGTTTTATCTCCCTGAACAATATCTCCCGGACGTTTGTTAATAGCGATAAGGTGATTGTCTTCATACAATACCTGGAGGTTATCTGCCGTGGAAATTCGTTTGGAGGTCACTACAGTGCTATTTTTTGTTGTCTGAAAATCAGAAATAAAATAAACAACATCCCACAACTAATAGAGACGTCGGCCATATTGAAGATTCCGGTTTTAAGAACACCAAGTTTAATTTGAAAGAAGTCGGTCACAGATCCATACATTACCCTGTCCCACAAATTGCCAATACCTCCTCCAATAACAAAAGCAAAGGCGATTACCAGGCGATAGTCCATTCCTGTTTTTTGCAACAGTCTTATAAGAAGTGCAAGCAATACCATTAAAGGTAGCAGTTGAAGAATTATAATTTTCAATGTAGGAGATAGCTGGTCTCCAATACCCAGCATTGCGCCAGTATTCTCTACATTGGTTAAAATCAGGTGATGCTCCAGGACTTCTATATAATCTGATGGGTGAACATTTTTTCTCACCAAATCTTTGGAGATCTGATCACAGCTGATATTAAGAATAACTACAGCCAGTATTCCTAGTCCTCTAAGTTTTTTTTGAGCTCTCATAGGGGTCAATACAACTGTAGTCTAATCAGTACTGTTCTTCATCACTTGGAAAATCCAGGTTTTTAACATCCTGGACATAATTGGATATTGCCGCACCCATCTCCTCGTATAAGTTCATATAACGGCGTAAAAATCTTGGGTTAAATTCATGAGTCATCCCCAACAGGTCATGGATGACCAATACTTGTCCGTCTGCATGTTTGCCGCCCCCAATACTAATAGTTGGGATAGAAATACTTTCGGATACTTTCTTTGTTAATTCGGCTGGAATTTTCTCCAGAACAATGGCAAAACAACCCAGTTTCTCAAGAGTTTTTGCATCGTCCATTAATTTTTCAGCTTCGTCTTTGTCTTTGGCCCTGACCGTATATGTTCCAAATTTGTAAATAGATTGAGGGGTTAATCCCAAATGCCCCATGACCGGGATTCCTGCGTTTAGAATCCTTTTTACGGACTCCTTTATTTCTATCCCTCCCTCTACTTTAACGGCATGCGCTCCACTTTCTTTCATAATTCTGATGGCAGATCTTAGGGCCTCTTTGGGATCACTCTGATAACTTCCAAAAGGGATGTCAACTACCACCAGAGCTCTGTTTACGGCCCTAATTACTGATGAGGCATGATAAATCATTTGATCCAGGGTGATGGGTAAAGTAGTTTCATGTCCGGCCATCACATTGCTGGCAGAATCACCAACCAGGATAACATCCACATTTGCGGCATCAACAATTTTTGCCATGGAATAATCATATGCCGTAAGCATGGAGATTTTCTCGCCCTGCTTTTTCATATCCACTAAAGATTTTACGGTAACCCTCTTGAATTCCTTTTTTGCTGTCGACATGCTACAAAATTTAATTGGGCTAAATGTAAGGAGTTTTGGTGAGATAGTACCACAGATCCCAAGGGGGATTATATTTCGTTTTTTTGAGTTATTTTTGGACAAATTGTAAAAAATGAAAAGATTACTATTGTTGTTTTTACTATTGTCGATTGTTCCACTTTCCGCTCAGGGTACGGCAGAGGAAGCCGTTCAAAAAACAATTGAGACCTTCTTTGAGGGTTTCCACCAGCAAGATTCTGTAGTTATGTTGTCTACAGTTGGCGATGATCCCATACTGCAAACCATTGGAAATAATAAAGAAGGCCAGTTGAGAATCAGGCAGGAAAAATTTGATCGACTTATACAATCTATAGTGTCTATTCCCGATTCTATAAATTTTCAGGAAAAAATAAAGTCGTACAGTATTCAGATAGATGGAGCTATGGCCAATGCCTGGACGCCCTATGAATTCTGGATTAATGATAAATTCAGCCACTGTGGTGTAAATTCCTTTCAGTTGTTCAATGATGGGGAAGGATGGAAGATTATTTATCTGGTAGATACCCGGCGAAGGGACGACTGCCTGTAATACTCCCAATTTTAGATTTATTTAAAGAGAAGTTGAAAACAAGAATTGATTATCTACATATGAAAACGAAATTTATATTGTATTCGGTTATTACCTTTATGATTTTATCATTGTCACCTGCGATTATCTTCGGACAGGATGAAAATCCGTTGGAAGGAAGATGGAACCTCTCCATTTCTCAGGAAGGCAAAGAATTACCATCCTGGTTAGAAATCCGGCATTCAGGGACCAATACGTTGGTGGGCCGCTTTGTTTACGCATTCGGCAGTGCCAGGCCCATTGCTGAAGTTAAATTACAGGATGGGAAGTTTAGCTTTGAAATACCACCCCAGTGGGAGCCAGGTAAGACCAATATGAAGTTCGAAGGAGCCTTATCAGGTGAAAAGTTGATGGGTACTATGGTTTATACCGATGGTAAATCTTACGATTGGGAGGCATCAAGGTCCCCGGAATTACCACACAACGCCAACCCGGTTTGGGGAGAATCTACGGCGCTGTTCAATGGCAAGGATTTGTCCGGATGGCAGGCAATGGGAGAGAACCAATGGCAAGTGACAGATGGTATTTTAACAAGTCAAAAATCTGGCGCTAATCTGGTTTCGGATCAAAAGTTTACAGATTTTAAGTTAAATGTGGAATTTCGTTATCCAGAAGGCAGTAATAGCGGTATCTACCTCCGCGGCCGATATGAAGTACAAATAGCAGACAACAAGGGGCTGGCACCTTCCGATATCTATTTTGGAGGGGTGTATGGATTTCTTACTCCCAATGAAATGGTAGCCAAAGCAGCAGGGGAGTGGCAGACTTATGAGATTACACTTATTGGTCGCAGAGTGACCATAGTGGGTAACGGCAAACAAATTATTACAGATCAGATTATCCCTGGAATGACCGGAGGTGCCCTCGATAACAATGAGGCGGCACCCGGACCGATATTAATTCAGGGAGACCACGGCCCTGTGGAATTTAAGAAAATAACTATAACACCTGTTAAAGGGTAAGGCCGCTATATTTTCCAGCCCTCTCTATAGGTTCTGCCTACAAATTGGTTCGCTTCTTCCTGATTGGTGATTCTCATGTTTTCGCCATCCCAAAGCAACTTTTTTCGGGCAAAGAATTCCATCTTTCCTTCAGAATTTTCCTTCTGCAGCATATAACTTCTTATGGCCAGGTTACCCATTAGTACTGTTTCTGTCATAGGCCCGGCATAATCAAACGAGGAGGTTAATCCCAAATGCTCGGGACTGTTAAAACCGGCTTTACATGCGTCTACCCATTTGCGTTGATGGCCGTATTCAGGTTCTTTATTATCCTCTACTTCCGGACCAAATTCTGTAGTTCCGTCATTCAGGTAAAGTTTTGGCATAATAGGAGAACTGTCGTTAATATTTGTAGAGATAATCCCCTTATCACCGATTATTAGTACCCCATTGCTACTATTTTTACCGCCAATATCGTGGTCTGCCGGAATAATGTCCGGATGTGAAGGTCTTATTCCTCCATCACTCCATGTCATTTCTATGGGAGACTTACTTTTCTCTGTAGCGTCAAAATGCAGGGTAATAAATGAAGAAGGAGGGCAACCTTCCGGATGATAATCGGCATTCCACATTTGGGTGTAAACAGACCCCACACTGCATTCTGCATCAGTTGGATACTTAAGACCCAGTGTCCTGAAAGGAATGTCTATAAGGTGGCAGCCGACATCCCCAAGTGCTCCGGTTCCATAATCCCACCATCCTCGCCAGTTAAATGGATGCAGGTTGGGAGTGTACGGACGGGCTGGGGCCGGCCCCAGCCAAAGGTCCCAATAAAGATCTTCTGGTTTCTTTGAAGCATCTGGTTCGGGCATGGCATAACCTTGAGGCCAAACGGGTCTGTTGGTCCATACCTGTACTTTTGAAATATTACCTATTACACCAGAATCAACCCATTTCTGCACCATTCCTAATAGCGGATTAGAACCACCCTGGTTCCCCATCTGAGTAACAATTTCATTACTGCGTGCCATTTCTGTCAGCATTCTGGCTTCTCTGATGTTATGAGTCATAGGTTTTTGAACATAAACATGTATTCCTCTTTCCATAGCGAAGGCTGCTGCAGGTCCATGAACATGGTCAGGAGTAGAAATGGTGACCGCGTCCAACCGCTCTTTCTCTAACATTACTCTGTAATCATGATATAATTTTGCCTTGGGAAATCTTTCTACTGAACGTTTAGCAGACCCCGAAAAATCCACATCACATAGGGCAACCACCTTTTCCCTGCCGTTTACCGAGGCATTATAGATGTCACTAGATCCTTTGCCGCCTGCACCTATTGCGGCCAGACGAAGTCGGTCACTAGGTGCAACATATCCCACGCCACCCAGTACATGTCTGGGAACAATAAATATAGACGAGGCGACAGTTGCTTTTTTCAGGAATGACCTTCTTGAATTATTTTTTTTGGATGAGGGTGATTGTTTCATTGTGTATTTATCTTTTTCTGATTGGTTAGGTAATAAATGTAAGAAAAATTCGGACTAAGAATAAAATTTTAATCGTATGCGCATTAAAAGAGATATGAAATTAACAATCACTTAGAAATACCCCAACGGCAAGGCCGCCTTCAGAGGTCTCCTTATATTTGGCATTCATGTCTTTGGCGGTTTCCCACATGGTATCCACCACTTTATCCAGGGGTACCTTAGCGTGTTTTGGGTCAGCGTCTAATGCAAGTTCCGCTGCATTTATAGCTTTTATGGCCCCCATCGAATTGCGTTCTATACAAGGCACCTGAACCAATCCTCCAATAGGATCGCATGTGAGCCCCAGATGATGTTCCATGGCAATTTCTGCGGCTACCAGCACTTGTTCAGGAGTACCTCCTAGTAGTTCTGTCAGCGCAGCCGCTGCCATTGCTGAGGATACTCCAATTTCCGCCTGACAACCGCCCATTGCAGCAGAAATGGTTGCCCCTTTTTTAAAGATGCTGCCAATTTCACCTGCCACAAGTAGAAACTTTTTAATATGTTCAAAATTGGCATCGTGATTTTCAATGACCATATAATACATCAAAACAGCAGGAATTACCCCGGCACTACCATTTGTGGGTGCAGTTACTACCCTTCCCAAAGAGGCGTTAACCTCATTTACACTCAGTGCGAAACAACTAACCCACTTCAGGATTTGCCTGAACTTAACCTCGGTTTTTCTTATGGTTTGCAACCAGGTTTCTGGTGTATCATAGGGGAGATCTCCTATTAAATTTTGATGCATATCATATGCACGTCGACGGACATTTAAACCGCCTGGTAAAATGCCTTCAGTGTGGCATCCTGTATATATGCATTCTAACATGGTATCCCATATTCTATGTAATTCATGGTCAATTTCGGTATCAGTCCTTAAAGCTCTTTCGTTTTGTAAGACGATTTCGGAGATAGATCTTGCTTGTTGATGACAGTGATGCAATAAGTCTGTGCCTTTAGCTATTGGACAGGGGAATTCATTAAAATTGGCGATATTACGTTTTGCATTCTTTCTATCTTCCACAACTACAAATCCACCGCCAATAGAATAATAGGTGTTCGATTTTTTTTGACCACTTTCAAGAATTGCTTCAAATTTCATCCCATTGGCATGAAATGGCAGAAATTTCCTGTGGAATAGTATGTCGGATTTATGATCGAAACCAAGAGCCCTTTCCTTACCAAATAACAGGGTTTTGGTTTCCTTAATTTGACGAACTATTTTTTGTATGTGATCTACAGGAACAAGCTCCGGATCTTCACCTGCCAGACCCAGCATAACAGCATAATCTGTGGCATGACCCTTACCGGTAAGTGAAAGGGAGCCATACATATGTACTTTTAGTGAAGTAACTTTTTGGAATAGATTCCTTGCTCTCAGTTCCGAGATAAAGCGCTCTGCTGCACGCCAGGGACCCAGGGTATGTGAACTGGATGGTCCGACCCCTATTTTAAGCATGTCAAAAATGCTGATGCATTCTATTCGTTTATCCAAATTGGCCATAAAAGTAAAGATAGACATTATGCACAATGATATATTCTTACATTCTAAAAATTGCATAGCACTTTATCTTGGCATAAGATGGGATCATCTTGTTTTAAAGGGCTGGAGGGGAAAATTTGATTAAATAAAATTTGTTCTAATTCTACATTAATGACATCCTGTCAGTTTTGCAGCGTTGGCATGTTGTTTGACATTTACCTACCGATGATTATAAAATTGAAAGCACTAATATAAAATATAAGAAATGAGTAAAATTATTGGAATAGACTTAGGAACAACCAACTCCTGCGTCTCTGTAATGGAAGGTAACGAGCCCGTTGTAATTCCAAATGCAGAAGGAAAACGTACTACACCTTCTGTTATAGCGTTTGTTGAAGGCGGTGAAATTAAAGTGGGAGACCCCGCCAAAAGACAGGCGGTTACTAACCCTCACAAAACCATATATTCCATAAAAAGATTTATGGGAAATAAATTTTCCGAATCTAAGAAGGAGGCAGATAGAGTACCTTATAATGTAGTAAAGGGAGATAATAACACGCCCAGAGTTGATATTGACGGAAGGCTTTATACTCCTCAGGAATTGTCTGCAATGATTCTCCAGAAGATGAAGAAGACTGCAGAAGACTATCTTGGGCAGAGTGTAAGTAGCGCGGTGATTACCGTACCTGCTTATTTTAATGATGCTCAGCGTCAGGCTACCAAAGAGGCAGGTGAAATTGCCGGACTTAAAGTAGAGCGGATTATCAATGAACCTACGGCTGCATCATTGGCTTATGGTTTAGATAAGAAAAGTATTGATCAGAAGATTGTAGTATTCGATTTTGGTGGCGGAACTCATGATGTATCTATCCTTGAACTTGGAGATGGAGTATTTGAAGTATTGTCTACCGATGGTGATACGCATTTAGGAGGTGACGATGTAGACCAAAAGGTTATAGACTGGTTGGCAGAAGAGTTTAAAAAAGATGAGGGGATAGACCTGCGTGAAGATGCAATGGCTTTGCAACGTTTAAGAGAAGCCGCAGAAAAGGCAAAAATAGAATTGTCTTCCTCTGCCCAGACAGAGATTAATTTACCTTATGTAACTGCAACGGCTTCAGGTCCTAAGCACCTGGTGCGCAGTCTTTCAAAGGCAAAATTTGAACAATTAATTGCAGATTTGGTAAAGCGAACTATAGAGCCATGTGAGACTGCTCTGAAGTCTGCCGGATTGTCTAAAAGCGATATTGACGAAATTATCCTGGTGGGAGGTTCTACAAGAATTCCGGCCGTACAGGAAGCTGTTGAGAAATTCTTTGGTAAAAAACCATCCAAAGGTGTAAACCCCGATGAAGTAGTTGCTGTTGGTGCAGCTATTCAGGGAGGTGTACTTACCGGGGATGTAAAAGATGTTTTACTATTGGATGTGACACCTCTATCTCTTGGGATTGAGACCATGGGAGGGGTGCTTACAAAGTTGATAGATGCCAATACTACCATTCCTACCAAGAAGTCGCAGGTATTTTCCACAGCAGCTGATAACCAGCCTTCTGTAGAAATCCATGTTCTTCAGGGAGAAAGGCCTATGGCAACTGATAATAAGACTATCGGAAGATTTCATTTAGACGGTATTCCACCTGCACCCAGGGGAACACCTCAGATTGAAGTTACATTTGACATAGATGCCAATGGGATAATTAAAGTATCCGCTACAGATAAGGCAACTAATAAGACCCAGGACATAAGGATTGAGGCTTCTTCTGGTCTGACGGAGGAGGAAATTGAAAAGATGAAGGCCGAAGCGGAGGCGAATGCCGAAGCGGATAAGAAAGCCAAGGAGACTGCTGACAAATTAAATGAGGCAGATGGAATGATTTTCCAGACAGAAAAGCAACTCTCCGAATTTGGTGATAAATTATCGGATGATAAAAAGAAACCTATAGAAGATGCCTTAGCCGAATTGAAGACGGCTTATGAAACCAAGGATTTAGAAGTTATTGCTCCGGCTCTTGATAAAATAAATGAAGCCTGGAAAGTAGCCTCTGAAGAAATGTACAAGGCACAAGCAGAAGCCCAGCAGGCCGGATCGTCAGCCAATGGAGAGGAAACTGCAGCCAAGGATGGGGATCAGGAAGGAGATAATGTAGAAGATGTAGACTTTGAGGAAGTAAAGTAATTCTGCTCCCTTTAATAATTTAGACCCGCTTACTATTTAGGTAATGCGGGTCTTTCTGTTGAATTAGGCACACAATTTGTTCTAGGTTCTTACGTTATGCATTAATTTTACAGATATGAAGAGAAATTACCCCCAAAATGTTATTTTATCTTTCTTAACAGCAGTTGTTCTGCTGTGCTCTGCTATGGGCTTAGCACAGGCGCCGAGAATTTTTACCGTGCAGGATTTTGAATTGACTGGAAAAGTGAAGTCTTGCCAGGTTATTACCCCTTACGGTAAGGAAACTTTTGAATTTAATGAGGCAGGATTACTCACAAAATCTATTACGAGTTTTAATGAGCAGGATTATGATATTACCTATTACAAATATCAGGGTGAAGAGTTATCTGAACGAAGAGATGAGATATACAGAGACGGGGTATTTGACAAGTCTGTATCTATGGCCCATTTATACCATATAGATACCACATCTACCAAGAAGATTACAGAGAAAATAGTAACCTATGATGAAGATTTTATTGATAAATATGAGTATCAGTACAACTTAGAGGACAGGCTGGTAAAAGTTATCAGGTCTAATAATGAAGGACTGGATGAGACGCTTATAGAGTATACCAATTATAAAAGCGAAAACACGGTTACGCATTACCTCAATGGCGTTATCCAGAAATCTGTAAGAACATCCGATAATAAAAAGAAGAATAGCGACAAGCAAAAAATTGAACTTATAAAGGAATTCCTTGAAGGGCTTCCGGTTAAAGCAATAGAGAATTCTTATGACGCCCAGGGAAAGCTGTTATCACAACAGTATTTTGTTTACGATAACCAAAAGAAATCGTTTACGCCAGACCAATTGATCAGTTATAATTACGACGAGATGGGCAGGCTAATTGGAAAACTGACCGAGGCCAACGGCATAACGAATGAGCAGGAGTTTATATATCAATTTGACAATGGAGAGAGTGGTAATTGGGTGAAAAAGATAGTTACTCCTGAAAACGCCTTTACCACAAGAAAAATAGCATATTACCCTGAAGAAACCGAGGTAGATGAATAGAAGACTTTCAGCTTCCGGTCTTATAACCTGGGAGCGTGCCGGAATAGCATCCCAATAATTTCAGAGCCTGTTTGCCGCTCTGTCTATCCATTCCTGTTTTAATATACCATAGCAACAAGTATTTCTTTTATATCCATCCAATAGGTAAACGTTGGCCCTTAAAACACCTTCTAATATTGCCCCAAGTTTTTCTACAGCTTTCCTGGAACGAATATTACGTTCGTCTATTCTGAATTCTACTTTTTCAAAACCCATAGGGCCAAATGCATGGTTGAGCATCAGCAACTTTATCTGATCGTTCAGACCACTCCCTTGGAAAGCCCTGCCGATCCAGGTAGCTCCAATATGTAATACTTTGTTTCCCCAATCAATGTGCATATACCTGGTGCTCCCTGCAAACTTCTGATTTTTCTTATCGTAAATAATAAAGGGGATGGCTTGTTTGTTTTTGTGCTGTTCTAAGGCCTTTTCAACATAATTAGCCAGACCCTCTCTGGTCTCAATATCTGCTGGAGAATATTGTACCAGCTTTTCTTCGGCTGCTATTGCATAGAGATGATGAAAATTGTCAAGTGATAATGGCTTTAAAAGCGCAAAATCGTTTTCAAGCACAAAGGACGCTTCACTCATACCAATTCATTGATTAATGCTTTTTTTATTTCATGTTTCCCGGTAAAAGTAATCAGTTCGGCATTTTTAGGAAAGAGTGTTTCAATTTTTTGTTTTTCCATTTGCATACGATCAGGCGTTAAATATTCATCAGCATCACCTACTATTACTTTTATTTTTACTGACGGGGGCAGGAATTCAAAATCTTCATATTCCAGTTCAGCCGGGATACCTCCGGCATAAAGAACCATTTGCTGGCATCTTATCTTGCGTTTTGCCACCCAGCGCATCGCAACAGACACGCCTTGTGAGTATCCCAGGATAATCAGCTTGCAATCATCAGGGATGGTTTCATTGGTATAAAGAGTATCGAGATAATTGAGCACATTCTCCAGGGCTGAAGCTGTATCATCTTTGGTGAGCCAGCTTGCTCCTACATGCCTGTATTCATTATTCAGATAGTATTTTGAAGGGGCCTGAGGCGCAATAATGTAATTTTCCTCTGCAGGTAGTTCATCAAAATATTTCAGAAAATACCGGCTTAAATATCCAATACCATGAAAAACGATCCAGACATTTTTAGTTTTATCAGATAATTCATTTAGTGTAGAGTAGCTGTTATTGCTTGTGTAGCTAATAAGATTTTCCTTGGTATTCATAAATCAAATATAATGTAATGGCAGAAGTTTTACCCGTTTGTGTAATTTTGCCCAAAACTTAGCTAAATGAACCAATACAAGGAAAAGATACTTAAAGTTTGTAATGATATCAGAAAGAACACCCTCTTGGAAACTTTGGAAATGGAATTCACAGATGTAGGAGAGAATTTTTTGGTGGCAAGGATGCCCGTTAATTCTAAGGTGCATCAACCAGACGGGGTCTTACATGGAGGAGCAACAGTAGCTTTGGCAGAAAGTGTAGGTAGTGCAGCATCTTATGTGTTTTTGGATGGGCAAAAATTTTATGTTCGTGGTATAGAAATTTCTGCAAATCATGTTAGGAGTATCAAGGAAGGTGATGTTTTTGCCAAGGCCATTATTCTTCATAAAGGAAAAACTACCCAACTTTGGGAAATAAAGATAACGGATGAAGAAGGCCAGCTTATTTCCCTTTGCAAACTAACTACAATTGCGCTACCAAGAGAATAAAATGTTTCTAGATCTCCTTAAGAAGGCTGAGGCCCATTACCAGAAATGCCTCCCTTTTGTTCTTTATAGAAAGCCCGAAGAAACGAAAGTGCTGGGAATATTTCAGAACAATAATCAGTTACACACAACTGCGAAATACGAGGATTCAGGATTTGTATTTGCACCTTTTGATAGTCATGGGACAACTGTGCTAATACCGCCAGACGAGCAGATCATAGCAGAGTATATTACTCCCCGGGAAAAGACAAAATCATTTAAATGGGATGGCTCAAATGCATCAGAAAAAAGTAAACACCTCGAACGTATTTCAGAGGCCCTAAAACAAATAAACACCGGAAGAATTAAGAAAGTAGTGCTTTCCCGGAAAGTTGAGGTAGCTGTTTCAGCAGACCCATTGGCTATATTTCAGGAGATCCTCAGTCTATACCCCAGGGCTTTTTGTTACCTCTGGTTCCATCCGGCCGTTGGAGTTTGGTCTGGAGCCAGCCCGGAAACCTTTTTAAATATTTCCAATGGAAGGTTAACTACTATGTCTCTTGCAGGTACAAAGCGGGTAAATGAAAATGATTTACCTGAATGGGGGAGTAAGGAGATAGAAGAGCAGGGCATGGTTACCTCATATATACTAAATGTTCTTGGTACTTTAATCAGCGGTATAAAAGCGTCCAATGTTGTTTCGGTAAAGGCGGGTAATCTTTGGCACCTAAAATCAATAATCTCTGGAAATATGAAGAATATTTCCTTAGAAGCCGTTATAGAAGCACTTCATCCTACCCCAGCGGTTTGCGGTCTTCCCTTACTGGAAGCTCAGAGGTTTGTTAGTGAGCACGAATCATATGACAGGGAGTACTATAGTGGATTTTTAGGGGAACTAAATATGGGAGGCAATATGAGTACTCAATTATTTGTTAACCTCCGTTGTTTGAAAGTTCAGGACGAGTTGGTCAATTTGTATATTGGCGGTGGCATCACCAAAGATTCTATACCGGAAAATGAGTGGCTGGAAACCCATGACAAAATGGAGATTATGGGACGGGCATTATTTAATTCCCAGGATTGATTGGTAGGCTAGGGCTTCCGTTGTATTTTTGTAACACCTATGAAGTATTCCAGTATCCCCTCTGCGCAAACTGTAGTTTATCATTGCAAATCCAGAGGTATTAAAGACGTTGTAATTTCCCCTGGTTCAAGGAATGCACCATTGACCATTGGTTTTGCGGAAGACGACTTTTTCAGCTGCTATAGCATTGTAGATGAAAGATGCGCAGCTTTTTTTGCTCTTGGAATTTCCCAGCAGATCAGACGTCCCGTTATCCTCGTTTGTACATCAGGAAGCGCATTACTAAATTATTATCCGGCGATTTCAGAAGCGTATTACAGCGATATTCCCCTGGTGGTAATTTCGGCAGACAGACCACAGTATAAAATTGATATTGGAGATGGGCAAACTATAAGGCAGGAAAATGTCTTTAAGAATCATATAGGGTATTCTGCTAACCTTAAACTGGATCCTGAATTTAATTTAGAAATTGGTAAAGAAAAGTCTCTAAGTAAACAAGAAGTTCAGGATTTCAATGATGATGAATTAAATAAAGCTTTGCTCATTGCAACATCGCATCGAACTCCTGTGCATATTAATGTGCCCTTTGAAGAGCCCTTATATGAAACTTTAAAAATTCCTACGGTAGTTCCCAGCTTAGACAATCCAAATACATCAGAGGATTCCTCATCGGATGATATTCAGAAATTCATTGAAATCTGGAATAGAGCTGATAAAAAAATGATTCTGGTAGGAACACATTATCCGGAACAGATAGACACCCAAATATTAGAGAAATTAGCGAAAGATGATGCTGTCCTGGTATTTACAGAAACGACATCCAATCTGCATCACCCGACTTTCTTCCCAAGTATTGATAGCATTATCGCCCCAATAGAAAAGAAAGAGGATAGGGATGAGCATTTCAGGAAATTACAGCCCAGTGTTTTACTAACATTTGGAGGTATGATAGTATCTAAAAAAGTAAAGGCTTTTTTAAGAGCGTACCCACCTGAACATCACTGGCATGTAGACTCAAAAAAGGCGTTTAATACTTTCTTCAATCTTAGTCATCATTTTAAAAAAGATACGTCGCTCTTCTTTAAAGAACTATTAAAAAATCCCTCGGTCAGACAGAGTGATTATTATAATTATTGGGCCGGTATAAAAGACCATTATGTTGCAATGCGGAAGCGTTATTTAGATGAAATCCCGTTTACAGATATGTTGGCTTTTGCTACTATCATGAAACAGATTCCCCTGGGGTATCAATTGCAGTTGGCAAATAGTTCAACAGTAAGATATACCCAACTTTTTGATGTACACCCTTCATTAAGGGTCTTCAGCAACAGAGGAACCAGCGGGATAGATGGGAGTACTTCCACAGCGATTGGGGCGGCTCTTTACAATGAGAACCCTACGCTATTGCTCACGGGCGATCTGAGTTTTTTTTATGATAGTAATGGTTTCTGGAATGATTATATACGCCCGGATTTCAGAGTAATTGTAATCAATAATGGAGGAGGGGGTATTTTTAGAATATTACCGGGGAAAGGAGCCACTGCCCATTTTGAAAAGTATTTTGAAACGGTACACGATCTTAAGATAGAAAGACTCTGTGCATTTTATGATCTGGAATACAGCCTGGCTGATGATGTTGTAAATCTTAATAGTAGTCTGGCACAATTTTATGAACCATCTTCTCGTCCTAAACTGTTGGAAATAAGAACACCAAGGGTCAAAAATGATGAAATTTTGCTTAACTATTTTGATTTTATATCTTAGGGCGTAATTAACTATTTAACTAGTAACACTACCATTATGAGCAGTAAAAGAGATGATTTAATTGCGCTTTATGCCAAAGACATTAAAGCGAAATTTGGCGAGTCACCAGACATGGATTTACTTACCAAAGTAACCATCGGATTAGGGCCATCCATATACAATATGGATTCTTCAAAAGTATCGGGCTCAGACGATTCCGAATTACAGACAGTAAAGAATAATTTTCTGATCAAGAAATTAGGGCTTTCTGATGATCCCGGCCTCATGGAAGCTGTCAGAAGTGTCTTGAATACCTATGGCGTTTCTGAAAGAAATAAATATCGTGCCGTGGTATATTATATGTTGGCCAAACATTTTAATAAAGAGTCGGTTTACAATTAGACCAACAGGAAATTTAAATTACCCTGAAACTGAATCGTATTGGTTTCAGGGTTTTTTTATGCCTGCTGTCATTTATTACTGCTACTGGCCTGTTGACCTATCTTCACTGAAGTCATTTTAAGGGGTATTAAATTTACAATTGCCGCTATATGACGTACCTTTGATTCATGATAGAACTTGGCAATTATAACACCCTTAAAATTCTCAGGGGTACCAGCGTAGGATTGTTCCTTGGAGATGATGATGTGGATGATTTACTGCTCCCTAATAAGTACGCTCCAACAGATTTTGAGATAGGTGATGAAATCAGGGTATTTTGTTATCTGGATCATGAAGAAAGACCAATAGCAACTACTTTAGACCCTTTCATAAAAAGAGACGAATTTGGTTTTATCAGGGTTGCCGAGGTTAATGAATATGGCGCATTTATGGATTGGGGATTAGAAAAGCACCTTTTGGTCCCATTTCGTGAGCAGCGCATAAGAATGAATCCGGGAGAGTGGTACGTAGTTTATTGTTATCTGGATGAGAAATCGTTTCGGCTGGTTGCATCAGCAAGAGTAAATAGATTCCTAAGTAAAGATCATCCCAAGTATCGCGTTAATGATGAAGTGCAGTTGTTGGTATCCAGAAAGTCGGATTTGGGGTGGGATGTAATTGTAGACAATCAGTTCAAAGGGTTGGTTTTTAGCAATGAAGTTTTTCAGCAGATTAAAGTAGGCGACAGGCTAGCGGGATTTGTAAAGAACGTAAGACCCGATGGAAAGCTAGATATAACCTTGCAGCCTATTGGGCTGGTTAAACTAGATCCGGCAGCCACACAAATTTACGACAGACTATTGGAAGAAGGCGGGGTATTGAATATTCATGATAAATCATCTCCCCAGGATATTATGGCAATGTTTCAGATGAGTAAGAAGACCTTTAAACGAGCAATAGGTAGCCTGTACAAACAAAGAAGAATTGAAATAAAGGAAGATGGCATTTATAAAATCTAAGTTATTTAAAATCTACATCAAAAAACCATATTTTGGTTGCAAAACTTCATACCTTGCGGATTATAAGGATTTTAAGTACATTTATGCCATAAGACCCCTAAACCTAAAGACATATGCCATTTATTGAGGAAAGCGATTTACTTGAATTGCATAAAGATATCGATAAGGCTCAGATAATTAATGAGCGTTTATTAGATCAAATAAAATTTAAAAACAAGGAACTAAAGAGAAGTAAACTTCAGCGAAATATTCTTGCTGGTTTTACTACACTTTTCCTAATAGGGACCCTGGCATTATTTTCTTTTACGGCAGGGCTGAGCAGTTCCAAAAGTTTGGATAACCAGAATTTATTGGTTTCCATAGATAGTCTAGATGCGGTTAAGACGCGTATTAATAATCTTAGTCAGCAAAACGAAGAGTTGAGCCTTGTTAAGGAATTTTACCTTGCAAAGAACTTTTTGGAAAAGGAAAAAATTTACTCTGTTCAAATAAAATCCTTTGTCGATAATAACGTAACCCTTGCTTCAGAAGCTTTGACCAACACCATGTTCGTAAAGACTAATCCTTTTTATTCTTACTCATTAGGGAATTTTGGCACCCTCCAGGAGGCCCAAAAATTTAGAAAAGAATTGGTTGATATGGGATTCAGGGATGCATTTGTAGCTTCTTATAAGGATGGCAAGCGTCTGAAAATTGAAGATCCTTATTAATTTTGTCGAGTTTTAGAGCCTGGCTAAGTGCGGCCAGATTGCGCACACTTCCACTTTCAGTTTCAGGAATTCTTGTTGGTACGGCTCTTGCCAATTTTCATGGGTACCATAATACTACGGTACTTATTCTTGCTCTTTTAACTACAATAGGTTTCCAAATTACCTCCAACTTTGCCAATGACTATGGTGACGGGGTTAAAGGCACTGATAATGAAGACAGGATAGGTCCTGCCAGAGCCTTGCAGAGTGGCATTCTGGATAGAAGGCAACTTAAAAAAGGGATTATTTACTCTATTGTCATCAACCTGGTGCTGGTTATGGCTCTGCTTTACACAGCATTTGGAATAGAAAATCTAAACTATATTTTTGTGTTTATGGCCTTGGGAGCAGCCAGTTTATGGGCTGCAGTCCGATATACTGTTGGGGAAGGAGCTTATGGATATAAAGGCCTGGGAGATGTATTTGTATTTATTTTTTTTGGTCTTGTAGCGGTGCTGGGAACCCTGTTTCTCTTCACCAGTTTTTTGGAGTACAAAGCCGTATTTCCTGCCATTACTATTGGATTATTGAGTACAGCGGTTCTTAATCTGAATAACCTGCGCGATCTTGAATCTGATAAAAGAGCAAAAAAAAATACATTAATTGTAAAACTGGGACTAAAGAATGGGAAAGTGTACCATTACCTTCTTTTGATTATTTCATTTGTGAGTCTGTTTTACTTTGTTTTTACAGAATATAACTCGTGGAGCAATGCGATTTGTTTTTTGGCATATCTACCAATTTTACTGCATTTTAGAACGGTTTATTCCATTAAAGATCCGGTTTTGTTTGATCCGGAGCTTAAGAAACTTGCCTTGAGTACATTTTTGCTGGCCTTGCTCTTTTATATTGGTTATAATAATTTTTTGTAAATTTGAAGGGACAGAAACTCCTAAAACCACACCCGCTTTGGAACAACCTATCAGGATTCTTATAGTAGAAGATAATGTTATAATTGCTGATGACATGCAATCTATGCTTGAGGAAATTGGCTATGTAATTGTAGACAATGTCATTGTTTACGAACAAGCCGAAGAAGTATTAAAAAACAATGAGGTAGACCTGGTTCTAATAGACATAATTCTGGCTTCCGATAAAACGGGGATCGATTTAGGAAAACATATCAGAGAGAACTACAACATTCCTTTTATTTTCGTTACCTCCAATTCTGACAGAGCAACGGTAGAAAATGCCAAGACCGTGAAACCAAACGGGTATTTGGTTAAACCATTTGAACAGCAAGACTTATATACTTCCATAGAAATTGCACTTTCTAATTTTGATTTTTCTAAGAAGTCCGGTGGAGCAGCAGCGCCTGATATGGGAGAAGAAAAGATAGTCTCTAATTCGGTATTAAAGGATTCTATTTTTGTAAAGAAGCAACATCTGTATTATCGAATTCAGTTTGGAGATATTCAATTCATAAAAGCGGATAATGTATATCTGGAAGTTAACACGGTAGACAAAAAGTTCCTGGTCCGTTCCCCATTGAAAGACTACCTTGGGAAGCTTCCAAAAAATAAATTCTACCGCGCGCATAAGTCGTACATCGTTAATGTAGACCATATTGATGCCATAAACTCAAAGGATATAATGATTAACAATACCTTGATCCCAATATCCAAGGACTTTAAAGAGTTTATAATTTCTGCAATGAACTCCTAATTGCCATTATACTTTCTTTGACTTTCTACAACAAGCAAAGCAATACTACCTTGTAGGCTGTAAATATCTTGGGGTTTAATTGACCACAACTTTTAGCCCATACACAACATTTTATTGTTAGAACATTTATTGCAAACTACTTTAGCACTGTAGTTAAAGCGATTATAATTTTTCATTTTCATATAGTGTTCTCGTAAAAGAGTCCTGTCAAAAACGATAGGGCTCTTTTTAATTTATATCTGTCGTCAGAAGATCTTACCGAATTCAGGATAAAAGGGAAAAATGGCGATAATGAAAAATTCCATGAAAAGTCAAAATCATCGATGAAATGCACTTTATGTCTTATAAACTTGCTTTCACAACAGAAATTGGCACTTACACAACAATATTCACAAAACAACTATTCTACTCACTACTTTTGAAACAACCCAAATCTCATCATTTTTTTAGCGGTTAACCAGGAGTTAACAGGTAGTTTACGGCTGGCCATAATGCAGAATATTAATTATGACCCGCATTAAATCGACAGTTTTCAGAAAGAACACTAGAACGTCCGAAATTGTATGGTAATATTAACAATGCGGCGTAACCGTTGTACGGAAATTTGGTGGGAAAGATGCAAATTTAATCGTTCACCACATATTAATTTCTAATGACAACAATTGAGATAGCTCGCCGTTTTATTAGTGCATGTAAAACTGAGGCGACCTCCTGGATTTTATAAGGGAGAATCGTCGTTTGAAAATGATTAAATAGATTTTTTTGGCATGTTATGGCAAAGTCGCTTGGCAATTTTTTATTCTTAGTATTTCTTTTAAACGCAACAGTATCTTTCTCCCAAAGTCTTGAAAGTTCGGAGCAGAATCTGTTGAGGAGTTTTAAAGGAACCTACGGTTCTTCTGAAAAATTTCAGTTCTTCTTTACCACTGTAAACCGCTATAGCGAGAATTCTGCTTATGATTGGTTAGATGAGGTAAACAGATTACTGGTAAATGCGGAAAAGGAGGAAGAAGAGGCGGATATTCACAATTATAAACTCATGCAATCCCAGATATATTTTGATCTTGGGGATTATGATAAGAGTATAGCTATTGCCAGGGACTTGTATACCACCAAAAGTCTATTAGACCTTCCCACCAAAGAAATCTTATTAGATCTGATCGATAATAATTATGAACAACTCGAATTCTACGATAAACAGGTGGAGATCAGGCAGGAGAAACGAGATTTGGGGCTGACCGAGAAAATTACTTTCTATGATATTTATTCTAACCTGGGGTTACATAGAGACGCCATGAACGACTACATCATGGAAATGAAAAAGACCACCGATGACGGAGATCTTTTTGGCCTGGGAGTATATAATAATAACATTGGTAAGTTCCTTTTGTTAGATGGCTCTGCATCTGTGGCCCTGACAAGTTTTAATAAAGCTAAGGGCTATGTAGATATCTATTTAAATGATCTGACAAAAGTCAAAACTGAAAAAAATATAACAGATGCCAATCTGTTAAGAGGTATTATTCAAGGCAATATTGGTCAGGCCAATATTCAATTGCGTAAATACGAGGAAGCATTACCGTATTTGGAAAACGGGATCGCCATAATTCGCGAGAATAAAATAGGAATATATTCTATCGATGTTATAGAATTTACCCTGGCACTTTCAGAATCCCATTTAAAATTAGGGAATATTGAGAAGGCCAAGGAGTATTTGGATACCGACTTAAACCTGGTCAAAACAGACCATATCTACAAGAGAAACAGATTACTGTCTATGTATTACGACGGGATCCAGGATTATAAGAATGCCACCTTCTTTCTTCAAAAGAACATGCGTATTAATGATTCAATAGATAAAACAGATACTTCTTTAAAAAAACAACAGCTCGCAACAATTGTCGCACAATACGAGGTAGAAGATGTAAGACGATCTCTGGATAAAAAGAGAATGGAAATGGAAATAAAGGATATAGAAATGCAGGCTAAGGATGAGCGAATAAACCTGGTATTTATATCACTTATTTTTACCTTACTGGGTTTTGCAGGCCTTGTATATGCTTATTTAAAAAGTATTAAAAACCAACGTCTTATTGCGGAGCAGAAACACATTATTGAAAATTCTCTGGTAGAGAAAGATTCGCTGCTCAAGGAAATTCATCACAGAGTAAAGAATAACCTTCAAATGGTATCGAGCCTCCTTAGCCTGCAAACTAAGAATACACGCAGTAAGGCAGCCATAGAAGCCCTTGAAGAAGGAAAAACCAGGGTGAAGGCCATGGCACTGATTCATCAAAAACTATATCAGAACGACGACCTTTCTGTTATTGAAATGCAGGGGTATATAGAGAGTCTGATCAACAGTGTCCAATCCGTATTTAAGAAAGGCGGACATAATATTAATATCACCATCGATGCAGAAGGGGTAGAGTTAGATATAGACAGGGCCATCCCATTTGGTCTAATACTCAACGAATTGGTTTCTAATTCTTTTAAGTATGCATTTCCAGAAGAAAATGATGATGGTAAAATTTATATCCATTTAAGGAAGAATGGGGAACACGGTTTCTTTGAGTATACCGATAATGGTATTGGCCTCCCTGAAGATTCAGAAGAACGTGCAGGTTCTTCAATGGGAATACGTTTAATGAACCGTCTTGTGAATCAGCTCCAATCTACCCTCAATATTGATAAAACTTCTGAAGGAGTTCGTTTTTGGTTTAATTTTAAATAAATTAGAGCAACCAATAGTTGCTTTATGGAAATTAAATTTTTAGGCCACGCTTCTCTCCTTATTACCATTGGAGAATCCAGACTACTTGTAGATCCATTTATTAGCGGGAACGAAAAAGCTGCTAATATCATTGATGTTAATGCATTACATCCTGACTATATACTACTAACTCATGCACATCAGGATCATATTCTGGATGCCGAAAGTATTGCGAAAAGATCTGGAGCTACCATTGTTAGTAATTATGAAATCGCTACCCATTACCAGACTAAAGGTATTAATGTACATCCAATGAATCATGGTGGCAATTGGTCTTTTGATTTTGGTACACTTCGGTACACCAATGCCATTCATACTTCTTCCTTTCCAGATGGGTCTTATGGCGGACAACCGGGTGGATTTATAATAAGTACCGAAGAAAAACAGGTTTATATAGCAGGAGATACTGCGCTTACCATGGATATGAAACTGATTCCCATGACCTTTAAGTTAGATCTTGCCATTTTGCCAATAGGAGATAATTTTACAATGGGAATTGAGGATGCAGTGATTGCTTCCGATTTCATACAATGCGATAACATCCTGGGCTACCATTATGACACTTTCGGGTATATTGAGATAGATCATAAACTTGCCGTTAAGAGTTTTGAAAATGCAGGTAAGACGCTTCATCTTTTACCCATAGGAGCGTCATTGGTGGTATAGTTATACTACCTGACTTCTTAAAACTACTTTGTGAAGTAATTTGGGAAAAAAACGCTTTAGATACACCCCTTTAATTTCTTTTCTACCTATATAAGCCTCATATTTTTTTTTGGCTATTGCTTTGAGCATTTTTCTCGCAAAATCCTCAGGGGGTAAGCCATTAGCGGTACCCGGGTCGTTTACTTTCTTTAAACTTCCATCTCCAATAAAGGCATTTATTGCTACATTGGTCCGAACAAATCCCGGGCAGATAAGCGTAACATCTATCCCGTGTTTCTGGTGTTCCATCCTCATAACATCAAAAAAGCCATGCAAGGCGTGTTTTGCACCGCAATAGCCAGAACGCAAGGGAGAACCAAATTTTCCCATTAAACTGGTGACTACAACGTAATGGCCGCTCTTATTGGCTAAAAAATGAGGTAGTATGGCATTAGAGAGTGCAACCGTACCCAAGTAGTTGATGTCTACCAATTTCTTAAAAACTTCAAATTTTGTGTCAATGATGTAAGACCTCTGACTTATACCAGCATTATTTACCAGGATATCAATCCGCGAAAACAATTGAATCGCGCTCTCCACAATCTTTGGCATTTTGGAGTGTTCAGACAGATCCAGGGGCAGCACCCTTACATTTTCTGGAAACTGGCACTTGGATTTTACCTCTTCAAGAGCAGTGGCATTTCGGGAAGATATAATAATTCTACTTCCATATTTATTGAGTTCATAGGCAAGTGCTTCCCCTATGCCGGAAGATGCGCCGGTAACCCAAACTACTTTGTTCGCAAATTGTGTCATATGCATAATTTAAGAGGTAAAATATACTTAAATTTGATCGCAATCAGCATGAAAGCGTCGTATAGAAAATACATACTGGATTTTAAAGTTCCCGGGGGAACATCAAGAGGCATACTTACCCAAAAAGAGACATGGTTTTTAGTTCTGAAAGACAGATCAAAATCTGGTATAGGCGAATGTGCTATTTTCCGTGGTCTTAGCGCAGATGATTGCCCTGAATATGAAGACAAGCTTAAATGGGTTTGTGCAAATATTCAATTAGGACCGGCCAAATTATTGAGCGCCTTAACAGACTTTCCAAGTATCCAATTTGGTATTGAACAGGCCTTTTTGTCACTGCAGTCTGAAGATCCGTTTATTTTAATCGATTCAGATTTCACAAAGAAAAAAGCAGGAATAGAAATTAATGGCCTGATCTGGATGGGAACAGAGGCCTATATGCAGGAGCAGATTGGCAAAAAAATAGAACAGGGATTTAGTTGTCTTAAACTAAAGATCGGAGCGCTAGATTTTAGTCAGGAAATTAAATTGTTGGCCGCTATCAGGAAGCAGTACTCTTCTGATGAAATAACCATAAGAGTAGATGCCAATGGGGCGTTTAAGACGGATGAAGCGCTGGATAAACTGAAGATTTTGGCCCAATACGATTTACATTCCATAGAGCAGCCAATTAAAGCAGGAAACATAGATGACATGAAGGAGCTATGCGGGTTAACTCCACTCCCCATTGCCCTGGATGAAGAACTTATTGGTGTTTTTGATGTAACATCTAAAGAAAAAGTGTTACAAACCATAAGGCCACAGTACATAATTTTAAAACCTAGTCTGGTTGGCGGTTTTGCCGGCTGCAGGGATTGGATTAACTTGGCCGCTAAATTTGACATTGACTGGTGGGTAACCAGTGCTTTGGAAAGCAATATTGGACTTAATGCCATTGCACAATGGACATATTCTCTTGGAAATAAATTGCCACAGGGCCTAGGCACCGGTAGTTTGTTTGATAATAATTTTGAGAGTCCCTTAAATGTTGCTGACGGAACGCTATTTTACAATTCGGCTGCTAGCTGGCAAGATAATTTAATAGAACAACTATGTATATAGAACAAGGTTTTAAAGCGCTTCATGAAGGATGGAGGTATTTGGTAGGATTTTTATTCGTACTAATAGGATGGCAATTTATTGGGGCAATTCCTCTCCTGGCCATATTGGTAGCCAAGTCTGTTAAATCAGGGAGCATGCCGTCCGATTTAGGAGGGATGTCCGATCTTCTGGGGTCAAATTTATTTCTGTTTTTAATGTTGCTGACATTTGTTGTTGCCCTTTTTGTGTTGTTCTTAACGGTTAAATTTCTTCATAAACAAGACTGGAAAACTTTAACAACAGCCAGGAAGAAAACAGATTGGAAGAGAATATTTTTTGCTTTCGGATTATGGAGTGTTGTTTCTATTATTTTCATTGGCATAGATATAGCTTTGTCCCCCCAAAATTACGAGTGGAATTTTCAACTACTGCCTTTTCTGACCTTATTCGTTATCGCCGTTATATTCATCCCATTGCAAACAAGTTTTGAAGAGTATTTTATGCGTGGATACCTGATGCAGGGCATTGGAGTGGCAGTTGGGAATAGATGGGTGCCATTGCTGTTTACATCTTTCCTGTTTGGCATTCTTCATATACTAAATCCGGAAGTAGAGAAGTTGGGATATGGCATCATGGTCTTCTATATGGGAACCGGCCTTTTTCTTGGTATTCTAACTTTAATGGACAAAGGCCTGGAACTTGCTTTGGGCTTTCATGCTGCCAATAATTTAACCGCTGCGCTTTTGGTCACAGCAGATTGGACGGCTTTCCAGACCCATTCTGTATATAGAGACATATCGGAGCCCGCATTGGGGTGGGATGTTTTTCTTCCTGTATTGGTAATTTATCCTATTTTACTTTTAATCATGGCCAGGAAATATGGGTGGAGCAATTGGAAGGAAAGATTAACTGGCAAAGTCCTGAAAGTAGAAGCCATTGCAGAATCAGACTCAAATGAAAGACTCATCGAATAATATCCATCCTTCTTTCAGATTAAACGGAATCTCCTATTCTGCTGAAGAACTAAATGAGGTGGCGTACAGCCTTGTAAAGGAAGGACAGGATCATGAGATAGAGGTTGGAGATTTCCTATTAGACTGGCTTTCAGCTTCAGATACCTTGCAGGTTAGCACTTCCGGCTCTACAGGGCCACCCAAAGTAGTTCGTCTGCACAAAAAACATATGAAGAATTCGGCAATAGCAACAGGAGACTATCTGGGGCTAAAAGCCAATGATACGGCTTTATTGTGTTTGCCGATGAGCTATATTGCAGGGAAAATGATGATGGTCAGGGCCCTGGTCCTGGGTTTAGATCTGCATTATATTATCCCGTCATCCTCTCCTCTTAAAAACACCGCAAAACAGTTCAATTTTGCCGCTATGGTCCCTAACCAGCTCAAAAATGATATCGGTGAAATTGAGAGGGTCCAAAAACTAATTGTAGGGGGCGCAGCTATTTCTGAGACCTTAAAGAATTTGATAATTGATAAGGCCAATGACATCTATGAAACATTTGGGATGACAGAGACCATTTCGCATATTGCCATGAGAAAGCTCAGTGGGGGTCACAGTCAGAAGAACTTTAAAACCTTGAACCATATTGCGATCGCTACAGACCAACGTAAGTGTTTGCTGATAAAGGCTCCCCAAATTGGTGTTGAAGAATTAATTACCAATGATATGGTAACTATTGTTTCTGATGCAGAATTTAACTGGCTGGGCAGGATAGATAACGTTGTCAACTCCGGAGGGGTGAAATTGCATCCCGAAAAAATTGAAGCAAAGCTAGAGTCATTCTGCGCCGGAAGATTTTTTGTAGCCGGTGAACCAGATGAATCACTTGGGGAGAAGTTAGTATTGGTAGTAGAAGGCGATCCGGAACCTGAGCAACTGTTTGCTAAGATTAGATTGATTGAAGACCTGGAAAAGTTTGAGGTACCCAGATCTATTCATACGCTGCCCAATTTTGTAATGACCAGCAGTGGTAAAATTAACAGAAAAGAAACACTGAAACTTATATCAGCATAATCAGAATTACCGGGTCTTAATGATGCCAATATTTAATTTTAGTATATCTTTTGAGCATATACTCGTAAAAAGCAATTTTATGAATCGCACAATTACTCTTCTTTTACTGTTCCTATGTTTATCATTACAAGCCCAGCGTGTATTACCAGAAAGTGAGCGGGCAAAAGTGATAGATGAAATCCTGGAAGACCGTTTTAATAATCTGCTTCCTGAGCTTATGGACCGGACTGGAATTGATATGTGGTTACTTATATCCCGAGAGTACAATGAGGATCCTGTCTTAAGGACTATGTTACCCGCAACATGGTTAAATGCGCGAAGGAGAACAATTTTGTTGTTCTATCGCAATAAGGAAAATAATACTATTGAAAAGCTGGCTGTTGCCCGATACGATGTAGGTAACAATATTACCTCTGCCTGGGACAAAGAAAAGCAGCCAGATCAGTGGAAGCGCCTGATAGAGTTGATAGCTGAGCGAAATCCAAGTAAAATTGCACTTAATTTTTCTAAGGACCACAATATAGCGGATGGGCTGGATAAGACAGATTATGATGAATTTATGCAAAACCTGCCAAAAGCGTTTCACAAGAATGTGGTGTCTGCGGAGCAGCTAGCTGTTGGTTGGATAGAGACCAGGACAAAACGTGAAATGGTCATCTATGATCAATTGGTAGATATTACGCATGATATCATTGAAGAGGCCTTTAGTGAACAAGTGATAACGGCAGGAATTACCACCACAACTGAAGTAGAGTGGTGGATGCGTCAAAAAGTTACCGATATGGGTTTGGAAACCTGGTTTCATCCCACAGTAGACATACAACGCAGCAGTGAAAATCTAGTGAGTCATTTATATTCATTTTCGGGAAGGCCGGATGATATGGTCATTTTACCAGGAGATTTGTTGCATTGCGATTTTGGGATAACCTATTTACGATTAAATACAGATTGCCAGGAACTGGCTTATGTACTTAAACCAGAAGAAACCCAGGCCCCTGAATTTCTCCGCAATGGCTTAAAGGCCGGGAACAGGGTGCAAGATTTTCTAACGAGGAATATGATAAAGGGGAGAACAGGCAATGAGATTCTGGCTACTGCGCTGCAACAGGCGAGGGCAGCCGGACTACAACCTGCTATTTATACTCACCCATTGGGAATGTATGGACATTCTGCAGGGACAACCATTGGCATGTGGGATTCCCAGGACGGCGTGATGAAAGATGATGGGGAGAATTATCCCCTTAACCCCAATACGGTTTATGCAATAGAGTTGAATACAACAATCACAATTCCGGAATGGAAAAGGGATATAAGAATAATGCTCGAGGAAGCCGGGTTCTTCGGGGAAGAGGGGTTCAGATATGTTAATGGAAGGCAAACAGACTTATTGCTGATCCCTAGGGTTAAAAAACATCAGGGCAACTAGAATTTATAACAGGTGATCTTGACCACGGTTGTGTTACACTTGCAACACTCCCATATTAAATGCCTTCTCTATCGGCGCATTATTCGCCGCTTCAATTCCGGTTGAAATCCATTTTCTGGTATCCAAAGGATCAATTACGCCATCTGTCCATAAGCGAGCTGCTGCATAATACGGAGAGCTTTGGGTATCATATCGCTCCTTAATTTCTTTATAGAGCGCCTCCTCTTTAGCCGTGCTGATCTTTTCTCCTTTTTTTAAGAGCGAAGCTTTTTCTATTTGCAGTAAGACCTTAGCTGCTGAATTACCGCCCATAACCGCTAATTCTGCACTTGGCCAGGCCATTATAAGCCTGGGATCATAAGCTTTACCGCACATCGCATAATTCCCGGCGCCATAGCTGTTTCCTATAACCACTGTAAATTTGGGAACAACAGAATTACTAACTGCATTCACCATTTTGGCACCATCCTTAATTATGCCGCCGTGTTCACTTTTACTTCCTACCATAAAGCCTGTGACATCTTGTAGGAAAACCAATGGAATTTTCTTCTGATTACAGTTGGCAATAAATCTGGTGGCCTTATCAGCAGAATCTGAGTATATAACCCCTCCGAAACGCATTTCGCCCTGTTTGGTCTTTATCACTTTGCGCTGGTTGGCTACTATGCCAACTGCCCATCCGTCTATGCGGGCATAACCGGTTAATAGTGTTTTACCAAAGCCCTCTTTGTATTGTTGAAATTCAGAATCGTCTACCAGGCGCTTAATGATCTCGAGCATGTCGTATTGTTCTGTCCGGGTGTCTGGCAGAATACCGTAAATTGCCGAAGTGTCTTCTTTAGGAGGGAGTGCTTTGTCCCTGTTGAAACCTGCATAATTGGGAGTGCCGAGTTTATCTATTAAATTTTTAATAGTGTCCAGGGCATCTTTGTCATCTTTTGATTTATAATCTGTTACGCCACTTATTTCACAATGCGTTGTGGCCCCACCAAGGGATTCATTATCAATATCTTCGCCTATTGCAGCTTTTACCAAATAACTGCCAGCAAGAAAAATGCTTCCCGTTTTATCTACAATAAGCGCCTCATCACTCATTATTGGCAGGTAGGCACCACCAGCCACGCAACTCCCCATAACTGCAGCTATTTGGGGTATTCCCATACTGCTCATCACTGCATTGTTGCGGAAAATACGGCCAAAGTGTTCTTTATCCGGGAAGATCTCACTTTGCATGGGAAGATAAACTCCTGCACTGTCTACCAAATAAATTATAGGTAGTCTGTTTTCCATTGCTATTTCCTGCGCTCTTAAATTCTTTTTGCCGGTAATTGGAAACCAGGCACCGGCTTTTACTGTTGCATCATTGGCAACTACTACGCATAATCTGCCTTTGACATGACCAATTTTTATTACAACACCACCAGAGGGGCACCCACCGTGTTCTTCATACATACCTTCACCCACTAATGCCCCAATCTCTATAGCGTTATTTGAATTATCAAGGAGATAATCTAAACGTTCTCTGGCCGTCATTTTTCCCTGGGCATTTTGTTTTTCAATTCTTGATTTACCGCCGCCTAGTTTTACCTTTACCAGTCTTTTCTTTAAATCTGAGAGTAGTAGTTTGTTGTGATCTTCGTTTTTGTTGAAGTTGATATCCATGCTAAAATTTACGTTTCTTAACACCTATAAAGATAAGGAGTATAATTGACTAACTTTGACAAAAATAAATTCACATATGACAAAAACAATAGGTTGGGGAATCATAGGCTTGGGTAATATTGCGCACAGCTTTGCAAAAGATCTGGAACTCGTTAATGGAGGCCGACTGGTTGGCGTGGCCTCAAGAAGCCTGGACAAGGCCGTTGAATTTGGAAATCTGTATAAGGCCGACTATCAATTTGGCAGTTATGAAGAATTATTTCGGTGTAAGGAAATAGATGTTGTTTATATCGCCACCCCCCATACATCGCATGCAGAATTGTCTGTTATGGCCATGAATATGGGAAAGGGTGTTTTATGCGAAAAACCATTTGGAATTAACTCTCTTGAGGTAGAGAAGATGATTGCGGCTGCAGAGCAGAACGGAGTATTTCTAATGGAAGCCATGTGGAGCAGGTTTAACCCCTCAATAAAAAAAGTGAAGCAGCTTATTGCTGAAGGTAACATTGGAAAAGTAGGCTACCTTCATGCAGACTTTGCTTTTTACGCCCTGGACCGCAGTGAGCAGGGGAGATTATTAAATCCGGCGCTGGCGGGTGGTTCTCTTTTGGATATAGGGATTTATCCTATCTTTTTATCGTATCTCATGTTGGGAAGTCCTGATAGTATAGAGGCTATTTCTAATTTTCATACTACAGGGGTTGAAGTACAAACATCTATGATATTCAATTACCCTTCGGCCCAGGCATTGCTATATAGTGGTTTAAATTCCAATTCTGAAATGAAGGCCCAAATAGCAGGGAGTGAAGGCAGTTTATTTCTTCATTCGCGCTGGCACCAATCTCAAGGCTATTCTCTGGAAAAAGATGGAGAACTGCATCAATTTGAATTGCCTACAACTGGTAAAGGCTATTCACATGAAATAGAAGAAGTACATCATTGCCTTAATCAAAATCAGAAGCAAAGTAAACTTTGGTCGCTTGAAGACAGCCGAAATCTTATGGCCATCATGGATGAGATCAGACAGAAATGCGGCATTAGCTTCCCTTCGGAAGTATAAAGTTTAGTAAAACCACTTAAAATATCCTCTAAAATTTACGATATTTGAGATTCAGCTAAACCAACTAACATGGGAATGAATAAAAATACAGTCTTGGCATGGGCCACTTTTATAATGATAATTGTTGGCCTTGGTCTAATGGCACTAGGGGCCTTTAGATATGATGATGTTGCTGGCTGGGGATTTGGAGCAGTAGGTTTGGGATTCTTTGCCGTTGCATGGGTATTTAATGCCCTGAAGGGCCGGGTATAGCATTTACAATCAGGAATGCTAGATAGTTGATTTTTTTGAAGTTGTATTATGTTTTGCCTACTGATCTGTTTGGGATTTACAGAACCTCAGGCATCCGTTAGATTGCCGAAACCCTATGTACTACTTCATGTTAAAAGTTAAATACACACTTCTATTTTCTTAATATTCAACAAACTATTTACAGAATAAATACATTATGAGCGACGATAAGAAAGTGATTTTCTCCATGTCCGGGGTTACAAAAACCTATAAGAATGCTAATACTCCGGTAATTAAGAACATTTACCTAAGCTTCTTTTATGGTGCTAAAATTGGAATTCTGGGGCTGAATGGCTCTGGTAAATCTACCTTGCTCCGAATTATTGCCGGAGAGGATAAGAACTATCAGGGAGATGTTGTTTTTTCTCCTGGATATAATGTTGGCTATCTGGAGCAAGAACCCCAGCTTGATGAAGATAAAACAGTACTTGACATTGTTAAAGAGGGAGTAGGAGAGACCGTTGCTATTCTGGACGAGTATAACAAAATTAACGAGATGTTTGGTTTGCCCGAAGTTTATGAAGATGCGGATAAGATGCAAAAATTAATGGACAAGCAAGCCGAACTCCAGGATAAAATAGATGCCTCCAACGCCTGGGAGCTGGATACCAAACTGGAAATTGCCATGGACGCCCTGAGAACCCCGGAACCAGACAAGAAAATTGCCGTACTTTCCGGAGGAGAACGCAGAAGGGTGGCGCTGTGTAGATTATTGCTTCAGGAACCGGAAATATTGCTCCTGGATGAACCTACCAACCATTTGGATGCGGAGTCTGTGCATTGGTTAGAACATCATCTGGCACAATATAAGGGAACCGTGATTGCGGTAACGCACGATAGATATTTTCTGGACAATGTTGCTGGGTGGATTTTGGAATTGGATCGTGGAGAAGGTATTCCCTGGAAAGGAAACTACTCTAGCTGGTTAGACCAAAAATCCAAGCGACTAGCCCAGGAACAAAAGCAGGCCGGGAAACGTCAAAAAACATTAGAACGTGAACTAGAATGGGTGAGACAGGGAGCAAAAGGAAGGCAGGCTAAACAAAAGGCAAGACTAAACAATTACGATAAACTCCTTAGCCAGGATCAAAAAAAGCTGGATGAGAAACTGGAAATATATATACCTAACGGACCACGCTTAGGTACCAATGTCATCGAAGCAATTGGGGTAAGTAAAGCATATGGCGAGAAACTCTTGTATGAAGATCTGAATTTTAAATTACCCCAGGCCGGTATTGTGGGCGTAATAGGGCCCAATGGTGCAGGGAAAACAACCATTTTCAGAATGATAATGGGAGAAGAACAACCAGATGATGGAGAATTTAAGGTAGGGGAGACCGCAAAAATAGCCTACGTGGACCAAAGTCACTCTAATATCAATAGGGATAAAACCATTTGGGAGAATTTTAGCGACAGCCAGGAATTAATAATGATGGGTGGCAGACAAGTAAACTCCCGTGCCTATTTAAGCCGGTTTAACTTTTCCGGAAGTGAACAGAACAAGAAAGTAAGTATGCTCTCGGGGGGGGAAAGAAACAGGCTGCACCTGGCGATGACATTAAAAGAAGAAGGAAACGTGCTATTGTTAGATGAGCCTACTAACGATTTGGATGTGAACACCTTAAGGGCTTTAGAAGAAGGATTAGAAAACTTCGCAGGTTGTGCGGTTGTGATCTCTCATGACAGATGGTTCCTGGATAGAATTTGTACCCATATATTGGCCTTTGAAGGGGATTCTCAGGTATATTTCTATGAGGGGTCATTTACAGACTATGAAGAGAACAAGAAAAAACGCCTGGGCAAAGATATCATGCCCAAGCGTATTAAATATAAAAAATTAATAAGATAACTGCTCTCTTTGTTTGCAATACTATTATTGCTTCAAAGGTTGCTGCATAGTCTGCTGTATCTGATTTTCAATCTTCTCTTTGTCCCCGACAACAATAAGGGTCATGTTCTCCGGCTTAATGTATTTCTTGGTCATCTCACGGACTTTTTCCGGAGTAACCGCATGCATGTTTTTGACCTTATTGGTCAGAAATGACTCATCCAGATCATGGGTGTCTAGAAATATCAATTGCCCAATTATCCCATTCGGTGTTGAATTTTGAAGTACATATATTCCCGATTCATAGTTTATGATGCCATCCAGTTCCTCCTGGCTGGGCGGTTCGGTCTGTAGCTTCTCTATTTCTTTTTTAATCTCGGTCAATGAAGCTCCGGTATGCTCTGTAGTAACATCTGCCACCTGATACCACACCCCGGATTTATAATTGGCCTGTAAACTGCTGTAGGGCGAATAGGTATATCCTTTATCTTCCCTGATGTTACTTGTAATTCTAGAGGCAAATGAACCTCCAAGTATAGAATTAGTAACGTCTAAAGCAATATAGTCAGGATCAGATGGGTCTGCTACAGGAAGACCATAATATATTGTTGACTGGGGTGCCCCAGGACGATCTATTATCTTCACCTGGTTTGCAGTAACCGGCTGGGCAATAACATAATTGGCCTCTTTACCTTTTCTCCAGTCTCCCAGGGCTCCTTCAACCGACTTTGTAACTGCTTCCCTGTCAAAGTTGCCAGCCACGTAAACGGTGGTTCTGAGGGCTCCAAAATTTTCATCATAGAACTTTTGTATTGCTTCTACAGTATATGAATCTATTTGTGCCTCTGTAGGGAATACTCTTCCATAGGGGTGATCCGGATAAAGTTCCGCAAAGAAATCCCTGTTGGCTTGTGATTGTGGAGTAGACAGATTTACGGCCAAATTCCGTTTCATATCATTCTTTAATCGCTCTAATTCTTCCGCTGGCCATTTTGGAGATTTCAATACTTCTGCCATCAATGCAATAGCATCAGGGGCAAATTCGTAAAGTACAGAAGAGCTTATCCTGGAGGTATGGACTCCAACCCCAATATTGAGGTTCCCGCCCATTCCGGCCATTTCATCGGCGATCTCTTTTGCTGTTTTGGTTGTAGAACCTTCCTCCAGCAAGTCTGCCAATAAATCTGATAACCAAACCTGGTCTTCCTGTTCGTCTATATTTCCGGTTTTAATGCTAATACGAATGTTAGCCTTGGGGATAGACCCGTATGGTACCATTACAAGAGTAAGCCCGTTATCATAGGTAACTACTTCTTTTTTTGGTAATGTAAAGTTTTTGGGTTCGCCTCCCTTTGGAGGTTGTTCTTTTTCCTGCGCGTTCACAAGAGACAGGGAAAATAGAAATGCTATGAGGTAAATTGCTATATTTTTCATGTAACTAGTTTGTTTTTTCGTTTTCTGCAAGTAATGGGTTAACTTCCAGGATAGTCCTGTTAGTAGCGATAAGATAGTCGTCAATGACACTTTTAACTGTTTCCGGGCTTATTTTCTTGAACTCTTCCTCAAGCGTATTAATTCTTTGCGGATCATCATCAAAAAGTGCAAAACTGCAGAGTAAATCGGCTCTCCCCAAACCAAATGTACCTCCAATATTATCGTATAATTGTGATCTTATTTTTACAATAGCACGGTCTATCATCTCCTGTGAAATACTCGTTTTCAGCTCTGTCATAACCTCCTCAACTGCGTTAAGAATATCTTCTTTTGAAGTTTCCTGGTCATAAGTTAGGTTATACATCCAAAGCATGGGGCCATTATAATTAAACATATTCCCCAAATAATTGATACCACCATTTACATTAGATGTATATCCATTATCCTTTACTAATTTCTGGGCAAGAAGGCTGTTATCACCTTGTACTAATATCTGATCCAGAAGTCCCATTGCATAATACTCCGGCGTATTTCTTTCGGGCATATGATAGGCGAGGGCAATTGCAGGTTTATTGGCCAGAGAATCATTTTTTACAAATGTTTTTTCCTCCGTTTGTTTAGGCTCTGAAATATCTGGTTTCTCAGGCAATTCCGATGCAGGAATGTTTCCGAAGTACTTTTCAATCCACTCTTTTGTTTCCCCGACTTCAAAATCTCCAACTATAGAAATAGCCGCGTTGTTTGGTGCGTAATAGGTTTTAAAGAAACTGGCAACATCCTCAAGATTTGCAGCGTCTAAATCTTCCAGATCGCCGTAGAAGTTATGTGCGTTGTACCAATTGGTGTTGGCGTATTGTGGCATGTCTAACCAGGGAAAGCCTCCATAGGGCTGATTAAGCACATTGACTTTAACCTCGTTTTTCACCACTCCTTGCTGGTTGGTGAGGTTATCCTGACTTATATCCAGACCCCGCATTCTGTCGGCTTCTGCCCATAACATGGTCTCCAATTTGTGGGAGGGGACTATCTCAAAATAGTTGGTAAAATCAAAACGCGTAGAACCATTTAAGACTCCTCCGTTCTGTTGAACAAGTTTCACAAATTCCATTTTACCCAGGTTTTTTGAACCCTGGAACATCATATGTTCAAACAAATGGGCAAACCCAGTTCGGTCCTTGGGTTCTATTCTGAAACCAATATTATAATATACTGCTACTATTGCTGTTGGTGACGTTTTATCCTGGGAAAGAATAACCTTGAGCCCGTTATCCAGTTTGTAATATTCTACCGGTACTTTGAACTCTGACATCTCGTTCTTCTTATCCGTTTCCTCGGCGCAACCCAGGACAAAAGCTGCCGAGAGGCCGAGTAGTAGTAATCTAAAAGATAATTTCATTGATGAAGTTTTAATTATTAGTTGATTTTGAAAGATTAAATATTAAATATGTTTAGCTTTTAGTAAGACTCAGAAGCAGCGCCAATGTTACATAATTTTATTCGTTTTAATAGGATTTATCAGGGTACCAATCCAATAGCACTACTTCAATCTCCGGATCCGATGCATTTACCAGGGCTTTAAACTTGTTTACATCGCTGATGTTAGGTCTGCCCCTGTAATGATATGGATATACTTGCCTCGGTTTAAATTGCAATACGGCATCGGCTGCACTTTCTTCGGTCATAGTATACGGTAAATTCATACAGATGAATGCCTTATCTATGTTTGTTAACTCCCTCATTTCCGGAATATCCTCTGTATCGCCAGAAAAATACAAGCGTTGCGGCCCCAAATTAATAATATAGCCATTACCTCGGCCTTTTTTATGAAAGTTTAACGCTTCCTCTCTTAAATTATACATTGGAACTGCTTCTACCAATATGCCAAACCTTTCCTTAGACTCCCCATTGTTAAGTACATCTATTAGAGGAGTGAATTCTTTAGGTAACAATTCAGCAACCGCCCTGGGAGCAATTATTTTTGCTACTCCATTGTCTAGTTCTTCGAGAGTTTCCAGGCTCAAATGGTCACCATGGATATCGGTAATCAGAATGAGATCAGCCCTCTTTTGGCCTTTAAATGCGGCAGCACCCCCTACAGGGTCTATATATATGGTAATATCTCCCCATTCTATTATAGCCGTGGCATGTTCAATTGGCACTATTTTTAATGAAGGTACTTCATCTGAACTTTGGGTAATAACCGTTGTATCTGTCTTATTTTGCTCATTTTTAGGGCCTTCCTTGCATGCTATTAGCGCTGAAAGACAACAAAATACAGGAATATATTTTTTTTTCATTTTTTTAGGCATTTTTAATTAAAACTCCTGAAAGCCCTTTATTTAGGTAGGTTTGAGAACTATAAACCGTATAAAGTTACAATTTGCTGTAGTCAAATTTAACAGAAAATCGATTTTTTTCAATCTAAAAAATCTAAATGAAAATATTAACCGTATATAGACTGAAACAAACAAACAATTTAAACCAGAATTAAAGAGTAATTAATTTTTAACATTATGACTGAAACAAAAAGTAATAACGGATTGAAGGTAATTGCAGGATTATTGGCTGTAGTTCTTTTGGGTACGATTATCTACACTGTAAGTCTTTATCAGGACAAGAAGAAGACTACTAATATGTTGACTCAGGAAAAAGAGTTGGTAGTAGAAGACCTAAATAGCTTGAAGTCAGAATATGACAAAGCCATTCTTGAAAGCAATGCTACTAATGAAGAATTGGTTGCAGCAAGAGATAATATTGCAAAATATATTGATTCTGTTAAAACTATGAAGGCAGACCTTGGTACTTTAAGAAGGTACAGAAATCAGGTGAGCATCCTTAAAAAAGAAAGAGAGCAGTTGTTAGCTCAGGTAGATTCTTTAACTCAATCTAACACCCTGATAGCTATGCAACGCGATAGCACTTTCGTTCAGCTAGAGAAGCAGACTGTATTCAACGATTCTTTGGTAGTTCAAAATACTCAGTTGGCAGATGCTGTTGAGAGAGGTTCGGCCTTAAATCTGGCTACTTTGACTGTTGATGCTGTTAGAGAGCGCAACAGTGGTAAACTGGTATCAACTTCAAGAGCTAAATCTACAGATAAATTCAAAATCTGTTTTACCGTTGCAGACAATGTAATTGCTGAAGCCGGAGATAGAGAATTTTTACTTGAAGTATTAGATCCACAAGGTAACATTCTTGGTGGAGGTGCTTCTAAGTCTAATGATGATGGTGCTTCTGTTACTTATAGCAAAGGAACTAACTTCTACTATGAGAACAAAAACCTTGATGTTTGTGATTATATCAATAAGCCTGCAGGAGATTTCCAAAAAGGAAATTACATGGTAAATGTTTATGATGACAAGCTTAAATTAATGGCGACTTCTAAGTTCACATTAAAATAGCATACAGACACTATCCATTTATATAAAAAAGGGGATGATTTTCGGATCATCCCCTTTTTAATTTATCAGGTAATTCACCTATTTAAGGCCTCCAACCATGTCTTCCGGTTTTACCCATGCCTCATATTCCTCCGCAGTAACATAGCCTAAGTTAATAGCTTCCTCTTTTAAAGTAGTCCCATTTTTATGTGCCGTATTGGCAATCTCAGCAGCTTTGTAATACCCAATTCTGGTATTTAAAGCTGTCACCAGCATTAAAGAATTATTCAAAAGTTCATTTATCACGGCAGTATTAGGTGCTATTCCAACGGCACAATTCTCATCGAAACTTACACAGGCATCCCCAAGTAATTGGGCAGATTGAAGAATATTAGCGGCCATCATAGGCTTAAAAACATTAAGTTCATAGTGTCCCTGCGTACCTCCTACAGAGAGTGCCACGTCGTTACCCATTACCTGTGCGCAAACCATGGTCATGGCTTCACATTGTGTCGGATTAACTTTCCCCGGCATTATAGAGCTTCCCGGTTCATTTGCCGGGATGGTAATTTCACCAATCCCTGATCTTGGCCCCGAGGCCATCATCCTAATATCGTTAGCTATTTTATTGAGGGAAACGGCAAGTTGCTTTAATGCCCCATGACTCTCTACAAGTGCATCATGAGCTGCCAGCGCTTCAAATTTGTTAGCTGCCGTTATGAAAGGCAGTCCTGTAAATTGCGAAATATATCTTGCCACAAGCACGTCATATCCCTTGGGGGTATTTAAACCGGTGCCTACGGCTGTTCCGCCAAGTGCCAGTTCGCTTAGATGTGGTAAAGTATGCTGCAAAGCTTTCAGACCGTGTTCTAATTGGGAAACGTAACCAGAAAACTCTTGCCCCAGGGTTAGGGGAGTAGCATCCATAAGGTGGGTTCGTCCAATTTTCACAACATCACTAAAGGCTGCTACTTTCTTATTCAAAGTCTCTTTCAATTGCGTAACACCAGGGATGGTTACTTCCACTATTTTCTTATAGGCCGCAATATGCATTCCTGTGGGGAAAGTGTCATTTGAAGATTGCGATTTATTTACATCATCATTCGGCTGTATTGTTTTTTCCCCTTCTCCAATAACCTTGCCAGCCAATTCATGAGCCCTGTTAGCGATGACCTCATTTACATTCATATTACTCTGTGTGCCAGATCCGGTTTGCCATATTACCAAAGGGAATTGATCATTGTGCTTACCTTCAAGGATTTCATCACATACTTGCCCTATAAGGTCTCGCTTGTCTTCACTTAATACTCCCAATTCACAGTTAGTATATGCAGCCGCCTTCTTCAGATAAGCAAAACCCATGATCACATCTAAAGGCATAGAAGCCTCGGGGCCTATTTTAAAATTGTTTCTGGATCTCTCGGTTTGTGCTCCCCAATATTTATCAGAAGGGACCTTTACTTCACCCATGGTATCTTTCTCTATTCTAAAGTTCATTTTGCGACTGTTTTAGTTCTAACAAATGTAGTGGTTTAACAAATTAATTCCTTTTGATGCATTAAGGAATTTATCTGAGCAGAGATTTTTATATTTTCATTTGCAGTATTACATCTTCCCAACTATCTTTGTACCACAAATAAGAAATATTATGTTTGAATTTGACCAGTACTTGGGATTTCTTGCCTTTTTAACCATTCTTACTATTGGGTTTTGGCTGATGATGTTTTTGTTATTATTTGTCGTTCCCTACTGGTTGGGAGGTAATTTAATAGAACTTTGGAAAGAAAGACGTGAGGCGAAACGCGCCAAACGCGAAGCATAAAAAAAGAAGCCCATGGGCTTCTTTTTTGTTTTAAGTAGGAGAGGGATTATCCTTCAAATTCAAAATCGTCATCTCCACCACCGTTTCTTCTACCATTCCTTCCTCTTTGCTGCTGCTGTTGATTAAATCTGTAAAGAAATGACAATGTCACCTGTCGCTGTCTCCATTGAAATTCACTGTAGGTAAAAACATTTTCCGTTCTGGTTTCACTTCGCCTTTTCCTGCTGTTAAACAAATCACTCACATTTAAGGAAAGCGTTGCCTTGTCTTTGACAATGTCCTTACTAAAAGCCAAATTAGTACTCAATATACCTTTAGATCTGCTCTGAGCATTTTCCCTTGGCCCCCTGTAGAACAGATTGGTCTGAAAATCTATTGCCGCCGGTAGTGGGATTTTTGCACTGAAACGAGAGAACCAGGTTAAGTTATCTGCATCAAAGTTTTGGGTGATTTCCTCATTTTGAAAATTGATATAAGAGTAATCACCCCTGAGTTTTTGCTGAAACAGATTAAAGTTCCAGGTAAGCCTCCAACTTCTTTTGGGGGTATACGTAGTGGTAAATTCCATTCCTACTCGGTCATCGGTGGCAAGATTGATTGGAGTTCTCGTTTGCACAGGGACCAATACCGGATTGGCCGGATCATCCGGGTCATCTATTTCCACAAAGTCGCCCGTCTCCTGTGTAATGAATTGAAATACTCCAGTAGAATGGTTGTAATAGGCCGAGGTGGTAAATGTTATTTTATCCCATCTTTTTAGATACCCAAGGTCAAAAGCATTGGTGTAGGTGGGATCCAGATCCGGGTTCCCCTGAAATAAATTGGTATTACTGGACCGTGATGGAAACGGGTTTATAAACCTTGATCGGGGACGCCTGAGCCTTCTGCTGTAACTGACCGTGAGTTGCTCAGTTTCTGAAAATTCATACCCTAGGAACAAGGAAGGAAACCAATCTACATAATCCTTATTTTCTAGCTGATTCGTATTTACCAATTCTATTGCTATATCGGAAGCCTCCATTCTAAGACCACCTAAAATGTTGAACTTATTTAGCTTTGTGCCCAGTTGCATATATGCAGCGTTTACATACTCCTTATAATTGAGCTCATTGCTAAAATTGGGATCGCTGTCCAAAACACCATTCTCCAGAACCCCAAAATCAAAATCTGTATTGAAGTTGTTGAATGTGCCTCTATAACCCAATTCTAGCTGCGAGGTATTATCCTTTCCAAAAGGCCGGACATAGTCTGCCTGAAGCAATTGCCTTTTCTGAGATTCGTCATTAATGGTTTGTTCCGTAGGTAATTTGATATTTTCTCCAAGTACTACTTCATTAATAATTGAATTTTCCAATTCAAATCCTCTTGAATACTGATAATCCATAGTGAGTTCGTGACCCTCCTTATTAAATTCTTTTCTATAATTAACAGAATATTGCACATCTTCTTCGTCTTCCGTTTCTGTAGTGAACCTGTTTCTTTGAATTGTGGGATTCCCCTGAGCATCAAAATTTTCGAAATCAATATCCACAGTATCTTCCCCTTCAGAATTGCGATAAACAAGAGAATTGGTAATACTACTGCTGTCATCTATAAAATACTCAAATCCAATATTGGTATTGAAACCCTCATTCTGCCGCTGATAATCTCTTTCTTCATCCTGAAAGCTGGCAGTGCTGCCATCCGGATTAAAGTTTTCCTGTTCAAATAACGCATTTCCCGGAGCATCCCTGTAACGGTAAGAGGTATTAGTAAAAATGTTGAACTTTTCGCGCCTCAGATTCAGACTTAGCGCGCCTCCATAGTTATCTGGCTGTCCGGCATTAAGAGAAATAGAGCCATTTACTCCGGCAGTTTTACTCTGCTTCAGGATGATATTCAGTATGCCTGCTGTACCTTCCGCATCATATCTTGCAGATGGGTTAGTTATAACTTCTACTTTCTCAATAGCCTCGGCAGGCAGTTGTTGCAGGGTTTCGGGGTTTAGTCCAGAAAGGGCTGATGGTTTCCCATTGATGAGGATACGGACACTTTCATTACCTCTCAGGCTAATATTACCTTCCACATCTACCGAAACAGAGGGGACATTGTCCAGAACATCGGTAACAGATCCACCTTTTACAGTCAGATCGGAGCCCACATTGTATACTTTCTTGTCCAGTCGGAGTTCAACCGTGGTTCTTTCACCAATTAGCTCTACATCTTCAAGTTGCTCAACATCCAGTGCCAGTTCAATAACCCCTAGATCTGTAGATGATCTTAGGGTCTGATTTTCGAGCGAAAAGGTGGTATATGATATGTATTCTATCCGTATGTTGAAGAGGCCGGGATAGGTCTCAACATCAAATTTCCCATTTTCGTCAGTTATACCTCCGGTAACCCGCTCCGGGTTTCTTACCCTCTGCAGTATTATAGTGGCGTATTCTAAGGGGGCTTTGGAATCCTGATCTATAACTGTTCCAGTAATTTTTATTGGGTCTGGCCGTTGTCCCTGGCCCTGTGGTCTTTGTGAAAAAGAAAATGATATTGCCAATAGAAAAATTGGCAGTAGAGTTTTGCGCATTAATTAATCTTTAGATTTCTTTTTTTTCTTTTTCTTTTTCTTCTTTTTATATCCTTCTTGTTGAATGGCTACCAGGGCATTGTATTTGTCTTCCGGAAGACCTGCCATAAGTTCTTCTTTCTGACCTGCCCGAATTTTCTCCATAGCTTCCCGGGTTTTATCCGGATCTAGCTTTAACAATTGTAGCTCAATACTCTGCTTTACATATTTGGTGAGAATGGAAGAAACAACAGCATGCTCAAATTCGTTCAGCTCAAGGGCTTCCGATAATTTCGGCATTTCCCTTGCGACAATTTCCTCAGCGGTGAGTGGGTCTTCTTTTTTGGGAGTAGTATCTGCCTGAGGTACAGCAGATCTTTGGCGGCCATATCTATTTGTATTGCCATATCCGTAGCCATACTGAGCTTCAGCAAGGGGTAGGGTTAGAATCGTTATCAGGATGCTTAGGAAAAAGATTTTATTAGTATTCATAACGGCATTGGGTATTGGATGTCAAAAATAGATGAAGGTTTAAACTCCATTGGTTAAATGTATGTTAAAATGACACAAATAGTGTGCCGTAAAACGCTGTTGATCAGCAGAAAAACATTAAAACAATTCATTAATCTTCTCAGCTGGCCGGCCTACTACCGCCTTGTCACCAGATATTATAATTGGCCGTTCAATAAGCTTGGGGTACTTAATCATAGCAGCTATTATCTCATCATCGCTTAAGGATTTACCTCTAAAGTTTTCTTTCCAAATAGCTTCTTTCTTCCTGACAAGCTCTATGGGCGTATAACCTAACTTTTTTATAATGGCTTTCAGTTCATTTTCGCCGGGTGTTTCTTCTAAATAGCGCACGGTTTCATATGATTTGCCGGAAGCCTCCAGAAAAGCTATACCTTCACGAGACTTAGCACATCTGGGATTGTGATATATTTGAATCATAACTTAAAACTTAATTATTTTTTAATACTGAATACTGAATACTGATTAGCAATTACTGATTACTGCCAGCAGCCAACGGCCTGCAATTTATTCTTCTTTCTGCCCGGTCATCATTAAATATGCTTTGAGGAACTGATCAATTTGCCCGTCCATCACTGCATCGACATTCCCGGTTTCTTCCCCGCTTCTGACATCCTTTACCAATTTATACGGATGCATCACATAATTTCTGATTTGGGAGCCCCATTCTATTTTCATCTTGGAAGATTCTATTGCATCCCTGGCTTCCTGCTTTTTTCGAAGTTCAATTTCGTAGAGCTGCGATTTTAGCATTTTCATGGCCGTTGCTCTGTTATCGTGTTGAGAGCGGGAATCGGAGCAGGAAATTTGAATACCTGATGGCTTGTGCACCAATTGTACTTTGGTTTCAACCTTATTTACATTTTGACCACCGGCACCGCTAGATCTTGCCGTTGTTATTTCAATATCCGATGGGTTGATGTCTATTTCTATGCTGTCATCCACAAGTGGATATACATAAACAGAGGCAAATGAGGTATGGCGTTTCGCATTGCTATCAAAGGGAGAAATACGTACTAATCTGTGTACTCCATTCTCGCCTTTCAGCCAACCAAAGGCATAATCGCCATCAATTTCCAATGTTACCGTTTTAATGCCGGCAACATCACCTTCCTGGTAGTTCAACTCTCTTATTTTATATCCATTTTTTTCGCTCCACATAATATACATCCTCATAAGCATAGCCGCCCAATCGCAACTTTCTGTCCCGCCTGCGCCGGCTGTTATCTGGAGCACGGCAGTCATTTCATCGCCTTCTTCGGAAAGCATATTCTTAAATTCGAGTTTTTCAATGGCCGCGAGCGTCTTTTGGTAGTGGAGTTCTACCTCGGCCTCCCCAACATCTCCTTCTTGTAGAAATTCCAATAAGACTTCCAAGTCGCTTAATAAGGTATTGGCCGCGTTATAGTCGTCTACCCACTGTTTTTTGGACTGTATAAAGCGCATATGCGCCTGTGCTGTCTGCGGGTTGTCCCAAAAATCTGGCGCCAGGGTTTTCTCCTGCTCATTTTCTATTTCAATAAGTTTGGCATCTATGTCAAAGATACCTCCTTAACGCACCAAGGCGATCTAAAAGACCTTTATAAAGGTCTGTGCTAATTGTCATTCCTAAAATTTGAAACAAAAATAGCACACTTTTTTGGAAATCCATCGGTTATGAGTCGGTCCCCATCTTGTTCGGAATGCCCAAATACATTTCGTTCTAAATGCTATGTAGAAAGTATGTGCATTTATAAGAGGAAATTATCTAAATTTAGTGCTTGCTAACGAGGATTAAAACTATAACATGAGAAGAAACAACTTTTTATCTATTTGCTTGCTATTTTTTTATTGCACTTTACTTCAGGCGCAATTCTCGGAGAAAAGTAAAGATTATCAAAAATTTAATGGTTTTTTTAATTTCTATTATGACGATAGTGCCGATAAGATATATCTTGAAGTAACGGATTTAAACACGGAGTTTCTCTATGTGTATTCCCTTAGTAGTGGAATAGGAAGTAATGATATAGGTTTAGATAGAGGACAACTTGGAAATGAGCAAGTTGTGTATTTTAAAAAGTCAGGAAGTAAACTTTTGCTGATACAGCCGAATATGCAATTCAGGGCCTTGACAGATAATGTACTTGAAAGGAGATCTGTAGAGCAGGCCTTTGCTAAATCGGTGCTTTGGGGCTTTAAGATAGAGGAAGAGAAAAACGGCAAGTACATTATTGATATAACCGATTTTCTCATGCAGGATGCTCATGGAGTGGCCAGGAGCTTAAAGCTGGCGAAAGAGGGTTCTTATACCCTGGATAAATCTAAAAGTGCGTTAGCATTGGAGCGGACCAGGGGCTTTCCTAAAAACCTGGAATTTGATGTTACATTAACCTTTAAAGGAGAACCAAAAGGTGACCTCATCAGATCTGTTGCTCCTAATCCAGGACTTGTTACGGTAGCCCAACATCATTCTTTTATAGCACTGCCTGATGACAATTACAAAAAGAGGGTCTTTGATCCGCGATGTGGCTCTTATCCTTTTAGCTATTATGATTACGCAACTCCTGTTGAATCGCCTATTCTAAAACGATTTATTACCCGCCACAGGTTGGAAAAGAAGCAGCCGGAAGCAAGTATGAGTGAGGCCGTTGAACCTATTATTTATTATTTGGATAATGGAACTCCGGAACCGGTTCGTTCTGCTTTGCTCGATGGTGGCAGATGGTGGAATGAGGCCTTTGAAGCCATAGGGTTTAAAAATGCTTTTCAACTAAAAATCTTACCAGACGATGCAGATCCCCTGGACGTGCGATACAATGTTATTCAGTGGGTGCACAGGTCTACCAGAGGTTGGAGCTATGGCAGCAGCATAACAGACCCCAGAACTGGCGAAATCATTAAAGGTCATGTAAGTCTGGGAAGTCTCAGGATACGACAGGATTTCCTTATAGCCCAGGCTCTGATGAACAAACCTTTTGCCGAGCGTGATGATAATCATGAGGCCATGCTAAATTTAGCCCTGGCAAGGATACGACAGCTCTCTGCTCACGAAATTGGGCATACTCTGGGTTTTGCTCATAATTTTGCTGCAAGTACCAATAACCGGGCTTCCGTGATGGATTATCCGCATCCTCAATTTAGTTTAAATAATGGGGAAATCGATTTTTCCAATGCCTATGACACCGGAATAGGGGCATGGGATAAGGTTACCGTAGCTTATTCCTATTCGCAGTTCGCAGAGGAGGCAGTGGAACGCGATGCGCTAAATGTAATTCTGGATAACGCCAAGAATGCCGGACTTCGATATATTTCAGATCAGGATGCCAGACCAATGGGTGGGGCGCATGTACTGGCACACCTATGGGATAATGGTAAAAGTGCAAGTGACGAGCTCAGTGAGGTTTTAGAAATTAGAAAAGTTGCCATTGATAACTTTTCCATAGATAATATCCGTTCAAATGAGCCCAATTCTGTGTTGGAAGACGTATTTGCCCCCCTGTATTTCTTTCACCGCTACCAAACCGAGGCCGTGGCCAAGGTAATTGGTGGGCTAAATTACAATTATACCGTAAAAGGAGATGGGCAAACAACAGTGCAGGTGGTAGAAAGAACGATGCAGGAAAATGCCCTTAAAAGTATTCTTACAACCCTGGACGCCCAGCATCTGGCAATTCCCAGAGAGAAACTATCTCTCTTTCCACCAAGGGCCATCGGCTATGAAAAAACCCGGGAATCGTTTAAAGGAAAAACCGGAGTATCTTTCGATGCATTATCAGCAGCAGAAACGGCTGCAGATATGACTCTGACATTACTATTGCATCCCGAGCGCGCATCCAGGTTGATACAACAGACAGGTTTAGATCCTAAACAACTGGGGCTTGACGAGGTTTTTGACATGTTGGTAAAAAACACCCTGGAGAAGAAAAAAAGTGATGCTTACCTCAATGAAGTGCAGCAGAGTATTAATTTTCGTGTACTCTTCCATATCATGAATCTGGCAGCACACAAGGGGGTACATCCTCAAGTGAACGCTTTGGCCAATGCCCAATTGCAAAAACTGGCTTTAAAAAACATTACAATCCCTGTTGCGTCAAAAGATAAAGATCCTTACAGGGGAGAGATAGCAAGAAGAATTTCTGACTTTTATAAATTTCCAGAACAGTTTAAGGTAATTGCTGCACCAAAAATTCCTGATGGATCACCTATTGGGATGGCTTGTATGCAATAAGCAATTATCAATTAACAATAAACAATTAACAATTAGCAATAAACAATAAGAAGAGGAACCCTTGAAGATAAATCTAATAAGTGATACAGTAACAAAGCCGAGTCCGGGAATGTTATCGGCCATGATGTCTGCCGAGGTAGGCGACGATGTATTTAAAGAGGACCCCTCGGTTAATGCATTGGAGGAGAAGGCTGCTTCTCTTTTTCAAAGGGAGGCGGCATTATTTTTCCCGAGTGGGACTATGACCAATCAGACCGCCATTAAACTTCATACGAATCCAGGCGACCAACTTATCTGCGACAAATATGCACATGTATATAACTATGAAGGGGGAGGGGTGAGTTTTAATAGTGGAGTTTCTTGCCGATTGGTTGATGGTCACCGGGGTATGATGAAGGCAGAGCAGGTAGAAGCAGCAGTGAATCCGCCAGATTTCTATCACAGTCCACTTACAAAACTGGTCTGTATAGAAAACACGACCAACAAGGGAGGGGGCGCCTGCTGGGATTTTGACGAGTTAAAACATATTCAGCAAATATGTAAAAAGCATAGCCTTGCGTATCATCTGGATGGTGCACGTTTGTGGAATGCCCTGGTAAATGGTAGTCATACCGCCTCGGATTACGGAAAACTTTTTGATACAATCAGTGTGTGCCTCAGCAAAGGACTAGGTTGCCCGGTAGGATCTATTTTAATTGGTGACAGTAACACTATAGAAAAGGCCATTCGCATACGGAAAATCCTTGGAGGGGGAATGAGGCAGGCCGGTTATCTGGCAGCTGCAGGAATTTATGCTTTAGACCACAATATTGACAGGCTAGCAGAGGATCACAAGAAAGCGAAAGAAATTGCTGGGGTGTTAAAAGCACATAAACTGGTAAAAAAAGTTGAACCTGTAGAAACTAATATTATCATTTTTGAGGTGAACGAGGACATGGTAAAAGCGGAACACTTTATACAAAAATTACTAGAGAAGGACATCCATATCATAGGAATGGGGCAGGGGAAACTCAGGATGGTTACTCACCTGGATTATACCGATGAGATGCACGGATATTTGTTAGAAATTTTAAAATCAATATAAACCAGCATCTCCGGAAATACTGCTAATCCGGTTTTTCAAGTTTTTAATGCCGTTTTCCATTCCCGCTTCAGAGCCGTAACGCTGACTTTTGCCAATCACCTTGCCGCTTAAATCTTTTAAGTTGAACAGGAAATTGCCCTCATGATCTGTCTTCCTTTCAAATACGGATTGCTTTTTTATAATAGGATTTAAATCGTCTATAGTTCGATGTACTTCCTCTTCACTTTTAAAATCAACGCTGTTTAAAAGGACATTGCCATCACGTGTTTTAAGCTTAAACTGATAGGAATTGTTTTTTCCTTTATTAATCTCGATCATAGCACTACTTTTTCTAAAAATAACACAAAATCTCCAATAAAGCTATCGACTTATTGGCAAGGTTTATAAGGATTATTTGAATAAACCATCCATTCCCGGAATATTGGGCATGCCTTCTTTGGCAACTGCTGCCAATTCCGTTTCGTGAATTTCCGAAGCCTTCGCAATTGCCTTGTTAATGGTTAAAACAAGATAATCTTCAAGCTGTTCTTTGTCATCGAGTAAACTATCATCTATGCTGATAGATTTCAGCACTCGATTGGCGGTAATCGTAACCGAGAGAAGCTGGTCTGAAGAACTTTCCTCCAATGTTACTGTATTTAATCTTTCCTTTGTCTGCTTAACCTTTTCCTGGGTTTCTTTGAATTTACCCATCATTCCCATGAGATCTCCGAACATATCTTTTTGTTTAAAATGCTAGATCAAAATTAGTAAATTATGCCCCTAAATAAAGAATTAATGTATGCATTTATAAAAAGAGACCTGGTTATATTATTAAGTATTACTTTAGCCGTTTCTTGTCAAAATCAAAATAAAAAGATGTTGAGAGCAAAGGCGCCAGTTGCCGAAAAATCCCCAAAAGAACTCGAGAAACACGGAGACATAAGGGTAGATAATTACTATTGGTTGAATGATAGGGAAAATCCAAAAGTCCTCAGCTACCTGGAGGAAGAAAATGCTTATTATAAAAAACTTACTGCCCATACTAAGGAGTTTGAGCAGTCGCTTTTTGAGGAGATGAAATCGAGGATTAAGGAAGACGACACTTCTGTACCTTACAAGAAAAACGGATACTGGTATGTGACACGTTATGAAAATGGAAAAGAATATCCGATATACGGCAGAAAAAAAACAAATCTTGAGGCTGATGAAGAGATTATGTTCAATTGCAACGAAATGGCATCGGGACATGAATATTTTAATTTGGGAGGGTTATCTGTCAGTCCAGATAATAAGCTGGCAGCTTTTGGTGTAGATACGGTTTCCAGAAGGCAATATACCATTAGAATTAAGGATTTGGAATCTGAAAAAATACTGGATGACATCATAGAAAACACTACGGGCGGTGCGGTGTGGGCAAATGATGGTAAAACCCTTTTCTATTCGAAAAAAGACCCCGAGACCCTGCGTTCTAACAAAATTTATAAACATAAAGTGGGCACGCCCTCTTCCTTGGATGAAGTGGTATTTCATGAAGAGGATGAGACATTCAGCACTTTTGTCTACAAAACAAAGTCGAAGAAGTACATTGTAATTGGCTCATACAGCACCCTGACCACAGAATATCAAATAATCCCTGCTGATGATCCAGATAGTGCATTAAGGATGTTTTCTCCCAGAACTCGAGGCCTGGAATATAACATTTCGCATTATGGTAATCATTTCTACATACTCACCAATAAGGATAATGCCCGGAATTTTAAACTTATGAAAACTTCAGAAGATAGCACCTTAGCCGATAATTGGGAAGAATTTATTGGTCATAGGAAAGATGTGCTATTGGAAGATATCGATATTTTCAAAGATTATTATGTCCTCACAGAAAGAGAGAATGGGTTAAATAAACTAAGAATTGTCAGATGGGATTCACAGGAGGAGTATTATTTACCTTTTGATAGTGAGACTTATACGGCCAATGTGGGGATTAACCCGGATTTTGATACTGAAACCCTGAGGTATTCTTATAATTCGCTGACCACACCAAGGTCTATAATAGATTTTAACCTGAGTACCAGGGTAAAGGAAATTAAAAAGGAACAGGAAGTACTTGGGGGTAAATTTGACAAAGCCAATTACCGATCCGAAAGAATTTGGGCAACTGCAAGGGATGGGGTTAAGGTTCCTATTTCCCTGGTGTATCACAAAGACACCCGGATTAATAACAAGACCCCCCTGTTACAGTATGCATACGGATCTTACGGAGCCACAATAGATCCTTATTTTTCTACGGTAAGATTAAGCCTTCTGGATAGAGGTTTTGTTTATGCCCTGACACATGTAAGGGGAGGACAGTACCTTGGGAGGCCTTGGTACGATGATGGGAAGCTGCTAAATAAAAAGAACACGTTTACAGACTTTATAGACTGTTCAAAATTCCTGATTTCAAAGCAATATACCAGTTCGGAGCATTTGTATGCCATGGGAGGTTCTGCCGGTGGGCTGCTAATGGGTGCTATTGTTAATATGGCACCTGAGCTTTATAATGGCGTAATTGCGGCAGTACCTTTTGTAGATGTCATAACAACTATGTCTGATGAATCTATCCCTCTTACGACGGGCGAATACGATGAATGGGGCAATCCTGACGATAAAGTGCAATATGATTATATGAAATCGTATTCTCCATATGATCAGGTAAGTGCACAAGAATACCCTAATATGTTGGTAACCACAGGATTACATGATTCTCAGGTGCAGTATTGGGAACCTGCTAAATGGGTTGCTAAACTTAGGCAATACAAGACAGATGATCACCTCTTATTTCTCGACACCAATATGGACGCCGGGCATGGCGGGGCCTCAGGAAGGTTTGAGGCTCTAAAGGAGGTGGCAAAGGAGTACACCTTTTTGCTCGATTTAGAACGGAAAATTCCATAATTCAAAAAAAAGAGTAATTTTGCGTTTAGATTATGGCTGTTTTCAAAACACCAAATTTTGCTAACCTTACTTTATGGATAACAAGATAAATGCTTATAACAATATTCTTGAACTTATAGGTAATACTCCCTTAGTCAGATTAAATACTATTACAGCACCACTAAAAGGTAATTTCTATGCCAAAGTGGAGGCATTTAATCCGGGACATTCATCAAAAGACAGAATCGCGGCATATATTATTGAAAATGCCGAACGTAAAGGGATACTCAAAGAGGGTAGCACTATTATTGAAACCACTTCTGGAAATACGGGTTTTAGTATAGCCATGGTGAGTATCATCAAGGGATATGAATGTATTCTTGCCGTAAGTTCAAAATCTTCGAAAGATAAGATTGACATGCTGCGTTCTATGGGTGCCAAGGTCTATGTTTGTCCTGCTCATGTTAGCGCTGATGATCCCAGATCCTATTATCAGGTTGCAAAGAGATTACATGAAGAAACCAAAGGATCTATCTATATTAATCAATACTTCAACGAATTAAATATAGCAGCTCATTACAATACAACTGGTCCTGAGATTTGGGAACAGACCAATGGGAACATAACACATCTTATTGCCTGTAGTGGAACAGGTGGAACGATTTCCGGTACTTCCAGGTTTTTAAAAGAACAGAATTCGGATATCAAGGTAATCGGAGTGGATGCGCATGGTTCGGTATTGAAGAAGTATCATGAAACAGGCGAATTAGACACAAATGAGATCTATCCTTATCGTATAGAGGGGCTTGGAAAAAATCTTATTCCAGATGCGACAGATTTTGAAGCCATAGATGAGTTTATTAAGGTAACAGATGAGGAGAGTGCTCATACGGCTAGAGAAATATCTCAAAAAGAAGGGATATTTGTAGGATACACCAGTGGCGCTGTAGTTCAGGCAGTAAAACAACTAAGTAAAAAAGGGGAATTTACCAAAGACAGTAATGTAGTGGTAATATTTCCAGATCACGGTTCCAGGTATATGAGTAAGATCTATAGTGATCAATGGATGAATGATCAGGGCTTCCTGGACAGTAAAAGTGTCGGTGAAGAACGTGAAATACAGTTCGTAAAATAATAAAATATCCAATTTTTATATAAGGGGCAAAGAGCAATAACTCTCTGCCCTTTTTTATTGGTACTCAAAATAATTTATGAATCATGGACAAAAATCCATAATTTTGCGCAATCCCGAATTTTTACCGGACAGGGCCGCGGTTGGCATCTTCCAGTTATGAATTATGGGATTACCAAACTAAACTAAATGAGAGACTTATTTGCTAGGATTACCGAAAATAAAGGACCATTGGGAAAATGGGCCTCGCAGGCAGAGGGATATTTTGTTTTTCCAAAACTAGATGGGCCTATTTCTAACCGGATGAAGTTCCAGGGGAAAGAAGTAATTACCTGGAGTATAAACGATTATTTAGGCCTGGCCAATTTGCCCGAAATCAAAAAAGTAGACGGAGAGGCGGCAGCTGAATTCGGTGCGGCGTATCCAATGGGTGCACGTATGATGAGCGGCCACACCAAATTCCATGAGCAATTAGAGCAGGAACTTGCTACTTTTGTGCAAAAGGAATCGGCCTATCTGTTAAATTTTGGGTACCAGGGAATGGTATCTGCTATTGACGCCCTTGTAGCAAAAGATGATATAATTGTATATGACGTTGATTCCCATGCTTGTATTATAGATGGCGTAAGACTGCATATGGGCAAGCGTTTTACATTTAAGCATAACGATATAGACAGTCTTGAAAAGAATCTTGTACGTGCCACCAAAATGGCCGAGCAGACAGGGGGTGGTATTCTGGTTATATCTGAAGGTGTATTTGGTATGCGTGGTGAACAGGGCAAACTGAAGGAAATTGTAGCACTAAAGAAGAAATTCAATTTCAGATTGTTTGTTGATGATGCCCACGGTTTTGGAACATTGGGAAAAACTGGTGCTGGGGCAGGAGAGGAGCAAGGCGTGCAGGACGATATAGATGTATACTTTGCCACTTTTGCAAAATCTATGGCCGGAATAGGAGCCTTCCTGGCAGCTGATAAAGAGATCATAGATTACCTTAAATACAATCTGCGTTCTCAAATGTTTGCCAAATCATTGCCTATGATATATGTAAAAGGCGCGTTGAAAAGACTGGATATGCTTAGAACCAAACCTGAACTTAAGGCAAAGCTTTGGGAGAATGTAGATGCACTGCAAAACGGTCTTAAGGAAAGAGGGTTTAATATTGGCACCACAAGTAGTTGTGTTACCCCGGTTTATCTTAACGGTAGTATTCCGGAAGCCATGGCATTGGTTAAAGACCTTCGGGAAAATTATGGAATATTCTGTTCCATTGTGGTTTATCCGGTAATCCCTAAAGGGCTGATATTACTTAGAATGATCCCGACAGCTACCCATACAATGGAAGATATTGCGGTAACTCTGGACGCCTTTTCTGCGATCAGGGATCGACTTCAAAATGGGACCTACAAAAGACTATCAGCAGCTGTAGCAGCCGCGATGGGGGAGTAAACAATAATCAATTAAAAATTATTGGGGAGTTCTGTGTTTTCTGGTTGTTTAAAACCAGCTGCTTTGTTGCGTTTCGCATGCAGATATTCATCGCCTGATATTTCTTAGAGGTTTTTTCTGTACGTGCGGCGTCTTTTGTGTGTAACAGGGTTAAAATGCTTCCACATTTGACGAATGGCAACATTTTCTTCCAATTCAGGAGTACGGTAACAGGTAACTATTTTCTTCTCCTTAAAAGTGAGATAGAATTCGTTAAAAATTATTGAGGTGACCCCTTTATTTTGGTATTCCGGGTGTATGCCGATCAAATAGAAGGTAACATCTTTGCTGTGCTTTTTGGCCTGCAACAAATGGTAAAAACCAAAAGGGAACAACTTCCCTTTGGCCTTTTGTAAAGCCTTGGAAAACGATGGCATAACAATAGCAAAGGCTATAAGCTGATTGTCTTTGTCAACTATGAACTTGATATACTCCGGGTTAATAAAACTTATATACTTCTTTTTGAAATAAGCCTTCTGAATGTCTGTTATAGGCACAAAAGATGACAGGCTGGAGTAGGTTTCGTTAAAAAGATCGAACATGCGATCTGCCCAGGGCATAATTTCACTGGTTTTTGTAAAATTCATTTCACGCAGGCCATAACGCTTTTTAATTAGCAGTTGTACCCTGGCAAAGAATTTTGGATCTGCGTTGGCTGCAGGAAATTTATTTTCCAGGTATTCTTTTTCTTTTACAAAACCCAATTGTTCATAATGGTCCTTGTAATAAGCATGGTTGTACCAGGTGATCATAGTGCCTATATGGTCAAAACCTTCCGTTAGCACACCAACTTTATCGAGGTTTGAAAAGCCAACAGGACCTTCCATAAAATCCAGTTGTTTTGCTCTGCCTATTTCTGCCACTTTATCTAACAAAGCCTTAGAAACGTTTAAATCGTTGATAAAATCGAACCAGCCAAATCTCATTTTTGGCAATTTCTGCTGCTTTATTTCTATCCAATTCACAATAGCAGCAATTCGGCCAACTATTTTGTTGTCTTTATAGGCCAGAAAAAAGCTTGCTTCTGCATCCTTGAATACCGGATTCTTCTCCTTGTCGAAACTAGCCAGTTCTTCACTGATTATTGGGGGCACCCAATAGGGGGAGTCTTTGTATATTGAAAATGGAAATTTTACAAACTTCTTTAATTCGGATTTAGTAGTGGCTTCCTTTAACGTAATCATTCCTGGGTTTTACGGCATCAATATTAGGAATAATTAAGATCAGATTAAAAAATTAAAAGAATTTTATCCTGGGTATTTTTAGAGTTAAAGCGGGAAGAAATTAAAAGTCGATCACCCCATTATCAGAATTTGAACTCTTTTTTTGTTTTTTATTTAGCTTGCGAAGCTGCTTTTTGGAAGGACCAAGATCTATATCTTCGGCACCAGCGCCTTTATTTTTATTTTTCCTTTTTTTCTTATTCTTTTTCATGCTGTTCTTTCTGATGGGTCCGCCATTTGCACCAGCTTTCTGGTCATCGATCAATATTGGGGCATCTTTGTGGAAATCGAAGCGATACGAAACACCAGCAGTTACAAATATCCTGGAGGGCTTGTTTTTAAAACTGGCTCCTAAATTCATGTCTACCTGGAGATCCTCACTGATCAAATGTGCCACCCCACTTCGAAGTAATACATCGGAATACCTGTCGCTCTTAATTCCCTGGTTTTCTACAAATACGCTCCATTTAGGATTTCTAAATGCATGTGAGAGCGACAACAAATAGCTCCATTCCGGGAAATCTGTGGCAATTCGGTCGTATGCAATATTCGAAATCAGTACAAATCTTGGTGTTAGCCTGCTTTGTGTAGCTACCATTACTCTTGGTGATACAATGGGATCTTCCCTGTAGTAGGGGTTATCGCCCAATACGAAGTTTGCTCCTGCGTAAACCGAAATTGATGGGATTAAATTCTTAAGCTGAAAAACATTGTTGGCCCTCCAACTTCTAAGATTGGGTTTATTCCTTTGGGGATCTTTGTACCTGTCATAGATTAAATACTTAACCCCTAATCTGTTTCTGTAAAAATCTGTTCTGGATTCATCAAATCCAAAATTGGTAAATGTAATATTCTGATTTTGAAACGTGCCCTCATAATTCAATTCCAATTCTTCAAACAATAACCCATACCGCAATGAAATATCACTTCCCCAAATGTTAGACGCTGTATTGAGTGTGCTGTGGTCTTGCTGCTCGTAGAATAATCCGGCTTCTAATTGCAACACATTTTTGCCAATGGCGTATGCGCTTACCGATAGCCCGGGACGATTAGAATTTATTACATCGGTGTATTGAGAAATGGCCAGAATTGGCAAAACAAATGCCAATAGCAGAAGAATCTTTTTATTGCAAATCATTTTAACGAGATGGACCTCGGCCCCTTTTTATTATTATTTTATGACTTTTGTACTGTTATTACAACGCTGGAATTGTATTTTTGATATAAATATTTTAAAGAATATGACTTTTTTAAAGACGATTTTAATAATCCTGCTGATCTACTATCTGTTGAAGATACTGGCAAGATGGTTTGCTCCTAAATTGTTTGGATACGCCGCTAAAAAAGCAGAAAGGCATTTTCAGGAGACTTTCGGGGCCTATCCCGGTCAGGAGTCGGCCGAAGAAGGAATATGGGGCAATACTAAAAAACAAAATAAAAGGACAACAAAGGAAGCTTCAAAAGATATTGGAGAATACATAGATTTTGAAGAAATAGATTAACCAATCCTGTTAAACCAACCGATGAGCAAAAAACTCAACGCTTTATTTGTCCATTTTTTTGCACTTGCATTTTTCGTTCTGGCGTCTCTGGTATATTTCTATCCGGTACTTCAGGGTAAAACCATTAGGCAATCTGATATTGAACAGTTTTCCGGTATGGCCAAGGAGCAGAACGATTTCAGGAAAAGGACAGATCAGGAACCTTATTGGACAAATAGTGCTTTTGGCGGGATGCCAACCTATCAGCTAGGGGCTTATTATCCGCATGATTATGTTAAGAAACTGGACCGTGTCATACGCTTTTTACCAAGACCGGCAGATTACCTCTTTTTATACTTTATTGGGTTTTACATCCTTTTATGCTGCATGAAGGTAGACTATAGGCTGGCCGTCTTAGGGGCTCTGGCCTTTGGTTTTTCTACATATTTTATCATCATATTAGGGGTTGGGCACAATGCAAAAGCTCATGCCATAGGCTACCTGCCCATTTTACTTGGTGGTATTATACTCACTTTCAGGAGAAAATATTTATGGGGATTTGTGCTTTCGGCTCTTGGTATGGCACTCGAAGTAGGTGCCAACCACTATCAGATGACTTATTATTTTATGCTGTTAGTACTTGTACTGGGGGTAGTTTATTTGATTGACGCCATCCGAAAGAAAGTACTTAAGCACTACTTTACAGCAGTTGGGATATTGCTTTTGGCAGTAGTATTGGGAATTTCGGCAAATGCCACTGCCCTGATGGCTACCAAAGAATATGCAGACTGGAGTACCAGGGGAAAGTCGGCCCTGACCATCAACCCTGATGGGAGTGCCAAAGAGAAAACAGACGGATTGAGCAAAGACTATATTACCCAATGGAGCTATGGCATAACGGAGTCTTTGAACCTATATGTCCCCAGGCTATTTGGAGGGTCTAATGGTGAAAATTTGGGTGAAGATTCCAAAACCTATAATTATCTCTTAGATCAGGGGCTGCCACGTACAAGGGCATTGGAATTTACCAGTAACTTGCCACTGTATTGGGGACCGCAACCCGGTACCTCAGGGCCGGCTTATATCGGGGCGATTGTATTCTTTCTTTTTATTATGGGACTCTTTTTGGTAAGGGGCCGTGTAAAATGGTGGCTGTTGGGAGGCGTTATTCTGTCTTTATTACTCTCCTGGGGTAAAAATTTTAGCCTTTTGACCAATTTTATGATAGACTACTTTCCGCTCTATGATAAATTCAGGGCAGTTTCATCTATACAGGTTCTTTTGGAATTGTGTGCTCCTATAATGGCCATAATGACTCTGGTGGTACTATTTAAACCTACCGTCGGCAAGGAGAAGAAAATGAAGGCTTTGAAATTGGGTTTCCTGGTCAGCATGGGAATAGGAGTTGGGCTGCTTTTGTTTAAAGGTAGTTTTGATTTTTCTGCAGCAAATGACGCTGCCTATCAGCGCTATTTCGGCGATGAGGTTTTGGCCATGATAGTTAGAGATAGGGAGGCGGTTTATATAAATGATACTATCCGGTCTTTGATTTTTGTGGTTTTGGCTGCTCTGGCTATGTGGTTATTCTTAAAGGAGAGAATCAGGCAAAACATCCTTGTGATGGCCCTTGGATTATTTATTCTGGTAGATTTGGTTGGTGTAGACAGACGCTATGTCAATAAAGATAATTTTGTGAGACAACGATTGGTCGACAGACCATTCCAGGAGTCTGCTGTAGATAAGGAAATTAGGCAAGACAAGGGGATTTTCCGTGTTTATGATCAAACACAGGGTTTTGAAGGAGCCAGAACCTCATATTTTCATCAGGCGATCTCCGGATATCACGCTGCAAAACCAGCCAGGATGCAGGACTTGTATGATTTCCATATTCAGAAAGGGAATATAGGTGTGTTTAATATGATGAATATTAAATATGTCATACAGCAAGATGAGGAAGGAAAGAGTTATGCAGGAATAAACCCTGACGCCAATGGCAATGCCTGGTTTATAAGTAAATTAAAGGAAGTAAGCAGTGCGGATGAAGAAATAATGTCCCTGGACAGTCTGGATCTTAAAAATGAGGCTGTTATTAACAGTACAGTTTTTAGTAACATAAACAGGTTTAATTTTCAAAAAGATTCTATTTCCTCGGTTACACTTACAGCATACAAGCCCAATCATTTGACTTACAGAACCAGAAATTCATATGCGGGCGTCGCTGTTTTTTCAGAAATGTATTATCCAAACGGTTGGAACGCCTATATAGATGGTAAAATGACCAATCACTTTAAAGTTAATTATGCATTGCGGGCAATGAGGGTGCCTGCCGGAGATCATATAGTGGAATTTAAATTCGAACCGGTGCTTATTAATACTGGAAGTAAAATTACACTGGGGTCGTCTCTTTTACTGGGGCTTATTATCTTTGGAGGAATTGGGTTTTCTTATTGGCGCAGAAAAAGTGAAGCCAAATCCGGGGCGGCGGAGGAAGCACAATAGCTTATTAAGAATTCACCTGCATCTCTATATAATTGGCAAAGAAAGTACTCATAATCACTTATTATTGGCCTCCGGCCGGAGGCCCGGGAGTTCAGCGCTGGTTAATGTTCGTAAAATACTTAAGGGATTTCGATATAGAACCTATAGTCTACATTCCTGAAAACCCCACTTATCCCATTATTGATGAAACTTTAGCAAAGGAGGTTCCAGAGGGCGTCAGATGCTATAAAAATAAAATTAAAGAGCCATATAACCTGGCAAGGCTCTTATCTGGTAGAAAGACTAAAAAGATCAGTTCGGGGATAATAGCAAACAAGCGCTTGTCTTTTATTGAAAAGTTTATGCTGTGGGTAAGAGGGAATTTTTTTATTCCGGATGCGAGAAAAAATTGGGTACAGCCCTCAATAAGTTATTTATCCGAGCTGCTGAACAAGGAGGATATTAATACCATAATTACTACCGGACCGCCCCATAGCTTACATTTAATAGGACTGGGGCTAAAGCAGCAACATGGGGTGTATTGGGTCGCAGATTTTAGAGATCCCTGGACCAGTATCGGTTACCATAATAAATTAAGACTGACAGCATCTTCCCGGAAAAAACATAAGGAGTTAGAGCGGAGTGTTCTGAGTTCAGCGGACCAACTTATTGTTACCAGCCCTACTACCAAAAAGGAGTTTCAGGGAATTACAGACGTCCCTATTGAAGTCATTACAAATGGTTATGATGGCGATTACCAGGGAGGAGCCCATTTGGATGATAAGTTCAGTATAGCACATATAGGCTCATTACTCAGTGGTAGAAACCCGAAAAACCTATGGAAAGTACTCTCCGAACTGACAACCGAAAATGAAGCTTTCAGATCACTATTGCAAATCAATTTTATAGGAGTGGTTAGCAAAGAGGTTATGGATAGTTTGTACCATTATGAATTAGCACCTTATATCAAACTAAAAGGATATGTTTCACATGCACAAGCACTTAGAGAGCAAAGAAGTTCGCAGCTACTTTTACTTGTTGAGATAGATGCTGAAGTGACCAAAGGGATTGTCCCTGGAAAATTATTCGAATATATGGCGGCTAAAAGACCAATATTGGCAGTTGGTCCTGAAGGTTGGGATGCGGCCAGAATAATTAATGACACCCATACTGGAAGTACCTTTAATTATTCAGCACACTTAGAATTGAAACAATTATTGACAGACTGGTTTAAACAATTTCAAAAAGGAGAACTAAAGGTTGCCGATGGCAATATAGAACAGTATAGCAGAAGAGAACTTACCCGTAAATTGTCAGAATTCTTGCTATGGGAATAGTTTTTAAACAGTCATTGGTTAACACAATAATCACTTATGTGGGATTTGGAATAGGGGCAATTAACACTTTGTTTCTATATACTCGTTTTCTGACTGAAGAATATTATGGTCTTGTAGGTGTAATTTTATCGACAGCAACAATTCTAATGCCTATTCTGGCGTTTGGGGTGCCCAATACTATGGTGAAGTATTACAGCAGTTTTAAGGATTCCCGCGAATCAGATGGTTTTCTTTCACTTATGCTTTTATTACCTCTGCTTTTCATTATTCCTGTTGCATTTATTAGTTATGTCGCCAACGCGGCCATAGGAGAGTTTCTTGCAAGTAAGAACGCTATTGTCAGAGATTATGTATGGTACATCTTCCTAATTGGGATGGCATTAGCCTATTTTGAAGTGTTTTACGCCTGGTCTAAAGTACAGTTGAAATCGGTTTTTGGAAATTTTATGAAGGAGGTTTTTGTCCGTTTAGGAGTTACCATTTTACTGATACTTATCTACTTCGACCTCATAGATGTTACTATCTTTTTAAAGGCCTTGGTTGGCTTATTTTTGCTAAGAACAGTGGTGATGAAAGTCTATGCCTATACTTTAAAGATGCCAGGTCTAACATTTAAATTCCCCGGGAATACCAAAAACATATTAAACTATAGCAGCCTGATAATTCTGGGAGGCTCTACTGCGGTGGTGTTATTGGAGATAGATCGTTTTATGATCAATCAGTTTATCCAGATCCAGAATGTCGCTTATTATAGTGTGGCCATATTCATTGCTGCTGTAGTAGCCGTTCCTTCCAGGGCCATGCATCAGATAACATATCCGATGACAGCGGAGCTTTTAAATGCAGAAGACTGGACCGGACTAAAACATCTTTATAGGAAAACCTCTCTGACACTTTTTATTATTGCCGGAATTATTTTTGCCGGGATCATCCTGAACCTTACAGATTTGTATACTTTATTACCGGAAGCCTACAGAGGAGGGTTTATTGTGGTTTTCCTTATAGGCCTTACCAAGGTTTTCGACGCATTTCTGGGTAATAACAATGCTATCTTATACAATTCTGAATATTATAGAACATTGCTGCTAATGGGAGTATTATTAGCCGTGATAACAATTCTGTTTAATCTATGGCTGATCCCTGTTTATGGCTTGTCCGGTGCAGCAATTGCCTCATTTCTGGCCATCTTTATGTACAATTGTGCCAAACTAATTTTTGTCAAAGTAAAATTTAATATACTCCCTTTTACAGCAGAAACATTTAAGGTATTGGGCTTGCTGTTATTTATTGGAGCCCTTTTCTATTCCCTGCAATTTCCATTTCACCCTATTGTCAATATCATCATTAAGAGTATCTTGATGCTAGTAATGTATGTTGGTGTCCTGTATCGACTGAGGATATCTGAAGATGTTTTTGCGGTATTATCAAGGTATTTGAAACGATAGTGTGTTTTATGGCTTAAGCATTGATAAAAAAAAGCCCCGCAGCAGACGAATCCACTACGGGGCTAAACAACTAACCAACCTAAAAACTATCTTTATTGCACTCTTGTGCGACTACTTCTACTTCTTGTTCCACTGCTATTGCTTCTGGAACTTCTGGCCGGAGCTTTACTAACCGTTCTTCTTGAAGAACTTTTACTTACTCTGGCATTACCGCTTCGGCTACTTTTACTGGCAGGTCTTGCCTGTGAGCTACGTTGTGTAGTTCTTTTAGCTACAGTTCTGCTGCCAGTACTTTTGCCTTGTGGTTTCTTATAGCTCCTTGTGCTACGAGTAACCGTTTTACTTCTTGGGGTAGTGGTAACCGTTCTTTTGCTCACCGTTCTTCCGGAGTTGGAACGAATTCCGCTATTATTCCCTTTTCTTACAGTGGTACTTCTTGTAACCCTGTTGTTATTATTAGAAACAGTTCTTTTCACTGTTCTGCTACTAGTTCCGCTGTTCTTGCGCACATTGTTTCTGCTGACGGATCTGTTATTTCTGCTAACATCACCTCTTTGGTTTACACGACTATTAGACCTTGATCCGCTATTATTGTTTGCGGCAATTCTCTGGTTACTTCTGAGTCCGTCTGCTCTTCTGCTCCTATTCGTGTTCTGACGAACCGCAACTCTTTTGTCGTTTCTATAGACCTTATTTCTTCTATGGCCTCTATCATAGCGGTAATGATTTCCAACATTGGCATACGCTCTTCTGTAATTATATCTGTACGGCCTGTAATAGGTATATCTGATAGGGGAATAATACTGTCTGTATGGTCTTCCGTATACCAGGCAGAATCCTAAAGCAGGTCTTACAAAGAACCTGTGAAAAGGCCTGTAAACATAATGTCTGTTATATATATTAATGTATCCGGTATGGTAATCATAGAATCCACGGTTATTGTAGTAGACATAAAGACCACCAACACGTCTTACCCTTCCATTCCTATAGCGAATGTCCACATCACCAATCTGATTTACCCGTCCGTAGTAGTCGTAATAAACAGGGACATTCTCTACCTGGATTACTGCACCATAATCATCGTACTGTGCATAAGGACTATAGTCGTAACCCGAGTTAAAAGTGATTCCATTCCTACGACCACTTACATAATTATCTATGTAAAAATCGAATTCGCCATCCGGATATACTGAAAACGTAATGCCATTTTCAACAAAAATGAATGAGTTGTTGTAGTTATAAGCATTGCGCAGTGCAACCTTATTTTCTGGGGTCGCAGCATAGGTACTCGCCGTACCTAAAACTAAGGCTGCTATTAAGAGTACTAAATTCTTCATGATATAAGGTTTTAAATTTCCGAATGCAACTTTTACATTCTGATAGGTATATACCAAACAGCGTGCCAAGAATTTAGAGTATTCTCTAACAAATTGATAAACAATTAGTTATATACATAAAAATTGAAGAACCAGAAAATTTCAGCTAGCAACTATAAATTCAGGAATAGAATGTATTAATTAGATTCTTTGAACTAATTAAAGTCGTAATTTTCAGTTCAGTAAAACAAGTACTGTATTAATTAATACTATAATAGCGTATAAAATGAAGGCGTTAGTTTACCATAAGTACGGTTCCCCGGATAATTTAGGTGTTGAAGAGCTACCCATACCAGATCTTAAAAAGAATGAGGTGCTCATAAAAGTGCATTCGGCCGCGATTAATTCATGGGACTGGGACCTCTTGAGGGGTAAGCCTTTTATTGTACGACTTGCAGGGGGTGGTTTGACCAAACCAATAAAAAAGATCCTGGGATGCGATGTAGCTGGTGTAATTACTGCGGTAGGGGCAGGGGTAAAGAAATTTAAAATTAATGATGAAGTGTTTGGTGATATTAGTGAAAGTGGTTGGGGAGCGTTTGCAGAGTACGTCAGTGCAAAAGCAGACACCCTTACTTTAAAACCCAGGGCACTTAGTTTTACAGAGGCGGCAGCGTTGCCTCAGGCCGCAGTAATGGCGCTGCAGGGAGTTAAGGATCATGGACAGGTAGCATCCGGCCAAGACGTTTTAATCAATGGTGCAGGAGGCGGTGTAGGAAGTTTTGCCATACAGCTGGCCAAAATGCGCGGTGCCAGCGTAACTGGGGTAGACAATACAGATAAGATTGAATTTATGCAAAGCATGGGGGCCGATAATACCATTGATTACACCAAAGAAGATTTTACTAAAAGGGAGGAACAATACGATTTAATTCTGGACGTAGTAGGACACCATTCTCTTTTAGATTTTAAGCGGGCATTAAAGCCCGTAGGTAAATACAAAATCATAGGTGGGCATACAGGGCTGATTTTTCAAAGTGTTTTTCTCGGACCTTTGATATCTGCCTTCTCTTCCAAGAAAATGGGCATTCTTGCACACCAACCAAATAAAGGGTTGAGCGCTATTGCGCAGATGGTAGTGGAACACAAACTTCAGGTGATCATAGACCGGATATTTACTTTAGACCAGTTGCCAATGGCATTTAGATATTTCGGCGAAAATAGCTTTAAAGGTAAAATAGTGATAAGCATGGTTGCAGCTAATGAAATCTCTTAAAAACCTCTTTAAAAAGATTTCTAATTTGTCATTCTGCTCCTTTGTACAAATGCCCTATCTTTAATGAACCCCCATGTTGGTATTGCCTTATTAGTAGCATGAAATGAGGTCTGCCAGAGTTCTTATACTCAAAAAGAAGTTTCAACCGCAAAAAATATATTGTGAAATATCATAAACCAGAGCTCTTACTTATATTGTTATTAGCCTTTTGTATTACAGGGTGCAGAGAAAGTACCCACTCCCAACAGTTGGCCAAAGCCCAAACAAATTTTTCAACCAAATGCGCAATGTGTCATTATGGTAAAGGTGCAGCAACTGCTCCTTCCGTAACACATATGAATGCCATGAGTCCCAGAAGCATTGTAGCGGCATTAGAATCTGGTAAAATGCAAATACAGGGCAGCAGTCTCAGTAAAGAAGAAAAAATAGGGATCGCGGAAATGCTCACTTCAAAAAAATACTCGGAGGGCACTGCTCCGGTAAATATGTGTGATGCACCTGACCTGCAGTTATCAAATATAAAATACTCCGGCTGGGCGGGTAATGTGGAAGGGACCGGGTATATCGCTTCAGAAGTAGCGCAACTCTCATTAGAAGAGGTACCCAAACTTAAGTTGATATGGGCATTTGGATTTGATGGAGGAACAATAAGCAGATCTAAACCGGCAGTTATCGATAATAGTATTGTTTTTGGAAGCCAATTTGGTGAAATATACTGTTTAAATATGCAGACAGGTTGTGTTCAATGGATATTCAGGGCAGATAGTAACGTTAGAGGTGGTATTGCTGTTAGCCAGGATGAAACTGGGGAGGTGAGTTTGTATTTTGCCGATTTTAATTGCACCACCTACGCTCTTAAAGCCAATACGGGGGAATTACTTTGGAAGGCTAGCGTTAGGAATGAATCTGCAAATGCAGTTACAGGCACCGTCGCCTATTTTGATGGAATGGTATACGTACCCCTGACCTCCATGGAGGTAGTGTCTGGTAATGAGCAAAGCTATGAGTGTTGCAAAGGGTCTGGAATGGTGGTGGCCGTGGACGCTGAAAATGGAGAAGAGGTATGGCGCCACCGTGTTGTTGAGGAAAAAGCTACTGCTCAGGAGCTAAGCTCCGCAGGCACCATGAAATATGGCCCTTCCGGGGCTCCTGTTTGGAGCAGTCCTACTATAGATGCAAAAAGGGGATTGCTTTATATTGGAACAGGAGAGAATAATTCTTTCCCTACGACCGATAGTTCCGATGCTTTGCAGGCCTTAGACTTAAAAACCGGAGAATTGGTCTGGAATTACCAGGCGACTACGGGAGATGCCTATGTAATTGGAACATTTAGTGCAGATGGAACAAGCATGGAACCTTGTGCTAATTGTCCGGATCCCACTGGTCCCGATTTGGATTTCGGTATGGCTCCTGTGCTTACCCAAAGACAAGATGGTAAAGAAGTATTAATAGTCGGGCAAAAGTCTGGGGTGGTGCATTGTCTGGATCCCGATTCGGGCATACCCATATGGCAAAAGAGAATTGGCCGGGGAGGAGCGCTTGGAGGAATCCACTGGGGTATTGCTACCAGGGACAATATTGCTTACGTCTCTAATTCTGATTGGTTTCCATTTGGTGGTGACGAGACTTACCCCGCAAGTCCAGGACTGTACGCCATGGATTTGATGAATGGGGAGATAATATGGAAGTCAGTGGCGGACCCAGGAATTTGCAATGGCATCCAGGGCTGTTATAGTGGTAATTCTGCTGCACCTACGCTTATAGATGAAGTTGTATTTGCAGGGAACCTCGACGGGCATGCCAGGGCGCATAATGCCCGGACAGGTGAAGTTATTTGGGACTTTGATACCCTTAGAGATTTCGAAACCGTGAATGGCGTAGCTGCAAGTGGAGGATCTATTGATGGGCCAGGCCCGGTAATTGCAAATGGGATGGTATTTTTTAATAGTGGTTATGGAATGCACAGCCAGAAAGCCGGAAATGTATTCTTAGCTTTTGGACTGGAATAAGCCAACTGACTGCCTTAGTACTATCTTTTTGGTGTGGGAATAAATATCCCTCCAATTCTAATTACAAATATCCTACCTTTAAAACCATAAAAACAATACAAGAAGTATGGACAAATTGATATGTAAGTTAGTAGTTTTCCTTTTTATAGTAGCGCCTGTAGCCTTAACTCAGGCCCAAATTCAGAAAGGCAGTTTAACCCAGGGCAAATTGGTCAGTGCAGAAATAGGTCCTGCTGATAAACACAACTACGATTTAATTTTAGAAGAAGGCCAATTTGTATTTCTTAAACTGATGCAGAGAGGAGTGGACATGAAAATTTCCACTTTTGATACAAATGGTGATAAAATAGAGGATTTTGATAGCCCCAATGGGAAATATGGCCCGGAACTATTTACATTAACCTCTGGCGAGAAAGGCAAATACCGAATAGAAGTGTCGCCTTTTGATGAGGAAGAACCTGAAGGGGAATATGATATCATAGTGGAAACTATTAAGCCAAAAGCCACTACTCTGGAAGGGAAAACTGATGAGGTATTTGCAGCTTGGAATAACGATTATAGTCCTGGAGCTGCTGTAGCAGTTGTTAAGGACGGGGAAATTATCTACAAAAAGGGGTATGGATTATCTAACCTGGAATACAACATTCCAATTACTCCTGGTTCCATATTCCATATTGCTTCCGTTTCGAAGCAGTTTACTGTCTTTGCTATACTCCTCCTTGAAAAGCAAGGGAAACTGAGCCTGGAAGACGATATTAGAAAATATGTACCAGAAGTCCCGGATTTTGGGAAGACTATTACCCTAAGGCACCTGGCCACGCACACAAGTGGTTTAAGAGACCAGTGGAATCTGCTTGCTATGGCCGGATGGCGCCTGGATGATGTAATTACTTTGGAACAGGTTCTAAAGTTGGTTAGTAAGCAAAAAGATTTGAACTTTAATCCGGGAGACGAATATTTGTATTGTAATACAGGATTCACCCTCTTAGCTGAGGTGGTCGCCAGGGTGTCTGAAATGTCTTTTGCTGAATTCACAGGGCAGGAAATTTTTGCCCCCCTTCAAATGAAAAACACGCTCTTTTATGACGATCATGAAAAGATTGTTAAAAACAGGACCTATTCATACAAAACTGATAGCACGGGATATAAGAAAAGTGTCCTTAGCTATGCCAATGTTGGGGCTACCAGCTTGTTCACGACGGTTGAAGATTTAAGTCTGTGGGCAATGAATTTCTCTAATCCCAAAGTTGGAGACGAAACAATTATTAAGAAAATGAATACCCCGGCAGAACTCAATAGCGGTAAAACCTTTGGCGGAGCTTTGGGGCAGTTTGTTGGTAAATACAAAGGGTTAAATCAGATACAACATGGGGGTGCGGATGCCGGGTACAGGTCCTATCTGGCCCGCTTTCCAGATCAGGATTTTGCTGTCAGTGTGTTTAGCAATTCGGCCGATTTTAATTCGGGAAGGATAGCTCACAAGGTGGTAGATATTTTTCTGGAGGAAGCCCTTGTGGAAGAACCCGAAGAGGAAGTCACTGAAACAGAGGCACAAGCGGAATCCATAAGCGTTGCAGCAGATATATTAGATTCCTATGTGGGCGATTTTGAGTTGCAGCCCGGATTTATTATTGGCGTTATCTTAAAAGAAGGGGAACTGATTGCACAGGCCACAGGACAACCTGAAGTTGCATTGGCTCCCATATCGGAAACAGAATTTGATGTGGTGGGGGTAGAAGCTAAGCTGGAGTTTATCCCCAATGGCGGTGATAAAGTAAAGGCTATTAAACTATATCAGAACGGTCAGATAATGGAAGCTCCCAGGTTAAAGGCATTTGACAAAAATGCCGTTGTCTTGAAAGAATTCGAGGGGAGCTACCACAGCGAAGAGTTGTCTACGACCTACCATTTTAAGGTGGTAGATGAAAAGTTGATGGTACAGCATAGCAGGCATAGCGACTTTGCTGTCAACCCCCTCAAGGAGGACACTTTTGGTGGCAACGCCTGGTTTTTTGGACAGGTGGCATTTCAGAGGGATGAAAACAACAAGATTGTTGGATGTAAAGTGTCTTCGGGAAGGGTACGCGATCTGGTATTCAGCAAAGTGGAGTAAAAAGTAGCGCCAGACTGTTTTAAATCGTCTTATGTTAAGCCATGCAGCATTTCTATCTTAACTTTTCCCTTAAGTATCGTGCCGTATGCGAGTGTTTATTCTGAGCTACTTCTTCTGGAGTACCTTCTGCCATCAATTGTCCGCCGCCTTCACCACCTTCCGGACCCAGGTCTATAATGTAATCGGCACATTTTATCAGTTCAATATTATGCTCTATTACTACAATGGAATGCCCGGTAGCAATAAGAGCGTCAAAAGATTTCAGCAATTTCTTAATATCGTGAAAATGGAGCCCGGTGGTGGGTTCGTCAAATATAAAAAGTGCCTGATCTTTAGATTTCCCCTTTACCAGAAAAGAGGCTAATTTTATTCGCTGGGCTTCGCCCCCGGAAAGCGTAGAGGAGGATTGGCCTAATGTAACATAGCCAAGGCCTACATCCTGAAGGGGTTGTAATTTGTTGACAATTTTAGTCTGCTTGTGCTCGGTAAAAAATGCAACAGCGTCATCAATGGTCATATTTAAGACATCATCTATACTGGCTCCTTCAAATTTCACCTCCAGAACTTCTTTCTTAAAACGCTTACCGCTGCAGGTATCGCATTCCAGATGCACATCGGCCATGAACTGCATCTCTACGGTAATCTCGCCTTCACCCTTGCATTTTTCACAACGCCCCCCATCTACATTAAAAGAGAAATGTTTGGCCTGGTAAGCACGGATTTTGCTTAGTTTCTGGCCCGCGTACAACGCCCTAATATCATCATATGCTTTTATGTAAGTTACTGGATTAGAACGTGAAGATCTACCGATGGGATTTTGGTCTACAAATTCTACATTCTTCAAAAACTGGTACTTACCTTCAAAAGCTGTAAACTGTCCTGCTTTTTCACCATAACCACCAATTTCCTTCAAAATAACAGGATATAGTAATTTTTTAACCAGGGTACTCTTGCCACTACCAGATACCCCGCTGACTACAGTAAGCATGTTGAGTGGAAAGGTTACATCTATATTTTTCAGGTTATTTTCACGGGCTCCTTTAATACTAATGTGATTTTTAGAGCTTCTCCTTTCGACCGGTACGCTAATCTCTTCTGTCCCATTCAGATAGCTGGCTGTTAATGAGGCCGATTTCAAAATTGCTTCCATAGTCCCATGTGCCACAACTTCGCCGCCATGTGTGCCGGCTTCCGGGCCAATATCTATAACCTCATCTGCAGCCATCATAATATCTTCATCGTGCTCTACAACGATTACCGTATTTCCCAGATCGCGCAGGGACTTCAATACTTCAATAAGGTTTTCAGTGTCTTTGGGGTGAAGACCAATACTGGGTTCGTCTAAAATATACATAGACCCCACAAGACTACTTCCCAATGAAGTGGCCAGGTTTATTCTCTGGCTTTCCCCTCCGGATAGGGTGTTAGACTTTCTGTTGAGCGTTAAATAGCTAAGTCCTACTTTACTTAAAAAGCCCAGACGGGTTACAATTTCTTTTAAAAGGCGACTGGCGATAATGGTATCGTGTTCATTCAAGGAGATATTATCAAAAAAGGGGAGGAGTTTAGCAATTGGTAGTTCTACCAGGTCCGAAATAGATTTTCCTGCTACTTTAACATATTCTGTCTCCTGACGTAAACGCCTTCCTTTACATTGTGTACAGCGTGTTTTGCCCCTATACCGCGATAACATTACCCGGTTTTGTATTTTATAGCTCTTTTCTTCGAGTTTTTTAAAGAAATCTGATATTCCTTTAAAATGAGCATTGCCGTCCCATGCCAGCTGCCGTTGCTCTTCGGTAAGTTGAAACCAGGGTTTGTGGATGGGAAAGTCGAACTTATACGCATTATTCACCAATTGGTCTTTGTACCTACTCATACTTTCCCCTCTCCAGGGAAATATGGCACTCTCATATATTGAAAGGGAGGTGTTTGGGATTACAAGGTCTTCATCTATCCCTATTACATCGCCATATCCTTCACAATTAGGACAGGCCCCATAAGGGTTATTAAAGCTAAATAGGTGCGCATTTGGTTCCAAGAAGTTCATCCCATCTAATGAAAACTTATTACTAAATGAAATGATATTACCGCTTTCTAACTCTTCTATAAAACATTCGCCTTTACCTTCAAAAAAAGCAGTATCCACTGCATTGGCCAATCTGTTGTAAAAATCCTCGTCTTCTTTTTTTACAATACGGTCTACCACCAGGTCAAATTCTGAACCGATGTTTTTTAGTGAATCGTCAATTCTAATTACCTCGCCCTTGTACTTAATTCTGGCATATCCTTGTTTGGAAAGCAACTGCACAGATTTAAATGGATCTCGCTCTTTGGGAATCTTTATTGGTGCTAATAAAAGTAATTTAGTTCCTTCATCATAAGTTCGAAGGTGGTTGATGACATCTGACACCGTATGTTTCTTAACTTCTTTGCCCGAAACCGGTGAAATGGTTCTACCTATCCTGGCAAATAGTAATTTAAGATAGTCGTAAATTTCCGTAGTGGTCCCAACTGTAGACCTGGGATTAGTAGAATTTACTTTTTGTTCAATAGCTATTGCCGGAGCAATACCTTTAATATAATCTACCTTGGGTTTATCTAGTTTACCTAAGAACTGTCTTGCGTAAGAAGAAAGGCTTTCCACATAGCGCCTTTGCCCTTCAGCATAAAGGGTGTCAAAGGCCAGGCTTGATTTTCCCGAACCAGAAAGCCCTGTAATTACCACCAGTTTATTTCTGGGAATTACTACATCAATATTTTTTAAATTGTGCAGTTTTGCCCCTTTAATAATGATATTCTCCTTTGGATTTACGTCGGCAATTGCAGTCATGAGGCTAATTAAGGGTACAAAGATACACTGCAAGGTTGCAATAACCAATAGAGGTGTTTTTACATCGAATTTTTACCAAATCACAACATTGATTTTCTGCGAGCTAATATTTTTTCTATATTTGAACTGTTAATAATACAAAATCGATTCGCCTATAAAGCAACAATTACTTTTTAGATTAACCTAGACAACTGAACCCTTACACTCCCTGAACATCGAAATGGGAGCTAAGGAACCCCTAAGTTGAACCAATAAAAAGTAATTGTATGGAACTACAGATCGATGACTCCGTTTTAGTTAGAGATTATATGAGCGGGGACGAAAGAGCCCTTGAAATTCTGATTGGAAAGCACAATCAACGCCTCAGCAGTTTTATTTACTCCAAAGTATTAGACAGGACTATCACCGAAGATATCTTTCAGGATACTTTCATTAAAGTGATTAAAACCCTTAAAAGAGGATCATATAGCGAGGAAGGTAAATTTCTACCCTGGGTAATGCGAATTGCCCATAACCTTATAATAGATCATTTTAGGAAAACAAGGAGAATGCCCAAATTTGAAGGCAGTGATGATTTCAATATTTTTTCTGTAATTGGAGATGATAGGCTTAATGCTGAGAAGCAGCTAATTAAAGATCAGATAGACTGTGACCTTGGAGTATTGATACAGGAATTGCCAGACGACCAAAAAGAGGTTTTGGTAATGCGTATATATAAGGATATGAGTTTTAAAGAGATATCAGAGAACACCGATGTAAGTATTAACACTGCTTTGGGGCGTATGCGCTATGCTCTTATCAACCTTCGAAAGATAATTGAGAAAAAGAACATTGTTTTAACGAGTTAATTTGCATTCAATCGAGCATTTCTTTTTTAAACGATTTTATCAGCTTCTAGAACGAGTAATACCATAGGAAGCCACAATAGTTGCGTTATTTAGCTATAACAACATACAACTATGGCACAAATTTACTCTGAAAACACCGATAAATGTAAACTGGTTAAAACCAGTGATGAAACCGTGAAGTTTCTTTTAAGTTATTCCAGATCGCTAAATATTGTAAAGCATGAGGGAATGACTTTTGAAAATAACTTAAACTAAATAAGAGCTTTAGCGCTTTTGTTAAAAGATATTCCCCCTGATTAGCTGTAATCAGGGGGATTTTTATTGGTATAAAGTTAATCTGAACCCATATCCACGTTTGTAAGAGAACTTTATTTCCACTTCAGAAAGGGACTACCCAACTGCATTTTGGGCATTTTATTATACTGATTATTGCCAAAATGCGATTTTACATCATAAATGGCGTGTTTGACAACATAGTTTTTCACAAGGCTCCCTGTTTATATACTTTTATTCTGTAATTAATAATGAAACAAATAGTAGCATTATAATAACAATAAAACTAATAAACCAAAAAAGGCTTTCCTCCTGTGGGAGATCTTAATCTTAACCAAAAAAACTATCTTATGAACATTCAAATAGAAGATTCTGAATTAGTTAGAGACTATATCAGCGGGGACGAAAGAGCATTAGAGATACTAATAAAAAAGCACAATCAACGTATCACCAGTTTTATTTATTCCAAAGTTCTGGACAGGGATATTACTGAAGATATTTTTCAGGATACTTTTATTAAAGTAATTAATACGCTTAAAAAAGGGTCTTATAGCGAAGAGGGGAAATTCTTACCCTGGGTAATGAGAATTGCTCATAACCTTATTATAGATCATTTCAGAAAAAATAAGCGTATGCCCAAATTTGAAGGTAATGATGACTTCAATATTTTTTCTGTAATAGGTGATGATAAGTTAAATGCAGAAAAGCAGATTATCAAAAACCAGATTGACAGTGATCTTGGGCAGTTAATAGAAGAACTTCCGGACGATCAGAGAGAGGTGCTGATTATGCGTATTTATAAGGATATGAGCTTTAAAGAAATATCTGAAAATACGGGAGTAAGCATTAATACGGCGCTTGGCCGTATGCGGTATGCCCTAATTAACCTTAGAAAGATCATTGACAAACACAATATTGTCCTTACCGATTAAATGAACAAATCTTAATTGAGCAATATTTCCATATTAGTTGCGTTATAAATGCATAACTATACTATTTTCTTATGGAAAAAATTTACTCTGAAGAAAAGAATGCTTGTGAACTGACAAAAGTTGGTTCGGATACAGTTCAATTTTTATTGGACTATTCCAAATCCCTTCGGATTGTAGGGTACAAGAGCTTCAAATTTGAAACAAATTTGAATTAAGACTATAAAAGCCCGCTATTTGCGGGCTTTTTTATTATAGTAGTCGTTCAAAACCGTTTTTCTTCCAATGGTTTTTGTAATTATATCCTTATCCAGATCCCAACCTCTGGCTGGTGAATATTCCCTGCCATACCATATTATCTGAAGATGAAGATTGTTCCATAAAGATTTGGGAAACAGTCTTTTAGCATCTTTTTCGGTTTGTACTACATTCTTACCGTTAGAAAAACCCCATCGGTACATGAGCCGGTGAATATGAGTATCCACAGGAAATGCAGGAATACCAAATGCCTGAGCAACCACTACACTGGCAGTTTTGTGTCCAACGCCTGGCAATTCTTCAAGTAACGCGATATCTTTTGGAACTTCACCCTGGTATTTATCTATCAGAATTTGCGAAAGCCCGTAAATGCCTTTTGATTTCATGGGTGAGAGTCCGACTGGTTTTATAATTTCCCTGATCTCTTCCACAGACAGTTTAACCATGTCGTAGGGGTTATCTGCTCTGGCAAATAATAGAGGGGTTATCTGGTTTACCCTTACATCGGTACTTTGTGCAGAGAGTAGCACCGCTATTAGTAGGGTATAGGGGTCTTTGTGTTCCAGAGGGACGGGAATAACCGGATATAATTCCTGTAAAGTTTTTATTGCAAATTCTACCTTCTCGGTCTTGGTCATTTCCTTATTTTTGTACTCGAAAATAAAAAGCGAATTTAGCCAAAAAAACAGCATGAAAACATTAAAAGTGGGCGATAAGGTGCCTCAATTTACTTCAAAAGACCAGGATGGGAATGATGTTCAATTATCCGATTTCGTTGGGAAAAAACTGATTGTATTCTTTTATCCAAGAGCCAGTACCCCTGGTTGTACAATGGAAGCCTGTAATTTAAGAGATAATTACCAGGTCTTGCAGGATAGGGGATATGCGTTATTGGGGGTAAGTGCAGATTCACAGAAGAAACAGACGAACTTTAAGAATAAGTTTAATTTACCTTTTCCACTTCTGGCAGATGAGGACCATACAGTTTTGAATATTTTCGGAGTTTGGGGTGAGAAAAAATTCATGGGCCGCATATATGACGGCATCCATAGAAAAACATTTATAATTGATGAAGAAGGCACCGTGGAGCGGGTTATTGACAAGGTAAAGACCAAGGACCATGCTGCTCAAATCCTGGAATAGAAGTACTACTTAATTATTTTGGTAAAAGTTACGCCTTCTCTTTAGGAGCTGCTTTTTCTTTAGGTTTTTCGACATTTTGCATAAAGAGCTTCTTCTTTTTGATGGTATCTGCAATACCTTCCGGAAGCATTTCTTCCCAGCCATCCTCTCCGCTGGTGAGTTTTTTAAGGACATCCCTGGAAAAAATATGCATAATCTCAGGATCGTAATCAATGATATCCATTACCTTCCCGTTGTATTTGAAGAATTTGTAAAGTTCTTTCATTCTCGGGTGTACCTTAATATTGTTGCTGGTCATGATTTGTCCCGTTTCGTGGTTTTTCATTGGGTACAGATACACCTTAAGGTCTTTAAAGAATAGTTTACCAAAGGCTTCCAGGATGCCTCCACTGAGGTGCCTATAGTACTTTTCGTCGAAAATATCCACAAGGTTGTTGACCCCCATAGTTAAACCAACTTTGGCTTTGGTATAATTACTGAAATACTCGACCAACTTAAAATACTCCTGGAATTTTGAAATCATCACATTATGCCCCAGAGAGCATAGGAGCTCTGCTCTGTCCAGGAAATCTCGTTCATCTATTTCGCCGGAAGCCCGTAAGTTAGACAGGGTTATTTCAAAAATTACAATTGAGTTGTCTTCTTCAACAGAGGGTTCACGAATAAAAATGTCATAAGATTTACGAAACATGTCCATGTTGACCTTGGTTACAGGTCTGAAACTACCCCTCATCGCCAAAATATTCTTTTTGTATAGCTTGGCTGCAGGCAGCAGGTTATTTCCGTCTGCCCCGAACATTACCGCATCTGTCATATCATTCCTGATCAGCTGCAAGCTCATAAGTCGGTTATCTACATGTTCAAAATTAGGGCCGGAAAAATTAATCATATCAATTTCCAGGGTATCCCTGTCTATATGATCATAGAGATATTTTAGTAATTTCCTGGGCTTGTGGTATTTATAAAAAGCACCATAGATAAGGTTTACTCCCACGGTACCTAAGGTTTCCTGTTGCAGCCGCGCCTCATTTTGCTTGAAACGTACGTGCAATATTATTTCGTCAAATTCTTTTTGTTTCGGATCTAACTGAAAACGCATCCCCAACCATCCATGGCCTTTATATCGTTTAGAAAAGTCGATCGTGGCCACAGTATTGGCATAACTGAAAAACAGCCTGTCAGGATGTTCTTCACGGTCTATGCGTTCTTCCATGAGTTGCATTTCATGGGATAGCATTGTTTTTAACCTGGCTTGCGTTACATATCTGCCATCTTTTTCCGTGCCGTATATGGCATCACTAAATGCTTTATCATAGGCGCTCATGGCCTTTGCAATAGTTCCTGAAGCCCCACCCGATCTAAAAAAATGACGGGCTGTTTCCTGTCCAGCACCTATTTCAGCAAAGGTGCCATAGATATCTGGATTTAAGTTAATTCGGAGTGTTTTTGCTTTTATTGAAGGAATATTTTCGAAAGCAAATTCTTTGGTTAAAACGGTAGCCATTTTGTGCATTTTGTTTACAACAAAGTTAACAAGATTGGGTAATCTACTAAATAAATAAGTTATAAATTTGAAATAAATAGTTGAGGGGTTGAAAATTACGTTTTTGGGTACCGGAACATCGCAGGGAATTCCTGTTATTGGAAGCAATCATCCGGTTTGTTTAAGCGAAGATCCAAGAGACAAGAGACTTCGGGTTTCAGTACTGGTTTCCTGGGATGATTACAATTATGTGATCGACTGCGGCCCTGATTTCAGGCAACAAATGCTTAAAAGCAAAGTGAGTAAGATTGATGGCATCTTATTTACCCATGAACATGCCGATCATACCGCTGGGATGGACGACATCCGGCCTTTTTTCTTCAGGCAGGGAGATATCCCAATTTATGCACATAAACGGGTGCTGGCATCCCTGAAAACCCGTTTCGATTATATCTTTACAGACAAAGACAGATACCCGGGTGCACCTTCTGTTCAATCTAACGAAGTACACAATGATGCCCCATTTAAAATTGGCAATCTGGCGGCTATTCCAATTGAAGCTTTTCACAATAGATTGCAAGTATTTGGATATCGTATTGGTGACTTCGCTTACCTTACAGATATTAAGACAATTGATGATAAAGAGATTAATAAGTTAAGAGATCTTAAAGTGTTAGCATTGAATGCTTTAAGGATTGAGCCTCACCATTCACACATGAATTTAGAGGAAGCTCTTGAACTGGTCGCAAAGGTCTCCCCGGAGCGCGCTTATTTTACGCATATAAGCCATTATCTGGGGTTCCACAAAGAAGTAGAAAAAAAACTACCTAAAGGTGTACATTTGGCCTATGATAATTTAGAGTTGAAACTCTAAGATGTTTAGATGAATACAATAACAACATAATTTTATATGAAAAGTAAGATATTCCTTTACCTGTTTATTTTCGCTTCAATGATTGCACTTTACTTATTTGTAAGCAGCAACAATAAGGTAAACGACCTGGACAAAAGGATGGTGAATCAAAAACTACAAATAGAGGCACTCAGAGATTCTCTTTTAGAAAAGGAAATGACGGTGCTGGATATGCAGTATTTTTCACTTGAAAATAATGATGATGCCTTAGCCTATTACGATCATTTAAACATTAATGACCCCTCTAGATACATAGCAGATAAGCTGTTAGAAACCAATGAGACTAAAGGAGATAATCCGCTGGTCCCTTATGCGGGAATGGAAAACGATTTTAAAATAAACAAGATAAAGATTCTGAACCACAAGTGGATCGTGGCAGATTTTTCTGATGGAACATTTTGGGGAGAACTGATTTTGAAATATGAACTAAAAGATGATCTTGGTGTAGATTTTACGCTATTAGATCATCTACTTTATACCCGCAGTAATTAGAACAATCCTGAGGATTACGGAAATCTGAATTAACCTTTTCAAAGGTGGTATAACCGGTTTATAAACTGGGAATGCCTGTTTTTAAAATTTTGGATTGCTGCTAATTTTACACTAAAGCCGATAGAATATTGGTAGTTCTCGAAGATTATGCCTTAAATCTTATCCTCTAACCACCTTCTTAAAGATTGAAAATTTTGTGGAGATACGCCGTGGCCGACTGGATATTCCTCATAGACATGATCTATATTCAATTCCTCCAAAACTGGAAGCCCCTGCTGTGCTAACCAAGGGGGGATCACCGCATCTAGCTGTCCGTGGGAAGCATATACCTTAAGATTTTCATGATCTTTTTCATGATAATTTTCGACAAGTATATTTTTATCTATATAACCACTAAGAGCAACCACATTCTTTATTTTATCCGGATACGAAAGGGCAATGGCATAGCTGAGTACCGTTCCCTGGCTAAAACCCAATAAACTTATTCGCTCCTCATCTAATTGGTAGGCCTCACAGGCTTCGTCTATAAAGTGAAGTACTTTATTTCTGGAAGATATCGCCTGTTCATTATCACTCCATTTACCAAAAGAAGCATCAAAATTTAAAGCATACCAGGCATTTCCAAACATTTCTAAAGTGTATGGAGCCCTGACAGAGATAACACAAAGCTCTTGTGGTAACTCGTTGGCAAAAGAGAACAAATCCTCTTCATTGCTGCCATAACCATGAAATAAAAAGATAACCGGGGGCTTTCCTTCTTTCATAGAAGATGGGCGCAGCAAATGAAATAGGGATAGAAGAACTGTATTCATATTATTTTATAAAAGTAAACCATTCCTGAAAGTACGGTCCTAGTACCGGAACCGATTGTTTCCTATTGTTAAGGGCTCCCATAAATCCGTAGAACCAAAGGACAATATAACAAATGTACAGGCCATACCATGCATATTTATTGAACCACACACTTAGAAAGATAGCACATCCAAAAAATATAAGATGTAATCCAAATGCCTGCCTGGTATGAAAACGGGCAAAATCATTTTTGGGTTCCATGTTCATTGTAATTGCAATTAACGCTCCAATCATAGTCATATACGCTATGATCGCGGTAGTTTTGCCCTCTTTAACACTATTCATTTTATGCGTTTTGTAGTCTAATATTCCTTAGTCTTAGCTGCCGATAGCCCCAATTAAAGGTAAAGGGTCAGTTTTTCCTTTAATAGCATTAATAATACCCATAATCGCCAGAATCCAGCCGACCCATCCCAGGTATCCAAAAAATCCCATTCCTGTGTATATCACCATAAATATGGCAAATAAATAAAGGATAAGTCCTAAAATCCATACTCTTAATGATTGGCCAATATGGAATCTGGTAAAGGCGTTGTTCTTATCCTTATTGGATAAAAAAGCAATTAATAGCCCAATAAAGGTGATGTAGCAGATTGCTGCCATTGTTTTCCCTTCTTCAATTGTATTATCATCCATAAATGTTTGTGTGTGGATCTGGCTAAGCGATGAATTTAACTTATCTGCTTATTTTTCGCTATTATACCATAAACCTGCCCCTTTAGCTCTTGCCCCAGGAACATGCTGTTTTTAGAACTACTGTTAATATGTTCTTCAGAAAATGTATACTTATAATCAGGATCAAACAAACTCAAATCGGCAGTACTGCCCTGGGCTATGCTTATCGGTGGAATCCCAAATCGTTCCCGTCCCTTGGTAAGTAATTGTATAGCACTGTTGGTATCTAATAGTGAATTAAGCACTCCAAAGGCACTTTCCAAGCCAACGGTCCCGCTTGCGGCATTATCAAACTCTACATGTTTTTCTTCTAAGGTTTTGGGGGCATGATCCGAAGTGACAAAATCTATTGTCCCGTCCTTGATCCCTTTTAAAAGAGCTTTACTATCATTTTTTGTCCGTATAGGCGGCATCACCTTAAAAGCACTGTCGAATTCATGAAGAACGTCATCATCAAAAAACAAATTATGGAGGGCTACACTGCAACTCACATCCAATCCTTTTTTCTTGGCCGCTGCAATTAGCTTAACCGATCCTTCACAACTAATGGTCGGGATATGTAATTTTCCACCTGTATATTCCAGGATAAAAAGATCTCTTGCCACCTGAATGGTTTCAGCAAGTACGGGGATTCCTTTCAGTCCGAGGGCGGTTGATACTTCTCCTTCATTTACCATGCCCTTTGCCGCAACAGCTGTATCCATTGGAAAGGAATGTACTAAGCCACCTGAGTTTTGAGCATAAAGCAACGCAATTTTTAAGAGGTTGGCATTGGCAATGGGCGACTTAAAATCATAGAATCCTACTGCCCCGGAATTTCTCATATCGTAGAGTTCGGCCAGATCACTGCCTTCTTGTTTCATTGTTAAAGATCCCAATGGGTACAAACTGGTAGCAGAAACTTTGGCAGCATTTTTAAGAAATACAATATCTCCGCTACTGTCCGGTACGGGGTAGGTATTCGGATTTAGGACAACAGCAGTAAATCCGCTCTTTGCTGCTGTGCTTAAACCATTTTTAATAGTCTCTCTATCCTCAAAACCTGGTTCTCCAAAACTCACGCTACTGTCTATCCAACCTGGGGAGACATGCAGGTTTCTATATTTTAAAGCCCGTGTTTTGCCATTTGCATCTATTTTAGAGGCAATTTTTTCAATGGTTCCATTTTTAATGTGGATATCTCGCTTCTTAAGATGATAGGACTTATTCCCCGGATCAACAATAATGGCAGATTTAAGGATTATATCCATTTTACTTTATTATCATTAGAATTTGTGCCATACCGCTGTTTTTTATGATGACCCTGGCATATTTGGTAAAATCGTCACTCATTTGAATATTTTTTGTATCACAATTTCAGTGAGCATAAACAGTAGTGCTAAAATAACAAACCATTTCCAAAGGGTCGTAACCCGATTGTCTTTTTCAATTTGATCAAATAAAGCTGCTATCGAATCATTTTTTGAGTCAGCATTTAAGTTATCAATATTTATATAGCGCAAATCACTTTCTGTTCTTGGCATATTGAAACTCAAATTTTGAACTTTGTTATCCCCATCAGTGACCGTGTAAATTCCATCTTCCTTAGGCGTATCCCCGAACATTAATCTTGTTTTGTTCGCAAAATATTGTTGCTCCGGAATAAATTCATATTCATTCAGGCTAACCTTTAAAATATCATCCTGGCCAATAACCAATGGAATATCTACCTCCTTATTAGCACCAATATATTGATATAAGCGGGGTAATTTTAAACTATTTGTGGCCATGGAGTAGAGTGTAGGGACAATTAAAGGAGAATTTTTAAAGTTAGAATTCTTATTGTCCAGGGAAGATGTAAAAAGATATATGCCATTCGCCTCTAAGAGAAATGGTGCATCATTCTGGAATGATAAAATTTTGGCTGCTCTGGATTGCACCCTATAATACTGTGATACCATAGGATATTGGAAGTTGGTCACCTCCCTTTCAAAAACATTTTGATATAACGGATGATCAAATGAAATCCCTGTTACCTTCAGTTCCCGGTCTAACTTTTCTCCAAATGTGGTATTGCCGTAGTTTCCTAAGAAGCTATTGTAACTCTCGAAATTCATTTGGGCAGGTGGAATTATAGTCATGCTTCCTCCTGATGAAATAAAGGACCTGAGGGCATTTTGAAGTGCATTGCTCAGGGCCGGAATTTCATTGAGGATTATGAAATTCTGCTTATCAATATTGGTGAAATTCAGATTACTAAGGGTAGTTTTACTAAAGTCGAATTCGTCATCGGCATAAAGGCGAGTCAGATAATCGTCATCGGCATCCCCAATAGCCAGCACTTTAATTTTCTCTTTTTGATTGAGGTTGAAAAACAGCTGATTATCGTAGCTCAGGGCTGCGTCCGAAATTTCTATTTCACCATTTACAACTTCATTAGGGGGCAGCGTAAATAGTATAGAAGCTTTGTTGTCTTCATCAAAAACAGCGGCTGTTTTTGCAATGAGATTTTGGTCGTTGTATAAAGAAACTGGAATACTTTCTAAGTTACCCGTGCCAGATAATTGTGTTGTTAATTCCAGGCTATTTGGAGAAGTCTGTGAAATGAAGGCGGTATCAATAATGATATTTGTTGTGTTATCCGGGGCGAGTTGAATTAAATGCTGTTTTATTGTAGTGGCAGATTCCTGACGGGCCGAACTTATCCGTGCCTGAAAATCGGAAACGATAATACAGTTTTTGATTGGTGCAGCATCTGAACTAAAAAGCGTTTGTGCTGTCAATGCAATTTCGTGCAATTGCAATTGCTTGGCAGAATACTTAAGTTCTAAAAGTTGGTTCTGAATATCTTTTAAAGTAACATCCTTAAATACATCTTCATTGGTAAATAGACTAAAGGATCTTTCCCTGGGTATAACTTCAATAAGTTCCTGCACTGCAGCCTCCAGCAATGTTTCCTCATTTTTTTTAGCCTGCATGCTAAAAGAGTTATCCAGATAAATTACCGTCTCCTTCTGAGCTAAAGCAGTGGTGGCCGCAAAAAAGGGTTGGGAGAAAGCAAAAACCAATCCCGTTACAACCATTAATCTGCTAAATAGGAGCAACCATTTTTTTAAAGCACTGCTCCGCCTCGACTCCGCCACCACCTTCTGTAAAAGTTTTACATTGGTAAAAGGGGTCTTCTTAAATCTTCTGAGCTGAAAGAGGTGAATAATTATAGGAATCAGTAGTAGAAATAGGGCCCAAAGGAGTTCTGGATATTTAAACTGCATTCCTTAATTTGATTTGGCAAATATAATGAATTCAAGCTGTAAAGGATAAAGTTTACCATTTATTTAGAACTTTAAGTGTGGCATATAGGGGAGAGGCGGCCAACTTTCAATCAGCTTCAAACCTATCAGAAGGGTATTAACAGAAGAAGAAATAATCTGCTATTGCCTTTTGACCCAGATTATTAAGGTAGCCCTGAATCTCTTCCTGGGCCTCTTCATTGGCTACAGATATTATACTTTGTGGTTGCCTCAATTGGCCTAGATATTGGTAGTGGAAAAGTTCCTTGCCATAGATTTTTTTGCCAATTTTCCTGGGATTATCACAGAGCCAGTGAAAGCTGATATTTTTCTCTAATAATTTTGATGCTATTGTTTTGCCTTTACCTCCGGCTCCCCAAACTACCAGTGGTCTGGAAGGATTATGGTCTAGCTTTAAAAAGTAATGTACTTTAATGTCGAGGAAATAATTTTGTTCATAATGCTCACTGGTCCGGGAAGTACGGGTTGGGTAATCTCTCCATAAATGTAGCACTTCAGAGCAAGGAATACATTTGAGTCCGTACTCATAAAACCTGAATGTAAGATCATAATCCTCGGGGTATCTGTTGGGATTAAAGGCGTCGCAAGCTTCCAGATCTTCTTTAAATATCATCCAGCAAGGGGAGGGGATCACACATTCCTTGTATATCTCTGAGTAATTATTTCCGCTTTCCGTTAAGCGGTTTAACCAGGCCTCGTACCTGGCATAACCATCACTAATTCCTTTATCCGAGAAGTAACTCACCTTCCCAATCGCAACATGTCCTTTACCTTTTTTGAGCAGGGCGCTTACCATTTGATCTAGTTTGTATTCCTTCATAATGTCATCAGAATCCATACGGGTAATAAGATCGCCTTTGCTAAGTGTATATGCAGTTCTTAATGCTTCTATGATTCCTTTACCCTGATTGGGATAATATTTAATCCTGCTGTCTTTTTCGCAATAGGCTTCAACAATAGACCTACTGTCGTCGGTAGAATGGTCATCCACGGCAAGTACTTCCCATTGCTCAAATTGTTGTGAAAGAATTGAGTCCAGACAGTCTGGAAGGAAGGCTGCCGTATTTTTAAATGGGATAAGGATACTGACCAAAGATGGTTGCATAGCTGCAATTTAGGGAATAGCTGCTAAAATCCGAGATTGAATTTGCTGTTAAATAGAGTCAATAGTGCCAGATGCTGTCCTATTACTATTAGGGTCAAGCCAATTCATTGAAGGTGTATTTCAGGAATTGAAGAACAGGATTGTAAATTTTATTCAAAGCTCGCTGGTCTTAAATTTGGAACCTGATGGAGGTCTATCGCATTTTCAATTTGCAGGAGATGCTCCTTAAGCGAATTTTGGTAGGGGTCTTCTTCACTGTAGTTCTCTTGTGCCCTTTTGTAAGCGGCAATGGCCTTATCCTTCTGACCAATTCGCACATAAGCATTGCCAAGGATGACAAAACTGCTTGTTGCCCAGTCTAAATGCTCGGTGACCTTTTCGAGGCGTTTTGCGATTACAGCCCAGTCCGGATCATCTGTTTCCCGAATATATCTAATTACCTTGTCATACATAGAATATGCCCAATTCTTAGGATCTTTAAACTCCCCATAAACGATATCAATGTTACCGATACGCTTTATTGATTTCAGGTCTTTAATATCGTTTGGATCCCAGTTAGGCCATTTCAAATATGTATTCATTGGTAGGAGGTAATATCCCTTCATTAGTCCATCTTCATTGCTGTCATCGTAAATATCTTTAACGAGATCGGTATCGAAGTTCAGATTTTCTGATTCCCATTCTTCACGCATATACCATGCCCAGGCACTAATAGATTCATCAGGGTCGATGCCAGGCTGATCAAAAAAGGCTTTGGTCTCGTAGAACCGTTGTCCCTGATAAATTCCCTCATCTGCGAAATACTTATAGGCATTTTCTGTACCACCTACAATCTCATTATAATACTCGTAGATACGTTTTTCGCCAAAGGTCATTATTAGGGTGATACAAAAAAGTGCGGTTGGTACTAAACGATTAGAATACCTAAATCCAGGCAATTTCAGCAAGCCAATTGCCCCTGCCAATATCCCCATTCCGCCAACAACAGGCAAAGCATGTCGAATGCCCCCGTAAGAAGTTCTTCCGCTGGCCAGTGCCAGTAGATGGGCCAGAACAAAGGCGCCTATAAAAGCAATGACAATCCATTGGGAGTCTTTTATATTAGAAGACCTTGATCTCCAATAGGCAATAAGTTCTTTGGCCAGGAGTATAAGGGCAAGAAGAAACATTAGCATTAATGCCAGTGGCAATTTGGCCACTATGGCTCCGGGAAAATAAAGGTAGGGTGCCCTTCCTTCAACTATGGTACCAAAAAATAGATGTTCATTCTCGCCACGCCCTTCAATGCCTGCTCTTATGGTATCGGCAAGACCCCAAACATAGGCCCTTGGGAAAAGATGAGATTGGTCCATTATACTAACCAGATGCTGCCACATCCCGGTATTGAGATCAGCAATCTTTAATTCAAGGCTTCTATTAAACTTATCCTGAGCCCCTTCCGAGCTGTAATACTGAAATCCGTAAGTTGACCATAGTACCGTTAATGCCAATAATGCTACCACTACTAATCGGAGGAGTCTGTTTAATCCAGTTTTCACCTTTCTTCTAAAAATAGGTCCCAAAGCAAAGATGATACTTAGCAAAATTATGGCGGCCAGGCCAGGAAGAGCAGAATGTTTGGCCGCTAAAGTAGCCCCGGCGGCAATACCAAAAGCAATTACCCATTTCCATGACCAATCATAACACATTTTGCCAGCAGTGAGGGCAGCTAAAATTAAGGTGTAAGTAAGTGGAAGATCTGTAAAGACAAGAGGTTGATGAGCGCCAATAGATGGCTCAAGGGCCATCCAGATCATAGAACATAAAGCCCAGCCAAAACCAAAAATATGCCATAGTAAAATTGCAATTAACAGCCCTAATACAAAATGAAAGCTGTACATGGCCCGTCTGGATTGCCGCTGCGACAGGTGGTCGTCATTGTCAAAATACATTATCTGCTGTAACCATTTGCGCTCTTGTCCTTTATCGTCCAAAACCTCAAATGGCCTTAATTCTAAATTATTGGCATTCCAGAGTCCAACCCAAAGTTTGGAAAGTGGAGGATGCTCAGGGTTCAGGCGGTAATCTCCAGTCTTGGCATAATAGGCTCCGGATACAATATGATAAGGTTCATCGTTTGCAAATGAATCTAATTGAGTACCATACCAGGATCGGACAATTGCCAGGAAAAGGACCATCAGAATAATGCCAATTCTGAAGGTTTTAGGATTTCGCTTAATTATGGCTTCCAACTTCATAACAAATTTATTATAAAGGGGCAAAGGCTAAAGTTAGCTACTCCAATTAATTTCTTCTTAGATAAGTAGCGCTTTACGGTTAAAGCTAGGCAATAAATTAACCTAATGGCCTATATTTTTATAAATAGCCGGTAAGGGTGTATGTATTGCATAAATAACACCATATTCAGAGGTATTGCCCGGATTTAATGACCAATTTTCCAATTCTTTATTATTGTATAATCAAGAATAAAAGGATGTGTATTCAGTATTTAAAAAGATTAATGCGGTAATGCTAATGGCTACCCAGCACCTTTTTTAAAGCATCTTCTGCCATAGGGGCCATCATTTCATAACCTTTTTTTGTAGGGTGTACCCCATCATGGGCGAGCTCTTCATCAAGGCCATTTCTGGAGTTGGTCATTGCCGAGAAATAATCCAGGTAAGCGGTACCACTATTATCGCAATAATTCTTTATTAGGGCATTGAGTGCAGGAATCTTTTCATTCGGTTTAAGGCCTGGCCTCCATGGGTAATCTTCGGCAGGTAATACAGAACATAGTACTACTGCTATATTATTGGCCCTGGCCAGCTCAGCCATAGACTTTAAGTTATCCATAATCTGTGTCAGGGTCATGGGCCCAGTATTGCCCGCTATATCATTGGTCCCCGCCAATATAATCACTGCCTTCGGCTTTAAGTCGATAACATCTTGTCGGAAACGCAATAACATCTGGGGCGTGGTTTGTCCGCTGATTCCTCTATTGACATAAGGTTTACCCTTAAAAAAATCTGGTTGTGTATTGAGCCAGCCTATGGTGATAGAGTTGCCCATGAATACTACGCGGTCTTCATTATCCGCAGCTGGAGCCAAAGATGCATTGGCGTCCTTAAAATGCCCCAGATCTGCCCAATCCTGGGCGTTTACGATTTGTGTCATAGAAAAAACGAGTATAAGAACTGATAGGAATTTCAGAAATTTCATTGGTTGCGATTTTAGATTTTGGCAGAAGATACAAAATCTGCACAGACAGCAAAAGCCAACTTTATGTAGAAAACCAATAATAGATTTGAACATATAGGTGGCTTAATATTTTATCAGAGATCAGTATTTTGCACTTTTACCATTGGCCAGGGTCCTGGTAATAAATGTCCTGATATCCTCATTGGCCTTTTTAAGATCTTCCCTTCTGAGGTACATCATATGTCCACTGCGATAGCCCTTAAATTCGAAGCGGTCTTTTAGCCTGCCGCTGGGGTCTGTTTGCCACATGGTATATTTGGCATTAAAATAAGTGGTAGCGCCATCGTAATACCCGGATTGAACAAGGACATTCAGATACGGGTTTTGCGCCATAGCCTGTCTGAGGTTGTCTCTGGTTTCATCATTCTCATTATTCCAGGGCCTTACGGGGCCAAACATATTATATTTAATGTCTGTTTTGAGTTTTAACTCCTCCTGCAGATAATAATTTATAGCAGGGGTAAAGCTATGCAGCCAGGAGGTGATTTCCGGATTGTAATCTGTTTCTGTGCCCAACATTTTCTTATCCATACCTAAATAGCGAGAATCTAGCCGGCCAATAGTATATCCGCCTTTCTCCTTAAGTAAATTCTTCCAAAAGAAGCGGGTAGGGATCACCAGATTCTGGTCTAGTATATCCTTTTCTGATAGCCCTGAGTAATATGCCATTTTTTTAGCTACTTCACCCTTTTCGTTTTTATCAATAAATCCACCTTTAGCCAGGGCAGGGATAAGGGTGTTTACGGTATACGCCTCAGATTCCGGTAGTATTTCGAGCAAGTCTTTATTTTGAAGGGCAGGAGGCAATGCTTTATGGTGCCATGCAGCTGCCGTATAATAGGGGAGGTTTAGCGCATTAGACACCGGGCCACCTACTCGGATAACTTTGTAATCTGCTGGGGAGACCATAATTACCCCGTTGAGGTACATCCACTGTTGGTTCTGTAATGCAAGAGAAAGCCCCATAACCCTTGTACCACCATAACTCTCTCCTATAATATATTTTGGCGACCTCCATCTGTTGTTTCTGGTAACAAAGGTGTTTAACCATTCGGCCAGGTATTTAATGTCTGCATTGATCCCAAAGAATTTATCCCTGTCCACTTCTTTTCCTGTTTCCGGGATGGTTCTTGAATAGCCTGTATTGGCAGGGTTTACGTAAACAATATCTGTAACATCCAATACAGAATACGGGTTGTGCCTTACGCCATAGGGCTGTACAGGATAACCTTCATCATCAATATTTAATATTCTTGGTCCTGTATAGGCCAAATGCATCCAGACCGATCCAGAACCCGGGCCGCCGTTAAAGGAGATAAGCAGGGGCCTGGAAGCCCTGTCTCTGACATTATTTCTTGTGTAGTAGGTGTAATGCAGGGCTGCGATGGGCTGGCCCATTTCATCCCAAACCGGCTGTGTTCCTGTTTTTGCAGTATATGAGAAGGCCGTGCCATTGACGGTGACATTATGTTGGGTGGTTACTACAGTGTCTATTGGAAGTTTGCGTTCCTGTGCACTAAGTAATTGGGTGGCAAGCAGGGTTAGGGTAATACAGATGATGTTTTTCATTTCAGGCTTGAATTTAGTCTGGACTAAAATAGGGATTTTAGGTTAGATAAGTATTCTTATCCATGAAAGTTAAAACTGTTTTAAAACGGCTATGAGCTTGGCGCTTAGTTCCTATATTTAAAGAACGCTAACTAATCTAAAACCTTTGTCGTATGAGTAAATTAGACAGAAGAACATTTGGCAACCTTTTAGGACGAGGTACCGCTGCTGCTGCATTATTGGGAGGAATACCCCTGGCGTGTGCCATGTCTGGGAAGAAAGACCATTCTAAAAAGTTAGGAGTTGCCCTCGTTGGTTTGGGCGGTTATAGTACCTATCAGTTAGCTCCCGCCCTGGAAGACACGGAGCATTGTTATCTGGCTGGCATTGTAACCGGAACCCCTGCAAAAGAATCCGTATGGGCGCGTAAATACAATATCCCTCAGGAAAGTATTTACAATTATGAGAATTTCGATACAATTGCAAAGAATAAGAATATCGATATAGTATATGTTGTATTGCCAAATAGTATGCATGCCGAATTTTCTATTAGGGCGGCTAAGGCCGGGAAACATGTTATTTGTGAAAAACCGATGGCGATATCTGTAGAAGAGTGCGATGCTATCATTGCGGCCTGCAAACAAGCCAACGTAAAATTAGGTATGGGATACCGTTTGCATTCTGAACCCTATACCAAAGAAGTAAAACGTTTTGTCCGGGAAAAGACCTTTGGAGAATTAAAAGAAATTAGTGCTGATGCTGCATATGTGTCCCGCGGAAACCCTGATCAATGGCGCCTTAACCGGGCCTTGTCTGGTGGTGGAGCCCTAATGAATATGGGGGTGTATGCGATTCAGAGCATTATTTATGGTTCAGGAATGAATCCTGTAGCAGTGACAGCTCAGGAGTATAGTACCAGGCCAGAGTACTTTAAAGATACCGACGAGACCATTACTGCACAGCTAGAATTACCTACGGGAGTCAGGGCCGAGATAATGACCTCTCATAATAAAAGAGCAAACAGACTATATGCTTCCTGCGAAAATGGATGGTTTGAGCTGGATCCTGCCAGCACCTATATTCCTCTGGCCGGGAGAACTTCCAAAGGGCCGCTTACCTTTCCACAAGAAAGCCAGCAAAAATTGCAAATGGACGATTTTGCCAGACATATTCTTAAAGGAACAACTAATGTAGCTCCTGGTGAAATGGGGAAAAGAGATATGATAATTGTTGAAGCCATTTACAGATCTATTGCAGAGGGGAACAAAAGAATAGATTTAGATCTTGGGACTATGGGGATTGTTAATTAGCCAGTACCAGTAAGTTTTCATCTTACTAGGGATTTAAGAGTCGAAGATATTTAGGCAAAAGGGAAGGGCTGGGAGCTGAAGGAAACAGTTGTGACTTACCTCTGCTAAACAAATAAAATTGGATTTACCTTATACGTAAAGGCCCAGGGGTTCATCCTCCTTATCATATAACAACCAGTATTCTGCCGTTTTTATGTCTCCAAAGATTTTGAGGCAGGCGGCCCTGTTATTTGCTACGGCCTGGAAGAATTTTTTGTCATCCTTCCCTTTCCATACCATGGCCATCTTTATCCTGTCCCTTAAAGTATCTGCCAGAATTTCGCTGAGAAAAAACAGTTCAATATTGGGTATCTCCTTATACCTGACCAAGATGAGATCTACCAGAATCTTGAATGAATTTAATTCCAGGCATTTCTTTTTTATCAGAGCCGGATATTTAATAAATTCCCGATAGTTATAATCTCCCTTAACAGTCAATACCAAAAAACTGCCTTTATCCTTAAAAGTAAAGTTACTGCCCATACTAATACGTTAAAAATAAAGTGACCGAAAAGTCTGGGGGGATGTAAATTAAGGAGCTAGGTGTGAGCTAATAATATACGAATTATTTTATAAAGTTGTAGGAATTTATCAAAATTGGATAAAAATTATTTGGTTATGCCAATGTTTTACTTCCCTCAGCCATTTGAAAATAAGGAGTTTTTAATGCCTTTACAGTCAGTATTTTAAAGAATTACCATTTTTCAAATACTCCTAATCCAAACAAAGCATAATCATATTTCACCGGATCTGTCGGGTCTAGTTGTCTTAGATGTTTATCTAGTTCAATAAGGGCTTTTGCATCGTTCTGCTTTCGATGCAATAATCCTAGACTTCTGGCCACTCTTCCGGAATGTACATCCAGGGGGCAGCTCAATTGTGAGGGAGAAACGCTGTCCCATAAACCAAAATCAACGCCTGTTGTGTCTTTACGGACCATCCATCTCAGAAACATATTTATTCGCTTGGCTGCCGACCCTTTTAGGGGGTCAGAGATGTGTTTGGTGGTCCTGGATGGATGCGGAATTTCAAAAAAAAGTTGTTTAAAGGCGCTTATAGCAGGCTGAAGGGAGGCCGGATGGGCATAGGACCTGAATACACTTTCCAGACCATGGTGTTTAGTGTACAAATTCTTAAGGCCTTTGATAAATTGTGTAAAATCGGTGCCATTGAAGGTTCTGTGTACAAAGGGCAGCAAAGCATCCAGGTCGCTCTCCTTGTGATGCATAACAAACTGAAAAGGATCATTGTCGAGGAATTGCATCATACGGTTGGCATTTTTAATGATGCTTTTCCGATTCCCCCAGGAGATTGTGGCTGTAAGAAAGGCGCTTATTTCTATATCCTCTTTCTTTTCAAATTTATGCGGAACCTGGATGGGATCTGTGGCGATAAATTTGGAATTATTGTATTGCAAGACCTTGGCATCCATAAAGTCTTTCAATTCTTGCTGTTTCATTCCCATGGGATACCCAATTATATCCTAAGTACGGACAAAAGTATTTTATAGTATTTGACCATCTACCATGGTTAACTTCCTGTCGGCCATATCGGCCAATTCTGAATTATGGGTAACAATGACAAAGGTCTGGCCAAATTTATCTCTTAATTCAAAGAAGAGTTTGTGCAAAGTATCTGCGCTTTCCGAGTCCAGATTTCCACTGGGTTCATCCGCCAGGATGGTAGACGGATTATTTATCAAAGCTCTGGCAACTGCTACCCGCTGCTGCTCGCCTCCGGATAGCTCATTAGGTTTATGATGATGCCTGTCTTTTAGTCCCAGAAAATCTAGCAATTCTGCTGCTCTTGCTTTAGCTGCTGCCTGTGGTGTTTTTTTAATAAAAGCCGGGATACATACATTCTCGATAGCTGTAAATTCGGGTAGAAGTTGGTGAAACTGGAAAATAAATCCCAAATGTTCATTCCGGAATTTAGCCATCGCCTTATCGCTGAGGGTATTCACTGCCACATTATCTATGTTGATAACACTACTCTCCGGATTAGAAGCTACATCTAAGGTGCCTAATATTTGCAACAAAGTAGTTTTACCTGCTCCGGAAGGCCCCACAATTGAAACTATTTCACCTTTAGCTATTTCAAGATCAACTCCTTTAAGCACCTGAAGCTGTCCGTAATATTTTTGAATGTTGCTCGCTTTGATCATGTATCAAATCATTTACTGCCCGAAAGTAGCTATAAGTGCAGACATGGCAAAAATAACAATCTCCCCCATAAATTCTTGTGAGATTTTGTTTATTATTACGACCAATAGGTGCATGCTTTCCTGGCGAGGTATAATATTCTGTCAGGATGCTACTATTTTAGCTAAAATTCACCATATTTAACAACAATAAATACGGAAGTACCCTATGTCACCATATAGAAATTTAGAGGAGTATAATATTGAGATCACTAATGAGGTCAGAGAACATTTTTCAAAAATAATAGATGATATCGGCGAAAATGTAGCGCGGGAAGGACTTACCAAAACCCCTGAACGTGCGGCCAAGGCCATGCTATTTCTAACACAAGGCTATAAGCAGAATGCTGTAGAGATTCTTCAGGGGGCTATGTTTAAAGAAGATTATGACGATATGGTTATTATCAAGGACATAGAAGTCTACTCACTTTGTGAACATCATATGCTGCCATTTTTCGGGAAAGCCCATATTGCATATATACCAGACGGACACATTGTTGGGCTTAGTAAGATACCACGGGTAGTGGATGTCTTTGCAAGGCGTTTACAGGTGCAGGAGAGACTTACTCATGATATTCTGGAGTGTATCAATGATACTTTAAAACCAAAAGGAGTTGCAGTGGTGATTGAAGCGGCGCATATGTGTATGATGATGCGTGGGGTGCAAAAACAGAATTCGGTGACCACCACCTCGGGCTTCAGGGGCCAGTTCGAAAAAATTGAAACCAGAAACGAATTTTTAAAATTAATTAGCTCCACGCTTTCCTGATACTGCCTGCTTGCATCTGGTTGTGAATCAACCACAAGTATTGGTTAGAATATTATCACATTTAGTACCAACTGTGTTAAAATTGTCGGTTTGTTGTAACACAAGGCTTTTTACAGCGTCTCTTTAATATAACCTTAACCAGTTCATTCATGAAGAATGTACTCCTTCTTCTTTTTATATTAATTGGTGCGCCATGTTTTGCACAAAATAATGAGGCCCTTATAGCATTCGATTCGATCGACAGCAATATTGGAGCAAATATAAACATCATTAAAGCTGACGAACATAAAATAGAACTTACAGGGGATGGCGAAATTATAAAACACATCAACTGGGCTGTTAATAATAGAAATTTAAAGATCAGATCGGATAGTAAAACCATTAACTATGAGGAGGTGATACTAAATGTATATACACCCTCTCTGAACGTGTTAAGCGTATCAGATGGCGGCAAGACAATAATGGACGGCAGTTTTAACCGCCTAAACAATTTTGAAGTTACCGCCTCAGGAGATGCTATTGTTGATCTTTCGAGAGTAGAGTTCAAAACTTTGATTGCCAATTCTAAACTTGGTGGTCAGATTATTTATAACGATCCTGCAGCACCATTTTAATTGGCTTACTCATTGGATTAACCACAAGGGATGCATCCTCAATTCGAATAAATTTCCTTACCAAACTTCATTTTTGGCATTTAAATTGATTCCTTTAAAAGGAATACTTAATTTTAAACATGTCAAATAGTAAACAAAATAAATACAGAGATTTGTTCCTGGGACTTCTTTTTGATGCCATTGGGATGGTCTCTTTTTTAATTCCGGGAATTGGAGAATTCTCGGATGTAATTTGGGCTCCGATCGCAGGGTGGTTAATGACCAGGATCTATAAAGGAAAAGTAGGCCAGGCAGCTGGTATTTTCACCTTTATAGAAGAAATTATCCCAGGATTGGATATTATTCCCACTTTTACCATAATGTGGCTGTATACGTACGTATTTAAGAGTGCTAAGGCCACGAGAGTAATAGATATTGATGCTAAATAAATCCGGGCGTAGAAGGCCCTGAGTAATGTTGAAATATGGATTCCTACCTAGAAGCTTTTTTAAATGCATTTTCTTCTAATGTCAACTGGACATGGAGGTCTATTCTTTTTGATGTACCATGGTACACCAACTATTTCTGGGGCCTGATACTAATTTCTTTATTCATTTGGGGTCTGGAGATTTTATTTCCCTGGCGAAAGCAGCAAGCTGTTTTTAGAAAGGACTTTTGGCTCGATGGATTTTATATTTTCTTTAATTTCTTCATTTTCACTATTGCAATCAGTGGTTTTTACAAACTCCTGGAGGTTTTATTTAATGATTTGGGCATCACTGCCCGCAGTTTGTCCATTGTAGATATAAGATTATGGCCAAATTGGACACAATTGATTTTATTTTTTGTGCTGCTCGATTTTTTCCAGTGGTTTACACATGTCTTATTACATAAGTACAATTTCCTTTGGCAATTCCATAAAATACATCACAGTGTAAAAGAGATGGGTTTTGCTGCTCACTTTCGCTATCATTGGATGGAGAACATTTTTTATAAACCGCTAAAGACATTGGGGGTGATGTTGCTTGGAGGGTTTGAACCTCAGCAGGCCTTTATTGTTCACTTTGTAGCGATAGCCATAGGGCACTTAAACCATGCTAATGTGAAGGTTAGCTGGGGACCTTTAAAGTATTTATTTAACAATCCGGTAATGCATTTATACCACCATTCCTATGTGTTACCTAAAGGGAAATACGGGGTAAATTTTGGAATAAGTTTAAGCCTTTGGGACTACCTCTTTAAAACCAATTATATCCCTGAAGATAGCGGAACCATTCCGCTTGGATTTAAAGGAGATGAGGAAATTCCCAAAGACTTTTTACATCAACTAGGATATGGATTTAGAAAAACCAAATCCTCAGACTAAATAGCCTCAGAGTGCAACACTAAGACCAACACTTATATTCCGTCCTATGTTAGGAATTCCATCTGACTTTAATCTGGACAAATGGGCAATATAGTTCTGATCTAACAAATTGTTGGCGCTCAGTCTGAGTTCTGCGTCTTTATTAAATAACGAAAAGTTTCCACCGCAGCCTATATTTAATAAATTATAGCTATCAGTTGTAGTTTCAAACTCGCTAAAATTGTCCTGAGTAAAAACAGATTGCAGACTAACGAAGGCGTAACTTCTTTTCAGCCAGCGACTCTTGTCCTCAAATTCTATCCTCAGTGTATTTTTCAGTTTGTTTGCTGGTATCAGTGGCAAGTTATCCCCGTTATCTAGTTTTCCTCTTACAGTTTCGAAACTGCTTTCGAGATGAAGCCAATCTAACGGATGAGGATGAAGGTGAAATACTATTTCACCCCCATAAAGCCTTGCATTTTGTTGTCTGTATAGAAAAACTGCATCCTCACCAACAACCTCACCATTGGGCTCTATAAAGATGTAGTCTTTTATGCTATTGTAGAAGCCATTCAGATAAAACTCTACATGCTCATTTTTATATTCCAGTGCAACATCTGTCTGCAGGTTTTTTTCATTTTTTAGATCCGGATCCCCAATTTCAAATCGGTTAGTACCCTCATGGACACCATTTGAAGTAAGCTCCGCCAGGTTGGGTGCTCTGAATCCGGAAGCAAAATTTACTCTTCCGATAAGTTTATCCATAACATCAACTCTATAGCCTAAAGCCGCATTAAAACTAGTGAAATCCCTGTCTAGTGATGCTATATAGCCTTCTGTGGCGGCTATTCCGCTTTCTTCACCAGTTATGGCCCTGTGATCAAAACGAAGGCCAAATTGAATATCGCTTTTGTCAAAATGTAAGTGGGAATTTGCTAAAACTCCAATATCTGAGGTGGTGGCGTCTGGAATCAGGATTTCTTCGCCAAAGTTTTTATTGGTTTGCCGCATCCCCTGGATACCCACAATGGTTTCCAGACGTTTGCCCTTAGGGAGATTGTAGAGAAGGTTATAATTAAATGTAGAAAGATGCATATCGAGAGCTGCCCCTTCCTCTTCCTCTTCCTCTTCCATTCCTTCTTCCTCCTCATGGTCTTCAAACTCCTTCCGATCATTAAAGATATATCCTAATGTAATTTTCAGGCTGGATTTGTTAAAGAATATACTGGTTGCGGAGCTCAATATATGATTATGGAGTTCCTGGTATGGAAGGGTGGGGGTTCTGTCTCTGGTCTGAGCCCCTATCTCTTCTGGGATTCCCAATTCGGATGCATTATAATTGTATCTGAATTCTGTTTTTAGAATGCCTGCCTGGTAACCCATTCCAGTTTTAAGGTCATATTCTCTGAATCGAGAATTGGTAACTCTTAATCCATCTCCGCCCTTATAGTCGGTATGAGTAGTATGCCCTCCTCTGACCAAAAACTTAAATCGTTCTCCGGAAGATTTAAACCCCAAATTTGTACCAAGCCCCGTAGTATTGGAATAATAATTCATATTGATATCCCCCGAACTGGTATTGGCAAGCGCAAACCTTTCCGGATTCAGATAAAGGACCCCTCCAAGGGCATCTGAACCGTAAAGCAGGGAAGCGGGCCCCTTGATAACTTCCACACTTTCTATTCCGGCCTCTCCTATGCCCAGGCCGTGTTCATCTCCAAATTGTTGATTTTCTAGTCGTATACCCTGGGTATAGACCAAAACCCTGTTAGCACTTAAACCCCGTATCACGGGTTTCCCAATTCCCACCCCGGTAGAAACGGTTTCAACCCCGGCAATATTTGTAATACCATCGGCCAGAGTAATGGCTCCACGGGTTTTTAAATCGGCTATTTTCGCCTGTTCTACCTTCATTACATTTTCACGCTGTAATTTGTGGAAGGGAGTAGATACAATTACTTCTTCCATTTCAATGACACTTGGAATCAGTTGAACTTCTAGATTATTAACTCCTGTTGTAATTTCAAAAGTTTTGGAAAAAGTTTGGTAGCCTATATATGATACCACCAGTTTGTAGGAACCTAGGGGCAGGCTGGATACCTGGAAAACCCCTTCAGAATTTGTAACCGCACCTCTTTCCAATTGAGGGAAATACACGGATACCTGCTCTAAAGGAGCATTATTCTCGGCATCGGTTATTTTTCCTGAAACTGAATTTTGGGCATGGGTTACTGATATAGATATTGCAAAAAGCAATGAACAAAAATATTTCATACTTAGAATTTTAATTAACCAAATTGTAAAATTGTCGAACTATGAAATATTCGGGGGCCCTCTGAGAGAGAAATGAAGTTTTTGAAAGGAACTTAAAAATGAATAATAATTACTATTGATACTGAACTGCCTGATGGGGGAGTAAACCTCAAAATTTACAATAGGGGGGTAAAATTGCTGTGTAAGCTTAAACTTCTGAAACTCACAGTCAAATTCGGCCTCATGAATGTGAACAGCAATGTTTTCGACACATTTCTGATTTTTATGCCCGTGCACAGCATGGGCTAATTTCATGATATTCGGCAGTGCCATAAAGGCGATAAGCGTAAAAGAAGCAAGGGATAAGTAAAGGTCTCTTTTAATAGCCATCATGCTGCAAATTAATTCAATATAGACGTGCCACAATGTTAAGGAAATTATAATTTACTTTAAAAGAAATCCGAGCCCCATTCTTTGTAGCATCTTCTTTTCAAAATTCCAGAAAAATCTGAATTGTCCGAAAACCCAGCCAAAGACAACTAGTAATACCTGGTATATCGGGAATATAATCAGTAATCTGATGGTCCAGTAGATCCACCCACTCCACCAACTATCCGGGAAAATTGATCTGTCAAATCCAATCCATTCTAGAAACGGACGTGCCACATAAACAGAAGATGATCCTGTAATTGCAAAAACAACGAAGATGATGATCAGCTGAAAGGTAGACTCAATGCCCCAACGACTTTTTAGTTTATCCATAGGAATTTAAAAGAGCTGGCAAATATATTCAATTAAATCCTTGGCACAAAAGGTCCCAGACGTTGATTGTATTTACGCTGGAAATAGATAAAGTAATTGTAGAGTTTGAAATTTACCTCATAACCATAGTCTATATGCGGCTCATAGTCTATTTGCATCTGATATAGGTTAGGGTCAAATCGCATGGGCTGCAGCACCCTTTGGTTCCAATTAGAAACAAGTATCCGGTTTCTGGTTTCCAGGTACGACTGGGAATAATACCCTTCGGGCTTTGCAATACTTTGCAGCCAGAAATTAAAACCAGGTTCAATTATTATTATCTCATATTCGGTCTTATCGCTTTTAATCTCAATTGTATCTTCCGTAGTTTGTTGAAATGCTAATTTTTCATCTTCACTAACAACAACGGCCTCCTTTGAGCTTTTACAGCCAATTGCAAACCCTAATGCAACCACAAAAATACTCAGCAACACCCCTTTCGTCCTATTCATCTTTTGCATTTTAATAAATCAATAATCTCTAATAAAAGATACAAAAAAAGCCATTCGCACCGGCGAATGGCTATGTTAAATAACGTTAAGTTTTATTGCGTTTAATTATTTCCCAAAAAGACCTCCCAGTAACCCTCCCAGGCCACCGCTTTTCTTTTTAGATCCACCGCCCATTACCATGCCGGCGACGTCATCCAGGATGCTTCCGTCACCATCTGCATCAAGCAAAGTGGTAATAAGACTTTGGTTTTGTTCTGGCTGCCCCCCGAGCATACTGCCGAGCAAGCCGTTCATTCCCTGGGCATCCTGTACATTGCTTTGTGCTTTCTGTTTTCCGAGAAAGCCCATTACAATAGGAGCGGCTATTTTTAAAATTTGCCCTATAGAGCCAGCATCTACGCCAGATTTCTGACTCAATGCATTTTCTACCTGTGGTTGTTTGTTTCCAAATACGTGGCCTAAAATTCCTGCTCCATCATCAACAACTTCCTTGTTAACGCCTCCGCCGAATAAACCCTGCAGGTTATCCAAAATACTGCCATCGTGTTTGGAGGATAACGCACTCATTAATCCTTCAGCACCTCCGGGTTGTGCTACATTTTTTTTCATTGCCCCAAGAAGCAGTGGCATAGCCATGCTAAGAACATCAGAAGTCTTGTTTTCGGCCTGCCCTGTTTCGCTTGCCACCCCGCTGATTAATTGTTTGCCCATTGGGCTGTTTAGTAAATCTAGTAATCCAGACATTTTTATAGTGTTTAATAATTAGTAGGGTAATGTACAAAAATTGTCTTAGAAAACAGTTGTTTAAAAGGGCTTGTGTGTTATTTTGATTTATTTCAACAAAGTAGAAATCTGGCTGGCCAATTCCTCGCCAATCCTGTCTTGTGCCTCTCCGGTTGCGGCTCCGATATGAGGAGAGAGTGAAATATTCGGATGCATTAGGATTTTTAATTCCGGACTGGGTTCAGATTCAAAAACGTCCAGGCCGGCAAAGGCTACCTTACCACTTTCTATGGCATTGATAAGGGCCACTTCATCTATGACACCACCTCTTGCTGCATTTACGATGCCGACACCGGTCTTCATTTTATCGAACTCCGCTTTCCCAATCACATATTCTTTTTGGGCAGGTACGTGCAGGGTAATGAAGTGTGCTTCGGCCAGGATGCTTTCCATAGCGCTGCTTTGTAGCTCAAATGAAACTTTCTGACCATCAAAAAAGTCAACTTCAATGCTGGCTTTCTCTATAAAAGGATCAAAATAAACTACCTTCATACCTACACCCAATGCGATCTTTGCTGTAGCCTGACCAATACGGCCAAAGCCTATTACACCAAGGGTTTTACCTCTTAATTCTATCCCTTTCGCATAGGCCTTTTTTAATTTTTTAAAATTACTGTCTCCTTCCAGAGGCATATTTCTGTTGGCATCATGAAGAAATCTAACCCCACCAAATAAATGGCCAAATACCAATTCGGCTACTGAACTAGATGACGCCGCCGGAGTATTGATTACATGCAATCCTTTTTGCCTGGCATATTCCACATCAATATTGTCCATCCCAACACCGCCACGACCAATTAATTTAAGGCTAGGGCAAGCATCAATAAGGTCTTTACGCACTTGTGTTGCGCTTCTTACAAGTAGCCCTACAATGGCATTTTCATTAATGTAGTTTGGCAGCTGCTCCTGTGCTACGGTAGTAGTAATTACCTCAAAACCTTCTTTTTCAAGGGCGCTTATTCCACTTTGGGAGATTCCGTCATTAGCAAGTATCCTCATGTAATTTGCAGTTTATAATTATAAAAACTTTGATTTTTTATTCCCAGTTTGTCAGGCATTCCGCTCTAAATCGCTCATTATATCTACCAATACGCCTACGCTTTCAAGAGAGAGTGCATTGTACATTGATGCCCGATAACCTCCAACAGAACGGTGGCCGTTGATTCCGTTGATACCTGCGGCTTTGCACATAGTATCGAAAGTTTCTTTAAGGCGCTCATCGGTCAGTGTAAATGTAGCATTCATTGCTGACCTGTCTTCTTTTTCCGCGAAACCTGTAAAAAGTGGATTAAGATCAATTTCGGAATAAATAAGGCTGGCTTTCTTTTCATTGATTTCCTCAATGGTCGAAATGCCTCCCATATCTTTTAACCATTGTAGGGTCAGCATGGAGGTATATACTGCAAAAACAGAAGGAGTATTAAACATGCTGTCTTTTGATATATGTACCTGATAATCTAACATGGAAGGGATCTGACGTGAGACCTTACCAAGAATGTCTTCTTTAACTACCACCAATGTAGTCCCAGCCGGACCCATATTTTTCTGAGCACCAGCATAAATCAGATCGAACATAGAAAAGTCTATCTGCCTCGAGAAAATATCCGAACTCATATCACAAACCAAGGGGATATCCGTGACAGGAAGTGCTTTCACCTGAGTGCCGAAAATGGTGTTATTGGAAGTAAGGTGCAGGTAATCTAAATCTCCCGGCACCTCATAGTTCTTAGGGATATACTTGAAATTCTTATCTTTTGATGAGGCCACCTCAATGATGTCTCCAAAATATTTAGCTTCTTTAATGGCTTTATCGCTCCAGGTACCTGTATTGATGTAACCTGCTTTGTTTTCGAGCAAGTTGTAAGCAACCATTAGAAATTCAAGACTTGCCCCGCCCTGTAAGAACAATGCCTGGTATCCTTTTCCTTCCAGGCCAAGTAGTTCTAATGCCAAAGCCCGTGCAGATTCCATAATAGCCACAAATTCTGTACTTCTATGTGAAATTTCGATGAGAGAAAGCCCAATTCCGTCTAATTCTACCACTGCTTCAGAGGCCTTTTTTAAAACTTCCTGTGGTAATACACAGGGGCCCGCACTAAAATTGTGTTTTTTCATCTTGCAAGAGTTTAGTTATTTTTTTGCTTTTTAATTTAAGCCCGTAAAGGTCATAAATAAAGCTGAAAGATTATTGTCAATTCCGGATTAATTATGTGATGTTTTTAACAAGAATTCAACAGTGTCTATCCCATCTGCATAATCTTCCAGACCAGGCTGTTGTGTTTGCCCAAAGGCCACCTCATCAGAAAACAGACCATTTGCTACTATACACTGAACGGAATCCCTGTTTAAGCTAAGTTTTTCTTTAAGTGCTTCCCTGGAGCTATACTTTTCGTAGAAGAGTGTAGCAATGGGTGAGCCGAAATTCTCATCCTCTTTCAGCATTAAGAAACCGTTATCCAGGAAGTTGAATTCGCTCATCAGGTATACGGCTTTATTGTAATCGTAGTTATTTGCGTATTTAGTAAGGTTTATAATATCCTTATGGGGGTACATGGCATTGAATAAGCCGTCAAAATTATAGTCATCTGGCACATAAATTTTGGAGACACTTCTGCAACCCAATCCAAAATAGGTGAAAACATCCTCGCCTAATGCTTGCAATGTATCTGCGCTTTCTTCACCGGTAAGCACGGCAACGGAGGTTCTGTTTCTTCTTATTATACTGGGTTTGTCTTTGAAATAGTAGTCAAAATAACGGGCTGTATTGTCGCTGCCAGTAGCGATGATGACATCAAAATTCTCCAATCGGTCTTCCTGGAATTTAATCAAGGGCTTAAATTCGGGTTCAATTTGTATGAGGTAATCAGCCATAAAAGGCAGTAGTATTTGATCATTAGAAGACAGTTTCACCAGGACTTTGTGGCCTAAAATTAGTGCACTCAGGAAATCGTGAAATCCTACCAGAGGTATATTGCCGGCCATTATAATAGCCACCGTTTTTTGCTCAGTTCTATCTATTGGGTACTTATTTAGCCATTCTGACAGTATTTCTTCCGTAAGCAGTTGGCTCCATTGGCCCAGTGCAAAAGTGACATTGGTTTTGGTAAACCATCCATTTTTATGGCCAGCCAGCTCGATCTTATTTTCTAAATCTGCAAAAACAGTGTTGCTATTAGTTATTTTATTGTATGTGTTATTGGCATATTCGCAGTATTCCCGGAAAAAATTGCCAAGTTTAACAAAAGCTTGTATTCTACGATGCAGGTGGGCCATTATATTTGTCCAGAATTTTATTAGGATTTACCTTTGCGCAAAAATAAGCATGCTTAAAGGAATTTTAGGCTAACAGAAAGAGAAAATTATGGCAATTGTTATAACCGATGAATGTATTAACTGTGGTGCTTGTGAGCCAGAATGTCCCAATACCGCAATTTATGAAGGTGCAGATGAGTGGAGATATGGCGATGGCACTTCTCTAAAAGGTGATGTTGTTCTTCCAAATGGTAAGGCGGTTAATGCCGATGAGGTACAGGAACCTATAAGTGACGAAATATATTATATATCTCCGGATAAGTGTACAGAATGCATGGGCTTCCATGAAGAACCTCAATGTGCTGCGGTATGCCCGGTAGATTGCTGTGTTCCTGATGATGATCATGTAGAGTCCGAAGAAACACTTTTGGGCAAACAGCGCTTTATGCACCCGGACGGGTAGAACAAATACCTCCTGTTACCTCAGCCTATTATATTGGGATTTGCTTTTATTGTAAACATTTGGCAGCAATTTCCTTTAAGATTTTGGCGCAAACCATGGCGGTCATATTATTTATATCTCTTTCCGGATTATATTCCACTAAATCGGCCCCAAGAACAGGCACATTGATACGATGAATTATACTGATCAGCTCTCTGGTGGTAAGTCCGCCAGGTTCATAGTGTGACACCCCGGGAGCAAAAGCAGGGTCCAGGACATCCATGTCCAGGGACAAATAAACAGGCCTCTTAAATTCCGGGATCTTATTCAGGTGGTAGTCTTTCATTTCCACTACCTTAACACCATATTTTTTAGCTTGTTTACGCTGATGTGAATTTAATGTTCTGATCCCAACCTGGTGGAGCTCCCCCGCGAGACCCTCCTCCATAATTCTGGCAAAAGGACAGGCATGGGAATATTTATCACCTTCAAAGCTGTCATAGAGATCGCCATGAGCATCCAGGTGAAGGATGTCTACAGGGCCATATACTTTATGTATTGCCCGTAGAACAGGATAGCTTATAGAGTGGTCTCCACCTAAAGTAATTAAAGGTGTATTCTTGTTTAGATTAGAAGATGTAATAGACTCTATATCAAAATATTCCACTATTTCAAAATCGCCTTTATCATCAAACACATCAGGAGTAATTTCTACACCCGATTCAGCAAAGAAATTTGCAGAATTACTTCGATATGCCTGCCGGATTAGAGGAGGGGCTTTGGCCGGGCCACGCAGGTAGGACGACTTGTCATCGTACACAATTCCCTGAAGTATAATTTTGCTCATATATAATTCTACAGTTCGCTGTACTAAATATACTAGTAAAAACTATCTTTGCAGCCAAAATTACAAGAAGTCAGAATACAACTGACATTTTCTCGTATAAGATCCTTAAGAATGAAAGCAGGTATAGTAGGATTGCCCAATGTTGGAAAATCTACCCTTTTTAATTGTTTATCTAATGCAAAAGCGCAGAGCGCAAATTTTCCATTTTGTACTATTGAGCCAAATATTGGCGTAGTCAATGTTCCCGATCCGCGACTCCAGAAATTGGAGGAATTGGTCAACCCTCAACGCGTGTTGCCTGCTACGGTTGAGATTGTAGATATAGCCGGACTGGTTAAGGGAGCCAGCAAAGGAGAAGGATTGGGGAATCAGTTTCTTGGGAATATCCGCGAAACAGACGCGATACTGCACGTATTGCGCTGTTTTGACAATGATAACGTGGTGCACGTTGACGGTTCGGTAGACCCGATAAGAGACAAGGAAACCATAGATATGGAACTGCAGTTAAAAGACCTGGAAACCGTTGAAAAAAAGCTCGACAAAGTAAAAAGAGCAGCAAAAACGGGTAATAAGGATGCTCAGAAGGAGGCCGATGCATTAATGCAGTTAAAAACAGGACTGGAAGCGGGTATTTCCGTTCGGGCAATTGAAATAGAGAAGGATGCACGTAGAGATTTTGTTAAACCTTTGCAGCTAATTACAGATAAACCGGTCTTGTATGTTTGTAATGTAGATGAAGATGCAGCGGTAACTGGGAATGCTTATGTAGAAAAGGTGAAATCTGCAGTTGCCAATGAAGATGCGGAAGTCATTGTCCTGGCCGTAGGCACAGAAGCGGATATTACGGAATTGGAAACTTACGAAGAAAGGCAGATGTTTCTGGAAGATCTGGGATTAACCGAACCGGGTTCGGCCAAGTTAATCAGGGGAGCCTATAAACTGTTAAACCTGGAGACTTACTTTACTGCCGGGGAAAAAGAAGTCAGGGCCTGGACCATCCCAATTGGTGCAACGGCCCCTCAGGCAGCTGGGGTAATTCATACCGATTTTGAGAAAGGATTTATCAGGGCAGAGGTGATCTCCTATGATGATTATGTCTCCTACGGTAGTGAGGCTAAAGTAAAGGAAGCGGGAAAAATGCGGGTTGAAGGTAAGGAATATGTGATGCAGGATGGCGATGTCATGCATTTCCGATTTAATGTCTAGAGTGCTTTTGTTCAGGCTGCAAATAGCCGGCAACAGCTTAAGATAAGGAGTACAGCTATCAACAAAATGCAGAAATGATTGTTAATTACTTTCCGTAGCCTGCATTTTGATTTCTGACCTATAATTTTATATTAGCGGGGGTAAACCCCCAAGTAAAATGGCACAATCACAATATACAGAAGAAAATATTCGATCTCTGGACTGGAAGGAGCACATCCGACTGCGTCCTGGAATGTATATTGGAAAGTTAGGAGATGGTTCTTCTGCCGATGATGGGATTTATATTCTTCTTAAAGAAACCATAGACAATTCTATTGACGAATTTGTCATGGGGGCCGGTAAAACAATTGAGATATCTATTCAGGGAGACAAGGTAATTGTTCGCGATTATGGCCGGGGTATTCCCCTGGGGAAAGTTGTGGACGTAGTTTCTAAGATGAATACAGGAGGTAAATATGACACCCGGGCGTTTAAGAAATCTGTTGGATTAAATGGGGTGGGGACCAAAGCAGTGAATGCCCTGTCTACCTTTTTTAGGGTAGAATCTACAAGAGACGGCAAATCTAAATCGGCCGAATTTAACCTGGGGGAGCTTAAAAATGAGGAATTGTTAGAATCAACCTCGCGAAGAAGGGGGACAAAGATCACCTTTACTCCTGATGAAGCTATTTTTAAAAAATACAGGTTCAGAAATGAGTACGTAGAACGGCTGCTAAAGAACTATGTTTACCTTAATCCGGGACTTACCATCTTATTTAACGGAGAAAAGTACTATTCCGAAAATGGCTTAAAAGACCTGTTGGAGGATAATAATAGTACGGAGGATATGCTTTATCCTATTATCCACCTTAAAGGAAACGATATTGAAGTGGCCATTACCCATAGTAAAACTCAGTACAGTGAGGAATACCATTCTTTCGTCAATGGTCAGCACACCACTCAGGGAGGAACACATCAATCTGCTTTCAGGGAAGCCATAGTGCGCACCATCCGTGATTTTTATGGAAAGAACTATGATGCTTCTGATATTAGAAAATCCATAATTTCTGCTATCTCTATAAAAGTAATGGAGCCGGTTTTTGAAAGCCAGACCAAAACCAAACTAGGTTCTACTGATATGGGTGGCAACCTACCTACCGTTCGAACCTACATAAATGATTTTATTGGGAAACAACTAGACAATTACCTGCACAAGAATCAGGAAACGGCAGAGAAGATTCAGCGCAAGATAATGATGGCAGAAAAGGAGCGCAAAGAATTGTCCGGGATACGTAAACTTGCCAGAGAAAGAGCAAAGAAGGCAAGTCTTCATAACAAAAAACTGAGAGACTGCAGAATACATCTGGGAGACATGAAAAACGAAAGGCGGCTAGACAGCACCTTATTCATTACCGAAGGAGATTCTGCTTCCGGGTCTATTACAAAGTCTAGAGACGTAAACACCCAGGCGGTATTCAGTCTTAGAGGAAAGCCCTTAAATTCTTATGGGATGTCAAAGAAGATCGTTTATGAGAATGAGGAATTTAATTTACTTCAGGCTGCCCTGAATATTGAAGAATCCATGGAGGATTTACGTTATAACAACATCGTAATCGCTACTGATGCTGATGTAGATGGAATGCACATCAGGCTATTGCTAATTACTTTCTTTCTGCAGTTTTTTCCCGAACTAATTAAGGAGAATCATCTTTATATTCTTCAAACCCCATTATTCAGAGTAAGGAACAAGAAGGAAACTATTTATTGTTATAGTGATGACGAAAAATATTCGGCCCTGAATAAACTTACAGGCAAAGCCGAAATAACAAGGTTTAAAGGGTTGGGAGAAATTTCGCCCGATGAGTTCAAGCACTTTATTGGAGACGATATCCGCCTGGAGCCTATCATGCTAGATAAAGCCCTTTCTATTGAAGAATTACTTAAGTTCTACATGGGAAAGAACACTCCGGACAGGCAGGAATTTATCATAAATAACCTTAAAGTAGAGGTTGATCTGGTTGAAGACAATTAAATATAAACCCAAATAATACGAATCTTTCTATATGGAAGAGAATGAAGAAGTAAACGAAGTGCAGGAAGAGGATCAGGCTGGTGGCGGCGAAGCACTTGTACGCGTCACCGGAATGTACAAAGATTGGTTTCTTGACTATGCTTCTTATGTTATTTTGGAAAGGGCAGTACCCGCAATAGAAGACGGTTTTAAGCCTGTTCAGCGGAGAATAATGCACTCCCTGAAAGAATTAGATGATGGCCGCTATAATAAAGTTGCCAATGTAGTTGGGCACACCATGCAATACCATCCTCACGGCGATGCAAGTATCGGGGATGCGATGGTACAGATTGGTCAGAAAGACCTGCTCATAGATACCCAGGGAAACTGGGGAAACATACTTACCGGTGATAGAGCAGCTGCTTCCAGATATATAGAGGCGCGACTTTCAAAATTTGCCCTTGATGTTGTTTTCAGTCCTAAAATTACGGAGTGGCAAATGTCTTATGACGGTAGAAAAAAAGAACCCGTTAATTTGCCGGTTAAATTCCCGTTGTTATTGGCTCAGGGTGCCGAAGGTATAGCAGTAGGGTTATCGACAAAAATTTTACCTCATAATTTTAATGAACTAATAGACGCCTCAATCAAGCACCTTAGAGGCCAGCGATTTAAACTTTTTCCAGATTTTCCTACGGCAGGCATTATAGATGTTACCAATTATAATGAAGGGCTAAGGGGAGGTAAGATCCGCGTTAGGGCCAAAATTTCTCAGCTAGATAAAAAAACCTTGGTGATCAACGAGATTCCGTATGGAACTAACACTTCTTCTCTTATAGACTCTATTTTGAAGGCCAACGATAAAGGTAAAATCAAAATAAAGAAAATAGAAGATAATACAGCAGCGGATGTTGAAATCCTGGTGCATATTCCAACAGGGATTTCCCCGGATAAAACAATTGATGCCCTCTACGCTTTTACTTCCTGCGAATCATCTATTTCTCCATTGGGGTGTATTATTGAAGACAATAAACCTTTGTTTATTGGGGTGAGGGAGATGCTTCAACGCTCTACAGATTATACGGTAGAACTGCTTAAGGCAGAATTGGAAATTCAGCTTTCAGAATTGGAAGAGCAGTGGCATTTTGCCTCTTTGGAAAGGATTTTTATTGAGAAGAGGATCTACCGGGATATAGAAGAAGAAGAAACCTGGGAGGGTGTCATTGCAGCTATTGATAAAGGGCTTAAGCCCCATGTAAAACATCTTAAAAGGGCGGTTACAGAGGAAGATATTGTGCGGTTAACTGAAATCCGTATTAAGAGAATCTCCAAATTTGATTTAGACAAGGCACAGCAGCATATTGAAAGTCTTGAAGACAGAATAGCCGAAACCAAAAACAACCTTGAAAACCTTATAGATTTTGCCATTGACTACTTTAAAGATTTAAAGAAGAAATACGGCAAGGGAAGAGAGCGTAAATCGGAGATCAGGATTTTTGATGATATCGAGGCAACTAAAGTCGTAATTAGGAATACCAAGCTCTATGTGAATAGGGAAGAAGGCTTTGTCGGCACCTCATTGAGGCGGGATGAATATGTAACAGACTGTAGTGATATTGATGATATTATTGTCTTTACCAAGAATGGAGAAATGATGGTTACCAGGGTAGATGCAAAAACCTTTATCGGTAAAAATATCATCCATGTTGCGGTTTTCAAGAAAAAAGATAAGCGTACCACTTATAACATGATTTATAAGGATGGAAGGGGTGGCGCCAGTTATGTAAAACGATTTAACGTTACGGCAGTAACCAGGGATAAGAGCTATAGCCTGACCACAGGCAAACCCTCTTCTTATGTGCATTATTTCTCTGCGAATCCCAATGGAGAGGCAGAAGTGGTGACTGTCAATTTACGGCAATCCGGAAGTATTAAAAAATTGAAGTGGGATTTGGATTTTGCTGATGTCATGATCAAAGGCAGGGGTTCCAAGGGAAATATAGTTACAAAGTATCCTGTTAAGCGCATTGAATTAAAAGAGAAAGGCTTATCAACCCTGAAGCCACGTAAATTATGGTTCGATGATACTGTTCAGCGACTTAACGTGGACGAAAGAGGAGAACTGCTAGGTGAATTTACCAGCGAGGACATGTTGCTGCTTGTTAATCAGAAGGGAATTGCTAAGACTGTTATTCCGGAGGTTACTATGCGTTTTGATGATGATATTATCGTACTCGAAAAATGGAAACCAAAGAAGCCATTATCTGCCATTTACTACGATGGTGATAAAGAGCGTTACTATGTTAAGCGATTTCTGATAGAGAAGGAAAACAAAGAAGAATTATTTATCACCGAACATCCAAAGTCGTTTCTGGAACTCATCTCGACCGACTGGCGACCGGTGATTGAAATAGAGTTTCCTAAACCCAGAGGGAAAGAGGCCAAACCCAATCTAACTGTCGATTTGGAAGATTTTATAGCTATTAAGGGAATCAAAGCTTTAGGTAATCAACTGACATCTGAGAAGGTTAAAAACATAAATGCCTTGGAGCCATTGCCTTACGAAGAGCCGAAAGCTCATGATACCATGGAGATAGAAGTGGTAGATGAAGAAAATGTGGCAGCGCCGAAAGAGTCCCTGGCCAAGACTCCAAAATCTACAGCCAAAACATCCGGGAAGTCAACTGCTGATGACAAAGGCAAGAACGATGAAGAAGGCCAAACAAAGCTTTTTTAGACAACTATTTTCATGAAGAATTTTATCCAGGAATTTAAAAATTTTGCCATAAAGGGCAATATGATCGATATGGCCATAGGTATCATAATTGGTACTGCCTTCAACAATGTGGTAAACACCCTGGTTAAAAAGATAATTATGCCCCCTCTTTCATTACTGACGGCAAGAGTTAGTTTGGCAGAACAGAAATATGTGCTCAGAACAGCTTCGGAGGGTGTGGATGAAGTGGCCATTGGATATGGAGCGCTTTTGGAGGTGCTTATAGACTTTGGAATTATTGCACTCACAATATTTTTGGTGATTAAGTTTATCAATAAGATCAGAACTAAGGCGGAAGACCCCCAAAATGTGGAGGAGGTTACGCCAAAAAATATAGAACTGCTATCGAATTTGGAGGAATTAATGAAGGAACAGAATGCTTTATTGAGAAATATGAAGGACGATTCTGGCGAACAATAGAAAATAGTATGCTTGCGATAAACTAATTCTATTTCTTTTTCGCTATACTACTAAAGATAACATTATATTTAGGCGCTTTAAGCCAAAGAAAATATGGATTTTACCAACCCCCTGGTATACGGAGTACCTTGTTTTATTGCCTTTATTCTTTTAGAACTTACCTATAGTAAAACGCATGGCGATGATCATCTTTACCAATGGAAAGATCTTTTTGCCAGTGGCTTTATGGGGGTAGGTTCCGCAATAATAGGTCCGTTGTTCAAGGTCATTTTTGCTATTTTCCTTTTCGAATTTACCTACGAATTTTTTAATCCTGAGAGCCTTGATGGTACAAGAACCAATGTGTTTGGATATACTTCTTTTGGCTATGCATGGTACGTTTGGCTGCTATGCCAGCTGGCTGATGATTTTACCTATTATTGGTTTCACAGGGCCAATCATGAGATCAGGGTTTTATGGGCCGCACATATCGTACATCATTCATCTGATAATTTTAATTTAGGGACAGCTGTGAGAAACGGATGGTTCACTATTCTTTACAAGCCTTTGTTTTATATGTGGATGCCGGCAATAGGATTTCCACCGGAAATGGTTTTGGTATGTTTGGGGATAGAGGCACTATGGCAATTTCAACTGCACTCTGTTTATGTTCCAAAGATGGGATTTATCGAGAAAATTTTTAATACGCATACGATGCATCAGGTGCATCATGCACAGAATGTGGAATACCTGGACAAAAATCACGGTGGATTTCTAAATTTCTTTGATAAGATCTTTGGCACCTGGAAAGAATTGGACGATTCTATAGACGTACAGTATGGTGTTATTCATTCTCCGCAGTCTTATAACCCCATGGTTATTCTCACTCATGAGTATAAGGATATATGGAACGATATGGGGAAATCTAAAAAATTATCAGACAAACTCATGTATGTGTTCGGACCTCCGGGATGGAGTCATGACGGCAGTACGTTGACGGTAAGGCAACAGCAAAGGGAGTTTGAGAAACAGAAGGAATTGAATCCCGAGATGGCATTCAACAGGCCAAATTAAAAGGGCGTACTACTGATAAAATATATTCAACTACTTTATTAGCAATAATATAAGCTACTTATCCTCAATTATTTCTTCAACATCGGATTTGTTATTCTTCTTTATTCTCATGTCAAAAAATTCTACCATTAGCGAGAAGGCGATTGCAAAATAAAGATAGCCTTTGGGGATGGCGCCAATCTCATTTCCAAACACTATAAGGTGCGAAATATGCGCAGCTTCAGCGATAAGCATAAACCCGATTAACAATAGAAAAGACAGTCCAAGGACTTGTATGGATGGATGTTTGGTAACAAATTCTCCTACCGGGTTCGCAAACAGCATCATGATAACAACAGAGACCACCACGGCAATTACCATCAAAACCAGCGCGTCATTAGGGTTGGGAGATATCCCATTGGTCATCCCTATGGCCGTTAAGATTGAATCAAATGAGAATACGATATTGATGACGGTAATTTGAACAATGGCATTTGTGAGAGAGGTAGACCTGGCTTTTTTCACTTCATTTTCGTCATGGCCTCTGTCTTCTATCTTTTCATGAATTTCCCGTGTACTCTTATATAGTAAAAACAGACCACCGCCAAATAGTATTATGGCCTGCCAGCTTAAAGCACCGCTGATCCAGGATTCGTTCAAAACCATAAAAGGTTTTTTCATGGTGGTAAGCCATGTTATTCCAAAAAGCAACACTATCCGCATAACCATAGCCAGAACAAGCCCTAAATTCGTGGCGCGCTTTCGCTGGTTTTTCTCGAGTTTACCGGCAGCAATTGAAATAAAAATAATGTTGTCTATACCCAGTACTATTTCCAGGAATGTTAAGGTTAATAGGGCAATCCAGGCATCCGGACTTGTAAAAATTTCAAACATTGATAGTGTTTTGAACCATATAGAACTTCTGCTACGGCAAAGTTTTTATGGCAGTTCCTCTTAATTTTCTGCTGTCTCCAATTCTACTATACTCAAATGTATAGGAATTATCCGTGGTTGACAATATTTTAATATGAATGGCCTGCTCTTCGGCCTTGTTCTTTGGTTGTAGCTTTGTAGCCACAAATTCACAATCGTTAATCCATCGAATATTAGAACTATCAGCCTTGCCATTGAAATAGTCTATTTCCAGGTCTCCGTTACGTACGAATGTGGTTGTGCTTTCTTTTCCGTCGATAATTGATTTAAAAGTGAAAGTCCCATCTTTAAAGCCTTGGCAGTCTCTTTGAGGTTGGTAACAGCCGCTAAGGAGTACCGCTAAAACAAGTGGAATTATAGTTCTGATTTGCATAGCGGAAAAATAGGGAATACTTCTAATATTTCCCAGCGGGGAAGAAGATCAATTTAAAGTGTATCCAGGTTTTTGTCAAAGGCCTTGAAGCTCCCGTCTTCATAAAAAATGATGATCTTATGAATGGTTTTTGCGTCTGAAGTTGTGGGAATTTCGTCTTTAGGCTTTGTTTTTGTGCCGGGGGTAGGGGCAGCTGTGCTCTTTTGAGGAAAGCTACCCTTGCCATTTAATAACCAATAAAGGTTTACTTCGGGGAAGGTCTTTACAACCTTGAGTACAAACTCCAGACTGGGTTTGTTTCTTCCTGTAAGCAGGTGCGAAATGCTGGATCTTTGCACTTGTATCTTATCTGCAAATGCAGCAGCCGACATGCTGTAATAACTCAAAATTCGCTCAAGTCTACGAACAAACTCATCTGTGTTTACCATTGTAACTTGTTTCGGTTATTCTAATTCAAATTATAGTTTAAAAGTATCTGAATATACTAATATATGTTAATTTAAAAGTATATATAAAGTTTCTTAATATTCTGAATAACAATGTAAAACAAAACAAATATTAATTCTATTAGACCGAAAGCAATTTTTGTTTACAATTGTATTCAACAACGCGGAATTACGAACCAATTGTTGTTTACAAATGTAACTAATTTAGTAACAATTGTAATTTAAATTGCAACTACTTTTGTCCTAAATAATTCCTATTCAGTATGGAGGTTACAACAGTCCGGTACGAGGCCATTAAAGAGAAAAATATTAAAGGCAGGTATATTACAAATATCGAACTGGAAAATTTCATGCAGCGCTATTCAGAAGTGTTAACAAATAAAAGTACCGGCACTTCTGTTGAAGGGGTTCCGATTCATATAATTACAATTGGTAATGGTCCTATAAAAGTGTTGATGTGGTCTCAGATGCACGGCAATGAGTCTACCACTACTAAAGCACTTTTAGACCTGCTTGCTTTTTTTAGTAAAGGGAGTGGCCTTGCAAATCAAATTCTGAACAATTGTACTTTAACCCTGATTCCCATATTGAATCCGGACGGGGCGGCGATATATACCAGATTTAATGCCAATAAAATAGATCTGAACAGGGATGCTCAGGATAGAAGTCAGCCTGAAAGTAAGCTGTTGCGCAGTATATATGACACTTTTGAGCCAGATTATTGTTTTAACCTGCACGATCAAAGAACTATTTTTAATGTGGGTACAACATCTAAACCGGCAACTGTTTCTTTTTTAGCACCTGCAGCTGATACCGATAGATCTGAAACAGCATCAAGGATAGTCAGTATGCAGCTTATTGCAGTAATGAATAAAGTACTTCAGAATATTATTCCTGGAGCTGTAGGCCGCTACGATGACTCCTTTAATGCCAATTGCATTGGTGATTGCTTCCAGATGCTGGGCACTCCTACTGTACTTATTGAGGCAGGACATACAGCCGGTGATTATCAGCGCGAGTACACCAGACAATATGTCTTTTTTGCAATATTGGCCGGATTAAAAGGAATCGCTGAACAAAGTTTGGCCCAAGAGAAGAAATTGGAATACCACAATATTCCTGAAAACAACAAATTGTTTTTTGATCTGCTTATCCATAATATCCATAGTATCCATCCTCAGTACCAAAAGGGAGAAAGCATAGGAATACTTTACAAGGAAGTTTTGAAAGAAAATAAGATCGAATTTCATCCATATATAGAAGCGTCCGGAAGACTTACTGATAAACTGGGCCATGAAGTTTTTGATTGTAAAAACATTTCTGACCTGGAAAAACTTAAAAAACACAGAGCCGTTTATGAACTGTGTATTTGAATTTTATATGAAAAAACTAGCTAAGAATTACATATATTTCAAAAAAACACGATTTTTATTACATTTAATTTCTTAATGTTTTATTTTTGCTAAAATTTCAATTAGAATGGGGAAAGTTAAATTGGATGAAATAGATCATCAGATTCTGGATATGTTAATAGACAATACCAGGACTCCTTTTACGGATATTGCAAAAAAATTGCTAATCTCCGCAGGAACTGTTCATGTAAGGGTAAAGAAAATGGAGGAAGCCGGTATTATACGAGGCTCATCCTTAACGTTGGATTATGTGAAACTCGGGTATTCTTTTATTGCTTATGTCGGGATTTTTCTTGAGAAGACCCATCAGACAAAATTTGTTTTGGAAAGGCTTACTCAGATCCCTAATGTCACAGTTGCCCATATCACTACAGGCAAATTCAATATATTTTGCAAGATTAGGGCGAAGGATACCAACCATGCGAAGAATATCATTTTTAAGATTGATGACATAGATGGTATTAGCAGAACAGAAACGATGATTTCTTTAGAAGAGAGTATCAATGATAAAAAACGCCTGATGCATACCATCTTTGGTGAACTGTGATCAGAGCGTACATAATTACTAATATCCTGATCATGAATACTGATCAGGATTTTTAATTTATAGCTATGCAAACATCTGCACTTCAACCCGGTGATTTCCTTCCATATTCCCAACCGTATATCGATATCGTTGGAGAGGCGGAACTAAAAGAGCTCATGAGCAAACAACTAAACAATTTTCCTCAATTTATTGAGAGTCTCCCTGATGAGAAATTGCAATATGCTTATGCAGAAGGCAAATGGACCATTTTAGAAACATTGGTGCATATCCTTGATGCTGAAAGGGTATTTCAGTACAGGGCACTTAGGTTTGCCAGGAAAGATGATACTCCTCTTCCGGGATTTGATCAGGATATTTATGTGCCGAGTTCCATGGCGAATCAGCGCACAAAAAAGGATATTATAGAAGAATATAAGGCGGTCAGAAGCTCATCTATAGCATTGTTTGCTCCTTTAAATGAGGAGGCTTTACACAGATTTGGCACAGCGAGTGGTGGTAAAATGACAGTTGCCGCACTTGGTTTTATGATTTGCGGGCATCAGAAGCATCACAGGAATATCATAAGAGAAAGATACCTATAGTAGCACTTACAGAAAGCTTCTGCTTTTATAGCACTTTAGTAGAAATAGACTTAATCTAGTCCGGCTTCTTCATCGAGCTCGTGTTCCGTATTTAATTCCAATTCTACGCTATCAGTACCAGAATCATTTTCTGAACTAAAATCGGTTTCGGAAACTTTTGATTTGTTTTCAAGTTCTCTTTCAATCGAATCATCAAAATTAGCAATGAAGTGAGAAAGGCTCTGGCTAATCTTCACCATATAAAGGGTGTCATCGGTTCGAAGCTCCACAGCTTCGATAAATTCACCTTTACCATTTCTGAATGCGATGATGTCATCATCTCCATAACCGTCGGGATAAGTTTCGATGAGTAGCGTGGCTATTTCACGGCTCAACTTTTTGTAGTCTATAAGTACACGTTTCATAAGCAGGTCAGTTTTGCTGGTGTTATTTTTAATATTTCTGCCGAACCTGGTCAGGATTGGCTTTAAACTGTACCTAAACTAAAATATTTTTTCTTTGGTTTTTGTAAAGAGTTGTCAACTGCTCTTTTTAGTATATGAAGATGTTATTCTTTGTAGTATGCAAATGCCCTGGCATAAAATTCGTTGGGTACCTGGCAGTCTATTTCCGTTTCTCCAATAGCTTTTAGCAATACAAAATTGATATTGCCATGTGTATTTTTCTTGTCGTATTTTAAAAGAGAAATAATAGCATCTATATCACTATCGCTAAATGAAACCTTTCTATAGCGTTCCAGGAAGGTACTTTTAATATCCTTCAAATGTTCTTTATCCAGGCCGGTAAGTTGGCTGGAAAGATAAGCTTCCAGGATCATCCCAATGGCAATTGCCTCACCATGCAAGAGGGTCTCTTTGTTATCACTGGTTAGGAAATGTGTTTCTATAGCATGCCCCAGCGTATGTCCAAAATTCAAAATCTTTCTTAAATGTTGCTCAGTAGGATCTTTGAGCACTACTTCATTTTTAATAACAACAGAATCAAAAATAGGAGCATCCAGGCTCTCGAAACTATTTAACTGCTTTAAATTCTTCCAGTACTTTTCACTTTTGATCAGGCCGTGTTTCAACATTTCCGCAAATCCGCTTTGCAATTGCCTTGTTTCCAGTGTCCTCAAAAATGCTGGGGCTATCAGTACCATCTGAGGTTGGTTAATTACCCCAATCTGATTTTTCAACATCCCCAGGTCGACTCCTGTTTTGCCGCCTACTGAAGCATCTACCATGGCAAGTAAAGAAGTAGGTACATTTATAAAATGTATCCCCCTTTTAAAAGCCGAAGCCACAAAACCACCAAGGTCCGTAATCACTCCACCTCCCAGGTTTATAAGCAGGCTTTTTCTGTCCCCATCCAGTTCGGAAAGTGCTTCCCAAACCCCCGTACAGGTATTTATGTTTTTATTTTCTTCTCCCGATTCTATCTCAATAATCTCATAGTCCCTCAATTCCTCTAATTGGGATAAAAACAGGGGGAGGCAATGCTTATGGGTGTTTTCATCTACAAGGATAAATATCCTAGAGTAATTGAACTCTTTCAGCTGTGTGTTCAACGCTTTATATCCGGCTTCATTAAAGTGAACCGCATAAGAAGATGTGGTAATAGATTCCATGATACTGACAATTTGTATTAGCAGAACAGATCCAAGGCAAAATAAAGGCTATTTTTCATTAATCGATTAGATTTTGTGTGCTATTTTTGGTCTGATAAGAATTTAGTAATAATGGACCAGATTTTTGAGGATACCGCAACTGCTTTCGCCCTAAAAACAGATTCTGAATTGGAACGTGCCTACTTCCTGTTCAAGATGATTGCCAATGAGCCACTTGTTCGCATTGGGACTGCAGTAACCAATTTTGCTATTAAAGCACATTTACCGGTAGACGGACTTATACGTGCTACGGTATTTGATCATTTCTGTGGGGGAGTAAGTGAAGAGGATTGCATGCCGGTAGTAGATAAGATGTGGAATAACGGGGTGTATTCTGTACTGGATTATTCCGTGGAAGGCAAGGATACCGAAGATCCGCTAGACGATGCCCTGGAAAAGAACTTGCAAATACTCAACTTCGCTAAGGAGAAGCAGGCTATGCCCTTTGCTGTATTTAAACCCACCGGTTATGGACGGTTTGCCCTATTTCAAAAGATAGGGGAGGGCAAAGCATTAAACCCCGCCGAGCAAGCGGAATGGGGGAGGGTAAAAGAAAGGTTCCAGGCAACCTGCAAAAAAGCACATGAACTGGATGTATCACTGCTAATAGATGCTGAGGAAAGTTGGATGCAGGACGCCGCTGACGAATTGGTAGAGGAAATGATGCGCATATATAATAAAGAGAAAGCCATTGTTTTTAATACGTTGCAGATGTATCGATGGGACAGGATGGACTATCTGAGAAAATTACATGAAACAGCCAACAAAGATGGTTTTAAAATAGGGGTAAAAGTTGTTCGCGGGGCCTACCTGGAAAAAGAAAATGAGCGTGCAGAAACAATGGGATACCCAACGCCAATTTGTCCTTCTAAAAAAGCTTCGGATGAGAATTTTGATGTGGCCGTAGAGTATATCGTTGATCATCTTGATACCATTTCCCTATTTGCCGGAACCCATAATGAAACCAGTTGTTATAGATTAATGCAATTGATGAGCGATAGAGGTATTGATAATAAAGATCAGCGCATTGGTTTTGGACAGCTCTACGGAATGAGCGACCATATCTCCTTTAATTTAGCGGCTAAAGGCTATAATGTGGCTAAGTATGTTCCGTTTGGGCCGGTACGTGATGTGATGCCCTATCTTATTCGCAGGGCGGAGGAAAACACTTCCGTAGCTGGTCAGACCAACAGGGAACTGGAACTTTTGAAAAAAGAACGGAAAAGGCGAAAAATTTAGTACTTATTCTTTAACCTTGATCACTACTGCCTCGCAGCTTTGAAGATCGGAATTCAGCACAATGTTTTCCGACTTATTGCCATCTACAATTTCTATTGCAACTGTATTAGGGGCAAATCTTCCCAGATTATGTGCATATAGAAAGAGGTCATTTGGAGTATCTGACTTTAAATTAATCTCGTAGACTTTCTTTTTATATGTAAGCAAATGCTTATATACAACGGCTTCACCATTGAGGTAGATAGAAACGATATCCCCATCTGTTCTCCCATGGTCCCAAAGGCTAATTACCAGAGTAGTATGGTCTACCTCTAAAACTTTATTGTAAGAAATACTTCTTCCGTCAAAAGTATGACGCAATTTGGGTGTATCTTCCTTAGCTACTTCTTTCTTGCTTTCAATTTTCTCCGTAGTTACAGGCGCTTTCTTAAGTACTTTAGCCTCTTTTCTCTTCCTTGGAGCTTTAATTATGGTAAAAAACGGTGTAGAATATTTGGCAACATGCAATTTGTTGGCCGGGTTTTGTTCTATGCCCATCACGCGATAGTTATTTCCGGTAGCCAGCCCTCTGTCTAACCTGATACTATCCTCGCTTTTGGAATTCTGATAGATCCCAAGATCTTGTACTACCACATCATCCTTTACCAGGTAGAACCTAATCTTCTTACTTTGATCAATGTTAGCCGTCTGCCAATCTATTTTAGCAAATCTTGGCAGGGCCCAGGTGGTTCTGGCATTTGGATAGGTTATTTTAATGTCCGATTTTGCTGTATCACCATTATCGGATTGATCAATTACGTTATATTTCTTTACTTCTGTGATATAATCGTAAATGGGAGGTAAGGCAGCAAACCCCTTAGACATGGTAGCTAAGAGTAAAAAGCTTAATAGTAGGATAGTGTTTTTCATGGCTTTCATCATAATGCCTTTAATCGGCTATTTTACATATAGTAAAAGTCTGGTTATATAATAGTTAACTAAAAATTGAGCCAAATAGTATTTATCGTATAAAATCCTTTTTAATTTAATGAAATAAGTAGGAAAATTCTTCAATATTTCCATATTGCAATGCGCTTACCCATTTTAGGATCAGTACTCGTTCTGGTAAGAGGTAATACGCAGATTGCACCAATGGCGCAATAATGAAGTGCTTAATCCTTGGCCTTTCCCAGTGTAATGCTAATTGATTTTGAATCGGATAGTTGGAAAGCGGCTTTTTCAAAAGATGGAGGTCCAAAACTTCCTTTTGCATTGTTCGAAAAGCCTACTAGCTCTTTCGGAATACCAAAAAACCCGGTTTTTAGCTCGCCGTCTTTATCTTCATCATAAAAGACACTAATGGCATAGATTCCACTATTGAGCTGATCTATACTTAAAGTAACACTGCTTTGTGATTTTACCGCTTCGGTTTTACTCAATAAAGGGACTTTCATAAAAGTGTCTTCCGAGTTGAACAAAGTTACCACTACCTGGCCATGGTTGGGTGAGAGTCCTTTTATATGAATAGTCAGGGTGTGCGTATCTATGGGTGAAAAAGCAAAAGTGCAAAAAACAAAGAGCTTGCAAGCCAGGCCATATAGTGCGTTATTTTTCATCTAGTTTATTCTTTATATCCCTAAGACATATATAAGTTTGATACCTGATGATTAAACTTTCAAAAATTAACCGAGTTACCAAGATTCCGAATACCAGCGCCATAATCCACGCCCAGTTATCATTTGTGTATAACCAGTAACTGCCATATAATACGCCACCAATTCCGCCCCAGAATAAAAATTGAAGCACAAAAGGCATCATAAACTTTTTGAATAGCAGATAATTCTTTAGATTTTTCATGACTTTTATATTTACTTCTAGCTAAGGTAGAATATAAATCTCAATCTAATTAAATATAAGAGTTCGGGGCTTTAGAGCTGATTTCATTATCTTTATTTGCAGTCAAAATGGCACTGTTTCTTTTAAAACCTCAAGAAAGCTTTGAATTCATTTTTATTCAGGATATTCAACATATTACTATGGATATTGTCCACTACTACCTTCGCACAGGATTTTGAAGCAGCGGAAGCCACCGCGGAGAAAATCTACCTGCAATTAAGTGCCAAAACTGTTAGTATTGATCAGACGATCTGGTTTAAAACAATAGTAACCGACGCAGAAAATCACCTCCCCTCAAGTATGAGTCAGGTGCTCCATGTAGAACTTATAGATGCCCGGGAGCAAATCGTTAAACGCAAAATGATAAAACTAACAGGAGGAATTGGGTGTGGACATTTTGAACTAAATCGGAATTTCCGCCCCGGTCGATATCTCATCAGGGCATATACACAATGGAATAGAAATTTTGGAACTGACTTTGTGTTCTCGACTTATATAAATATTTATGATGGATCAAGGGTTAAAAGCATTAACTCAAGAACCGATCTATTACCGGCAACCAAAGCTGTCTCTAACTGGGGTCCAGATCCCAAGACTTCTTTTCAATTGAATTTCTTTCCCGAGAGTGGGAAGCTGCTCCATGGGGTTAAGAATAAAATTGGATTTAAAGCAGAGGGGGTAGCAAGCTTGGCGAACAATTTTTCGGGAGTAGTATTTGATGCAAATGGGGAAAAAGTTTCAACTTTTAGCAGCAATCATTTGGGCATGGGTTTTTTTTATATCCATGCAGACAGCGCTACAACGTACAGGGCAGAAATCAGCACCCCCTTTATGGCGATGCCAATTGCAATTGTTGATCTTCCCGAGGTATCGGCAAAAGGAAGTATATTAAGTGCACGCAAAATAGGTGAAGAGATAAGTTTAAATGTATGCTCTAATACTCTGGAAGGAACTGTTTTAATCAAAATTAGTTGCAGGGGCGCAGATTATTATTTAATTAAGGGTCAGCTTGAGGATGGTAAAATGCTTACAAAAATGGAAGCATCAAGTTTGCCTGAGGGTATTATTGTAATTACGCTTTTAGATAATAATAAAATGCCGGTCGCAGAACGATTATATTTTAACACTTCCATCAAAAATCGACTCCTAATTGATTTGAATACGGACAAGGCCCTCTATAAAAAGCGGGAGCTATTAAAATTGAATATTCGGCATACGAATAATACGGAAAGTATCCTCAATTCTAATATTTCTGTCATGGCCACAAATAAAGCACAATGGTCTGGTAAATGGCAGGAGAGTATACTTTCCTATTTTCTTTTGGATTCAGAGCTAAGGGGAAGGATAGAACAACCTGGGTATTATTTTAGTGGAGGAAAGACTGCCCATCGGGACCTTGATGCATTGATGTTGACACAGGGTTGGCGGAATTATAAATATCCAATTAATCATAGTGCCAATACTTTCTCTAACCTAGAAAGGGGCATAACAATTAAAGGAAGAGTTGTTTCAAATTCACCTAAAAGTAAACCATTGACAGATCTAGACCTCAGCCTGGGTGTGTTTACCGAATCGCCCATTTATTACAAACAGCAAACAGATAGTTTGGGCAGATTTCGATTTTTGCTCGATGATATTTACGGGATACAGCCCAGGGTGTTGTTACAAGGAAATATCAAGGGCAATGCATACAAAAATATTAGGATAATACTTGATACTCTTCAACCTCCAAAAGTACATTTCGAAAACAATAATATTAGTGAATTAATTGTATCACCTGCTTTGGAAGAGGCGGTAGTGGCTGCGCAACAAAGACGAAGTGTTTTCCAAACAGCCGCTGATTCACTATTAGGAGGTATCCAATTAGATGAGGTGGTACTTGAAGAGTACAGTTTAACCTCAGAAAGGGAACGGGCGTATGAAGATTTTGGAAGACCAGATGCCATAATTAGAGGTGATTCTCTTCAAAAACAAGAGCAAAGCTGGTCTTACGGCATTTACAGCATTTTGCTTTTTGAGTATCCCGAATTGATACAAATAGAGCGGTTTCCGGACGGATTTATGCGAGCACAGGTTAACAATGATTCAACACTGATTGCAGTTGATGGAAGGTTATTACGCGCTTACGAATATGACTATGTTCAAGATATTTCACCAGCAGTGATTGAAAGTGTAGAGATTATGCAATTTGTTCCATTTTTTAGGAATAAATTTTTGGATGTTTTTCCTGATGCGGATCCCTATGACGCTCCAACTGTAGGGCACATAATTGCCATTTTCACAAAAAACAAGGTTGGCCTTGGAGGCACCGGCAAACCAATTCGTGGAATGTTAGGAACTACAATCCCGGTATTTTCACCAGCTAAAGAGTTTTATATTCCGGTGTATGAGAGCATTGAAGAATTGAACGAGAAAAAGCCAGACTTGCGTTCCCTGTTGTATTGGCTGCCAAACCTGCCTACTAATGTGAAGGACGAGACTTCATTAAGTTTTTACAATGGCGATGTACCAGGGGATTACATAATAATTGTAGAAGCCATATCTCAGGATGGCAAAATAGGATACAAAAAAATAGAATATAAAATTGAGGAGTAAGAGCATTAAAAAGCTATCGTCGTGACAACATCATTATAAGTGCTTGTATTGAAGCTTCGCGGATACATTATTCAATTTTAAATTCCTGCACTTCTGTTTTCTGCTCACAGTTCGCTATCTTCATTACACCAGTATTTCCATTGAATTTAGCTTTTATTATATAGGTCTTACATGGTTTAGAGGAGGTGTCACTATTTTTAAAATCAATATTTCCATCACTTAAAAAATAGGCGATATCGGTTGAATCAAGACCTTTGGCTTCAATTTCGGTAGCCGCTTGGTCTGAAAAACTAATTGGTTTAGACCTGATGTCTTTAAGCACTCTGCAGTTGGGAAAATAACAAAATGAAGTGCCTGTCTCTTCAGATTTCTTTTTAAAGAAGAAAGCAAGGAATACAAGACCTATAGACAAGCCAACTAAATAGAATCCCAATCGTTTTAAAAATGGCATGGTGTGCTGGGGAATTTAAAATATAAGAAAGTTAATATCGCTGTATTTAAGATCGAACCATTCACCGACCGACTTGTTCGTCAGTATTCCGTGATACATATAGAGGCCATTGCGTAGCCCTTTATCAAATCTCAAAGAATTTTCCAAGCCACCCTCCTCACCAATCTTTAATAGGTAAGGGGTAAAAATATTGCTTATAGAGACCGAAGAGGTTTTAGGGTAACGGGCTGGCATATTGGGAACTCCGTAGTGAATGACCCCGCATTTTTCCTGGGTCGGATTATCGTGGGTGGTAACTTCACTGGTTTCAAAACAGCCACCCATATCAATGCTAACGTCTATGATCACTGCTCCCTTTTTCATTTGCTCTACCATAGTCTGAGTTACCACGACTGGGGCCCTATCTCTGCCACGTACGGCTCCTATAGCCACATCACAGCGGCGCAATGCTTTTAAGAGGTTTTTGGGTTGCAGAGTGGAAGTATAGACCGTCTGATTAAGACTGGTCTGTATGTTGCGAAGCTTGGTTATAGAATTGTCAAACACCTTTATATTAGCGCCGAGGCCAAGGGCAGAACGCGCTGCAAATTCCCCAACAGTACCAGCACCCAGAATAACCACCTCTACTGGAGGCACCCCACTGATATTGCCAAACATTAAGCCGTTACCATTGTTAGTCGCCGCCATAATTTCGGCCGCGATCAGCACGGAAGATATTCCGGCAATTTCACTTAGTGAACGCACGGCGGGGTATTTACCATCTTCGTCCCGGATGTATTCAAAAGCAATTGCCGTTATTCGTTTGCGGGCCAATTCTTCAAAATAGGCCTTGGACTGGGTTTTGATTTGCAAGGCAGAGATGATAATCGCCTGCGGGTTGAGCAGCCGTATTTCCGAAAGGGTAGGGGGCTCTACTTTCAGTAATAGCGGACATGAAAAGACTTTTTTATTGTCCTTTGTAATTTTCCCGCCTGCCTCGGTATAGTCTTTGTCAGAATAATTAGCCCCTTCGCCTGCGCCAGATTCTATCAACACTTTATGACCGTTGGCTGTAATAGCATTCACCGCATCTGGTGTAAGGCATACTCTTTTTTCCTGGTATTGGTTTTCTTTTGGAATACCAATAAATAATTCCCCTTTCTGTTTTAAAATCTCGAGGGTTTCTTCCTGGGGAAGCAATTGTTGTTTACTGAAAGGTGATGAAGGTTGGTTCATAAGCTGTAATTCTATAAGCCCTGCCCAGGGAAGCGGAGATTACTGTATAAAATTACAACAATAAAATGAAAATCCCTGCTATTGCAGGGATTTGAGAATATCGTTTTACAAAGAATTTACAGGAAAAGGTTAAACAGACTTTTTAACGAATGTTGTAGTTGTGTAAATAAGCCACTAAGTGTTTTATCTGTTGTTTTTTTTGTGAGATCGTCTTCTTTTGCTTCTGTTTCCTTAACTTTAATACCAATCTTCTCTAATTCCTGCCTTTCTTTTTCTTTATAATAACTAAGTTCTAGGTCCATGGCTTCCAAGTCAATCCCGTGTACATGTTTATCGTATAATTTAATCCTAATAAAGTAGACGAATGGAATTACGATCATACAGAATGGAAGAAGCCAAAGTACATTGTCAGTATCAATATAATTATCTTCTGAAATTACACCCTCAAAAATTTGAAAGGCATACATTAAAATTGGAATTAATATTATATGGTACCACCAATGTTTACAAGTGAAAAACCAAATAAGTAGTAAATAAAGAGGTACAATTTTTCCTAAAAGAAACCAGATATAAACATTAATATTTGGAAATCCATTTTTATCAATCGTAATGCCAAGAAAATTTATTGTAGCTTCGGGGTCACTAGATACATATTCATGCATCTTAAAAATAAAGGGAGAAACCAAGATAAAAATCACCATTAAGGATTCTAAAAGAATTCTTCTTCTAGCCTTATTTCTTTTTTCGTTAGTAGGTTTTTTCATTATTAAAAACTGGGGACAATTAGGTTTTTATAACGAAAAAAAGGGCAATTTATGATTGCCCTTAACGGAATTTATCTGAATACTCGATAAATTGGTATAATATATCGGCGATTAACCCTTCTTATTATCGCCGTTTATGATTTTTGTTTTGTCAACACTTTTTTTATCTCCATTGACCAGCTCAGTTTTATCAACTCCATTTTCGTATAGTTGATCATCCGCTGTATTAGCTGTGCACGCAGATCCAACTAGAACTAAGAAGGCGCAAATGCCAAATAATAATTTTTTCATGTTCATCGTTCAAAGATTTTGGTTCAAGATTTGTTAATGTTCTCTTACAAAAGTAAGAAAAAAATGACTCTGTTAAGCCCATTTACCGGCAAAATACTACACTTTATCGGATAAATCAAGCTTTTTATCGATTATTTCGCAGGTCATCGAAAAAAATACAATAAAAATGACGGACGGACGATATGCACATCATGTTTAGATCTGATAATGATTATTTGGCAGTATAATGCATTAACTTGCTTGACCATAGGCTTTTAATAAAATTAGATAGCAAGACATTATTTTTTCGACGGTCTAGCATCATTTGGCGAGTGGGGTTAGGATATTTGGAATTAGCCAATCTTAGCCTTTTGTACTTTTAAAATTCACATATATAGACTATTTTCTGTATTTTATAGTAAAATATATTATATTAGAGATTAATTTCTTAAATAATTGTAATTTTTCATTCTAATTGTTCAGGTAATTATACCTTGTTTAATATTCTAATGCTACTTAGGGATTATAGTATGGTAACTAAGCTTTACACTTTCAAGAAAGAAGTTCATATAATCCATATTGGACTAGCATTCCTTATTCTAATACTACCGTTTGCTCTCTTTCTTCATTTATTTTTTAGTGATGATGTTAATATCATGACACTTTTTAATTTTAAGATTGATCACGGTTTTAATAATAACAGAGGCTGGGCCTGGAATTTTCTGTCAATTATTATCCCTCTTGTACTTATGTTGATTTGGTTTAGTACAAGTTACGATTGGTGGCGTTATGTTTTGCTTGTTCCGATATATCTATATATTACTCGAATTATAGTAAAGATTTTCAGATATCCAAACCTTATCGAAGACAACCTTGCAATCTTTTCAATAATAATCGCACTAGTTTCAATCTTAGTTATAGTGTTTTTGGACTTAATTATTTTAACTAGATATAGGGAGAAGGGATTTCTGCTTGTAAGGCTTAAATTATTTAATAGTAAAAGAATGAGATTATTTTCTTGGCTTAAATCTAAAATGATTTTCGCAGAAAATTTAATGTCATTTGAAGATAAAAATAGACACTTTAAAAAGTTATACTACGCAAAGTCCATTCTTGAAAGTGAAATTGAAAAATACTCGAAATTTGACTCCTTAGATTTTGCTCGAAAGAAGAAATGGGATTTTGGAATTACATTATTCATTTTAATTTCGTGTGCTTTTTTTTTGCCCATACATTAATTCCGCCAGATGTACAAACTTATGATATTTCTGGCATAACAATTACTACGCATGGCTTTGCAGACGTCCGAAGTTTTGTTTATTATTTCAATGTTAAATTATTGATAATTAGCCTATTGTGCACATGGTTCATTAGTTCAATTTATTGGTGGCGATATGCTATTCTTTCAGGAATAATATTAAATACCTATCAGCTTTGGGAAGGATTTCAAGAAAATTTAATGTTAATAGACGAGGCCGAATATCTATATTCCTTGCCTTATATTTTCATTCTAGTGACCGTACTTATTATCACATCGGAAACGATTAAATATCATTCAAAAGTCCTATTGCTGTATAAAACGATATGCGGGGAAATTGAGCAAATTATTGGGGAAATGAACGGTCCTATTAAGGCGGTAAAGAGACAAAAGATTAAGTTCTTTAATTTAAAAAGATCAATTAATCAAAACGGAGTTACTCTGAAAAAATTTAAAGATCTCCAGAAATTACGAGAGGAGCTTATCAATGAAATAAATGCGGGTGCGGGCAGTTAATCTTTGTTCTTTAGGTGTTTTTGGGCGCGTTCTATCTCGGCCGTAACTTCTTTTAAAAGTCCCTGCAGTTCTTCTTCATGTCTTTCCCTTATTTTCATTTCGATAATGCGCTCTATTTGTTCCTGCCTTGCCTTGGGTAATTGATCAAAATCCAGGATGTCTTCCTCCTGGTCCTTTTTCAGCATTTCGCCTTCACCGGTCAATAGCCATACTACATTTAATTGAGGATAGGTTTTAATGATGCTTTCTATTACATCGCTGCCAATAGAAGCATTATTTTTTTTCATTCGTAAAGTGTAGCCGTTACCGGCACCTATGGAAATATCAAACTGTCGGGCACTGAGCCCTGCAAATTTGATAAATTCCATCAATCGATCTATCGTTTTAAACATATAAGAGAAAATAATCTATTGGTTGTTCAAAAATCTGAATAAATATACAATAAAAAAAGAGACGGAAAGAAAGTTAGTCATTTAAATATGCCATTTTGATTAGCTCAGAGAAAAATGCACGCAAATTTGTTTATGTAGAAAATATTCTATATACTTGTTATGAGATCAGCAGTGACTACCCCTCTAATCCCTACAAATTTGTCCGTTATGAGCTCCATCAAAATCCTGGAACGCATGCAAAGGTTGCATTCGTTAATTTCACAAGAGTGCACAGGTTCTCCACTAGAACTTTCCCGAAAATTACGTATTAGTGAACGTTCAGTTTATAACCTTTTAGATCATCTAAAAGACTTTAATGCTGAAATAAACTATGACAGAAGCAGGAAGACCTATTATTATCAAAACGATTTTAAACTCGAAATTCAGCTGTCATTTTCCGTTATCACAAATAATGAGCTTACAGAAATTCTTAGTGGTAGCTATCTTTCAAAAAAGAAGGATGGCTATAGTACTTCCACTAATTAATTTTACTGGCAAATCTACTTGTCAGCTATACTGGTTAGCATCATATAAGTTTCATGAAATATACCTTACATATAGATTTTCATTTAATTGGTCTATATTATATGGGTATTTGGCAATATTATATTACCTCTGCACAACCAAATTATTATGAAATTGACCATTTGTATTATCGACGATGACCTTGTCTCCCAGTTTGCCACTACCTATAGTATAGAGCAAAGCGGTCATCCCTGTTCTATTATTACCTGCGACAGTGCCGAAGACTGCCTGGAGACTTTTAATTCGCTTTTGGAGCAAAAAAGAGAATTGCCAGATATAATACTCCTGGATCTCGTGATGGGAGATATGAGCGGTTGGGATTTCCTTGAACGTTTTAAACAGATTCCCAATTGGCCCAAAGAAACGGCCATTTATATTCTATCTTCATTTACCAATTCCAAAGACAGAAGAAGAGCCAAAGAACACACGCTAATTAGTGGGTATTTTGATAAACCCGTAAGTAACAACGATTTGGATAGCATCCTTTCGTCTATGGTAAAATAGCCGCCACTGGCTGTTTATTAATTAAACCATACCGCATAGCGTTGTCTTCGAAGTGAAAGCGCAAGCGCTTCCTCGAGCTTTAAGGCTTCATCCCTGCTTGCTACCGGAGCAATATGATTATAAAGGCTTGGCCTAAGATAAAGCCCGTATTTCTGAACAATACTGGAGGCGAGTTTGTGGCCTTTACGGTTGACATAGCCCGTTTTATGTTGCGTAAAACGTTCTTTGGGTGTTTTGCTGGTCATCCCGACATATACACATTGTAGCACCCCGTTAAACTGGGGATTAGCTTCCCGAAATCTGCGGTTTTCCGTAAATACGCGTTTAGACAATTCTATCACATAAACCTGATAATGTACCCTTGGCATATAATTCTTATCTGATTATATCAATGTCAGCTTCATCTTATTTATGTGCTTTTTCCAAATGTTGGCGGAGTAAGTCTTTTCCATAATCATTCCCATTGGGTGTTCTTAACATGGTATGAATATGATTTCTGGTTGCCCCACTTACTTCACTGGGGACACCAACGGCCCGCTGATGATCAAATTCTATAAGTATTACGGGGGAGTGAATGCGATAGTAGAATACAGCATCCTCATCGGTATGGCCCACCCAGGCAAACCAGGTATGATCCAAATGCTGAAGTACTTCTTCCATTCTAATCTGCTGATGCCCTTCCCTAATATTATTTACGTACATGGCAATTAACTTTGTGAGTTCTTCTTGCTGATCGCTGGTCATTTCTGAAAGTTGCAGTCCTTCATAATTAAGTATCAGGTTGTCTTTGTTGGCCGCTGCAACATTATTATTATGGGCCTTGCTGCTGTCAAGTATAGCTTTTTTCTGTTGCTCTTCTGAAAGCGACTGCATAAACGCCAGTCCGACATTCTGTTCATCCTGAAAGATTGTATTTCCTTTGTATTTACCACTGGTAGTGATAATTGGTTCTCCACCCATAAATACTGGCGACATTACTATCTGATCTCCCAAAATAAAATAATTGATGATTAAATGATGACCGTCTAATTGCCAGCCCCAGGGCTGAGTCTCTGAGGGTGTTCCCATAAGGGTAAAGAAATACAGCTCTTCATCATAATCATCAGAACCATTATTTATTTCTTTTAAGGTTTGGTCTGTTTTCATAATATCCTTACTGAGCTGAAGGCCTTTGGCGCTTAGCGCCTCCTGCATCAAATGAAATGCTGCCTTTTTTTGATTTGCCGTCATTTCCATCAGACTCACCCCTTGTCTTTCGTAGATACCATTGTCTACATTAGACCATTTTCTCCACTCCACATCGTCAATCTCAAATTTGATGCGCTTACGCTGATTTGCATCCAAGCTAGCTAGAAAAGCGGTTGCGGCTTTCTGAATACCTGAGGTAGAGACACCACTTGCCTTAATTGGAAATAAATCCGACAGCTTTCCATCGTCTGTAAAGATGCCATCATAATCTTTCTTTAAAGCGTCTGCTTCCATTTTGGCAAAGCGAGCCTTTACAGGATTATCTTCGGTTTGTGCTGCTTCATTGATGATTACCTGGGCCTCTGCGGTTTTCTGTTTACAACCAAAAACCAATACTAATAGTAATAGCAAATATGTTTTTTTCATGATACGTTTTCTATAAAATTAATTTTCATCCTTTGGGTCTTAAGAAATTGATAACTACAGTCACCTCAAGCAAAAAGATACTTCCTTTTTATAGTGGCATCCATACCACCATTGCCGATTGAATAATAAAAAATAACACAAAAGGAATTACAAAATAACCCATGATATCCCTTGCCTGAATTTTAATGCCCTGGCCCATAATGGGAAGCACAATCAGTAAATAGAAGGGTTGCAGTAAATTACTAAGGCTTTCACCGTAGGCCACAGACATCGATGCTCTGGAAATCATCTTAGTCAGCTGTTCCTGAGGAAGTCCGGCACCAAGCTCCTTTACAGCATCAATAATGCTGGGTCCGACTACCGCAAATTCACCCCCTGCAGAGGGAATGGCAAAATTAATTACTCCCCCTGTCAGATAAGCAAAAAAGGGATAGTTGTCTATGGTGGCCACTGCAGCCAAAATTTGTCCCAGTTGAGCGCCCAGTCCGGTATATAGCATTATCCCCATGATTCCGGCATAAAAGGGATATTGAAATAAAATGCCCGAAACATTACTGCTGGCCCGTTTCATAGCAATTACATACCTGGACGGTGTCTGGTGTAATAACAGGCCCACAATCAAAAAAATAAAGATCATGATGTTAAAGTTTAGATCGAGTCCACGGGAAGCAAAATGATACACGATATACACCAGGCCCATCAGAACAATAACCATCTGAATCAGGGAATTGTTATTTAATTTGTCAGAAACAGCATTAAACGGAAGTTTTAAGTCGGACGCTTCTTCTTTAATGCTTTTAGATTCTGACACAAAATCTGATGACATTAAATCTTTTAACTCTTTATTCTCCGCGGATTTTGGTTTTATAAACAGCAGTAGAAGGGGAGAGCCTATCACGATAATAGCCATCATAGCAATGTTTAAACCAGACTGCAATGTGTAGCTGGTAGCAATTACATCATTAAGTACCCCTGTACTAATTAGAAAATTATTCTCCGAGTTGAGCAATAAAGGAATACTGCTCGATAATCCCAGTACCCAGCTACCCATTGAAAAATATACACAGGCTACCAGGTATGGATAATTTACGCCCTCAACCCTTTTTGCTAATTCTCTTGCAAGCACACAGGCTATTACCACCCATCCAAAACTTATCAGACAAAGCAGGCTACCCATAAGTACAACAAAAAAGTAAACCTGAGCCGGAGTTTTAATGTGTCTTGCCAGTTTGTCTATTCCCTTTTTTATAACAGGAGACAGGGCAATGCTAAAACCGGTGATGATAATCAGCACAATCTGCATAGCAAATGCCAGTAAATCAAAAAAACCTTTGTACCAGGATGATACAACCTCAAGCGGTTCCGCACCTATCCAGAATAATGCGCCTAAGGCGGTTATAAGAGTTAGAAGTATGGCAAAGACAAAGGCATTGGGCATGTATTTCAGAAAGAGGAGTGTAAATTTCTCGCCTAATATTTTTATCATGTAAACTTTTTTTGAGTTTACCACATATCCTAAGTGCGGTTGCTTCTAAATATACCACAAATGCAATTAAGATTACAATAGAAAAGTTACTTAAACGATTTCCAGGCGCCTGGATTGCCGATCTATAATTTCAATATGGATTTCTGTTCTATTGGCCGGTAATAAGGAAGTTATCTTTTCAGGCCATTCTATAAAGATCCATACATCCTGATAAAGATAATCTTCCAGACCCATATCCAGGGCCTCCGTTTCTTCTTCAATCCTGTAAAAATCAAAATGGTATCCAAGGAGTTCACCGGCTGTTGTATGGTATTCGTTAACCAAACCAAATGTCGGACTACTGGCAGGGTCAGCACCCTCCAGCTCTTTAACCATGGCCTTAATTAGAGTAGTTTTTCCGGCCCCCATCTCCCCGTAAAAACACAGGGTTTTTGAAGCAGCATTAGCTAATATTTTGGCCGCAGTTGCCGGCAACTCTTCTTCTGTGTATGCTATATTCATTTAAAATATCAGGCTATCTCGGGTCCAGTACAACAAACGGAATTATCATTTCTTCCAGGGATACTCCTCCGTGCTGGTAACTGTTGCGGTAATAGCTCACATAATGGTTATAATTATTAGGGTAAGCAAAAAACAAATCGTTCTTGGCAAAAATAAAAGAACTGCTCATATTTATGGTGGGTAAATGAATTTTACCAGGATCGCGGGCTTCCAGAACATCCTTTTTTTCATAGGTAAGGCTGCGCCCGGTTTTATACCGCAGATTTAAACTGGTTTCTTTATCTCCTATTACTTTGGATGGCTGCTTTACATTAATAGTGCCATGATCTGTTGTTAATATCAGTTGCATGCCCATTTGTTGCGCCTGCTGTATAATTTCTAAAAGCGGAGAATTCTTAAACCAGCTTTTTGTCAGTGACCTGTAGGCTTTATCATTAGATGCCAGTTCTTTAATTACTTCCATTTCTGTTTTTGCATGGGATAGCATATCTACAAAATTATAGACGATTACCGTAAGATCATTGTCTTTTTGAGATCTGAAGTTTTGTGATAAATGCCTGCCCTGCTTCAGGCTGCTTATTTTGTGATATTCCCATTTAATATCCAGACCAAGTCTTTTGAGTTGTGCCTCCAGAAACTTATTTTCAAAGAGGTTTTTACCTCCTTCATCCGTATCGTTCTTCCACCATTCCGGGTATTTCTTTTCCATGTCTAATGGCATAAGCCCGGAGAAAATTGCATTCCTTGCATATTGGGTAGCCGTGGGGAGTATACTGTAAAAGGGCTTTTCTTTAATTTTTTTATAGAAGGGGTTCAGGGCATCCTCAAAGGCAAACCATTGGTCGTACCGTAAGTTGTCTATAACTACAAGTAAAGTTGGTTTATCCTTTATTACAGGTTGTATCCATTCACGAAAAAGCGTGTGAGACATCACAGGGGCATCATTTTCATTAAACCAGTCGGCATAGTTTTTTTCCACAAACTTCCCAAACTGACTGTTCGCCTCTACTTTCTGCGATTCCAGTATTTCAAACATGCCGGAATCTTCAATTTCTTCTAGCTGTAATTCCCAATAAATCAATTTTTTGTAGAGTTCTGCCCATTCCTCATAGGTATTTACCATGGAAAGATCCATGGAAATTTTTCTAAATTCCTGTTGATAGTTAGACGTGGTCTTTTCTGAGATCAATCTTGAATGGTCCAGGTTTTTCTTTAATGAGAGTAATATTTGATTAGGATTTACAGGTTTTATAAGGTAGTCTGCTATTTTGGAGCCAATGGCTTCCTCCATAATGTACTCCTCTTCACTTTTGGTGATCATTACCACAGGAAGTGTAGCATCAATAACTTTGATTTCATTGAGTGTTTCCAGTCCTGAAATACCCGGCATATTTTCGTCCAGGAATACAATGTCAAAACGGGTATCGTTTATTTCCTGCAGGGCATCTTGTCCGCTTTTACATGTAACTACTTCATAGTTTTTTGCTTCCAGAAATAGTATATGCGGTTTTAGCAAATCTATTTCGTCATCTACCCAGAGGATTTTTATTTTAGTCATATAGGATACTTAATTTAAAGTGTCGGCAAAAAAGCTTCATATTACTGTTAGGCTTAGTTTAAGGGAATGCCTGTTAGATAGTCTCTAATTTCATTTGCATAACTTTGAACTTTAAAGCGATTAAAAATCTGAACTTGAAAAAACAGAACAAGCTTAAAATATTGAACGATCCAATTTACGGATTTATTAGAATACCAAATACGCTTATCTTCGAGATCATAGCCCAACCTTATTTTCAAAGACTCCGCAGAATTTCGCAAATGGGGCTTTCCTATTTGGTATATCCGGGAGCACATCATACCAGGTTTCACCATGCTATAGGAAGTATGCATCTTATGAAGCAGGCCATACAAGTGCTTCGTTTTAAGAAAGTTGCTATCTCTGAGGAAGAAGAGAAAGGACTGCTTTGTGCTATACTGTTGCACGATATTGGGCATGGCCCTTTCTCCCATGCGATGGAAAATAGCATAGTGGAAGGAATTAATCATGAGCGCATTTCCGGATATTTTATGGAGGAACTCAATACCAAGTTTAACGGAAGTTTAACGCTTGGCATCCGGATATTTAAAGGGACATATGACCGAAAGTTCTTAAATCAATTAGTGTCTAGTCAATTAGATATGGACAGGTTGGACTACCTTAAACGGGATAGTTTCTATACAGGAGTTGCAGAAGGCAATATAAATGCCGAACGTTTAATTACAATGCTAACCGTTCATAATGATGAATTAGTGGTTGAGGAAAAAGGAATTTATTCCGTAGAAAAATTTCTAATGGCACGAAGATTTATGTATTGGCAGGTATATCTTCACAAAACGGGCCTGGTAGCCGAACAATTACTTATTCGTACATTAAAAAGGGCCAAGGAACTTCATTCTGAAGGGATTAGATTGTCCTGTAGTAAACCGTTGCAATTTTTTATTGAAAACAAAATAACCAATGAAAATTTTGATGCTGATAAGCTAAAGCTTTTCGCTCAATTAGACGATGTGGATATTCTTTCTGCCATAAAAGTATGGCAATTTCAATCAGACTTTGTGCTTTCCAGCTTATCTAAAATGATATTAAATCGGGAGTTGTTGAAGATTACAATAAAAGACAAACCAATTTCTGATGCTAAATTCAGATCCCATTTAGATGATTTTATGGACAGACATGGACTCTCTGCACATGAGGCCGGTTATTTTGTATTTACCGGGACCATATCTAACAAGGCGTACGACCAGGATTACCAGAATATAAATATCCTTAAAGGAAACGGCAAAATAGTAGATGTAGCTAGGGCTTCGGATCATTTAAACCTGGCAGCTCTTACCAAAACAGTTGAAAAGTACTATATGTGTTTCCCCGAAGATGATTTAATAAAATAGGAATGTCGAAGAATGACCGTAACTATTGATTTTCTTTTTGGGCAATCCTAAAAACCAGGATGTACTATACAGGTATTTTGGATGATAGAAACAGATAGAATCCATTAAGCAATTTTTCTTACTTTTGTGCACATCGATCACATAGGCACTAATTTTTTACTATTGGAATTCACGGCTAGTCAGATTGCAGGTATTTTAGAGGGAGAAGTAGAGGGGAACCCAGAGATTGCCGTTCACAAATTAGCAAAGATTGAAGAAGGCGAAGAGGGCTCTCTTACATTTTTGGCAAATCCTAAGTATACCCCTTATATATATAGTACTGCCGCTTCCATTACAATTGTAAATCGCGATTTTGTTCCTGAACATACCATATCTACTACCTTGATCAAGGTGGATGACGCCTATCAGTCATTTTCCAAAATACTGGAATATTACAATGAGGTTAAATTCAACAAGTCGGGAATAGAAAGTCCGGTTTACGTTTCAGAATCTGCTTCTCATGGCAAGGATTTTTATATGGGAGCCTTTTCCTACTTAGGGAATAATGTCGTCATTGGCGATAATGTAAAAATATTCCCCAATGTATATATAGGCGACAACGTTAGCCTTGGGGATAATGTAATTGTTTTCGCAGGTGCAAAAATATATTCTGAATCTATAATAGGTAAAGGCTGTGTAATACATAGTGGAGCCATTATAGGAGCTGATGGTTTTGGCTTTGCTCCCAGTAGAAATGGAGAATTTAGTAAAATACCCCAGACCGGTAATGTCATCCTGGAAGATCATGTGGATGTCGGAGCTGGCACAACAATAGACAGGGCCACTCTTGGGTCTACTATTCTTAGAAAGGGTGTAAAACTAGATAATCAGATTCAGATTGCACATAATGTAGAAATTGGGGAACATACTGTAATAGCTGCACAGACGGGGATTGCAGGTTCAACAAAAATTGGCAAAAACTGCTTAATAGGAGGACAGGTTGGAATTGTAGGTCATATCACCATAGGGGATCGCGTTAAAATTCAAGCGCAATCGGGAATAGGAAGAAATGTAAAGGATGGTGAGATTTTACAGGGATCACCTGCTTTAAATTATGCAGATTACAACAAATCATATGTCCACTTTAAAAATTTGCCTAAGATCGTAAATAGATTAGACCACATTCAAAAAACTGAAGACAGTGAGTGATACTACTGCAAGGCAACGCACTATTGCTAAGGAAATAACGCTTACCGGTGTAGGATTACATACCGGTGAAAATGTTACAATGAAATTTGTCCCCGCTCCGGAGCATCATGGATATGCCTTTAAACGGGTCGATCTGGAAGGGGAACCCATCATTGAAGCCGATGCCAATTTTGTTATTAATACCCAAAGGGGAACCAATCTGGAAAAGCACGGGGTAAAAATCCAGACTTCGGAACACGTTTTGGCCGCTCTAGTCGGCCTGGAAATAGACAATGTGCTTATAGAATTAGATTCTCCGGAACCGCCAATTATGGACGGTTCTGCAAAATACTTTGTCGAAGCGCTGGAAAAAGCGGGAATTGTTGAGCAGAAGGCCGAGCGGGAAGAGTATGTTGTAAAAGATGTCATCAGTTATAAAGATGAGGGTACCGGAAGTGAAATTACTATTATCCCTTCAGATGAGTACCAGATTACCACAATGGTAGATTTCGGCACTAAAGTTTTGGGAACACAAAATGCAACCCTGGAGCACATCACAGACTTTAAAACCGAGATCGCCGATGCCCGAACATTTAGTTTTCTGCATGAATTGGAGATGTTACTGGAACACGGGTTAATTAAAGGGGGCGATCTTAATAACGCCATAGTATATGTGGATAAGGAGATTTCCGACACAACTATGAAACGTCTGGAAAAGGCATTCAACAAAAAGAAATTATCTGTAAAGCCCAACGGGATACTGGATAACCTGACCTTGCATCAGCCCAATGAAGCAGCTCGTCATAAATTACTTGATGTAGTCGGGGACCTTGCCCTTGCTGGCACCAGAATTAAGGGTAAAGTAATTGCAAACAAACCCGGTCATTTTGTGAATACCCAATTTGCTAAAAAACTTGCCAAGATTATCAAGCAGGATAAAAGGAATAATGTTCCAAATTACGATCTAAATAAAGCTCCCCTAATGGATGTTACGGAGATTATGAAGATGTTACCGCACAGACCGCCTTTTTTGCTTGTAGATAAGATACTGGAACTTTCAGAATCTCATGTGGTAGGAGTCAAAAATGTGACCATGAACGAGCCTTTTTTCGTTGGTCATTTTCCAGGAGCTCCGGTGATGCCCGGGGTACTTCAGGTGGAGGCAATGGCCCAGACAGGAGGTATTCTTGTTTTGAGCACTGTCCCTGATCCTGAAAACTACCTTACCTTCTTTATGAAAATCAACAATGTGAGATTTAAGCGACAGGTGGTGCCGGGAGACACACTAATTTTTAAATGTGATTTGATTTCCCCTATTCGCAGGGGAATTTGCCATATGCAAGCCTATGCTTATGCCAATGGAAAGTTGGTATCAGAGGCCGAGCTGATGGCTCAGATTGTAAAAACCAAATCGGACTAGGATGAATCAACCACTGGCATATGTTCACCCGGGGGCAAAAATTGCAAAAAATGTAGTAATTGAACCCTTTTCCACCATTCATAATAATGTACGTATTGGTGAGGGCACCTGGATAGGTTCTAACGTCACCATTATGGAGGGGGCTAGAATAGGAAAGAATTGTAATATTTTCCCAGGAGCGGTCATATCTGCCCCTCCTCAGGATCTTAAATACAGGGGAGAAGAAACCACTGTAGAAATTGGCAATAACACTACAATCAGGGAATGTGCCACTATACATAAAGGCACATCTGACAGGATGAAGACGGTAGTTGGAAAGAATTGCCTAATCATGGCCTATTGTCATATTGCTCATGACTGCCTTATTGGAAACAATTGTATTTTTTCTAACAATTCTACTCTTGCAGGTCATGTTACCATTGGCGATAATGTTATTCTTGCCGGTTTGGTAGCTGTCCATCAATTTGTTTCTATTGGAAACCACGCCTTTGTTACCGGGGGCTCCCTGGTAAGGAAAGATGTGCCTCCCTATGTGAAGGGTGCAAGAGAACCCATGTCTTATGTTGGGATCAATTCTGTTGGACTCAGACGCCGGGGATTCAAATCTGACAAAATCAGAGAGATTCAAAATATTTATAGAATACTATATCAGAAAAATTACAATAATACACAGGCCGTTCAGATCATTGAAGCAGAGATGGAAGCAACTCCAGAAAGGGATGAAATTCTTCAGTTTATAAGAGATTCTCAGCGCGGTATAATGAAAGGCTATTTTAGCACAAGTTAAGAATATGGCAAGTACATCAGACATTCGAAAAGGGTTATGCATCAGGTATAACAACGATATTTATAAAATTATCGAGTTCCTTCATGTTAAGCCGGGCAAAGGCCCTGCTTTTGTTAGAACTAAACTGAAAAGTGTTACCTCTGGTAAAGTCCTGGACAATACTTTCTCTGCCGGGCATAAAATTGAAGATGTCAGAGTAGAGACCAGATCGTACCAGTTTCTTTATTCGGATGGAGAGACCTACCATTTTATGAATACAGACGATTACAATCAGATTGCGCTTCAGGAAAGCGCTTTAGATGCTCCTGGTTTGCTAAAGGAAGGAGAAGTGGTCACCATCCTTTTTAATACAGAGGATGCCATGCCATTGTCCGTAGATATGCCTGCTAGTGTGGTGCTCGAAGTTACTCATACAGAACCTGGTGTAAAAGGAAATACAGCAACAAATGCCACCAAACCAGCAACCGTGGAAACCGGGGCCAGACTTAATGTCCCGCTATTTATAAATGAAGGAGATAAGATTAAGATAGATACCGGTAGTGCCACCTATATGGAAAGAGCAAAGTAATTGTCATTAACAAGATTTAATTTAACGCTAATACATTTCGTTTGAAATTCCCAGAACCCCAGGCCTTAAAACAAATCGCTGCAATTCTCCAGTGCGAATATGAAGGAGCAGATGATTTTGAAGTATTGGGCATGAATGAAATCCATGTAGTGACTCCTGGTGATATTGTCTTTGTTGATCATCCAAAGTATTACGATAAAGCCCTTGAGTCTAAGGCTACAGTGATATTAATTAATAAAAAAGTAAGCTGTCCACCCGGAAAGGCATTACTAATCTCAGAAGACCCATTTAGCGATTTTAATAAACTAAGCAGTCATTTCAGGCCATTTGTCAGTGCCAGTTCGTCAATTTCCCCTTCAGCCAAAATTGGTCGGGATACCATTTTGCAGCCCAACGTTTTTATTGGTAATAATGTAAGTATTGGAGATAACTGTATTATACATGCCAATGTATCTATCTATGACAACAGCATAATAGGTGATAATGTCATTATACATTCAGGTACAGTTTTAGGAGCAGATGCATTCTATTTTCAGAAACGCCCCCACGGCTTTGATAAACTGCTTTCCTGTGGCCGTGTAGTTATTGAAGATAATGTTGAAATTGGTTCACTTTGCAGTATTGATAAAGGGGTTACGGGAGACACTATAATAAAAAAAGGAACCAAATTAGATAATCATGTGCAGGTAGGCCATGATACAGTGATAGGAGAAAACTGCCTTATTGCGGGTCAGGTTGGGATTGCAGGCTGTGTAGTTGTTGAAGACGAAGTTACCCTCTGGGGTCAGGTAGGTGTAATCAGCGCAATTACTATTGGCAAGAAGGCAGTAGTTTTGGCCCAATCCGGAATTGCAAAATCGCTTGAGGGAGGTAAAACCTATTTTGGCAGTCCGGCCGAAGATGCTCGGGAAAAGATCAAGCAGCTGACGACCATGAAAAAATTGCCCGAGATCATTCAAAAACTAAAGGAACAATAGCGGCAGAAAACTTTAATAATCGTCGGCAAACACATATTTTTGTCAAACATATAAAACCAACAATAAATGAGTGTTTTAGTAAATAAGAATTCCAAGATTATCGTTCAGGGTTTCACAGGCAGCGAAGGAACGTTTCATGCTCAACAAATGATAGAATATGGCACTAATATAGTGGGTGGTGTTACCCCGGGTAAAGGAGGGCAGGAGCATCTTGGAAAACCTGTTTACAATACTGTTGAAGAGGCTGTACAAAAAGCGGGGGCAGATACTACAATTATTTTTGTGCCTCCGGCATTTGCTGCTGACGCTATTATGGAAGCGGTTGCTGCCGGGATTAAGGTAATTATTACCATTACAGAAGGCATCCCAATTGCAGATATGGTTAAAGCGTATGATTACATAAAAGGAAAGGACTGTACCCTTGTGGGGCCTAATTGCCCGGGAGTCATTACGCCGGAAGAGGCTAAGGTAGGGATCATGCCAGGATTTGTTTTTAAGAAAGGTGGTGTAGGGGTTGTTTCTAAATCGGGGACGCTTACCTATGAAGCTGCTGACCAGGTTGTTCGCCAGGGACTAGGAATAACGACGGCTATTGGGATTGGTGGTGATCCTATAATTGGAACCACTACAAAAGAGGCTGTAGAGTTGCTTATCAATGATCCTGAGACAGAATGTGTTGTAATGATTGGAGAGATAGGAGGACAACTAGAAGCAGATGCAGCACAGTGGTATAAGGCCAGTGGAAGCAAAAAGCCTATCGTAGGTTTCATTGCAGGGGAAACAGCTCCTGCCGGAAGAACCATGGGGCATGCAGGGGCAATTGTAGGTGGAAGTGATGATACAGCACAGGCCAAAAAGCAAATTATGCGAGATTGCGGCATACATGTAGTAGATTCACCAGCAGAAATTGGCATTAAGGTCAAGGAAGTGATCGGATAGTCCTAAGTATGTTAAAGTTTTTACAATAGATTAAAATTTTGATCCATCAGCCTTTATTTTAGATTGATGGATTTTTTTTTGCCTTATTAGATCATCGTGAGAAATGATTACTATTTTTAGTTGTCCTGACATTTATTTTTGCAAGCTTCCAGAATTATAATAACCTGGGAGTACAATTGCGGGTCCATGATTACTTTTTCAATTGCGAAAAACTATTACCGCTTAAATCTTTATATACAGAAAGAATAATAACAGCCTAAATAAGACCAAATGAAACTTTTAGAAGGAAAAAATGTAATTATAACTGGTGCCAGCAGAGGTATTGGGATGGGAATTGCAAAGGTTTTTGCCGAACATGGGGCAAATGTTGCCTTTACCTATAGTTCTAGTGAAGCTCCGGCCTTAGCCCTTGAAAAGGAACTCACCGCCAAAGGGGTAAAAGCAAAAGCGTATAAGAGCAATGCCGCAAGTTTTTCTGATGCCGAGGAGCTTGTAGCCAATGTGCTTGAAGACTTTGAAGGAATAGACGTCCTTATAAATAATGCTGGGATAACAAAGGATAATCTATTGATGCGCATGGGAGAGGAAGATTTCGATACCGTAATTGAAATCAACTTGAAATCCGTTTTCAATATGACCAAAGCGGTACAGCGTACCATGTTAAAACAACGGAAAGGGTCTATAATTAATATGAGTAGTGTTGTTGGTGTCAAGGGAAATGCGGGCCAGGCCAATTATGCTGCCTCAAAAGCAGGTATGATAGGGTTTACTAAATCTGTTGCTCTGGAACTTGGGTCAAGAAATATTCGGTGCAATGCAATTGCTCCTGGTTTTATCGAAACTGAAATGACCGGTAAACTAGATGAAAAAACAGTTCAGGGATGGCGAGATGCTATTCCATTAAAACGGGGAGGAACACCTGAAGATGTAGCCAATGCCTGTTTGTTTCTTGCATCAGATCTTTCGGCCTACGTCACAGGACAAGTGATGAACGTAGATGGGGGTATGTTGACTTAATGATAAAAGTGGAAGTATGATTTTTGTAACAACTGAAGGAGTCGCTGGGAAAGAAATTGCCGAAACCCTGGGAACGGTAAGAGGTAGTACGGTGCGTGCGAGAAACATTGGCAGGGATGTATTTGCCGGGCTAAAGAATTTAGTAGGAGGGGAGATCTCTGAATATACCAGTCTGTTAGCAGATGCCAGAGAGCAAGCCATTTCCAGGATGCTCTCGGATGCAGAACGCATAGGGGCGGATGCCATAGTAAATGTAAGGTTTAACACCTCCCAAGTGATGCAGGGTGCTGCCGAGATGCTGGCCTACGGGACGGCGGTTAAATTAAAATAGTATAAGAATGGAGGTATTTCCCATTTTGTTGATCATTGCATTCTATGCAGCGATAGCAGCAATTCTTATCTATTTAATTGTTAAAAGAATAGAAGCGAAAGGCAAAGAAGATTTTGAGAAGCGAGATAACTAATAGATGCAAATAGCAACGGTACTACTTATCATATTGTCGGCCATAATTGCCCTGGCCATAGTATTTTACCAGTATTTTTATAAGACGAAACGAAATAATACTCTTTATATCCCACTAGGATTACTAAGATTTCTGGCCATATTCTCTTGCCTGCTCTTACTCATCAATCCAAAATTTACCAAGACAGATTATACCCTGGAGAAAGCCAATCTGGTATTACTATTAGATAATTCCTCTTCAATAGATAGCGAAACAGAAAAAGCACAATTAACTACCTTACTGGAAACTTTACAATCCAATAAAGAGGTTCAGGATAATTTCAGATTCGGTTCATTTGGTTTCGGACAGTTTCTCAATGCTTCCGACAGTCTTTCACATGCTGAAAAAACCACGAATATCAGCAGGGCGCTATCATCTGTAAATGACATTTATTCTGCGGGTATAACCGCTGTTATTTTGGCTACTGATGGCAACCAAACCCTGGGAGAAGATTATGAATACTTTGGAGGAAAACAGCAACTTCCTGTATACCCCATTGTGATTGGCGATACTACGAGGTACTCAGATTTACGTATAGACCAATTGAATATCAATAAATATGCTTTCCTGAAAAATCGGTTTCCAGTAGAAATTTATAGTTCCTACCAGGGTGAAGGAAATATCAATAGTTTTCTTACCATTACCATGGACGGGCAAACAGTGCATAGAGAACAATTGCGGTTCGACAATACAACCACTTCCAGAATTACCAATACATTAATTACGGCAAGTACTGTTGGAATAAAAGAAATAAAAGTGAATATCTCAGCTCTGGAAAACGAAAAAAACCTTGCTAATAATGTTAGAGAATCAGCGATTGAGGTGATAGATGAAAAAACAAACATCGCCATTATTTCTGAGGTGCTTCATCCGGATATAGGAGCTTTAAAGAAAGCAATAGAAAGTAATGAGCAAAGGTCTGTTGATATATATTACCCCGGTACCTCTGTAAAAGACCTGGAAGAGACAGATCTTTTTATTCTTTACCAACCGGGGCGTTCTTTTAGAACTGTTATGCAGTATATCAAGGACAAAGGGGCGGCCAAATTTACCATTACTGGGGCTAGAACAGATTGGCGGTTTCTGAACGAAGTTCAAAATAGCTTTATAAAAAACAGCTTTAATCAAACTGAAGAAGTGTTTCCTTTACAGAATGCCGGATTTGGAATTTTTGACGCAAGTAGTTTTTCTGTGGAGGATTTCCCACCTCTTGAAGGTTTTTTAGGCGAAATATTGATAACCAAATCCCATGATGTGATTCTTGAACAGCAAGTAAAAGGGATTGCTATAGATGAACCATTGCTTTCTATTATTGGCAATGAAAATGAAAGGGAAGCTGTACTTTTTGGGGAAAACATCTGGAAATGGAGGGCACAGTCCTATCGGAATAATAAGGACTTTAAAAATTTTGATGATCTCATTTCCAGGATTGTCCTCTACCTCTCTTCCAATGCACCCAAAAGTAGACTAACACTGGATTACCAGAACACCTTCCAGGAGATTGGGGAGGCGTCTATTTCTGCCTCTTATTTTGATGAAACCTTTGTTTTTGACAACAATGCGAGCATAAGTCTCATGCTGAAAAATACTGAAAATGGTGCCTCCCGTGAGATCCCAATGTTACTTATGAATGGTTACTATAAAGCAGATCTTAGCAACCTACCCCCGGGGCCTTATAATTTTACAGTGAAAGTAGCTAATGAGAATATTACCAAATCTGGAAATTTCAAAATGCTGGATTTTGATGTTGAAAAACAATTCTTTTCAAGCGATTATGAAAAGTTACAGCGATTAGCAAATGCCACCAATGCCGAATTGTTTTTTCCAAATGAAGTAGAGAATTTAATTGACAATTTACTGGCCAGCCCACAATTTGTTCCCACGCAAAAAAGCAATCAAAATGTCGTATCTTTAGTTGATTTTCGACTGTTGTTAGGGATTATAATCGCATCTTTGGCAGCCGAATGGTTTATAAGAAAGTATAACGGACTAATTTAAAATAGAACACATGGACAAATTACCAAGGATTGCCTTACCGGCAATATTTATTATCATATTATTAATCATACTGGTTTCAAAATCAGCTGTAGTTATTGGCTCTGGTGAAGCCGGGGTATTATACAAAACACTTGGAGACGGAGTGGTAACCGATGAACCACCTCTCGGAGAAGGTTTTCATATCGTAGCCCCATGGAACAGGGTCTTTGTCTATGAAGTTAGACAGCAGGAGGTTTTTGAAAAAATGAAAGTACTTTCCTCTAACGGATTGGATATTCAACTCGATGCATCAACCTGGTTTCAGCCAAAATATGAGGATTTGGGTAAATTACACCAGGAAAAAAGTGAACAGTATAAAGAACGAATCCTTTTACCTGCTATAAGATCAGCTGCACGCTCCGTGGTGGGTAGATATACTCCGGAGCAGCTATACTCCAGTAAAAGGGATGCCATCCAGGTAGAAATTTATGAGGAAACCAAGAAAATAGTAGACGACCAATACATTCAGTTGAATGAAGTCCTGATCAGGGATGTTACATTACCCCCTACAATTAAGGAGGCTATTGAGCGTAAATTAAAGCAAGAGCAAGAATCACTGGAATATGAATTTAGACTTGTTACTGCTGCAAAAGAAGCTGATAAAGTCCGAATTGAGGCTCAGGGTAAAGCAGATGCCAATAAGATTTTAAGCGCATCTCTTACAGATAAGATATTACAGGATAAAGGGATAGACGCCACTTTGAAAATGGCCGAATCCCCTAATTCAAAAGTAGTAGTAATAGGATCTGGTGGAGATGGCCTGCCATTGATACTGGGTAACAATTAATTGGAATAAATTTTTGAGATTTCAAAATAAATTCTACTTTTACAGTGTAATGAAAGGAATTAAAGTACATCATCATTTTTACTCTGGCACTCGAGCGAGGTAATAATGTATTGTTGTATTTCAAGATATATCTACCCGTTTGAGTAATCAAACGGGTTTTTTAATTATTGGTTTGTTGGTTTTCAAAAATCGAGAAACTGTTTTATTTTTTAAATAGAAGTGCTATGGATAAGATAAAAATTGCCATTCAAAAATCTGGTCGTCTTAATGAAGACTCTTTAAGGATATTAAAAGACTGTGGAATTTCTATAGATAATGGAAAAGATCAGTTAAAAGCTCAGGCCAGAAATTTCCCCATGGAAGTGCTCTACCTTAGAAACGGTGATATTCCGCAGTACCTGCGGGATGGGGTGGTAGATATAGCAATTATTGGGGAGAATGTATTGATAGAGAAAGGAACAGACATCCAGTTTATGGAAAAGCTGGGATTCTCCAAATGCAGGGTGTCTCTCGCAATACCTAAATCTACTTCCTATAGTGGAATAAATGATCTGGATGGTAAACGGATTGCTACTTCCTATCCAAATACAGTTAATAGGTATCTGGAAGAGAGGGGAGTATCAGCAGAATTACACATCATTAATGGCTCGGTGGAAATAGCTCCTAATATAGGGCTTGCCGATGCCATATGTGATATTGTTTCCAGTGGGAGCACGCTCTTCAAGAACAACCTTAAGGAAGCCGAGATAATGCTGAAAAGTGAAGCAGTGCTTGCAGTTTCTCCAAAAATTGATCAGGAGAAATCAGAAATTCTCGAAAAACTCAGATTCAGGATTAATTCTGTTTTGCAAGCCAGGCAATCCAAATACGTTCTAATGAACGTTCCAAACGATCGATTGGAAGACATATTAAAACTTCTTCCTGGCATGAGAAGTCCAACAGTTTTACCCCTTGCAGAAGCCGGGTGGAGTTCGGTACATACTGTTATAAAGCAAGATACTTTTTGGGAGGTAATAGATGGTCTGAAATTGGCAGGTGCAGAAGGTATACTGGTATGCCCTATCGAAAAAATGGTGCTATGATGAATAAGATAATGAATCCTGAAAAATCTTCCTGGGAGACTCTCCTGGAGCGTCCAACGCAAAACCTGGACGATATTGAGGAAATTGTAAATTCAGTTTTTCAGGAGGTAAAAGCAAAAGGGGACAAGGCTGTAAAGAATTATACAAAGCAATTTGATGGGGTTACACTAAGTAATCCTAAAGTAGGCGAGGTAGAAGTTAGCGAGGCCTGTGCAATGGTGCCGGATGCTCTTAAAAAAGCTATCAACGCAGCCAAAAACAACATCGAAAAATTCCACGGGGCGCAAAGGACTACTAAAATAGAAGTAGAGACCACCCGCGGGGTACAATGCTGGCAGGAAAAAAGGCCTATTCAGAAAGTAGGATTGTATATTCCGGGAGGGACAGCCCCATTATTTTCGACAATATTAATGTTGGCGGTACCAGCGGGCCTGGCGGGATGTAATCAAATAGTATTGGTTTCTCCACCTGACAAAAATGGGAAGATTCACCCGGCAATTTTGTATACCGCCCAATTATGTGGCATTGAGGAAATATACAAAATAGGAGGTATACAGGCGATAGCGGCGCTGACCTTTGGCACGGAAACAGTACCATCTGTTTATAAAATTTTTGGTCCTGGCAACCAATATGTTACGGTGGCTAAACAAATTGCAACCAAACACGGAGTTGGGATAGATATGCCGGCTGGCCCAAGTGAACTCCTGGTAGTTGCAGACCGGAGCGCCAATGCATCCTTTATTGCATCAGATTTACTAAGCCAGGCAGAACATGGTACGGATAGTCAGGTTATTCTTGTTACTACTTCCGAAAAATTAATGCAGGAAGTGGAAGCAGAAATTGCCGTGCAAATTGAAGATTTACCCAGGAAGAAGATTGCCGAAAAAGCGATTGAAAACAGTAAACTGATCTATTTAGAAAATGAATTCCTGGCCATAGAATTAATCAATAATTATGCGCCTGAACACTTGATAATTTGCAGTAATAAGGAAGATTTTTATTTAGAACAAATTAGCAATGCAGGCTCTGTGTTTATAGGTAATTATACCCCGGAAAGTGCCGGGGATTATGCTTCGGGTACTAACCATACTTTACCAACAAATGGTTATGCAAGACAATACAGTGGCGTAAATCTTGACAGTTTTATGAAAAGCATCACCTTTCAGAAAATATCAGAGAGCGGGTTAAAAAATATTGGTCCGACCATTGAGTTGATGGCCGAAGCTGAAGGGCTTCAGGCACATAAAAATGCGGTAACCATAAGATTAAATAGTTTAAAATAGATGTACTTCCTATTACGGTTGGATACTACATTTCTAAATGGAGATTTAAGTTAGTTTGTATGAAGTCGAATTTCAACATTGATGCGCTGGTAAGGGAAAATGTAAAATCATTACAACCTTATTCTTCCGCCAGGGACGAATTTAAAGCTTCCTGGAGTGAAGACCTTGTATTTTTAGATGCCAATGAAAATCCGTTCGAAAATGGAGTTAACCGCTATCCGGATCCTCAGCAGCACATTTTGAAATCTAAAATGGCCGAAATTAAAAACATTGAGACAGCACAAATGCTCCTGGGAAATGGGAGTGATGAAGTGTTGGATCTGCTATTTCGGGCGTTCTGTGAACCCAATGAAGACAATGTTATAACCATGCCTCCAACCTACGGTATGTACGGAGTGCTCGCAGGAATAAATGCGGTTGAGAATAGAACTGTTTTCCTGACGGATGACTTTGAGCCCAATACAGATGAAATTTTGAAAAAGGTCGATAGCAACACCAAGATTATTTTTATTTGCTCACCGAATAACCCGACTGCAAATAGTTTTTCAGATGAGATAGTGGCAGAGATTATAGAAAAATTCAATGGCCTGGTGGTGATAGATGAGGCGTATATCGACTTTTCTGAACATGAAAGTTGGACACGAAAATTATCGAGCTTTCCTAATTTGGTGGTAACGCAGACATTATCTAAGGCCTATGGAATGGCCGGGATTAGACTGGGAATATGCATGGCCTCTGAAGAAATAATAAATATCTTAAACAAGATAAAACCGCCTTACAATGTCAATGAACTGACACAAACAAGGGCATTAGAACAAATTTCGAACCCTGAATTGATAGCTGCTGAAGTAGCTGATATTCTAAGGGAAAGAAAGCTCTTGATTAAGGCTTTAGAACCAATTGGATGTATAGAGCATATTTTTGACACAGATGCTAATTTCCTTCTGGTCAGGGTTGATGATGCCCAAAAACGTTATATACAGCTTATTGAAATGGGCATAGTGGTAAGAAACAGGAGTAAGCAGCCACTTTGCAATAATACTCTGCGATTCACTGTAGGGACACCAAGTGAAAATAAAAGACTAATCAGTACCTTAAAAGCATTGGACTAATGGGAAAAAAAGTACTATTCATAGATAGGGACGGCACAATAATTAAGGAGCCCGAGGATGAACAAATTGATAGTTTTGAGAAGTTGGAATTCTATCCAAAAGCGTTTGCTTTCCTTGGTAAAATAGCCAGAGAACTCAATTTTGAACTCGTTATGATAACCAATCAGGATGGACTTGGAACTGAAATTTTTCCGGAGGCATCTTTCTGGCCTGTTCATAATTTTATAGTAAAGGCCTTTGAAAATGAAGGAGTGGAGTTTAAGGAGATTTTTATAGATAGGACTTTCCCAAAAGACAATGCCGATACCAGAAAGCCGGGAACAGGAATGTTGACCAGCTATTTTGACAATGCGTATGACCTGGGTGCTTCATATGTAATTGGAGACAGGCTTACAGATATAGAACTGGCCAAAAATCTCGGAGCCAGGGGTATATTTATGAATGATAATACTCAGCTTGGGGTAGAAGAGATCACAGTGGAGAAAAAGGAACTGTCTAACTATATAGCGTTGGAGAGTAATGATTGGGAGAAAATATACGAGTTTTTAAAAGTGGAATCCCGTATTGCTGAAATTTCCAGAAAGACCAAAGAGACAGATGTTTTTATAAAGTTAAATCTGGATGGCAGCGGAAATAGCGACATTAAAACCGGACTTGCTTTTTTTGATCATATGTTAGATCAGCTTGCCAGACACGGGCAAATGGATCTTGAAATCAAGGTCAAAGGAGATTTGGAGGTAGATGAGCACCATACTATTGAAGATACGGCAATTGCCCTTGGAGAAGTTTTTCACAAAACCCTGGGAAATAAATTAGGGATAGAGCGCTACGGGTTCTGCCTGCCAATGGATGATAGTCTGGCGCAGGTTGCCATAGATTTTGGCGGCCGTAATTGGTTGGTTTGGGAAGCAGAATTCAATAGGGAAAAGGTAGGGGACATGCCCACAGAAATGTTTCATCATTTCTTTAAATCTTTTACAGATGGCGCAAAGGCCAATCTAAATGTTAAAGTTGAAGGGGCCAATGAACACCACAAGATCGAAGCCGTGTTCAAGGCTTTTGCCAAAGCCATAAAAATGGCGGTAAGACGCGATGTGGAAAAAATGATTTTACCCAGTACAAAGGGAATGTTGTAAATGAACTTAAAGTGTTCCACCATACAGACGACAAATAGTTCATTAGCAGTGAGGAGTCTCACTAAATTCAGAATCAATGAAAATTGTAATAATAAATTACGGCGCAGGTAATATTCAAAGCATAAAGTTTGCCATAGAGCGGCTAGGCTATGAGGCCTACCTAAGCGACGATCCTCAGGAAATTATTGCGGCCGATAAAGTAATTTTCCCCGGAGTTGGTGAGGCAAGTAGTGCAATGAGGAAGTTAAATAATAGCGGACTCAAGCAAATAATCAGAGACCTTAAACAGCCTGTCCTGGGGATATGTCTGGGAATGCAACTTATGTGTAATTATTCTGAGGAAGGTAGCACGGAAGGCCTGGGGATTTTTGATATAGATGTACTTAGGTTTTCTAATGCAGTAAAAGTTCCACAGATAGGATGGAACCAGATAAGCCAACTAAAAACACCTCTTTTTGAAGGGATACGGGATAAGGAATATGTGTATTTAGTTCATAGTTATTACGCCCCGGTTTGTAAGGATACCATTGCAATATCGGAATATGAGCTCCCTTATAGCGCAGCTTTGGGCAGGGACAATTTTTACGGCACACAATTCCATCCCGAAAAGAGCAGTTCTCCCGGGGAAAAGATGTTGAAGAATTTTTTAGAAAAAATATGAATCATGAATTGCAGCATTTCCACAAATAAAGACAAATTAGATGTGATGGCGATTTATGAATATATACACATAAAATCGTATTGGGGTAAGAATCGGACATTAGAGGACGTACAGCTCTCCATAGACAATAGTCTTTGTTTTGGAATGTATGATCAGAATGATAAACAAATAGGGTTTGCGAGAGTTGTTACAGACTTTGTTGTGTTTGCATATTTGATGGATGTGATTATTTTCCCGGAGGTTCAGGGTAAGGGATATGGGAAACAACTTATGCGCTTCATTTTGAAACATAAGTCCCTTAAAAAAGTGCAGACTTTTGCTCTTAAGACCAGGGACGCTCAAGGGTTGTATACACCATTTGGGTTTCAAAGCGTGGGGAACTCAAAGCTGTGGATGGCCATGGATAGCTAAGTTTATTTATAGATGTTATGAGAATAATACCGGCGATAGATATTATAGAAGGAAAATGTGTCAGGCTCTCTAAAGGGGATTATAGCACCAAAAAAATATATAATGAGCGCCCTTTGGAAGTAGCCAGAGAATTTGAGGCCAATGGTATTCAGTACCTGCATTTGGTAGATCTTGATGGGGCTAAATCCAGGCATATTGTAAATCATAAAGTACTGGAGGAGATTGCTTCTAAAACCAATCTCAAGATAGATTTTGGCGGGGGGCTTAAAACTAATGAAGACCTTAGAATAGCTTTTGAAAGCGGGGCCGATCAGATTACCGGAGGAAGCATTGCCGTAAGCGATAAAGAAACTTTTAAAACCTGGATCGCTGGTTATGGTCCTGATAAAATAATACTGGGAGCAGATGCGCTAGATGAGAAAGTTGCAGTTTCCGGCTGGCAAAAGGAATCCGGAGAAGATTTACTGCCTTTTATAAAATCTTACCTAAAGCAAGGAATTAAATATGTCATTTGCACCGATATCAGTAAAGATGGGATGTTGCAGGGACCATCTTTTGATTTGTATAAAAAGATTATTGATCAAACGGCTATAAACAAGACAACTGTAGGATTAAGTGGGGTGGAGGACCAGAAAGTACCTGGTTTAAAACTCATCGCCAGTGGGGGAATTTCCTCCTTTGACGAACTGCCCCAGCTTAAAGAAATAGGTTGTGATGGGGTAATAATAGGAAAAGCCATTTACGAGAATAGAATAACATTAAAACAGTTGCAAGACTATATTATAAGGCTATGAAAAAAGCAAATGAACTGCGACAGGAAATTATTGAAAATGCGCTTTATAGGTTAGATGAGAGCACCAGAATGATCCGAAGCAGCCTTTCTTTTCTGCAGGAGGAGGATATTTGGAAGAAGCCTAATCCCAACTCCAATAGTGTAGGAAATTTAATCCTCCACCTTTGCGGTAATATGCATCAGTATGTATTGGCAGCTTTAGGAAACACTGAGGACATCAGAGAACGCGATAGCGAGTTTTCCTCAGAACCAGGTCTTTCGTCATCAGCGCTAATTGATATGCTTCAAAGAAAGGTAGATAAAGTAAAAGAGACCATCAGTTCCTGTACGTTAAAAAATATGCTATTTAGACGAAAGGTACAGGGGTTTAATTTATCCGGAGCAGGTATAATAATGCATGTAGTGGAGCACTATTCTTATCATACCGGACAGATAGCATACTGGACAAAAATTTTAAAAGATCAGGACCTTGGATTTTATGATGGGATCGATTTAACCACAAAAAACAATTGATAAAAATGTTGGCAAAAAGAATCATTCCTTGTCTCGATATCAAAAATGGCCGTACCGTAAAGGGCGTAAATTTTGTTGACCTAAGAGATGCCGGAGACCCTGTGGAGCTCGCTGATATATACGCAAGAGAAGGGGCAGATGAACTAGTGTTTCTAGATATTTCAGCAACAGAAGAACGCAGAAAAACCCTTGCTGAACTTGTTTATCATGTAGCCGAAAAAGTTAATATTCCATTTACTGTTGGCGGAGGCATTTCGTCTGTTGAAGATGTGGATGTCTTGCTGCATAACGGTGCAGACAAAGTATCTATTAACTCCTCGGCCGTAAAAAATCCACAATTGATAAATGATCTTGTCGCAAAATTTGGATCGCAATGCATAGTTGTGGCCATTGATGCAAAGCAAATTGATGGCGAGTGGAAGGTACACCTGGTTGGAGGTAAGGTCCCTACAGAAATAGATTTGTTCAAATGGGCTAAGGAAGTAGAAGAGCGCGGAGCCGGGGAAATACTATTCACCTCAATGGACCATGACGGCACTAAAGAAGGTTTTGCGAACGAAGCCCTGGCTAAACTATCAACTTTATTAAACATTCCCATAATTGCTTCGGGAGGAGCAGGAAATATGCAGCATTTTGTAGATACCTTTACCAGTGGAAAAGCAGATGCGGCATTGGCTGCAAGTGTTTTTCACTTTAAGGAAATGGAAATAAAACACCTCAAAGAAACATTGCAAAATAAAGGAATAGCAGTAAGATTATAACGGTCCGAGCCGGGTTCTCACCGTATCGGGCAAAAATAAATACATATGAATGTAGATTTTAGTAAAACTCAGGATGGTCTTGTACCGGCCATAATACAAGACAATGTTACATCCAAAGTGCTTATGCTTGGTTATATGAACGAAGAAGCACTTACTAAAACACAGGCTACCGGGAAAGTTACTTTTTATAGCCGAAGTAAAAATCGGTTGTGGACCAAGGGAGAAGAGAGTGGCAACTTTTTACATCTTACTGATGTTAAGCTGGACTGTGACCGCGATACTTTATTGATATCGGTGCAACCCGAAGGCCCAACATGCCATACAGGAAGTGATACCTGCTGGGATGAAAAGAATGATCCAAATTTTGGGTTTTTAACCATTTTGGAAGAGATCATTTCTGAACGCAAGAACAACACCCAAAACCAGAAGAGCTATGTGGCATCCCTTTTCCGGTCTGGGATCAACAAGATTGCCCAAAAAGTGGGGGAGGAAGCAGTTGAAACGGTAATAGAAGCGAAAGACGATAACGACGACTTATTTCTAAATGAAAGTGCGGATCTATTATTCCATTATCTTATTCTCCTGCAGGCCAAAGGATTCAGACTTAATGATATCGCAGCGGTCCTGAACAGCAGGCATTCTTCATCTTAGTTAAGATTTCTTAAAAATATTCTGACGCTGGTCTAAATGTCTTATTTTTATAAGATGTCTATGATTCAAAGAAAAGGTTTTAGATTTTCTGCTTTCCAGGCAAAGGAACAGTCTCCCTTCGAAAAACTTTTTGATATTTTTCAGGAACTCATTACCCATACTTCAGGCGACTTTGATGAGGCTATCGATTGGTTGCGTGAACTCGACAAAGAGTATGAACTGACAGATGACGATTATACCATAGATGATTTCATTGAAGACTTAAAGGCCAAAGGGTATATTCGCGAAGAGTTTAAAGATGGTGGTGGAGACATGAATGAAGGCGATGAGGGTGAGGAAGGATCAGGTGGCGGTAGTATCTCGATCACCGCAAAGATGGAGCGTATCATAAGACAGCGCGCTCTGGATCAGATTTTTGGCAAGCTCAAACGCAGTGGTTCCGGGAACCATAAAACAGGGAAGTCCGGACAGGGTGACGAACATACAGGAGATTTCAGGGAGTATAGATTTGGCGACGGACTAGAACAAATTTCCATGACCGAAAGCCTCAAGAATGCACAGATTAATCATGGAATAGGAAATTTTCAATTGGGTGAAGATGATCTGGTCGTAGAAGATACACAGTACAAAGCTCAGATGAGTACGGTGTTGATGATAGATATTAGCCATAGTATGATTTTATATGGAGAAGACCGTATAACACCTGCAAAAAAAGTGGCAATGGCCCTGGCCGAACTGATAACCACCAGGTACCCCAAGGATACCCTCGATATTCTGGTATTTGGTAATGATGCCTGGCCCATCGCTATTAAAGAATTACCATACCTGAAAGTGGGGCCATATCACACCAATACAGTGGCAGGGTTACAACTGGCTATGGACATGTTGAGAAGAAAAAGGAATACCAACAAACAGATCTTTATGATTACCGATGGGAAGCCAAGTTGTCTTCGAATGCCCGATGGAGAATATTACAAAAACAGTGTTGGCCTGGACGATTTTATTGTTGAAAAGTGCTATAATATGGCCCGACAGGCAAGAAAACTTCATATTCCTATTACCACCTTTATGATTGCTCAGGACCCGTATTTAATGCAATTTATAAGGCATTTTACGGAAGCAAACAAGGGCAAAGCTTTCTTTACCGGATTAAAGGGGCTGGGAGAAATGATTTTTGAGGATTATGAAGCCAACAGGAGAAAAAGGCTAAAATAAAGTATTGATAAATACATTAAAAAAAATGGAATTGGATTATAAGAAAATTAAAAACCTAGGAGCACTAAAAAAAGCGGGTTACCAAAGCAAGGGAATCAGAGAAGAACTCCGCCAAAATCTGATATCCCGAATAAAAGCGGGAGAAGAGACCTTTGCAGGGGTCTGGGGTTACGAGAACTCTGTAATCCCCGAATTGGAAAGAGCCATATTATCCAGGCATAATATTAATCTTTTAGGTCTTAGAGGGCAAGCCAAGACCAGGTTGGCCAGGCTAATGGTAGACTTGCTAGACGATTGGATTCCTGTAGTTGAAGGATCTGAGATCAATGACGACCCATTAAAACCACTGTCGCGCTATGCCAAAGAACTTATTAAGGATCAGGGAGATAGTACCCCTATTCAATGGTTGCACAAATCGGATAGATTTTATGAGAAATTAGCTACCCCGGATGTTACCGTCGCAGATCTCATTGGTGATGTTGACCCTATTAAAGCTGCTAATTTAAAACTCTCCTATGCCGATGACAGGGTGATTCATTTTGGTATGATACCAAGGGCCAATCGCTGTATTTTTGTAATAAATGAACTTCCAGATCTTCAGGCAAGGATACAGGTTTCTCTTTTTAATATTCTGGAAGAAGGTGATATTCAAATCAGGGGGTTTAAGCTCAGGTTACCGCTGGATATGCAATTTGTTTTTACAGCCAACCCGGAAGATTATACCAACAGAGGAAGCATAGTGACACCACTGAAAGACAGAATAGGATCTCAGATCTTGACCCATTACCCCGAAGATATTGCGACTGCAAGGAAGATTACGGACCAGGAAGCCAGGCTCGATAACAGCCAGGTGAATATGGTCTATGTATCCGAATTGGCCAAAGACCTGTTAGAGCAGATTAGTTTTGAAGCCAGGAACAGTGAATATGTAGATGCTAAAAGTGGCGTTAGTGCGCGAACCAGTATAACTGCTTTTGAAAACTTATTAAGTACTGCCGAACGAAGGGCCCTTAAGCTGGGGGCAGATCAAACTGCCGTCCGTTTAAGCGATTTTGTAGGGGTAATTCCGGCCATTACCGGGAAAATAGAATTGGTTTATGAAGGTGAGCAGGAAGGGGCTGATGGTGTTGCATCTATATTGATTGATGATGCTGTTAAAACCATGTTTCCAATGTATTTTCCGAAAATCAACAAGTTGGAACGAAAGGATGCCGAAACGCCTTATGACGAATTGTTACATTGGTTCTTTGAAGGCAACGGATTTGAATTGCTCGATGAGCTTACTGAAGAAGAGTACAAGAGGCAGTTAGATGCCATTTCTCCTTTAAATGAACTCATTAAAGTTCATCAACCCGATATAGACAAAAAAGACAGCTATTTTCTAAAAGAATTGCTTTTATGGGGACTTGTAGCGCACAAAAAGTTAAGCAGGCAGCGCTTTTCCGAAGGCTACCAATTTAAAGACCTTTACGGAAGTTTTATCAGTAAGTTATAATTCAAAAAAACCCTGACTATTACATCAGGGTTCTCCGCTCTCATAGCAATTATTTTCCCTTTATACCTGGTAAGCAGGTAAATTGAAAATAAAAGAACTTCCTTCCTTGGGTTTGCTCAATACCGTAATAGAGGTATCGTGTAAATCCATTATCTTTTTGACTATGGCAAGTCCGAGGCCATATCCCTGTTTTTTAGTATTCTTCTCTACCTGCTTGTACCGATCAAATATATAGGGTTGTTCACTTAAGGGTATGCCTGTTCCTGTGTCGGTAATATTTATTTCAACATTCTCGTCCTTGCGCTTAATAGATAAAACCACCCGACCCTTAGGTTCTGTAAATTTTATGGCATTCTCTATAAGGTTTTGTAAGGCACGTTCAACCAGGCTGACATCAGCGAAAACAATACTATTTTCACTGGGGTTGTCTAAAACCAGGTCTATATTCTTTTTAGCCGCTATTACCTTGAATTTAGCAACCAGGTCATGAGATAATTCGGTAATTGAAAAAGGCTCCTTTACCGGGCTCACCTGTTCTGCTTCCAGTTTGGAGTATTCAAACAGCTGATTGATAAGATTGGATAATTTATCAACATTATCATGAGTAATTTGGAGGTATTCATCTTTTTCAGTTTCCGAAAGCGAATCTTTTTTCATCTGCATGGTCTCCACATAACCCTTTAAGATAGCCAAGGGTGTCCTCAGGTCGTGAGAGACATTTGCAATAAGCTCGCGTCTTAATCCATCAACCGACTTCATCTTATCAATATTTCCTACTATAGTATCGGCCATTTCGTTAAAGGAATGGGCAAATACTTCTATGTCAGATTTATCAGGGTCTTCTATTCTGGCAGCCAGATCTCCTTCCCTGAATTTTCTAACAGTATCAGTAATTAACCTAAGGTTTTTGGTAAGAAACCAAATGCTGAGTAGTGCAATAATAGCTGCAAACAGCATCGTTAGCAGGGTAGCACCTATCCCCAATTTTACAAAGTACTGGGCCATTAAATTATCGCTGGTCAATTCAAAATTCTGGCCCGCAAGAATGATGTAAATAAAACCCTCTTTTCCATCTACATTAAAGGGAGCTGCAGAGAATATCTTTTGTTTTCCGGGATTTCTGGGATCATCACCCAATATATAGTTTTCTCCTTTGTCTTTTATAAATTCCCGGATGGGGGCCAGGGATACTTTTTTGATGGGGGCATTGTCGCTGTGGTCTAGCACAACAGAATACATAATTTCTCCTCCGGTATCCAATAAATATACTTCAATGCTCCTGTTGACGGCCATCATGTCGTGCATCAAGTCGCCAAATAATTCTTTGTTAGGGCTGCCATCTTCCAGAAAAGGTGACGCATTCTGAAACTTCTCTTCAATCAGGTGGGCTGCGATATCCGCATTAACACGCTGAGCTGTAGCTTCATTGTGTTTGTTTGCAAAATACCCTGTGATTAGCACATAGGAAGCCCCCATGAGTACAATGATCAATATAAAAGCTAACCAAAGCTTCTTTATTAATTTAGGGGTTAAGGTTTTTTCCGGGCTGTTCATACCTTTATATCTTCGTTAAACTTATAACCTACTCCCCAGGTGGTGAGGATATAGGTTGGATTGGCCATATCCGACTCAATTTTAGCCCGCAATCTGTTAATGTGCGAATTTACAGTATGCTCATACCCTTCAAAATTATAGCCCCAGATCATGTTTAACAGATCACTTCTGGAATAATTGCGTCCCGGATTTGAGGCCATCAGCACAAGCAGTTCAAATTCCTTTGGTGAAAGTTCTATACGTTGTCCGTTCACCGTAATTTTTCTTTTCTCAACATCAATCTGCAGGCCTTCAAAGTTTAAGGACGAATTAGATTTTTCGGCTTGGGCCGGGGCACTTGTTCTTCGAATTACGGCTTTTATCCTGGCCAATAATTCTCTTATACTAAAAGGTTTTGTAATATAGTCGTCCGCCCCAATTTCCAGACCCAGTACACGGTCTATTTCTTCAGACTTTGCGGTCAGCATAATGATAGGGGTGCTTTTCTTTGCGCGCAGTTTACGGCACACTTCAACCCCGTCCATTATGGGCAATGTCAGATCCAGGATGATAAGGTCATAATTATTATCCAATGCCATCTGCAGTCCGGCTGCACCATCCATTGCCTTTTCTGTACTATATATAAGGTCTGTCAGGTGAATTTCGAGCAGTTTTATAATCTCGGGATCGTCTTCTATGATGAGTATTTTTTTCATAAGCTGTACAATGCGAAAAAAGTTAAAAAGTATCACATAAATATCACGTGGTCATAAAATTAACCGAAAGCCTGTCAATCCCTGACCTGGCTTGAAAGTAATAATATCTCAGGACAAAGTGAATCAAAATCAAATCAAATGATCACAAAATTATTGCAAACCGCTTTTAAAAGTTTAAGGTTTTGTGACTCCCGATAGATAGAAAGTCGATTAGTTTGGTATGGAATCTAAAAACTGATTGATATGAAAAGAAATTTACTCATTAAACCAAGTTTTATCCTTGAAAACACCTATGGAAACTTCCTGTTTCTGTTGTTTTTAGGAACAATGCTCCTTAGCAGTTTTATCGCTAAGGCATCGGACACAGTTGTTGTCCTTCCTCCAATTCAGGCTACGGTAAACGGGGGCACCTTAAGTGAAGATCCTTTCTTTTTCTGTGTAGGTGATGGCCAGCCAGACCACGTTTCTCTGGTGAGTGTAGAAGGGGCAGAAGGCCCTAATGC
>NZ_JAFMPW010000007.1 GCF_026126425.1 Muriicola sp. Z0-33
GCCATCGCACCGCCTGGCTCCTCACTATCAAAGGTCTGCCAGACCTTTGCTTTGCGTTCGGCCCTAATTGCACCAGGGTACTAAAGAATATCCAGGATCCTTTCCAGAGCCATTCCCCGGGAACCTTTAATTAAGAGATCTGCAGGCGGTAACTGCTGTTTTTCAAGATACTGGCTTAAATCGTTAAAAGTCCGGAATTTCTTCAGGGTAGTCTTGGTGTTATTAAAATTTTCGCCAATAAGGAAGGCCTGGTTAAAATTCATATTGTCGGCCAAATCCGCAATTTTTTGATGCTCTTCTTCTGCTACACCCCCTAATTCGAACATGTCTCCTAGAAAAACAATTTTGTAGGAAGCTTTCATTTGATTAAAATTTTCCAGTGCTACCTGCATACTTGAAGGATTTGCGTTGTAGGCATCCAAAATTATCTTATGTCCGCTTTTTACCAGAAGTTGAGAACGGTTGTTTGTGGGAACATATTCTTCTAATGCCTCTTTAATATCGATCTTTTCTACATTAAAGTATTTCCCAATTAAAACAGCGGCACAGCAATTGGTAAAGTTGTATGTTCCTATCAATTTGGTAGTAATGGTTATGTCTTCCACAGCTAAAGAAACAAAGGGATCAGCGGCCTCTAATTTAATATTATAGTATTTGGGATCGTCCTGGCTATACCCAAACTTCTTTATGTACTCAGCTAATTTTTTAGATTGTATAGGGTCGTCGGCATTGAGAAAGATATGCTTGTTATGGCTCATTAAATACTCATAGAGTTCCGATTTACCTTTTATTACTCCGGCCTCTCCTCCAAATCCTTCCAGGTGCGCTTTCCCAAAATTGGTAATATAACCAAAGTCGGGTTGCGCAATAGCCGCCAAAAATTCAATTTCCTTCAGATGATTGGCCCCCATTTCTATGATTGCTATTTCAGTGTCTTGCTGTATGCTGAGTAAAGTTAGGGGTACGCCAATATGGTTATTTAAGTTCCCTTTGGTAGCTATGGTATTGTACTTTTTAGAGAGAACCGCATAAATGAGCTCTTTGGTTGTCGTCTTGCCATTACTGCCGGTCAGGGCAATTACCTTTGCTTTGCAATAGTTTCTGTGAAAACTCGCCAACTCCTGAAGGCAGGACAGCACGTCTTCTACAAGCACAATCTTATCATCCTTAGCGTAGCTGGGATCGTCAGCAATAACCAGGGAAGCACCCTTGGCCAGGGCATTTTTAGCGAAGGTGTTCCCGTCAAAATTTTCACCTTTCAGGCAAAAAAATATAGCATTAGATTCAATTTTACGTGTATCTGTACTAATCTGAGGGTGCTTCAGGAAATGCCTGTGCAATTCTTGTATTGTCATTTACAGCTTCGGGTTTTCATTGTCGCTTTTTGAAGGCAAATAGTTCAGCCACTAAAGTTACTGGAATTATTGCTCCTATAAAACCCCATAAAGGCTTTCTGAGAAATGAAAAAATAGCCTAAAATGCCATTAATGCATTAATTTTCTTTATCTACAGTGGCAAATTGCATCATGCTAAAAGCTTTAAAGTTTCCCGTAATACTTTAGGAGTTAGCTAAATTTAATTGGTCCTCTGCTGAAATCGCTATTAAAGGCCAACAAAAAACCCTGTCGTTAGGACAGGGTTTTTATAGTAGTATATCAGTTTAAACTATTTGGCTCTTTTGCCTCTAACAGTTTTGTTCTTAGTCTTAGATTTAGACCCTACTCTAGACATAGCGCATCGGAATCCAATGTAATCCGTAGCCATGTACTGTGGTAAGTATCTTCTTTGTGCAGGATCCAGCCAGTACGCTCTATCTCTCCACGAACCTCCTTTAAATACCCGTACTTCGTCATTTATAAGGGAAGTTCTGTTGTTAGATTCGTCATAACCTCTGACGATATTACCGATAGAATCTCGCTCTACTTTATGTCTTGGAGAATCGTACATTTTTCTGTTTCTGGATTCGTCCTCATCAGCAAATCTGTCGAAGAATCTTGTAGACCCCGGATCACCATCTCTGTATCCTCTGTTATCACTGCTAGAGAAATTTGTTCTTAAATAAGTTTCTTTCTCATCAACAGGAACCATCTTGATCTCACCTGGCAAGTTCACGGCAACTATTTTTCCGTTGGGCAGGGTATCATACATAATACTGTCTCTCAGGATATTGACTTTTCCGTCCTCACCTATGGCAGTTTTCATATAAATGTTACCTCTGTAGTAATTAAAATCACTTATTTCGTCATCCACTATAGGACGGTATACATCAGCCACCCATTCGGCAACATTACCAGCCATATCGTAAAGTCCAAGATCATTTGGTTTGTACGATTTAACTTCGGCAGTGATATCAGCGCCGTCATCGGACCATCCGGCAATTCCGCCGTAATCTCCTTTTCCTTGTTTAAAGTTGGCTAACTGATCACCTCTACCTACACGTTGTCCGTTTCTTGTATAATCACCTTCCCAAGGATATTTTTTTCTACCCCTGTAATTGTTGTACTCTCTGGAGCCTTGTAGTGCTGCTGCGGCATATTCCCATTCTGTCTCCGTCGGTAGGCGATATTCCGGCATTATAATTCCACTGCTTCGCTTAGCAAAGTTCGATACTGAATCTTTTTTCTGTTTTCCCTGTAGAGAATCTATCTGACCATTATAAACAGATTCTGGTCTGTTTAAATAAGCTTCGGTATTAAAAGTACCTTCAACCTCCCCGGTTACTGCCTTGTATTTTGCGTCCTTGGCAAGATATCCTTCTCTTTCTAGCATGGCTTCATTAACCCGGTCGGTTCTCCATTCCGCAAATTGAACGGCCTGAACCCAGTTAACACCAACTACAGGATATTCTGCATAAGCAGGATGCCTTAGGTAATTGTTGGTCATTGTTTCGTTAAAGCCCAATCTGTTTCTCCATACGAGAGTATCGGGTAAAGCTCCCTTGTAAATATTGGCGTATTTAGGATTTTCCGGAGGATAAACACTTTTGAGGTAGTCCAGGTATTCCAGATACATCACGTTGGTTACTTCGGTTTCATCCATATAAAAGGACTGAACGTGTTGCGCAGTAGGGGTATTGTTCCAATCGTGCATTACGTCGTCTTGTACTTTTCCTTTGGTAAATGTTCCTCCTTCAATAAAAACAAGGCCAGGTGCAGTTTCCTGCTCCTTAAAATCTGAATTATATTGGAAGCCACCTTCTTTGGCATTGATCTTCCAGCCAGTGGCTCTTGATACATTTTTTGAAGATGATGAAGATTTTTTACAGCTTGTTACTGTTAAACCTCCGGCTACTACTGCACAAGAGAGTACAACTTTGATAAATTGTTTTTTCATCTGTATTTAGGACTTAAGTTCAACAACAGACCTTGACTCTAATAGGACTGTTATTTGCATTATATTTAATCTATGTGTCACTTTCGGCATATAAAACGATGATTTACACATAATATTTTATAGTTCTGAAAAATATTTCTGTAACGCGGTAATGCCCAATAGCTTCAGGGAAACTATTTAATTTCATAACGATTCAAAATACATTCTAGTATGGATGAAATACATTCTTTTAGTCAGGTTTGAAGTGCGTTGAATTCAAGCTGAACGATTTTAGGCGTTTTGCCGACGTTCAATTACCCACTTAAGTCATATTTTAAAGGGGTTTATCGGTAATAGTTAAAATAAATCAGTTCAGTGTACAAGATATTTTTAAAATGGTCGTTTACATGTAATACAACTAATATATTTGAGGAATTAATTTTTAATTAAGATTTTTGTCCCAAATAAACTCTAAGAGGAAGAAATGAAAAAATTATTGCTTATAGTCTTATTGACTCTAGTCTGTAAAATATCTGCACAGGAAGATAGAGTAATTACCACCGCAGTACCCTTTTTAACAATAGCCGCCGATGCTAGAGCGGCTGGTATGGGAGATATGGGAGTAGCAACTTCAGTTGATGCCTTTTCCCAACAATGGAACCCTGCCAAATTTGCTTTCGCAGAACGTAAGATGGGTATTGGTGTAAGTTACACGCCCTATTTGGAGAGCATTATTACGGATATTGCGCTGTTAAACGGTAATTTTTATAACAAAATTAATGATCAGAGTGCATTTGCTATGAGCCTTAGGTATTTTACCTTAGGTGAAATTGAATTAAGGCAATTTGCTAATGATCCCGGAACCCTCGCCAAGCCAAATGAATTAGCAATAGATGGTTCTTATTCTTTAAAGTTGAGTCCTACGTTCTCTATGGCCGTTGGCGGTAGGTATATCAGGTCTAACTTAAAACTTCCTCAGGACGAGAATATAGATTCTCAGGCTGCCAGCTCTTTTGCTGTAGATGTCGCCGGTTATTACCGCTCCAGGGAAATTGCTTATAACAGTTTTGATGGTCGATGGAGAGCAGGTTTTAACTTGTCTAACCTCGGAGGAAAAATCAAGTACGACGAAGGAGGCCAGGAAAACTTCCTTCCTACCAATCTAAAATTTGGTGGTGGTTTTGATTTTATACTAGATCAGGATAATGTTATAGGTGTTACTACTGAATTCAATAAACTTTTAGTACCTACTCCTCAGGATTTTGATGGTGATGGAGATGTTGATGCAGATGATAATCTGGAGTATCAGGACATTACTTTTTTCAACGGAGTCTTTAAGTCGTTCAATGATGCCCCTGATGGATTCAGTGAAGAATTAAAAGAATTTACCTGGGCGTTGGGAGCTGAATATATTTATCAGGATGCTTTCATGATCCGGACCGGATATTTCAATGAAAGTGAGGAAAAGGGATCCAGAAAGTTCTTTACACTTGGTGCAGGATTTAAATTCAAAGCTGCACAGGTAGATCTTTCTTATTTATTCTCCACATCACAAGTGAGAAATCCTTTGGAGAATACGCTTAGATTTTCCCTTACATTTAATTTGGGAGAAGAATTTTTTAATGATTAGTAATTATACAATATAAATTGAATAATAAAACCTGCCTTAGCGCAGGTTTTATTATTTTAGGCTTACGCTATTAACCCTTGGTATATGCAAAAGAGAAACGTTGGTTTTGAATTATCGGTTTATGATTCCCTGGATGAATTATCAGAGGAAGATCAATTGTTAATGAATGCCGCTGTGGAAGCGAGAAAAAATGCATATGCCCCCTATTCCAATTTTAAAGTAGGAGCTGCCGTACTGATGAGTACTGGTGAAATAGTTATTGGGAGTAATCAGGAAAATGCATCATACCCATCTGGGCTTTGTGCGGAGCGCGTAGCCGTTTTTCAGGCCGGAGCCCTTTATCCCGGAATACCGATTACTGCTATAGCCATTAGTGCCAGTTCTCAGAACTACAAGGTAAACCGGCCAGCTGCGCCATGCGGTAACTGCAGACAGTCTATCGCCGAATACGAACAAAAACAGGAAGGAACTATCAGGCTATTAATGATGGGCGAAATTGGACAGGTATATAACTGCAATGCGATAGCGGAACTGCTTCCTCTTGGTTTCGATAATTCTTATCTCTGAAAATTTAAATTGGGCCTTGTACTACAATTGATCCCGATTTATAAAACAGAATTTAAAAGATTAAAATAGTTTTTTTAATTTCTGGTGTATAGATGGGTTTTTTCATTTTTCCACCTTTATTTTATATGTTACATTTGTGCTTGCAGAATAATGTAATTTATACCAGGCTAAGCTCCCTTTGAAATAGTACTTCAAAAGCGTTTGGCAATTAAATAGTATTCACAAAGTATAGCATATGGAAAAAATCACCAAGGAAGTTTATCTCAAATGGTATGAGGATATGCTCTTCTGGAGGAAGTTCGAAGACAAATTAGCAGCTGTTTACATCCAACAAAAAGTTAGAGGTTTCCTGCATCTCTATAACGGACAGGAAGCCGTACTTGCCGGGGCACTTCATGCAATGGATCTGAGCAAGGATAGAATGATCACTGCCTATAGGAACCATGTACAACCCATAGGTATGGGTGTTGACCCTAAAAGAGTGATGGCCGAATTATACGGAAAAGTAACCGGGACATCACAAGGTATGGGAGGTTCTATGCATATTTTTTCCAAAGAACACAGGTTTTATGGAGGTCATGGTATTGTGGGAGGGCAAATTCCTCTTGGTGCAGGATTGGCATTTGGTGACAAGTACTTTAAAAGAGATGCTGTCACTTTATGTTATATGGGAGACGGTGCTGTAAGACAAGGCTCATTACACGAATCCTTTAACCTGGCCATGCTTTGGCAATTACCGGTTGTTTTTGTTTGTGAAAATAATGGATATGCCATGGGGACTTCAGTGGCAAGGACTTCTCATGCTACAGAAATCTGGAAATTAGGCCTTGGGTATGAGATGCCATGTGGGCCAGTTGATGGGATGGACCCTGTTACCGTAGCAGAAGAAATGAGTAAGGCTATAAAACGGGCCAGAAGCGGAGGCGGACCAACTTTCCTGGAAATGAAGACGTACAGATATCGTGGTCATTCCATGTCTGATGCGCAACATTACAGAACAAAGGAAGAGGTAGAAGAATACAAAAAAATAGATCCCATAACCCAGGTGCTGGATATTATTAAAGAAAAGAAATATGCCACGGAGGAGGAGATCAAGGAGATAGACAATAGCGTAAAGGAAAGGGTGAAAGAATGTGAGAAGTTTGCAGAGGAGTCAGACTACCCACCAAAGCAACAATTATACGATATGGTCTATGAGCAGGAAGATTACCCATTTTTAAAACACAAATTATAAGAAAATGGCAGAAGTAATAAACATGCCCCGGCTAAGTGACACCATGGAGGAAGGCACCGTAGCTAAATGGTTAAAGAAAGTAGGTGATAAGGTAGAGGAAGGAGATATCCTGGCGGAAATAGAAACCGATAAGGCCACCATGGAATTTGAGTCCTTTCATGAAGGTACATTGCTGCACATTGGAATAGATGAAGGGGATGGGGCTCCTGTAGATACTTTACTTGCCATTATAGGCGAAGAAGGTGAAGATATTTCCGGGCTCTTAAACGGAGCTTCTTCCGGTTCAAAAGCGGCGGAAGACACAGTAGAGGTTGCTGATACACAAAGTGATAGTGCTCCAACGCCGGTGGCCGCAACTGCCACTGCCGAAATTCCGGAAGGTGTTGAGGTTATAAAAATGCCACGTCTGAGCGATACCATGGAGGAAGGGACAGTCGCCAGCTGGTTGAAAAAAATTGGGGATACGGTAGAAGAAGGAGATATCCTTGCCGAAATAGAAACCGATAAGGCTACCATGGAATTTGAATCGTTCTATTCCGGGACCTTGCTATATATCGGTATCCAGGAAGGGGAATCGGCCCCTGTTGATGACGTCCTTGCCGTCATAGGCCCTGCAGGCACAGACGTGGATGCTGTCTTATCCGCTAAACCTGCTGAAGCCAAAGCAGCAAGTACCGAAGATAAAGTTGAAGCAGCTTCACAGCCCCAGGCTGTTAAAACTGAGACTGCAGCGGTAAAAGAAGGGCAGCGCATTTTCGTTTCTCCTTTAGCTAAAAAGATTGCCGAAGAGAAGGGAATCCCCCTATCCGATATCAAGGGCTCAGGAGACAATGGCCGTATTGTGAAAAGGGATGTTGAGAATTATCAACCTTCTCAAATTCCAAGTACTACTGCAGCTCCTGAAACTAAGGTAGCAGAGGTGGCTGCCCCTGTAACTCCTGTAAACCTGCCTACAGGTCAGGAAGGATTTGAAGAAGTCAAGAATTCTCAAATGCGCAAGGTCATTGCCAAGCGTTTAAGTGAATCTAAATTCAGCGCACCTCATTATTATCTTACCATTGAAGTAGCCATGGACAATGCAATGGCGTCAAGGGCAAAAATTAATGAATTGCCAGATACCAAAGTATCCTTCAATGATATGGTGGTTAAGGCATGCGCTATGGCATTAAAAAAACACCCTCAGGTAAACACTACCTGGAACCCTGATGTTATTCGCTATAATCAGCATGTGCATATTGGGGTTGCAGTAGCTGTGGAGGACGGTTTGGTGGTGCCGGTTCTTAAGTTTACAGATCAGATGAGTCTTACCCAAATAGGAGCATCGGTAAAAGATCTGGCAGGAAGAGCCAGGATAAAAAAGTTAACTCCGGCCGAAATGGAAGGCAGTACCTTTACCGTTTCTAATCTGGGGATGTTTGGTATATTGGAGTTTACTTCTATTATCAACCAACCCAATTCGGCAATATTGTCTGTTGGGGCTATTGTACAGAAACCTGTGGTAAAAAATGGAGAAATTGCAGTGGGGAATACTATGAAGGTTACCCTGGCATGCGACCACAGAACTGTAGACGGAGCTACCGGAGCTCAATTCTTACAAACACTTAGGGCTTACCTGGAAAATCCGGTAACCATGTTGGCCTAAAAACAAGAAATATGAAGAATGGTATCCTTATTCTCCTTGCCACCATGCTGGTGGCTTGTGGAGCTTCAAGAGTAAATAAATCAACTACAAAGACAGATGAGAATGCCCCTGAAGGTGTAAAAGGAAGTATTGCGATGGTGTCTGAAAAGGAATCATCAGCATCCGCCAAAGTTGCCGAAATAAATACCCCGATATCCGCAGAAAACTTTTCAAATGAAACAAGGATAGGTGGTATAATGAATTTTTTGGCTTCTGACGATCTTAAAGGAAGAGACTCCGGAAGTGAGGGGATAGAAAAAGCAGCCAGCTTTATAGAAGATATTTTTAAGCAGAATAACTTAAAACCTTATTTCAGTTCCTATAAAGATACCTTGTCTAATTTCTCCAAACCAGCTTATAATATAGTTGGTGTCATTGAGGGGAATGACGAGCAACTAAAAAATGAATTCATAATAATTGGAGCCCATTATGATCATATAGGAATTATAAAAGCAAAGAAAGATTCTACGGTAATTGCTGAGGCTGCAATTAGTAAGGATACTATAGCCAATGGAGCCAATGATAATGCTTCAGGAACGTCTACAGTATTGGAACTGGCCAGGTATTTTGGAAATGCTGGAAATAATAAAAGAAGTTTGATATTCGCACTTTTCAGTGCCGAAGAAAAAGGACTGCTGGGCGCAAGGCATCTGGCGGAGCGATTAAAGGCAGAGAATATTGATCTTTATACAATGCTGAATTTTGAAATGACCGGGGTTCCCCTGGCAGGAAAAGATTACTTTATGTATGTCACGGGTTACAATAAATCTAATTTAGCAGAAGTAAGTAATAAATATGCAGAAGAAAACCTTATTGGGTTTTTAGAAACCGCACAGGAATTTAACCTCTTCCAGCGTTCGGACAATTACCCGTTTCACGATGTGTTTAACGTACCTTCTCAGACTTTCTGCACCTTCGATTTTACCAACTTTAATCATTATCACAAAGTAGGTGATGAAGTGTCCTTAATGGATTTTGATCATATGGCTGCTGTAGTCAATAAAATGATTCCTGTAATTGAAGGAATTACTAATGCAGATGAGAAGGAAATTAAATACCAATAATGGCCAACGTAATTATAACGGGTTCTAGCAGAGGTATTGGGTTCCAATTGGCCCAGTTGTTCGCCAATAATGGGCACCATGTTTTGGCACTTTCCAGAAATACGGCTACTATAGAGGAATTGGACAGCCAGGGAATATCAACATTTTCATTTGACATCTCCAAGGAGGAAGATTTGCTTAATCTCGGCTCTCATCTTAAAAATAGTTGGGGTAAGATTGATATATTAATAAACAATGCCGGGAAAATATTAAATAAACCCTTTAAAGAGACAAGCGCACAGGATTTTGAAGAAGTCTACAAGGTTAACGTACTTGGTGTAGCGGAGATTATAAAAGTAGTATTACCCTTTATGCCAGAGGATGGCCATGTCCTCTCTATAAGCTCTATGGGAGGCGTACAGGGCAGTATGAAGTTTCCCGGACTCGCAGCTTATAGTTCCAGTAAGGGAGCCGTTATTACACTGACCGAAATTCTTGCCGAAGAATATAGCAAAACAGGTCCTTCATTTAATGTTCTGGCCCTTGGAGCGGTACAAACCGAGATGTTAGAAGAAGCATTCCCTGGTTATATAGCACCTGTATCGGCAATTGAAATGGCAGAATATATTATGGATTTTGCCCTGACCGGCCATAAATACTACAACGGGAAATTACTGCAAGTTTCTAACAGTACCCCCTAAGTTTAAAATACGGCAATTAAATCTTTTCTTTTAATTGTGGAAGGAGGATAAATCCTATTTTTGTTTTGATGAATACCACTCTTCAAAAATACCTTCCCGAGCGCGCGGTTATTCCCTGTTTTGAATTAATTAAGGATTATGCCGTTCATCTAAAGGTGGTTAACAAACGAGTAACCAGGCACGGAGATTATAGAAAATTGGCCGATGGAGGTCATCAGATTACTATTAATGCCACAGAAAACAAATACCGATTTTTAATTACCCTGGTACATGAAATTGCTCATTTGGTAGCTTTTGAAAAATATGGAAGGCAAATAAAGCCCCATGGAGCAGAATGGAAAAGGACATTCCAACATTTGATGTTGCCTTTTATAAGGCCCGAGATATTTCCACCGAAGGTATTACCCCTTTTGGCGACACATTTCAGGAATCCGAAGGCCAGTAGCAGTACGGATGCAAATTTATCGATAGCTTTGAAAGCGTATGATGCCCGGACTAACAAAAACTACATTTTTGAATTGCCAGCGGGGAGCATTTTCCGTTTGTACAATGGAAAGCTATTTAAAAGGGGAAATAAACGTGTTAAAAGGTATGAATGTGTCGAGCTGACTACAGGAAGGCTTTATTTATTTCAGCCAAATGCTGAGGTAGAATTAGTAAAAGAATAATGACTTATGAATAAAAATTATTACGCCATATTGATGGCAGGCGGAGTGGGTTCAAGATTCTGGCCGGTGAGTACAACAGAGAATCCCAAGCAGTTTCATGATATGCTTGGTAGTGGATTAACGCTTATCCAAAAGACGTTCCAAAGGCTAAGTTCCTTTATTCCAAAAGAAAATATTCTTGTACTGACAAATGAAAGGTATAATCAGCTCACCTTAGAACAATTGCCCGAGATTTCAGAAAAACAGGTGATATTAGAGCCTGCCATGAGAAACACGGCTCCTTGTATACTGTATGCTGCCTTGAAGATACAGAAAGAAAATCCGGCGGCTACTATGATCGTTGCCCCCAGTGATCATTGGATTGAAGATGAAAAGGCATTTGCTTCAGATGTTGAACAATGTTTTAAGAAAAGCCAGCAAGAAGATGTTATTTGTACCCTGGGCATTACCCCCAGTTTTCCCAATACAGGGTTTGGTTATATTGAATATAATAAAAGCGATGCTCTTTTAAAAAAAGTCGCTCAGTTTACAGAGAAACCAGATTATGCCACTGCAAAAGAGTTTCTGGATCAGGGCAACTACCTATGGAATGCTGGTATTTTTATATGGAGTGTAAATACCATCATTAGTGCTTTTAAAAAGTTTCAACCAGAACAATACACCCTGTTTCAGGCTGGGATAGAAATATATAACACTGCTGAGGAGCGGGCATTTATTAACGAAAATTACCCTAAGGCTGCAAATATTTCAATAGATTATGCTATTCTGGAGAAATCGGATGCCATTTATGTGCTGCCGGCATCATTCGACTGGAACGATCTGGGGACATGGGGCTCTCTTTATGACAAACTCAAAAATGATGATGAGGAGAATGTACTGGTGAACGGCAAAATGCTGGCGGAAAACAGCGATGGTAATATGGTGAGATTACCTGAGGGGAAATTGGCAGTAATTGATGGCCTCAAAGACTATATTATAGTAGATATTGAAGGAGTGTTAATGATTATGCCTAAAGCCAAAGAACAGCATATTAAAGAAGTATTGGCCAGGGTAAAGAAAAAATTTGGTGAACATTACGGATAATTATGAACCAGGATCAAAATGGGGGCGGACTAAGTCCCGAAAGTGCAGAAGAACAGAATAAAGAAGAAATTAGAAAAGACTTTCAGGGCTTGCTTGGAAGTACCAGAAGGTTTCTATCCGATCTGCTGGATATTCGCAAGAATACGGATCGCGAGTCGACCAAGGAAGCGATTATTAACGATATTCCTTTTAAAGGACATACTTCCTGGATATTAATATGTTCAATTTTTATTGCTTCGGTAGGCCTTAACGCTAATTCTACCGCTGTGGTGATAGGAGCTATGTTAATCTCACCTTTGATGGGGCCCATTTTGGGAATTGGTATGTCTTTGGCCATCAATGATATTGATACATTACGGCGCTCTTTGAAAAATTTTGCTGTCATGGTGGTACTAAGTGTACTTACGGCCTATTTGTTTTTTGCATTATTCCCTTTGCGCGATGAATCTTCAGAATTACTGGCGCGTACTGCCCCGGATATCCGGGACGTACTCATTGCTTTTTTTGGTGGCTTGGCCCTTGTTATAGCACGGGCTAAAAAAGGAACAATTGCAACAGTAATTTTTGGGGTGGCTATTGCTACGGCCTTAATGCCTCCTTTATGTACAGTAGGCTTTGGACTGGCCGTAAAAAATTGGGAATACGCCTATGGAGCTATGTATTTGTTCACCATTAACACCATATTTATAGCATTTGCCACATTTCTGGTTTTGAAATTATTGCGATTTCCAATGGTGAAATATGCCAATTCTCATAAAAGGAGATTTATAGGGAGAGTTGCATCTTTGGTTGCCATTGCTGTTATGATTCCTGCAGGGTATACTTTCTTCAAGGTTTGGCAGGAAAGTCGTTTCCGAAATGATGCCTCCCAGTTTATCGAGGAAAATATTGCCAGTTACCAGTTTGCAGGAGAAGGAAGGTATCTCGAAGATTTTACAGATGTTGAGTACAACGATGGTGAGAACCCTGTAATAGAACTTGTCTTTATGGGGAACGAAACTATTCCAGACAATATAATTGCTACCTGGAACACCAAAATGGATAACTTTAAAAGATTACAGGATTGTGAACTTCGAATTGTTCAGGGATCAAAAAACAGTTCCCAACAGGAATTAAAATACGTAAGTGAATTGTACGAGACCAAGAAAGCAGAACTAGTCAATAAAGATAAAAGAATTCAAATTTTGGAAGTTGAATTAGCGAGGTTAAGTAAACTTGCATCGCAGCAGATTCCTTTTGGTGAGATAAGTAAGGAGGCCAAAACAAATTATGAAGATTTGGTTAGTATGGGCTTCTCTTATACGATAATCACAGATTTTAATAAGTTAGATACCATCCCTGTTTTTGAAGTGGTCTGGAACGACAATATCACAAAAAGTAAGATTGAAAACGACTCCAGAAAGCTAAACGAGTGGCTTAAACTCAGGTTAAAAAATAATAAGGTACAGATTAAGACAAGTGAAAATTAATTTCGTTCTTCAATATACATCTGTCTTACCTTCTTAAAAAGTTCAGAAGAGTATACAAAATTGGTAACGGCGGCATTGTCTGTTTTAAAAATCTCTTTGTTGGTGCCTTCCCATTCTTTAACACCATCTTTAAGAAAAATAATCTTTTCACCAATCTCCATCACAGAATTCATGTCGTGGGTGTTAATGACCGTGGTTATGCCATATTCCTGTGTAATTTCCTGAATCAGATTGTCTATGAGAATAGCAGTTTTAGGATCCAGGCCGGAATTGGGTTCATCACAGAAGAGAAATTTTGGATTCATCACTATTGCCCTGGCAATAGCAACTCTTTTTTGCATTCCTCCTGAAATCTCCGCAGGATATTTGTGATTTGCATCCACCAAATTAACCCGCTTTAGAACAAAATCTACCCGATCTTGCATTTCAGATTTTGATTGTCTGGTAAACATATCTAAAGGGAACATAACATTACCCTCTACCGTCATCGAATCAAACAACGCGCTACCCTGGAATACCATCCCCATTTCCTGTCTTAAGTCTCTTTTTTCATCCCCGGTAAGTTCTGAATATATCTTGCCTTCATAAGCTATAGTTCCTTCCTCCGGAGTCAACAAGCCTAAAAGGCATTTAATGAAAACTGTCTTTCCCGAACCGCTCTGACCAATAATCAGGTTGGTTTTGCCCTTGTCAAAGGTTGTGGTGATACCTTTGAGAACATGAGCGTCTCCGAACGATTTATGTAAATTTTCTACTACAATCATCAGCCCAATAAAAGTTGTGTGAGTATCCCGTTCAAAATAATTATGACCACACTGGTCCATACAAATGAAGTTGTACTTGCTTTACCTACCTCTAATGCCCCGCCCTCCATATAATATCCATGATAGGAGGGTACAGTTGCAATAACCATTGCAAAAACGAGCGACTTTATCAAGGAGTAGGTTACATGAAAGGAAATAAAATCCAGTTGCAGCCCTTCCACAAATTCAGCACTGGAGGTATGTCCACCAAAAATGGCTGCTGTCCACCCACCGAAAATACCAATATACATGGCAATAGCCACAACAAAAGGATATAGAAGCATTGCAATAATCTTTGGAAATACCAGATAATTCAAAGAATTTACACCCATAATTTCAAGGGCATCAATTTGCTCGGTAACCCTCATTGTGCCAATGCTCGAAGTAATATATGAACCTACCTTACCTGCCATGATTATGGAGGTGAAGGTGGGTGCAAATTCTAATATTACAGATTGGCGCGTGGCAAAGCCAATAAGGTTTTTGGGAATTAATGGGTTGGTGAGGTTAAGTGCCGTCTGTATGGCAACAACTCCCCCGATAAAAAAGGAAATAAAGATGATTATCCCCATGGATCCGTAGATCAACTCATCTATTTCTTTTAAAATCAGCGATTTCATTACTGGCCACTTAGTTGGTTTCTTAAAAACCTCGCGAACCATAATCGCATAACTGCCAATAGATGCTATGTAGTTCATGTAGTATTTATCGTCTTCTAATTGTAAAAATAACAATATTAAGCATCATTTGATCTGGAATTATTTATTTAAGAGTTTATTTAATTATTTTTGAGTACAACCGTATACTATCATGAAAAGAAAAATAAATTTCCTCTTCCTTATTGGATGTACCCTGGCATTGGGTATCAACCTAAGTAATGCCCAGAATAGAACTAATTCAAACAACGCCGAGCCAAAACCTTTTGTTACCCCAAAACTGGTGGTAGGGATCGTGGTAGATCAGATGAGGTATGACTATCTTACCAGATTCTGGAACCACTATGGGGAAGGTGGTTTTAAAAGATTAGTAAATGAAGGATTTAATTGTAAAAACAATCATTTTAATTATGCGCCTACCAGCACTGGCCCGGGGCATGCTTCTGTGTATACTGGTGCAACGCCTTCTACACACGGAATAATTGGTAACGGATGGTACGATAAGGAGAACAATGCCAGTGCCTACTGTGCCGGGGATGACACTCAAACTTCAGTAGGGACGCTTTCTAATGCCGGGAAAATGTCTCCGCATAGAATGATGGTCACCACAATGACAGATCAGCTCCGTCTACATACTCAAATGCGGGGTAAAGTAATTGCCGTGGCCATTAAAGACAGGGGAGCAGTGCTACCCGGAGGCCATACGGCCAATGCCGCTTATTGGTTCAGTGGAAGTCATGAAGGCAATTGGATTACAAGTTCTTACTATATGTCAGAACTCCCCAGGTGGGTAAAGAAGTATAACGAATCTAGAGATGTTGAAAATTATAAAAAACCCTGGACCACCTTAAAAAATATTAGGACCTACGTGGAAAGCGGACCAGACGATAATGAGTATGAAGGTCTGTTTGAGACCGAAATTACCCCGACTTTCCCTCATAGTACGCCAAATCTGCTCCATAAAAAGGCCGATTTTGAAATTATTAAATCCACCCCTTACGGTAACAGTATAACAACAAATTTTGCTTTGGAGGCTTTGAAAGCCGAAGAAATGGGGAAAGATGAGGTTACAGATTTTCTGGCCATCAGTTATTCCAGTACCGACTATATTGGCCACAAATACGGGGTTAATTCCAAGGAAATTCAGGATGCCTATCTTCGGCTGGATCTGGAGCTGGAAAAACTATTAAAAGAGTTAGACAAAGAGGTTGGCGAAGGGGAATACACACTTTTCCTTACCTCAGATCATGGGGCCATTAATGTGCCCGCCTATTTGGAAGATCAAAAAATCCCTGCCGGTTATTTTGTCCGCTCCCTGTATTTTCCCAAATTCAGAGAGTTTTTGAAATTCAAGTACGGATCAGCAGAACTGGTAAAGAATACTTCTAACAACCAGATATTTTTAGATCATAAGGCTATTCAAAACCTGGAACTCGGAATAAAGGAAGTTCAGGAATCCCTTGCAGAGGAATTATTGAGCTATGATATTTACGATAAGGTATATACTGCTTATCAGATGCAACAGAATGAATATACTCATGGGATCCCTTATATACTGCAGAATGGATATAATCCAAATCGCTCGGGCGATATACTTATGGTGCTTAACCCCGGGTTTATAGAATACCCAAAGACCGGTTCAACACATGGGTCGCCACAGATATATGATACTCATGTACCACTTTTATTTTATGGGAAAGGCATAAGAAAGGGCAGTTCGGTTGCAAGAACAGAAATACCGGATATAGCACCCACTATCTCGGCCTTATTGGGGATGGCTTTTCCAAGTGGCGCAAGTGGAACGCCCATTGAAATGGTACTAGAATAGCTTCGACTTAATGTTTTTCCATCGAAGTTTGCGGATAAATTTTCCTTGCTGTTCGTTTACCAAAAAGGGTTTGTTGTCCATGCTGGCTTTACTGTAACCAAAAAAGTTGTTCTGGAACACCTTTATACTTCTCTGCTTCCAGGCCATTTTCAGGGAGGCTATAATGCTTATCCAAAATCCATAGCGCATGGAATACATGGCTTCACCCTGGAGCAGGCTTGCTTTTTCATCATAATTTTTTCCAACCGGGCGGAGATGTTTTACTATTAATTCCGGGTCTGTATAAATTTCAAAGCCATGATACTGGGCCAATAATTCATCTACCGTGTCCCATCCCATTGCAACTTTTAATCCCCCAATTGCCTTAAAACAAGTTTTTGAGAAAGATTTGATGGCTCCCCTTACGTGTTTTTTGTTCATCGGGTGATTTAGTTTCCAGTTGCCATTGTTGTCCTGTTCATATATAAAACCACCAGCAATCCCCACCTCAGGATGACCGGAAAAAATAAAGGCGATCTTTTCAAAATATTGCTCTGGGAGGATGACATCTGCATCTAGTTTTACAATAAAGTCATAGGCATCATCAATTTCTTTTAACCCTTGCTGGAAGGCATATATAACTTTGCTTCCGGGAATATGATCTGGGTTCGTATCTATTTTCACCGATGTGATAAAAGAGTGCCGATTGCTGAACTGATTTATTATTTCTTGTGTATTATCGGTAGAATTATCATTTACTACAACAACCTTTTTGGGCAAAAGGGATTGCGCTATAACAGAATTCAGGGTATCTGCAATGAATGCTTCTTCGTTGTGTGCAGGGATGATGATGTAATAATTCATTGATAGATTTGCCTAATTTAAAACATCAGCTTATAAAGTATTTCCCAACATGATAACAGCTTCTCCATTATTTCATGCTATTTTTTCCTCTCGGCGTAGACAATATAATATCTGGGTGTTATACTGCGCAACAAGGGTCTGATACCAAATTTACGGACGGGATTGGTCCATTTCTGACGGTCCTTTATTTCCCATCCGGCTTTTTCTAACAACCAATCAAATTGCCAATCTTCAAATTCATGATAGTGCCTGTCCCATGGGTCTGTTTTACTTCTGTAGGCCTTTGCGAACCATAAGCGCATAGGAATACTTGCTACTAATTTATTTGCATTTACGGACTTCAATAGCGGGAAAGGAGATAACATATGCTCAAAGATCTCAAAGGCTGTTACAACTTCGGCATTGCTATTTACTACATTTTCAATATTCAAGTCCAGATCTTCCCCGGTGGTGTTAGTCACCTTATAACCCGCAGTGGTCATGATTTTAGAAAATGGATTAGCTACCCCGAGGTCTAAAATTGCCTCTTCGGTAGCGATGTGTTTTTGGAGAAAATTTAAAGTATGCTTAAATCGCTTGTTGGGAAAGGTATTTTCGTACATAGTGTTAACATCTGTAAACGAAGGCATTGATATTCATTCCGGCGCCCACACTTGCAAAGATAACAACATCTCCTTTTTCGATGCTCTGATTCTCTATTTTTCCATTTTTTACCATATGATATAAAGTCGGAATGGTAGCAACGGAGCTATTACCCATTTTTTGAATATTCATTGGCATAATTTTATCCGGCATTTCAAGGTCATATAGATTATAAAATCGTTTAACTATGGCCTCGTCCATTTTTTCATTGGCCTGATGAATAAATATCTTCTTTACATCAGCAATCGGTATTCCACTTTCATCCAGACAGGCCTTCATAGCCTTTGGTACATGAGTAATGGCAAATTCATAAATCTTCCTGCCGTACATCTTTATGAAACGTTTGTCTTCGTCTGTGTTTTTGTCATATGAGTCCCCAAAAAACAGAAAATAGGCCTCCCCATTAGCATGGGTTTCCGAGCCATGGGCCAAAATTTCACCATCGGTATCCGTTGCTTCAATTATAGCGGCACCGGCGCCATCAGAATAGATCATAGAATCTCTATCGTGGGGATCTACAACCCTTGAAAGCGTCTCGCCACCAATCACCAGGCATTTTTTGGCTAACCCACTTTTTATAAAAGCCTGTGCTTGTATTACACCTTCTATCCAGCCCGGACAGCCAAACAGCATATCATAAGCAACGCATTTAGTATTTTTTATTTTTAAGAGATGTTTCACCCGCGTTGCTAAACTAGGCACAGTGTCTGCCTGACAGGTACCATAGGGGATGTCACCAAAATTATGGGCAAATATTATATAATCTAAAGTTTCGGGGTCTATGCCGGCATCCTTTATGGCCGAATCGGCAGCAAGAAATCCTAAATCTGAGGTGTTCAATTCTTTCTTTGCATACCTTCTTTCCGCGATACCTGTTATCGCTTTAAATTTTTCAATGATAACGGTATTGGGATGACGAAAAGAAGCCCCCTCGTTATCGAGGAACTTACTTTCCTCAAAATCCTTATTCGTGGTAATCACAGAAGGTATATAACATCCTGTACCGGTAATACCTATTTTCATCGTAATTCTTTTCCGTTAGTGGTCAACAAGTTAATAAATATCAAAGATGTTACTATGCGCGCATAATTTAAATTACGATGCCCATCAAAGCTTTCGGTGTCGTAAAACATTAAAGCACAGCGTTATAGAATAGATATTCTTATTGTAAACTAACTTTAAAAGCTATTCAACTTCTGCATATGCTTCAATGGGTGTACAGGTGCATATTAAGTTGCGATCACCATATGCATCATCCACTCTTCTTACGCTTGGCCAGAACTTATTGTCAGCAACATAAGGCAGTGGAAAGACAGCTTGCTCTCTGCTGTATGGAAAATCCCATGAGGAAGATGTGGCCATAGCCAGGGTATGAGGTGCATTTTTAAGCAAGTTGTTGGCTGTATCTTCAGAAATACTATCAATTTCTTCCCTTATAGCGATCATGGCATCACAAAACCTATCCAATTCAGCTAAACTCTCACTCTCTGTTGGTTCTATCATTATGGTTCCGGCCACGGGAAAAGAAACAGTGGGAGCATGAAATCCATAATCCATAAGACGTTTGGCAATGTCTGTTACCTCAATATCTTTTTGTTTAAATGGTCTGCAATCAATGATCATTTCATGTGCAGCTCTGCCATTTTCACCAGAATAGAGAACATCAAATTTACCGCTTAGTCTATGTTTAATATAGTTAGCATTAAGTATGGCAATTTCAGTAGAGCTGGTTAATCCTGCCTCACCTAACATTTTTATATAGGCATATGAAATTAAACATACCAATGAACTTCCCCAGGGGGCAGATGAAATGGCCGAAATTGCTTTTTCGCCGCCGGTTTTTATTATCGGATTACCTGGTAAGAAGGGCACCAGCTGATCTGCTACACAAATGGGTCCAACTCCAGGTCCGCCTCCACCATGTGGAATCGCAAAGGTTTTATGAAGGTTTAGGTGGCATACATCTGCTCCGATAGTTGCCGGATTTGTCAATCCTACCTGTGCATTCATATTGGCTCCGTCCATATATACCTGTCCGCCATGCTCGTGAATTAAGCTTGTAATTTGTCTTATTGATGATTCAAAAACGCCATGGGTGGAAGGATAAGTTACCATTAATGCCGCGAGATTCTCCGAATGCAATTGCACCTTTTCTTCTAAATCTTTGAGGTCAATATTACCCTTTTCATCGGTCTTGGAAACCACTACTTTCATTCCGGCCATTACGGCAGAAGCAGGATTTGTACCATGGGCAGAGGCAGGAATTATACATACATTTCTTTGCGTCTCACCCCGCGAAGCATGATATGCTCTAATGGTCATTAATCCCGCAAATTCTCCCTGGGCACCAGAATTAGGTTGCAAAGAGGTGCCAGCAAATCCTGTAATAACATTAAGGTCTTTCTCCAATTCCGTAAGTACGGTTAAATACCCTTCTGCCTGCTCTACAGGTACAAAGGGGTGTATATTTCCCCATTCCGGCATACTCAAAGGTAACATCTCGGTGGCTGCATTTAACTTCATTGTACAGGACCCTAATGAGATCATAGAGTGGTTGAGTGCCAGATCCTTGCGTTCTAATTTCTTAAGATAACGCATCAATTCTGTCTCAGAATGATAGGAATTAAACACCTCATTTTCCATAAATGCCGAAGTCCTTTTTAAGGATTCAGGGATTGCATCGGTAGCAGCGGCAATATCCAATAAGGGTGTATTCTTGCCAGACAATTGTTCAAAACAAGCTACTATCATTTCTAAATCGGTCATGGTGGTGGCCTCATTTATAGAAATAGACATTACATTGTCATTGATATAGTTGAAGTTAATTTCATTTTTTTCAGCTATTTCTCTTAATTTATGAGTATTGTCTAATGTAATCGTAATAGTATCAAAGAAGTGGGTGTTAGACTGTTCATAACCCAATTTCTCTAATGTCTCACTTAATATTTTCGTTTTAGTATGTACCTGTTCTGCGATATAAGAAAGCCCGCCCGGGCCGTGGTAAACCGCATATGCACCGGCCATAACGGCTAATAGCACCTGAGCGGTACAAATATTACTGGTGGCCTTTGCTCTTTTGATATGCTGTTCTCGGGTCTGCAATGCCATTCTTAAAGCCTGGCCGCCATCTGTATCTCTGGTGACACCAATTATTCTGCCCGGGATATGCCTTTTATATTCCTCTTTGGTGGCAAAATAGGCAGCATGGGGACCTCCATATCCCAATGGAATTCCAAAGCGCTGGGTGGTACCTACAACGACATCTGCTCCAAATTCACCCGGAGGCTGAAGCATTACCAGGCTGAGAATATCTGCCGCTACAGCAACCTTCATTTGCTGTTGCTTCGCTTTGGCGACAAACCCGGTGTAATCATATACTTCACCGTGCTTGCCGGGGTATTGTAATAATGCCCCAAAGAAACTACCATCAAAAGTGAAGTCGTTGTGATTTCCAATTACCAATGCTATCCCCAGGGGGGCAGATCTTGTTTCTAGCAATGATAAGGTTTGTGGCAATACCTCCTCAGACACAAAGAATTTTAAGACGTCATTTTTCTTTTGATCTCTGCTCCTTAGATCGAACATCATTGTCATTGCTTCTGCTGCCGCTGTACTTTCGTCGAGCAGGGAAGCATTGGCCAGTTCCATGCCTGTAAGATCACAAACCATGGTTTGAAAATTTAATAGTGCTTCTAACCTGCCCTGAGCAATTTCTGCCTGGTATGGGGTGTAGGCCGTGTACCAACCTGGATTTTCAAGAATATTTCTTTTAATTACAGAAGGAGTATGGCTCTCGTGATAACCGAGACCAATATAGCTTTTGAAAACTTTATTCTTCTTTGAAAGCTGGTGGATATGCGATAAGAAAACGTCTTCACTCATCGGAGCATCCAATTCAAGGGTGCTTTTTAGCCTGATATCATCAGGAATTGTTTGGTGGATAAGTTGCTCTAGATTTTCAACGCCTATAGTATCGAGCATTTTTGGTAGATTTTCCTTTCTAATGCCTATATGGCGAGATGCAAACACGTCTGTCCTCATACTGCTATCTTATTGTAATTTTAAGGTGCACAAAATTAGGAATTTATTCCGTTAAAATGTGTTTTTTCGTCCGTTGTAAATTAAAGTTTTCCCTACATCGGAGGTTATTGACACTTTGGCTACTTTTGTTTAATGAAATTATTTAAAAAAATCTTCGATTTTTATCTTGATGCCAGCATCCATGTTGCTTTAGCAGTCTTTTGCCTAATTCAGATAACAGTGGTTTTTTTAAATATATCACCAGATAATCACTTGTCTTATTATGTCTTTTTTGGAACTATAGCCTGCTATAATTTTATTAAATATGGAGTTGAGGCAGAAAAGTACATTTTAGTCGCAAACAGGTATCATAAAAACATCCAGTTTTTTAGTTTTTTATGCCTTGGTATTGCTATTTATCATGCTTACTTCTTAAATCTACAATCCTGGATAGCTATTGGAATACTTCTGATGCTCACAGGATTATATGCATTGCCGATATTACCAATGGGAATTAAATTACGCAGCCATGGTCTTTTAAAAATAGCATTGGTAGGTTTAATATGGGCGGGAACAACTGTAGTGCTTCCCAATCTGGCTGTTAATCAACCCCTATCGTGGGACTTCGGAGTAGAAACTGTTCAGCGCTTTATATTAGTTATTGTACTTCTTCTGCCTTTTGAAATACGTGATTTGGCTTATGATAACCCGGATTTAAATACCCTGCCCCAGCGGATTGGTGTTGCCAATACCAGGATATTTGGTGCTTTCGCCACAGTAATCTTTTTTAGCCTTACTTATTTAAAGGATGATATTAGTACCCATGAAGTCGTCAGTAGTGGAGTGCTATTTCTTGTGCTTGGATGGGTGATCTATATTACGAAAAGAAACCAGTCGAAGTATTTTGCCTCATTTTGGGTAGAGGCTATTCCTATTTTTTGGTGGGGAGTGGTATGGACCTTCTTCAGGTATCTCTAGAATTTGTTTTCCAGCTCTTTTTTCATCAGGCGTTTGTCTTCCTCTGATAGCTGCTGTAATTGTGCCTTTTCACATAAGGCGGTAAGTTGTGTATTCTTTTTAGTAAATCCGGCGCATGCCTTACATACAAAAAGGTGTATGCGAAACTTTATTTTCTCTAAAAATGAAGCTTCGTGATATTGACTTTTATTGCAAATTATTGCTGCTTGCTCGCAAGAGATCATACTCTAAACCAATTTTCATTAAGGCATCCCATAAGCGCCGTTCGCGCTCTATGCACCATTACCCAAAGGTTAGACGGATTAATGCCAAGTTCTTTACAAATATCTTCAGTGCTTATGCCTTGTATGGTTTTCATTGTGAATACTCTCGATTGTTTTTTAGGAAGCTTAGAAATACATTCTTGTATTGCCAATCCCAATTCCCTGTTCTCAACGGCATCATTTTCCTTTAAACTAAATGGGTCTGCTACCTGTTCCTCTAACCAATCGCCATCAGAATCGCTGTTAGAATTATAATTAATTCTCACTTCGGCCTTCCCTTTTTTTGAGTTGATTTTGCGATAATAGTCAATTACTTTGCGCTTTAGAATTGCAATTAACCAGGTTCTTTCTGCCGCAGTACCTTTATAATTTTTAGCCGACTTTAAACCCGCAAAGAATGTTTCCTGCACCAGATCTTTAGCGATTTCTGCATCACTCACCCTCGCCATAGCATAATTAAAAAGATAATCTGCGTATAGGTCTACCCAGGTATCAGGTTGCAATTGGTGCGTCGTCATACTTTTTTTTGTCAGTATCAAATTTAGTGGAATTTAGTGAATATGCTTATTTTTATGATATAACTAAGTCCAATGAAATTTACCCTTTTTCTAATAATGTTACTTTTTGTGAACTTAAGTTATTCGCAAATAAAGTCAAAACCTATCACAGAATTTTCACAAAACGATACTAAAAGTATGGTTTTAGTGGATGTGAGGACAGCAAAAGAGTACGATGCCGGTCATTTGGAAAATGCTGTTAATATCAATTGGTACGACCCTGAGTTTATTAATAAGTTCAGCAAAATAGACAAGGAAAAGACAATTTACCTTTATTGCAAGATGGGTGGAAGAAGTGCAAAAGCAGCTTCTGTCTTAGACTCATTAGGGTTTAAGGTGGTAGATCTTAAAGGAGGATATACCGCTTTTCTCGAAAAGTTGAACAAAGATTAGAGTGTACGAAATTGCATTAATTGCAGGTGAGACCAGTTTCATTTGGAAGATTTGAAAACCTTTGAATATTTTTAAACTCGAAATTTAAATTATCAAAATATCTTATGAATTATATTTTAAAGGGTTCCATCAGGCACCTACTCGGTACTTTACTTTTAATAGGAGGGTTGTTGGCCTGTAAGGATAACAAAAGCAAGGAGGTAACTTTAGAGTCTGGCTTGCGATATGTAATTATTAGCCCGGGTAAGGGCAGAGTGGCTGCCAACGGAAACGAGGTTATCATAGAGGAAACCATGGGGTATGAGGATGGTACGCTGCTGTATAGTTCTAAAGACAGAGGGGTAAACCAACCAAGATTTGTATTAGGGGCCGGAATGGTCATAGAAGGAGTAGAGCAAGGTGTAAAAGGTATGCGGATGGGAGAAGTGAGGAAAATAATCGTTCCACCTCATTTGAGTAAAAGGGAAGTTTACCCGGATTTCCTATCCCCGGATTCAACACTGGTATACACCATAAAACTATTGACTGTAAACTAAACCGTCTAGAAGTCTTATCCGGCTTTTTTAATTAGACCTGCCCGTTCTAATAATGCCTCAATTTTTGGTTCACTGCCCCTAAAGCGTTTGTAAAGTACCATTGGCTTTTCGGTTCCACCTTTAGATAAAACATGCTCCTTAAATTTGGCTGCAATTTCCGTATTGAATATTCCATTTTCTTTAAAGTAGGCAAAAGCATCTGCATCTAAGACCTCTGCCCATTTATAACTGTAATATCCAGATGCATAACCACCCTGGAAAATATGTGAAAAGGAAGTGCTCATGCAGGTCTCCGGGGTATCCGGAAATAGTTGGGTGCCCTTAAAAGCGTTCACCTCATGGTCTTTGACACTTTTGGTTTTCGTAGGATCTGTTCCATGCCATGACATGTCCAGAAATGCAAAACTCAGCTGTCTGAGAGTTGCCATGCCTTCAAGAAAAGTGGCAGATTCTTTTATTTTCTCTACCATTTCCATGGGAATTAATTCTCCTGTTTCATAATGAGTGGCGAATAACTCAAGTGTTTCTTTTTCATAACACCAGTTTTCCATAACCTGACTTGGCAGTTCAACAAAATCCCAGAATACGGATGTTCCAGATAAACTAGGATAGGTAGTATTGGCTAACATGCCGTGTAAGCCATGTCCAAATTCATGGAATAATGTGGTTACTTCATTAAAAGTAAGTAAAGAGGGCTTGCTTGGAGTGGAAGGGGTGAAATTACAAACATTGGAAATATGTGGGCGCACATTTTCTCCATCTTTTAAATATTGAGGTTTAAAGGAAGTCATCCATGCCCCGCCGCGTTTGCCCTTTCGTGGATGAAAATCGGCATAAAATAAAGAGACAAGATCTCCCTTTTCATCCGAAACCCTGTAGGTCTTAACATCCTGGTGATATTTGTCTATATCACTAACTTCTTCGAAACGTATATTGAAAAGTTTTTCAGCAACTTTAAATACCCCGGAGATTACATTTTCTAGTTTAAAGAAGGGTTTGAGTTTTTCATCGTCCAGATTAAACAATTGTTGTTTTAATTTTTCAGAATAATAGGCGGAATCCCATTTCTCCAGGCTTTCTATTCCGTCTAATTCTTTAGCAAAGTCTTGCAATTGCTGCAATTCGCGCATCGCTGCCGGCTTAGCTTTTTCTAACAATTCATTTAAAAACTCGTGTACTTTATCCGGCGTTTCTGCCATACGCTCCTCCAAAACAAAATGTGCATGGGTCTGGTAGCCCAACAGTTGTGCCCGTTGAAAGCGCAAATTGGCAATCCTTAAAACATGCTGTTGATTGTCTAAATCATCATTGTGAAATCCTTTACTTCCAAAGGCCAGTGCCAATTTCTTTCTCAAACCTCGTGATTTGGCGTATTTCATAAAAGGGATATAACTCGGATAGTCTAAGGTAAATATCCAACCCTCTACGTTCTTTGTTTTAGCTAGTAATGCCGCTGCTTCTTTAGCACTATCAGGAAGCCCTGCCAAGTCCTCAGCATCAGTAAGGTGCATTTCAAACTTATTGGTCTCCTCCAATACATTTTCTCCAAACTTCAATTTCAGTTTGGCAAGTTCGCTATCTATTTCTCTTAACTCCTTTTTTTTCTCATTTGTAAGATTAGCCCCATTTCTGCTAAAGCTCTTGTATTTTTTCACAAGTAAAGTATCTTGCTCTTTAGATAGTTCTAGCTGATCTTTTTCTTCATATACCGCCTTTATCTTTTTAAATAAGGCCTCATTTAAAGTGATATCGTTACTAAATTCTGAAAGTAAGGGCGAAACTTCTTGAGCTATTTTCTGGATTTCCTCATTGGTTTCAGCAGAATTTAGGTTAAAAAAAACACTCGATATCCTATCTAATTGTTGACCGGCAAACTCAAGAGCCTCAATGGTATTACTGAAGGTGGGGGTTGCTTCATTTGCAGTAATACCGTCTATCTCTTTGCGCGCATTTTCCATGGCCTTTAAAAATGCCGGTTTAAAATGCGAATTTTCAATTTTGGAAAAAGGAGCGGTATCGAAAGAAGTTAAAAGGGGATTCATATTTTATAAATAATTAAATACTGGTAATCAGGAAGATGAAGTGTTTCTTATAATGTTATTTGCCTTTCCGAAGCTCTGCTGCACCATCGACGACCTTTTGTTTAAGACCTTCTTTATAAAGCACAATTTTATCTAAAAGACATTGATCGCCACTACCTATAATTTGGGCCGCAAGTATCCCGGCATTCTTAGCCCCATTCAGTGCTACTGTGGCTACGGGGACCCCTCCGGGCATCTGCAATATGGAAAGTACGGAATCCCAGCCATCGATAGAGTTACTGCTTTTAACTGGCACCCCTATTACCGGCAGGGGAGAAAGGGCTGCCAGCATTCCGGGTAAGTGGGCGGCACCACCAGCACCTGCAACTATAACAGCATAGCCGTTTTCGTGAGCATTTTTACCAAAATCGAATAATTTTTCAGGTGTTCTATGTGCCGAAACTATATCCACATCCACTTCAATGTCGAACCCTTTTAGGATGTCAACCGCATCTTGCATGACTGGTAAATCGCTGGTACTTCCCATTACAACTGCAACTTTTTTCATAAAATTCTTATTTAATAATATAAATTATACCTCGTTAAGTGCCAACAGCTTTATTAAAACCTCAATTTCACCAAGTGTTTACTTACTCACTACCTTAATGGTTTTTTTCACCTGTTCTGCAATTTCCCGGGCACTGTCAATATCTTCATCAACAATGGTTACATGACCCATTTTTCTAAAAGGCCTTGTTTGTTTCTTGCCATAAATATGAGGTGTAACTCCTGCCATACCAAGAATATCCTCAATGTTCTTGTAAAGGACATCCCCGGTGTGCCCTTCTGCACCTACCAAATTTACCATAATTCCGGCCAATTTGCTCTCGGTTTTCCCAAGAGGTAAGCCCAGTATGGCCCTGATATGTTGCTCAAACTGGCTGGTATAGCTGGCTTCGATACTGTAATGTCCACTGTTATGAGGTCTTGGAGCCACTTCATTGACCAATATTTCATCTTCCTTCGTTAAAAAAAGCTCCACGGCTAATATTCCGACATGTTTCAGGCCCTGAGAAACCTTTAAAGCAACCTGGCGGGCTTTTTCTGCCACTTCATGGCCTATGCGTGCTGGGCAAATAACATACTCTACCTGGTTGGCTTCGGGATGAAATTCCATTTCAACCACGGGATAGGTAACCACATCTCCCTGTTTGTTCCTGGCAACAATAACCGCCAATTCATTTTTAAAAGGGATAAGCTCTTCCGTGATACACTCGACATTCGGGAGATCAGAAAGATCATCAGCGTTTTTTACAATTTTTACACCCTGCCCGTCATAACCAAATTTGGTGCTTTTCCATACAAAAGGATAGTCCAGGCCTCCATTGGCTATGCTGTCGGGTATTTCGCTTGTATAGGCAAAACGAACAAAAGGCGCGCTGGGAATGTTATGGTCTTTATAAAACAATTTCTGCGAAGCCTTATTCTGAATAACTTCCAAAGTATGGCTTGGAGGGTAGACTTCCACACCTTCCTGCTCCAACTTTTGAAGGGCAGCTAAATTTACATTTTCAATCTCAATAGTTACCAGATTCAGGTCCTTTCCAAAATTGTAAACCGTATCAAAATCCAGTAAATCCCCTACCGTAAATTCGTTGCAAGCTATTTTACATGGGGCATCATCCGACGGATCCAGAACACAAGTGGTAATATCCCATTTGCGTGTATCATAGAGTAACATTTTTCCGAGTTGCCCTCCTCCCAGAATACCAAGCTTAAAATCTGATGAAAAATAGCTCATTTTTCGCGTTTTTGGCCATTAAAAAGCGGCCTTTATCGAGGTACAAAAATACACCTAAATCTCAGAAACCCTGAGGAGACACCTAAAAAAGAGAAATCAAAATGTTATCTTCGCAGTTCCTTAAGAATACAACCATTGGTAAAGCTTAAAGACAAACAATTTGTACCGTTTCTTTCTGAGGAAGAAATACTTGGGGCCATTAAGAAGATGGCCGCGGAGATCGCCGAAGATTATAAGGACAAAGTCCCCATTTTTGTCGGCGTGCTCAACGGTGCATTTATGTTTACCTCAGACTTTCTGAAGAATTATCCTTACCCCTGCGAAGTTTCTTTTGTGAAACTCAGTTCTTATAGTGGCCTTACTTCCACAGGGATAGTGGAAACACTATTAGATGTGCCGGAAAACATTAGCGGAAGAAGTGTTATTATTTTAGAGGATATAATAGATACAGGTCGCACCCTACAGAAGCTGGTGCATCTGTTTAGCAATACCAATGTAAAGGATTTTAAAATTGCCAGCCTTTTTTACAAATCAGAACTCTATAACGGGGAGTATACCATAGACTATTTTGGGATGGAAATTCCGGATAAATTTATAGTGGGCTATGGTTTGGATTACAAGGAAATGGGCAGAAATTTAAGAGCAGTATACCAACTAAACCAAAACCGAATGATAAATATTGTCTTATTTGGAAAGCCGGGTGCCGGTAAAGGAACCCAGGCAGCTTTCCTAAAGGAAAAGTACAACCTGAAACACATTTCTACAGGAGATGTTTTCCGTTATAACATTAAAAACGAAACTAAGCTAGGTAAGTTGGCACAGTCTTATATGGACAAAGGTGATTTGGTTCCGGATGAGGTAACCATAAAGATGCTTCAGGATGAAGTGGACAACAATCCGGATGCCAGCGGTTTTATTTTCGATGGTTTTCCCAGAACCGCCGCCCAGGCGGAAGCTCTGGATAACTTTCTGGGGTCAAAAGACATGCAGATTGATGCTACCATTGCTTTAGAAGCGAACAATGAAGTATTAATTGCGCGCTTGCTCGAAAGGGGAAAGGTAAGTGGTAGGTCCGATGATCAGGACGAAACCAAGATCAGAAACAGATTTGATGAATACAATCAAAAAACGGCCCCTCTGAGAACGTATTATGAGTCGCAGGGGAAACTCCATGTAGTTGATGGAATAGGAGAGATTCATGAAATTACAGAACGACTTACGCAGCTGATTGATAAACTGCAAACCGTAAATAAATAAAGGTATTAGTAGTAATTGGCGGCCGGGATATGAAAATTAATTTGCAACCCCATTTAAAAGGCCGTTTAATATACATCAGACCCCTGGATAATACGGATTTTGAACCTTTGTTCAAGGCCGCTTCAGATGTTTCAATTTGGGAACAGCATCAGGATAAGAAAAGACATACTCTGGAGGGATTTACACATTTCTTTAACGAATCAATGGCATCTTTGGGCGCATTATGTATCCTGGATAAAAAGAACAAAAGTGTTATTGGAAGTTCAAGGTTTAAAATTATTGACAAAAAAGAAGGAGTTGTTGAAATTGGTTGGACATTCCTGAAAAGGACATATTGGGGAGGGAGCTATAACGGCGAAGTGAAGCAGCTTATGATAAATTATGCGCTTCAGTATTTTAAAAAGGTAGTGTTCTATGTCAATGAAAGGAATACCCGTTCGCAAAGAGCATTGGAAAAAATAGGAGCTATGATAACATTGGAATATAGACATACCTGGGTTTTGGAGCAGGGAGATGGGTTAACTTACCTCATAAATAAGGCAATTAAGTAGTAGTTATTAGTTAGATATATCCCTTAAAACTATAGTAAAAGATGACCGAAGGTAATTTTGTAGACTACGTAAAGGTGCATGTCTCTTCCGGCAATGGAGGCAAGGGGTCCGTACATTTGCACCGGGAAAAATATATTACCAAAGGAGGCCCGGATGGAGGTGATGGTGGCCGTGGAGGGCATATTATTGCGAGAGGGAACAAAAATTTATGGACTTTACTCAGTTTCAAGTTTAAAAGGCATTTTAAAGCTGGTCATGGAGAGCATGGAAGCAAAAACCGCAGCACCGGGGCAGATGGCCAGGATGTTTATGTTGATGTACCTTTGGGTACCGTCATACGCGATGCCGAAAACAATGAGGTGCTGTTTGAAATAACAGAAGATCAGGAAGAAATTGTAATTGCAGAAGGTGGCATGGGCGGCCGCGGTAACTGGCATTTTAAAAGCGCCACAAACCAAACGCCCAGATATGCACAACCGGGTATTCCTGGTCAGGAAAGACAACTGATCCTGGAATTAAAAGTCCTTGCAGATGTTGGATTAGTAGGTTTTCCAAACGCCGGGAAGTCTACCTTATTATCGGTATTAACTTCGGCCAAACCTAAGATAGCAGACTATGAATTTACCACCTTAAAGCCCAACCTCGGCATTGTTCAGCATCGCGATTTTAAGAGTTTTGTCATGGCCGATATTCCAGGGATAATTGAAGGAGCCGCAGAAGGCAAAGGTCTTGGACATTACTTTTTAAGGCATATTGAAAGAAATGCTATCCTCTTGTTTCTTATTCCGGCAGATAGTATTGATATAAGTAAAGAGTATGAAATTCTACTCGATGAATTGCGAAGGTATAATCCGGAACTTTTAGACAAAGAAAGGATAGTTGCCATTTCCAAATCCGATATGCTGGACGAAGAGTTAATGGATGAAATGAAAGTTGAGCTCGACAAGGATCTTAAGGATGTGTCTTATATGTTTATTTCTTCCGTGGCACAATTTGGTTTACAAGAACTTAAAGACCGCTTGTGGCAGTCACTCAACGATTAAATTACTGCACAGTCAATTAGCACCTATTTTTTCATTAAATTTATATAAAACGCCAAGATGAGAGGCCTGGCTATACTACTATTTGTTCTGTTCTGCACCTCATGCAGCTCCGTGAGGGTGGTCTACGATTACGATAAAACGACCCAATTTTCTAATTATACAACATATGGCTACTATCCTGATATGGAAACCGGGATGAGTCAACTCGATGCCAGAAGATTACTCAATGCTGTAGATGAGGTAATGCAACAAAAAGGAATACTCTTTTCTGAGGAGCCAGACTTACTTATCAATATCCAAAGCAGGGATTTCCGTACCCCTCAAAGTAGCAATGTAGGTGTTGGTGTAGGCGGAACCAGCGGCAATGTAGGTGGTGGCGTTTCTATTGGAATTCCCCTAAACAGGCCTAATGTAGAGCGCGAAATAGTTTTTGATCTTATTGATAGTCAGAAAGACATGTTGGTATGGCAAGCCATTAGTGATACGCCATTTAGAGAAGGGGCCTCACCTTCAGTGAAGGAGGAGAAATTATATGAAATTGTCAATAAGGTGTTTTCCAAATACCCACCTTCCAAAAGTAATTAGCCACGCTCTTTTGATCTCTTTGTACTTAACAAAAGGTAGTTCCCTGGTTTAACGGGAAGTTAAAATTACCCTTAACAACGATATTGATATAGAAGTATCTCGCAGGCAATCTTATATTTTCAAGGATAAAATGAGTATATAAAAAAACGATTCTAACGCTATGTCGGAACCGTTGAATTCCTGGAATTTAGTTTAGTAATTACTGACTTAAAGTTGCAAAGAAATCAGCGAGTAGCTTAAAACCTGTAATACGGACAACCAAAAATAATCTGCCAATTGCTTTATGTGTAGTATTATTTGCTCTGCTCAATCTGCTATAAAGAACGCAAATAACCTCCGTCTATCGGAATATTAGTTCCTGTAATAAAACTGGCACGATCGGAAGCAAGAAATGTGGCGAGATAGCCATATTCCTTTGGATCACCAATGCGTTTTACCGCTGTGGAATCTTCCATAGCCTGGAGTACTTCCTCCTCGGAGACTCCTAACTTTTGTGCCTTTATAGCATTTAACTGCGTTATACGATCGGTATTAAAGTATCCGGTAAGGACGTTATTCACCGTTATCCCCGATGCCCCGACATCAATAGCCAGGCTTTTCGCCCAGGTGACTACGGCAGCCCGTATACTGTTAGATAATACTAAGTAAGACAGAGGTTCTTTAACAGAAACAGACGCCACATTAATTATTCTCCCCCACTTATTGGCAAGCATATTATTTAAGGCCAATTCCGTGGTGAATACAACCGACTTAAAAAGTAGGTCAAAAGCCTGCTGATAGTCTTCAATACCTTTATCCAGAGCACCTCCCGATGCCGGCCCCTGGGTGTTGTTTACCAGGATATCTATGGAATGATTTTCAAAATAGCTGCTAATGATCTTTTTATAGGCCTCAAAATCTGCATAGTCAACTACCAGATAACTGTGCTTTTGAGATGTATCGGTGGGTAGATCTTTAACAATAGATCTTAACTTTTCTTCATTTCTTGCCAAAAGCGTAACACTTGCCCCGCTATTGGCCAACTGTTCGGCAATGGCTTTTCCAATACCACCACTACTACCCCCAATTAAAGCTTTCTTACCATTAAGTGAAATTCGCATATAAGGTTCAATTTTAATGTATATTCTACTTGTATTCTTCCCTGACCGGACTAAAAACATCCATTAATTTGCAGGAAGTAAGGGCCCTGCCACCATGAGCTACCTGCCCCGGTATCACTACCAATTCATTGGCCTTATAAACTTTGGTTACCCCGGCCACTGTAAATTCAAATTCGCCCTCTAATACTTGCATAATCTGTTCGTTCATATGCGCGTGCTCGGGCACAACCGCTCCCTTTTCTACTTCCCAGAAAGCAATAGTCATATTTTGAGAATGAATAAGTTTTCCGTGATATCCGGGTATTATTTCTTTAGCATCAATTTCGGATAGTTTTATATCCATAATTATTTTTTTTTAAGAATATACATGTGTTCGTTAAGCACTTCACTAGGTTCAATAGTGGTATCGGGAGCATATTTTCTAGCAAGATTCAAGGTATGCTGGTGATCTGTCAAGCTGTAATTCTCCAATGAGGAATAATATTCATCCGGGATCGTCTGATAATTAAATTGCGCATTTTTATCCAGATTGCCTTCAACAAAGGATATCAATTTTTGAAATACCATAGTTTGCTCTAGTTGCGGACGATAAGAGACACTTCCAATGTAGTCATTTGGCTGCTGTATGCTATTGAACAAGTTGAATAATCTCAAAGTATCGTCCTTTCCAAGGAAAAATAGTACGCCTTCTATTAAAATAAAAGAAGATGACCCCTTTAGGATAGTAGTTATTTTAGTGCGGAGTTCGTCGAAATTCTCATTATTAAAATCGGCCGCTATATACTGAATTTCCCGATAGGGTAATATTTCTTGCGTCATCCAATTCGATATCCGATCTTTTTTAAATGCAATAACATCGGATTTGTCTACTTCAATATGTTTCAAATTCTTAGATAGGACAAAGGGATACATACTAAAACCACATCCAAAATTAATCAGGTATTCAATTTCATGGATAGCAACCAAATCTTGTATTGTCTCGAAGAAATACCTGTTGCGAAGGCAGTGCGCAAAAGGTTCATGTTTCGAGACATTTCCGGCGTAGTCTTCGGCGTGTTTTTTAGTAATATCACCAGGCCATAAATGGGCATACATATCCTTGCTCAGATTCTTATCTGCAGCTCGGAAGGCTGAGGTAACAAAGGCCGTCTCGTGTATGGCTATTTTTTTGCTCAATAGTATGACTGTGTCTTACGAAGATAAAAAGAATTAGAGGGTATATGAAAGGTTTGGGAAGCACTTTTCTATCCCTATCTTTACCAAATAATTTATAGCAAATGCAAATACACTTTATAGCTATTGGAGGAAGTGCCATGCATAATCTGGCGCTGGCCCTACATCATAAGGGATATAGTATTACCGGTAGCGATGACGTAATTTTTGAACCCTCAAAAAGCAGATTGGAAAAGGCAGGTCTTCTCCCAGAGGCATTTGGGTGGTTTCCCAAGAAAATTCATGATAAGCTTGAAGCTGTAATTCTCGGAATGCATGCTAAACCAGATAATCCTGAGCTAGAGAGAGCAAAAGATCTGGGACTTAAAATTTATTCCTACCCGGAGTTTTTGTACGAACAGTCTAAAAATAAGACGCGTGTAGTGATTGGAGGAAGTCATGGCAAAACAACAATTACCTCAATGATTTTGCATGTCCTGAAGTATCATAATAGAAGTGTTGATTATATGGTAGGGGCTCAGTTAGATGGCTTTGAAAGGATGGTACATCTAACAGAGGAGAACGATTTTATTGTTCTTGAAGGGGATGAATACTTGTCTTCTCCCATAGACAGAAGACCAAAATTTCACTTGTACAAGCCTAATATTGCACTGCTCAGTGGAATAGCCTGGGATCATATCAATGTCTTTCCAACCTTTGAGAACTATATTGAACAATTCAGCATTTTTGTGGATAGCATTATTAAGGGGGGAAGCATTACTTACAATGCCGAGGATCCTGAAGTTAAACAAGTGGTGGAAAGATCGCAAAATACAATTAGAAAATTTCCTTATACCACCCCGGAATATACTGTAGAAGATGGGCAAACGCTTTTAGCAACTCCGGAAGGCGATATGCCTATAGAAATTTTTGGCCAACACAATCTTAGTAATTTGGCGGGGGCTAAGTGGATATGTCAAAACATGGGGGTAGATGAAGACGATTTTTATTTGGCCATTGCCAGCTTTAGTGGAGCTTCAAAAAGGTTGGAGAAAATCGCCGAGACGAATACTTCAGTCATTTATAAAGATTTTGCACACTCCCCAAGTAAGGTGGCGGCAACAACAAAGGCCGTTAAAGAACAATACCCGGACAGAAAAGTAATTGCATGCCTGGAATTGCATACTTACAGCAGCTTCAACCCCCATTTCCTAAAAGAATACAAAGGAGCTTTGGATCCGGCCGATGAAGCGGTTGTTTTTTATCTGCCAGAGTCTGTCAAGATCAAGAAACTCAAAGAAGTAACCCCTACTCAGATTTCGGAAGCGTTTAATCGTCCTGATCTTAAGATTTTTACTGAGGCAGAAGCTTTTAAAGAATTTGTTTTTAATATGGAATATCAAAACGGAGTATTGCTTTTGATGAGTTCTGGGAATTATGGCGGATTAGATATGGAAGAATTAAAAAATCTTGTTAAGGCATAACAGGTGTTAGGCTAGATTAATTTTTCAAAGTTGAAAGTATTTTAAGTCTGCCCAGATACGCTATCTTTATTGTATGGCCAGAAAGTTTAACAATATCTCCTATGAACACCAGACCGGAGATGAAACATTTAATTGGTGATTGGAATTTGTATTTTTGGCATTCAAAAGTAATATGTTACTAATCTATACCCATCAGATAACGTCGCGCTTCAGCTACACCATGAAGCACATCTTCACAAAAATGCTAGGTATAGATGTGTCTTTTTCTACTAAGGTGGAGGACTTTATTAAGCATTCCGGCCCTAAGATTACCTACACAAAACAACCTTTGCAAAACGAATTTTTTGTCCGGAGCAATGATCTCTTATTTGAGCAAGGGATTAATGATCTTCAGATAAATATTGCCGATTGGGAAGGTGTCCCCTGCTTTTTTAAAACCGGGGAAAGAAGTAATCTGCCATTTGATATTTTTTCCGCTAGTTTTTATATGCTTAGCAGATATGAAGAATACCTGCCACATGTAAAAGATATTCACGGTCGTTTTCCTCCCTCTGAAAGTATTGCCTACAAGCACAAATTTCTAAGGTTGCCCGTTGTGGATATTTGGACATTTAAACTTTTGGAAAAACTCAAAGAGAAGTTCCCGGACCTCGAATATAATTTAAAAGCCTACAATTACTGTTCAGTGATAGATGTCACTACCTCTCATTGCTATGCCTACCGGGGTTTTGTCCGGAGTTTTGCAGGTTTGATGTTAGATCTTGGGACTTTTAAGTTAAAAAGGGTCGCAAGGCGAATAAGAGTTTGGTTTAATCCAAAATTAGACCCGTTTAATAACTTTAGCTGGCTTATTGCGCTGCACAAGAAATTCAAGGTAAAAAGCATGTTCTTTTTCCAGTTTGCCGAATATTCCACTTATGATAAAAATGTTTCACCTAATAGCAATAGATTTAAATATCTGATAAAATCTGTAGCGGATTACAGTACGGTATCTTTGGCCGCCTCTTATAGTTCTTTCAGAGATAATGAATTGTTGAAGGAGGAAAAGATGCGACTGTCTTCAGTTATTAACAGACCGGTTACCAATTCCAGAATGCGCTATAACAGGGTAGATGTTCCGGAAACCTATCGAAATTTGGTAGAAGCTGAATTTACTAATGATTACACTATGGGATATACCCATGAGATTGGTTTTAGAGCAGGAACTTCTTATCCCTTCCGCCTGTATGATATCAATCTGGAGTTGCAGCAACCAATAAGAATTCACCCTTTTGCCTTTCATGATTATGCGATGGTCAACTATAGAAAGGAAGAACAGATTTTTGGGGAATTAGATCAGCTGTATAACGAGGTCAAAAAGGTAAACGGGAGATTTATTTCTATTTTCTCTAACGAACTTTTGGGCGGGGAACAGAAAGTAGACTGGTTAAAATTTTATGCAAAGTTGATTCAAAAATATCATGTTTAGTAAAGTCGTTACCGATGTTTTTTTCGACCTTGATCATACCCTGTGGGATTTTGATAAAAACTCCGCACTCACCTTCAGGAAGATACTTTATGAGCAAAGTATCTTTGTGGATATTGAGCAATTTTTGGCCATTTACGTTCCTGTGAATTTGGCGTATTGGAAGCTTTACAGGGAAGAGAGAATTACCAAAAAAGAACTGCGATATCAAAGGCTAAAAACTACCTTTGATCAACTGGAATTTCCAATTGAGGATGACAAAATAGATAATTTGTCGCATGACTATATTGCGCATCTTTCCAGTTTCAATCACTTGTTTCCCAATGCTATAGATATACTGGAGTATTTAAAACCAAAATACAAACTCCATGTAATTACCAACGGTTTTCAGGAAATACAGGAAAAGAAGATGAGAAATTCCGGGATACTAGATTATTTTAGTCATGTGGTCAATTCGGAAATGGCAGGTGTTAAGAAACCCAATCCTCATATCTTTCAATTGGCCCTGAACAGGGCAGGGGCGCATCCGGAAAATGCTATAATGGTAGGGGATAATTTGGAAGCTGATATCCTTGGAGCACAGGCTGTGGGGTTCCATACCCTGCATTTTAACGCACATAATGATCCACTTCACGATTATTGTAAAATGATTCACGATTTAAGTGAAATAAAAATGTACTTATAGAGTTATATAGGAGATAGCATTATTGTTGAATACCATTGAAATGGTCACCAATCTGAACACAGCCATTTATAAAAGGTATAAACCAATGAAAAATATCTCATTACATTCTTTTGTACTGTTTTTGTGCCTGGGACTAATTTGTTCCTGCACCGAGAAACAGGATTTTGATCAATACGACGACATTAGCGTAACTCCTACCGTAGAGGGCAGTATCCTTTACGTAGAAACTCCCGAGAGGATAATCAATCAGATTGTAGGAATTAGCTTCTACTCCCAGATTTTCAATTTTGATGCATTTAGCGAAGATTTTATAGCAGAACGTGTGCTGGATGGGGTAGTGATTTACGAAGTAGAAAACACTACCAGTAAGCAGCTGAATATCTCTGTAGAATTTTTGGATGCTGCCGATAATGTCCTGGATATCGAAAGTTTTGCAATAGACCCTGCCCCTACCGCAGTGTTAAGGAGAGAAATCGCCTATGGCGGTACCACAGGACGTAGTATTGATATTATAAGAAATACATCAAGTATTCGGGTTAGTGCTGAAAACCTAGGGGATAATACCAGTACATCAAGCCTTCCGGATCCTAAAATTGTTTTGCGTTCCAGCGCCAAATTCAGGATCCGTCTAAAATGAAAAACATCAAAATTGTTTTATTAACCCTACTCATGGGATCTGCCAGCTTGTATGCACAGAACAAGCAGGTTTTGTACGATTTTACCGAAATACCACAGGCATTATTGTTAAATCCGGGAATGCAAACAGATTATCAATGGTATGCAGGTCTTCCTGCACTTTCTGGGATATCTATACAGGCCGGCTCTAGTGGTTTAACGGTACATGATATTTTTGCCGATGATGGGGTCGACATCAATGAAAAGATCCGCCAGAAAGCCATTTTTGGCATGGGTATTACAGACGAATTAAGCGGTACCCACCAAATAGATTTACTTAATGGGGGGTTTAGAGGAAAAAAAAGGCCATCAGATTTTTACTCATTTGGAATTTATCATGAGGGAGATGCTATTGGGTATTGGTTCAAAGACCTGGCTATTCTGGCTTACCAGGGAAATGCCGATCAGCTTGGAAGAGAATTTGATTTGAGTCATTTAAAGACCAGGGGCGAAATCTTGAATGTCTTTCACTTTGGTGTCAACCGACAAATGAACAATAAACTTACCCTTGGGGCAAGAGCGAAAATATATTCGGGCATCATCGATTTTAATTCTACCAGTAACGATGGGCATTTTGTAACCAATGTAGGACAGAATAATTTACTGGCCAATACTATAGTTGCCGATATGCAACTTAGAACTTCCGGAATTGACGCATTCAGAGCAGCTCTGGATGACGATGCCGCCGATGAAGCCACAGAGATTCGTAAACTGGTAACAAAGAGAGGTTTTTTAGGAGGAGATCTTGGACTGGGATTAGATCTTGGATTTAGCTACAATCTTAATGAGCAAACCGTTATAACAGCCAGTCTTTTAGATCTCGGATTTATCTACCATAGCGGGGCTACCAGAAACTTTACCCTTAATGGAAGTGCTACCGTTGAAGGAGTTGAAATTATTTTGCCCGATGCACTTTCTGATCCCAATGCTGATTTTTGGCAGGAATTAGTAGATGAAATAGAAGCCCTGGTGCCGTTTGAAGAAAATAATAATGCCTATATCACTTTCAGGCCCACTAAATTGCATTCTTCTATCCGCTATAACTTTGGGGAACCAAAGCAATCGGGAGCACCTTGCGATTGCGACTATAGAACTACAGGACAGAAAACCAGTGCTATTAAATATGCAAATAGCCTGGGCGGACAATTATATGCTATCAACAGACCACGAGGGCCGCAGATGGCGTTAACCGCATTTTATCTTAGAAGGTTTGGTAGGGCAATGGCACTTAAAACCACCTATACCATAGACAAGTTTTCAAGGACTAATATTGGTCTGGGTTTAAATCTACAGGCAGGCCCTGTAAATTTCTACTTAATAGCGGATAATTTATTGGCCTACCAGAACATAGCCAATGCTCATTATGCATCTTTTCAAATAGGATTAAATATCATATCTTGGGGCAAGAACTGATATTTGATTATCCATGAAAAAATTAATTTTTACGATTTTACTTTTCGGTATTTGTTTTGGCAGTGTACAGGCACAGCTTAATGACTACAAATACATTATCGTCCCGAAGAAATTCGATGCATTTAAAAGAGAGAATCAGCACCTTACAAGCACCCTGGTTAAACACTTGTTTACAGAAAAAGGATATAATGCCATTTATTCTGGAGCTTTGCCCGAAGAATTAAACAACGACAGGTGTTTAGCGCTTACCGCCCAAATAAAGGATGAATCTTCCATGTTTATGACCAAAGCGTCCATAGTGCTTATAAACTGTCAGTCTCAAGAAATATATACCACTCAACAAGGAACCAGTAAGGAGAAGGAATATAAAATGTCTTATGGAGAAGCCATTCGGAATGCTTTCAAGTCTTTTGATGAGATTTCTTACTCCTACACCCCGGCTACCACAGAAAGCGCACCAAAGCCGATTACTGTGAGTTTTAAAGAAGATGTAAAACAGTTGCCTGAGGATAAAGCGGAAAATGAGATAAAAGAGGAAGTTGCTGAAAAAGCAATAGTAGCAGAGAAGGTTGTGGAAAACAAAACTCCTTCCGAAGCAGTTGTTCGTCAGGAAGCAACTCCAGAACGGCAAAGTTATGAGAATCTGGAACCCAAACCTTCAGATAAAAAGAAAGCCGCCGCTGCTGTAACCCCTGTGGCAGCCACCAAGAAAACCCCTGAAACAAAAGATATATGGTATGCTCAGGAAATACCTAATGGGTTTCAGCTGGTAGATAGCTCTCCAAAAGTGAGGCTCAAAATGTATTCCACTTCTATGCCTAATGTTTATTTGTCGGAAAATGAAAAAGGGAACGGTTTGGTGTACCAAAAAGATGGGCAGTGGATTTTGGAATACTATGACGGAGCTGTTTTGAAAACGGAAAAACTGAATATCAAGTTTTAAAATTCGTATTTATCCTTCCATCGGTTTTTCAGGAACTCTTTTATAGCATTTTCACGGGTGTTATTAGCCGGGGTATACAATGTGGTGCCTTTAATAGCCTCAGGCATAAATTCTTCGTCCGCAAAGTTATTTTCAAAATCGTGCGCATACTTGTAGTCCTTACCATATCCCAGGTCTTTCATCAGTTTAGTAGGGGCATTTCTGAGGGCCAGGGGTACAGGCAAATCACCAGTTTCACTTACTAAATGCTGTGCTTTTTTAATTGCTGCATAACTGGCATTGCTTTTTGGTGAAGTGGCCAGATAAACTGTGCACTGGCTAAGTAATATCCTGGCCTCCGGATAACCGATTGTGGTAACGGCCTGGAAAGTAGAATTGGCAATTACCAGGGCGGTAGGATTAGCTAATCCGATGTCTTCCGAAGCAGATATCAAAAGCCTTCTGGCAATGAATTTTACATCTTCGCCTCCTTCAATCATTCTGGCAAGCCAGTATACTGCTCCATTAGGATCACTACCGCGAATAGACTTTATAAAAGCTGAAATAATATCATAGTGTTGTTCCCCGGTTTTATCGTATAAGACCGTATTCTTCTGAACCTTGGACATCACCATATCGTCTGTGATCACTATCGGATCATTTTCTTCAGAGGTAACGACCAGTTCAAAGATGTTCAGCAACTTTCTGCCATCACCTCCTGAAAGTCGGAGTAATGCCTCGGTTTCCTTTAATTCTATTTTACGTGATTGTATTAATTTATCACTTTTCATGGCCCTTTCCAGCAGTGCTTCCAGATCTGCTTTGCCAAATGAATTGAGGATATAAACCTGGCAGCGCGAAAGAAGTGCAGGGATAACTTCAAAGCTCGGATTCTCTGTTGTGGCACCAATCAGCGTTATCCAACCCTTTTCAACTGCCCCTAGCAGCGAATCTTGTTGCGATTTACTAAACCTGTGAATTTCATCAATAAATAATATGGGATTCTTTGAAGTAAAGAGACCCCCGCTTTGTTTAGCTTTCTCAATAACTTCCCGTATATCTTTTACCCCGCTATTAATAGCACTCAGGGTATAAAAGGGCCTTTCACTTTCGTTTGCGATAATTTGTGCCAGGGTGGTTTTACCGGTTCCCGGAGGGCCCCAAAGGATTAAAGATGGGATAAGACCTTTTTTGATTTGAGTGGTCAACGCCCCCTCTTCTCCTACTAAATGAGCTTGACTCACATAGTCTTCCAAGGTTTTAGGGCGTACCCTTTCGGCGAGCGGTTCATTCATATTGCAAAAGTAGAATAAAGTTGCTAAGGTTTCCCTTTTAGAAAGAAATTAGAGGCCTATTTAGCTGATTACAAAGAAGAATTAGATGACAATTTATCAGGTTTTTAAATTCTGGCCGTTTTATTGAAGTGATAAATAGCTATTAGTTAAATTGAGTTATGTCTGAAGATAACTACTTTAGGTTTTCAAATTCTGTCCTGCTTGCCCCTATGTTGGCGGTTTTGGCTATTTGGACGGTTTTTTGGGTAGAAGTTCGTTTCCAGATTAATCTGAATCAATTGGGGATATATCCAAGAACACTATCCGGTTTAAAAGGAATTGTCTTAAGTCCGTTTCTTCACGGGTCTATAGATCATTTATACAATAATACTATACCTGTTGCTGTATTGACCTCTGCATTATTTTACTTCTACCGGGGTATCTCCTTAAGAGTGCTGTTATTTGGCCTTCTGATTTCGGGACTGCTGACATGGCTCATAGGGCGCCCCTCATATCATATTGGTGCCAGTGGAATAATTTACGTCTTGGCCAGCTTTATTTTCTTTAAAGGAATCTTTACAAAATATTACCGCCTGGTAGCATTATCGCTAGGGGTGGTCTTTATATATGGAAGTATGCTGTGGTATATGTTTCCTATAAAAGACGGTATTTCATGGGAAGGACATTTATCTGGTTTTATTGCCGGTCTGGCATTGGCCATTTTGTTAAAGGCCAGAATACCTGAAGTTCGAAAATTCGACTGGGAAAAAGAAGATTATAACGAAGAAGAGGATGAATTTCTACAGCATTTTGACGAGAAAGGCAATTTCATTGAAAACAAGCAAGATGCATCTGAGAATGAACCCCCGACATTAAACATTACCTACCACTACAAAGAAAAACCTGGGAATTCGGACTAAGACCTGGTTGTTATATTTTTTACTGCCTCTGTCTTACCGCCTCGTAGAGAAAAACACCACAGGCTACAGATACATTCAAGGATCCAATTTCACCTAGCATAGGAAGTTTAGCTGCATAATCTGCCGCTTTTACAATGGAAGGGGAAATTCCAGTATCCTCAGCTCCCATAACAATGGCCAGAGGGCCTGTTAAGGGAATATCGTAGATCGACTTATTTGTTTTTTCAGTGGCGGCTACTACTGAAATCCCTGAAGCCTGTAAAAAATAAACAGCATCTTTTAGATGATCAACTTTTGCAATGGGTATTTTAAAAACTGCCCCGGCTGAGGTCTTAATGGTATCTGCTGTTACAGGTGCAGATCCTCTTTTTTGGATGATAATCCCGTCTACTCCGGTGCATTCTGCACTTCTGATTATGGCACCAAAATTTCTTACATCAGACAATTGATCCAAAAGAAGGAAGAAGGGAGCCTTCTTATCTGCTGTAATATTTTCTACCAATCCTTCAAGATCATGAAATCTAATAGGGGATATAGAAGCAACTACCCCTTGATGGTTGTTCTTGCATAGCCGGTTTAATTTTTCCGGAGGAACATAAGAAAAGCTTATTCCCTGCTTCCGCATTAGAAATTCCAGTTCCTTTGATAAATCTCCACGCAATCCTTTTTGGACAAATACCTTATCTATAGGTTCATCTGCATTGATGGCTTCCATTACTGCCCTGATACCGTAAATCTGAGTTGCTTTTGTCATCGCCCAAAAATACAGCTATCTAATTAGTTTTATTAAGGATAATTAACATTTATTTAATATTTTTATCGATCTGGTAATAGGCTATGAGACAGATAATCCTGATACTACTTTTAACCCTGGGACAACTGGGGCAAGCACAAATTGGCTTTGAGGAAAGTGCATTTTCCATGGGCGTAAACTCCTCATACGGATTTAGCTATTTAGGTGGTGGGGTTTCCTTTTGGGATTTTGATAATGACGGTCTGGATGATATTACATATGCCACAACCGAGGGTGAAGAAACTCATTTTTATAGAAATAATGGAGTAAAGTATGACCGTGTAGACCTGGGTATCAATGACACCTTCGAAACTAAACAGGTACTATGGGTAGATTATGATAATGACGGGGACTATGATTTTTTTGCTACAAGTATAACCGGGCTGAACAAATTATACGAGAATAATGGAAACATGATTTTTAAGGATATTACCATGTCTTCCGGATTGTACCAGGAAAATTTGTATACCTATGGTGCGGCATTTGGAGATATTGATAATGACGGCGATCTCGATGCCTTTCTCAGCCACCGCGATGTACTCACAAAAAACCAACGAAATTACCTCTATCTCAATACAGATGGCTTCTTTACCGATATTACGGAAAGCGCCGGACTTTACCTGGGAAATGACCTTTCATTTTGCGCTTCATTTTTTGATTATGACAATGACGGCGATCAGGACATATATGTTTCAAACGACAAATACACCAAGTCTAATAAATTATATAAGAACAACGGGGATCTAACCTTTGAGGATGTCTCAGCTGCCAGTGGTACCGGAGTAATCATAGATGCCATGTCTACCACCATTAGTGATTATAATGCAGATGGATGGTTAGATATTTATGTTACTAATACCTCGGAGGGAAATTATCATTTCCGCAATAATGGAGATGGTACCTTTACTAATGTAGCAGAAGAATTAGGAACTGCTTTTTATAGTGTTGGATGGGGGGCTGTTTATCTGGATGCAGACAATGATGCGGATCTTGATCTTTATGTGAGCGGAATGCCTACAGGATCAGATGGAAGATTGTCGGCTGCTTTCTATGAGAACTCTAATGGGCTGTTTAATATCCGGTCTAATATTGGTATGGATGGAGATACCCGCAGAAGTTTTGCAAATGCCATAGGGGATGCGGATAATGATGGTGATGCGGATATTATTGTAATGAATGATTCTGAAGATAATTTCCTTTGGAAGAATGTCTCATCCAATAATAACAACTGGTTAAAAATAAGGCTTGAAGGTACCCAGAGCAATAAAGCGGGTATAGGAAGTAAGATAGAAATGTTCGCAAATGGCCAGTTGCAGTATCGATATACCCTATGCGGGGAGGGTTATCTGGGACAGAATTCGGGCTATGAGTTTTTTGGCTTGAAGCAGGCACCTAAGGCAGACTATATTAAAGTAACCTGGTTAAGTGGCGTAGTAGATATGATTGAAGAGGTAGCGGCCAACAAGAACTACAGTATTTTAGAAGGTAGTGGGGAAGCTGTAGAAATGGTAATCGATGGCGCCAGCCCTCCTGAAGAACCCGAAGAGGACCCTGAGGAGGAAACTTCCGAGGAGACATCAGAAGAAGAAACTCCGGACCAAACGGAAGAAAATACAGAAGACCCTCCTGCCGGGGAAGAAGAAAGTGAACAAATAGAGGAAGAAGTTCAAAAATGTCAGGGGAAGGCGATATTACTTTTTCCAAACCCGTCCAGAGATGGTAATTTTCGGATGTGCCGTCAGCAAGATAATGGCACCCTTAAAGCAGAGGTATTTGATCTTCAGGGAAGAAAAGTAATGTCCCAGACAGTTGATGATAAAGCACCGGACCTAAATCTCCATCAATTAACAAGTGGGGTGTATTTAGTGCGCTTAACAGACAATAAAAGCACCACTACAAGTAAGTTGATAAGACGCTAATACATGAATTCCTGTAACTAAGGAATCGGATTAAGATCTAACGAAAGAATTTCAGGAGCTTCTTTTTCATAGTGATACGCCCTCCAGTAAAATCCCGGAGTACTGTATTTCCATACAACTTCACCTGCCTGGGTTACCTCCCAGACACCAAAATCCCCTTCTGTTATTAATACGTTGTTATTGGGTAGTTTAACCGCACCGGAGACTTTTTCGGAATACAAGTCGGGGTCTGTAAAACTCCAGATAACTTTTGGCTCATTATCGGTATTAGGGGCCAATGAAAGATTTGCCGGGAGCTCAAATTCATAGACCGTAGATTGCTCAAAGCCATTTCCATTGGTAAAAATCAACATTTTACCTTCATCTTCACCACTAAGTAAATTGGGAAAGTGGTTATTGTAAAACAATCGTTCGCCAACAGGGTTGTCATAGGCCATTGGGTTCCCAAATCTATAAATTAAATCTCCGCCTTTACCGTAATTTCCACCAGAAGAGGTGGCAGCTTCTTCTGAAGAAGTACTATGATCTATTACCCAGACTTCGTGATAAAAATTTACACTTAGGTAAACAACATCATTTACTTCATCGTAATTAATTCCGTTCGCATGCATAATATCCCCATCTTCCCTTGAATTAAAGTTCAGATCAATTAATTGAGGGTTGTCTGCTACCACTCCAAAATTATCTTTGCTCATGTCGTTGTCCTGGATAAGGTGATCCCAGGAATGCCATTCCCATACAATTTCATCTGTATTGGGGTTCACTTCAATAATTCTTTCGGGAAAAACCTCCATTTCCATTGAATACCCGGCTAAACCGGCTTCTTCAGCAGTTTTTCTATCCCAAACTATAGATATGATATTGCCATTGGGCAATGCTACGGCATCGTGATGAAGAATATAGTCATCAGAAGAATACACAAATTCCCATTCGGCTATTCCATCTTTGTCTAAGAGGGCCAATTTTCCTCCTACACCTCCAAAGCCAATAGTAGAATCATCTACTTCCAGGTTGGCCAGTAAAAGGCCACTGTCTAGAAGAAAAGCATCATTTCCGAGGCGTTGATCATTCAAGGGCCATTCATAGAGCAGTGCGGCTTCTTTGTTCATTAAATAAACACTGTTGGCGGCAGCATCATTGATAAGTACATAACCGTCATAAACCAGTTCGCTGTTCAGGAATTCTACCGGAGACTCAGAATCCGGGTCTTCATTTTCGTTCTCGTTTTCGTTCTCCTCTTCCGTATCAGGGTCGTCATCATCGGTTTCCGATTCGTCCACAACCTCAACAAGGCTTGCGTCATCATCATTATTACACGATACGGACCACTGAAATAGTAAAAGGAACAGTAAATAATAGCAAATTTTTTTAAAACTCATCTTTAATGAATTTGGGATGTAAAGATAGTAAAAATGGCTGTTATCTATCTCTTTGTATATAGGGATAGTTAAGACAGCTTTAAAGCTGAAAAGAGCCCTTGGATAATTATCCCAGGACTCTTTTCATATCAAGATTCAATTACTTAAGCTTTAAAGTGTACAAAAATCTAAAGTTAATGTAACAGGCCCGGTTGGTGGATCTGGTCCTTCATCAGCAACTACTTCACCTTGTGGTGATGTAATTTGCCAGGTGACTTCACTCTCCCAATCTCCAGGTGAATAATTAAATACCAAAGCAGAACTACCTGCAGGTACAGTAATGGTAACCGTTGCTTCACTAGCCTGTACAGTATAATCTGTAGTAGTATCTCCAACAGTAACAGACATTTTTGCGCCATTCCAGCCATCACCATAAGAATCCTGCATATCTAGTATCCAGTCTCCTGCTAAAGGAGGGCATACTACCGCTGCAGAATATCTGAACGGCGACTGAAATGCAGAACTTGTGGCAATTGCATTACCTACGTTTGTAGAAGTAAAGGTTTCTCCATTGGTAGTTTTTAGTGCTAACCTAAGGATAAATACATCACCTCCGTAAAGGTCATCTATTGTGATTCCAAGTGCGGTAAGGGCCTCTCCCATATTTACTTCAAAAGTATAAGTGGGTTGGTTGTCTTCCATTTCAAATGCACTTCCAGGAATATTAGTAAACAATACTTCTGGTACCGTCTGAACTTCAAAATTCTCATCCGGCGTAGTATCTATAAATTCAATAAATACATCTACAGACTCTAAGGTGTCGTCGTTGAGAAAATCATCGAATTGCACCTTAGCTCCCATCGTTGAGGAAGCAGGGTTACTTCTATCCACAGTAGCGCTATTATTCGAAAGCGTCCTTAAGATAGCGCCAGTGGTTATAAGACCTAAATCTAGCCTGTCTTTATCCTCGTCCTCACAGGAGAGAAATGTAAAGCAGACAGCGCCACACATTAAAATTGATAATAGTTTTTTCATCGCATTAATTTTTTAGTTAATAAAACCATTGTCCGGGTTGGTGTCCCAAAATACTTTTTGGAAAACATCCGGCTTTTGAGAGGCATTAATATTCTGGTTAACATATACATCAGGATACAGGAAAGAACGTAAGAACCTGTCTGTATCTTCACGAAGTAAGGGTTGCAGGTCATCTGGTTTCCCAGTTCTTCGGTAAGAGTTATATGCTTCAACTCCGTTGCCATATAAGGCAATAAAGTATTCCTCAATAATGATGTTTAGCTGATCATCAGCACTTGCAGCATCAAAACTTGCCAAAACTTCATCTACATAGGCATCGATCTCTGCAGCGGTAGCTGCAAACGTTTCATCAACCAGGTCTGTTCTAAAGTTCGTAACTTTATCCATACTTGCTCTGATGCCACTTTCTAAATAGGCTCTCGCATTACCACTGGTACCTAATTCCAATGCAGCTTCTGCCAGCATGAAATCAACAAAACTCGAAAGCATAATTGGCTCAAAACCAGCTCCAACGGTTCCGATATTTCTATCTGGAATTGGTTCAAAATTATCGGCATCAAAGTTACCCCCAACAGGATATAAACCCCATGTGGCTCTAATTCCCGTATCTGGTGGGATACCTAATTCATAACCGTGATCTCTACCCCAGTAACCGGGATTCCCGTCTAAATTACAGTAAGGAATGGTAAAACCATACCAGGCCGGAGGTAATGTACCCACACAATCCTGTTCTACAGTGTTCTGAGCATTAGTAGCTCTTTGTCTGTAATAGTAATAACGTGTTCTAGGATCCGGACTTGCTTTTTCATTTAAAAGCAGGTTCATAAAATGATTAGACATATAGTCTGTTACCCCTACACTTTCTGTAAAGTTTCTTGCAAAGATAGGATGTCTGCTATCCGGATTGGTATCTGTTGTACCAAAGCGGAAAGTGAAATCCCCGTCGCTATCGGTGATATAATCACCACTGGCAACAATGGCATTTATCCCGGCAGCTGATTGCGCAGGCTCTACCAATCTTTGTTGTAGGTGGATCTTAATTTTTAAACTATTTGCCAAAGCTATCCACTTATCCTCATCACCCCCGTAAAAGAAATCCTCTGCTGGAAGCCTTGTTTCACTTCTGTTTAGATTTGCGATGGCCGCATCCAACAGTGTCAACATATTAGCATAAACGCTGGCTCCCGAATCTGCAACCGGGTTAAAGGTTACACCATCATTACTTTCAGAATAAGGAATATCACCCATAAAATCTACCAGGGTTGTAATTACATAGGCCTCGGCTATTTCTCCAATAGCAATGTGGGTATAGAGCTCCTGTTCTTCAGCCACGGGCCTAAGACTTCTTACATCGGCCATAATTTCTGCATAAGCAATGGTCCAGGCGGTATCAAAATCACTCGGAGCATATGCATTTTGGTACAATGGGCCAAACATATGAACCATTCTTGTCAGTTCCTGCCCCGGTTCCGTAACTTCAAAAAAGAAGTCTTTTAAACTTAATTGTATCTGGCTAACGAAGAAATCCGGAGAGGCATTGCTTGAATTCAGAGCATTGGGATCATCCAATAATTCTAATTCCAGGGTTTCACAAGATCCTACTCCAAACAGGAGGGATACCATTGTGATTCCGATCGTTATTTTATTTTTTATATTATTCATAGTTGTATTTTTTTAAAAAGAAGCTTTTACACTAAATCCGTATCGTCTAGAACTTGGACCAGAAAAGTATTCCAATCCAATATTATTTCCTACTCCGTTGGCCAGGGTATTGGTGTCAATATTTGTTCCATCGGGGAAATTGAAGGCTTTATACCATAAATTGCTTCCTGATACTTTAAAGGACATTGAAGTAAAAGGAGTCTTTTCTAATGCCTTTGAGCTTAATTCGTACCCAACACTTACTTCTGCTAGTCTTAAGGTAGAACCGTCCCAAATTTCGAACTCATCTCCACCTAACCAGTTTTCAAATGCGATATCAGATGCACCAATTTGAGTGGTGTTTGGTGAGCCGTCAGCTCCAACTCCTGGAAGTACAAAACTTCCAAGTCTGTCAAAAGGAAAATCTATTACACCTCTACTAAGGAGCGTTACAGCAGTTTTAGAGTAAATATCTCCACCATGGCGGTAAGATAGTAGCGCGGATAAGGAAAATCCTTTAAACTTAAAGGTATTTGTCAGACTTGATGTCCAATCTGGGTTTGGATCTCCAATTACCGTGTCATCCGGATCAAAATCATAGAAACCGTTACTGGTTGTTATGATCTTATTCCCGTCTGCATCTCTACGTACGGCATCTCCAATTAATACCCCAAATGGTTTCCCTACAATGGCGGCATTTTTTGCATCAGCATTAAAGAAGTTCCCAATGATGATCTGATCTATCCCTTCTGGTAATCTGGTTACCAGTGATTCATCAGCATAGAAATTAATATTGGTATTCCATGCAAATCCTCTTGTCTGGCTTCTAAATACATCAACATCCAAATCAACTTCTACACCTTTCACTTCCAAATCTCCTCCGTTAAGTGTAGAATTTGTAAATCCTGTAGATGGATCTAAATCCTTATTTGTAATTAAGTCTTCAGTCTTTCTCTTAAAGATACTGGCGTTAATCCCCAGTCTTCTATCAAGTAATCTGGCGTCTATACCCAATTCTAATTCTGATACCGTTTCTGGTTTCAGCGCTGGGTTACCAAGAATATCGGAAGTTGTATTTGCAGATACTACAGAACCGTCTTCCTTAACAAAAGATCTTCCGCTTAAGGATAATGTATTCCTTGTACTATATACATCCGGGAAACCTGCTGAGGAACCATATCCAAATCTAATCTTAAGATCGTTTAATCCCCATTTATCAGATCTAATCTGCTCAAAAGCATTGGTTGCAATAAAAGAAACACTAGCAGATGGGTAGGTAATAGCATTATTGTCGCTTTCAAGAGTGGAAGTCCAGTCCCTTCTTACCGCACCGTTTAAGTATAAATAGTTCTTATACCCTAAGGTGATATCCCCAAAGAAACCAACCGTATTATTTTTAGCGGTTCTTTGGAAGTTTATTTCATTAAATGAATTTGTAGAGGAAACATCGGTAAAGTTCCAGTGCTTTAACACTCCAAATACAATCTGTCTGTTACTCTCCAAACCATCTCTCTCAAAAAGAACGGAGTTGGCGTTGGCCCCAACAATCACCTTTAGATTTAGATCATCTGTAAGATCTTTATCGTAATTAAGGGTAAAGTTATGATCCTTAATCGCATTTCTTATAGACTGAGTTCGGTACAATCCTAATGCATTACCATCAGGTCCACCAGCATTCTGTCCGTAGAACGAACTTTCATTATAAATATCAATACCGTATCTGTAATTGGCGTTCAGATTATCGGATAACTGATAGGTCATGTTGAAGTTTCCAAAGAAACGGTCTACCTTCTGGCCGGTTTTAGAATTCTTAACCGTCCAGCGTGGGTTTTGAATACTGTTAGATTCCCTGTAATAAAGGTTTCCTCCATCGGTAATTCTTTCGAAAGGTATACCAGAGAGGTCCACACTTCTGGGAGTATACATTAAGTCCCCGAAGATAGAAGCTCCATCACCGTTAACCCCACTACCCCTGGAAGCGGCAACGGGCGGGCTTTTAAGATCAGTAAGTGCTATATTAATACCGGCGTTCACAGTTAGTTTGCCCATCTTGGCAGAACCACCTACACCAAAGTTATTTTTATTAAGAGAGTTTCCAGGAACAAAACTTTTGTCTTCAACTCTGGAATACGTCACATTATAGCTATAATCACTGTCACCACCGTTTAAGCCAATAGACTGGCTGGTAAATACTCCCGTTCGGAAGAATTCAGGAACACTGTTATAGGGCTTATACTCATATTCACCATCTCTCAGGTCTTCATAACCCGTTGCATAAGATGGTATTTGGTTAGAGGCAAATGGGTGATTTAAAAATACCTGCCCGCCTTTTATACTACTAAGATACCCTGTCCAGATGTTTGGATTGGTGTCTCCAAATCTTGGTCCCCAGTTACTAAAGAACCATCCGAATTCCTGGTTAAAACCATTTCCATAGTCGTTTTGGTAATCTGGTAAGTGCGGATTGCTATAGAAAATAGAAGAACTAATAGACACGGTTGTCTTACCTGCTCCTTCTTTAGCATTTTTGGTAGTAATCAGGATCACCCCGTTTCTACCCCTGTTACCGTAAAGGGAGGTTGCACTTAATCCTTTTAACACGTTAATGTTTTCAATGTTGTTTGGATCCAGGTCTAAGAATCTACTGGATTCTGTCGCATTGTCAAAAAAGGCTTCATTATTATTGGTATCACTACCAAACGGAACCCCATCAACAACAAAAAGTGGCTGGTTAGAACCGGTAATTGATGTAAATCCACGAATAATAATGTTTGTGGAAGATCCCGATAAACCATTGGATGAAGTAATATTTACACCTGCTGCTTTGCCTGAAAGCAACCTTGCAACATCAGCTTCCGGCCTTTGGGTTACCTCATCGCCATCTACTTTGGCAATGGAGTATCCAAGAGATCTTTGCTCTCTTTTTACACCCAGGGCAGTTACCACCACCTCTTCCAGCGCTTGCGCATCTTCGGTCATTTGCAGATTAATGGTGTTTTCAGCACCAACTGTTCGTCTCTCGTCTTTCTGACCAATGTAAGAGAAGAGCAATACTTGGCCTGCACTTGCATTAATTGCATAATTTCCGTCGAAATCTGTTTGAGTACCTGTAGTTGTACCCTCTACGACGATATTAACACCAGGTAAAGGCAGACCTTGCTGGTCTGTAACCGTACCTGAAATCGTCTTCTCCTGTGCAAAAGATATATGCACAAAAAACGCCAGGAATAGCGTCAGGATTCCATTTAAATTTGTTCTCATTTTATGATTATTTGAATTAGCTAATAGCGAAAATCTTAATTTCATGTTAATAATCCAAACTTATTTTAATAAAACTTTAAGAAAGAATTGAAGAAAATAAACAATTCCAAAGGCTATTGTTATGAAATTATATGGTGTTTGTGTTAAAAGGATAGACTATCCTTAATTTATTTAAATATTATTATAAGAATACTTAATAATTGGGCGCAAAACCTAAAAATGACGCAAGCGAATATTATAGAAATATTCAACCGGTAAAACTGGCTGGCTGTTCCAATCTGCCAAGGGCAACTCGCCAAAGCAGTATTCCGGTATAAAGATGTTGTACTGCACTTACATGGTGCGGGCTGGTATATAGGAATTGCGCACTATATATATTAAGGTATAAAAAGGCAACTTTTGAGGGGTAAAACCGGGCCTGAACTTCTTCATATTAAAAAATCAATAAAATTAACCAGTAACCATTTGAATTATTATATATAATTACTACATTTGCCAGCCCTTAAACAAGGGTAGATTTTATACATATATAATAGTATGCCAACAATTTCACAATTAGTACGAAAAGGAAGAACCACAATTACCAAGAAGAGTAAATCGGCTGCTTTGGATTCGTGCCCTCAAAGAAGAGGGGTTTGTACCCGGGTTTATACTACTACTCCCAAGAAACCAAATTCTGCAATGCGTAAAGTTGCAAGGGTAAGGTTAACAAATGGGAAAGAGGTAAACGCGTACATTCCCGGAGAGGGTCACAATTTGCAGGAGCACTCGATAGTATTGGTTAGAGGCGGAAGGGTGAAAGATTTGCCAGGAGTTAGATATCATATCGTGAGAGGTGCCTTAGACACAGCAGGTGTTGCAGGAAGAACTCAGAGAAGGTCTAAATACGGAGCAAAACGCCCTAAAAAATAATTAAAGACAAAGTATAGCTTTGTTTCAATTTAAGAAGAAATGAGAAAAAGACAGGCAAAAAAAAGGCCCTTACTACCAGATCCCAGATTTAATGATCAACTGGTTACACGTTTCGTGAACATGTTGATGTGGGATGGTAAAAAATCTGTAGCCTTCAAAGTTTTTTATGATGCAATAGATATTGTAGACGAAAAGAAAACTGATGAAGAGAAAACTGCTCTTGAACTTTGGAAGGATGCATTATCCAATGTTATGCCTCATGTTGAGGTGAGAAGTAGAAGGGTTGGTGGTGCTACATTCCAGATTCCTATGCAGATCAGGCCAGACAGAAAAATATCTACAGCCATGAAATGGCTAATTAGCTTTTCGCGTAAAAGGAATGAAAAATCCATGGCGCAAAAATTAGCTGCTGAAATTCTAGCTGCCTCCAAAGAAGAAGGTGCTGCAGTTAAGAAAAGAGTAGATACCCACAAGATGGCCGAAGCAAATAAAGCATTCTCACACTTTAGGTTTTAATTTTTAGAGATGGCAAGAGATTTAAAATTTACAAGAAATATAGGTATTGCTGCGCATATTGACGCGGGAAAAACTACCACTACAGAACGTATTCTATATTATACGGGAGTAAGTCATAAGATTGGTGAAGTGCATGATGGGGCTGCAACTATGGACTGGATGGAGCAGGAGCAGGAAAGAGGTATAACCATTACTTCCGCTGCAACTACATGTACTTGGGATTTCCCTACTGACAATGGAAAAAAGGTAGAGGCGTCTAAGCCTTACCACTTTAATATTATTGACACTCCGGGTCACGTTGATTTTACGGTTGAAGTGAATCGTTCATTAAGAGTATTGGACGGTTTGGTTTTCCTTTTTTCTGCGGTAGATGGGGTAGAACCTCAGTCCGAGACCAACTGGAGACTGGCAGACAATTACAAAGTTCCAAGAATGGGCTTTGTAAATAAGATGGACAGACAAGGGTCTAATTTCCTAATGGTGTGCAAGCAGGTTAAGGATATGTTGAAATCCAATGCTGTACCTATTGTTTTGCCAATTGGTGATGAAGCTGATTTTAAAGGTATTGTAGATCTTGTTAAGAATCGTGCAATTGTATGGCATGAGGAAAATATGGGTGCAACCTTTGATGAGGTTGATATCCCGGCCGAAATGGTAGACGAGGTAAAAGAATACCGGGCCGCACTTATTGAGGCAGTTGCAGAATACGACGAAAACCTTATGGAGAAATTCTTTGAGGATGAAGATTCTATTACTGAGGAAGAAGTGCATGCAGCATTAAGGGCCGCAGTAATGGATATGAGCATCATACCCATGATTTGCGGATCTTCATTTAAGAACAAAGGAGTTCAGTTTCTTTTAGATGCAGTTTGCAGGTACCTTCCATCTCCTTTGGATAAGGAGGCTATTGTAGGAACAGATCCAAATACAGATGAGCCTATCTCAAGAAAGCCAGATGTAAAGGAGCCATTTTCTGCCCTTGCATTTAAAATTGCTACTGACCCTTTTGTTGGTCGTTTGGCATTTTTCAGAGCGTATTCAGGAAGATTGGATGCAGGTTCGTATGTGTTAAACAACCGATCTGGAAACAAGGAGAGAATATCAAGAATATATCAAATGCATTCTAATAAACAGAATGCGATAGATCATATAGAAGCAGGAGATATTGGTGCAGCTGTTGGTTTTAAAGACATTAAGACCGGAGATACACTAAGTTCTGAAAAGCATCCGATTATTTTGGAAAGTATGAATTTTCCAGATCCTGTAATCGGTATTGCCGTGGAGCCTAAGACTAAGGCTGATGTGGATAAATTAGGGATGTCATTGGCTAAGTTAGCCGAAGAAGATCCTACTTTCCAGGTTAAAACAGATGAGGCTTCTGGTCAAACGATTATTTCCGGAATGGGAGAACTTCACCTCGATATTATTGTAGATCGTCTGCGGAGAGAATTTAAGGTAGATGTCAACCAGGGGCAACCTCAGGTAGAATACAAGGAAGCACTTACAAGAAGTGCAGATCACAGAGAGGTATATAAGAAGCAAACCGGTGGTAGAGGTAAATTTGCCGATATCGTATTTACGATGGAACCGGCAGAAGATGATAAGCCAGGATTGGAATTTGAAAACAAGATCAAAGGAGGAAATATTCCTAGAGAATACATTCCTTCTGTAGAGAAAGGCTTTAAAGAGGCGATGAAGAACGGACCTTTAGCCGGGTTTGAAATGGACAGTATGAAGATTACGTTGAAAGACGGTTCTTTCCACCCTGTGGATTCTGATTCACTTTCATTTGAACTGGCGGCCAAAATTGGTTATAAAGAAGCTGCTAAAGCTGCAAGAGCCGTGTTGATGGAGCCCATTATGAAACTTGAGGTGCTAACTCCCGAGGAGAATATGGGTGATATAGTTGGTGACCTTAACAGAAGAAGAGGGCAGGTTAACAATATGGATGACAGAGCTGGTTCTAAGGTGATAAAAGCCGACGTGCCACTATCTGAAATGTTTGGATATGTAACGGCGCTGAGGACTTTGTCTTCGGGTAGAGCAACTTCTACAATGGAATTTTCTCACTACGCAGAAACGCCATCTAATATTGCAGAAGAAGTAGTAAAAGCAGCAAAAGGAGTAACCGCTTAAAAATTTTAGGAAGATGAGTCAAAAAATCAGAATAAAACTAAAATCTTACGATCACAATTTGGTAGATAAATCTGCCGAGAAGATTGTAAAGACGGTAAAAACTACCGGTGCAGTGGTTACAGGGCCAATTCCTTTACCAACGCATAAAAAGATATTTACGGTTTTGCGTTCGCCACACGTGAACAAAAAATCCAGAGAGCAATTCCAGCTTAGTTCTTATAAAAGACTATTGGATATTTATAGCTCTTCATCTAAAACCATTGATGCTTTGATGAAGTTAGAGCTTCCTTCAGGTGTTGAGGTAGAGATAAAAGTTTGATAGCATTGCATTTGAAAGCGGTGCTTTCAAAGACATGTCCGGAGCGTTTCGCAAAGGAAAAACGGTAACAAAAATAGATTCGGGGTCGAATTATTTTTGACCCTGTTTTTTTGTTAAATAAATAAGTAAAGAATAATAATTAATAATCAATAATAAGTATGTCTGGGTTAATAGGAAGAAAAGTAGGCATGACCAGCATTTTCGATGACAATGGAAAGAATATTCCATGTACTGTGATTGAAGCTGGCCCATGTGTAGTTACCCAAGTCAGAACCGAAGAGGTAGACGGGTACAATGCCCTTCAGCTCGGTTTCGATGACAAGGCAGAAAAACGTGCAAACAAGGCCGAGATGGGTCATGTTAAGAAAGCAGGTGCTTCTCCTAAAAAGAAAGTCGTTGAATTCCGTGATTTTGAAGGTGAACATAAATTAGGTGATACGCTTGGTGCAGATCTGTTCCAGGAAGGAGAATTTGTAGATGTGTCTGCAACCTCTAAAGGGAAAGGTTTCCAGGGGGTAGTCAAAAGACACGGCTTTGCCGGAGTAGGGCAGGCCACTCACGGTCAGCACAACAGGTTAAGAGCTCCCGGATCTATCGGTGCGGCATCTTATCCTGCAAGAGTATTCAAAGGCATGAAAATGGCCGGAAGAATGGGAGGAGAAAGAGTTACTGTACAGAACCTTAGAGTGGTTAAGGTAGTTCCTGAAAAGAATTTACTGGTGTTGAAAGGATGCGTTCCAGGACACAAAAACGCTTATATAACTATTACGAAATAATGAAAGTAGCAGTTTTAGATATCAAAGGAAAAGAAACAGGAAGAAAGGTAGACCTTTCTGATGCTGTTTTCAAGATAGCACCCAATAATCATGCTATTTATCTGGACGTGAAGCAGTACCTGGCTCATCAGAGACAGGGAACGCACAAGACCAAGGAGAGAGCTGAGATAGTGGGAAGTACCAGAAAGATCAAGAAACAGAAAGGAACTGGTACTGCAAGAGCGGGAAGTATTAAGTCTCCTATCTTCAGGGGCGGAGGTCGAATTTTTGGCCCAAGACCTAAAGATTACACTCAAAAACTTAACAAAAATGTAAAGCGTCTGGCCAGAAAATCGGCACTTAGTTTGAAGAAACAGGAAGATGCGATTATGGTTGTTGAGGACTTCAATTTTGAGGCTCCTAAGACAAAGGATTTTATGCAGGTTTTAAAGTCTTTAGGGCTGGAAAACAAAAAGTCTTTGTTTGTGTTGGGTGAATCAAATAATAACGTATATTTGTCGTCGCGCAATTTGAAGGGTTACGAGGTTGTAACTAACTCAGAATTAAGTACTTATAAAATATTGAACGCTAACAATATTGTACTTCTTGAAGGGGCTGTGCAAGGAATAGAATCGAACTTAAACAAGTAGGGAAATAATGAGTGTGTTAATAAAACCGATAATTACGGAAAAAATGACTGCCGATAGCGAGTTGTACAACCGCTATGGTTTTGTCGTGGATCCCAAGGCGAACAAACTGCAGATCAAAGATGCAGTGGAGGCTGCTTATGGGGTTTCAGTAAAGAAAGTGCGCACTATGAATTACGGCCCTTCCCGTAAAACAAGGTATACCAAAACAGGTGTACAGCACGGAAAGACGAATGCATTTAAAAAGGCGATCGTAGATGTAGAGGATGGGGATATAATTGATTTTTACAGTAATCTATAAAGACACAAAATGTCAGTTAGAAAATTAAAACCAATCACTCCTGGACAGCGTTTTAAAGTAGTAAACGGATTTGACGCGATTACTACTGATAAGCCGGAGAAAAGCTTGCTTGCTCCGTTAAAAAAGTCGGGAGGTAGAAACAGTCAGGGAAAGATGACCATTCGCCACAGAGGTGGGGGTCATAAAAGAAGGTATCGTATTATTGATTTCAAAAGGGAAAAGCAGGGCGTTAGCGCTGAGGTGAAATCTATACAATACGATCCAAACAGAACAGCATTTATTGCACTATTGGAATACACCGATGGCGAGAAGAGATATATCATTGCTCAAAACGGATTGGAAGTAGGTCAGAAGGTCGCTTCCGGAAAGAGTGCTCCTCCAGAAATTGGAAACGCACTACCGCTAAGCGATATCCCTTTGGGAACTATTATATCCTGTATTGAACTGCGTCCTGGACAAGGAGCTGTAATGGCTAGAAGTGCTGGGACATTTGCTCAGCTAATGGCGAAAGAAGGTAAGTTTGTTACCGTAAAATTGCCATCAGGGGAGACCAGGTTGATACTGGCTAATTGTTTAGCTACAGTTGGAGCAGTTTCTAATTCTGACCATCAGTTACTTGTTTCCGGTAAAGCGGGTAGAAGTCGTTGGTTAGGAAGAAGACCTAGAACAAGACCAGTTGCCATGAACCCTGTAGATCATCCAATGGGTGGTGGAGAAGGAAGAGCTTCCGGAGGTCATCCAAGGTCTAAGAACGGAATACCGGCTAAAGGATTTAGAACGCGTTCTAAGACTAAAGATACTAATAGGTACATCATAGAACGTAGAAAGAAATAAAAAGTAAAAAGAAATGGCACGTTCATTAAAAAAAGGACCATACGTTCATCATAGCCTGGAAAAGAAAGTCCAGCAGAATGTTGAAACAAATAAAAAGACCGTAATAAAAACATGGTCCAGAGCTTCGATGATCACACCAGATTTTGTTGGTCAGACTATAGCAGTACATAACGGAAGACAATTTGTCCCTGTATATGTCACTGAAAATATGGTAGGACATAAATTAGGTGAATTTTCTCCAACCAGGTCTTTTAGAGGACATGCTGGAGCAAAAAATAAGGGTAAAAAATAAGACGCTATGGGAGTTCGAAAAAGACAAATGGCTGAAAAATTCAAGGAAGAGAAGAAGCAGATGGCTTTTGCCAAACTAAACAATTGCCCTACTTCTCCAAGAAAAATGCGCCTTGTGGCAGATTTAATCCGTGGAGCTGAGGTAGAAAAAGCATTGGCTATCCTTAGATTTAATCCTAAAGAAGCCTCCAGAAGAGTAGAGAAACTATTGCTTTCCGCTATAGCCAACTGGCAAATGAAGAATGAAGATGCAGATATTGAGAGTGCAGATCTTTTTGTCAAGGAAATTAAGGTAGATAGTGGTCGGATGTTGAAAAGGTTAAGACCTGCACCACAGGGAAGAGCACATAGAATAAGAAAACGTTCCAACCATGTAACCTTGGTTTTGGGATCTAACAATAACACAGAAAGCTAGAGCTTACTATGGGACAAAAAACAAATCCAATCGGGAATCGCCTGGGAATTATCAGAGGATGGGAATCTAACTGGTACGGAGGAAATGATTACGGAGACAAGTTAGCAGAGGACGACAAGATTCGCAAGTACATACATGCGCGTTTGGCCAAAGCAAGTGTATCCAGAGTAATTATTGAGCGGACGCTTAAGTTAATTACGGTAACTATAACCACTGCAAGACCAGGGATTATTATTGGAAAAGGCGGACAGGAAGTTGATAAACTGAAAGAAGAGCTCAAGAAGATCACGGACAAGGAAGTTCAGATCAATATTTTTGAGATCAAAAGGCCGGAATTAGATGCTAACCTGGTTGCTGCCAGTGTTGCAAGACAAATAGAAAGCAGGATCTCTTACAGGAGAGCTATTAAAATGGCTATTGCTGCTGCAATGAGAATGAACGCTGAAGGAATTAAGATTCAGATTTCCGGAAGGTTGAACGGAGCGGAAATGGCACGTTCGGAATCTTATAAAGATGGAAGAATTCCTTTGTCCACTTTCAGAGCAGATATAGATTATGCGTTGCATGAAGCTCATACCACATATGGTAGGTTAGGAATAAAAGTTTGGATAATGAAAGGCGAGGTTTATGGTAAAAGAGAGCTTTCTCCATTAGTAGGAATGTCTAAAGGACAATCTAAAGGAGGCAAGCAGGATGGCCCTAAAAAACAACGTCGTAGAAAGTAATTTTAAAGTATAAAAATGTTACAGCCAAAAAGAACCAAATTTCGTAAAGCGCAGAAAGGGAGGATGAAAGGAAATTCTGCGAGAGGGCATAGGCTTTCTAATGGAATGTTTGGAATAAAATCAATGGACTCTGAATTCATTACCTCACGTCAGATAGAGGCAGCGCGGATTGCAGCTACCAGATATATGAAGAGGCAGGGACAGTTGTGGATAAAAATATTCCCGGATAAACCTATTACAAAGAAACCTTTAGAGGTACGTATGGGTAAGGGAAAAGGAGCGCCAGAATATTGGGTTGCTGTTGTTAAACCTGGAAGAATTATGTTCGAGGTGGCAGGTGTACCAATGGATGTTGCCAAGGAAGCATTGAGATTGGCTGCTCAGAAATTACCTGTAAAAACAAAGTTTGTTGTGGCCAGAGATTACGATGATGCCGCCTAATGTTTATTGCATAGAAAGATGAAACAATCAGAAATTAAAGAATTATCAGTGGAGGGCCTGAAAGAAAAAATGGCCGATTTTAAGAAGCAGCACGCAGACTTAAAACTTGCGCATTCCGTAACTCCATTGGAAAATCCGCTTCAAATTAGAACGGCGAGAAGAACTGTAGCGAGATTGGCAACTGAATTAACTAATAGGGAAAACCAATAATTGGTTCTGCTTTATGGAAAAAAGAAATTTAAGAAAAGAGAGGATAGGAGTTGTTACCAGCAACAAAATGGAGAAATCAATTGTGGTTTCTGAAGTGAAGCGGGTAAAGCATCCTATGTACGGAAAGTTCGTATTGCGAACAAAAAAATATGTTGCACACGATGAAACCAACGACTGCAATATTGGGGATACTGTAAAAATTATGGAGACACGTCCATTGAGTAAAACCAAATGCTGGAGATTGGTAGAAGTCCTAGAAAGAGCCAAATAATATGTTACAACAAGAATCCAGACTAAAAGTAGCGGACAATACAGGTGCCAAAGAAGTTTTAACCATTCGCGTATTGGGTGGAACAAAGAGAAGGTACGCTTCTGTAGGTGATAAAATTGTGGTTACTGTAAAGGAGGCCACTCCTAATGGAGGTATAAAAAAGGGTGCGGTTTCTACAGCGGTTGTTGTAAGAACTAAAAAAGAAGTAAGAAGGCCAGACGGATCTTATATCCGCTTTGATGATAATGCTTGTGTTCTTTTAAACCCGACCGGTGAAATGAGAGGAACCAGGGTTTTTGGTCCTGTAGCCAGGGAATTGAGAGATAAACAGTTTATGAAAATAGTTTCTCTGGCCCCTGAAGTGCTATAGGCGTTGCTTGAAACTTGAATTTGACACTTGAATAAGAACAAGATGAAACTTAAAATAAAAACAGGAGATACAGTACGAATTATCGCAGGAGACCATAAAGGAACTGAAGGTAAAGTTGTACTTGTAGACAGAGAGAAGAACAAGGCCATTGTTGAAGGTGCCAATATGGTGTCAAAACATGAGAAACCCAGTGCACAAAATCCTCAGGGTGGTATTGTAAAGAAAGAAGCTCCTATCCATATTTCTAACCTGGCGCTTATAGATTCTAAGTCGGGCGAGACTACCAGGGTTGGATATGAGGTTCGCGATGGTAAAAAAGTACGGATTTCTAAGAAATCCCAAGAAGTTATTTAGTTATGGCGTATATCCCAAGATTAAAACAGGAATACAAAGGGCGCATCGTAAAAGCGCTTCAGGGCGAATTTGGTTACAAAAATGTAATGCAGGTGCCCAAATTGGAAAAAATAGTGGTTAGCAGAGGCGTTGGTGCTGCGGTAGCAGATAAAAAGTTAATTGATCATGCTGTTGATGAGTTGACTATGATTACCGGCCAGAAAGCCATTTCTACCATGTCTAAAAAAGACGTTGCTGCCTTTAAACTAAGAAAAGGCATGCCAATTGGAGCAAAAGTTACCTTGAGAGGGGAGCGGATGTATGAATTTTTAGACAGATTGGTAACAACTGCCCTTCCCAGAGTTAGAGATTTTCAAGGAATTAGAGCCACAGGTTTTGACGGAAGAGGAAATTACAGCCTGGGGGTTTCGGAACAAATTATTTTTCCGGAGATCAACATAGATAAGATCAATAGAATTAATGGTATGGATATCACTTTTGTGACTTCTGCTGAGACAGACAAGGAAGCCAAATCATTATTAACAGAATTGGGATTACCCTTTAAAAAGAATTAGTATGGCTAAAGAATCAATGAAAGCCCGGGAAAGAAAAAGGGCAAAAACAGTTGCAAAGTACGCAGAGAAGAGGAAGGCCCTTAAAGCGGCAGGAGATTATGACGCTTTGCAAAAGTTACCTAAAAATGCTTCACCAGTAAGGATGCATAATCGTTGCAAACTTACAGGAAGACCAAAGGGGTATATGAGAACTTTTGGAATTTCAAGAGTGCTTTTCAGGGAAATGGCTAATAAAGGGTTAATACCCGGAGTTAAAAAAGCAAGTTGGTAATTGCCTAATTCTAAAATTAAAAAAGATGTTTACAGATCCTATAGCAGATTATTTGACAAGAATCAGAAATGCCAGCAGAGCAGGGCACAGAGTAGTTGAAATTCCTGCATCGAACTTAAAGAAAGAAGTAACCAAGATATTATTTGATCAGGGTTATATTCTTAGTTATAAGTTTGAGGAAGATAAAGTTCAGGGGACTATAAAAATTGCCCTGAAATACAACAAAGCTACCAAAGAACCGGTAATAAAGAAGATACAACGTATTAGTAAGCCAGGTCTTAGGAAGTACGCTCCATCTGAGGAAATGCCCAGAGTGCTTAATGGTTTGGGAATAGCGATAGTTTCTACCTCTCATGGGGTGATGACAAGCAAACAAGCCAAACAGGAGAATGTTGGCGGTGAAGTACTTTGCTACGTTTATTAATACGATATAAAGAAAAGAACAATGTCTAGAATAGGTAATAATCCAATTGCAATCCCCGAAGGTGCTTCTGTTGAAGTAAAGGAGAATGTAATTACTGTAAAGGGGAAACTGGGTGAATTAACTCAGGATTTTTCCGGGGTTAACATCAAGGTTGAAGATGAACAAGTTTGGGTGACCAGACCTTCGGATTCTAAAGAACACAAGGCAAAACACGGGCTTTACAGGTCTTTGGTTTCTAATATGATAGAAGGTGTAAGTAAGGGATGGACCAAAGAGTTAGAATTGGTTGGTGTAGGTTATCGTGCCAGCAACCAGGGACAGAAATTGGATCTTGCTCTTGGATTTTCACACAATATTGTGTTGGATTTGGCACCCGAGGTAAAAATTGAGACTACCTCAGAAAAAGGTAAAAACCCGACTATTAAGTTAACGTCTTACGATAAACAATTGGTAGGACAAATAGCGGCAAAAATAAGATCATTCCGCAAACCTGAACCTTACAAAGGAAAAGGGATAAAATTTGTGGGAGAGGAATTAAGAAGAAAAGCAGGTAAATCGGCTTAATAATTGAATTATGGGATTATCAAAGACTGAAAGAAAATTAAGAATCAGGAGAAGGGTAAGAAAGGTTTCTGTTGGTACTGCTGAAAGACCAAGGTTGTCTGTGTTCAGAAGTAATAAGGAGATCTATGCCCAGGTGATTGATGATACAAAAGGAGTTACCCTGGCTGCTGCCTCTTCCAGAGATAAGGAACTGAGCAAAGCTAAAGGAACCAAATCAGAAATTGCTGCTGAGGTGGGTAAAGCCATAGCAGAGAAGGCCAAAAAGGCCGGAATAGATAATGTTGCCTTTGACAGAGGAGGTAATTTATATCACGGAAGAGTAAAATCTTTGGCAGAAGGTGCCAGAGAAGCGGGATTAAAATTTTAAGAGATACTATGTACGGGAAATACAAAAATGTTGAAACTGTTAAGCCTGGCGGCCTTGAATTAAAGGACCGTTTGGTAGGAGTACAACGTGTAACCAAAGTAACCAAGGGTGGTAGAGCTTTCGGGTTTTCTGCAATCGTTGTGGTTGGGGATGAAAACGGTGTTGTGGGCCATGGACTTGGAAAGTCTAAGGAAGTTGCCACAGCTATCGCCAAAGCCATTGAAGATGCTAAAAAGAACCTGATCAGAATACCTTTGAATAAAGGGACATTACCACATGAACAAAAAGGTAAATTTGGTGGTGCAAGAGTATACATTCAGCCAGCTTCACATGGTACAGGAGTTATTGCAGGAGGAGCAGTTAGGGCGGTATTAGAATCAGTTGGGGTACAGGATGTACTTTCAAAATCTCAGGGTTCTTCTAATCCGCATAATGTGGTTAAGGCAACTTTCGATGCGCTTTTACAGTTAAGAGGCGCAGCTACCATTGCTAGGGAAAGAGGTATTTCTTTGGAAAAAGTATTTAAAGGATAATAGAATAAGATGGCAAAGATCAAAGTAAAGCAGGTTAAGAGCAGCATCAAGAGACCAGGGAATCAAAAAAAGACCTTGGCGGCGCTTGGATTGCGAAGAATTGGCCAGGTTGTAGAACATGAAGACACGCCAAATATCATTGGAATGATCAACACTGTAAAACATTTGGTAACCACAGAGGAATCCAAATAGGTGCAGTTTAAAAAATCATATCTGACGTATTTAAAAGACAATAAAGAATAACAGATGAATTTAAGCAATTTAAAACCGGCAAAAGGCGCTGTTCAGAAGGCAGGTAAAACCATAGGTAGAGGACAGGGATCCGGCAAAGGTGGCACTGCTACCAGAGGACATAAAGGAGCAAAGTCCAGATCCGGTTATTCCAAGAAATTAGGTTTTGAGGGAGGTCAGATGCCTCTTCAACGCCGAGTGCCTAAATTTGGTTTTACAAATATTAACAGAAAAGAGTACAGAGGAATCAATCTGGATACACTTCAACAACTTGTGGAAGATAAAAAAGTTAAGAAAGAAGTGACTCTTGATGATCTTGTTGAACTAAGACTGGCTCATAAAAACGATTTAGTTAAAATATTGGGAAGAGGCGAGCTTAAAGCCACCCTTAAAATTTCCGCACATAAATTTACCGCTAGTGCAAAAGCCGCAATTGAGGCCGCTGGTGGAGAAGCAATAAGTTTATAAGGAAGGCAGATTATGAAGAAATTTTTTGAGATCATATCAAATATCTGGAAGATAGACGAACTGAGGAGCAGGATTCTTGTTACCCTTGGTTTGCTATTGGTTTACCGATTTGGTGCGCAAGTAGTACTTCCGGGAATTGATACCTCACAATTGGCTGAGTTATCCTCTAACACCGAGCAAGGTATTTTAGGAATTCTAAACGCATTTACCGGAGGAGCATTTGCCAATGCCTCTGTTTTTGCATTGGGAATTATGCCTTATATTTCTGCATCTATTGTGGTACAGTTAATGGGGATTGCCGTGCCATATCTTCAAAAACTAGATAAAGAAGGTGAAAGCGGGCGTAAGACAAAAACCCAGATTACCAGGTGGTTAACTATCGGGATCTGTATTGTACAGGCACCTGCTTATTTATACAGTTTAGGAGCCTTGGGTGTTCCGGACAGCGCATTCTTATTAGGTAAAGGGCTTAATTTTATTGTGCCCTCTGTGATTATACTAGTTACGGGCTGTGTATTTGCGATGTGGCTTGGAGAGAAAATTACCGATAAGGGTATTGGAAATGGTATTTCTTTACTTATTATGATTGGTATTATTGCAACAATGCCACAGTCATTTGTTCAGGAGTTCATTTCCAGAACAGCCAATAATACTGGTGGGCTGATGTTTGTTCTTATAGAAGTAATTTTGTGGTTCCTTGTGATTCTGGCAAGTGTCCTACTCGTGATGGCTACCCGTAGAATTCCAGTGCAATACGCAAGGAGGACGGCTTCCGGGGGATATGAAAAGAATATTGCAGGTTCCAGACAGTACATACCATTAAAGGTGAACGCCTCCGGGGTAATGCCAATCATCTTTGCTCAGGCCATTATGTTTGCTCCCGGTTTATTAGGAAGAACATTTAATGATACTGCGGTGGGGCAATGGATGGAAGTTCAATTTCAGGATATTTTCGGATTGGCATATAACATATTGTTTGGGGTACTGATCATTATTTTCACGTATTTCTATACGGCAATTACCGTACCCACAAACAAAATGGCTGATGATTTGAAAAGAAGTGGTGGTTTTATACCCGGGATACGACCTGGGAAAGAAACAGGAGACTTTTTAGATAAGATTATGTCATTGATAACTTTACCCGGTTCCGTATTTCTGGCGCTGTTGGCGGTATTGCCTGCAGTAGTGGTTAAGTTAATGGATATTCAACCAGGATGGGCATTGTTCTATGGAGGAACATCATTACTCATTATGGTAGGTGTTGCAATTGATACTGTACAACAGGTTAATGCATATTTATTGAATCGTCATTATGATGGTTTAATGAAATCAGGAAAAAATAGAAAAGTAGCATAATTTATGGCCAAACAAGCACCAATAGAACAAGATGGTAGCATCATAGAAGCATTGTCCAACGCTATGTTTAGAGTAGAATTGGAGAATGGACATGTGGTAACGGCTCATATTTCAGGTAAAATGCGGATGCACTATATAAAGTTGCTTCCGGGAGACAAGGTGAAACTCGAAATGAGCCCTTATGACCTGAGTAAAGCTAGAATAACATACAGATATTAAGATTACAAGAAGATGAAAGTAAGAGCGTCCATAAAGAAAAGAAGTGCCGAGTGCAAGATTGTACGAAGAAAAGGCAGGTTGTACGTAATTAATAAAAAGAATCCTAGATTTAAACAAAGACAAGGGTAATTATGGCAAGAATTGCAGGTGTAGACATACCAAAACAAAAAAGAGGAGTAATTGCGCTTACCTATATATTTGGTATTGGCAAGAATAGAGCTCTTGAGATTTTAGAAAAGGCCAAGGTAAGTGAAGATACAAAAGTGTCTGACTGGACCGATGACGAAATAGGTCGAATCCGGGATGCCGTTTCGAGCTATAAAATTGAAGGGGAGCTACGTTCAGAAACACAACTGAATATTAAGCGTCTGATGGATATTGGTTGCTATAGAGGAGTTCGTCACAGAGCGGGTCTTCCTTTAAGAGGGCAGCGTACAAAGAACAATTCCAGGACAAGAAAAGGAAAGAGAAAAACTGTTGCTAACAAGAAGAAAGCAACTAAATAACAGGTGATATAGTTAGAGGGGAGATTTGGCCCGATGCTGAATACTCACTACTAATATCTCAATACTATATAAGATGGCAAAAACAGGTACAAAAGCTGCAAAGAAACGCAAGGTTATAGTAGACTCTGTTGGAGAGGCCCATATCACGGCTTCTTTTAACAATATCATTATTTCCCTGACGAATAAAAAAGGAGACGTTATCTCCTGGTCTTCTGCAGGTAAGATGGGATTTAGAGGTTCCAAAAAGAATACACCTTATGCTGCACAGGTAGCTGCCGAAGAATGTGCTAAAACAGCCCATGAAGCAGGTCTGAGAAAAGTAAAAGTGTATGTAAAAGGGCCGGGTAACGGAAGAGAATCTGCTATTAGAGCGGTTCATAATTCAGGAATTGAAGTTGCTGAAATTATTGATGTAACACCGCTTCCTCACAACGGATGCAGACCTCCAAAAAGAAGAAGAGTATAATTAATATTAATCCGCCCACCTGGATAAGGGGGTAATTTCACTGGAAGTGTAGTTACGATTATCGAAGGATAAGCCTTAATTCATAATCACAGTTCCTAATCAATAGAAAATGGCAAGATATACAGGACCAAAAACAAAGATCGCCCGTAAGTTTGGCGAAACTATTTTCGGAGACGACAAGTCGTTCGAGAAAAAAAATTACCCTCCGGGACAGCACGGAAATAACAGACGCCGAGGTAAGAAATCGGAATATGCCGTGCAGCTTATGGAAAAACAGAAAGCAAAGTACACCTATGGTATTTTGGAAAAACAATTCCGGAACCTGTTTGCAAAGGCAAACAGAAGTAAAGGAGTAACCGGTGAGGTTTTATTACAACTCTGTGAATCTCGTCTGGACAATGTAGTGTACAGAATGGGATTGTCTAACACCAGAAGTGGTGCAAGACAATTAGTGTCACATAGACATATTACTGTTAACGGAGAATTGGTAAATATTCCTTCGTATTCTTTAAAAGCCGGAGACGTTGTAGGGGTGCGTGAGAAATCTAAATCCTTACAAACCATTCAGGATGCGCTAGCTGCAAACAGCAGTGTTTATGAATGGATCACCTGGAATTCTGATAAAAAGGAAGGGACTTTTGTCTCTATCCCGGAAAGAATTCAAATTCCAGAAAATATTAAAGAACAATTAATCGTCGAGTTATACTCTAAATAAACAACACAGATCCAGACTATGGCATTATTTAATTTTCAGAAACCCGATAAAGTTATAATGATTGATTCCTCAGATTTCGAAGGGAAATTCGAATTTCGCCCTTTGGAACCTGGTTATGGACTGACTGTTGGGAACGCATTAAGAAGAGTATTGCTTTCTTCTTTGGAAGGATTTGCAATCACTTCGGTAAGAATTGATAAGGTAGAACATGAGTTTTCGGTAATCGAAGGTGTTGTTGAGGATGTTACCGAGATCATCTTAAACCTGAAACAAGTTCGTTTTAAAAGACAGATAGACGATGTTAATGAGGAGACTGTTTCTATCTCAGTTAGCGGTAAGGATCAACTTACGGCAGGGGATTTTCAGAAATTCATTTCAGGATATCAGGTATTAAACCCTGATTTGGTGATTTGCAAAATGGATCCCAAGGTGAGCATCAATATGGAGATTATCATCGAAAAAGGGAGAGGATATGTGCCTGCTGAGGAAAACAAGAAATCTAATGCTCCTTTAGGAAGTATTGCTGTTGATTCTATCTTTACTCCGGTGAAGAATGTGAAATACAGTATTGAAAACTTCCGTGTTGAGCAAAAAACGGATTATGAGAAATTGGTTTTCGAAATCGTAACCGATGGCTCTATACATCCCAAAAATGCCTTGACTGAAGCAGCTAAAGTACTTATACATCACTTTATGTTGTTTTCTGATGAGCGTATCACCCTTGAAGCGGATGAAATTGCTCAGACAGAAACCTATGATGAGGAGTCTTTACATATGCGCCAACTGCTTAAAACAAAATTGGTAGATATGGATTTATCCGTTCGTGCCCTTAACTGTTTAAAAGCTGCAGAGGTGGATACATTAGGCGATTTGGTTTCTTTCAATAAGAACGATTTGATGAAATTCAGAAACTTTGGTAAAAAATCTTTGACCGAATTAGAAGAATTGGTTATCAATAAAGGTCTTAATTTTGGAATGGACCTTTCAAAATATAAATTAGATAAAGATTAATTTGATTCTGTTGGATGGGAAAATCCCGGACAAGGATGAAAATAGTAAAGAACGATGAGACACGGTAAGAAAGTCAATCACTTAAGCAGAAAAACAGCACATAGAAAGGCCATGCTGGCCAATATGGCCTGTTCGCTGATTGAGCACAAAAGAATAAATACTACTGTAGCCAAGGCTAAAGCACTTAAGGTGTTTATAGAGCCACTGATCACAAAATCCAAAGCTGCAAATAATCAGAGCGCAGAAAAGGGTACGCATAACAGGAGAGTTGTGTTTAGCAACCTAAGAGATAAGTATGCAGTTGCTGAACTGTTTGGTGCAGTTTCAGAAAAGGTTGGTGACCGCCCTGGAGGATATACCAGAATAATTAAGTTGGGTAACAGGCTGGGGGATAACGCAGATATGGCAATGATAGAGCTTGTAGATTTCAATGAGATATACAATGCCGATAAGCCTAAGAAAAAGACTACCAGAAGAAGTAGAAGAGGTGGAAGCAAGAAAGCTACAGAACCACAGGTTGCAGTTGCAGAGTCTAAAGCAAGTACAGATGTTGAAACGAAAGCAGATGATTCTGAAGAATAAAATGTTTATAAAAACTTTAATATTTAATGAAGGATAGACCTAAAAGTCTATCCTTTTTTTATGTTTATTTGTCAAATTAAAAAAATTTAAAATTGTAGCATGAAATATCAAACCAAAAGAAAAGCGCTAATATTATTGGCAGATGGCACCATTTTTTATGGAAAGGCAGTAGGAGATAAAGAGGGTACCGCCTTTGGAGAAGTGTGTTTTAACACGGGGATGACCGGATATCAGGAGATTTTCACAGATCCGTCTTATTTTGGACAACTTATGGTTGCCACAAATGCGCACATTGGTAATTACGGTGCAAATGATGAAGAAACAGAGTCCGATACTGTAAAAATTGCCGGATTAATATGTAAAAATTTCAGCTATAACTACTCCAGACCCAATGCTGATTCCAGCCTGCAGGAATTTTTGGACAAAAGCAAACTGTTTTCCATTTCTGACGTTGATACCAGAGCATTGGTTAGTTACATTCGCGATCATGGTGCAATGAATGCTGTGATATCTACAGATGTAGATAACATAGATAAATTAAAAGCAGACCTGGCCAAGGTGCCAAGTATGGAAGGCCTTGAACTGGCCTCAAAGGTTTCTACTTCTGAACCCTATTACTACGGGGATAAAAATGCCCGGTATAAAATCGCAGCCCTGGATATTGGAATTAAGAAAAATATACTCCGCAATCTGGCTAAAAGAGATGCATATATAAAAGTCTTTCCTTACAATGCTTCTTATGCGGATCTAAAGGCATGGGAACCGGATGGCTACTTTATTTCGAACGGCCCCGGGGATCCCGAACCATTAAAGGAGGCCATAGAAACAGCAAAAAATATAATTGCTGATGATAATCCACTCTTTGGTATCTGTCTGGGGCATCAGGTAATTGCCCTGGCCAACGGAGTGTCTACCTATAAAATGTACAATGGGCACAGAGGTATTAATCACCCTGTATTGAATCTCGAAACAGGAAAAGGAGAGATAACTTCTCAGAATCACGGATTCGCTATTAACAGGGAGGAGACCGAAGCCAACGAGAATCTGATAATTACCCATACGCATTTAAATGATAAAACAGTTGCAGGAATACGCGTTAAGGATAAAAAAGTATTTTCTGTACAGTATCATCCAGAGGCAAGTCCCGGCCCTCATGATGCTGACTATCTTTTTGATCAATTCTTTGATCTGATCAGCGCAAATGTTAACAAAACCGCAGTTGTTTAAGTAATTGTTATTTTCATTTCGTTTGCCGATAAACATTGGTATGAAAAGCCGTGCTTTCGTATCTTTGCAAAACTAATTCAACCTTAAAATAAAACTAGAATATGAGTATCATTATTGATATACACGCCAGACAAATATTAGATTCAAGAGGAAATCCAACTGTGGAAGTGGATGTAATTACAGAAAATGGTGTGCTGGGCAGAGCGGCAGTGCCTTCTGGCGCGTCAACAGGCGAACACGAGGCCGTTGAACTTAGAGATGGAGGTGATACTTTTATGGGAAAGGGAGTGCGTCAGGCCGTTGAGAATGTAAATACGGCAATAGCCGAAGAGATTAGAGGAATGTTGGTCTTTGAGCAAAATCTGATAGACCAGACAATGATTGCACTAGATGGTACTCCAAACAAATCAAAGTTAGGAGCCAACGCAATTTTGGGAGTTTCCCTGGCAGTGGCTAAAGCCGCGGCTAATGAATTGGGCCTGTCCCTATTCAGGTATGTTGGAGGTGTTTCTGCTAATACATTACCTGTGCCAATGATGAATATTATCAATGGAGGGTCGCATTCAGATGCACCTATAGCGTTTCAGGAGTTTATGGTGATGCCTGTAAAAGCTGATAGTTTTAGTCATGCTATGCAAATGGGAACTGAAATATTCCACAATCTAAAAAAGGTGCTTCACGACAGGGGCCTTAGTACGGCTGTGGGTGATGAAGGAGGATTTGCCCCAACACTTGATGGTACCGAGGATGCTCTTGAAACCATTGCAAAGGCTGTAGAAAAGGCAGGGTATACCCTGGGGGATAATGTTATGATTGCACTGGATTGTGCTTCTGCAGAATTCTATGTGGATGGGAAATACGATTATACAAAATTTGAAGGAGACAAAGGAGCTGTCAGAACATCAGAGGAACAAGCACAGTATCTGGCCGACCTTTGCGCCAAGTACCCGATTATTTCTATTGAGGATGGGATGGACGAAAACGACTGGGACGGTTGGAAAGCGCTTACCGATAAAGTTGGAGACAGTGTGCAATTGGTTGGGGATGACCTGTTTGTGACCAACGTTGACCGCCTTTCCAGGGGAATTAAAAATGGTATTGCTAATTCTATTCTAATTAAGGTAAATCAGATAGGGACACTTTCAGAAACTATTGCGGCGGTAAATATGGCTAAAAATGCAGGCTATACTTCAGTGATGTCTCACCGTTCAGGAGAAACAGAGGATAATACCATTGCAGATTTAGCGGTGGCACTAAATACTGGCCAGATAAAAACCGGTTCTGCTTCAAGAAGTGACAGGATGGCAAAATATAATCAGTTACTTCGTATTGAAGAAGAACTGGGCAACACCGCATACTATCCAAAAGAAGATGCCTTTAAAGTAGGACATTAATAGTGTAATTATACCGGATTCCAATAGACGGAAGTATTTTGGGATCGGTAGATATAGATCATCTATCTTAAATTATTAGTTCCAATCAGGAGCTAAAGGTAATCTGACTATGAATAACTTTTTATTTGTTTCGGCAGAAAACGATGCTATACCCAAGTGTAAAGCGGGTGGTATGGGTGATGTCGTCAGAGATGTTCCCAGGCAAATTTCCGAGCGGGGAGACAAGGTGCATGTTGTAGTACCTTCATATTCCAGATTGCACCAGGATGGGGTACTGCGTCAAACCTTGAAACTGGAACTTAGAGGAACAGATTACCTTGCAGAACTTTATGAAGTTGCACCCAAAAAAGAGTATAAAAATATCCATCATTATGTGATACACCATCCGGAAATTACAGCCGGGGAAATTGGACATATCTACCACGATGATCCGGAAGAACCTTTTTTTACGGATAATGTTAAGTTTACTATTTTTTGTACCGCAGTAGCGGAGGCTATCAATCAAAATGCCTTTGGCCAATTAGACATTGCTCATCTGCACGATTGGCACTCCAGCCTTTTACTCTTTTTAAAGACATACCATCCTCGGTATAACGCGCTAAAAAAGATACGGTTTGTCTATACCATCCATAATTTGGCTATTCAGGGGATTCGCCCTTTTGCTGATAATTATTCTTCCATCACCAATTGGTTTCCAACGGTCGCTTTTGATTATAATGCATTAAAAGATTATCGGTACGAAGACTGCATAAATTTAATGGCAGTGGGGATACGCCTGGCAGATGCAGTACAAACAGTTTCTCCTTCTTATAAAGAAGATGTATTAAAACCCAGCAAGCCGCCAGAATTTATTGGAGGTGAGGGCCTTGAGAAAGACCTGTTAGAAGCAGATAACCAGGGCAGATTGTTTGGTATCCTCAATGGATCTAATTATAAAAACATCCGAACGGCTGAGAAAGGCTTTCTCTTTAGAAATACGGTGAAGGCGCTTTTTGGTTGGTTACAGGAAGAATCAAAGAAGTACAAAGCGGATTTTCTTGCGCACACTGGTGAGAAAGTGATGGAGTATGTATCTAACAAACCCGAGTTTATAGTAGCCAGCGTAGCCCGCTTAACCGAACAGAAGTTTTATTTTATAAAACGTTCTCCAGAGGCCTTTGTGCAAATGCTAAAAGAGCTTGAGAAGGTTAATGGGGTGTTTATGCTTTTAGGTACGGGGGCTCCCGATTATGAGGAATTATTCAGGGATTTGAGCTATCAAAATAAGAATTTCATATTTACAAATGGCCAGTCTGAAGACCTTATAGACAGTATTTACCTGGAAGCTGATCTATATTTTATGCCTAGTCTTTTTGAACCCTGCGGAATAAGCCAGATGCTGGCGATGCGAAATGGAAATCCATGCCTGGTGCATAATACTGGAGGGTTAAAAGATACTGTTGATCATCTTAAAACTGGTTTTAGCTTTGATGGAGACAGCTACGATGATAAAATAAAGAACATGCTCGAGACCTTTGATACAGTGCTGGACATTTATAGAAATGACCAGCAACTCTGGAAAAAAATTCAGAATAGTGCTAAAAAGAAGAGGTTTACCTGGGAGAAATCTGTAGATACATATTACCAATACCTTTACGCCTTAAAGAACGGTTCCTGATAAGATGCTGATTTAAGGAAAATAAGATTCTATACTACTAATGTTAATAATCCCTTAAATGAAATTTGGGAATTGTTAAGGTCCCTTGTTTTTCGTAAATTTACATTTCTATTTTAATCCAAGAAAATTATATAAATGGCTGATAAAGCAACGCTTCACTACGATGGTAAAACCTATGAGTTTCCGGTTATAGAAGGAACTGAAAACGAACACGCAATAGATATTAAAACACTTAGAGCTGCAAGTGGCGGACTAATTACTATAGATCCGGGATATAAGAATACAGGTTCATGTGAGAGTGCGATTACTTTTTTGGATGGAGAAAAGGGGATTCTTAGGTATAGAGGATATTCTATTGAAGATCTGGCCGAAAAAGCAGATTTTCTCGAGGTCTGTTATCTTTTAATTTTTGGTGAATTACCCAATGTTGAAGAACTGGAGAAGTTTCACTCTGATATTAAAACAGAATCTCATGTAGATGAGGAAATGAAGAAGATATTAGACGGCTTCCCCAAGTCTGCCCACCCTATGGGTGTTTTATCTTCACTGACGAGTGCCTTAATTGCTTTTAATCCAAGTTCGGTAAATGTTTCTTCGGAAAAGGATATGTATCATGCTATCGTGAGAATTCTGGCTAAATTTCCTGTTTTGGTTGCATGGACCTTGAGAAAGAAAAAGGGTCTGCCCCTGGATTATGGAGACAGCAGCCTGGGATATGTGGAGAATATCCATAAGATGATGTTTAAAAAGCCAAATGAGGAATACAAAAAGAACGAGTTGGTTATTGAGGCCCTGGATCAGTTATTGATTTTGCACGCTGATCATGAGCAAAATTGTTCAACCTCCACTGTGCGGATCGTAGGATCCTCGCACGCCGGTTTGTTTGCCTCGCTCTCTGCAGGAATTTCTGCCCTATGGGGCCCATTACATGGTGGCGCCAACCAGGCAGTACTAGAGATGCTTCAGGCAATAGAAGATGATGATGGGGATACTAAGAAATATATGGCCAAGGCAAAAGACAAAGAGGACCCTTTTAGATTAATGGGATTTGGCCACCGGGTATACAAAAATTTTGACCCCAGAGCAAAAATCATAAAAAAGGCGGCAGATCAGGTATTGGGAGATCTTGGTATTGAAGATCCCATACTGGATATTGCCAAAGGGCTGGAAAAGGAAGCGCTGGAAGACGCATACTTTGTGGACAGGAAATTGTATCCCAATGTAGACTTTTATTCTGGAATCATTTACAGGGCCCTGGGTATTCCTACAGAAATGTTTACAGTAATGTTTGCACTAGGCAGGCTACCGGGATGGATTGCACAATGGAGAGAGATGCGATTAAATGGAGAACCCATAGGCAGACCAAGACAAATATATATAGGAGAAAACAGTAGGCCATTTGTAACTCTTAATGAAAGATAGTCTTACCTTACCCTATACATGTTACATCTAAACATTAAAGACGAGACGTCTCGCCTAAAAGCTGTAGTATTGGGAACTGCTAAAAGTAGTGGCCCGGTACCAAGTCCTGAAGAAGCTTATGATCCTAAATCCCTTGAGCATATTCTTGCAGGCACCTATCCCAAAGAGGCGGATATGATTAAGGAAATGGAAGCCTTTAAAAATGTTTTTGTTAAGCATGGGGTAGAGGTTTTCAGGCCTGAGGTGATTGAGAATTGTAACCAGATCTTTTCCAGAGACATTGCTTTTGTAATAGAAGATAAACTTATCAAGGCAAATATTCTCCCAAACAGGGAAGAAGAATTTGAAGCGATATTGCATGTATTAGAGTATATAGCCCCCGAAAATATCCTTTACCCACCAGAGGAAGTGCATATAGAAGGAGGAGATGTGATGCCCTGGAACGATTATGTTTTTATCGGCACCTATACCGGCCATGACTATCCCGATTATATTACTGCAAGAACCAATTGGGAAGGGGTAGAATACATTGCAGAAATGTTTCCCCATAAAAAGATAAAGGCTTTTGAATTACGGAAATCTATAAGCGATCCAAAAAAGAATGCCTTACATCTCGATTGCTGCTTTCAACCGATTGGAAAAGAGAAAGCCATTTTGTGTAAGGAAGGATTTCTGATAGAAGAGGAGTACCAATGGCTGGTTGATTATTTCGGCAAAGAAAATGTCTTCGATATCAGTGCTGATGAAATGTACCAGATGTGCAGTAATGTATTTTCCATTTCCCCTGATGTAGTGGTTACAGAACAACACTTCACCAGACTCAACAACTGGCTCCGTGAACAGGGATTTACTGTAGAACCCATTCCGTATGCCGAAGTATCCAAGCAAGGGGGGCTTTTAAGATGCAGCACTTTACCATTGGTGAGAGAATAGCTGGCCCTAATTGCCTAAGTTATACTTTCTAGACATTTTGGTCAAGGAACTTCTGCCTTGTCTCTTCTTTACATACTGTAAAATATAGATTCTAAAAGTATTTAATGAAATTTTAACGTCTTCAATTTGGATTACTAGATGACCGGTCATATTTTTGGGCTTTCGATATAGAATAATGCAGAAGACTCTGAAACACGAAATAAAGGCCGACTACCTTTTAGAGAAAGGAATTCATATTCTTTGGTCTAAAGGGTATAATGCGACTAGTGTTAATGATATTGTGATGGCAGCCGGAGTTCCTAAAGGCTCATTTTACTTCTATTTTGATAGCAAGGAAGATTTTGCCGTTAAGGCTATTGAAAAGTATTTTGAAGCGCAATTTTCACCCGCCAGGAAGATTTTGGAGAATGAGGATTTGTCGCCAAAGCAACGATTGCTGGATTTTTATCTGTACCGCTGTACAATTCTGAAGGAGGAGATGGATTGCAAGATGGGATGCCTTGCTAGTAATATTGGCAATGAAATGTCCGAACACAGTGAAAGTATAAGGCTAAAAATATTAGAAAAGGAGACTTTAGTACTTGCTTGTATAAGAGAGGTTGTTGAAGAGGCTCAGAACCGTGGCGAAATAGACGCCTCATTGGTTCCACAAGATTTAGTTGCTTTTTTGGAAGATGCTGGAAAAGGGGCGATGATTACAATGAAAGAAATGCAGAGTAGTTATCCGGTAGATAACTTTTTGCAAATGGTGAATAGAGTATTGTTTAAATAACTATTCAACGCAGTTTATAGCAATTCTGAAGGGGTACATCCCGAATTAATAATAACAGTAAAGACAGGATTAAATCAATTCACTAATTAAATAAACGACTGGTCAACTAGTCAATCTACAAACTATGAATGCACTTAAGAAAGCAGGCAATTTCGCCAATAAATTTGCCAAGAACTGGGCTCAATTGGTAATCAGATTTAAATGGCCCGTACTTGTATTAACACTATTGCTTGCCATCGGACTGGGTTCACAGGGCAAAATGGAGTTTGATGGAGACTATCATGTCTTTTTCAGTGAAACAAATCCTGAATTGGAGGCTTTTGATGCCTTACAAGAGAAGTACACCAAGGATGATAATATTATCCTGGTATTAGCTCCTTCTGACAAAAACATTTTTACCCGTGAAAATCTTACCGCTATAGAGGCATTAACTGCCGAAGCCTGGAATACTCCTTATTCTTCCAGAGTGGATGCTGTAACAAATTTTCAGTATACCAGGGCCGTAGGGGACGATTTATACGTGGATGACCTCTCTTATCAATCTGAAGATAAAACCGATGAGGAAATTAAGCAGATAAGGGAAATAGCACTTAAGGAACCTTTATTAGTACATCGGATAATTAATACTGAAGGGAGTGTTACGGCTATCAACGTAACTGTAAGGCTCCCCGGGGAAGATAGTGCAGCCGAGATACCTGAGGTTACTGAGGCTACCCGTAAAATGGTATTAGAATTTCAACAACAGTATCCTCAGTTCGAAGTATATACTACCGGGCTGGTACCTTTGAATACTGCCTTTTTTGAATCCGCTCAGAACGACCTGGCGCTTATCGGGATCATGCTCATCATAGTGTTCATTGTTACCTTCTTGTTAACCAGGAATATATTTGCAACGATAGCTACCATCTTTGTGGTGCTGTTCTCTATTATCAGTGCTGTGGGATTTGTGGGGATTACCGGAATTAAACTAACCCCGCCTTCGTCTGTGTTTCCAACGATGATACTCACCCTGGCAGTGGCAGACAGCATTCATATTCTTATAACCATGCTGCAAAAGGTGAGAAACGATGGATATAGCAAGAAAGATGCCTTGGTAGAAAGTATGCGTCTCAATTTTATGCCGGTTTTTATAACCAGTTTAACCACAGTAATTGGTTTTCTTACAATGAATTTTGGCGATGTACCACCCTTTTGGCACCTGGGGAATATAACGGCATTTGGGATGACAATGGCCTTCTTGTATTCTACAACTACCCTTCCTGCTTTAATGGCTATTTTTCCAATATGGAAGAGTAAGAAAGTAGTGAAGAAAGAGAAAATTGGTTGGTATTCCAGAATGGGACATTTTGTAACCCGACAACCGGCCCGCCTTGCGATTATTTCACTGGCGATCATAGCTGTACTTACTTTTTTGGCCACCAAAAACGTATTTAATGATGAATTTGTTGAATACTTTGATACCTCTGTTAAATTCAGATCCGACAGCGATTTTATCAATGATAATTTAACCGGGTTTTACAATGTGGAGTTTTCTGTAGGCAGTGGAGAAAGTGGAGGAATTAACAACCCGGAATATTTAAGGAAACTAAATGATTTTGAGAACTGGTTAGATGAGCAGCCGGAAGTGGTTCATGTTAATGCCTTTAGTGAAGTAGCCAGGCGTGTTAACAGGTCTATGCACGGCGATGATCAAAGCTATTACAAAGTACCTGCCAACAGGGAGGAAGCGGCCCAGTATTTACTGCTTTATGAACTTTCATTACCCTTTGGCCTTGATCTGAACAATCAGATTAATGTAGACAAGTCCGAGACCAGGGTGACCGCTACTCTAAAAAATATTTCAAGCGCAGAGATGATAGCCTTTTCAGAAAGATCTGAACAATGGCTGAAGAATAATACAGACAAACCAATGCACGCCCTAGGGGTGAGCCCTACAATGATGTTTTCCAAGTTAGGATTCAGACAAGCAGATAGTATGTTTAATGGCAATATCATTGCGTTGATCTTAATATCGCTGGTGCTGATGTTGGCACTTAGAAGCTTAAGATTAGGATTAATGAGTATAATCCCCAATGTTACCCCTGTACTGGTAGGTTTTGGTATATGGGCTTTATATAAAGGTCAAATCAATACTGGGATGGTCATTGTATTCGGGATGACCCTGGGAATAATAGTTGATGATACGGTTCATTTTATGAGTAAATTCCTAAGGGCAAGAAGAGAACTGGGATACGACTCCAAACAAGCAGTTATCTATGCTTTTGAAACGGTAGGCAGGGCTCTGGTAACTACAACAATTGTTTTAGTAGCCGGATTTGCAGTGCTGTCTACCTCCGCCTTTGCCCTGAATAGTTATATGGCCAGGATTACTGTAATTATTATTCTTTCAGCTTTAATAATCGACTTTATCTTGCTTCCGTCACTCTTAATTTTGATCAACAAAAAAACAGATGAAGAATTGGAGACAAATAAATTGAAATCAGAATAAAACCAGATAAGTAATGTTAATTTTAAAATTAAATAGCAACATAATGAGAAAATCAATTTTAGCCGTTATAGCCATAGCCACAATACAATTTGTTACTGCCCAAACTCCGGAAGAGCGAGGACTTCAAATTGCCAAGGCGGCCGAAGAAGCAGATCTTGGATTTAAAAGTTCTTCGGTAGAATTAAAAATGATACTGAAGAACAAGAATGGGCAAACCAGTGAACGTACCATGACCACCAGAACTCTGGAATTAACAGAGGACGGGGACAAGTCGCTCATTGCATTTAATAGTCCAAAGGACGTCAAAGGTACCGCCACCCTCACTTTTACACATAAGGTGGGTTCGGACGATCAATGGTTGTATCTGCCTTCTATTAAGCGCGTAAAAAGAATATCATCTAATAACAAGTCGGGCCCCTTTGTGGGTAGCGAGTTTGCCTATGAAGACCTGTCTTCACAGGAAGTTGAAAAGTATACCTACAAGTTTTTGGAGGAAAAGGGGAATCTTTTAATCGTAGAACAAGACCCTGTAGATCCAAAGTCCGGATATACCAGAAGGGTGGTCACCTATAACCAGGACAAAGGATATAGAATTGAGAAGGTAGAATTTTACGATCGTAAAAATGCGCTACTCAAAACTTTGACCTATAGTGATTATAAATTGTATAAAGATAAATTTTGGCGTGCAGGAACCTTTAATATGGTTAATCACCAAAGTAATAAAGAGACCTTGTTAAAATTTAGCGATTACAATTTTGGGATAGATCTTTCGGATGAAGACTTTTCACAGGTTGCGCTGCAAAGAGCCGGGAACTAATTTTCTAATAAAGTATAATCTCAAAGGCAGGAACTGCATTTATTGAAACTTAAGAACAGAATTCAGATGTTGTTACTGTCTTTTTGACCACCAGGGTATGAACCATAAAGGAATTATTGCTTTTATTTTATTAATGTTTACTGGGCACAGCTGGGCACAGGAAGATACTTCTCAAAAGGTATCTCAGGATTTGGAGCTGGAAGTAGAAGCGGAATACCGTTACTTTCTGGATGATGCTGCTTATAGCGATCAGCAAAGAAATTATCCGTCAATTGCCTTTAGGCCCGCCTATAGTCTTGAATGGAATAAGGGTTATGAACGCATTAATTTTCAGGGATTCTTTAGATTAGACAGGGATAATGAGCGAACCCATGGCGATATCCGGGAACTGTATTATCAAAAGGCAAAAAATAACTGGGAGCTTAGTCTGGGCCTTAAAAAAGTGTATTGGGGTGTTATTGAGAGTAATCATTTGGTAGATATAATCAACCAGACAGACGCGGTTGAAACCTTTGACGGAGAAGAAAAACTTGGGCAACCGATGGTGCAGTTTAGTTATATTACTAACTCAATTGGAACCTTTGAGCTGTATTATCTCCCCTATCATCGCAAACGTACATTTCCCGGAAGAGAGGGCCGATTGAGGTTTGGGACCGTCATAGACAAAGACGATCTGAGTTATGAAAGCGGGGCCGAACAATGGCGGCAAGACCTTGCGGTGCGCTGGAAACATTATTTCGGAATTTTTGATTTGGCTTTTTCACATTTTTATGGCAATGGAAGAGAACCTTTATTTGTTTTTGACCAGACAGGAAATATTAATGCCTTTTACCCGGTGATTAACCAGACAGGCCTGGAACTGCAGGTGACTCATGATGCTTTTCTTTGGAAATTAGAGTCTATTTACCGTTCGGCAGAAGCACAAGACTTTTTAGCCTTCGCTGCCGGGGTAGAATACACCTTTAGTAATATTGATGGTAATGGATTGGACATAGGTGTTTTGGGCGAGTATTTATATGACGAAAGAGATGAATTGGCTTTGACTGCTTTACAGAACGATCTTTTTATTGCCAGTAGAATTGCATTTAACGATATCCAGGATACTTCCATACTATTTGGAGGCATCAAAGACCTGGAGTCTAACAGCACCATTTTTAGCCTGGAGGCCTCCAGGCGATTTGGCAGTAGTTGGACCGCTGAAATAGAAGCGAGGATTTTCAACGATATTGCTCCTTCGGAATTAATTCTTTCCAACTTCAGGGACGATAGTTTTCTCCGGATTGCGATTTCAAAGTATTTTTGAAAAACTACCAACCTTGCTCCGCACACAAAAGGCAGGTTATTGTTATTAAAGGTCACCACATTTAAAGGTTGCTACACAAAACATGCTTAAGTGCTTCTTCTTAAGGGCATTATTAAGCTGGTAAAATAGTACCCTTGCAATTACTATAAAGGTCAATTAGGGCGATATGATTTCAGCAGTCTTAAATGCTTAATTGTTGTAAAATGAAACCGGAAATGGTTAATTTTACTAACCAATATTCAGGGTATTAGAGATGCAGATTACAAATACAATTTTAATGATTCGGCCGGTGAATTTCAGGATGAATGAGCAGACGGCCGTCAATAATTTCTTTCAGGAAGACCTGGACCTTAGCAAAGCGGCCATTAATAGCAGAGCGCAACAGGAGTTTGATGCATTTGTTGATATTTTAAGAGCGAAGGGGGTGGACGTAATTGTGGTAGAAGATACAGAAGACCCTGATACCCCGGATTCTATATTTCCAAACAATTGGATCTCTTTTCACAAGAATGGTACAGTAGGTATATACCCAATGTTTGCCGTAAATAGGCGTAACGAGAGAAGAACAGATATTTTAGATATTCTGGAAGAAAAAGGGTTTAGGATAGATAATATCATGGATTATACCACGGCTGAAGAGGAAGGATTTTTTCTGGAAGGAACGGGAAGTATTTTAATGGACAGGGAGAATCAGAAGGCGTATTGCGCGCTTTCGGAGAGGGCTCATGAGGAACTGTTTATAGAGTTCTGTGAGGATTTTGATTGTATGCCGGTGATTTTTACTGCAAACCAGACTGTAAATGGGGAACGTTTACCCATTTATCATACCAATGTTATGATGTGCCTTGGAGAACAAATCGCTGTTATCTGCCTGGATGCCATTGATGATAAAAAAGAAAGAGACAATGTAGTAAAGCACCTTAAAGAGGATGGGAAAGAAGTGGTGCCTATTACTGAAGAACAGATGCACCATTTTGCAGGGAATATGCTCCAGGTGCTTACCAAAGATAATCTACGCCTTATGGTGATGAGTTCTGCGGCCTTTAATAGTTTGTCAGAACAACAAAAAGCAATAATTGAAAAGTCTGGTGAAATAGTGCATAGCTCTCTGGACACTATTGAGACTTGCGGCGGAGGTAGTGCCCGTTGTATGATGGCCGAAGTGTTTTTGCCCAGGTCTTAGGAAAAGGCCGATTGTATTTCCAATCCGGTATTTAACTGCGGATTGCTACGGGCTTTATCTAATAAGACTTATTCTCCTTCTGCAACAACGAACTCTTTGAGTGCCGCATTGGGCTCCATAATACTGTATCCTTGCCAGAATTCCGGATTATATCTGGCCATATAGGTGGCTTTTACACTTTTGTCTTCCTTGTAGTCGTCAAAACCTTGCTGGTCTATCAAGTTATTCTCAAATACAACTAATTCCCATTTATTGGTGTTGGTCATCCTGAAGTCGATATTCAACCTTAACTCGTTTTGTTTTCTCCGGCCTTTTACATGCTTGTTTTTTTCGATGACATCTAACGGGCGGTCAAATCTGAACCAACGCCCAAAACTAAAATCGGCAAATTTTAAATCGTATTTACCATTTTCCAATTTGGTGAAACGCATAGAACCCTTATAGAGCGTTTCACGGTAAAAAATACCCAATAATCTGAAATTCCGGAGATTCTTAAGGTTTACAAAATCGATCCGCATCACTGCAAAATCCTCAATATTTATATACAACTTCCCCTTAAAATCGGCGCTTCGTTTGGGAGTAAAATCTATTACATAAACCCCGGCATCATCAATTTCCGCGTAGCCATCAATCTTAAATTCATACTTTCTGTATTTATCTACAAGATTGAGCTTGGTATCCTCCTGGTAGTAGAGTTCATTTAACAGCTCGTCAAAAATATGTTTTTGGCTGTCTACCAGACCTGAAATAGTGTCGTTTTTAATTTCATTTTCCAGTTCCCTGGCTTCTTCTTCCTCCAGATCACTCAAAATAGAATCTACCTGCACTTTCTGACTAAAGATCCCCGACTTAATTTTTAGATAGGAATCTGGTTTCACGTTTTGTTTAAACATGGTCTCCATGCGTTTTCCAAGATCTTCAAAAGACCCGATATCTTTTTTGTCGTAAAGTTCTGCCGCCTTTAAGACAGCTACTTTGTAGGCCTTATCCGTTTTGTAGAAGTCGCCCAGAGTTTCACTGTAGTGGTAAGAATTTAAGGGAATGGCCCTGGCGATACTGTCTATCAGTTCTTTGTCCAATTCTTCAATAGAAGATTTTTCAAACCCGAAATCTACCTTATTAATATTTCCAAATATGGATTGCCTCAGAAAGTAGCGTTGCCTGATGGGGTCGTGATTGATATTTTGTGGTAATTGGGAAATCATTTTTTCTATGATCTCTTCCGCATCTAATTCCTTATTAAATAGATACACTCCACTCAATTCTATAGGTTTCGGTTTAAGATATAAAACACTATCAAGCCCCTGGCCTATATGTATAGCTGTTTTTTCATATCCCATACTAGAGATATAAATAGAATCCTGCATGGCCTCCAGCTCTTCTAAAGTGAGGCTAAACCTCCCTTCATCGTTAGTTATTGTTCCTTTATGTTCCCCTAACTGTATGGTGGCATAAGGAACTCCCTCGCTGGTTTTTGCGTTAACTACTTTAGAGTTTAGGTTTTGGGAAACAAGGCTAAATGAGGTCAATAACAATAGTAAGACAACTAAATCTGATCTGCGAATATTCATGGATGTCCAATTAAACGGCAATGATATTATAATAGACGTAGAAAATGTATTAAAAGTTGCCTAAAATTTTTATTCGCTGTTCTTTTTAGCAATATTTTTTATCATACCTCCAAAAATAAAATAATGAAAAGGGAGTACGCTGTACCAATAAAGCCGTCCTTTTAGTCCTTTTGGCCTGAATGTAGCCGTTTGGTGTAAGACATTGTTCTTATCAATCTTGAACTCGAGCCAGGCTTCTCCCGGCATTCGCATTTCGGCAAAAAGGAGTAATCTGCTTTTATCCCTGTCAGCCAAAAGTACGCGCCAAAAGTCTAAAGAATCCCCGGTAAAGATTTTATCGGGGTGGGTGCGCCCCCTTCTCAGGCCTACTCCCCCGTTTAGTTTGTCTAGAACACCTCTTATCTTCCAAAGCCAATCTCCATAATACCACCCATTGGTGCCGCCAATTTTCCAGATATTATTTAACGTGGCTTCCCGGTCCTTAATTTTGATTGTTTTTTCATCTTTAAGCACCCCAAATTTGGGTACCTGTATGTGTCTTTCGAGCGTCTTTTTAAACCTGCCACTAACCATGCTATCTTTCCAACTGCTTACTACCAGATTTTGCTCAATTTTTTTAAAGGCCATGTCTATGGCCTCCCGGTAGGTATGTGTTTTAACCTGGAGCAGCTCTTCTAATCTGTTGTCTTTTGCGATTACCTCTACCTTCATGCTGTCTACCAGGTTTAGTGCCAGTTTATAAGAAGTAGAAGTTACAAAGTATAGCCAGTAGGAAGATAGTTTTGGTGTCATTACTGGTACTGTCATAATCCAATTCCTGAATCCTCTTGCCTGCGCATACTGCTGCAGCATTTGTTTGTAAGTAAGCACATCCGGACCGGCAATATCAAATGATTCATTGAAGGTTTCGGAATGCCCTAAAACCCTTGTCAGAAAATAGATGACATCCCTTATGGCTATGGGCTGTGTTTTTGTGAGCACCCATTTAGGAGTAATCATCAATGGTAGTTTCTCACATAAATCCCGGATGATTTCAAAGGACGAACTGCCAGAACCCACTATGATCCCTGCACGTAAGACTGTCAGATTAAAATTACCTTCAGATAATATTTCTTCCACATTTTTCCTTGACCACAGGTGTTTCGAAAGGTTTTTTTCATTGACTATACCACTTAGATAGATCACCTGATTTACGGCTGTGCCTTCTAGATATTTGTTGAAATTGGCTGCTGTAATGGCTTCCATTTCGTCAAAATCTGTGGTGGAGTTGCTCATAGAATGTATAAGAAAATAAGCCACGTCTAAATCTTTGGGAAGTACATCGGGAACTACGGGTTCCAGAAAATCTATCTCTATAATTTCTACGGCATCCCGCGTTTCCTGATCAATAGATAAACGCTCTTTATTCCGCACGGCGCAAACCACTTCGTGCTTCGCAGCAAGCAATTGAGGCAATAGCCGCATCCCTATATATCCATTGGCACCGGTTAACAAGATCTTCATTTCTGTTTTTGAATTAAAGTGGTTGGAGTCTCGGGCTTTATCTTTGTCAAAGTAACCGTTTTTGTAATTTATAAATCTTCTATGGAGGTTGGGGCATTATCTGCTTTATAATTCAGCATTTTTTTAAAGAAGCGCTGTATCGCCTTGGTATCGGATCTTACTTTTATAAAATGGTGATCCCTGTAAATAGCATAAATGCCAAGATCACCTTTGTAAATACTCAATTTGTAATAAGGGATAACCAACGCAAAAGTCTCCAGCAACGACCTAAAACGGACAATAATCCCATTTGGTCTCATTTCAACATTGCAGCTGTTGAGGTTGTTATCCAGGAGCAACAAATTGCGAATTTCCAAACTGCAACCCGTAATAAACAATTTGGGAGAGCCAATACCCCCCATGTTCCAGCGCTCTTTAAGGGTAAAAGGTTTACCCACAGCCGCGTCTACCTTTCTGGTGATCTCTTTGTTGTTGTATGAAACATTGAGTAGCATATTAATGCTCCTGATTATTAATACTCTTGGAGGTAAGGACAAGAATTGTGTGTGGTTTATAGTTCATCTGACAATCTTTTTTCATAAAGTTAATTAAATCTGTCTACAATTATTTTGAAGCATCTACTTTTCAAGGTCAAAGCGCAAAAAATGATTAGTTTTGCACCTTCAACTTACCGCAGTTTATGAAGATAGAACAACTACTTACGGCAAAGGTAAAAGAAGCCGTATCTGCCATTTTCGAAATTGAACTTCCAACCGTGGAATTTCAACCTACAAGAAAAGATTTTGAAGGCGATATAACAGCGGTAATTTTTCCTATGCTACGTTATGTAAAAGGCAATCCCGAGCAAATTGGGAAACAGATAGGCGAGTACTTAAAGGAGCAGCTGGGCGAAGTTGAGGATTATAATGTGATCAAAGGCTTTTTAAACATTGTTATAGACGATTCGTACTATTTGCAATTCTTTAATTCGATTCTCGATACCTCTAATTATGGTTTGGGCATCTCCAGTGCAAAAAATGCCGTAATGGTAGAATATTCTTCTCCCAATACCAATAAACCCTTGCATCTGGGACATATTAGAAATAACCTTTTAGGGTATTCTGTAGCCGAGATTCTTAAGGCATCCGGTAAAAAGGTGTATAAAACACAGATCATAAATGATCGCGGCATACATATCTGTAAAAGTATGCTGGCATGGAAGAAATGGGGAAAGGAGGAGACTCCAGAAAGCAGTGGGCTAAAGGGAGATAAGTTAGTAGGTAATTATTATGTTGCTTTTGACAAGGCGTACAAAGAAGAAGTGAGCAAATTGGTAGCTGAAGGGGTTGCCAGAGAAAAAGCAGAAAAAGAAGCACCTTTACTACTGGAGGCTCAGAATATGCTTCGCAGTTGGGAAGCAGGAGAAGAAGAAGTGGTGGGCCTATGGAAAAAAATGAATGGATGGGTCTATAAAGGTTTCGATGAGACGTACAAGAATCTGGGAGTAGATTTTGACCAGTTGTATTATGAAAGCGACACCTATCTATTAGGTAAAGATGTAGTAGCAGATGGCCTCAGCAAAGGGGTATTTTATAAAAAGGAAGATGGCAGTGTCTGGATAGATCTTACAGAAGAAGGACTTGACGAAAAAATTGTGTTGCGCTCAGACGGGACAGCGGTTTATATGACCCAGGATATTGGAACGGCTATCCAACGGGTTAAAGATTACCCGGATATAGGCGGACTGGTGTATACCGTAGGAAATGAGCAGGATTATCATTTTAAGGTGCTTTTTTTAATTCTGAAGAAACTGGGTTACAGTTGGGCAGAACATCTATATCACCTTAGCTATGGGATGGTAGATCTTCCCAGCGGTAAGATGAAGAGCAGGGAAGGAACCGTTGTAGATGCAGATGATCTGATGAATGCAATGACCAAAACGGCCGCAGATATTTCTGAAGAACTCGGGAAATTAGATGATTATACTGAGGATGAAAAAAAAGACCTTTATAAGATGATAGGCCTTGGGGCATTGAAATATTACATCTTAAAAGTAGACCCCAAAAAAAGGATTCTTTTTAACCCGGAAGAATCTGTAGACTTTCAGGGGAATACAGGGCCGTTTATTCAATACACTTATGCCCGGATACAATCTATCCTAAGAAAAGCGGATAAACTCAGTATCTCAGGAACTGAAGTGGAAATGCAACAAGATTTGCATCAAAAGGAAAAGGAATTACTAAAACAATTGCAATTGTTTCCAGAGACCATACAATTGGCTGCAACAAATTACAGTCCGGCATTAATAGCCAATTATACCTACGATTTGGTGAAGGAATTTAATTCGTTCTATCAGCAGGTTTCTATTCTTGGTGAAGCAAACGAAGAAAAAAAGACCTTTAGGGTACTCTTATCAAAAAAGGTAGCTGAGGTAATTAAAACGGCTTTCGGACTATTGGGAATACAGGTGCCACAGCGTATGTAAGCACGCACCTCCGGACTTCTTTAATTAAAAACTTATTCTAAAACTCACGTTGGGGGTTAGGCCCAGGGAGATGTTTTCTACTTTTTCTATCTCGCCCTGATCATTTATGCGGTAGTAGGTGTTTAGAATGTTCTTTTTATTGAGCAAATTTAGCACTGAGGCACCTGCAGAGGCCCGTATGCCGGGACTTATGTCGAAATCATAAGTAGCAGAGGCATCTGCCCTGAGATAATCTGATAACCGACTGCTGTTTGGTGCCTGAAAATTAATGGTATTTGGAAATACCGTGGTATTTATTGAATTGGGAGCCCTTTGTGGTTCTGTATAAGGTTTTCCTGTTCTGTAGTTTAAACCTACACCAAGCTTAACTTTGTTATAGGTATAGGTGCTGGCAAAAGTTACATTATGTCTGATATCCAGATTGTTGGGAAAATTAGTGGGATTAATATCTTCAAAAGTGTAATCGTTCACGTTATAAGTATAACTCAACCAGCTGCTGAATGACCTGCTTTTATGATTAATCAGAAATTCTACCCCTTTAACATCATAATTGCCAATCTCACCATTGAACTGATCCTGATTCTGAAATCCCTGGGTGGCAGTACTTATACCATCTACTTCTTTATAAAAACCTTCTAAACTGGCATACCAACTATCTTTATCGTAATTGATGCCCATGGATACCTGCTTACTTCTGGTAATGGGTAGTGCATTTTGCTGTCTTGTGCCCGAAGGGCTATCAGAGAGCATCCACCTTCTTTTTTCGATCCCAAGAAAGTTTTGTTCCAGGTCTATGATCTGATTGGTGGATTGGTGTTTGAGTTCCCCCAGAATTTCCAATCTGTAGTGATTAGAAAAGGTGTAGTTGAGATTTAGACGCGGTTCTACCAAGACTTCCGAAAAGGTATTCAGGTTTTCTACGTGATTAATTCGTGCACCCCCTTTGGCCCTGAATTTTAAATTAGGAGATAAATATCCCAATTCTGAAAAAACAGCATGGGTCCTTACAACCCCTTTTGTGCTATTATTAAATGGAGGTTGGGAAACATCGGTAAAGTTGGTTATCCCTACTTCCGTAAACTGGTAACCATTTAACCAATCCAGTTGGTCACTGATGATATAGTTGGTATTTAGTTTTAAAGATGTTTCAATAACCTCATTGTTCTGTGATAGTACCTGGGCTGCATCATTGGTACTGATCCTTGAATCCAGGTCGTATCGGGTGTAGTACCCATTAATAAGTGAAGTAAACTTTTCGGACCAGTTACTCTCCAGGGTACCGCCAAAAGATAAATTGGTCTGATCCAGACTGCTCTGATTGGTTCTTCCACTGTCTCCGGAGGTCTCTGTATAATCCAGGTTGTTATTGATATTTATAAAGCTCAGTCGCAGTTTCTGGTTGTCATTATAATCATAAAGGATTTTCGCTGTGAAATCGTAGAAATAAAAATTGGCATCCCTGTCTACTACATCTGTATCCTGAAAGGTCCTCTCAAAAAACTGATCATAGGTTGGGGTATTCAGAAAATCGGTCACAGAACGTCTGGCAGAAAACTGAATGGCTAAATTATCACTAAGTGGAGTATGACCATAAATATCACCGCTGATAAGATTAAAACCGGCCCCTCCAAAATACTCCGCTTCCACAGTATTTTTTGTTCTCATATCTATAATACCGCTTAGTCCCTCACCATATGCCGCACTGGTGCCGTTTTTTATTATCCGGACTTCGTCGGTAAGATATGGGTTGAATGCCGAGATTAATCCAAAAAAGTGCCCGTTTTGGTACATTTTTATGCCATCCCATAAAATGAGGTTTTGATCGTTTGTCCCCCCTCTGATATTAATATCAGAGACCGTTTCGTCAATACTCTTGATACCGGGCAGGGCTTGTACTGTATGCAGAACATCGGGTTCTGTAAGTCCTGGCAGTATCCCAAATTCTTTGGTGTTGAGTAAAATGCTTGCATCCAATTCCTTGGTCAGACCTGAGGTAAGGAATTTGAAAACCACCACTTCTTCCAGCTGCTGATAGCGTACGCCCAACAGAATAGGGGTACAGGGATTCTGATTTACAAGATCCTCGGCGGTGATATACCTTGTTTTATATCCGAGATGCTTAATCCTAATTGATGCTTTTCTGGGAATATTAGAGAGGGAAAAGGAGCCATCGAGGTCTGTAATTGTAGCAATACTGCTGCCAATGACCTCCACAGTTGCCCCGGTAACTGTATTTTCAGCATAATTATCGAGGACAAAGGCGCAAATATCAACTAGATTGCTCTTACTTAGTGTATAATATCGATCACTGAGTTTTTTAATAATCAGCTGGGTTTCATCCTGTATCTGCCGTAAGATCTTATCAAGGTCCTTACTCTGTGGTATGTTGATGATAATAGGACGCAAATCCTCATCCACATAAGAAAACTTTACATCAAAATCACCTTCAAGCTGCTGTATATATGGAATAAGGTATGTTGTAGTTGTGTTAGAGGGCTGTTGTGCCATGCCCATAAAAATGCCTGATATGAGCAAACAACATAAAATAACCTGTTTAAGGTGCGTTTTCGGCATAGATCAGCACTTTGTTCTCCTCTAAATTAAACTTTATATGAGAAGGAGTACTAATACTTTGTAACGCCAAATTTACGTTTGTGTTGCTGAAAGTACCTGTAAAAAGTTGATCCAGATCAATATTTTTGGTTTCAACCTCAATATTGAATTGCCTTTCAAATTCATCTAACACAAAAGCCAGGGGAATACTTTTAAAGGAACTTTCATTATTCATCCATGAAGGAACACTGCTATTCGGGGTCTCCGGGTGCTGTATTTCTCCGTTAATAACTATAAATGAAGTGCCGGCAGGTAGTTTGGTTTCAGTACCATTATATGCCACACTGACCAGGCCTTCATAACAGGTTACTTCAAAAAAGTCTTTTCTGTTTTCTACGTTAAACTGAGTACCCAATACGGTAACGAGGCCATTTTCGGTTGCCACAGTAAATCTTTTACCCTTGGCCACTTTAAAAAATGCTTCCCCTTCTAATTTAACATTCCGGTCTTTATCCCATCGTTTTTCACTATAGCTAATTTCCGATGCTGCATTAAGAATTATTTCTGATGCATCCGGAAGTATTACTTCTGTTTGCTGGGCATACTGAGTTGTGACGGTTATATCTAAAGAATTTATATAGAAGTACGCAACGGCTACAATTGCAGCCACTGCTGCTGCAAGGCGCATTACTTTTTTCATCGGACTTAACCTGATAACTTTAACCTCTTTTTCAGGTCTGTTATTTCTCAAGTCATCAAGAGCTTTCTCGATATCAAATTTTGGAGGCTCCAGGTCAGCGGAAACATCCAATATTTTCTTATAAGTAGCATATTCGGCAGTTTTCTCAAACTCTGCCAATTCTGCTTCTGTAAGCTCGTTATTAAGCCATTTTGCTAAATAATTCTCTTTCATCTCTCTTTATTTTACTTTCCTTTAGATCAGATGTAATCTGCTTTCAACCCTTCCGTTGGCAATTTCATCTGAGGAAACTCTCATTTCATTATTTCTAGCTTCACATCATTATAACAACTAAGTTCCTCATAACCCTACTTTTTAATTATAAAATATTCACTTTCAGGTCACAAACCCCCATTATTAATGCCATCGCAGCATAGGGTCCCCGATCTTAGATCCCGTCTATCTGCTCTCTCAGGGATTTTAGTGCTAAATGCATTCTTTTTTCAATCGCTTTTACGCTAACCCCTTCTAAATCAGCAATTTCAGCATATTTTTTGCCGTCTATGCGGTTTAAAAGAAAGGTAGTCCGTTGATTTTCCGGCAAACTATCCAGTGCCCGGTCCAATTTATCCTTGAATTCCTTCTCTTCCATAACATAATCGGGAGATTCATGGGTGGTTTTTTCTGATTTATCCGCGTATTTAAGCCTCACTTTTTCGGCTTTGATAACATTGAGATACATGTTGTTGGCCACAGTATAGACATAAGATCTTGCCTTGTCCGGACTAACCTTGGCACAGTTCTCCCACAACTTTACAAAAGCCTCTTGTACTGCGTCATGGGCTTTCTCTTCATTGCCAAACTTATAATATATGTAGTTAAAAACCGTTTTAGAATTAGTTTTGAAGAGGGAGCTGAATACTTCTTCTTCACAGACGTTATCCATAGTTGCGCGATTCAAATGATTGGCTCCCCCAAAGATATTTGAAAAAAATTAAAAGGAGTAGGGTAATTCAATGGATAATTGTTTTAATACAGAAGTTAAGAATGAAATCCAAATCTAATGAAGCTTATCTCTAAAAGCCCTATTTATGCCCTTATCCTGCTGATGAGCTTGGTTTTCACCTCTTGCCAGAAAGAAACCGAAGCACCCCAGCCTCAGGTAGAACCACAGGCCCTAACGGATAGTTCACTACTGGTGAAGCTTATTCGTGATGTGAGCAGTTACGACGGGTCTTTCGATAATATAGTAGACGGAGCCAGCTGTCTGGCAATTAAATTCCCATATACTGTGGTGGTTAACGGGGAGGAAATAGCAATCAATTCAAAAGAGGATTTTAACGAGATAGAATTACTCTTTGATGCTTATGAATTAGATGAAGATATCCTGGAAATACAGTATCCGGTTACCGTTATCTTATCAAATTTCAGTCAGATTCTGGTTGAGGATGAAGCAGAATTAAATGCTTTGGCAGACCAATGTATCGAAGGTGGTGATGATGCAGATAATGAATGCATAGATTTTATTTACCCCATAACCCTGTTCACCTTTGACGTTAATAACGAGCAACTGGGTAGAGTGGTAGTGGAGCGAGATTCCGAGCTACGGCTTTTTCTGGCCGGACTTGATGAAAATGACAGAGTTAGTTTTGATTTTCCTATCTCCTTATTAAAATATAACGGAGAACAAATTGTTGTCAATAGTAATTTGGAACTGATACAGGCAATTAATGGTTCGGTTAACAGCTGCGATGAGGATGATGACGATGACTATAACGACGACGATTTTTCACAGGATCGACTAGAGAATTTGCTAATTGAATGTACCTGGTTGATTAAAGAATTAGATCGCGATGATAATAATATTTCAGCGGCATTTTACCTTTCTGTTTTGAACTTTAACTCCAATGGAACGGTAGAATATGAGGATGACTTAGGAGGGGTGCAGTCTGGTACCTGGAGTACAGAGCTTGAAGGTAATACCGTCTTACTGAATATTGCATTTGATGCCCTGAGTCCGTTAAACAGTACCTGGACGGTATATGAACTGGAAGAAGGGAAAATTAAGCTCGAAACCGAAGCTGATGATAAAATGATACTGCAAAGCGCCTGCGCAGGCCACAATAATTCGGCGGAGATATTGCAGGCCACCTTAGAGGAATGTAGCTGGATCATTAAAAAAGTGGAGAAAGTGGAGGAATTAAGTGAGCTTCAGGGATATGACTTAAGCTTCCTGCCTGGAAATGTCGTTGTTATGGAGAATGGCAGCACTACAATTAACGGTAGCTGGGAAGTAACTAATAGTGGGGGACTACAGCCCGTTCTAAATTTAGATATGGAAAGCGGGGATCCTAGTATAAGCTTCGCATGGCCATTAGATGATATTGCTTATGAGCGGTTGAAGTTTAAAGATGATACAGGTGATTATGAACTAATACTCGAAAAGAATTGCTACAACGATAATTATGATGAGGAAGTTGGCAATATACGGCAGGCAATAAAAGAAGGATCCTGGCAGGTGACTGCTTTTACATATAATTCGGATCCCAATTTTATCAGTTATACTGAAACTTTCCTGTTTGCCCCTGAGGGTGTTTTTAAACTGGACAATGCCATGATAGGAGCAAACTGGCGTATATATAGGAACAGTGAGCAGGAATTAGAACTCATTCTGACTTTTGAAAACGGCAGTAACTATCAATATATGGGCAACGATTGGGAGATTGTGGAAATAAGTGAAAACCTTATAGAACTCGTCCACGAAGATGAACCCAATGATTACGATCACCTTATTTTTCAAAGACCCTAGTTGAACGCTGTATTTCTCTTGCATTGGCGGTGCTGTAAGTCACTTTTTTCTTCCAATTATTTTTTATTGATGCTTTTGAATTGCCCTGAAAATGGGTAATTATCGATGACTGACTACATAAAAAGCCAAAAAAATTCAAAATTCAGGTAGGGTATTTATAATGGCAATTGTTTCATAGTTGTACGAACAAAAAAATCCAAATCGTTATGAAAAAGTTTTTTAATTATTCAGTGTATACGTTACTACTTGCGATGGCACTAACGTTTACATCTTGTCAGGAAGAATTTGAACCCCTACCAGATTCTGACGAGCAGGAAACAATTATGGCCAGTTCTTCTACCGCCAAACTTATTAAAGATACCAGCACCAATGATGGTTCTTTTGATAATATAGTAGACGGAGCTAGCTGTTTTGCTATTAAATTCCCTTATACCGTTGAGGTAAATGGGGTGGAAATTACCTTAGATTCCAGAGAAGACCTTGAACTAGTTGAAGAGATCTTTGATGCCCTGGAAGACGATGAAGACATTCTTGATATTCTGTTCCCTATTACTATTACATTAGGAGATTATCAAGAAGTAGTGATCAATAGTATTGATGACCTTAGAGAATTAGCAGAAGAATGTGTTGAAGGTGGTGATGATGATGATATTGAGTGTATAGATTTTGTATACCCAATTACCCTTTACACGTTTAATGTTAACAACGAACAAACAGGAACTGTAACTGTAGATAGTGATATGGACCTGAGAAGATTCTTTGACGAGTTAGGTGAGAACGACCTTATCGGCATAGATTTTCCAGTTTCTTTAAAACTATATGATGGTACAGAAGTACAGGTAAATAGCAATGCCGAATTGGCTAATGCTATTGAAATGGCTAAAGATGCCTGTGATGAAGATGACGATGACGATCATAATGATGACGATTTTACTCAGGAGCGTCTGGAGAACTATTTGGTAGAGTGTCCATGGTTGATTCATGAAGTAGAAAGAGATGAAGTTAATCAGACAGATCAGTACTTTGAGTACTTAATGAACTTCAAAGAAGATGGTTCTGTAACTGTAAAAGACAGAATGGGTAATAGCCTTACCGGTACATGGAGTACCAGAGTTGCAAACCACAAAGTGTTGATTAAACTAGAGTTTGATGTATTGGTAGATTTCAACCTGGAATGGTATGTCTACGAAATTGGAGAAGGTAAAATTAAACTTTATCAGGAAGGTGGTAACAGGATAATCATGCGCAATGCCTGTGATTTATTCAACTCTCCACCAGACTCGCTTAGAGACATTTTAAGAGAATGTAGCTGGATCATCAAGAAAGTGAAAGTAGATGACGTTGAGATTAGAAGGCTGTTAGGTTATGAGTTCAATTTTATGGGCGAAGGTGTGGTAACACTTACCAAAGGAGATGTAATATCTGAAGGAAGCTGGGAGATTACCACCAATGCTCAGGGAAGATTAGTATTGGCAATAACCATGGGAGATGAACCTGGAGTAAGCTTTGAGTGGCCAATTTCGGATCTTAGGGATGATAGATTGAAATTTGAAATTCCTGATACGGACTACGAATTGATTCTGCAACGTGTATGTGAAGACGATAATGATGGAGATGTCACAGAGATCAGAGGAGCGATGATGCAAGGAGAATGGATGGTTGCAAATTACACTGAGAGTGAAGTTAACTCTACAGAAGAATACGCCGAATACAGCTTTATTTTCCACGCTGAACATAGAATAGAGGTTTCTATTAATGATCAGCCAGTATTAGACGGTGTTTGGAGAGTATTAAGAAATTCTGAAGGTAAACTGAAAGTGTATCTTAACCTAGGTGATGAAGATCCTCTGGGAGAGCTTACAGATGATTATGAATTTGTATCTATCTCAGAAGGAAGAATAGAGCTCAAGGACTACAGGGATGACGGGAGTTATAGCGTCCTGGTTTTTGAGAGAAATTAGACCCCACACCTGATAGGTATCAGGTTTAAAAATACCTTTATTTGCCCCATTTTTAGTAAAAGGGTAGTTTCAACTGAAGCTACCCTTTTTCATTTATATTTATTGCGCAGAACTTCCATCATCCCATTGATATTCTTAAATTTGCACTTCCCCTTAAATAATGAAAGACGATGTTTGATAATTTAAGCGAAAAGTTAGATAAAGCGCTTCATGTTCTTAAAGGCCATGGACAGATTACCGAGATCAATGTAGCCGAAACTACCAAAGAAGTAAGACGCGCATTGTTAGATGCGGATGTTAATTTTAAAATAGCCAAGGAATTTACCAACAGGGTAAGAGAGAAGGCACTTGGACAAAACGTTCTGACAACTTTACAGCCGGGTCAGTTAATGGTGAAGATTGTCAAGGACGAGCTCACCGAACTTATGGGTGGAGAAACGGAAGGGATCAACCTTTCCGGGGAACCTTCGGTAATTTTGATGTCTGGTCTGCAGGGTTCTGGTAAAACCACGTTTTCCGGAAAGCTGGCTAATTACCTCAAGAAAAAGAAAACAAAAAACCCACTATTGGTCGCCTGTGATGTCTACAGACCCGCGGCAATTGACCAGTTGCATGTTGTTGGAGAACAAATAGGGGTTGAAGTATACTCGGACAGGGAAAATAATGATCCTGTTGCCCTTGCAAAGGCGGGCCTGGCTCATGCCAAAAGCAATGGAAACAATGTGGTGATTATAGATACCGCGGGCCGTCTTGCAGTAGATGAGCAAATGATGACCGAGATAGCAAATATCAGGGATGCGGTTCAGCCACAGGAAACACTTTTTGTTGTAGATGCTATGACAGGGCAGGATGCAGTCAATACGGCAAAAGCCTTTAATGATGTCCTTAATTTTGATGGGGTCATTCTTACCAAGCTCGATGGTGATACCAGAGGGGGAGCTGCAATATCAATAAAATCGGTTGTAGATAAACCCATTAAGTTTATTGGAACTGGGGAGAAAATGGATGCGATAGATGTTTTTCATCCGTCCAGAATGGCAGATCGGATACTTGGAATGGGTGATGTTATCTCTTTGGTAGAAAGGGCTCAGGAACAGTATGATGAGGACGAAGCCCGGAAAATCCAGAAGAAGATAGCTAAGAACAAGTTTGGTTTTGATGATTTCCTGAAACAAATTCAGCAGATCAAAAAAATGGGCAGCATGAAAGACCTTATGGGAATGATTCCCGGAGCTGGGAAAGCATTAAAAGGTATGGATATAGATGACGATGCCTTTAAACATATTGAGGCTATAATTCATTCTATGACTCCTGAAGAAAGATCAACGCCTTCAACACTGAATGCAAGCAGAAAGAAGAGAATTGCAAAAGGTAGTGGAAGAACTATTCAGGAAGTAAATCAATTGCTAAAACAGTTCGATCAGATGAGCAAAATGATGAAGATGATGCAAGGCGGGGGAGGTAAAAAAATGATGCAGATGATGCAAAATATGAGGTAGTAGGTCAATTGTCGAATTTTAAAATTAAATCCTTAAAAATAAATCGCTGATAATGACAATCCTCGATGGAAAAAAAATATCCAACCAAATTAAAGAGGAGATAGCCGCTGAGGTATCTCAAATGAAAGAAAACGGTGAAAAGGTACCCCACCTGGCTGCGGTTTTGGTTGGGAACGATGGTGCCAGCCTAACTTATGTTGGGAGTAAGGTACGCTCTTGTAAAAAAATTGGTTTTGAATCTACCCTTATTCACCTTCCGGAGGATACCACTGAAGAGGCGCTTTTAGAGCAGGTAGAACAGCTCAACCAGGATAAAGATATTGATGGCTATATTGTACAATTACCTCTTCCGAAACACATTGATGAGGAAAAAGTGTTAATGGCCGTGAACCCCGATAAGGATGTAGATGGTTTTCATCCTACCAACTTTGGTAAAATGGCATTAGATATGGAAACTTTTATCTCTGCCACGCCGTTCGGGATAATGGAATTACTACGCAGATACAGTGTTCCTGTAGAAGGTAAGCATGTTGTAGTCATCGGAAGGAGCCATATTGTCGGGAGGCCTATTAGCATCCTGATGAGTCAGAAAGGCGAAGCGGCAAACGCAACGGTAACCCTTACCCATAGCAGAACTACCAATCTCAAAGAGTTAACCCTACAGGCAGATATTGTTGTATCCGCACTTGGGGTTCCTGAATTCCTGAAAGCCGATATGGTTAAGGAAGGGGTCACCATCATTGATGTTGGGATTACAAGAGTGCCAGATGAGACCAGGGAACGCGGATATTATATTACCGGGGATGTAGATTTTGAAAATGTAAGCAAAAAAGCATCTTTCATCACTCCGGTTCCGGGAGGAGTTGGCCCAATGACCATAGCTATGTTGCTAAAAAATACCCTTTTGGCCAGAGAGCGCCATAACAGTGCCAATTAGTTGTATTACACTTTGGGTAATTCTTTAGTTTGAAGTTTCCCCTGCGTGGAATCTACCGGGGTAATGATATCCAAATCAGAATCTCCTTCATTATTGGTACATCCGTTGATAGCTACCAGGGCTGCCAGCACTACAATAGAAATAAAAATTTTCTTCATCACTCAATAATTTAGTAGGTATACTTACCGAGTTCAACTAGTATTAGAACGCAAAAATTCAAAATTTGGTGCCCGCAGGCCCTTTTAAAGGTTTGCTTTTTGCATCTAAATCAGTACCTTTTTAGGAAATACATAAGGCATGAGAAAATACGTTCTACAACTTCTGATTATTGCAGTTTGTGGCTGGGGATGCAAAACCGATTCTGCTAATTCTCCGGATATAGAGATTAAAGTCAATTTTTCGGAAAGCGTAAGTGCTGAACCACTGGACGGGCGACTTTTATTGATGCTTTCTGATAACGACAAGACAGAACCCAGGTTTCAAATCAATGACAGAGATAACACTCAATTGATCTTTGGGATGAATGTGGAGGGGATGGCTCCAAATGAAAGTGCTGCGTTTAGCCCAGAAGTTTTTGGATATCCCTATGCAAGCCTTGCAAAGGTGCCACCGGGGGAATACTGGGTACAAGCCCTGCTGCATACCTATGAGACCTTTAACCTCTCAACAGGTCATACCGTTAAATTACCCATGGATAACGGGGAAGGACAGCAATGGAACCGTTCACCCGGAAATTTGTATAGTACACCATTTAAGATAAGTATCACGGAAAAAGGTGTGGAGAATATTACCGTGGTAATGGATCAGAAAATTCCCCCTATTGAAGAAGCTGAAGATACCAAGTGGATTAAACACATAAAGATCAGGTCTGAAAAACTATCCGAATTCTGGGGCCGGGATATGTATTTGGGCGCTCATGTTTTGCTGCCAAAAGGGTTTGAAGAACATCCGGAGGCCAAATACCCACTAATGATCTTTCACGGGCATTTCCCTTCAGATTTTGGCGGTTTCCGGACCACGCCTCCAGATCCTAATATGAAACCAGAATACGCTGCCCGTTTTAATCTGGAAGGGTATAATATTATTCAACAACAGGAAGCGTACGACTTTTACAAGCGCTGGAATGAGCCAGATTTTCCACGTTTTTTAATTATTGAAATTCAACACCCGACACCTTATTATGACGATTCTTATGCTGTAAACTCTGCAAACCAGGGGCCATATGGGGATGCAATTACCTATGAACTAATTCCGCATATAGAAAAAGAATTCCGGGGAATGGGTGAGGGCTGGTCTCGTTTTTTATACGGTGGTTCTACCGGGGGTTGGGAAGCTTTGGCTGTACAGGTGATGTACCCGGAAGAATACAACGGTTGTTTTGCTGCATGCCCGGATCCTATAGATTTCAGGGCCTACTGTCTTACCAATATTTACGAAGACAAAAATGCCTATTATTACGATAGTCCACATAAGAAAACAGAGGTACCCAGCCATAGAGATTATTTAGGGCAGGTGCATAGTACGCTGAGGCAGGGCAACCATCTGGAATTAGTTCTGGGAGATAAAAGCAGGTCTGGCCAGCAATGGGATATCTGGGAAGCCACATACTCACCTATGGGAGAAGACGGTTATCCAGTGCGGATTTGGGATAAATTTACTGGGGATATAGACCATTCTATAGCTGATTATTGGAAAGAAAATTATGATTTACGACACATCCTGGAACGCGATTGGGATAAAATAGGAGATCATTTAAAAGGCAAGATCAATATCTATTGTGGGGATATGGATAACTATTATCTCAATAACGCAGTATATTTAATGGAAGATTTTCTAGAGAGTACAACTGAACCCTATTATGGAGGGGAAGTACTTTACGGAGACAGAGCGGAACATTGCTGGAATGGTGATCCGGAACAACCTAATGCAATTAGCCGCTTGCGCTATAATAGCATGTATGTACCTAAGATTATGAAACGTATAATGGCGAGCGCCCCCGAAGGGGCCGATTTAACAAGTTGGAGGTACAAATAAGATAAGTCTAAAAGCAAGTTTTTAATGTTAGGGGGGAACAATATTTTGGAACATTTCAGGGAAGGCGCATAAGACAAAAAACACAAGTGACAAGGGCGATAAAATGGGGAATGGGATGGATTGGAATTTGATGGGTGATTAGTTGCCTGAAAAATAATTATTAGTATGGGATCAACAAATAAGTTAGCATGGATAGTCTTCGCGGTTTTGGCCATAGCGGTGGGCCTCTACCCATTAACCTATTTTGTATTAGATCGTGAATTTGGATTGTTAGCTTCCAAGTCGGACGAGTTGCTTGCTGATACCATTTGGAATATTGGTTTTTACGGCCATATCTTATTTGGTGGTCTGGCGCTGCTAATAGGATGGATACAGTTTAGTAAGAAATTGAGAAAAGCTAATTTACAAAGACACAGAACTATAGGTAAGGTATATGTTATCGCAGCAGTGGTTAGTGGCTTGTGCGGATGTTACATTGCCTTTTATGCCACTGGCGGTATCGTTGCAACCCTGGGATTTTTAGGTCTGGGGGTATTATGGTTGTACACTTCGTTGCAGGCTTACTTTGCAATCAAAAGAAGGGATATTCAGTTACATCAGGCTTTTATGATTTACAGTTATGCCGCCTGTTTTGCAGCAGTGACGCTACGCTTTTGGCTGCCTTTGCTGAGTTATGCCTTTGGCGATTTTGTAACCGCCTACCGTATAGTTGCGTGGCTTTGCTGGGTGCCTAATATCATTTTTGCTTTCTTTTGGGTACGTAGAAGGGGATTGCTGCTGGGTTAAAAAAGATTACTTCGCAAACAATTGCCCCATATCTTTAAAGGCCTTGAATTCCAGCGCATTGCCTGCCGGATCTAAAAAGAACATGGTGGCTTGTTCTCCTGTTTCTCCTTTGAATCTTACATATGGTTCGATGATAAATTCTATGGCTTTAGACCTAAGTGCTTCAGCGAAATTGTGAAATGTATCCCAGGATAATACTACCCCATAATGCGGCACAGGGACGTTTTTTCCATCTACCGGATTGGTATGCAGTGCTTCATTGGATTTGGGTTTGTAGTGGATTACCAGTTGATGTCCGAAAAGATTAAAATCTACCCAATGGTCGCTGCTGCGGCCCTCTTCACAACCCAGTACTTCACGGTAAAAGGTCCTGCATGCATCAAGGTTATGTACGGGGATGGCAATATGGAAGGGTGTAATTTCTGGCATGAAAACGGCTTTATAGGTAGTTTGTGTATAGGACTTAAAAATACCCCTTTTCTAAGACTTCAAAAAATCTATTATGCTATTACTCACCTCATCCTGATGCATAGAATGACCAAGACCTTCGGTTTTAATCAACCGGCTGTTTTTCCAGTTGGCATGTACCCGTTCTGAAGCACTCACAGGTGCAATTTCATCCAATTCGTCATGAATCAATAGGCCATCAATTGTAATTTCACGGGCAAATGCAGAAGTGGAAAAATCTTTGATGCGAAAACCATAATTTTCGTAAACATGATTGTCCAGGGCAGTACCCACTTTTGAATTGTACTTTAGTATAGCTTTATACTGATCCATCAATTCTGAAAACTCTGATGGAGCTCCTATTGCCACCATTTTTTCCAGGGAATTTCCAGGGTATTTGTATTGGTGGTAAATGGCCGCCATTCCGCCCACAGAATGTGCGATTACATATTTAGGTTGATACTGAGACACCACTTCCCTTATGCCATCAACATACAAAGGCACATTGAAGATTTCCCCTGAAGAATTTCCATGTCCGGGAGCGTCTATGCTGATGATATTGTAATTTTCCTTCTGAAGGAAACCAATCATCTTACGCCATCTGAACGAGTTACTCTCCCAGCCATGGAGGAGTAATACAGTTTCTTTATGACCAGACCATTGATAGGTCTGAATCTTCTGTTCGTTAATCTGTGTAACGCCATTTGTTGCCTGCTCCAGGAAAGCCTGTTGAGCTGGCAAAACACTACCTTTTCTAGGCGTACAAAATACCTTAAATGCTTTTTGTGCTGCCGTTCTGGCAGAAAATGCAGCCAGAATGTTGAAATATGAACCGTAGGCCAGCGGGAGGTATTTATTCAATGTCTTTTTCATTTGCTCATGAAAGTTACTTTTGGTAACTTGCTCTATAATAAAAACCAAAAATACAAATTCTTTTTAATAAAAGGGAAAGTTTCCATAAACAGATCTGGTATGCAAATAGTAACTATAACTGAAAATCAGAAACTTAAAGCAGCGAAAAAATTAAAAAAGATGTTTGGTCATGTTAACCTAAAGGATAGGGATTTAATTTGCCCTATTCGCGACGTAATGGCCCTGGCTTCAGATAAATGGAGTATTCTTATAATTCTTTATCTTGGCTATTACCCTGTTTTAAGATTCAATCAACTCAAGAAAAAGGTTTATGGAATTTCCAACAAGGTTTTAAGTGAGCGCCTGAAACAACTTGAAGGCGATGGCTATCTTAAAAGAACGATGTACCCAGAAGTACCTATCCGGGTAGAATATGAATTAACAGATTTTGGGCATTCTTATCTGCAGAAGCTAATAGATCTTACGGAGTGGGCAGAGCAGCACAAGGATGCAGTGATTAATAATCGACATAGTTATGGTGCGGTTGAGTCAGGTGCTAATCTGTGACCCAATTCCAGATATCAAGATACATTTTCCAATAGAATTAACACAAGCAGCGGGCTATCATTACTTTAAAGGTTTCTTTTTAATCATCCCGCCTTTTATATCCTTAACTATTCCCATGACCACAAAAGCCGTGCTGTCTATTTTGTCTATTTCCGTGCTTAGTTTAGCAATTTCCAGTCTGGTTACAACGGTGTAGATAATTTCATTGGCCACTTGTTTCTCTCCATACTTTTTATAGCCACCTTTCCCGTAATAAATAGTACATGCCCGCCTCATTTTTTCGGTTATCATTTGGCGCAATTCCTCATGTTTGGCAGAAATAATTGTTACTCCTATATATTCTTCAACCCCATCCACAACAAAATCTACAGTTCTGGCCGCTACCAGGTAGGTTAGGATGGCGTAAAGAGCCACTTCTATTGAAAGCAAATAAGCCCCTGTGGAGAAAATTAATATATTTATCAGCAGCAAGACATCCCCGACGGTCAGATGCCATTTTCTGCTTAAATAGATGGCCAATACTTCGGTGCCATCAATGACGCCCCCGCCCCGCATGGCCATACCTATGCCAAGACCCAGGAAGAATCCCCCAAATACGGCGATAAGTAATTTGTCTGAAGTAATTGTAGGATAGGGTAAGAAATGCACAAGTAAAGCAAGCGCAATTATGGAAAGGATACTCTTAAGGGCAAACTTTTTTCCTATGGTTTTCGCCCCCAGTAAAATGAACGGCAGGTTAACAACTACCAATAACAGGCCTAATGGGATATCAGAAATAACCTTTATCAAAAGGGAGACCCCTGTTGCACCTCCATCTATAAATGAATTGGGTAGTAAAAACCCTTTTAGCCCAAAGCCGGCGGCAAATACCCCAATAGTCATGAAAAGAATTTCTTTTAGCAGATGTGCCATTTCTACCTGCCCGGACCTCACTTCTTTTACAAGCAATTTTTTAGGAATTGTATCCTGCTCGGACCTTTTTTTAAAACGGGCCTTTGCCCGCTTTACAAGTAACTGTTGTAAGATTGGATTCATAGGTGCTATTTTTTAGTAAAGCCTGATCGGGAAACAATCTTACTCCCAGCCAACCATCAGATACTTTATTTTGGCCTTGTCCGGGATTTGTACGGCTTCAATATTTATACTGGCGTCATAGCGCAGACTGGCAGGCAGTTCCTCCCTGGATATGGTAAAGTACATGTCACTCTCCTTAATAAAAATAACGACATTGTTTCTGGAGGTCACAATTTTCTTAATAGTATAGTTTTCTTTGATATCCTTAAAAGTACTGTTTAGACCCACTCCCTTGTCCGAGACAAACCGCGGGTCAAAAATGCGAAGGTTTTCTATTTTAGGAATGCTGTCCGAACTTGGGTTTAAAGTAAGCAAGTGCTTTCCCCCCTTTTCGTAGATCTGTATTTTTTTTGTGGCACTACCCATATTAAGTGCCGAACTGTCTGTAACCACAGAATCCTGGGCATATATTTCAGAAATGTTACTGACCAAATCTGTACGTTGAAGTTTTCCCACAGCATCTTTAGCAATAAGAAAGGTGGTGTCTTTCTCCTTTGTACAATGGGTTAATGTCAAAACCAGAACTAGTAGGGCTATGGGGCTGATGAGTTGTTTCAATGGGTAATTTTTAATTAGTAAATTCTTTTGGTGTTTTAGCGGATCACTTTTTTAAGCACCCCTAGAACACCTCTGATAAAAGTTGCGCTTGTAAGTACTTTCACCACCGGGTTTTGTCTGGTACTTCGTCTGCGGCTGGTAGTTCTTCTGGAACGTTCCTTTTCCTTTTCAGCTTCTTCCTTTTCCTTTTCCTTTTCGGCTTCTTTCTCCGCCTTTTCTATTTTTTCATTCAGCATTTCATAGGCGCTTTCACGGTCTATATCTTCGCTGTATTTACTAACGAGTTTAGAATTGTCTATTACCGTCCTCAGTTCCCCCTCTGTCAGTATATCCATCCTGCTCATAGGCGCCCGGAGCATGGTGGCAGCAAGCGGGGTGGGTCTTCCCTTTTCGTCCAGGGCAGAAATTAAAGCCTCACCAATCCCTAATGAAGTAAGTACTTCTTTAGTATCGTAATATTCGGAAATAGGGTAGTTTTCTGCTGTAAGTTTTATTGCCTTTCTGTCTCTGGCTGTAAAGGCCCTAAGTGCGTGTTGTACCTTTAAACCTAATTGGGCCAGTACAGCATTAGGTACGTCCGTAGGGTTTTGGGTTACGAAGTAAAGCCCAATTCCTTTAGACCTAATTAGCTTGACAATACTTTCAATCTGATCTAAAAGCGCTGTAGATGCTTCTTTAAATATCAGGTGGGCCTCATCTATAAAAAGGATCAACTCGGGTCTGTCGCTATCACCCTGCTCGGGAAATGTAGCATATACTTCAGCGAGCAAACTAAGCATAAATGTGGAAAACAGCTTGGGGCGGTCCTGGATATCTGTCAATCTTATGATATTGATATACCCCCTGCCGTTTTCATCAATCCGGGTTAAATCGTCTACTTCGAACGACTTTTCACCAAAAAACAGATCGGCACCTTGTTGTTCTAACTCGATAATTTTTCTGAGAATGGTGCCCGTGGAACTTGTAGAAATTCTCCCGTAATCTTTAGTGAATTCGGCCTTACCTTCACCGGTTGCATATTGCAGAACTTTCTTAAAATCTTTAAGGTCTAAAAGAGGCAGTTTATTATCATCACAATACTTAAATACCACCGCCACAATGCCTTCCTGGACTTCGGAAAGGTCTAGAATCCTGGAGAGCAATACCGGGCCAAATTCCGAAACTGTTGCTCTGAGCTTTACCCCATCCTGTTCGGAAAGCGACAGTATTTCTACAGGAAAACTTTTAGGCTCAAAAGGAAGTCCAATTTTCTCGTGCCGCTCATCAATCTTTGGATGACCTGGGCTGGGCTGGGCAAGGCCACTTAAATCTCCTTTGAGGTCCATCAGCAAAACCGGAATACCTTTATCAGATAAATTTTCAGCAATCACCTGAAGCGTTTTCGTTTTACCGGTACCCGTTGCTCCGGCAATTAAACCATGGCGGTTTAAAGTTTTAAGTGGAATTTTTACATGCGCCCCGGATACGGTTTCACCATCTAACATAGCGGCACCCATAGTTATAAAATCGCCCTTGGTGGTATATCCTTTTTCAATATGCGCGTAAAATTCGTCCTTGGTACTCATTTGCTATAATTTTTCATAAAAATAGGGGAATTATTTTAGTTGGCGCAGCTGATAAATTTTCCCGTCTGCTTTTGTGAAAAAGTAAATATTACCTGTACAGTCTTGTCCCAGCCGGAGATCTACCCGATTACTATTGGTTAAAGCCCTGAAATCTGTTATAGAATCATTATTGGCAATTCTTATTTTCTGCAAAGATGGCTTCCCGTCTTTCTTTAAATTAGAAATATATACCCAGCCGGCCGGGATATCGCCAAAGATATAATTGCGTTCTGAAGAGTTTTCAATAAAATGCCCCCCACTAATAGCAGCGCCATCAGTATGGTCGTATTCTATGGCCGCATAACTGACAGCTGCTTCATGGTCATTTTCCGGAAGCGGAAATACATTATTGAGATTTCCATAGGTGTCTAGCTCAAATGACCCTTCTCTTAAGGGCCATCCGTAAAATTTACCAGCTTCCACAAGGTTGATCTCCTCTATTTGTGTATGACCAATGTCTGTGGCATAAAGGGTCCCATCTTTGTCCCAGGCGAACCTGTTAGGATTTCTAAAGCCATATGCCCACAACTCTTGTGCCTTATGTTCCTGGCCCGCAAATGGATTACTGCTGGGGATGCCGTAGGCCGAAGCATTGTTAGCTGATTTACCAGGATCTATTCTTAGTATACTGCTCCATACCCCTTTTCCCTTATGATCTGAGATGGCCACATGGCCATTTTGTACTGAGGCTCCATCTCCCAGACCTATATAAAGCATTCCATAATCGTCATCTCCCGGAGTAGCTACAGGATTAAAAGCAATCTCCTGCATACCATGAATGGTTCCAAAGAAATCTACCCTTAATAATTCCCTGGATGTACCAGCAAAGGTAGCGGCCTGCGGATTTCCTGCCTTCCATTCCTTTACAACCCATTGTAATGAAGTTTCAATACTATCCGCGATAGCAAAATTTGCCGGTTTAGCTCTCGCCGGCTCGGAATGTGTGGTGTAGAAAAGTCCATTTTCATCAAAACTGGGATGAAATGCAAAACTTCCAAAACCAGTAGCAAGCCCTGGCTGGGATAAAAAGTTTTCTTCAAATTCGTTTATCCTGAAATACAACTGAGGTTTCCGGTTTACCAATTCGTATAATGCACCCCTGAGGTCATTAATAAAGAGGCGGCCAGACCTTCCTCCACATTCCATTTTATTAATTCTGGCCAGGGGGGGCTGTTCGGCTGAAGCCGGAATTTGGGTAACAAACTCCAAATGGGCCACTGCTTCAGAAAACTTCAGGCTATCTTTTATTGGATCTGTCAATGGTAACCTGTTACTGCTCATCTTTGGAACATTTGTCTTCACCGAGTGCATAAAGCTTATAATATCATCAATTTCCGAGCTTTTGAGATTTCCAAAACCGGGCATAAGCACCGGATACCTTTCTGTAAGTTGCAGCGTGCGCTCATCCTTTTCGGCCAGGAGTTGAGACGGGTTTGTTATATGGGCTTTTATCCAATCTGTAGGCACTTTTCTGGTAAGGCCATTTAAATTTGGACCCATTCCATCCTGAAGAAAATTATGACATGAACTGCAATTATTCTTAAATAATAACTGTCCGTTTTCAATATTCGCTGCTGTGGTTTTTATATCAGCGCCAAAGGCATCCTTAGTATTGGATTTACAGCTAAAAATTAAGAGAAAAAAACTGAGGACTAATATGTATTTCATTGCGAACAATATTAATACTTTTTTTTTATTGCCCGCTGGTGATATTAATTTAGGAATGGTTTAATAATTGATGAGCGCAGCAATTATTATAAATAAGGTTTTTGCTAAATTAGGGCATTCGGTAAGAGCAGCCTTAGACACTATAAATAATCCTCATATTAAGATAATGGACCAATCTTTTCAAAATAAATCAATTTTCAAGCGGATTATTGCTCTGATATTGGCCTTCGGTCCGGGAATCTTTGCCATCGGATATACCATAGGTACCGGGAGTGTGACATCAATGATCGTAGCGGGCAGCACCTATGGCATGCAGTTACTGTGGGTGCTTTTATTAAGTTGTGCCTTTTCTGGTATCCTCATGTACGTTTATGGCAATTATGCATTGCTATCCGGGGAAACGGCTTTATTCGCATTCAGGAAACATATAAAATGGGGAAAAGTAATAGCAATTCTGATAATTATTGGGATTTCTTTTGGTCAATGGAATTCCTTGATGGGAATTATGGGACTCTCTTCCAATATCATTTATGAAATCTTTGCGATTTACTTCCCCGAGATTGCCCAATACAAATATGAAGTCGTAATAGCAATAGCTGTAGTGGTTACTGCAATTTTTTATGCACTTCTATTGGTGGGGAAGTATAGCTTTTTTGAGAAGATCCTGGTCATTTTTGTAACCATAATGGGCCTTTCGTTCCTAATATCCCTCTTCATTGTTTACCCCTTACCCTCTGAAGTAATAAGTGGACTCATTCCTTCCATTCCAAAGGTTGAGGGAGGCATGATGCTGGTGGTAGCCTTTGTAGGTACAACCATGGCTGCAGCTACCTTTTTGTCTCGTCCACTTTTTGTAAAGGGCAAAGGCTGGACAATAGAGAATCTGAAACAGCAAAAGAAGGATGCCATTATAGCAGCAATATTGGTATTCGCGATCAGTGCTGCGGTTATGGCCGTGGCCAGCGGAGCATTATTTCACCAGGGAAAACCGGTTACAGAGGTCCTGGATATGGTAAATACCCTTGAGCCCGTGGCCGGGAGATTTGCGCTGACATTGTTCTTTTTTGGCACCTTGAGTGCCGGATTATCTTCAATTTTTCCAATATTACTAATAGCTCCAATTTTAATTGCAGATTATCAATCCGGGAAGCTGGATACCAATTCCAGGCAATTCAGGATCATAACGGCTTTTGCCTGTTTGTTTGCATTAATTGTTCCTGTATTTGGTTCAAATCCGGTAGAGATGCAGATTGTTTCCCAAATATTCAATGTATTTGTGCTGCCGCTTGTGATTGTAGGTATTATGCTTTTGATTAATAATAAAAGCCTGATGAAGGGACACAAAACAAGCATCTGGATAAATCTTGGGCTACTACTTGCCTTTCTGTTCTCTTGTATCATTTCATACAATGGGGTTTTGGCTCTGGATAATTACTTCTAATCCTACGTGTTCTATCGTTCGATAAAACGCAATTCCCGGAAATGTTTAAAAATTAATAGGCTTTATTTAAGTAGGCTATTCAGTATCTTTGCAAAATGTTGAAAGATGAGGTATTAGATTTGGTAAACAAGGGGCTGATGTTGCCTTTGATGGAAGAGTTTTACACCATTCAGGGCGAGGGGTTTCACAAAGGGACAGCGGCTTATTTTATCAGGATTGGTGGCTGCGATGTGGGTTGCCATTGGTGTGATGTAAAGGAAAGCTGGAATGCCGACACTCATCCCCCCACTGCAATTGAAAGCATCGTTGAGAATGCCGCAACCTATTCGGATACAATTGTCATTACCGGGGGAGAACCCCTTACATGGGATATGGGACCATTAACATCTGCCTTAAAAAGTAAAAACTTACAAATACATATAGAGACTTCAGGAGCCTACCCACTGACCGGTAACTGGGACTGGATCTGTTTGTCTCCTAAGAAAAATAAACTGCCAGAGACTGAAATTTATGAGAGGGCTCATGAGTTGAAGGTGATTGTTTATAACAAACACGATCTGATTTTTGCCGAGGAGCAGGCTGCGAAGGTAAATGAAGATTGTATCCTCTATTTACAACCAGAATGGAGTGTAAGAGATAAAGTAACGCCTTTGATTGTAGACTATGTAATGGCGCATCCCAAATGGAAGGTTTCCCTCCAAACCCATAAATACCTTAATATACCCTAGGGAACAGTAAACAGTAAACAGTAAACAGTAAACAGGGAACAGTAAACAGTAAACACGAGATCTTTTTTGATTATCCTGTGGATGATTGAAAAAGGCTGCGAGATGATGCGGCTGGATAAAGTAATCAGTAAACAGTAAACAGTAAACAGTAAACAGTAAACAGTAAACACGAGATCTTTTTTGATTATCCTGTGGATGATTGAAAAAGGCTGCGAGATGATGCGGCTGGATAAAGTAATCAGTGATCAGTGAGCGGTAAACATTAAACAGTAAACAGTGAACAGTAAACTGTGATCAGTAAGCAGTTAGTAATTTTCCCCTGTCCACTTTTACTTTTCACCTATTTCCCTCCGTTATTTTGGAGGTCTAAGATACATTCGGCATCCAGGCTGGGAGTAGCTGCAATCCCTTTAGAAGTTCTACTTTCTAACATGCTCATCATTCCGCCGCCAAACTGCAATTCTGCCCTCATCAAACAACCTGCTACATCACAATGGTTTCCTGCATCAGGATCTTCATGAGGATTAACCTCGGGGGTACCCAGGTCTACCAATCCGAACAGATGGCCAAATTCGTGATTTAAAGTAGCTGTTTCAACATCCGCATTGGTTATAAGCCCACTCTGATTGGCGAGTTGCCTTACCGTACTTTCATATATAATCATTGAAGTATTTCTGTAAACTGCACCTAAAGTTACCAGCCCTTCATCCAAGTCATCATCCACAGAAGGGGCATCGGCAAAATAAATATAGATGGCCAAAGTTTCACCATCGTTGTATAAGGTTCTGTTTTCATCTTCAATCTGAGCAATTTCTGTCAGTGTTAGATCTTCTTCATTTGGGGAAGCAACTTCCCTGTAAATTACTTCTATATCCTCTTTGAACGTTCTTTCATTAAGGAAGGTCATGAAATCGTTCATTGCCTGTTGAGTAGGCTGAAATCCTGCAACATGGACCACCTCTATTTCCATACGGGTAAAATTATCATTAGAGAGGATATCATTGGCAGAATCGCCAGTGGCTTTAAGGTTTGCTGATTTATCAATGCCCACAGGTTCCTCCGGACTATCATCAGAGCTTTTGGAGCAATTAAGCACAATTCCTAATAGCAAAACGAGAAATAATAATCTGTAAATTTTCATACAATTTTATTTTTTATGCTAACCTCCGCAAGCTATATTACTAAACGAAGAGATTGGCAATCTATTACTTTCCAAGGCTTAGTCTTGCCAAATAGTCGTAATGTTCACCTTCCATTACAAGTTCACAAGACCATCCATGTGCTCTGGTGTGTGCTTTCAACGTATCATAATCCAGGTATAGCCATTGGAAGGGGGCACTACTGTAGCCTTTGTATTCCATTGTAAAGGTTACTTCACCGTAGTATTGGCCGCTTCTGATAAGCGACTTTGTTTTTTCATATATGTCTTCCTCATCAAACATATAAATTATGTCACTCGAATCTAGCAAGACCTGCCCTCCTGGTAACAACAACTGCTTTAATTGTTTTAAAAAAGGATCTAACTTCGACAAACTTTCAGCGATTCCTATTCCATTCATCAATAACAATAAAGTATCAAATTTCATTCCATCCAGGCCATAAATAGTGCTGTTCAACGTTTTTTTAAGGCCTCTGAGCTTGCATGTGCTTATTGCACCTTCAGAAACGTCTAATCCGGTAACATCTAGCCCTTTTTCTTGTAAATAGAGGGCATGGTTTCCCGCACCGCATCCAATATCCAGCACATTACCCTTGCAAAGTTTCAGGGCCTGCTGCTCTATCGCGGGCATTGCCTCAAAATTTCTGAAGAGGTAGGGCAGAGGCATTTTATCCTGCCCCGCCACAGTGGAGAAGGTGATAATATCCTCTTTATATTTACCGCTTTGATAATCCAGCAGTGCTTGTCCAAATACATCTCGCATTATTAATTTGTACTTTACCCACAAATGTGGGTTATTTGACAAACATATAAAAACGATTTCCGGAAATCACCCTATTGCCAATTATTGAATAGTACATGGACCAAATTTTAAGGGACCTGCCTAACAGCGCCCGTGAGAAACACAAGGAGAATAAAAAGTTCTTCGCCCGGCTAAGAAAAAGACCACCCAAAGATCTGGATAGGACAATGCAGTCTTTGCACAATGAGGAATTTGAGCAGACAGATTGCCTTAAGTGCGCTAATTGCTGTAAAACTACCGGTCCCTTGTTCACCAATATTGACATCGAAAGAATCTCAAAGTATTTGAGAATGAAACCCAGTCTGTTTATTGAGCGCTATCTAAAGGTTGATGAAGAAAATGACTTTGTGCTGAAGCAGGTCCCCTGCACTTTTTTAGGAGCAGATAATTATTGCTCAATTTACGATGTCAGGCCCAAGGCTTGCCGCGAATTCCCACATACTAATCGCAAAAAGTTCCAGCAGATCAGCCATCTTACCCTTAAAAATGTTGCTATCTGCCCCGCAGCCTTTAATATTGTTGAAAAAATGAAGCAATCAATAAACAATAAACAATAAGCAATAAACAATAAGCAATAAACAATAAACAATAAGCAATTAACAATAACTGCCCACTCTCCACTGTTTATTGATTATTGAAATAGTTATCTTTAAACCATGGAAGCAATTCTTAATTATTTTGAAACCATACCGTCTGCCCACAGGAGTATTATACTGGTTTCAGGTCTGACCTTTTTCTGGTTGCTGGAAGGGGCGGTGCCATTGTTCAGATTTAAGTATAAGAAATGGAGACATGCCGTTCCCAATATATTTTTTACGTTAACTACTATTGTTATCAATTTTGCGCTTGCTTTTTTGTTTTTGATGACAAGCGATTGGGTAACTGCCAATGATTTCGGGATAATAAATTGGTTGCCTCAAATGCCACTGTGGGCCTACATCATTCTGGGTGTATTGCTGCTAGATTTTTTTGGGGCTTATTTATCACATTATGTAGAACATCAGGTGAAACCCCTGTGGATGATCCATCTTGTACATCATACAGATCATGAAGTAGATACTACCACTGCTAACAGGCACCATCCCCTGGAAAGTGTTATCAGGTTCTCCTTTACGCTGTTAGGGATCTTTTTAGTGGGCGCACCAGTAGGCATTGTCATGTTATATCAATCCCTGTCCATTGTTGCAACCCAGTTCAGTCATGCTAATATCAAATTACCTTCAAAAATAGATGAGCTGATCAGCTGGGTAATCGTGTCTCCTGATATGCACAAGGTACACCATCATTATATGTTGCCTTATACCGATTCTAATTATGGAAATATATTTTCAATCTGGGATCGGCTGTTTGGCACTTTTATGAAGTTAGACAGGGAAGCTATCGTCTACGGTGTGGATACCTTTCCGGACAGAGAAGAAAACGGCAGCGTAATTGGCTTGCTAAAACAACCCTTTCATAAATACAGAAGACCTACAAGTATCAAAAGAGAAGAATAAAACTTCATTTGTAAATCAGATAGGGCTCCCTTATTTTCTTAAAACGATCCAGGTCTGCTTCCCAGGATTTTCTAATCTCATCTTCGGAAAAACCTGCTTCAATCTGCTCTTGCAATGAGGCTGTTCCAGCATGTTTTGTAAATCCGGAGGTATTAAAAAATTTTGTTTTGTCATTACAGTTTTGATAGGCATCAAGAATATGTTTTAATGCCACTTGATGCATTCGGCCCGATTTGGATAAATCTGTTCCATAACAAACTTCCCTTTTGTGCTTTGGGTTTTTTGATCCGAAATTTGGGACAGGGGTATATTGAAAATCGTATTTTAATGTGTCTAGAAATGGAGCGCCATAACGTTGAAACTGATATTCCGTGCCCCTTCCCGCATTAACATTGGTCCCTTCAAAAAGTCCCAACCCGGGATAGAGTGTAATAGCGGTGTCATTAGGGAGGTTCGGAGAAGGCCTGATGGGCAAACTGTATGCCGACTGATGGGTGTAATTTTGCAGTGAAATAATATTTAAAGCCACCTTTCTTTCATTCTCTAACCAACCCTCCTCGTTAATCATGTTGGCATATTCCCCAATGGTCATGCCGTAAACCAGAGGAATTGGGGTCATTCCCAAAAATCCGGTATGTGCTTCTTCCATAGTTGGCCCATCAATATAGTGGCCGTTCGGGTTGGGCCGATCTAATACAACTAACCCTATGCCTTTTTCTGCGCAGGCTTCCATTACCAATTGCAGTGTGGCGATATAGGTATAAAACCGAACCCCAACATCCTGTATGTCAAAGATCACAAGATCTAATCCGTCTAACTGCTCCTGGGAGGGTTTGCGATTTTTCCCATACAATGATATTATTGGAAGTCCTGTTTTGGTGTCTGTACCATCTTTTACATGTTCCCCGGCATCTGCTTTACCCCGGAATCCGTGTTCTGGTGCAAAAACTTTTTTAATATCTACCTTCAGGGAGCGTAAAGAATCTACCAAATGGGTATACCCATAGGTGTTTTCTTCTGAAGTTTTAAAAATAACACTGGTCTGATTGGCCACTATTCCAACGGTCTTGTCCTTTAACATGGGGAGATATTCAGAAAGGCGGTTAGCCCCGACAACTATAGCTCCATCTTGCTGGTTAACACTGGTTACTTCGTTTGAGCGGGTAAAATGAGCGGAGTTCTTCTCCTGGTTTCCGCAAGCAGAAAGTATCAAAAGCCACAATAATACTGTATTTTTGATACCGGATAAAAATGCCATCAATTGAATTTAGAATATTTTATTGCTAAGCGCCTAATTAAGGGTAGGGAACATAAAATTAGCATATCTGCACCAATTATAAAAATTGCCATAACGGCCATTGCATTGGGTGTAATAATGATGTTGATTGCTATCGCAACAGGAGTGGGCCTCAAGCACAAGATTAGGGAAAAAGTATCCGCATTTAATGGCCATATTCAAATTTATAATTATGATAATAACGTTTCGGACGTTTCTGTTGTACCCGTTTCTGTAGAACAGGACTTCTATCCTGAATTTAATACTGTTGAAGGGGTATCCCATGTTCAGGCTGTGGCCAGTAAAGCTGGAATTATCCGGACTGCAGATACCTTTGAAGGAATAATTGCCAAAGGGGTTGGCAAGGATTATAACTGGACGGCCTTTCAGGAGTATTTAACGGCAGGAGCACTACCAGATTATAGTGGGAAACTTAACTCGGAGGTCCTCATATCCGCATTAATTGCAAACAAATTAGGGCTAAAGTTGGGAGATTCATTTTTTGCGGTATTTATCAAGGAAGATAATCCGTCGGCCACCCCAAATCAACGCAAGTTTCAGATTACCGGAATTTATGATAGTGGTTTTGAGGAGTTAGATGAGCTCTATGTTTTCACAGATATTCGCCACATCCAACGAATGAATAAGTGGCAGGAAAATGAGGTGGGCAATTTTGAAATCTTCCTGGATGATTTCGACGAAATTGAGGAAAAAAGCATGGAAATTTACGGGCAAACGCTCTCCACTTTAGATACTCAGAATATTAAAAACAAATATGTCCAGATTTTTGAATGGATAGGTTTATTCGATTTTAATATCGCGCTTATTATAGGTATCATGATTATCGTTGGAGGTATTAATATGATAACAGCTCTCCTGGTATTAATTCTTGAACGTACCCAGATGATTGGGATTCTTAAGGCCCTGGGTTCTCCGAATTGGAGCATTAGAAAAGTGTTTTTATACAACGCTGCATACCTTATTGGTGTTGGTCTATTCTGGGGGAATCTAATAGGTCTGGGCCTCATTTGGTTGCAGCATAATTACCGAATGTTTAAGTTTCCAAACCCCAAAGAGTACTATATAGATTATATCCCTGTCCATATAGATATTTTGACGGTAGTTCTGCTTAATATTGGGGTGCTGCTACTTTGTTTAATAATGCTCTTACTTCCTTCATATATCATTACCAAAATTACACCCGTTAAGGCTATCAAGTTCGAATGATTTTAAAATCAGGACATTAATTTTTTCCTATCTGTTATTTCAGATAGTTTAGTTTATGTATATGTAAACATGAAAGTAAATTTCGCAAAGTTGTACCTTTGCACTACTTATGGAATACGCTGAAAATATCCTTGAAACCATTGGAAATACACCACTGGTTAAGATCAATAAACTCACCGTTGAATTGCCTTGTCTGGTACTGGCAAAATATGAAACATTCAACCCCGGAAATTCTGTCAAAGACCGGATGGCATTGCAGATGGTAGAGGATGCCGAAGCAGACGGGAGGTTGCAACCTGGAGGTACAATTATAGAAGGGACCTCCGGGAATACGGGTATGGGCCTTGCATTGGCCGCAGTAATAAAGGGGTATAAAATGATCTGCGTTATCAGCGATAAACAATCCAAGGAAAAGGTAGATATCCTCAAAGCTATGGGAAGCGAGGTATATGTCTGTCCTACGGATGTGGCACCAGAAGATCCCCAAAGCTATTATTCCACCGCCAGGAGACTGGCCCAGGAAATTCCTAATTCCTGGTATGTAAATCAGTACGATAATCCTTCAAATACCAAAGCCCATTTTCTTAGTACAGGGCCCGAGATCTGGGAGCAAACAGATGGGAAGGTTACCCATTTTGTAGTTGGTGTGGGCACCGGAGGTACTATATCCGGAGTGGGGACTTACCTAAAATCCATGAATCCGGATATAAAAGTATGGGGTGTAGATACCTATGGTTCCGTATTTAAAAAATATCACGAGACAGGAATTTTTGATCAGAACGAAATATATCCCTACATCACAGAAGGTATTGGGGAAGACATTCTGCCAAAAAATGTAAATTTTGATGTCATTGACGGCTTTACCAAGGTAACAGATAAGGATGCTGCAGTATATACCCAAAGACTGGCAAAGGAAGAAGGTATGTTTCTTGGGAATTCTGCCGGTGCTGCCGTAAAAGGCGTATTGCAACTAAAAGAACATTTTAAAAAAGATGATGTGGTGGTGGTATTATTTCACGATCATGGTAGCCGGTATGTCGGTAAAGTCTTTAATGACGATTGGATGAGAGAAAAAGGGTTTATCGACTAGCATGCGTTTAGTATTCGCAACTTTTGGGATCCGACTTTATATAATGCTTTGAATAATTTTTAGCTTTCGGATTCATACAACCTTTTAAATTCTGAATTTTAATATTTCTAAAATCAATGGGTTGCCCCTCACTCTGCAGGGCAATGAACCCTTCTTTTAAAAGCTGTCCGTCTATTTTAACTGCCGGGTCGTACCTATTTACTACGCCCCCACCAATTTGAGGCTCAGTATACTCCAGTACCGTTTTGCCGTTTATCTTATGGGTGACTAAAGAATCTCCCCTGACAATTAATTCGGCGGCTACCCACTGTTCTCCAAAGTAGGTGTCGGAAGAAGAATTAATACAATGTCTGGGGTCTATTTTTCCTCCAAATACCACATCAGTGCCCGGGGAGCACATATTTCCTGTTGGCCTGGATTTTCCTTCTTCAAGACCAGCCAGAAACTGCATTTCAACAGAAATGGGCCAGTCTTGTTCTTTAGGCATACTTCTTGGATCCTGTGAATGAAACATTATACCGCTGTTTTTTAAGGTAAAAATCGGAGCCCCCGGATGAAGCTCGCCAACGAAACGGTATTCCAGTTTCAATTTAAAATAGGAGTAGGGCCGGTCGTAATACAAATGCCCGTATCTTTCGTTAAAATCTCCTTCATAGTTGTCATAGCGCACTTGAATTATACTATCTTTTACCCTAAAAGTATCTCCATGATTGTCTCCTACTTCATAGTGGTGAATCTTAACCGTCCATCCACTTAAATCATTCCCGTTAAACATACTATGCCACGCTTCAGTAGCCAATGATTGTGATGATAAATTTGATGTTATGGATAGCAGTAAAAAGAATAGCATGCCCCAATTGGAAACTAAAGATTGCGTTTTCATAGAAAGTTTTTCAAATTATCCTTTGAAAGATAGTCGAATATTTCTTTTGTGCCATACGCGAAATAATTTCCCCGTGGCTTAACTACCTTTGTTATTTGTAAATTAGTCGAATATTCTGCCTTATGACCAATCAATTGAGCAGGTTGCCCCTTAATTCGACATCGTCATTTTCTTTTGGAACAGCACTTTCAATATAAGTCTAACGGGAGATATAGAAATAAAAACTTAATAATTTAATAGTTCATATAGTTTGATCACGACACTTCTTAAAGCGGACCACAAAGTAGCCATTGAAGACGGGGAACTCATTAGTTACCAGGTTGCCGGGCACGAGTATATTCATCAAAAGGGGAGTCCCGGTTGGGGGAGTTCGGACACTGAGATGTTTCCAATTATTGGCCCGACTGCAGATGCCGGATACCGGGTTCAGGTTCCAAGAGCCAATGCCCTGCAAGATCAACATGGAATATTAAGGGAATTGGAATATCAATTGTTGTCTAAAACCGAGAACGGCGCTATATATCAGAAAGAATACAAATCTGGCACAGTGGTGAATAATTCTAAATACCCTGAAAAATCTACTGCCAGGTTATTGATATGGCCATTCAATTTTAATTTTAAAAAAGAATTTGAGCTCGTGGAAGATGGTTTGCAAATTACTTTTACTGTATCAGGTGAAAGAGATATGCCTTATATGCTGGGCTACCATCCGGCCTTTAAATTACACTCGGAGCAACCCTACCTTGAGACTTCCGAAAAGCGCATCTCATTAGATGAGGTTTTGGCCGTAGGGAGCAGGGCATTGGAAATTCCGGATTGCGCAAGAATTGCCCTTATGGATGAGAACTCGATTACTATAGAAACAGAAGGTTTTGGCCATTTAATGTTGTGGACAGAAGTGCCAAATATGATCTGTATAGAGCCCATAACCTTTTATCCATATTCCCTGCCGCAATCAAAATTGCACGAAGGATTTGATTATCTGGCAGCAAATGAGAAAACATTTAAAGTACTTCTGTCTCCGGAGAAGACTATATCCTAAGAAATTACTAAACTAAGCTCATAATGAAGTAAAGGCACTTTCTTCTAAAAAGAGGGGAGTATCCCATTTTTTATCATTTAATGTTACTTTTGAGGAATGCGAAATTTATTTCCATTTCTGGAATGGCTTCCTGGATATAAAAAGCACTATTTATCCGCGGATCTCCTGGCTGGTTTTACGGTGGCAATTGTTCTTATTCCACAGGGAATGGCCTATGCTATGATTGTTGGCCTGCCTCCGGTATATGGACTCTATGCATCTTTAATTCCTCTGGTGGTTTATGCTTTTTTAGGGACTTCCAGACAGTTGGCAGTAGGGCCGGTAGCTATGGACTCCTTGCTGGTGGCAGCAGGTTTGGCTACTCTTAACATAACCGGACTCCAGGATTACTTAGCTATAGTACTCTTTTTGACCTTTTTTGTAGGGGTAATTCAGTTGCTTCTCGGTTTAATGAGAATGGGGTTTTTTGTGAATTTTTTGTCCAGACCAGTGATCAGCGGATTTACCTCTGCCGCAGCATTGATAATCATGTTTAGCCAGCTTAAACATTTATTGGGTACTGATATTTCAGGAGGCACCAAATTATATCAACTTCTGGATAGTGCACTCCAGGCAGTGCCCCAAACCAATCTTTACGATCTCGGGATAGGGATTCTTGGAATCCTGATAATTTTTGGACTGAAAAAATGGAATAAAAAAATCCCCGGGATATTGATTGTTGTAGTACTGGGGATAGTGGCTACCTATATGTTCAATTTAGATCTAAAAGGGCTCAAAGTGGTAGGTGATTTACCAAGGGGACTACCAACGTTAGAATTACCACTTTCCGATATGAATAGTAATCTGGAATACCTGAAGAAGTTATGGCCCATTGCTCTTACTTTGGCATTAATAGGATATCTGGAAGCTATCTCTATTGGCAAGGGCATTCAGGAAAAGAATAACGAAGATACTATTGATCCTAATCAGGAATTACGTGCTTTAGGAGCTGCCAACATTGCTGGTTCTTTTTTTCATTCCTTTCCGGTCACTGCCAGTTTTTCCAGGTCCGCAATAAGTAACGAAATGAATACCAGAACTCCCTTAGCTGGTATTATCACCGCCGCCATTGTACTATTGACTTTACTATTTATGACATCGTTGTTTTACTATTTACCTAAGGCAGTATTGGCTAGTATCATTATGGTTTCGGTTTTTAGTCTGATAGATATAGCCTATGCAAGAAGTCTGTGGAAGCACAGAAAGGATGAATTTGTATTATTGATTACGACTTTCATAATAACCTTATTTATAGGCATCACCGAAGGAATTTTAATTGGAGTATTGATAGCCCTGTTGTTAATGGTCTATCGAACCTCAAAACCTCATATTGCGGTTTTGGGAAAAATAAGAGACACAGATTACTATAAGAATATTACAAGATTTGATAAGGATATTGAAGTTCGCGAAGATCTGTTGATAGTAAGATTTGATTCTCAACTCTATTTTGGAAACACCAATTACTTTAAAAGAAGGTTATTTAAGTTAATAGAGGAAAAAGGGGAGGCAATTAAAGGTGTTATTCTTAATGCGGAGGCCATTAATTATATAGATGCTACCGCCGCCCAGATGCTGATCAATGTTATTCAAAAACTGCATCAGCAGAATATAGCATTCTTTATAGCGGGGGCCATAGGTCCTACCAGGGATATTATTTTTAGCAGTGGAATTAAAGATGTATTGGATAGAGAGTTTCTTTTTGTAAGAACCAATGAAGCAGTCGCATATTTTGAAGACCCCTCCATGGTTTCAATCATAAGTGCCAAATTGGCTTCTCAGAATAAATCCATGACCAACCAGTAGTATTAGAAATATGAAAAAAGAAAATATACTTTTGTATAATAAAAAATCAGGGAAATGAAAATTGAACAAATCTATACCGGTTGTCTTGCACAGGGGGCATATTATATACAAAGCAATGGCGAGGCCGCTATTATTGACCCATTAAGAGAGGTAGAACCCTATTTAAAAAGGGCTGAAGAAGACGGGGTAACCATTAAGTATATATTTGAAACGCACTTTCACGCGGATTTTGTTAGCGGGCATGTGACGCTCTCAAAAGCCACCGGAGCTCCGATAATATACGGCCCTAATGCCAACCCGAGCTTTGATGCCATCATTGCCAAGGATCAGGAGGAGTTTAAGCTTGGGGATATCACTTTTAAAGTACTGCATACCCCAGGGCACACTATGGAGAGTACTACTTTTTTGCTGAGAGATGAGAAGGGCAAGGATTACGCAATTTTCTCGGGAGATACATTATTTCTGGGAGATGTAGGACGGCCAGATCTTGCCCAGAAGGCAGCCGATATGACAAAGGAAGACCTTGCGGGGATTTTGTTCGATAGCCTGAGGAATAAAATTATGCCGTTAAACGATGATGTTATTGTCTATCCCGCTCATGGAGCTGGGTCTGCCTGTGGTAAAAATATGATGAAAGAAACAGTAGACACTTTGGGGAACCAGAAGAAAATGAATTATGCACTGCGTGCAGACATGACCAGGCAGGAATTTATAGATGAAGTCACGGACGGATTACTGCCACCACCAAAGTACTTTCCTCTTAACGTAAAAATGAACAAAGAAGGATATGAGGACATTGGCGAGGTAATTAAAAGGGGTACTACTGCCCTTTCCCCGGATGCTTTTGAAGTAGCCGCTAATGATACAGGAGCTATAGTTTTAGATGTAAGACATCAGGACTTATTTATTAAAGGGCATGTTCCCAGGTCTATTTTTATCGGACTTAATGGAGATTTTGCTCCCTGGGTAGGTGCATTGATTGCAGATGTACAACAGCCCATCCTATTAATCACCCCGGAAGGAAAAGAAGAAGAAACCATAACTAGGTTATCCAGAGTAGGATTTGATAATACCTTAGGTTTTCTAAAAGGAGGATTTGAAGCCTGGGAGCAAGCCGGGAAGGATGTGGATACCATAGTCTCTATTTCTGCTGAGAAAGTTGAAGAATTAACAAAAAACCAGCAAGCTGCTATCTTCGATGTTCGAAAAGAAAGCGAGTACAAAGCCGAACACCTGGAAGGAGCAGAGAATACACCTCTTGATGTGTTGAACCAACATTTGGCTTCATTACCAACAGATAATACATTTTATGTTCATTGCGCCGGTGGGTACCGATCTGTGATTGCTGCTTCTATTCTTAAGAGCAGGGGATTCCATAATCTGGTAGATATAAAAGGAGGTTTTGGAGCACTAAAAAATACCGGTCTTAAAGTTACGGAGTATGTTTGTCCCTCTGGCAGTGAGTAGCAACAATGCAGTAAAAGAAACAAAATGTTGCACTTTGTCGAAAAAGTACCGAAATGTTGAATAAATCACAATTTTCACTGATTTTATTCTCAGTTTTACCCTATCTTTAATAGGAATTTATTTACATATTTTGCCTATTTGCAGAATATTCACACCTATTAGTTGTATCAACAGATATCTTTGATTTGGAAGCTTTCCTCATATAAAAGAACACCAGCCTAGTGTATAAAGCGGCTTTCAAATAACAGGGGCATTACGTAATTAGATTGCTATGGATCTACTTTGGCTATACACGATTTTTGTAATTCTCATATTTGTGGTATGGCTGCTTTTTATAATTCGGATGTATAAGAGAATGAAGGATTAGTCGGTTATAACATCCTATATCACCTTGTCTGGTTCCGTGTTTAAAATTTTATGAGGATTCTTTAGAAGGTAGGAAAACACAAGGCGTTGGGCTTCTACTGTATTCTGCTGAGGAGTTATATGAGCCGAAATGTCCTCAATAGAGCTGATTGTAATATCCTTAGAAATAAATCCAAAACCATTATACTGACCATTAGTGATTAAAATCACGGCATCTTCTCCTTTGTGCCTTCCCTTGTCCTTGATAACCACATCTTTATTTCCGGTTCTGATATATTCCATGGCACTGCGCACTTTTTTGTTATAATCTTCGGGCGATTCCTCATCCCTACAGATTCCTTCACAATTGTTTAATCTGTAATGAGAGCAGGAACTCACATTCTCCTGAAGATGACAATATTTAGCACAGAGTTGAAATTCTTCACATAATTGTTCCAGATACAACCTGCAATCTGTAGTGCTGTTTAGGATCAATAGGGGTTGTGGGGCCAGTTTAAGTTTATTAAAAGCCAAATGCAAAATGCCGTTTCTGTCTTCGTAGGAGAAAATGCCATACTGCTGAATTCTCCTTTTCTGCGCTCTGTTGTAGGGTGGATAGAGACTTTTTATGGCTGCAGATTCCATGAGTAATGCTACAATTTCACTCCCTGATATTTCAAAATCTACATCTGTGGTTTCATTGCACATCCTCACTTCTTTGGTCGACTTATCATAAAAGTGACTCAACACCCGCTTTTTGATGTTAATTGCTTTGCCCACATAAATAATTTCACCTTTGCTGTTTTTAAAGTAATAGATCCCGGCCTCCTGAGGTAAATTATTATATACCTCTCGCGCTAAACCAGGAGGTAAAGTGGCTTCCTGGGAACGTGCATTGAGAAATGTTTTAAATACAGCTTCCGAACCGTCCAGACCTATCAGCTTCCTGAAAAGTAAAACTGTGGCGTGGGCATCTCCCCTGGCACGATGGCGGTCTTTTAACGGAATATCGAGGGCTGAGCAAAGTTTGCCCAGACTATATGAATGGTAACCGGGAATTAGTTTTCTGGAGAGACGAACCGTACATAACTTTTTCCTGATAAAATCTCGTCCAATATTCTTGAATTCGTGCTTAATTACATTGTAATCAAAATTTACACTATGCGCTACAAATATACATTCCGATGTTATTGCCTCTATCTGTGGTGCTATTGCCTCCAAAGTAGGCGCGTTGCGGACCAAATGGTTGTCTATTCCTGTTAAGCCTGTAATGAAATAGGGAATTTCACATTCGGGATTAACCAGGGAAGTAAACTCGTCTATAATCTGATCTCCATCAAATTTGAAAATAGAAATTTCGGTAATCTTGTTACCTTTTATGCCATTACCAGTGGTTTCTATGTCTACAATACAATACAAGTGCTCCTGAATATTTTTGGGAAGATAAAGTTAGTCGATTTTTTAATAATTCAGCAGGCAGTCTCTCAGGAGATAAAATTAGAGAGAAAGACAGGTATTCTCTATGGTATTAAAATTTTGATTATGTATTTTTATGGAAATCACATTGAATGAAATTTAGTCTGGAAAATAAAACCGCCCTGGTTACCGGAGGTGGAAGTGGCATCGGTAGGGCAATCTCCATGGCCCTGGCGCAGCAAGGGGCAATAGTACATATTTTAGATATAGACCAGGATGGCAGCGCGGAAGTGTTAAAAGAGATCAGGGATGATGGAGGCGATGCAAATGTACATAGCTGTAATGTGGCTATCCAGGATGAGGTGAAGGAAACCGTAGCAGAAATTACAAAAAGCTCGGGGATAGATATTCTTATAAATAATGCCGGTATCGCACATATTGGCAATGTGGAGACGACTACAGAAGCAGATCTGGACAAACTCTATAATGTAAATATAAAAGGAGTATACAACTGTATTCATGCCTGTATCGGACATATAAAAGAAAATGGTGGAGTTATCATTAACATGGCATCTGTAGCCGCCACGGTTGGTATTTCTGAAAGATTTGCTTATTCCATGACCAAGGGTGCCGTGCTGACTATGACCTATGCTGTGGCCAAAGATTATCTGGAATTTGGAGTTAGATGCAATAGTATTTCACCTGGGAGGGTACATACCCCTTTTGTGGATGGGTATTTACAAAATAACTATCCCGATAACAAGCAGGAGATGTTCGAAAAACTTTCAAAAACCCAACCCATAGGAAGAATGGGCAAACCGGAAGAAATTGCTAACCTCACCGTATATCTTTGTTCCGATGAAGCCTCTTTTATCACAGGTACAGATTTTCCTATTGATGGGGGCTATATTAAATTAAATGGATAGAATTATACCCTATATTAAGTCGGCGTCTTTACTCTTACTATTGTTAGGATGTGCTCAAAGTCAAAAAGAAGCTGTACCCGAACAACAATTACCCAATATTGTTTATGTTTTGGCAGATGACCTTGGTTACGGAGATATAAGCAGTTTTAATCCGGAAGGGAAAATTCTGACGCCTAATATAGATAAGCTGGCTGAAGATGGTATGAAATTCACAGATGCACATACATCCGCTGCCGTATGCACTCCGACCCGTTACGGAATTCTGACAGGAAGATACAATTGGAGAAGTGGTCTTAAAAATGGCGTACTAACCGGCAAATCCAGGGCGCTGATCCCATCAGACAGGAGCACGGTGGCTTCTCTGCTTAAACAGGCCGGCTATACTACCGCCTTTATTGGCAAATGGCATTTAGGTTGGGACTGGGCTTTAAAAGACACAACAAATTTTGGAGGAGACGGTTGGGACCACAGAGATTTTGAAGGAATAGATTTTAGCAGGCCGGTCAGCAATACTCCAAATGGCCTGGGTTTTGATTATGCTTATGGGCACTCGGGTTCCCTGGACATGGCACCCTATGTTTATGTGGAAAATGGCAATATTACTGCAGCGGTAGATCATATTACCGAAAATACAGATAAATATACCTGGTGGAGAAAAGGGCCCACTGCGGCCGACTTTATACATCAGGAGGTGACTCCAAACTTATTTAGTAAGGCCCGGAAATATATACAGGAAAAAGCCGCAGATGAAAAACCATTTTTTCTGTATTTGGCACTGCCTTCACCGCACACCCCAATTTTGCCAGCAAAAGAATGGCAGGGAAAAAGCGGAATTAATCCCTATGCAGATTTTGTAATGATGATAGACAGCTATATGGGGCAACTTACTGCAGCTATTGCGGCAGCAGGAATAGAAGAAAACACCTTGCTGATATTTACCAGTGATAATGGCTGTTCTCCTGAAGCGGATTTTGAACTATTAGCAGAAAAAGGTCATCTTCCCAGTTATATTTACAGGGGGCATAAAGCAGATATTTTTGAAGGGGGTCACAGGGTGCCATTTCTGGCTAAATGGCCATCAAGGATTGCTGCTGGTACGGTAAGCGACAATACTATTTGTACTACTGATTTGTATGCTACCTGTGCTGAAATTACCGATATACCCATGCAGGAAAACAGCGGAGAGGACAGTTTTTCAATCTTATCACTACTTTCCGGAGGAGATGACTCCTCCTATAACAGACAGGCTACTGTGCACCATTCCATAAACGGTAGTTTTGCCATCCGCAAGGGTCCCTGGAAGCTGATTTTTGCAGCAGATTCAGGTGGATGGAGTTCTCCTAAACCGGGTGAGGCAATTCTGGAAGACGTCCCGGAATATCAGTTGTACAATCTTGACAATGATGCTGCAGAAAGCAACAATTTGTATGAGAAGCATCCGGAAGTTGCTACCGAACTCGAGGAAATTATGGCCCGCTATGTACACGATGGCAGAAGCAGGCCCGGAAATAAACAAACTAATGACGCCGCTTTATTTGGAAATAAGGATTGGCCGCAGATAGAGATTTTTAACCAATTAAAATAATAAAATGAAGCTTATAAGGTTTGGTGCTCCCGGAGTAGAAAAGCCGGGATTACTTTTAGAAGATGGTACCCGTCTGGACGTCTCCGAATTTGGAGAAGATTATACAGAATATTTTTTTGAAACTGATGGCCCTGACCGACTGCAGCATTGGCTAAACAACAATATCGCAGAGTGCCCTAAAATTGCTGAAGATGTAAGACTTGGTCCGCCACTTGTCCGCCCTTCTAAATTGGTTTGTGTAGGTCTTAATTACGCCAAACACGCCCAGGAGAGCGGAATGAACATTCCTTCAGAACCTGTGCTTTTTTTTAAGGCTACCTCGGCAATTGTAGGTCCCAATGATGATGTTGTCATCCCAAAGGGAAGTCTTAAAACAGATTGGGAAGTTGAACTCGCCTTTGTAATTGGCAAAAGAGCGTCTTATGTAAGTGAGCAGGAAGCTATGGACCACGTAGCCGGATATTTGCTGCACAACGACTATAGCGAGCGCGAATATCAGTTAGAGCGAGAGGGTCAGTGGGTAAAAGGAAAAAGCTGCGATACCTTTGCTCCCCTGGGCCCATTTTTGGCCACAAAAGATGAAATTCCCGATCCGCATAATCTGAATTTGTGGCTAACCCTTAATGGAGAAATGATGCAGAACAGCAATACTTCAGATTTTGTTTTTGGGATTCCAAAATTAGTCAGTTATATCAGCGAATTTATGACACTTCTTCCGGGAGATATTGTTTCTACCGGTACCCCGTTTGGGGTTGGCCTGGGATTGAATCCTCCTAAATATTTAAAGGCGGGAGATATGGTCGAGTTGGGAATAGAAGGACTGGGAAGTTCAAAACAAAAAGCCATAGCATATCAATAAACAAAATGCATTCTAAGAAAATCAAAGCATATTTACCCTTTCTATTGAGTTTGTTCTTGCTGAATTCCTGCAAAATGACCAACAATGGACAACCCGATACAAGGCCCAACATTGTTTTATTCCTTGTGGATGATATGGGTTGGCAAGATACCTCCGTGCCCTTTTGGGAAAAGAAGACACCCTTTAACAGCAGGTACTATACACCAAACATGGAAAGATTGGCCATGCAGGGTATGAAATTCACCCAGGCATATGCCACCCCTGTATGTTCGCCAACAAGGATAAGTCTTATGACCGGTATGAACGCAGCCAGGCACCGTGTAACAAACTGGACCTTAAAAAAAGACAGTATCCAACCTATGGAGAGGGAACATCCGACATTAGATTTTCCAATCTGGAACGTGAACGGCATGAGCGCTGTGCCAGGTGACCCCAGGGCGGTGCATGCCAACCCCTTACCTCAAATTCTGAAAGAGCATGGATATTATACCATTCATTCTGGAAAAGCACATTTGGGAGCCATTGGCACTCCGGGAGAAAACCCTTTAAATTTAGGGTTTGATGTAAATATTGCAGGTCATGCTGCGGGTGCACCGCAGAGCTATTACGGAACAGAGGATTTTGGTAATGGTCAAAAGGGGAAAGAGGATTGGGCAGTACCCGGCCTGGAAAAATATCATGGTGAAGATATCTTTCTTACAGAGGCCATTACCAGGGAAGCACTGGTAGCCATGGACACGGCCATCACAATTGAAAAGCCTTTCTTTTTGTATATGTCTCATTATGCCGTGCATACACCAATAATGGGAGATGACAGATATTTAGACAAATACCTGGAAAAGGGAATTGATAGTACTGAGGCAAAATACGCCTCTATGGTCGAAGGAATGGACAAAAGTCTTGGGGACATAATGGACTATCTTGAAGAAAAACAACTTGCCGAAAATACCATCATTCTATTTATGTCAGACAATGGAGGCCTAAGTGTACACGCCAGAGGGGGTGAGGCTAATACGCACAACAGGCCCCTTGCGAGTGGAAAAGGTTCTATGTACGAAGGAGGTATCAGAGAGCCCATGCTGGTGAAATGGCCAGGGGTAGTTGCCCCGGGTACTGTTAGCGATCAACAATTAATCATTGAAGACTTTTATCCAACCATCCTTGAAATGGCAGGAGTAGATCAACTATCAACCGTACAAGAGGTAGACGGGATAAGCTTTACCGCAGCACTTAAAGAACAGGTTGAGACTTCAGTAAATGACAGGCCATTATTCTGGCACTATCCTAACGAATGGGGCCCTGAAGGCCCGGGCATAGGTGCTGCCAGTACAGTGAGAAAAGGAGATTGGAAATTCATCTACTTTCATCAAGATCAACGTATGGAATTATTTAATTTAAAGAATGATATTGGCGAAACAGCTAATCTGGCTCCGGAAAATCCGATGGTTGTAACAGAATTGGCAAAAACCTTATCGGACCATTTAAGGGCGGTGCAGGCCCAGATGCCAAAAGATAAAAAATCTGGAAAGTCCATACCTTTTCCTGATGAAGTGATACGGCAAGGAACAACACCATAATATTAGAAGACACTTAGATGAGTATAAAACGATTTGTATTTTTTCTCTTTGGGCTAATGATTTTGATTGGCTGTACTCCGGAGGTGGCGCCACCAGCTCCTCTTGGTCCGATACCTTCAGCCAGGCAATTGGCCTGGCATAAAATGGAGTATTACGCCTTCGTGCATTTTAATATGAACACCTTTACAGATATGGAATGGGGGTTGGGTGGAGAATCTCCTCAAACGTTTAACCCTACCGAACTAGATACCCGTCAATGGGCAAGGGTGGCAAAAGAAGCGGGGATGAAAGGGATTATCATTACTGCTAAACACCATGATGGCTTCTGTTTGTGGCCCACCAAAACTACGGAGCACTCGGTTAAGAATGCTCCCTGGAAAGATGGGAAGGGAGATGTAATTAAAGAACTGGCCAAGGCGTGTGCCCAGTACGATTTAAAAATGGGAATTTACCTTTCCCCATGGGACAGAAACCATGCCGCATATGGCAAACCTGAATATGTTGAAGATTTTCACCAGCAACTCAGGGAGTTACTTACCAACTATGGTGAAATATTCGAAGTTTGGTTCGATGGAGCCAATGGGGGATCGGGTTATTATGGCGGAGCCAACGAGACGAGGAAAATAGATAACAAAACTTACTATCAGTGGGATGAAACCACAGCTATTGTTCGGGAATTGCAACCTAATGCTGTGATATTTAGTGATGGCGGGCCGGATATTCGATGGGTAGGGAATGAGGAAGGCTGGGCCAATACTACCAATTGGAGTATAATGAGACGGGATGAAATTTATCCCGGATGGCCAAGATATGTGGAACTCAGATCAGGACATGAAGACGGAACGCATTGGTTGCCTGCTGAGGTTAACGTTTCTATCAGGCCCGGTTGGTATTACCATCCAAGAGAAGATCACCAGGTGAAATCCCTTCCGCAATTGATAAAGATATATTATGAATCTATCGGCAGAAATGGCAACTTTTTGCTTAATCTTCCTGTAGATAATAGAGGACTGGTGCACGAAACAGATGTGCAGCAACTCCTGGCACTAAAAAAACAGATAGACAAGGATTTTGCTATAGAACTATCGGAAAAACAGACTATAAAATCTAGTGATACCAGGGGAAATAGTAATGAGTATGGTGCAGAAAACATTAATGATGGAGATAATGAAACCTATTGGGCCACCCCTGATGGGGTAACCACTTCATCTTTCACCCTCACTTTCGACACACCTACAGAAGTAAACAGGATGGTTTTACAAGAGTATATTCCGCTAGGTCAGCGTGTACAGCAATTTAGTGTTGAAGCTTTTGTGGATAATGATTGGGTGTTGTTAGATGAACAAACCACAATTGGCAATAGGCGTATTTTGAGATTTGATACGGTAAAGGCCAGTAAAATCAAGGTGAATATATTGAAATCCAAAGGTCCTCCCCTGATCTGCAATATGGAACTGTATAAGGCGCCAAATTTCCTTACTGCTCCGTTAATAAGTAGAAATAAAAACGGGGAGGTAAGTTTAATAAAGGCAGACAAGCAGTTAGAAGTGTATTATACTTTGGACGGGAGCTCACCGGATAGGGGCTCCATTAAATATACTGATCCTTTTTTGGTGGCCACCCGAGCTACTATAAAAGCAATTGCTGTGAATCCCGAAAATGGTGAAAGCAGTGTGGTCAGTAGCAAGTACCTGGATATTCCGAAAAAGGACTGGGAGGTATACGGGCCTGGTGCGGTTAAGTTGAAAGGAGCCGATCTCCTGATAGATGAAGACCCCAGGACATTTTGGGCTACTTCAGAAAATGCTGACACGAATCCTGAAATTGTCATAGATTTGGGTAAACAATATGCTATAGCGGGATTTACCTATTGGCCTAATCAGGAGCGTTATCCCTTTGGAATAGTTACTAATTACGAATGTTATATCAGCAGAGATAAACAAAATTGGCAATTGGCCGGTAAAGGGGAGTTCGCTAATATTGTGAACAGCCGTATTGAGCAAAGAATTAATTTTAAGACCATTGAAGGTAGGTATATTAAACTAAGGGCTACCCAATTAGCAGGTGAAGATAACAGGGCGTCCTTTGCAGAAGTTGGTGTTATAACTACAAATTAGACTATGGGAAGAATTACGGAAATAAAGTTTAATTCAAGATATCCATCGGTTGATGACCTAAGGACAAGGGCAAAACAAAGAATGCCCAAATTTGCATTTGAATATCTTGACGGGGGTTGTAATGAAGATGTAAACCTCCATAAAAACACTTCCCATATCCGTGAAGTGGAATTGCAACCAAAATACCTTGATAATTATGGGTCAGCAAATCTAAAAACCGAAATATTCGGGCATACCTATGATGCTCCTTTTGGAATAGCGCCAGTGGGTTTACAGGGCCTGATGTGGCCCAATTCTGCTGACCTTCTGGCCAAGGCTGCTGCAGATCATAACATCCCCTTTATACTAAGTACAGTCAGCACAAGTAGTATTGAGCGGATTAGTGAACTAACTGAGGGTAAGGCATGGTTTCAATTGTACCATCCGGCAGACAACAGTGTACGGGATGATATTATTGAAAGAGCAGAAGCTGCCGGATGTCCTGTTCTGGTTTTGCTTTGCGATGTTCCTACTTTTGGATTTCGACCAAGAGATATTCGCAATGGGTTGTCTATGCCCCCCAAAATGACCACAAATAATATCGTGCAAATACTAGGTAAGCCAAAATGGGCTATGCAAACACTGAAGTACGGTCAACCCAACTTTGAAACTTTAAGACCTTATATGCCAAAAGGACTCAACTTAAAAGATTTGGGACATTTTATGAATCAGACCTTTTCTAAGCGAATGACCGAAGATAAAATTGCGGCTATAAGGGATAAATGGAAAGGCAAATTGGTTTTAAAGGGGGTGGCCACTGAATTAGACACTGAAAAAGCCATTGCTCTCGGCCTTGATGGAATTATCGTCTCCAACCATGGCGGACGGCAGCTAGACGCCGGGGAGTCTACCATAAAACCCCTTTCAAGAATAGCGCAAAAATATGGGGACAAGATTACCGTAATGATGGATAGCGGAATGCGCTCCGGCCCTGATGTGGCAAGAACCCTGGCAAGTGGGGCAGTGTTTACCTTTATGGGTCGCTCTTTTATGTATGGTGTAGGGGCCCTGGGTAAAAAAGGGGGCAACCATACCATATCTATGCTAAAAACTCAGTTACAACAACTAATGGAGCAAGTAGGATGCGAGGAAGTTGCTGCATTGCCCGATTTTCTAAAACAAAACTAATCAATACAGCATCCGGAATTACTTGGCTGTCCATCCCCCATCCACCGTTAACATAGACCCTACCATATAACTCCCGGCATCGCTGGCAAGAAATATAGCAGCACCCTGGATTTCCCTGAGTTCACCCCAACGAGCCAATGCGGTAGCTCCAACTATAAAGTTCTTGGCCTCCGGAGTTCCTGCTATAGGAATATTCATTTCGGTTAAAAAAGGACCGGGACAAATGGCATTGACATTAATATTAAAAGGGGCCAATTCCAGACCCAAAGCCCGGGTCATTTGAACAACGGCTCCCTTGCTGGTAGCATATGGGGTTCTATTGGCTAAGCCAACCAACCCAAGAGTACTAGCCATATTAATGATGCTACCACTACCCTTCTTTTTCATATAGGGTGTCACTGCCCTCGAGGCATTCCAGGTGCCATCCACGTTCACCTTCATGACTTGCTGAAATTCATCAGGGCTTAATTCGTCAATGGCCCCGCGGATGTTAATTCCTGCGCTATTAATAAGTACATCAATGCTGCCAAATTCTTCTGCCACTGCTTTTGCAACAGACTCTATTTGAGATAAATTGGTAACATCAGCAGAAAATGCTTTGGCTTTTACTCCAAAGTCTTTTTCTAATTGGGCAGCGGCAACTTCTCCCTCTTCAAGATTTCTATTGACTAAAAAGACATTGGCTCCAACAGAAGCTAATCCGGCCGCCATTGCATACCCGAGGCCTTTGGAACCTCCGGTGATTATAGCATTCCTGTCTGTCATATCAAATTGTTTAACTCCAGGAAGAACAGTTTTACTCATATTCTCGTTTTTAATTAAATCCTAAATTTTGTTTGGCGTATATTAATGAAGTGCGATTATTCTCCACTTCCAATTTTAATTGATCATCGTTACTTTTATCAGAAACAAGGGGCAATGGATCCCTGGATTTCTGACTGCGGATACTTCGTAGGTAGGTACCTAACTCTTTTGCCGAAATATCTTCAAAGGTTGCCCAGTATTTATCGGTAAGACAAGGAATCTTCAAAGGGTCTCTGGTGATCATTTCCAGATTGAACCTGATGTTTGGTTGCTCTTTTTTTATTATCCTGATCATCTCTTCTATATCCAGATAACCTTCCCCAAGGTTCACTTCAGACATCAGAAAGCCATCATCGTATTCCTCAACGGCCATATCTTTTAAATGAACAGAGAATGAATACGGGGCTAATTCTTTAACCACCTCCATGGGATCTTCCAATAGAGAAATATTGTTGCCAGTATCAAGTGTAATTCCTACCCACTGGCTCCCAACATGTTTCAGGATTTCCAGAAATTCATTTATCCGCCAATCCTTATGGTTCTCAACTGCAAGTTTTATTTTGTGTTTTCTGACTATTGGTTCGGCCAGAAAAATAGAGTTAATAGCAGCAGCTTTAAACTTCTTAAAGGCCTCCAGGGTGTCAAAAGTTTCGTACCTGCGCCCGGAAAGACAAGCTGCCCTCACTATAGAAATTCCTGCCCGTTTAGCGGATAGAATATCGGCTTCAAATCTGTCGGTATCTTGCTGGTCTTTCGGAAGTCTTATTTGTCCCTCAAGAAACATTTCCAAAGCTTCAGATCTGGATCTTAACTGCTTTGATTCGCTTTTGTCCCAGTTGCGAATGCCCACTTGTATTCCCCCAAAACCCAGTTCTCCGCAATGTTCAAGCATTTCCATAGCAGATGTAAAGGGAGGGTATCCTGTACTCTCCATCTTTCTGTACCATCTCATGAGATAGGAGGCCTCAGCAACCCCAAACCTGGTATCGGCCAATATTCCTTTGGGTATTGGCATTAATGGCATTGTCATAGACAAAACCCCGGCAGACGAGGCTTTAATAAATTTTCTACGTCTCATTTCAGTGATCAAAAATGGTATTCAGTGCATCTAAAAATAACAAAAGATTCCTAGTACCTTGTCTATTTAGATAAAGAATACACTGAATTTGGTTTTATTGTTGCATTTTACCATCAGCAGGAAGGAAGATGACCTCATTTCATTATATTTATGATTCCGCTTGATTATTCTTAATTCATAAAACAGAAATTAAAATATGGGTGACAAAGGAAAGAAGAAGTTAAGGAGTGAATCCTGGTTTAATCCGGAAGATGCCAAGTCGGCATTTATCCATCGTTCATGGCTTCGTAATCAGGGTTATCCTAACGACTATTTTGAAGGTCGCCCGGTAATCGGAATATGCAACACCTGGTCCGAGCTTACACCTTGTAATGGTCATCTGAGAGAATTTGCCGAGTTTGTAAAGCGCGGCGTATTGGAAGCCGGTGGGGTACCCTTCGAATTTCCTGTAACCAGCATGGGCGAAATATTGATGCGCCCAACTGCAATGCTGTTCAGGAATCTTGCCAGTATGGATACCGAAGAAAGTATCAGGGCAAACCCCCTTGACGGAGTAGTGCTTTTAACGGGCTGTGATAAGACTACCCCCGCTACGGTCATGGGAGCCTGCAGTGTAGATCTGCCTACTATTGTAGTACCCGGAGGGCCTATGCTCAATGGAAAGTATAAGGGTGAACGCATCGGATCGGGCACTTTTGTCTGGCAACTAAAAGACAAGATTAAAAATGAGGGGTTTACCCCGGAAGACCAGATTGAAGCTGAAGTGTGCTCCGCAAGGAGTGCAGGGCATTGTATGACCATGGGAACGGCGTCTACCATGGCATGTATGGTAGAATCCTTAGGCCTTACACTGCCCGGAGCGGCAGCTATTCCTGCTGTTGATTCCAGGAAAAAGGTGCTGGCGCAATTATCCGGAAGACGTATTGTGGAAATGGTAAAAGAGGATTTGAAATTGTCAAAAATCCTTACCCGTGAGGCATTTGAAAATGCCATAAAATTAAATGCTGCTGTTGGCGGTTCCACTAACTTCATAATTCATTTGCAGGCAATAGCAGGTAGAATAGGGGTAGATCTGAATCTTCAGGAATTTGATACCCTTGGAAGCAAAATTCCGCTACTGGTGAATCTCATGCCCTCTGGGAAATTTCTAATGGAAGATTTTTTTGATGCAGGCGGTTTACCTGTTGTTATCAGGGAAATGAAGCAGCATCTGCACAACAATGCGATAACTGTTAATGGTAAACCTATAGGCGAAAACAATAAAAAGGCAGAATGTTATAACCCCGAGGTAATTGCCCCATTGGAGCAACCATTTTTGGAAGAAGCAGGAATTGCCGTATTGTATGGTAACCTTTGCGAAGATGGTGCGGTAATAAAACCATCGGCGGCAACTCCTGAACTAATGACCCATAGGGGTAAGGCAGTTGTTTTTGAAACCATTGAAGAGTTTTTAAGCACCGTAGATGATCCGGATCTGGAGATAGACGAGCATAGTGTGATGGTACTTAAAGGAGTAGGCCCGGTTGGTTATCCGGGAATGGCTGAAGTGGGCAATATGGACTTACCCGAAAAAATATTAAAAAAAGGAATCAAGGACATGGTCAGAATTTCAGATGGCCGTATGAGTGGAACGGCTTTCGGCACGGTGGTACTTCATATTTCTCCTGAGTCTTCAGTAGGGGGGGTGTTAGCACTGGTGCAGTCTGGTGATTATATTGTCCTGGATGTTCCAAACAGGAAATTGCATCTGGAAGTAACACCCGAAGAATTAGAAAAGCGAAAGGCTAGCTGGAGTCCTCCTAAACCCCCTTCAGATAGGGGCTATGTAAATCTTTATACAAAAACTGTACAACAGGCGCACCTGGGGGCGGACCTGGATTTTCTAAATGGAAAATCTGGAGATGAAGTAACCCGGGATGCCCATTAATTTTAAACCAACCAAATTATGATTTCCATTTTATTACTTGTATTAAGTGTGCTGATTATCATTCTGTTCACTGTAAGGCTTAATGTTCATCCATTTCTTGCGCTACTGGCGGCGGCCTTATTTTTTGCTCTTTTTTCTGGAATGGGTCTTAATGATATTGTTAATTATGTAAATGACGGTTTTGGTATAACTCTGGGTAAAATTGGGATCGTAATCATCCTGGGGGTAATAATCGGGGCGTTTCTGGAACATTCTGGGGGAGCTTACAAATTGGCAGAGGTTGTGCTCAGAATTATAGGTAAAAAGAGAGTGCATGAGGCCATGGGAATTGTTGGCTTTATCGTCTCTATACCTGTATTTGCCGACAGCGGATTTATCATCCTTAATCCCTTAAATAAAAGTTTAACCAAGCGGGCTAAACTCTCAATAGTAGGCACAGCTACGGCACTTATTTTGGGTCTGATGATCACCCACGTACTGGTGCCACCTACGCCGGGGCCAATTGCTGCCGCGGGTATAATCGGGGCAGATGTAGGCTTGGTGATGTTAGTAGGCTTGGTGATTGGTCTTTTGTCTCTGGTGGTTGCCATTATTTATTGTAAAAAAATGGGATCAAGAACCTATATAGATCCTAATCCTGATGTTACCGATGAGGTAATCCAGGAACGTATGAAAAAAGCTCCAAGTGCGTTTAAATCGTTCTTGCCCATACTGATACCAATTCTCCTGATTGTAGGGAAGTCTGTTATGGAGTTTAATATGGTGGAAGGGGAAGAAACTTCTGGCCTGGTCAAATTTATTTCTTTTATAGGTTCTCCGATTATTGCACTAATGATAGGGATGCTTTTTGCTTTTCTATTGCCTAAGAAATTTGATAAGGAGATGCTGGCCACTACAGGATGGGTAGGGAAAGCACTTACCGATGCCTCCAATATTATCCTAATCACAGGTGCAGGAGGAATATTTGGAACAATTTTGCAAAACAGTGGAATTGCGGATACACTCGCTGACTCACTCTCAGGTGCTAATCTCGGAATTTGGCTTCCTTTTTTACTCTGTGCCGCAATTAAAACTGCCCAGGGATCTTCTACAGTGGCCTTGATAACAACGGCCTCTATTATTGCGCCTTTATTGGTAACAATGGGTTTTACTACCGATATAGACAAAGCCCTGGTGGTTTCTGCCATTGGAGCAGGGGCCATGGTAGTTTCTCATGCTAATGACAGTGGTTTCTGGATACTTACTCAGTTTTCAGGAATTGATGTAAAAACAGGGTATAGGGTATATACACTTGGAACATTTGTTGTCGGAGTTTTCGCAGCACTAATGGTATATGTGGCGTCATTTATTTTATAAAGTAAAACTATCGGACCAAAGTATAATTCGTTAAAATTGAAGGCTCGAAACTCTTTAATTGGCATTTTGTTTACAGCAATTGCATTGCTATTTATTGGGTGCAATGAACAACCATCACCCCCTTTATCTCCGGAGGAGGCATTAGCCTCATTTGTCTTGGCAGAGGAGGATTTGGAGATTCAATTGGTGGCTTCAGAACCTATGGTTCAGGATCCCGTTGCCATTACCTTCGATGAGGCCGGGAGGCTATGGGTAGTGGAAATGCTGGGTTTTATGGCCGATATTGACGGAACAGGGGAGCTAGATCCGGTGGGAAGAGTATCTGTTTTGTTTGATGACGATATGGACGGGAAAATGGACAGGAGCACCGTATTTCTCGATAGCCTGGTATTGCCAAGAGCAGTTGCCATTGTAAAAGGCGGGGTACTGATATCAGAAAATATCCCCCTGTGGTACGCAGAGGATACTGATGGAGATTTTGTAGCGGATAAAAAAGTATTGATAGATAGTACATATGGTGGTTCGGGCATGCCAGAGCACTCAGCAAATGGTCTATGGCGGGGCATGGATAATTGGTTGTACAACGCAAAATCTAGTTATCGCTATAAGGAAATAGACGGAAAGTGGAAGAAGGATAGCACAGAATTCAGAGGGCAATGGGGAATAGTTCATGACAACGCCGGAAGATTGTTTTATAACTATAATTGGTCTCAATTACATGCAGATCTTGTACCGCCAAATGCCTTGCTTGCCAATAAGAACCATACACCATCCAGTGGAATAGATCACGGACTAACCCTGGAACGTGAAATTTATCCTATTCGTAGCAATACTGCCGTAAATAGGGGATATGTTCCAGGAACCCTGGACGCAAAGGGCAGGCTGCTCGAATTTGCCTCTGCTTGTGGGCCCTTGATTTACAGAGGTGATGCGCTCCCCCAATCGTATGATGGCGATGCATTTATATGTGAACCTACTGCAAATCTTATAAAGAGAAATAAGATTTCATCAGACGGATTTATGCTTGCTGCTGAAGGAAGGTATAAGAACAGGGAGTTTTTGGCATCTACCGATGAGAGGTTCAGGCCAATTTCTGCTGCTTCCGGGCCAGATGGAGCCATATATGTAGTAGACATGTATAAGGGCATAATACAGCATGGGCCCTATATGACCCCTTACCTTAGAAAAATTACTCTCGATAGAAAGTTAGACCAACCCATTCATATGGGAAGGATATGGCGTATAACTTCAAAGAAGGAGAATAAACAACAACCAGCAAATCTCTCCGGAGCGGATACAAAGACATTGGTGCATCTGCTGGAACATCCCAATGGCTGGACACGGGATATGGCACAAAGACTATTGGTTGATAAGGCAGATACTTTATCAATTCCAGAGCTAAATGAGATGGTTACTTCCGGAAGTGAACTTGGTAAATTACATGCATTATGGACATTGGAAGGCCTGGGAGCAGTAGATGCCGAACTTTGCCTCAAGGCCATGAAGGCCAATGATCCTTTTGTTGCTCAAACAGCTGTCCGCATACTGATGCAAATGAAAAATCAAGATGTAGATGTAATTGCCCAATTCGAGGAATTTATACAGGAAGAATTTAACAAGGCACATCCCGTTTTGCAAATGCAGATGGTTATGGCAAGTAATACAGTATCGGCCGAAGTTGCTTTTGAAGTTGCCGAAAGATTCCTTGATATCTATAAAGATCTGCCTCTGTCCAGAGATGTCGTAATGAGTAGTTTGGCCGATAGGGAGTTACAGATGCTAGGTGCAATATTATCTCATGAAGGGTGGGAAGACCGGGAGCAGTACAAGGAAATCTTTCTGGAAATGCTGGCCACAGCCATAACCAATGGGGGTTCGGTTGAAGGAGCAAAGGCGATGTTCACTTTACTGGAATCTAATTCCGGGCAATCAGAGTTATGGATTGCTACTGCCATTGCACAAGGAATTGCGAATGCTAAAAGGCCGGAGAATACCCCTTCAATTGAATTGGAAGCTGAACCGGATATTTTTAAAGGTCATGAGCACTTACCGGCAGAAATAGTGCTCTTATTTAAGGATATGCAAAGGCATTATAGCTGGCCCGGCAAAACAGATTCAACACTCCCCGATTCGGAAATATCAAATAAGATTAACAGGGAAGTCTATGCCCTGGGCAGACAGCAGTATCTTAATCTCTGCGCCAATTGCCATGCCACCAATGGTGAAGGCATGAAAAGATTCGCTCCGCCTTTAAAAAACTCGAGCTGGGTCACAGGTGACCAATATAAATTGGCAATGATATTGTTGCACGGTATGGAAGGGCCGGTAACTGTGGATGGCAAATTGTACGACATCCCGGATATTCTCCCGAGTATGCCTTCATTTACTACCCTTCAAAATAATGATATTGCTGCCATTGCCACATATATCAGAAACAGCTGGGGAAATAGTGCACCTGAAATAGGTGCCGGTACTATTGGGAGGATCAGATTCAGAACCCAGGGGAAAATTACTCCCTGGAAAGCCACAGAACTAGATACGGTAATTTTCGACGAAAAGTTATAGGAATTATTCTTAATGTTAAAAGGGAAATAATGAGAAAACACTGCTTAGCACTCGATTTAAAAGATGATCCTGTATTGATCAGGAAATACGAAGAATATCATGAAAATGTCTGGCCAGAAGTTTTAGATAGTCTTAGTGCCTCCGGTATAGAGCATATGGAGATTTATCGTATTGGTAACCGGCTATTTATGATCATTGAAGTGGCCGATTCCTTTTCCTTTGACAAGAAGGCAAAAATGGATGAAGATAATCAGCGGGTCCAGGATTGGGAAGTGCTTATGTGGAAGTATCAGCAGGCCCTGCCAATGGCAAAACCTGGAGAAAAATGGCTTCCAATGGATCTGATCTTCGAATATGATTCAAATTAGAAAGGTCTGCTAATAAAATGACTAATTCATAGTAACTTCATTCTCCAGGGTTACTTCTGACCAGTACTTTATGCTGCATTAAATTTTCAGTGTCTGTAGCTATCTTTTCACAAACAACCAAGTGGATTGATATGGTTATAGACAGGAGTAAAAATTACACTTACATTATGGCCAACTATAGTAATACTATGTTATATGTAGGGGTAACTACCAATCTGGTCAATAGAGTCTGGCAGCATAAAAATAGAGCGTTTCGATGTTGTACCCGTCGTTATAATTGCGGTAAATTGGTTTATTTTGAGGCCTACGGTCGTTTTCTGGAAGCCATATTCAGGGAACAACAACTCAAGGCTGGCAATAAAAACAGAAAGCATATTCTGATATCAGATTTTAATCCCGGATGGGAAGATCTTTCTCAGGATTGGCTGTTTTAGCCTTCTTTAACGGTCTTTGAGGCAGAGGTATACCTAAAGTGCTTATGCTTATTTCATAGGATGTTCCTTAAGTAATTCATCAGGACTGTAAAAACCTTGTTTGTCCTTAGTTTTTTCACGTATTTCTTTAACTTTCTCTGGGGAGATTGCGCTTGCTTTATTGCCAAAGGCGTTCCTCACGAAGGTGAGTACAGCTGCAATTTCTTCATCATTTAAGATGCCTCCAAAAGGCGTCATAGGAACCTGTCCGGGATATGTTTTTCCTTTTAACTCCAAAGGCCCCATAAGTCCGTTGAGCGTTAATTTAATAAGGCGCTCTTCGTTACCCGTAACCCATTCTACTCCTGCCAGTGGTGGAAATTGTGATGCGCTCAGGCCTTTACCATCCGGTTGATGGCAGGTAACGCAGTAACCTTCCCTATTATAGATTTCTTCACCTTTTACGAATAGTTCTTCTTCACTGCCTTCAAGATCAGTTTTTGTCCTCATTGATTCCGGATCCTGGCCTACGTTGTGGTCATTTATGTGGGCCAGTGCAGCTTCATAAGGTTTTATCATCCAGGAGTCTAACGGAAGTTTTCCAGCGGCTTCAATTATAGGCGCCCCCTCTTCTTTGTCTAGCCAGGACGCGGCTACAAATGCTTCTAATCGTACCCTGGGATTAGTATCCATCGCGGCCCGCATCAGTAATTCTGCCTGTTCCGGAATTTGATGGCCCGCATATCGCAATACTTTTACTGCGGCTGCTCTTGCCCTGAAATCTTTGGCCTCCAGGCATTGCTTCAATAAGTTAGGATCTACCTTATTTAACCCCCAGCTTACCCAGAGCCCTTCCAATACATGATGCTCATAATCAGGATCACCTTTATCGAGTGCAGCAACCCAGCTATTTAATTTGGTAAGGACGGTTTCAGCATCCCTGCCACGCAATTCTCGCCGTGTTCTGTATCGGCTGCGAAATTCCGGTAGTTTTAAATTTTCCAGTAATTCGTCCAGGTTGGCATCCACAATTTTTGCCGGGGTAACTAATGGACGGGAAGGGTAGGTCATTCTATACACTCTTCCATGAGCATGGTCTCTTAGCGGGTCACGGGCATTGTGCTGCATATGTCCAATAAGTACATTGTGCCAGTCTATGAAATACAAAGAGCCATCGGGAGCAAATTCCATGTCTACAGGACGGAAGTTTGGATCTGTTGAAGTTATAAGGTCCGCAACATGTTTGCTAAGGTAGCCCGAAGTTTCCGGGTCATCTACCATGGTATGTTGTTTAGTACCTAAAAACCCAATAGTGTTATTAATGAGTAAATTTCCCTGTACCTCATCCGGAAAATGCCGGCTATGGATAAATTCGAGTCCCGAGGTGGGCCTTACCCTATGGGCTTCTTCTATTAAATTTTTAGGTAAGGGACTGGCCTGGCCATACCGCGGTTTTATACTGCCAGGCATCATCCAGGTCATATCCGGGCCTGAGGTATGTGCAAAGTAATTCTGCCCCCATCGGTCAAAAGCAATACCCCAGGGATTTGGTATGGGGAGTTGGGCGGTACGTTCCAAATGATGTCTTTGAGGACTATATCTGTAAAACCCCCCATTTGTTGCCCTTACCGGCCCATATGCAGTTTCCACATTGGTATGTAGAAATACCCCCTCGGCCATATAAATTGCTCCAGAGGGGTCTGCTGCAAAGGCGCTGATAGCGTGGTGGGTGTCGTGGTCGTCGAAACCACTTAGTATTATTTCGGTTTCATCGGCCTTATCATCGCCATTATTGTCTTTAAGCAACACCAGATTGGTTCCCTGCGATACATACACGCCTTCTGGCGCAAATTCAAAACCAATAGTAAGGTGGAGGCCATCTGCAAAGGTGGTTTGTTTATCTGCCTTGCCATCACCATTAGTGTCCTCCAAAATGATCAATTTATCGTCGGGCTTACTATCTCCGGGTTTGTAGTGTGGATAACTGGGCATTACCCCCACCCATAGTCTGCCCTTGTTATCAAAAGACAGTTGAACGGGATTTGCCAGATCTGAAAATTCCTTTTCAGAAGCAAATAGTTCCAGCTTATAACCATCTGGCACTTTTAACTTATCTAGGGCATCATTTCCATATAAATATTGCGGGTTGCCAGAACCGTTGACGTCCTTATAGTTGGTCTCAACAGCAGGTAGTTCTTTTGTTTTTGAATCCATGGCAGCCAAATCTGAGGGAAGTCCCTGTACGGTGTTCCAGATAACTGTATCCCTGTTGGCAGTCATTTCTTTAATTTTTATTTTTTCATAAGGATAGTTTGCCGGCCCAAAAGGATCGTAGCGCCTTCCCCAGGCATGCACCCCATTAGGTATTTTTATATCGTTGTGCCAAAACCAGTTTTTTTCCAATACGGCAGCATTAACAGCTGCTCTTTCAGCTTTAGATACCGTTTCTTGCTCTCCAAAAATATTATCGGCCAAAAGCATGGCGAATTTTTGATAACCGAAATCGTTTAATGAAAATCCGTCTGCCGTAATATCTTCTTGCTCACCAGCGATCCACCTTTTGCTTTCTTCGAAACTGTTTACAAATAAAACACTATCAGCAGCTGCCACCTCTTTCATGGCTGCAGTGTAAAGTGCAAGGTTTTTATTCTCTTCCTTCCCATTGGGCAAATCCATTTTATCGGAAAGATCCTCAAAAGCTATTGGTGATACCAATGCCAGCTGGGGCCTGCTTGTACCGTTGTATCGCTGTTTTAAGGTGTGTTGAACAAAGGCGTGAAGTTCTTCCTTGAAATTGGCTAGCCCGTCCGGGCCAGCGAAGGACTCGTTGTATCCGAAGAATGCAATTATTATATCTGCTTTCAGGTTGGTAAGCCATTCATCTTCACTCGGGAAGGTTCCGATACTTCCGGATTCATTAGCCAATTCTGTCTGGAATTTTTCTGCTCCTGGAAAAGCCCAGGGCGAATTCCTGGAGGAATGTGGCCTGAAACCAGGGGTGTTTCCACCATCGGACATATTTCTAATTAAAAGCAGACTGTCTGGATAGCGCAAATGCATTTCCGTTTCGAAGTGGCCAAAATTCATCATTCTTGATCCCAGATTATTTCCTATAAGAACAATATTGGATGATTTGTTTAAGGCGAGAGTGCCTTCTTCTTTTTTGCTACAACTAAGCATGCCAGCCGTTAGTATAAGGATAAGAAGTAATTTTTTGAACATCCGGGATTTTATTATGACCATAGTCGGTTTTGTTTATATTATAATTAGGCTTGTCAGAAGGTTACATGAACGCCTTCCTCAATAGATTTTTCGCAGGCTTCAATAATCCGCTGACAGCTAATGGCGTCTTCAAGGCTAGAGAGCGGTGCTTCCCCATTTTTAATTACTTTATTGATAAAATGTGTAGCGGTATTTTTAATAGACTCCGGATAGGCATAATAGGTCTGGGAATGTGCCCCAATTCTGTCATTTATTACCCAATCTCTATAGCTATATCTGCTGCTTCCTTTTGTTCCAATTACTTTTATCATGCACGTCCACGGATCTCCCGCATGATCATCATTAGCAAAACTGGCGCAAAGATGACTCAGACTACCATTTTCCATCTGAATATTGGCCATTGCTACATTCTCTTGTGGTGCTATTTCAGCTCCAATAGTGTTTTTAAAGCATGATATAGTTTTGGGTTGCCCAGCCAGGTATAGCATGGTATAACTATGATGTGTCAAAATCTGTCGGATAACACCTGGATATCGGGCCCTGATCTCATGGGCATGATGAATGTTATACATCATATAAAACTGGGTGATTTCGCCCAGCTTACCGCTTTCTATCATTGATTTTGCCCTGAAAATACCTGGTTCATAAATGTAGTTGTGTACTGGCATGCATTTAACCCCCGCCAGATGAACGGCTTCCTGCATCTGCGACAATTCTGTAATGTTAGATGCTGCCGGTTTTTCTACTAAAACGTGTTTCCCGGCACGGGCAGCTTGGATAGTATACTCGCAATGTGTTTCCATATTGGTCAACACAAATACGGCATGAATATTTTTATCGTTTAATAATTCATCTACAGAATCAAAGACCTTACATCCAAATTGAGCAGCTTTTATATTTGCCTTTTCTTTTGTTCTGTTCCAAAGTCCAATTAACTCTGCACCATCCAGGTTATTTATCGCCTCTGCATGCAGATTGGCAATATCACCGGCTCCTATAAATCCTATGCCTATGTTATTCATGAGCTTGCTTCTGAATATTTTAATATGCCTTTTTCTGCCATTTCATTAAACTCTAATAACGATTTTCTAACACCTTCTTCTATTGAGGTTAAAGGTAAATTTTTGAAGGTTTCCGCTATTTTCTCATGGCTTAAATCTGAAACAAATAAATTTGGAGGGGCATCATCTTTAATTGAAAATTTTATATAATCTCCCATACCAAGTTCTTCGGCCTGTTTTGCCACAATCTGCAAAAATTCATCAATCGCTATGGTCTTTCCTTTAATATTAAAGGCCCCGAACCCTTCAAATGATGCTAAAGTACATGCTGCAAATTGAGCTCCGACATCTTCTACAAAATGATAATTTTCACGCCCCTGATAGGGCATTTCAAATGGAATGGTTTGACCTGCCTTTTTACCCATGGCAATGGACTTTAAAGCGTTTGTCGGGGCAGAGGTTTTTCCTTTATCACGCCCTTTACCATAAGTAGTATTGAGTCGCAGGCAAATTGTTGGGACAGCTGTGGTATCATAGAACAATCTGGCCAAATGCTCTCCCGCCAATTTCCAAATCCCGTAATGATTGGGAGGTGCGAGCGTCACATTTTCTGATATGGTATCTTGCGGATACATAGACCGCATCCCATATACGGCTGCCGAGCTGGCAAATACAAATCGTTTTAAATTAGGCAGTTTTTCAGCGGCATCAAAAAGGGCCATGGTGCCGCCGGTATTAATTTCCATTCCACTAATATGGTATTTGGAGCAATCCGGACTCTGGTACGCTCCCAAATGTATAATATGAGTTGGGTTTACTGCCTTAAGGGTTGTTTCTATTGCTTTGTAGTCCGCTACATCCAGGGTAACGAATTCCAGTCGTGGATCCAGCTCCTCTCCCAGCCATAATTTTAAAGGTGCCGTATTCCCGGACCTTGTAGCAATTACTATTTTTTTTACCTCCGGAGATTGTAATAGTTTATAAATGGTCACAGAGCCAATACAACCTGTTCCGCCCGTAATAAATATTGTGTGCATCAGAATAAAGAATTTATCAATTCATTTTTATTACAGCCTTTACATTTTTGGCTCTTATAGCATCTTCGAATGCCTGGGTGATATTTTCAAAATCGTAAAAATTTGTGTAGTGTTCTGAGGGGAATACCCCTGTGACCATTAATTTCTGAGCCACCATATAATCTTCCCTGCAAGACCCCATAGAACCTCTCATATTTAATGAAGTACGAGTAAGATGGGTTGCATTTATTTCAACAGCTGTGGGGTAAGTGGCTATTACGCAGATATCACCTTCCGGGCGAACTACCGAAATGGCCTCAGTGAGCACTTGCGGTACCCCGGAACATTCTATGAGTAAATCTACTTTCCCATTATTACCAAAGGCAATTCCCTTGGCATCCTTAACCCCTTTGCTCAATTGCTGGGATAGCGTATTTTCCGGGCCAACTTCCAATGCAATAAACCCTCTCTCTTTGGCCTTCTTTAATCTTACGCCTCTATCCTGAGCAATCCCGGTAATGGCCACTCTTGCGCCAGCAGCTCTCGCCAATTCGGCAGACATTAGGCCAATAATGCCACATCCGGTTACTACTACATCCTGGCCTGGTTTAATTGCGCATTTGTTGTGCAGGGCATTTACAATAATAGATAATGGTTCTACTAAAGCACCCTGCTGAGGAGTTAAGCCCTCCATTAGCTGTACTACTCTATCTGTTTCTAAAACCACCCTCTGACCAAAACCACCATTTCTATGGAAGCCAATTATTTGCTTTGAAGGGCATAAATTCCATTTGGCAACACTACATGCCGGACACTCCTCATCCTGGCAGCCTAACATGGCCAGGGGGGTAAAGACATCACCAACTTTGATGTCACCATGATCTCCAGGACCCAATTCCAAAACTTCGGCACTGAACTCGTGTCCAATGATCCGCGGTCGTTCTACCCAATCAAAATTTGGTTTGCCTAGTGTTGCACTATTGTCAGAACCACATATTCCTGTATATAGCGTTTTGGCTAAAAGTTCACCTTCTTTCAATTCAGGAACTTCCATCTCCACTATATTGGTGTTGAGACTCAGATCTGTTGCCGTCGCTGGTTTAATTTTTTCACTACCGTGGAGACAAAAGCCTTTAATGCTTGTACTCATATATAAATATCTTGCTTAATGATTATTGTAAGGAGTTCACCATTGCACGCCGGTATCTTGCCAGCTCATGGTACTTGCCGATTTCAGAACTGCTTCACAAACTTTTTGTGTTTCCTGGGCTTCTCTAAAGGTTGGCGAACAGGAAGTGCCTTCATCGAGCGACTTCAGGAAATCTGCCACCTGATGTACAAAACTGTGTTCGTAGCCTATAGACAGGCCGGGTACCCACCATTTATCCATATAAGGCTGATCCCCATCTGTCACATGAATGGAACGCCAGCCCCTCTCTACAGAAGGGTTTCTATGATCAAAATATTCCAATCTTGTAAGATCGTGCAAATTCCATTTAATAGAGGCATGCTCCCCGTTGATCTCAAAAGTGTATAGTGCTTTATGTCCCCTGGCATATCTGGTGGATTCAAACAACCCTAATGATCCGTTGTCAAAATGACAATGAAAGATACAGGCATCATCTATACCTACTTTTTGTTTTTCTCCAGAAGCGGTGTGAATCCGTTCTTTTATAAAGGTCTCTGTTACTGCAGATACATCTTTAATTCCTCCATTTAACCACATTGCAGTGTCTATGCAATGTGCCAACAGATCTCCTGTAACCCCAGATCCTGCTGCCTTGTCGTCTAATCTCCAAAGACCTTCTCCTCCCTGGGGGAGTTCCGGACTTATGGTCCAGTCCTGCAAGAAATTTGCGCGATAGTGAAAAACTTTACCCAGTTTCCCTTCATCTATAAATTGTTTAGCCAGTGTCACCGCAGGAATTCTACGATAATTGTAATACACCGTATTGGGGACCCCTGCTTTTTCAATGGCCTCCACCATGGGTTGCGCTTCTTCAACGGTGCGTGCAAGGGGCTTTTCACAGAGCACCATCTTCCCTGCTTCTGCTGCCGCAATTGCAATTTCAGCATGCATATTATTAGGGGTACAAATGTCTATGGCATCTATATCGTCTCTGGCCACTAAGGCCTTCCAGTCTGTTTCGTAAGATTCATAGCCCCATTGCTCTGCAAACTCTTTTACCCGCTCTTCGTTCCTGGCACAAACAGCTTTGAGTACGATTTTGTGTTTTAATTCAGGGAAAAAATCTCCTACTCTTTTAAATGCGTTAGAATGGGTTCTTCCCATAAACCCGTAGCCCACAAGGCCTACTCTTAGTTCCTTTTTATCTGACATCTATCTCAAAAAATTAATGTTTATTTTCACTGTTCACTGTTCACTGTTCACTGTCTATTACGACTCATGCCAGCCGTGCAGTTCTCTTACCTTGATCATTGCACCCAGCACATCGTTCCATGTTTGTTGTTGTAGCATCACTTCATTGGGGAACATGCATCCGTCCCAGCATATATGTTTAAACCTCTTGGTCAGTACTCCTTTTTCGTCCCTTAACCAATGTCCGGCATCAACCGGGATATCTAGCTTTCCATTGGGATCCGTTGCCTGGCAATGCCTGCCCGTCTTATCGTGCGAGCCTGCACCGAAAACTGTACCATCGTTCTGCGCCACGTGAAAATCTATTGTCCAGGGCCTTAATGCGGCCGTAAGTGTTTTAAGTCCTTCGGTTAAAGTGGCCCTGTCCGACCAGTCAAAATCCATTGGTAATATCCTTTCATCCGGTTTATTATATCCCAGGAGATATAACAGGGTATGGGCCATATCTGCCTGGAAACCAATATTTGGCCTATCAACTGCTTCGAGGGTATTTACCATAGATTTCCATCCGTGCATTCCGCCCCAGCAAATCTCTCCCTCGGCCGCCAGAGATTCCCCGTAATCTGCGGCAATATCGCAGGCTTCTCTAAAGGTTTGTGCAATTAATTTAGTATTGGCAACCGGGTCTACCGCCCAGCTTTCCGGATCAACAGAGGAGTCTATTCTTATAATGCCATTAGGACGTATTCCAAGGTCTCGGAGTTTACTTCCTATCTCACAAGACTTGCGAACCTGGGTAAGAAACTGTTTCCTTTCTTCGGATGTACCCATTGCCGAGCCTCCACCGGTAGGTGTCCAGACCGGGGCAACCAGACTGCCTATTTCCAGGTTACGAGAACTTGCTTTTTCTACCATTTGTTTAATCTCGTCGCCAGAGGCATCAATGTTCATATGAGGATCAAAGAGGAAGAGATCAAAACCATCGAATTTTACCCCATCAACTTCTGCATTGGCAGTAAGCTCTATCATGGTGTCAATATCTATAGGAGGTTCAGAATCTGGCCCCTTGCCAACTACACCTGGCCAGGAAGCATTATGCAGTTTGGGAAAATTGTTTGTTTGCATGCTTATATATTTGATTGTAAAAATTGTTGTTTCTAAAGAATATTTGAGCCGCTCCGCTATTTAGCCCTAAAATAGCTAAAAATAAGGGATGAGTAAAATTTAAAAGAACCGAGAAATAGCCAGAAATTTAACAAAAAAAGAAGAAGATCGCTATAAATTAATTATGATTTTAACGAAAAAGAAGTTAAACTTATACGTTCAAATTTTATTTATATCACATTAAATGTATTTTTATAACAACCAACAATAATCAAACTAAAACTTATGGAAAATACAACAACGATCTCTTCATCGAATGCGAAGAGACTTTTTTACGGGAGCTGTTTCGCATTAATAACTACAGCCCTTTCTTTTAGTATAAGGGCAGGCATATTACCCCAGCTGGGGGAAGAGTTGAGTTTGTCGGCAGAGCAATTGGGCTTTATAAATTCTATGTGGTTTTTGGGTTTCCCCATATCCATGGTAATCGGGGGGCTTATCTATCATAAAGTTGGCGGGAAGGCCATTATGCAATTTGCTTTTTTCGCCCATGCAATTGGAATATTAATGACCATATATTCCGGAAGCTATATCGGGTTACTTATCTCAACCCTACTTATTGGATTGGGTAACGGTTGTACGGAGGCTGCCTGTAATCCTATGATTGCAGATGCTTACAGTGGAAACAGGATGAGCAAGATGATGAATAGATTTCATATGTGGTTCCCTGGAGGAATTGTAATTGGTAGTCTGGTTTCAAAGTTTATGACAGACGCAGGTTTAGGCTGGGAAACCCAGATTTGGGTGATAATGATCCCAACGCTTATTTATGCATATCTGTTCTTTGGCCAGAGCTGGCCCAAAGCTAAGGTAGACGAAGCTGCCACCTTATCAGGCAACTTCAAGGCAATGGCCTCACCACTATTTATATTTATGCTGGCGTGTATGGCGCTCACTGCAATATCGGAGTTTGGACCTCAGCAATGGGTAGGACTCATCCTGTCTAAAAGTGGAGCGCAACCCATGTTGATCCTCGCCCTTGTTACAGGGTTGATGGCTGTAGCCAGATATTTTGGGGGAGATATGGTGAAGAAATTCGATCAGACCGGGGTGCTTCTGGGGTCTGCGGTCCTTGCTACCATCGGGGTCTATCTTTTTAGCACACAAACGGGTACAATGGCCTATGTGGCGGCAATATTCTTCGCTTTAGGGATAGCGTATTTCTGGCCAAATATGATAGGATTTGTTGCTGACAAGATACCAAAAAGCGGCGCTTTAGGAATGTCTATAATTGGAGCAATGGGAATGTTTTCGACTTCTATCTTTCAACCCATCATTGGCGGTTGGATAGATTCAGATAAAGCCGCTGCTGAAGCCGCCGGGCTTACCGGAGACGAGTTAGAGCTGGTAGCCGGGCAAAATACATTGGAAACCATGACATCCTTTCCGGCCATTCTCATCGTTTTGTTCACGATTTTATGGTTCTGGATGAGGAAGCGAAAAGCCGCTGCGGCAACGGCAGAAGCTTAATACAACAGAAAATATGAAAATAGGAATGAATATGTTGCTCTGGACCAACCATGTCACAGAGCAACATTTTAATATTATAGATCAGCTTAAAACCACTGGTTATGACGGAGTAGAATTGTTTCTGGGGGAAGGTGATGAACAACTTTACAGTATGTTGGGCAATCACTTAGCCCAGATGAATCTTGGTGTTAGTTGTGTAGCATCATTGGGGCCTGAAGAAAACATTGCCAGTGAAAATCAGAAATTCAGAGCCGCGGGGCTAGATAAGCTCAAATGGTCTATTGATATGGGAGCCGCCCTTAATGCGGATGTTATTGCCGGACCATTTCATTCCAGTTTTGCATTTTTTACCAGACAACCCCCTACCACAGATGAACGGAACCGCAGCATAGAAATGTTGCGAAAAGCTGCTGAATATGCCGGGCAGGCGAATATAATGCTGGCACCGGAGGCCCTGAACAGATTTGAGTGTTATTTGTATAATACGATGGCCGACTTGCGAACTTTGGCTGAGGCGGTGGATCACCCCAACCTGGGAGCGATGTACGATACGCACCATAGTAATATTGAAGAAAAGAGTCAGGCCTCTGCGATCAGAACCATAAGCCCTGTACTAAAACATGTTCACATCAGTGAGAACGACAGAGGCACCCCCGGAAGCGGCCAGGTGAATTGGGAGGAGGTCTTCAGTACATTAAAAGAAATTAAATACGACGGTTGGCTGACTATTGAAGCGTTTAGTACCATAATCCCTGAATTTGCCAATGCTATAAATGTCTGGCGCGATTATTCCCCTGCGGAAGAAATCTATACCAAAGGGATAGCGTTCATTAAGGAAGGAATGGGGATTGGTTAATAAACATTGATCAATAAACAGTAAACAGTAAATACGAGATCTTTTTTGATTATCCTGTGGATGATTGAAAAAGGCTGCGAGATGATGCGGCTGGATAAAATAAGCAGTAAGCAGTAAGCAGTAAATAGTAAACAGTAAGCAGTATATAGTAAGCAGTAGGCAGTGAGCAGTATATAGTAAACAGTAAACAGTAAGCAGTCGACAGTAAACAGTAAACAGTGAGCAGTATATAGTAAGCAGTAGGCAGGAGGCAATGAGCAGTAAGGAGTAAGCAAGCCAGAATAAACGTCGAATGGACTACGTCATTGCGAGCTGTGATAGCAGCGAAGCAATCTCGTAATCTGCGTTAAAACTTAATTAAAGATTATCCCATGAAAAATCTTATTTACATTGTAGTATGCATTCTCCTTATCAGTTGCAAGCAAGACAAAAAACAGGAGCAGCAAGACGCAGCTTCAACACCAGAAGTGGCCCAATGGCTTACTTATGAAGGTTCCGAAGAAAACGGGCAGCATATTGTATTAATATCAGGTGACGAAGAATACCGCTCAGAAGAGGCACTTCCGCAATTGGCAAAAATACTATCTCAGCATCACGGTTTTAAGTGTACGGTTTTATTTGCGCAGCATCCGGACAAACCGGGTATTGTAAATGCTAATTACGTGGAGAATATAGCTGGTTTAGAGGTATTGGAGCAGGCCGATATGATGTTTATTTTTACCCGGTTCCGGGCTTTGCCAGACGATCAGATGGCGCATATAGATAATTATTTGATGAGTGGGAAACCGGTAGTGGGAATCAGAACCTCCACACACGCTTTTAATTTTTCGGAAACTTCTACTTCAAAATACACTCATTACAGCAATGGATATGCAGGTGAGAAAACCGAATGGACCGACGGATTTGGCCGTTTAGTGCTGGGGGAGAAATGGATTTCCCATCACGGACATCACAAGCACCAAAGTACCAGGGGGGTTATTGCTCCTGGAAATGAGCAGCACGAAATAACCAACGGGCTTGCTGCGGGGGACATTTGGGGATCCACAGATGTTTACGGGGTGCGTTTACCCTTGCCGGGAGATAGCGAGCCAATTATATTAGGACAGGTAGTTAACAGGGCAGGGGAGTATGATGAAGAAGACATATGGTATGGCATGCAACCCACAGATAGTGAGGTAGCGATGGTGAACAACCAGGGCGTAGATGTAAGCGCCCCTCTGATGCCAATTGCCTGGACTAAAAGTTATCAGTTACCTGGCGGAAGCCCGGGGCGTGCGTTTGCAAGTACAATAGGGTCTTCTAGTGATCTGCTGACAGAAGGGGTGCGCAGATTACTAATTAATGGTGCATACTGGGCCATGGAGTTACCAGTGCCCCCTAAGGCCAATGTGGATCTGGTAGGAGATTACAATCCTACCCAATACGAATTCAGGGATGATGCCTATTGGGAGGAGCGGCAAATGAAGATTGCTGATTTGGAGTGATATGTGCTTTGCTGAGAAGATCAGACTTTTTTACTGCAATTGTTCTTATGGCAAAAAGGGCCTAATGAATAATATCAAAGACCCCTTTACCAAAATCATAGATTATCATGATCAATCTGACTGATTATAACATGAGTAGACATGATCTGTATCAAATTGTCTTTCTCTAATCCAATCTCTGAGTCTGTAGAAGTTAGGACCATAAATATTTGACCCACTTGCCAATGCCCTATGGAAAGCTGATATAGAGCGATGAATGTTAAAATCTATTTCTTTCAAGGCCTCTCTGTAAAGCTCATCGTTTTCCCGATATCTTTGCTGCCCTTGAAGCAAGACTACAATTTGTCTTAGAGGGTAAAATTCATACTCGGGAGGAGGTATACCACGGGCTAATCTCCTGCCTTTTTCAATTTCACTCATATCTATAAACAATGCAACACCCAATTTGTCGGCTGTCATCTGATTCCAGGCTCTTTCCGGACCAAGGCGTTCAAATAAATCGAGCATGCAATTAATCCTGATTCGTGGATTTTCCTGGGATATTCCTGCAGCTACTCTTCGAGCATGTTCAATAGTTGTTCTAATTTGTTCCGGCCTGTTTATTTCTCCTTCAACAATATCATCCCTAAAAGTATGTACTTCTCTTGTTCTGAATCTAATTAGAGCTACCCACCTCCTTTCATCGCGCATCATATAGCCTGTAAGGCAAATGTTTTGTCCTTCTCTTACCCCTGCGTCCATATAACCTCTATGGATACTTCGTAGATCCTGTCTTCGGTCTATCACTCTTTCTGCATGCTCTGGATTTGAGCGATGAACCATACCATGCCTTATTTCTTCAGAATTCATAACAACAGACCTGCGAAAAACTTCATAATTTCGAACATAAGGGATGCAAACATCTAAACTATCTATTGAAGTTGGCCGCTCTAACTGATCCCACCAACCTGTGATGCTACTAGATCCACTTAACAAACGAAGAAACCCCCTTTTAGCCGTCTCTATACCTTCTTCATTCATTTGGGAAGCACCCAAATGCACTACTCTAGAATAACCTGTGCCCTCATCCTGAGTGGCACATGCGAAAAAATGTCTGTTTCGAACACAGTTGGTCCATGTATCACCAATGTCTTCGCGCAGATCATTGGTGTCGTCATATAGTATCACTGCAATATGTTGTTGGGTATGGGATAAAATACGTGCAACATTTGCCCTAAATTGATCATTCTCTCCGCCACCAAAATAGATAGCCTGCAATAATTGTTTCCCAATCTCCATATTGGGATTGCCGCCAAAAAGAGGCCCCTCGTTGTTTATGGCTACGGGGTGAGCTCTGGTATCAGTATTTGGCTGGCCAACATAATATGCTCTGAGCCTATTACTTATTACCTGGACAGATCTACCATCCTGAGAATAAAGATTTCCACAAACACTGCTAATAAAGAAGCAAAGCAAAATGATTTTGAACTGATTGATTATATTTTTCATGATATTTCCTTTTAAAGGTTATTTGGTAAAAAAGAAGAAACAATGATTGCCTCGGCCAATGAAAGTCTGGTTCTCTGCCTACTAAGACTTGTGGGCATAATGCGGTCATTGGTGACTATGGCATTTAAGTTTATTTCATTGTTCCGAGCAATGGTTGTAAAATCTGTGCCTGCTCGCATTTCGGCTCTGATGAAACGTCTTACAGCATGGAGAATATCAACAGATCTACTTCCAAAAGCTGCCTGGATCCAGGCCCTGTTAGCAGAACTGCTCAGGTTTTCTACCAAGGCATTACGCTGTTCCTCAGTGAAACCATGCCTATCAGCAAATGCCCTGTTAAACCTGTTAATAAAAGATTGCCTGCGCCCGGCTACCTCAACTATAAAGGAAGTCAACATATGCTTTTCCTTTACGTAGGCTGGGTGGCATTCTCTTCTAAAATGCCCCGGGATTCCGGAATTGCCTTCCACGGGAAGTATTTCACTTCTTATTGATGACGGGAAGTCGCTTCTTCGGTCGTACAACCAATCCAGACCAGACTCACCTCTGGTGTGTGCATCTCTTCCCGCAGTCACTACCCTTCTTTCACCTCTTGCCAAGGGGAGCCTTACTCCAGATTCCCTACTGGCTATGGCCAATACAAGCGGCAGGTCTATTTCATCTCTTGAGCGCTGTGTGTCACCGGTTTCATTTTCAAACAGATCCAAGGTTGTTCTAATATGCTCCTGAATGGCAGGGTCTTGCAAAGCTTGTTGCAATTCTCGCATTCTGCTTAGACTAATGTTGAAGGGCACGGTTCTACCTCTTCTTTCCACTCTAAATCCTCTTTCAGGTACGTTTGCTATTTGCCTTGCCCTGCTTACCGTTTCATCCGAAATGGCGGCAAAAGGGCGTGATCTTTGAGCTCCCTCTTCGGCATCATTTAAGAGTTGAAGGAAATGGCTCTTAGCTTCCAAAAGCCCCTCTTGAGACAACTGCTCTGAACCATAGTGAATAATTCCTGCGTATTCATCATCAGCCTCTACAGTTACACAAGAGGTAAATTGTCCGTTTTCAATGCAATTGGTCCAATTTGCAGCAGCAGCAGCTTCATCAACTGGTCCTCTTTCAAAATAAAGAAACAAAGCCATTGGATGTGGATACCTGCCTAAGGCCTGTACCACGCTTTCCTGAAAACTGGCGTCTTCTACCGGTGTATATATTTCATGTATTAACTCTTGAGCTACTGCCATTTGAGGATTTCCGCCAAACAGTCTTTGCCCGGAGCTGATTTCATCATGGCTTAATAATCTGTATTGATCTGTCGAAGGATCTTCTACATAGTATACCATTAAATGATCTCTGAGAAAGGTATCCTGGTTAGAATCCTGACCTGATACCAAAATGCTCAAAAAGCATGTTGCCAGTAAGATTATTTGATTTCTATATCTGCTATACGTTTTCATTTTGAATAATTTAGAATTGACCAACATTGCTGAGGTATATGGTTTCGTCCGAAGCCGACTTTTTCTCTTCCAAAAGTGGTTCTTTACCTTTCATAAACCACTTAACTTCATATTTGTAATCCAACTCGTCTCCGAGCTGCACTATGGAAACTCTCTTGGAAATGTCCTCTTTAGAGAAGTCTATTCTTACTCTCTCAATCTTTTCCTTTTCACCTTGATTGTAGTATATTTTTACTTCTGCAAAACGCACATCATTCTCGTCTACTACACTATCATCCGTTTCAATATATATGTCCTTCTTCTGAAATGGCGGTGAAAGTGAAATTGATCCGGCTTCTCTTTTGGTCCAGGGAGTGCTTACCTCATGGCCTCCAAAGAAACTCCAGGTAGCTTTGAAATCATATTCCAGCCATTTGCTCCTATTTTTGTCTCCTTTCCAACCATAGGGATCAAATTTGAAGTTGTTTCCATTGTCAAAATTCTTGCGATCAATTCGGATTTCGCGCTGGGTAATATCCCCGTTTTCATGTTTTTTCTTTAGCAATACACTAACGAAATTGATGTATTCACCAAAATCTGTGGTATTAGAGCCATCAATAAAGGCAAGGATCTCGCGCTGCTTGTAGAGTGGATCATCCAGATTTATCATTCTGAAGCAATCATTACATTTAATACTGCCAATACCTTCATCAAAATTGATTACCTGATTTCTTAAAAGTGATTTTTCAAGACTCAAATTAAAAGTTCCCGACTTTTTGATTTTTTTGAAGCTATAGGAGGCTGCGATTGCAATTGTCGGTGCCTGAGGTTCAGCTTCATTTCCACTTTCTGTGACTTCATATGGAGGTACGGTAGAAGGTTCATCTTGTGGGTTGGCCCTCCTGACTGCCTCTCCGGCTCTGGGTTCTATATCATTATTTTCAGCATCGGATTCCTCTTCCTCACTATCAGAGGATGCTTCGGATTCAGAATTAGTATTTTCTGATGTATTGCTTTCCGTATTTGCAGTTCTACTTCTTTCCCTTTCGGCATCCCTTCTTCTTCTCGCTTCTTCCGCATCACTTCTACTTCGCTCTCTCTGGTAATCCTGACGTTGAGTGTTAAGTAGCGATGTGGCCCGGTCTAACATGCTTGGCCTGCTGTTATGCCCTGTAGATAAAGAGGATAAAGAAGGGGTGCTCGAATTTTCCTGAGATTCGAACATTTCCGTACGAATTATCTCCATTACAGTTGTTCTGATTTCATCAAAATCTTCATCTTCGCCAATCTCAGTAATTTTGATGGTGTTGTTGTTGATCATTTCACTTACTGCAACATCAACTTCTGCCGCAAGCACAGGAGTTGCCACACCTGCCTGAAAATTCTGATGCTCATAAATTTTCTCCCATTGAAAATTTATTTTTGCTGAGATTGGAGAATTATACCCTTCAATTTCCATATTGAATTTAAAAACAACATTAGGGGTATTGGTTTTAAAAGATTCCCATAAAATTTTTGAACCCTTTTTAGTTAGCTGTATAGAAACTGAAGCTTTTTGGCCATCCAGAACAGGTGCCGGCCCCAAACCCAATACCTGCTGAGAGAATTCTTCATTCTCGGCATTAAAAGCGGATACCAATGCAACTGTACCTCCCCGGTACATTACTGGGCCTTTGATTTTCCCCCTTGGATTTACACGTCTTAATTCCTGTTCGGCATTCTGACGTTGTTCTTCGGTTACCCTTAATTCTACCAGGGCAGTAACAATCCCACCACCTGCACCTTCGGTATCTTTATAGGAGTCTTCGTTATCATCCGTACTTTCATTTTCTACCCATCTTAGAAAGGAGAATTCTGGTTTTCCATTTTCGTCTTTCGCCAAACGAACTTGATCCGAGAGGTAATAATATTCATTCTCGTCGTAGATACTTGGAAAGACGGTTAAATCTCCGGCTTTTACCAGTTTATCTAGTACAATGGCCTGGCTGTGTACCTTCAGAAAAGCACAAAGGCATAGTAATACGCTAATTGCTATAATATTTTTCATCGCTTTAATTATTTAGATTTAAAAACTTCTTCAAACTTGTCCAATACTTTTTCCCCGGCTTTTTTAACCAGGTCCTCACCGGTTTCTTTGGCCATTTTAAATACCTCAGATTCGGTATCCAGAATGTCCTCAGGAATGTTGGCGTAGATATAATTATCGTTAATCATGGGCTCCCATGGGAGTACCAGCTTTTTCTCGGTCTTATGATTGAGGATCAAACGGTATACATAACCGTTGGTATCCCTATCCAGAAAGATCTTTTGAGCAATTATGGGTTCTCCTTTTTGGGTAGAGAGTTGAATGTTCGACTCCTTTTCTTCACCAAATTGCTTATACCTTATTTGAGCCGTAACCCTGGTGATATCACTTCCCTGAAGTTCATCAATATCGGCTTCCAGTTCAATTGTCCTGGTAGTTACCGGAGGTTCTAAGGTTACCCCTTCCCAGGCACCTTTTTCCCATTTCGGATTTTTGGGATAAATATTACCTCCTCTCAGGCTCCACTGTGTTTGATATTCATAGGCAGTAGGATCCGTATCCTCACCTCGGGCGTAGGTTTTTACCCCTGTAATTCCGTTCTTCTCAACAAAGGCTTTATCTATGGTTAAATGGTCTTCGTAATCATTACCAGAACTTCTTTTTTTCCGCACATTTACAGTCACATAATTTACAGCCTCGTCAAACATGTCTTTCGCTTCAAGATCTAGTACAAAACGGATATCTCTATGCTGAAAGAACGGGTCGTTTAGGTTTACGCTATAGACACATTTTGGATTGTCTTTTACTTGATTATACCAGCTTGCAAGATTACCAACTATCTGGTAGGGTTGCTTAACGGCAAGCCTCACTTCTTTAAGATCAATGACCTGAGTCTTCCTATTAAATGATTTTTTAAGCAAAGAAGTTCTGAACTTATATCCGGCACCGCCCCTAATATTTGGGACACTTAGTGTATCTGCCAAAGTGGGGGTTCCCTGTTCTTCATTATTGGCAGTGGACTTTTCGGTAAATGCATTTAGAAAGTACTGGAAGAACGCTTCCCGAATCACATCTACTCTTTCGTCATTTAAAGTTTCTTCCCATTCAAATCTGATTACTTCGCTCTCTCTGAGATAATCATAATGACTTCTTATTTCGTTGTAAGAACGATAGGTCTCGTTACACAGAAATCCGCATCCCCGGTCTTTTTTTCTATATCCGGCTGAAATATTGTCGTATTCGCGTTCAAATTTTGACCAATCGAAGACGATTTTACCTTTCACCGCGGGAGTCTGAAGGGTAAAATAATAATCCAGAACTACCGAAAGATCTGTTATAGACTGTGCCCTTTCGAAGGTTGATGCCAATAACTGGGCCCCGTATTTATCAAGCTGAGCCGCCGCCGCCACTTTTCCGCTCTCAATTAGTGGAGCTTTTCCAGAGGTAACTACTTTGGAGGTTCGCTCGTCATTTGATAAGGTTGCCGATAATATTTTAAAAGATTCTACTTTCTCATCTATTTGCATCGGTACACTTCCCATTAGTTTGGCGCCTTTAATTTTTGAACCCAGTTTTGCAGATAATTCATTTCTTTGTTCGGGTGTGAGTCCCCACTCCATAAGAAAATGAATAAGGCCTCCACCAATACCACCTTGATCTGCACGCTCCTCGGTGGTGAATTTCATAAACAGAAATTCAGGAGTTCCGTCTGGTCTAGAACCGATTTTTAAACCGGTTGGCAGCATGTAATATTTATTGGTTTTTTGCCCAATTACCCGTGAACTCTGTCCATACAGGATTACTGATGTTCCGTCATCCAGTTTGATGTCTACTCGATTCTCTGAATCCAGTGCCTGGGACCTTATTGATGTAGTGGCGCATAGCATCAATGCTAATACCAAAGTGCTCATCCACATTTTTCTTATTAAATTTTTTCTATGATTTTTCATGATTCTGATATTTGAGATTACTTATTTCTAATTCTATTTTTAATTTTCAGGGAGTTCATCAACAAAAATGATCCCTGAACTGTCTGTATTATTATTGGTTAATCTGTTGCCATTATTGCCGATCCAGGTCATGGTATATTTATATTCCCTGTTGCTGAGGGGCAGGGTGACTTCAAAAGCATTTTGATCCAGGTCGTCACCAGGTTTAAGCAGCTTTTGAGGATTCATTTTTTTTCCGAAAAAAGGATATTCCAACTGTACAACAACTGCCCTGTAGCCTTGCTCCAGTAATTGATCCATATCACCCGATAATTGAATACTGGTCCTTTCGAACGGGCTATAGAGATTAATCATAGAAGCTGATGCCATTTGCCAGTCTGTTTCGTAACTGGCACCTCCCTGAAATTGCCATATGGTTTTGTAGTCGTAATCGAGCCATTTAAGGCGGTCTTCATCTCCTTTAGACCCATAAGTGAGAGAAAACGGTTCTGCATTGTTTTGGTCAAATTGTAATTTATTCACTACCAGTGATCTAATGGTTTCTTCTTCATTCTGATGTTTTTTACGCACCAATACAGTTACGTTATTTACCATTTTGTCAAATTCCTGATACAAGGTGCCATCTATACCAATGCGAACTTCCCGGAGTTGAAAGGCGTCGTCATCTATGATGATGATGTTAAAAATACTTTTGTCATTCCCGTATTTTTTGTAGAGATTGCCGATGTTGAAGGCGATAAAGTGATGCCTTTCTACCGTGGATCTGGAATTGAAGTTCACCGTACTTTTGCCCGACTTCTTAATTTCTTTGTACTTATATGAAGCCTGAAAACCAAAACCTGAAGTAGCAAAGCCCGGTTCTTTTTTTTCACCAGAGCTACTCATTATTTGGCTCAACATTTCGGTTAAGGGATTATCATTTTCTTCATTATTTTCAGCCACCGGATCAAATAGCATTCCCAGCAGTTTGTCTAAAACGGTATTCATCATTTGGTCCATCTGCTCATCTTCCCCGTTGGTGGTGAGTTTAATGCTCTGATTTTTCATCAGGTCGTCCAATTCCAGTCCGGCCTGGGCACCGATAAACATATACCCTCCGGCTACCTGAGCTTCATGCCTTTTTTGAACTTCCGACCAATCTATTTCCAGTGTGGCGTCATAAGCATTACTAAGGCCTTCAAAGGTCAGATCAAATACTAATGATATATCGGGTGTCGCCATTTTAAAACTCTCGAATAGTAGTTTAGAATCTTTGGCGTTCAACTCAAAAGAGAGCGCAATTTTATTGCCTTCCAATACGGGTGCTCTGCCCTTTATCATTAATTTTCTTCGCTGCCCTCCTTCTTCAGGATCAATTATGGAAGAGACTAGTGCATAAGTTCCTTCCTTAAAGATTACAGGACCTTTTAGCCTGGCCTTATTATTTCCGGTAACATATGCCAACTCATCACGGGTATTTTCCAATTGGGCCTCTGAAGTTTCATACAGTACCAAAAAGTGCAAAACACCACCACCTTTGGCTTGTAGAATACTGTTTCCATTTTCACTTTTCTCCGCCTCCATGTCTACATATCGCATATAGGAGAATTGAGGTTTGTTTCCTGCCATTCCCAGATTGCTCTCTGCTGGCAGATAGTAGTAAGCGTTAGGATCGTCCTTGGCTGGGAAGCACCATAAACCCTTTACTCTGACACCCTGATCCATAAGAATTTGGGCAAAGCCAATGGATGGCAGCATAAGCAATAGGAGTACCCAAAGCCAGTTGTGTTTATTTAATTCGTTTTCCATGATCTAATTTTTAACTATTATTTGTTTGCGGTTTCCATATCCGGAGGAGTGAGCAATATGTAGCCTCGTTCCAGGTCCTGGTGCTTGCTTTTTATTTTATCTCCGTTTTTAGCATACCATACAGTTCTATAGGCCACATCACCGTCAAAATCATGAAATATTGCGGCCTTATTATTATTCTCCTCACCTTTAGCTCTTAGGGTTACAGATTTCACCATTCTGGTTTCCCCTAAAAAGTCGGCGGCAAAATCCACGGCTACCGTAGCGATGTTATTTTCTGTTAGTAACTGTTTATCCAGGTCGATATCTACTTCTATTTTTTTGAATGGTGGAGAGATAACAATAGCCTTTTCATTGGCTTCTATCCACTGGTCACTCTGACCCACAAATTTGGATTCTCCACGGATACTCCATGAGACCTGATACTCATAATTGAACCAATCTTCAGACGAAATGCCAAGTCTTGGAAAGGAAATGGATTTGTAAATTTTACCAGACTCTATGTCCTTAGCATTGAAGTAGAGTTGTTGGGTAAAGTCATCACGTTCTTCGCCGTATTTTTTTCGGAAGTTGATGGTTACGAAATTTACCAGGTCTTCAAAAGATTCTGCGAAGTCGCCATCAAGTTGAAAAATCACCTCTCCTTTCTCAAAATCTGTACTTATGAGATCTACAATGCGGAAGTATCTGGGATCCTCTTTAAAGTATTCGTGTAATCCGCCCAGGTTACCTGCAGTATAAAATGGCACTTTTATAGAGGTAGATTCGCTTAGGTCTAATCTAAACCTATGCGCCTTTATATCTTTTCGTTTTTTTACAATATGCTGGATATCCGGAATGAACATACTGGCGGGGCCAAAAGCAAACCCACTGAGGATTCCTTTACCGGCTTTATCTTTAGTTTCTACCGGGGTTTCTTTCTCTGGTTGTTTAGACCAACCGGTTTCCGTGTCGAACATAATGTTGACAATTTTATCGGTCACGATTTGGAGTATATTCTTTAAATCGCTTTTTACGCCTAGTCCTTTAGTCCGATCCAGAGCAGTTATTTTTATTGTTCCATTGGTGTACAGACTATCAATGGCATTACTTACTTCGTCATGCGTAAACAAAGTTTCTGTTTTAGAGACTTCACTAAAATGATCATAGACCATGTCCATTTCGGCTTCCACCACTACGTTATAAGCTTCAACAACGGCCTCATAGTAGCCATTAACCGCAACTGAAACATCAGAAGTAGGGCCTTTAAAGGTTTCCCAGAGTAGGGTGGCCCCGTCCTGGTTAAGTTTGGCTGCCAGAACAGCTTTGGACCCAGGAGTAAATGGGGCCCTGCCGCTGGTAATTATATTTTGGGTGAAAGCATTCTTAGATAAGGTGTCTGTAAGTATAGAGGAAATAATACTAAAACCTCCAAGAGCTGCTTCCCCTTCTTTCATACTTTCCAATAGCGGAATGGGACCTTTTATTACGGCATCTCTGACTTTTGCCTGTAACTTTTTTTCAAGTTTTTGAAGCTCTTTGTCTTCCATTCGGAATTCAAAAAGAGCATGGAAAAGCCCACCATTGTCTTTTTCTTCCTTTCCCACATATTTCATACATAGGAATTCGAAGTCTCCAGAATCATTGATAGCCAACCTGGGATAAGTGGGGATATAATAATACGTCAGGGAATCATTGTAATCCTGTAATAGTTGTACCTTATCTATGGTTAATCTGCCTTTGTCATAATGGACCTGGGCACTAACTATAGTGCAAAAGGCAAAACACAATACTAAACTTTGTATTAAATTTTTCATCGTTATTCGGATTTGTAAAATGAGTTAAAATCTTTTTGCGAGCTGACGTCTATGATGCCAGTCCAATTTTCTTTAAGCAGCCAGGTTCCTTCCATAACATCCCCGGATTCTGCCAATTCAATGACCCGGTAACGCAAGGGTTTATCCAGGCGTACGGCATATTCAAATTTTACGGCATGTGCATAGATGTCCGGGTTGGTTTTGGAGAAGTCTATCTCTGTTTTCACAGGACCCTTTCCCACTCCTTCAGCTTCGAGCTCCACGATCTTTCCCAAAAGATCTGGCCTGATGTTTTCCCTAAAATCGTAGCAATACACGTCTACGAGGCCGTACCTGGGAGAGAGAGTGCTCTCAAAACTGATTTCTGCAAGCAGATCTGGCCATAGTTCCAGGTCAACTGCTACTTGAAAAGCTCCGGCATTTATTAAGGCCTCTGTTTTTACTTCAGTAGAATCTGTTGGCTGGGCGTTGAGTTGTTCAAAAACCTTTTCCAATTCCTCCGGCCCGTTAAATTGGTAACTTACCTCTTCATTGTAAGCGCCATGGATCCATATACCATAGGCTACACTCAAAAGTCCTTTTTCCTTTTTAAAACCATCCCATAGGACCTGAGAAGTAAATTTGTCTGGCCTGATAGTAAAGACTTTAGTAGTCCAAAGCGCTCCTCTCCTGTTCTTTGTGTTGCTGTTGTAGTTGCTGCGTATAGCTGTAGTACTATCAGCATCCAGATTACTATAAATTAGGGAGGCTTCCATTTTTTTGATAGGGGCAGGCAGCAATTTTATCTTAGTCCTACCAGCAGATTTTGTTTTTAGGCGCTCTCTTATTTCTTTGAGCGCTTCGTTGGTGATGCCGGCTTGTTTGATGGTAAATTGGATAGCACTGCTTTGTTTCCAGTCTTTCATGCCTCTGGCCCTGCTGGGAATATGTGTCATCTTTACAAATGAGAACTCTGGTTTGCCATCTGCGTCCCGGTCTAGCTCAAAACTGCTTGGGGCGTAGTAATATTTGTGCTGCAGATGTAGGTCTGCATAGACCGGCAGACCACCGATAATCTCCTTAGAAGACAGGTCTGGTTGTGTTTTAACCTGCCAGGCGAGTACCAGGAACATTACAGTTACTATTCTTATTTTAAGATTGAATACCATAATTTGTGGACTTCAGCGTTTAGTTATTCTCATTACCTTCTTCTCCTTCATACTCTTCGTCATCTAGCTTGTCTGGCCAGGAATTGAAGTGCTCTTTTAGTTTCGCTTCCGAAAGCAATACTCTAAGCTCATCACCTTTGAGCCAATGTTCCATGGCATAGATCTCCCCATCTGGCATTACGAGTTCTACCTGGTATTTAAAGTCGGGCTGCTCCCCATTGTAGAGGTAAAGGATTGGAGATTTCAGATAATCGTTATCCGATTCTATTTCTATGGGGTCGTGAGTAGTAACTTCTCTTTGCTTCCCTGGATCTAGTTGTTTAGATTTCATACGCACCCAGATAAACTCGGCCCCTGTGGCTTTGAGCAGGTTTACAGACCTGAACTTGATCTCTTGTTTGGTAGCTGCAGTAACGCCCCCTGTGAGATTATTGAATATTTTTTGTGTGCAGGTCTCACATTCCAAAATCCGGTATTCCACAAAGGCTCTCAAGGGCTTTTTTACTGCTCGTAGTTTGGGTGGCACTCTAAAGCCCACGGGTTTTTGAAATTTTAATTGATCGTTGGGCTGTAGGGTTTTCTTACCCAAATCAAAAGAAAAGATATAGGGCTTTATACCGCTATCATCTACGGTGGTTAATACATGAAGGTATTGCACCCTTATGGGGTATGGAGTTGGGTTTTGAATGGTGGACAGTGAGGGGAAGTCCACTTCAAAAGTACCATAGGTAGACTCGTCCATAATGCTGATATCTGCAGGGATACCTACATCACCTTCCTGGTCCTTATAATTGAAATTTACCGTAAATGATATCTTGTTTTGTAGTCCGGCACTTTTGAGCGCATCAATGTTATCGTCTGAAGTACTGAAATTCACTTCTATCTCATCACCAAAACTTGAAGAAGGAACTATGGAGATCTGATCTGCGTTAATATCAAAACCTGCACCCTCAAATTCGATTTCAGGGTCTTCTACCTGTAGAGGTCTCAGCTTCACATCAGGATTGGGGAGTTCAGTACTCGTGAGAATCTCATTCAACATTTTGGTCATAAAGTTTTTTTCTGCTATGGTGATACCCGAGGTAAGTGTAGCGGATACTCTGGCACTTTTGTTTTCTGTTCCTTCAGAATTTCTACTGTAGTTAATTTGCAGATCGTGCTTCCCCATATCCTTATCCCACAGTAGGTGATAGGAGTTTGGGCGGTAGTAGAAAACCAGGGAACCCGGAGCCTTATCAACAAATAACTCTGCGTGTATCCTTGAAAATGAAGTAGATTCATTGGGATCGAACCGCTGGTCGAGATCCGCATTTAAATCAATAAAAAGCTGTGCTACAGGTGCTTCTATATCTACCCCTTTGGCCGTTGGCCTTGCGGCAGTCTTGCGCCTATCTTCCATAGCTTTTGCCAGAACCTTGAGCAGGTTCTCATTAGATAAATTAAGATGGTAATTGTAATAAGGTAAATTGGTATTTGAGGAGGTGCTACTACCAGAAGTTTCGGAACCCTTAGGATTTCTTATTATCACAGACTGAATTTTCTTGAATTTCCAACGTTGGGCGTTCCCACCATTATAATTCCACATCCAGATGGGGGTGCCGTCTTTTTCGCTTCCCCACTGCACATCCATATAGGTACCTTTTAGAGACTTTATATAATGATAGCCATCAGGTCCGGGCACAAATTGCCACTTGGTGTTGGGATTACCCTTGCCCTGATAGAGTACGACCTTAGCTTTGGGTTGGTTAGATCTGTTTTGAACATGCAAGTACTTGCCAAGTACAGACTTGATATAGAAGTATTTTCCCCCGGCGGCTTCGAGTTTAAACTTTTGTGCATTACCACCATTATAGGGCCATAGATGTAAGGGGGTGCCATCTTTGGTACTACCCCATTGTACATCGAGGTATTTGCCACCTACTGCCGACTGTAAAAAGAATACGTCTCCGGCTTTTTGGGCATTTAAATTTGTGCTGATCAGGGCCAAAATGAGATAGCCCAGAGAATATAGAACAGTTTTTTTCATGATATTTCTTTTTAGTTATTGAGCGATAAATGTTCGGCGGGCATTGCCTACAGGTCTGAGTTGTACCTCTATGATCTGCGGGCTGCGATTAGAATTACTCGCTATATCAGAATTGTCGCCATCCGCAGTTTTTGGTGTCCACTGCTTTTTAAGTTTGTATACATAAGACATCCCCTTAAAGCGAAACATGCCGTTTGTAAATACCAATTCGATATAATCTGTGACACTTTCCCGGGTACCCGAGAGTTTTAAATCAGCGGATACTCTTATATTGCCCGAGCGGATTTTTTGGATATCTGCCGGAATCTCTAACATTCTAGAACCAGATTTGCTCAAGGCGAAGACCTTAAGATATTTTCCTTCATAACCCTCTAATTCGATTTTCAGGTCTACCTGATCATCTTTTTGGGAAACCAGAAGTACTTTTTGTACATCACCTTCCATCCCTTCCAGTTGTTTTGGTTTGGTACCTTTCTTCTTTTCACTTAGATTGGGCTCATATGCCAAAGCATTTTGAGCCTTAAGATCAGCGCCCATTAAAACCAGTATCAGAAGTGTAATTAGCTGTAAATTTTTCATGCTACTATTTTTAGATTACACCCTTTTATGGGATAATGATTAAAAGGTTAACAAGCGATATGTTTTTTTTTTACATTTAAATGTTAACTTTTAACAGTGTCCCTACATTAATGGCAAAGGAGTTCGATCAAATATTATTTCGTTCTTTGAAAGAAGGATCTGACATTGCCTTTAAAAAGGTGTATCAGGATAACAGGTCGCTTTTCCTAAACTTTGCAAGGAAATATGGTATTCCCGCTGCAGATGTTTTAGATATTTATCAGGATGCTTATATAGTGTTCTATGAAAATATTGGCAATGGAAAATTGACCGAACTTCGAAGTTCCATATCTACCTATTTGATGAGTATTGGCAAGTATATGATTATGGACAGGATTCGAAAAGACAAGAAAAAAATTCGGTCGGAAGAGTTAATAGCATCGGTTGGTGAAATAGACTCGGAGATTGCATCGTACGAAATTGGCAACGAAGAACTCTCGACAAAACAGCTTTTATTACGTACTTATTTTGACCAATTGGGTGAAAAATGCAAGGCTATTTTAACGCTTTTCTACTATAAGAAATACAGCATAAAAGAGATCATGATCCATGGCAATTACAATAGCGAAAATGTGGTCAAAAGCCAAAAATCTCGTTGTCTCAGAACTTTAAAAGAATTATTTAAATCTACGGCCAGGTAGTATGGAAAACGAAGAACTGATAAATAAATACTTCTTAGAAGAACTCTCGTCTAAAGAACTTGAGCAGTTCCAGGTGCTTCTTGAAGAGGACGCAGAGTTTAAGGAACAGTTCCAATTTGAAAAAGAAGTAAGAAAGGTGATCGTGTCTAAGGAAAGGTCGAAATTAAAATCAAAACTGCAGGAGTTGGAGGAGGAGCTAGAACCTCCCGAAGCTATTCGAAGATTCCCCTGGAGACCATTAAGTATTGCAGCTTCAATAATGGTTTTAATAGGATTAGGTTGGTTTATGCTAAAACCAGACCGCACTGATTTACAAGGATTGTACAGTTCCAATTATGATATATACCCAAATACCGTTTTTACCATAACCCGGGGTGATAGCATTAATACCTTGGAAAGAAGAGCATTTGTAGCTTATGAATCCGGGGAGTTTGAAAAAGCCATAAACTTATTTGAGGAACTATCTGTTCCGGATAAAAAGGATTATTTAGATTTCTATCTCGGACAATCTTTTCTGCAATTAGAAAAGACTGATAAGGCAGCACAATCATTTCTTCTGGCTATCAAAAGCAATAGTGAGTTTGTGTCGGAATCCAGATGGTATCTGGCGCTGACCTATTTAAAAATGGAAGATACCATCAAAGCCAAACTTACTCTGGAAGAATTAATTGAGGCAGGAGATTTTCGAAAAGAAGCGGCAGAACAGCTCCTTAGTGAATTACCCTAGTTTCTTGGTTAAGAACCAACTAACAAAAGCCAGCACCATCACTCCCAATACATACCAAGCCAAAAAGGATGTTTTAGAAATCGGGTTGGTATTACCGCTTATTATGAACCCAGACCAGTAGTAAGGGTGAGATAATGCGTTTTCTCTATTGGCATTGAGGAATGTGAGCTTCGACTGCTGAAGTGCCAGATCTTTAGCATTCCCCTGAGATAGATTTTTATAGAAACTGCCCATTAATTGGGAAGAAGAAGCATCATTGATATTCCACAATGTGCTAACAATACTAGATGCACCTCCATAGAAGAACCCCCGGGTTAGACCTATAAGTCCTTCTCCTCTTTTTAGTTCACCAATACCACTTTCGCATGCACTTAAGGTAACAAGATCTGCCTTTAGTTCTAACTGATATAAATCCTTCACATACAATAGATACTCTTTATCATTTTCTGGTGTAAAAGCCAAATAGGAGAATTCAGGGGCGTTATCATTGTACTTGGCGTGAGTTGCCAAATGTATGATCCCATAATCCTCCGCTTCATTAGTAAAGTTTTCCAGAGAGGCTACTTCATCTTGAAAAGAATTCCCTCCGAATGCAGCAAGAACTTGTTTTACTTCCCTGCCATTATGGGGAAGAGGAAACAATCTGGGGGCAGACAATGATTGAGACTTGGTCTTGTTCTGCTCAAAGCTGGGTGCAAATCCCAAAACATTATCGTTATTAATTTTTCTATTGTCTAATTCCGCTAGCAGGGTAGCGGAATTTGCATAACTGATCTGACTTGTTTCCATTAGATATAGAATGCGGTCAGAACTGGTGTTAAGTGCGCTGAAGGGCAGGTAATTTAGCAACCCATCCGGGACTATAATTAGTTTTTGATTCGGTTTTTTGGCTATTAGGGGTTGTAGGAGATAATTATATAGACGGTATGATATTTTTGCCAAATCCCGAACATCAGATTTAGGATTCCCCAGCATTATCCTGCAGCTGCTAATTAATTCCTCTAGTTTTAAATCTAAGGGGATTCTTAGCATTTTGCTGTCATTTTTTTCTATAGATAGGACGTATAGCGCTTTATTCCCCTGAAAATATGATATCATTTGTTCATCACTATCCAAACGATTTTTTACCTCTGCAATGCTGGCTACCTCATTGTTGTACTTCAAATTGAAATAAGCTGGAAAATTTGTTTCTATATTGCTGCTGAGCAACCTATGATCGGTATTAAGCTGGAATAACTGATCACTTAGATCAGAATTTTTATTTTTCGCCCTGTTAAGTTTCTTTTCAACATTGGCAATTAATGATTTTAATTGCCTTTCTCTTTCAAGGATACTGTCAGGAATTTTGGCAAAAGCAACTGCCTTTGTACCCATAAGGACTTCCAGTAGTAATACAGACTTGCTTTTTTCCGCGTAGTAAAATGCCTTGCTCAAATAACTTTTGTCCTTAGTTTTCGAATACATTTGATAGGCAGCCTCTAAACCTGTTTCAAATAATGGAATAGCCTCCTCTATTAATAATAATTTGTCTTCTTCGCTTTTAAATGTCGGCTTTATTTTATCTAGAGTAGAAACGCCAAAATCTACCTGGTCCAATATCGTCAGGTAAGCCTTCTCTGTATTTAGTTTGGCTAAAATTTGCGTTTTATTTTTTAGTAAACGCAGTAAGGTATTCCCATTAGAATTGAGTATGAGTTGAGGTGTATTTCCAGTGTCGAAATCCACTAGTTGTGTAAGGCCAAGATCTAAATTCATCAAGCCTTGCTCTTGATCTCCCTTTGTTGCAAGAAGTACCCCTATTTCATTGTACACCAATGCGATTTCTTCGTGTTTTTTGGTTTTCCATTTTTCTTTGTAAAGCCTTAGACTTTCTTTATAACTTTTTAGTGCTGCTGAATAATCGCCGAGACTGGAATATAACTCACCTTCGGACCTGTAATACCGGTTCCAGAATGGATGCGCTGCAGGGAGCTGTAATTTCATCAGATCCAGATAGTATTGTGCGCTATCAATTTGAGCAAGCTTGAGGTAATTCTGTACTATATTTTGCGCTACGGAGACTTTTCTATTTGTATTACCATTATTAGCTATATAAAATTTCAGAGCCCTTATAAAATAGGCATTGGATAGGTCATACTTTCCTTCTTTTTTATACACCTCAGCAAGAAGACTATAATTGATATGGAGTGAGGCTTCATCTACCGGTTTTATTTGTGAAATAAAACGTATATTTTTTTCATAGTACTGTTTTGCTAAGTCGTATTTACCCTCATTTGTATACATTTTGGCCATAAACGAATAAGCAGTAGACTGCAATGTTTGAAACTCGGCAATGAATAAGGTATCCGAGTAGTTTTCGGTTGCTGAAAGTAACTTTTCAAAGTAATTCCTGGCTTCATTGAAGTTGTCTACTTCAAAATGGTATGCACCTTTGTCGTACAATAAAGAATTGAAATACAATTTTCTTTCAGGAAGTGTAGCGAGAAAAGATTCTTGTTTCCTTAACAGCGAATCCAGGAAAGATATATTCTCTCTCATTTTTTCCAAATCATAATGATAACCTGCAATTCTGTTGAGACTTATGCCAGTTTCTATAACATTTATCCAATCGTTCTCGCCTGTTGCTATTTCAGAAATTTGGTCAAAGTAGTAATACGCGGAATCCTTTTTGGTGTACAAATACCTATAAGCAAGTTGGGTAAGAGAATCAATTTGGTTGGTGTAGTTATCAGTTTGAGAATTTATGCTATAAATTGGATATAAGGAGATAATTAGGAACAGCATTTGCTCAACAATAAAAGCCCTCGAGAGGAGGGCTATTATTTGTCTATTTAAACCTTTCCTATTCTTTAAATGCCTCAATTGAATAACTGGTTATATTTTGCTGATTATCTCTCTTAACTACCTTAATCTCAACAAAGCCAGTGTAGTCTGCAATATCATACTCCTGATAATTCAATAAGTTCCTGGATCCTCTAAGTCTTCTTGTCGGCGGAGAGGTGTCACTTACAAGACTATTACCCTGTTCATCTAATATTTCAAAACTTAATACAAGATTGTTTCGGGTTGCAATCAGGTATCGGAAATCTATAGGTAAACAAAGATCTCCGTCAGGACAAGGTGGTGGTGGAGGTACAATTCCTCTTGCCACAATATCTATAATATCTTGCAATTCTCCTGATAAATTCTCTCTTTCTTCAATAGCCTCATCAAGATCGGCCTGGGTTTGAGCGTCGCCTTGATTATTCTTGATAATGTCTTCCAGATCATTAATTACTATTGTAATATCATCTATAGCAGCTGTTAAATATAGCTGGTAAAGTCCGCCCTCATAGACGTAGTTGGTTTCGGTTAACTCTATTCCATTTTTACCTCCTCCAAGATAATCTTTAATACATGAGGAGAGTAAGACACATAAAATAAGAGCCAGTGGGATTTTTGTTCTCATAATTATAGTTATTTATTGTTTAAAAGCCTGGATTGAATAATTAATAGTATTGTTTTGTGCGTCTGTCTTCGTTAGCTGTATGCTTATTGGGCCCGAATACTGTCCAAGATCAAATGTCTGATATTCAAATTCTTCTTCAGACCCTGGAAGTCCATTAGCACTAGCGCTGGTTATATCATTTAATGGATTTTGTTGATCATCCAAAACAGTGAAAGTGGTAATGTTATTACTTAAATCGGAAATTAAGTATTGAAATCCTGAAGGCAGACATAAATCACCATCAGGGCAAGGAGGTCGGGGCGGGACAATTCCAAGAGCAACAATATCTGGTATTCCTGCCAATTTTACATTTATAGCTTCTTTGTTTTCAATTGCCTCTTCAAGTGCTGCTTGAGTCTCTTCATTGCCTTGATTATTGTTAATTATTGCTTCAAGTTCCTGGATTGTAGTATCCACAGCTAACAGTTCACTAGATAGATAGAGTTGGTATATTTCGCCCTCATAAACATAATTATTGTCTGTAATTTTAATTTCAGGGTTTTCACAACAACAAAGGATACTAAAGCTTAATAGCAAAAAAAATGTACTTCTCATAAGATTGTTTGTGATAATAGTATATAAATTAATGGAGGGAACGCCATTTAAATATACAACAGCTATTGGAATATACAATAGAAATTTAAGCTTCATTTTAAGCAGAAAGACCGCTAATTCATTTCTTCATTAAGTTGATGGATTGTATTTTGAACGGTCCCCTTTAGAATGTTTCCGGCGATATCCCGAAGTTCATAATCTATGGTCATTACATCTACTTTCTGGAGGCTATCTACAAGGAGTTTAATTGTTTTACCATCTTCACTGAGTTCTGCGGCCGATATATTGAGTGTTTTTTCCTCATATCTGTCAGAACCATAGGCACTGCTTCTTATAAGGTCCCAGCTATTGATTTCAAAATTGTTTATTTCACTTGCTGTTTTCTTATCCAATGCACTGGCAAAGCTTAGGACTATGGAACTTCTGGTTACCTTTAGCCCTACGGGTGTAGTTAAGGGTCTGCCGGTATAACGAATGCGGTATAAACCGCCCCCACGCAACATTTGATTGGTGCCCCAGGCAGACATACCACAGGCGTAAAGTTGTTGGTCTCCGGGATTAAACCTTCCGCGCATAACTCCCGTCAGAAATTTAATTCCGGGCAGATCTATCACCCCTCCCTGCATTTGCCCATTAATTTGCTCAGGTAAGACCAACTGAATCTTGCCAAACCCATAGGAGAAACTCAGAAGACTGCCATTGAGCGGCCCCCATTTGTCGCTATCAACCCAAAGTAATTCCGAAGGTGATCTGTCGAACTTCATATCGAGCCAAACCATGGGAGGTTCCATGGCTAATCTGGTAGTGTCTTTTGGTGGGTCGTAGCCCCATATATTTCCATAGAAATTGCCTTTGCCTTTTACCCAATTTATTCTGTTCATTGGGTTCCAGTATCCTTGTTGATCCGTAACGAGGAAACTTCCATCGGGGTTTATACAGACCCCATTTGCGGCTCTGAATCCGGTGGCAATTATATCGGTTGTAGCGCCATCTTTGCTTACCTTTAATAAGGTGCCATGCTGAGGTACCAATGCTTCCCTTGCGTGCCTGCCGCTTTTGGCATAATAGAGATTACCCGCTGCATCTGCCTGTAATCCCATGGCAAATTCATGGAAATGATCGGTTACCTGATGATCATGGTTAAAAGATTCGTAGAAATCGGTTTCCATATCCCCATTATAATCGCGCAGCCGCACTAGCTGATCTCTGCAAATAACAAATATATTGTCATCTATGACCTTAATCCCCAGTGGCTGGAAAAGTCCGGATCCGATCCGTTGCCATTGTAATTCCCCTGAATTATCTGTAAGTCCGGAAATAAGCCATATGTCGCCATCTGTAGCACAAACAACGGCCTTGTTAGTATCTGCCAGGAAATCTATTCCGCTTAACTTCATTCTGCATGCCCAGGGATTATCAAAAGGCGGGGTAAGCAAATCAACGGCAAAGGCACCTTTATCTGCGCCTCTGGTGATTGTAGTTTTCAGAATTTGTGGGTAATGAGGCCGTCCTCCACCCTGTGTATATTGTGATAGTTCTTCAGGAGGTGCAGCAGAAGCAGCAAATTGGTCTAACCCTGAAATTTCAGAACCACTGATAAACAACTTTACTTTTGCGGCTTTCCCTTTCTCTACCAGCAACATATAATACCCCTCTTCTTTGATCAATGTTGCTCCTTCGCCCCGCAAGGCTACTTTATTTGTAAGCGGAGCGACTCTCATTTTTAAAAGGGAGGGTGACCCTGATATATTTAATGTTCTTGTAAATATAGTTGTGGTGTCCTGTTTTTGCATGCCCATTACTTCCAATACCTCAGAATTGCCTATGGAGTAGGCTAGAATAACACGGTCTTCAAAGTGGTAGAGTCCTTTGTAATCTGCCCACGATTTTGGTAGTGGTCCAAAAGCCCGCCCATCTCTGGCCCTGAATCTGGGGTCTTCAAACGAGCCGGTGTCAGGATTGGCCCAACCCGGACCAACCGGGGTTTCAAAATGCAGTTTTCCAATGTTCCTGGGGTAAGTTTCGTGCTGGTCATTGAGCAAAATTCCATTCCAGTCTATAAACCCGTCGCCGGTCCACCCGCCGGCAACCCGCATGAGGTCATGATCAAATAGCATCCATGCCTTGCCTTTAGAGACCCCTCCTTTTCCCTTGTCTAACCTTATGGCTATTCCTTTGTAAGCAAAGTTATTTTTAAGGTAGTCTTCATCCGGAAAGGGCGCCGGTCCTGGAGAGTGATACCGCGGGATGCCGGTTTCAGTATCTGCCAGTTCATAGGTGTTGATCAGGAAATCCCCGTAGTCCATATCGGCCCAGGGTTTATATGGTTTAACTTCGGGGCCTCGGGAGTTGCCCTTAGGTAATTGGCTCAGATAGCCCGGGCTGTTGGTAATTAATTCCTCTTGTGGATTGTGCCTGACGAAGTTATGCTGGATATAGCCAATAACATCGTATTTTTCCTGGGGTGTAAGTACGGGTTGTGGCGGCATAGTTCCATACCCTTTAGTTATAGTCTGATACATAGAATAAGCGTCGCTACCAGCCTTAAAAGATGCTTCCCAAAACTTCGCGGCGGAAGGAATAGAGCCCTCCACCTCCTGATTTCCATGACAATTGATGCAATTTGAGCTATATATGCGTTCGCCTCGTTTAAGGCCTTCCTTGTCTCTATCGCTCAGAATACCGGCATGATCTATATTTTTTTCAGATTCCGGAAGATCAGTTTCCTGGAGTAAATAGGACAAATGGGATCTGTTAATTACAATGGCATCATGAGATTGTTCAGTAGCATTTATTGGAAAAACCTCTTCAGTAAAATGTAATTCTCCTGTAAAATACCCTGGTTGAAAGTTGCCTTTTAGGGCAACTGTATCTCCGTAAAATTCAAATTCTCCGGACAGCTCTTTTGCGTTCAGAGCGGTATTTTCCAGGATTTTCGTGCCCCAATCCAGTGAGATGAGCGATACCCTGTATTCACCGGCTTCTTTTTCAATTTTCATTACTCCCATAGATTGCTCATTGCCAAAATCGATATTAAAATCCCAGGGTCCGGCAGGAGGGTTAGAGGTGCAATTATAGAAGGCGGGCATCACCAAAATGCAGAAAAGAAAATTAATATATGTCCGGGATTTAAAGAGAGCAGATAAAAAATTGAAACGATGTGATATATGCATAACTAAAAATAACTAAAAAATGCATAAGAACTTTGAGTTGAATTGAATGTAGATAAGGGTGTTTACTTAAAGTGCATGGTTTAACCGGTGTCTTTGAACTACTTGGCGACAACTGCAAGTAATTGCTGTTTGACTCCTTATATACTGGGATGCGATTAGTTTTACCCTTACCGCCCTGAATTTGGCATTATTTCATTAGCTTTAATCAGGTTAAATGCCTTGAAATGAAAAAGTTGGTATTTATATTGATTCTGGTGCTCCTTGGCATCCCAATCCAGGAGGTTTCTTCGCAGGAAGATCCTGGTATGGAATCTGCAACACCCGATATTCCTTTTTTTGACGATGACAGGCCTTTAACCATCCAACTGGAATTTTCGACTAAGAAAATAAAAGCCGAAACAAATGACAGCACCTATGTTGCTTCTATGTTTAGTTACAAAGTGGGTGATGCAGCCTGGGATTCAATTAAAATAAAGATCAGGGCACGTGGTCATTTCAGGAAGAAGAATTGCTACTATGTGCCCCTAAAACTGAAGATAGGTAAGTCCAGGGTGAGAGGAACCATCTTTGAAGGGAATCGTAAGATGAAGCTGGTTTCTCCCTGCCTTCGCGAAATGGACAATAATGATTATTTATTAAAAGAATATTTGGCTTACAAATTGTTTGAAGTGATATCTCCCTATCATCTTAAGACACGTTTGGCAAGTTTCGAATATATTGAAGAGAAGGGAGAAAGGAGGAAGAAACATCAGCTTTTGGCCATTTTGATAGAGGATATGGATCAACTGGCCGAGCGTTTTAATGGTCGTGAAATGAAAAAGAGGGTACACCCCTTGCAGCAAGACCATTTAACTTCATTACAGAATGAAATGTTTCAGTATTTTATAGGAAATACCGATTTCTCTAGCAGAAGTCTACACAACGAACAGCTCTTATACGCTGATAATAAGTACATCCCCATCCCCTATGATTTTGATATGTCTGGCCTTGTAAATGCGAGTTATGCCACCATTTCAGGCATGCAGAATATGAAGGGAAGCATTGCTAGTGTTACAGAACGTGTATACAAAGGCTACGATCGGGATGATTTACTCTTGCAGCAAGTGAGGCAAGATTATATTGCCCATAAAGCGGAGTTATTTGCTGTGGTAGATGCACTTGAAACCGAGTTTAATAACACCAGAAGATTTGATGAAGCCAGGAATTATCTGGCCGAATTTTTTGAAGTAATGGAGGATGATAAGAAATTTCAAAGACGCATAATTAATAAGACAAGAACCTATTGAGCGCAGCCAATGGCTGCCGTTGGATAGATAAATAAAAAGTCTGGCTATAAGTGCCCAGTCGAACAATTAAAAACCCCCATTAGTAGCTCCCCTTAAATAATGTGCTGGGTAGGTTTTGTTAATATCCTTGTCTCAATTGTTAATACTTTCTGTAGGTAAAATCCTTTAATTCACCCGGAATTGAAATATCTTGCTATTATCCAAATATGTGATTTATGTTCCCTCTAATTGTTTAAATCCTGGGAGATATATCAAGACAATAAGCTTAAAATCTTTTAATGACCTACATCAGCAGCCTACTTTCCAATTCCTATTTATTAAGTATAGCTGCTATCATTCTTACTTTTCTCGTTGCTAACAGGATATTTCCCATTATTATTTATACGGTAAGATCTAAAAACCTTATGGATGAACCTGGTGACCGCAGTATACATGGCACCAAAACTCCCACCCTTGGTGGCGTTGGGGTGTTTGTTGCCTTTGCAGTTTCTCTGATACTTTTTGGTGTCTTTAAAGAATTAGACAGAGTGGATTTGGTTAAATTATTAACGCTTTTAGCTGGCACTATGGTCTTGCTTTTTTTAGGGATAAAAGATGATCTGCTAGCGCTCTCTCCTCGTAAAAAGTTTATAGGACAACTATTTGCGGTGGCAATCGTAATATTTTTTACAGATGTCCGTATAGCAGATTTTAACGGGCTATTGGGTATTACAGCATTGCCGTATCCTGTTTCGGTTCTCTTTACTGTCTTCGTATTTATCCTGATCAATAATTCATATAATATGATAGATGGGATAGATGGGCTGGCGGGCACTATTGCTATTATTGCCAGCGGATATTTCGGCATTTACTTTCTTATCAATGGGAATGTACTTCTTTCATTGGTTTCCTTTGTGCTTATTGGTGCACTAATAGGATTTTTGCGATTTAACTTATCGCATTCACGGAAGTTATTTATGGGAGATTCTGGGACTATGTTTATCGGTTATTTGCTGGCCTACCAGGGGGTAAGTTTTTTGACAATAAATGAGTTGCCAAATACGGTGTTTACGGTGCCAAATGCCCAGATAATGTTTATTGCGGTCCTCTCTTTTCCACTTTTAGATACTTTACGTGTATTTGTCATTCGAATATCTAAAAAAGGGAGTCCGTTTAAGGCAGACCGCAACCATATCCATCATAAATTGCTTCATTTGGGCTTAGAGCACAGACAGGCAACTATGTTTGTAGCACTTTCCAATATTCTGATAGTCATCGCGGTAGTATTTATGGATCATTTAAGTAACGGCCTTCAACTTATACTGAGTGTAGGTTTGGGTGCACTTCTATATCTTACACCTCTTATTATTTTAGGAAGAAAGCAAAGCAGGACTGTTCGAAGCCTGGATCTTATTGATGCTGAAGAGCTTTCTGAGCTGAAATTAACCAAGGAAGATTTAGCAAACTTGAATGTGTTTAAGGATAATCCTCCAATGGAGGAAGAACTTATTTTGGAGCACTATACAAGTAAAGAACAGCAAGTAGAGGAAGTGGCAAAGAAGAACAAACCATCGGCGAGTCCACAGATGCAATCGATTATCGCAAGGCGTTTGGAGGCCTTAAAGAAAATGATGGTAAAACAGGAGCAATAGAAACGCTTTAGAAATAACCAAAATCTTATTAGGTTGCTATTAAAATTAAATAGGTCTACTTTCCAAAACAAGAAACGTAACTATGTGGTATTGTCCCAGGTATTAGGAGCCCTTTTTGCACTTATAACGGGAAAGTTAATAGCGATTTATATTCCACCGGAAGATTTTGGCACCTATAGTCTTCAGTGGGCGGCATACATATTTTTCTCAACACTTTTTTTAAAACCATTTATAGAATTTACGAAAACCAGTAATAATACCTTAATTCCAAGAATTGGGGGAATGTTTTTTAGGGTAACGGGTACTATTTTAGCGGTTTTAACAATCTGTCTCTTAATATTATTTCTATACTATTTTCAGTCAATAAGTATTGGTTTGGTGATTGTGCTGGTAGTATTTGTTCCAGCCTCCATGATCAATAGCATCTTGATTAATTATTTAAATGTAAAAGACTATTTGATTAAATACTCTAAATTGGGAATCCTCAATGCGACATGCGGTCTTTTGTTCCTTGCAATAATGCTGTTGTGGCAATTTCAATGGTTTAGCAATGTTCAAATATTGTGGTTAGCTCAATTAATGAGTGCTTTTGTTGGAAGTATCCTTTTCATTACTCGAAAAAAGGTGATTTTTAATTATCTTAAAATTGGGTATGATACCTTCATAAAAAGGTATCTGAGTTTTGCGCTACCGCTCTTATTGCTGGCTATTTGGGCCTGGATAAATAATTATTTTGATCGATATGCCATAGAGTATTTCTTGACAGTTAAACAGGTAGGAACTTATAATGCCAGTTATAGTGTAGGCTCGAAATTTTTCATATTATTAAGTCCAATTTTTATGATATTAGTAACTCCTCATGTCTACGATTTATCAAGGACTTATCTCAAGAAAAAATCCATTAAAAAATTCGCAGCGTATTATATTATTATAAGTGTACCAATTTTAATCGGGATTTATTTCCTTAGAAATTATATAGGCGAAATATTATTATCGGAAAACTATAGGGAGGGATTTCATATTATTTTTTGGATTGCATTGGCCTTTTTTATAATTACACTTACCCAATTATTTGAATTGCTTTTTTATGCAAAAGAAAGGACAAAGGTACTTATGTATGGGAATATGGTGGCAGCGCTCTTTAATATTCTGTTGAACATAATATGGATCCCTAGATTTGGAATTATGGGAGCGGCATTGGCAACCTGTATTGCGTTTACAGTTAACCTTTGTTTTATCTATTATAAATTTATAAAACTATAGTACTACTAAAACTAATTCATAATCTGTTTTGATTGGAATAAACAGGAAATTTATAGTGATAATTTGATGTTGAGAAAATACATATTGAAAAGGATAGATTATATCATTCTATTTTCTGCATTCCTGCCTTATGCGTTTGTAAATGCGGGAGTAAGAATAGAACATCTGGTGGTATATTCCATGTTTTTAATATTATTTTTTAGACATAATTTTTTCTTTTTTAGACGGAGTTCATTTTCGGGTATATTATTAATATTTTCTTTGTTAATCTATTTGATAACGACAATTTCTTTTGCCAATGGATTAGACCCGGATGCCATGTTTTTATCCAACTTTGAGAATTATATAGAAACATTGATTCTATTTCTCATTTTCAACAGCCTCCTTATAAAAAGAGAGTATTTTACAATAGAAAGAATGATTAAAATAAATACTTTCTTTCATCTACTACTGTTTGTGAATACTGGATTAGTATTGATTGAAATGTTTACCCCTTACGCAGATTATTTTTTAGAGCTTTATGTTAAAAACGATGCAGAAGGGTACAGGACGGCCACTAACTCTATGGGTCGCTATATGGGAGTGTTTAATCTTCCTATGGAGAGTGGAATGGCTTATTCTATGGGCTTATTAACCTGGTTATATAATTTTACACAGAAAAAGAATAAAAAAATAATCTTAGAATTCTTGTTATTTCTTGCCATATTAATTGGTGGTATCGCCTCTGTCTCTAAGGTCTTTTTAATGGTTGGAGCTATACTTTTTGTAGCGGTTTTTTTTATGATTGGTAGTATTAGGAATAAATTGATATTCTTATTTGTCGGGATATTTTCATTATCCACACTCGTCCCTTTATTAACAGGCGGTTGGCGTGGATTCAGGATCTTAGAAAGCCAGTTCATTAAGATTACTACCAATTTCAGTATTGATAATATTACTGCCGGAAGACTAGGATCTGGAAGTGGTATTTATAGCTGGGTTTTAAATCAGGATATTCTTGCTCTAATATTTGGAAATGGTTTTACACAAGCAGGGCTTCTTCATCTTGATAGCGAATATATGCAGATCTTATATCAAGGTGGAGTAATTTCATTATGTCTGTATTTAGCCATTTTAATAAAGTTGTTTATTAGATGCGTATCAATAGACAGTAAATTCTATAAAGAGAGAATATTAATGTTTTCTATTCTTCTATTAGGGGCTATTACTGCAATAGGTGGGCCAATGATATTTATGAATAGAGTACGGATATTCTTTTTTATTCAGTTGTTCTTTATTTACAAACTAACGCATATGGTTTTTGTTCGGATTAAAACTAAGGAAACGGCAATTAATGAACCTAGTGATGGTAGTGTAATTACCGTATGAAATAATAGGAGAATTGAAACTATAAATTATTGAAACAAATTAGATCATTAAAGTCTTTTAAAATATAGCCAATTGAAAATTGACCATGTTATTTCAACTATTGACAATGCCAGTGGAGGTCCATCTCGCAGTATAACCCACTTAGTGACTAAATTGGCCGAATTTAATAAGGCGGTCTATCAGCATATACATTGTGGGGAAACAAACGATCCAATAATAAGCGAATTTTCGGAATCAAACCTCAGTCTTTCATTTTATAAGCGAAATTTACTGGGAAAATTGTCAGGATTAGGTAGCAATATATCTATTGCTCCCAATACTATTTTCCACGGACATGGATTATGGGAATTGCCAGTACACCAAATGGCAAATATGGCTCAACAAAATGATATTCCTTATATTATTTCGCCTCATGGTATGCTAAATTCATGGTCGTTTCGCCAGAAAAGCTTGAAAAAGAAGTTGGCACTTGGAATATATCAAAGAAGAGATATAAAACTTGCTTCATGTTTGCATGCGACCGCTAAAATGGAAGCAAGAGACCTTCGCCAATTGGGTTATACCAATCCGATCGCAGTTATTCCCAATGGAATTCCCATGGACAAATTTCCTCAGAAACATTACAATCAAAGTCATTCAAAAAAAACAGTTCTATTTTTATCGAGAGTCGTTGAGAATAAGGGAGTAGGCGAGCTTATCACAGCATGGTCCAAATTGTCGAGACATATTACAAAAGACTGGAATATAAAGATAGTAGGTGATGGACGTAAAGAATATATTAATCAACTTAGGAAATTGATAAAGTCCAATGGACAGGAAGACACTATTAATCTAGTAGGTCCGCTTTATGGTGAAGAGAAGATAAAAGCTTTTCAGCAAGCAAGTCTATTTGTTTTACCTACTTATAGTGAAAATTTTGGCATGGTCGTCGCCGAGGCTTTGGCTTGCGGGATACCGGTGATTACTACTAAAGGAGCTCCATGGGAAGACTTGATTACTAATGAGTGTGGATGGTGGATCGATGTTGGACTTGAACCTTTAATGAAAGCCTTAGAACTGGCATTGTCCTGCAGTGTAAACGATCTCGGAAAAATGGGGGATAATGGCAGGAATTTGATAGAACAAAAATATTCAATGAGAGTTGTTGCATCTCAAATGAACGAATTGTATGAATGGTTATCTGGCGCTGCAAACCGACCTGAATTTCTTTATTAAAATATTATGTAAATGAAATGTGATATTGTTTAATGGAATAAAACTTTGAAAGTATGATTACAAAATATATACTATGAATAACGAAGTATCTGTTGAAAATAGCCGATATAAAAACGAACTAAGTTTCTCGAATAAATTGGGTAGACTAGTTTGGCGTATGACCTATTATATCTTCTTCAGACCTTTTATTGGAAATGTTTTTAAAGAATGGAGAAACCTTGTTTTACGGCTTTTCGGAGCAAAAATAACGGGTGATACCAAGATTTTTGCATCTGTGAGAATCTGGGCTCCTTGGAATTTGGAAGTTGATTCGGCATGCATTTCATATAACACTATTTTATATAATGTTGATAAGATATATATAGGTAAATCTACCGTCATTTCCCATAATGTACATATCTGTACGGCATCGCATGACATCTATCACAAATCACATCGCTTAATTACAAAACCAATTATTATCAAGGATAAAGTTTGGGTGGCTGTAGATTCATTTATAGGACCTGGAGTAACGGTTGGTCAAGGTGCCGTTATAGGTGCCAGAGCTGCAGTATTCAAAGATGTTCAGGATTGGAGTGTAGTTGGGGGTAACCCGGCAAAATTTATCAAGAAAAGAGTTATATCTGATGCATAGGAATTTAATTACAGCTATCGTCCTGACTAAAGATGAAGAAAAGATTTTGGACAGGTGTTTGTCAGCATTGCATTTTGTACAACAAGTGATAGTTTTTGATTCTTTTAGTACAGATAAGACATTGAGCATAGCAAAAAGCCATGGTGCAATTATTCATCAGAGAAAATTTGATAATTATGCAAGGCAAAGGAATGCTGCTCTTGATATAGTTCCCAGTGATTGTGAATGGGTTCTGATGGTTGATGCAGATGAAATTGTGACAGATGAATTGCGGCATGAAATTCTGAATAGAATTGAAGTCGATAGCGAAAATACCATGTTTAGGGTGAGGCGTAAAGATGTTTTTCAAAATAAATGGTTACGGCACAGCAGTGGTTATCCTACCTGGTTTCCCCGATTATTTAAGAATGGTCATGTTAGGGTAGAGCGCGCAATAAACGAAGAGTATGTTACATCAGGCAGTGAAGGGCGCCTTAACGAACATTTGTTGCACTATCCATTTAACAAAGGCATCACATGGTGGATAGAGAAACACAACCGCTATTCACAAATGGAAGCCAAATTGATGGTGAAAGAGATTGGTGAACCATTAAAATTATGGGGCCTGTTTTCAAAGGACCCCGTTGTCAGACGAAAACAACAAAAACGTTTAAGCTATCACCTGCCATTTAGGCCACAGTTTGTGTTTTTTGCGTTTTATGTCCTCAAGGGAGGATTTTTAGACGGAAAAGCAGGCTATCATTTTTGTAGGATGAGGGAGATGTATGAGCAAATGATCAGTCTTAAATATGATGAATTAAAAAGAAACAATGCTAATTCATAATGGAATTTGCTTTCTGGAAATGCATCACAAAATGGTATGTATAAAATTTAATCGGTCTTATGATCGGATTTGAATATGGATTTAAAAATTAAAATGAAGGTATCTGTAATTATTCCAGCATTTAATTGTGGTCAGTACATAGAACGCTGCGTAAATTCTGTAATAAATCAGTCCTATCGGGACATAGAGATTATTGTTGTTAATGATGGAAGCACTGATGATACACTCTCAATATTAGAATCTATTAGCCAGTCTGATAACCGACTTTCGTTTATAAGTCAAAAAAATACGGGAACACATTTGGCTAGAATGAATGGTGTTAGAAGTTCTACGGGCGATGTTATTTTTAATTTGGATGCAGACGACTATTTAGAATCCAATGCAATAGAATTACTTGTTAATAAAATGCAGAGAACATCCGCGGACATTGTAATTGGCAATTACTATCAACATAGGAATGGGATAAAACGGTTAATGAGAAATACCCCTCCCTCCAGTTATGATAGAACTGAGGCTATTAGCTTTATGCTCTTGGGGAAAATTTCGAATTACCTATGGGGCCGATTAATTAAACGTCATTTGATGGACGAAATAGATTTGCCTTCAAAAAGAGTTTATTCAGAAGATGTCCTGACCAACTTCTTTATTTTATGTAACCACGATGTGAAGATTGAATTTGTCGAAGAACCCGTATTGAATTATATCATTCATACAACCAATATATCGTATTCCAAAAGCGAAGGACCGGTTGAAGGATTCTTCGATGAATTTGAAATGGTTGAAAAAATGTTGTCGGACAAAGGCCTAAATAGTGTTTTGCAAGATGAAATTGCCTTATATAAATCATTGATGTGGATTGGCTATTGCAGGAAAGGCGGCCTAAAGGCAAGAGATAAATTATATCACAAGGAATTCTTCAAAAAGAACTACCCTAACGCCAAGAAACACCTTCCTTTGCATTTCAAATTAGAAATGTTTTTATATTATAAAAACATCTGGCTGGGAAAGAATTTTACTGATTTGATGTTTAGGATATATGGATTTCTTGTAAAAACAGGTATTATAAGAACAAGTTGATTTTATCACAAATTGTTACCATGAAACTTACCTTAATTACAGCAACCTACAATAGTGGTAAAGTCTTATTGGATTGTTTAAATTCTGTGTGGAAACAGGATTATAATGATATAGAGCACCTGATTATCGATGGAGGTTCAGAGGATGATACATTGTCTGTTGTAGAGAAGTTCAAGTGTCATAATTATAATATTAAAGTTTTCTCTGATAGTGATAACGGCATTTACTACGCTCTTAACAAAGGAATTGCCCTTGCAACAGGTGAAGTAATTGGTTTTGTACATTCGGATGATCTGCTCGCCGATCCTAAAATTGTTTCGAAGATCATGAATTGTTTTAATGACGGACCGTACGACGGGGTATATGGAAATCTGCAGTATGTTGATAAACAGCAAAGTACTAAAGTTGTGCGGTCCTGGCAAAGCCGCGATTTTGAGCCCGGACTATTAGGCAAAGGGTGGATGCCTGCGCACCCTACGTTCTTCTTGAAAAAAGAAGTGTATGTAAAGCACGGAGGATTTAATCTTAATTATAGAATTGCAGCAGATTATGACATGATGCTAAGGGTGCTAAAAGATACCTCATATAGGTTTGTTTTCCTGCGGGAAGTAATTACCAAAATGAGAATGGGTGGGGCAAGTAACCGAAATTTGAAGAACATAATTGTAAAAAGTCGTGAAGATTATAAAATTTTAAAACGAAACCATATTCGCAATCCTTTGCTGGCCCTATTTTTAAAAAACATTTCAAAGGTCAATCAATTTTTTTAACATTAGAATTGATCAATAGTACGGCCAATATTGGCATACAAACTGATTAATAAATTTGCTGATAACTTCTCCTAATTTATACTGGGGAAGGATTGCCTTATAGATTATTATTAAGTATTTTTAGCGACTTGCAAAAGCTATAAAAAGGGAGATGAAGGAATCACAGATCAGCGTAGATTTTATTGAGAAAGAAGATGCTTTTACACTAAAGGATGCAGCTGGGAAATACCTCTACTACTGGCCGTTGTTTTTAGGTGTAGTGCTTCTAAGCGTAGTTCTGGGATTTCTATATATGCGCTATGCCCCTATAACCTATGAATCTGTAGCGAAAATCAAGATTATAGATGATGAAAAGGAGACCAATATTGCATCAGAAGCACTTGCCAAACTTGAGGGGAGCTCAACTATTAATTTAGAGAATGAAATTGAAGTATTAAAGTCTTATCGCATTTTAAGTCAGGTAGTGCGAGATCTCCGTTTAGATATCGATTATTATCAGGTAGGGAATGTCAAAACTTCACAAATTTGGAACCCTCCTTTTGTACTTACCAAGCCCATTATAGAAGATAGTATTAGGCATTCAACAACCTATTCTGCTACTATTGGTGAAAAGCAATTAACCATTGCAAATTCTGAAGGCAGGGAAGCAATATTCTCTTACGATACCAATGAAACAGCTGCAGCAGGATTCCCCTTTGAAGTTAGCCTGGCGGAGGATATTGATATCAAAAATTACCTGGGTCTTAACTATAAGATTATCCTGCAGCCTATCAAGGAAGCGGTAATGCAATTGAATAAATCACTACATATCAGATCTGCCAATGAGAATAGTGAAATTTTGTATTTATCAATAAAGGGAACAAGTGTTGATCGTTCAGAATCTATACTCAATTCTTTGATAGCAAAATTTGACGAGGATGGTATTTTAGACCGTCAATTGGTTTCAAAGAGAACCCTGGAAGTAATAGACAGGAGATTTGCCTTTTTGGCAGGAGAATTGGATTCCATAGAAATAGGAAAAGAAGATTTTAAAAGGACAAATAGCCTTTCTTATATTGAATCTGATGCCGATAATACACTGCAAAGGAAATCGGATACGGAAGATGAGGTATTCAAGTTAGAAAACCAGATTTCGCTCTCCAAAATACTAAAGGAAACTGTCATCAACCAGGTAGATTATAGCTTATTTCCAGCAGACATAGGTCTTGAAAACAGTAGTCTTAACGGTTTGGTAAACAATTATAATACATTGGCACTGGAACGGGAAAAATTACTTCCCAATGTAGGTGTTAACCACCCGACATTGAGAGCGTTATCGGAACAGTTAGAAAGAGGTAAGGTCAATATCATCAAATCTGTCAATGTTTATCAGGCACAATTAAGATCTTCTTTAAGGAGGTTAAATCAGGAGAAGAGCATAGCATCAGCGCAGTTTTCCGGAATACCTGAAAAGGAGAAAATGTTGAGGGCCATAGAAAGGCAACAAAGAATTAAAGAGAATCTTTACTTACTTCTTTTAGAGAAAAGAGAAGAAGCTGCTATCAATCTTGCGGCTACTTCCCCTTCGATAAAGGTGGTAGATTATGCCCTGACAAGTAATGAGAGGTTATCACCGAATAGTATTGTGGTCTACCCGGTTGCGGTGATGCTGGGATTGCTTGCGCCATTTTTACTGCTTTTTGTGAGGTTTTCATTAGATACTAAGGTCAGAGAACGAGCCGATATTTCAAAGTTGGGCCCTGAGGTACCAATAGCTGCTGAAATTCCTCGATTGAAAAAAGGAAAAAGGGTCTTTTCCGGAACTACAGATCGATCGGTTTTAGCAGAGTCGTTTAGAATTCTTACCACCAACGTTAACTATTTGATGCCAGAAAACAAGGCAGATGATGCCAAAGTGATATATGTCACCTCCTCTATTAAAGGAGAGGGAAAAACAATGGTGGCTCTTAATTTATCACTTGCTTATGCCAGTCTGAAGAAAAATGTCTTGTTAATTGGCGCCGATTTCAGAAATCCTCAACTCCACCAATATTTACATAAGAAGAAACCTGTAAAAGGGTTGGCAGATTATTTAACACACAGGACCTTGGATTGGCGAGAATTTGTTCAGCCTGGCATTGGTGATAATGGTTATCACAAGGTGTGTTTTAGCAGAACCATTCCTCCTAATGCTACCGAACTCTTATCCGGTAAAGGATTTAAAAAATTTATTGAGCAAGCGAGAAAAGAGTTCGATTATATAATTCTCGATACGGCTCCTACAGTTCTTGTTACAGACACCTTTTTAATTTCGGAACAGGCGGATATGACATTGTTTTTGTTGCGTTCTGGTCATACGGAAAAGCGTCTGCTCGAATTCACAAAGGAGTTAAAGAAGAATAACAGACTAAAAAATATGGCCTTTGTACTCAATGGAGTAGGGCAAGGTAAATCTAGAAGCTATAACTATGGCTATGGTTATGGCTATGGTTCAAATGAGCATACATTTTGACTATAATATATCCTGTGCTTGGGAAACCTTTGTCCGTTTCCTGAAATGATCCAATGTAGTTTTTTCTACTATTAACAATTGTAAAGAAATTTCGAAATTTATTGTACTCCTTTATAGAAAAAACCGATTATAGAAAGGATATCGATGGTCTTAGGGCACTTGCTGTAATCGTTGTATTTATATTTCACTGCGGCTATCTCCCTGTCGGTTATCTGGGGGTAGATATTTTCTTTGTTATCAGTGGTTATCTGATCACCAAGATTATTTATTTAAAAAGCCTTGATAACAAATTCTCGATTTTAGATTTTTATCTAAGGCGCATAAGGCGAATTATACCATTAGTCTCTTTCTTTTGTCTTTTGACACTTGTGGTAGGATTGTTTACGATGCTGCCAGATGATCTGGAAAATTTGGCACAAAGCATTGTGGCGACAAATTTCTTTGGCAACAATATACTTCAGTATGTAACAACAGGGAATTATTGGGATGTTGTAAACGAATTTAAGCCTTTAATGCATACCTGGAGTTTGGGTATTGAAGAACAATATTACTTTTTGTACCCCTTCCTTTTTCTGCTTCTAAAAGGTAAACTATTGCGCTATGTCTTGCCGGTGTTGCTATGCCTTACAGTAATATCTTTGGGATGTTATTTTCTAAATGAAGATGCTGCTGCAAATTTCTATCTCTTACCATCAAGGTTTTACGAGTTATCTATTGGTGGTATTGGTGCTGTTCTGTTCAGGAATAGGCTAATCATTACTAAAATGAGGATTTTCTATCTCGGCTTGTTAGTACTCTTATGCAGTATTGATTTTTCATTTTTACCAGACGCTTTGTTAATTCCCCTGGTGGTCTTACTCACATTGGCCATTCTGATTACATCTGCTTCTCAAAACAGTCTATCGACCCGGGTGTTGGAAAATAAAATTACAGTTGGCCTGGGGAAAATTAGTTTTAGTATTTATATGTGGCATCAGGTTTTGCTGGCCTTTTCCCGCTATTTTGTTTTAGATGAACTGACGGTCCCTATAATGGGAATGATGCTGGTTGTCACGTTACTGTTGTCTGTGGCGACCTATTATTTTATAGAGCAACCTTTTAGGGATAAAAGAAAATTGAGTACGCCCAAAGTACTATATACGCTATCTTTCGTTATAATTCTGACCACTATTTCTTCCCTGTTTATCTATTATAAAGCGGGCGTTATAAAAGACATATCAGAATTGGGGATATCTAAAAGTAATGTCACCAGGGGCATGCATGCCCTATACAATGACAGGATCAATACGTATGACCGGGATTTTAATAAAAACGGAAAAACGAAAGTGCTGGTTATCGGCGATAGTTTTGGAAGAGATTGGGCCAATGTATTATTAGAGTCCAAATACGCATCCCATCTAGACCTGGCATACAGAGATGACAAACGTACTCAACAGGATACGCTTTTAATACAAATAAAGGAATCGGATATTGTCTTCTGGTCTCAGTTTTCAAAAGAAGACATGGGCAATTTGATATTAGATAAGCAATCAGCCGAAAAGATATGGTGCGTAGGCACCAAAAATTTTGGGCTTAATAACGGGCGTTTCTATAATTTCCGTGGTACGGACTATTGTTTGCAACGCACCTCTATGGAAGATGGTTATCTACAACTCAATAAGCAGTTAAAAGAAGATTGGCAGAACAGATACATAGACCTAATTGCCTTAGTAATAGATAAGGATCTTACAGTTCCTGTGTTCACTGAGAATTGTAAATTTATAAGCCAGGATACAAGACACCTGACCAAATCAGGGGCTCAATTCTTCGCCAACCTAATAGAAAATAAGTCCGATTTTGTTCTAAATCAAGAACATTTTAATGACTGAAGACGATATAAATAGGGATTTACAAAAGCACCCCTCTGTTAATTACCCCCATAATAAAGAATATGGTAATTGAGATGATTAAGCAGCTAATGGCAGCGAGTAAATTTTCTCCTCTGAACTCTTTTTTGATTGCGAGTGTAATTGCTTTCATAACTTATAAAGTTTGTTACAAAATTCCTACAAAAAAGTGCCCTGGGCCAAAAATATCGTCCTATGACCCCCTGGTCCGGTAATGAGTTTTGTTTTGCTTTTAATCGAAAACTCTGGCCCATACGCCTAAAAAAATTGAAGCCAGATAGGACATCCATTGTCATTTAATCTTCTGAAACCGCCATTAGGTCGGATAAGGGAAAAGGCCTCAGGAGAACTTTTATGGCCATCAGGGTAGAAGTATTACATTAATGTACTGAGTAAGGCCAAGATAGCGGGCTAAATAATTTGTTAAGAATCTTGCTTTTGCCTGGAAACGGCTATAGCAAAAAGGTGTTAACCAAAGAGGTCGTTAAGCTTTGTGTCGTTCAGAGGTTTAGTGATGTATCCCTTGCAGAGTTTTTTGTTCATCGCAGTTTCAATATCATAAGTACGGCACGATGAGGATAACACATAAATATCTACAGGGTTTTGCATAAAGGCCTGGTTCCTCTCCAGTTCATCCAGTATTTCAAATCCATCCATTTTCGGCATATGGATATCGAGGAAAACAACATCTGGTTTAAGTGCCAATTGTTTTTTTAGAGATAAGGCGTAGATAGATTTTAAATACGCCAAAGCTTCCACGGGTAAATTGATGGTTCTGATCCTGATGTCTTCATGAAATTTGGCAAGTGCCTTTTCATTCAGGAAAGAATCAATAGGACAGTCATCAATTATTAAAGCATTTTTAATTCGGCTCATAAAGTTCATTACTTACAACTTAGAAATCTTTCCCCACAGTTTAAACTCGGCATCTTAGCTAGAGTTAATGCCAAAAGGCATATATTATAATTAAACAACAATTTTCATTGGAGCAATACTATTGCTCGTCTGCGGTAATTTCGCTTTTTTCCTAAAGTCTTTTTGATATAGTGAGAGCCAGAAGGTCATATCTTCATCCCATGCAAAAATCATGGACGACTTTAAATTGACCCCAAATTTCTTACTGCATTTTTTGCAGTTCAGTTTTAGAATATCATCCGAGTATTTGTTTTCCAGAACATACTTGTGGGTGTTGAATAGATTGCATTTTAAATGCAGCCAATTTTGAATAATGTTTTTTATGGTTTTAATACTGGCCATATTATAACTGATTTGCGGCAATAAGAGTAGCATTCCTGTTGCCTTTGGTTGATCTTTGGTTGTTTAATCTACTAATAAATTGCCCTGGTAGCAGGGGGAACTAATCATGCTACCAAGACATAGGTTTGGTATAGCAGTTATTGGCTTAATTCAAAAAACATATAGTATAACCACAAAATTACAGCGCTCAGAATCAAATCGGAGCTAAGGAAACTTCATTTGTTTAGGTGGAGAACACTATTTTTTAATGTGGTTTTCCACATTGGAGACAATTTAAATGCCTGATTATAAGGAATATAAAAGATTTGGATGTTTGTGTATCAGGGATAAGTGATTTCTGTCAGGAGGTAGTTTTGATATCTGACATGGAATATAACGGTACTGAAAACATAAATCTGCTGAATTTTGCTATCCTTAAAAAACCCGTATTCGTTCCTCTTATGTGTTAACTTAAATTAGACGGTTACGATCTTATTTTTGATGGCCCAGATAATTAAACCTGCATTATTTCTGGTATTGGTTTTTTCCATTAATCTCGACTTTGTAGATTCTATGGTGCGCACACTGACAAATAACTCATTGGCCAGTTCTTTATTGGTGAGTCCCTGACAAATAAGGTTTAACATATCGCTTTCCCGATTAGTAAGGTTCAGTAACTTTTTTTTCTCTTCAACAAGCAGACTCTCTATACTCTGCATTTCTATGATCACAGATCTCAAAAGTTCTTCTGAGAAGTAATTACCTCCATTATATACCTCCCTTATGGCCGTTTCTAATTCGTTTGACGGCGACTGCTTCAAAACAAATCCTTTTGCCCCTGCCGTTACCATCTCATAATAATATTTACGATCGTTGTACATAGACAAAGCAATAATTTTAAGATTGGGATTTAAACTCAGGGCAATTTTTGTAGCTGTGATGCCATCCATTATGGGCATATCAATATCTGTGAGGACAACATCTGCAGAAAGCGAAGGAAGATGTTCTGTAAATTCTTTTCCATTAGAGAATTCTGCAACAATCTTCAAGTCCTTGATATTGTTAATTATCAGTTTAATACCCTCAAGAACAATTGGTAAATCTTCAATTATAGCTATACGTATCATTGCTGATCGTTTGTAAATTAATTTCAACTTTTGTTCCTATACCTTTACTTGAAACAATTTTGTAATGACCACCAATTTTTTGAATACGACCTTCAAGGTTCATAAGGCCAAACCCCTTACTTTCCTTTTTCACTTTTTCATAATCAAATCCTAAGCCATCATCAACATATTTTATAATTATGCCTGTCGGAGACTGGTCAAACGAAATCACAATATGGTCTGCATCTGCATGCTTTATAGAGTTATTGATAAGTTCTGTAAGTGTTCGGTAAAGGGTAAAATCTATTAACTCATCAAGTTCCTGGGTTAAATTGGCATTGATTTTGAATTTAACGTTCGAAACCTCCTGTAATCTCTCGATAAAGGATCTGACGGCTTGTACCAATCCATATTTTTTCAGGATATCCGGACTAAGATTAGATGAGATTTCCCGAATACTTTGTGTGGCATCTTCCAGAAGGGCACAGGTTCTTTTAATATATCCGGTCTGTTTTTCCTTGTCTTCTTCGTCTAACATGGTCTGGAGGTAGATAAGACTAGTAGAAAGAATAGGTCCCAGACCATCATGTAGCTCTTTTGCATACCTGGCCCGCTCTTTTTCCTCGGAACTAATTATAGCATTAAAGACGTCTTTTTCTGCTTTTATTAACTTCTTTTCTGCCTCCCTGGCTTTTGTTACATCTATATAGGAAACTATAAATATATCTTCATCATTTAAAAAAGTATTAGTCGCACTAACAATGATGTTTCTTATACTGCCATTAGAATGATACATGTCAAAGGCAAAATCATCTAGTTGACCAGTGGTCAATGCTTTTTTGATAGCTGTTTTAAGATGATTACTGTCAACGGCCAAGTTGTTCTCTTTAAAACTCATATTCAAAAGTTGTTCCCTGGAGTAACCAAATAATTTACAGAAAGCCTGATTTACGTTTAATCTATGGCCTTTCCTTAAGTTTAAGATAGATTGGGCAATTGGTGAGCTGTTAAATGCATTTGCAAATTTTTCTTCGCTCTCTTTTAGGGCCAGATCTGCCATAACGCGGTCTGTGATATCGCGTATACTTCCCAGGATGTACTTTTTTTCATTGTACTGGAGTGCATTTATAGATACTTCTGTCTTAAATGTCGTTCCGTCCTTTCGCTGATGGTCCCAGTTAAGAAGTTGCGAGTCACCAACTAAAATACCGTTCATTTGCTCAAGCACCATTTGCTTTGATATTCTGCCATTGGGTTGAAGATAGGGACAAATATCCCAAACGGACAAATTAAGTATTTCCGATTTTTCATCATACCCAAACAATTTGATCATGGCAGAATTTCCATCTATGATTTTACCACTGTCATTTACCAAGAAAAATCCATCCCGGGCATTTTCAAATAAGGTTCGATATCTGGTTTCACTATTAATAAGTTCGATTAATGTGCTTTTTTGATCTGTAATATCGCGGTTGATACCTATTATTTTTTTCAGGGTATTATTCACAAAGACTGGAGAAGCAGAGCCATCTATATAGCGTATTTCCCCATTTGGGCGTTGAATCCTGAAATTTACATCATAAACAGATTTATTCTCATACACTTCTCCGAGCCGGACATTCGCATATTCGGCATCCTCAGGGTGCAATTGCTTTTGCCAGCCATTAATGTCATTGTTAAATTCGTCTCTGGTAATGCCATAAATTTCGAGTAGTCTGTTATTCCATTCCAGATCGCCACTGTCTATATTTAAAACCCAAACACCCAGTTTGGCGGTATCAATAGATAGGTTGAGTTGCTGAAGTGTTTCATTGAGTCTTTCGTTTGCCTCCTTGCGTTCGGTAATATCCAGAAAGGTGGCCACCGCCCCGGTCTGATTACCGTCTTTATCAAAAATTGGCCGAGAATTAATAGAGATCCACTTGCGTTCGTTCTCCCCGGTATGTACATTCATAATCACATCGTTCACAGAAGTTGCAGTTCTGAGTGAGATCATAGAAGGATGGTCCTCAGGGGCAAAAGGGCGCCCGTCCTCGTGAAGCGCTTTCCAACGGGGGTCAAAAGAATCTTTCCCCAGGAGCTGATTATAAGTTAAACCAAGTATTTGGGCCGCGGCTTCATTGGCAGAGACAATTTTGTCATTTTTATCATGAACTACAAAACCCTCCTTAATTACCTTTATTGATGAGGTATGAAACCGTTCTGTAAGGGTCAGTTGCTGGTTGTGCTTTCTGGTAAAATAATGAGATAATTGCGCTTTAACCCTTACTATCAGCTCTATTTCCTTAAGAGGGGCTGAGATAAGCTCATCGGCACCTGCTTCAAAGAACAAAGATATTTTCTCATCGCTAAAATCGCCTATCAGGATTATTGGCAGTTCTTTGGTGCGTTTATGTGTTTTAAGCTTTTGGCACAAACTATAGGTGCTGTCAAAATTGTTCTTTATATCCAGAAGAATAAGGCTCGACTTATCCTCAGCTATTTTTTTCTGGTCGAATTGGGTTACAGCCAAAAATTTAATGGCACGTACATGTGGTTTAAGGAAAAGGGAAACATCAGATTGTAGATCATTATCTGATGTGATCACTAAAATGTCTGCCTCAATTTTGTCTATTGCTTCATAATTCATAAAACTAGGCTTGCAGGATACCTAGAGAGGGATGGGAAGAAAAAGCCGGAAACATTCTGTTGTACAACTAACTTATCTACCCAAAATAGCAAGTATCCTTATTGTCTTAAATGTACAAAAATAGCAGGAACAAAAACTTAATGAACGAGCCATTTTTAAAGATGTGCTCATTTCTGGGGTGAGGTCTATTACTTCCTATCCCTTTTTAAGTGACTCCAGCACCTCTAACTCCCTTGCTCTTTCCATACCAACAGGCTCATTGCCCTCCCCAAAAGTGACATCAGGAGCACCTTGTTTATTGTACCACGCCAGGCAATCCGAGATCGTTTTTTCAATTGGGGTATATTCAAAACCTGCCGCCACTGCCTTGGCATTACTAATCTCCATAAAGTAATCGTCTGTAGTGGGCGCCCATAGCGGAAGATCTGACCAGGGATAGACATTTAATTCCTGAAGTTTAGCCTGAGTACTCCAGACCAGTTCGGAGGGCGATTTAAGATGGTTTTTAGCACGTTCCAAAAAAGAACGCCAACTGAGTTTTTGTGGGGTAGGTCCGGTACAGTTGTAGGCTCCGATCAGTTTTTTTTCTGCTGCAAGTACTGCAAAAGCACCCACATCATTGACATCAATAAATTGAAGTCCGTCCTGCCCATCACCAGGGCATAGGATATTTTCTCCCCGATCTAATTTTATCAACCAGTATAGCAAATCATAAGCCGGGTCTCGCCAACCTTTTATAGGGCCTGGTCTTAAAATGGTATGCCTCCCGGGAAAATTTTTAATAACCTGCATCTCCGCAGCGGTCTTCTCTTCCGGATAGTCCCATTTGCTTTTGTCCTCAGGTAAATGGACCAGTTGATAATCTTCGGCCCTCCCTGAATCATTGAAATCCTTGTAAACAGCAACACTGGATATAAAAACATAATGTTTGGTATGCGCTGTTAAGGAGGCAGCAGCCTCTTGGACCAATGCCGATTTCTGCGGCCAAACATCAATCACAACATCCCATTGTGTATTCTTTAAAGTGGAATAGCTAGGCGCACCTTTGTCCCTGTCTCCCTTAATCAGAGGCAGGTTGGGAAAAAGAGTTGGATTTGTTTTCCCGCGGTTAAAGAGCGTTGGCGAATGTCCTTTTTTAAGAATTGCCCTGACAATTGCAGGGCCCAAAAAGTCAGTACCACCAAGAACTAGAATATTTAGAGGTTGAGCGGATTGATTACAGGAATAATAAGGAGCAAGACCCATCAGGGTAGCCGACGCGGCAAGCGTTTTAGTAAAATTTCTTCTTTTCATAAGATTTCAATTTTAAGGTTCTCAGTACTTCTGACCTACAGAAGACTAACGCTGTCTCTTGCCTGGTTGCTATCCGGACAATTGGAAGATATTAAAAAATTGATTTTTTTAAGCCGGTAAAAGGGTAGTTTAACATGCTTTTAGTAAAAGAATGACTTAGGCAAACTGCTGGTTACTAAACCATTGATGAGTAACAAAGCAACGTTCTTAAACGTTCTGTATCTAAGATAATATAGAGAAATGTGATTATGTTAAAGTCGATTTCGAATTATTTATTATTAATTATTTCCATAGCTATATGTGGTTGCACTGCTGCTGATAGGGAACCAGAAAGCACCACCGGAGGTCAAGAACAGGGCACTTTAAATGGCAACTGGCACTGGGTGCGTTCTTCGGGTAGTATTGCCGGTATTACTGTTACCCCTGAGAGTTCAGGAAAGACTATGGAAATAGAATTCACTCAAGATATGGTCTTCAATAAATATGTTGACAATCAGCTGGTCTATACTTCGCCTTATGTCATTCAATTAAAAGACAGTATAATTCAGTTTACCACCTTGGCATTATTTGAATCATTGGGACCGGGATTTGATCATCAGGTAGAACAGCAGTTCAGATTAATAAACAATAATTCGCTTTTACTTTTAGATCCCTGTTGCGATAATTTCACTTTCGAGTTTGAGCGATAACTAGCTCTTTTAGTGCGGTTTACACATAATATTTAACAACCCATATATTTTACCTACAAGAAAAACAGGAAAATTCGTACTATAGCTTATTCTTAAAGTCAAGGCGCCAATTGTTCTATTGGCGCAATGCCGTTCCCCTGTTCAGTTTATTGAATACGAGTATTATAAACCTTTAATTAAATTCTGAATTATGGAAAGAACTGCAACAAAGTCAATGAAAAAGAAAACTATCCCTAAAGATTCGGGTCTTTTTGGAACCATCGAACGCCTTAAACCTCGTAAACTTCACAATTTCTTCTCGGATCTGGCCATTACTACAGATAGCGTTGTGGCAAAAGTTCGGATAGTCACCAACGATTCCACCCGCCGAATAAGTGTGGATTGGGGAGATCTTGAGGCGGATACCTTAACGATCAGGCCAGGGATAAATATCGATTTGTCGCCTGTTTTTGGAGAACCCAACCCTTTACCAGATGGCACTTATGAGCTTTTCCATGCCTATCAGGAACCCGAAGACCGCAGGGAATTTGAAAGGCATGTTACCGTGAGGATAGAGGACGGTGCAGGTAACGTCGACCAACGATCACAGACCATTACCCTTACCCCAAAGTACAGAATGACGGTTTATCAGGCGTCTGTAAGATTGCTAGGTCCCTGCGATTTTGGGGGCAGCACAAGTGAATTTGAAATAACCCAGAATGTTAATGGGACAGAAACCGGCAGATGGGGTTGGAAACCTTCCAATAATTTCTTTTCTGATTCTCAATACTTCCGTCTGGATGGCAGCCATTTTGCCCGCGAATATGAGGTAGGTGGGGATAATATATACTATTCTTTTGTTTTCAGGGAAACCGATGGCATTCTCAATGCTGATGATAAAGGAACGCACAGTAGATCGCTGGGCTTCCAGACCGAAACCGGCCTAATAGAGCAAGATGTCACCGTGGCCGACCCTAATGGTTTTGGTAGTTGTAAAGTAAGAATCCGATATGATCTGGAAGTGATGCTTATTAAGCCTTTACCCTCCCTTGGCGGGCAAGCGACCTTCTTTAAAGCCGAGTTATAGCAAATTATTATCTAAGCTCTATATAATTTATAACAGGTTAGCCAATCCTTCAATTTCCACTCCTTTGAGCTATGAAAAGCCAGCCATTGAAATGGGTGGCTTTTCATGTTTTATTTGGTTGGGATTGATAATATCAGAAGTGATGCATAGGGGAAATTTTTTTCTACTTCAGAATCGCAAATATTGATATGTCGTTCTCCCCGTATGAAGTTCTAACTAGAAAATTTATATTATTCTGTCTCAGCGATAACTTTCGCAAACATATTTTCTAATCATATATTTAGTCATAGGATCTAAAGATTTACCTGTTTCTGGGTGTTGTGCAAGATCAGTAAAATACTCTAACTCACCATCTTCATTTTTCCCATACCAGAGATTTTCACTGCCATCTTTTTTAAAGAACTCAGTATTACAATTCGGGACTATTTTTCTAAAATGTTGAATGCGGTCTTCTTTGTATATTTTCAAAAGGCCTTGTCTCATTTTTTCCTGATCAAATTCCACTTCCACATAACGGTCTTCTTGCCACACCATCCAGCGTTGACCATCCATTGTTAAATATAGAATTGCTATTAGTGACAATAGACTTAATACGATAATTATCATCCACCGTTTCATACGCTTGCTAATACCAAATTTACCTTTTGCAAATTGCGAATAACTTTCATAACCTAAATAATGACTTAAGCCATTTATTACTTTCGACTGCTTAATGCTAATGTCTTTATCCTTTTCATTTATTTCTACAGCTTTATTGAAATAGTTAATAAGCATTCTGCTTCCGATTTGGAATTTCTCATTTTCCCATATATAAGCGGATAATTCTTCACCAATGGCCAACTTAGATGGGTCATTATTTCCACTCTCCTTTAGTTTTTTTAAAGCTTCTTCAAAAGCTTTAATAATCAATGTTTTATGCATTAGAGTATTGGTTTATAGTTATTTAAACTATCTATTCTGGGGTGGAATTGTCTTGGAAATTTACTTCCTAAACCTTTCCAAAAAGCTTCCAGCATATTTCCTAACCTTCCCCTTTTTCTTCATTTCATTTGTCTCAGCATTAAAAATAAAAGCCGAAAAATGGCAACCATTTTTGATTGCTAATACGGAGGGTATTTAGATCAAGAATCAGATCCATGAGAAGTAATCTGAGGATTGGTCTTCTACCCTCCCTACTTCTCAACCGAGGGAGACGTCCCTCATTTTTCTAAAGCGATAAATCATCGCGCAATTCACTGAGTATTAACTCGGACAGCCAGAGGTATGTCCAAAATTAAACAATAATAAAATGAAAAAAATATATGTAATTGTATTTACGGTTTTCCTTAATACGGCTTTCCTGTCTTGTACGCCAGAGAGCTATGTAGAGGAAGCAATAGAAGTAGAAGCCTGCTGTGGTGATAGTGGTGACATTCCACCACCCCCACCACCTCCACCCGGCGGAGGCGGTTAATCATCTAAGATTTAGTTGTTAAATTAGAGGAATGGGAAAAATAAAAATTTCATTCCTCTTTTTTCTTGCGCATTTTTTAGTATTGCTCTTATTTAGTACTACATATGCTTTTGCCCAAGCCAATCAGGATAGCCTGCATTATTACTATCAGGCAATATTAAACCCCAAAATGCCTACAGATTTACCCAATGCCATTTCCTTCTACAATAAGAAGAAAAAATTAGATTTATCTAACAACGATACCCTTAATGCAATCCGAGACTTGCGGATGATTGCCATAGCACAAAATAAAATTGGAGATCTATTTGAAACCGAAAGCAGTATTGTAGAAGCGCTTCAACTCATAAAGACCTCCAAGCATGGCAATACCTGGGTGCAGTCGGCAATAGGCCTCTACAATCAATTGGGGAACACCTATAGAACTTCTAAGAATTATGGCGAAGCTATTAACGCCTTTAACCAAGCCCTTGAATTAGTAGAACTAACTAGGGATAGCATCACTATCCTCAACAATATTGGGAATGTATATAAAGATCAGCATCAATTTAAAAATGCGGAATTGCAATATAAAAGTGCCTTAAAATTAGTAGGTGTTACTTCAGACAGCATTCAGCTGGCCATGGTATTAGATAACCTGGGGTATATTCAAGCCAAGCAGGAAGATCCACAAGCTTTAAAATCTTTAAACAGGGCGCTGTCTTTACGAGAACGAATAAATTATAGGGAAGGATTGTACTCCAGTTATCGTAACCTATCTGAATATTACATGGATAGGAATGAAACCAGTATGGCATTGCAATATGCCAACCAGGCATATGAGGTAGCAAAGAGCTTGAACAGTGCTACCTATTTAAAAGATGCCTTAACTCGAACAATGCTCTTGAGTGAGCATGCCAATGTTCGTGAATTGGGCAGGCTTTCAGATAGTCTTGATTTGGCGAAGCAATTGGAAGAAAATAAAAACGCCTTTCGCAAGTACAACCTGGAAGAAGAGCGCAAACGGGGAGACGCCCTGAAGCTTCAACAAGAACAAGAGAAGCGGCAGCGACAGCTATTTCAAGTGATCAGTTTGGGAGCTATTCTTTTATTAATTGCTTCTTATTTCGTTTACCGGTATCGTTACAAAAAGGGGAGGTTGGAAGAAATATATAAAACGGAATCTCGTATTTCCAAAAAGGTGCATGATGAGGTGGCAAATGATGTTTACCAGGTGATGACCAAGCTGCAAAACGCATCTACTGCACAGGAAGAATGGTTAGATGATTTGGATATTATCTATAGCAAAACCAGAGATATTTCTAAAGAACTTAGTGCGCTAGACGTACAAGACGATTATGTGGAACTTCTGGGCGATTTGTTATTGAGTTATAATTCTGAGCAAGTTAATGTGCTAACAAGAGATATCTCCGAAATTAACTGGGACACTATTTCAAATCACCGGAAAACGGCAATATATCGGGTTTTGCAAGAACTGATGACGAATATGAAGAAGCATAGTAAGGCAACAGTAACCACCTTGAGTTTTGGGAATAAAGGGAATAAAATAATTATAGAATATAGCGACAATGGTGTGGGTGCTGCTTTGAAAAAGCACAATGGCCTGCAAAATGCGGAAAACCGTATTTCTTCAATCAGTGGATCACTTACTTTTAAATCTCAATTGAACAAAGGATTTAAAGCGACAATTATTGCCTAGAGTATGTATGAAAAAGTATTGATAGCTGAAGACATGGACGATATAAATAAGGGAGTTTATTCCTTACTCAAAGAGCTAGGGATCCCTGAGATTCAGCAGGTTCAATATTGTGATGATGCCCATTTAAAACTAAAAAAAGGAGTTTTTGACAAGGATCCTTTTCAGCTACTCATCACAGATCTTTCATTTAAATCGGATCATAGAAATGAAAAGCTTGCTTCTGGAGAAGCGCTGGTAGCACAAGCCAGAGCAGAATTTCCGAAGCTCAAGATCATTGTATACAGTGTTGAAGATCGCTTACAAAGAGTGAGGTCATTGATAGCCAATTACAAAATAGACGCTTATGTCTGTAAAAGCCGTACCGGACTAAAATCGCTTGCTGAGGCTATTAAATCTACCTATACCAATCAGCTTTATTTGTCTACAGAGGTTAGTAATGCCCTTAGCCGAAAATCTGAATTGGAAATAAATGATTATGATATTTTGCTTATCAAACACCTGGCTAAGGGGTTATCTCAAGATGAAATAAGCCATCTTTTTAAGCAAAAAGATATCTCCCCTTCCAGTTTAAGTTCTATAGAAAAACATTTGAATAGACTTCGCATTCAATTTAAAGCCAATAATGCCATCCACTTGGTAGCCATTACTAAAGATTTGGGGCTGATTTAGGATTATTATTTTAACTCTTTGTGGATTTCCGTAAGGCATACTGTTTCGTTGCTCCTAATTTTACTTCATAAGATTTAAATATTGAAACAATGGCAAAACAAAGAAAAACAAGTAAAAGTGCTGGCTCTGCTGCATCAAGGGTATTAAAGGATAAGAGAACTGGGAAAGACAGTAAGAAGGCGGCAGGAAGTGCTTTGTCACAAAGAGCTCCCAAAAAGAAAAGGTAATCTACCTGATAAATATAAACTTACGGAACCCGAAAAAGTTCTTTTTAGAAACCACCTAATTCTAAAATACCAATAACTTAAAATAGCAAATACTATGGCAGTTAAGCATACACCAACAAATGAAGTTCATAAAGGATATAAAGGAGGAACTACAGGATGTGGTTTTGATACTAAGGAACATCCAAGTCATTGGTTAAATACCTCATCAAGGATCACTTGTGATAAGAATGGGTGTAAAAATTGATAATCCATCTAAAGCGACAGTTTGGTAGATAATTACCAACTAGGCCAAATAATTTAAATCAAATGTTATAGTAATATGAAGCGATTTTTTTTAATTATCGCCGTAGTAATCCTACTGCTGCCAAAACAAGTCAATTCTCAAGACGATGCGGCAATCGGGGCCGCAGTTGGGGCACTTGTAGCCATCGGGGTTGGGGTTGCAGCTGTGGAGCAGATGAAGGAAAGAGCAGAACTAACCGCTACAGAATGGCTCTTGGCCAATAGGCCCGAAATAACAAGTTTTTCACTTAAGACCATAGATTTTAACGGTAAGAAGTTAAAAGATATGTCATCCGCTTCTGTAATCACATTTAAAATACAAGGATTTGAACCGGCTGATGACCCAGAATTGGACGGGAAAAAGTCTGTTCTGTTAGGATTTACGAGTCAGGGTTGGATCAATGAATATGGGATTGATTTTACAAAAGTAAGATGGTTTTTAATAGACAAACCAGAATGGACAAAAATGATGACATCCTATGTAAAAGTGGCATCTAAAGAGACAGAAGACGCCTATGTGCAGGATAATTTATCTAAAGGGAAGATTGTCAACAAGGGCGTAAAAGTGAAAAGTAAATTAACTATCCCCTTTTATAAACTGAGTGGGGATTTGTATGTGGTTACAGACTATTCTAATGATATGAAATTTGTATACAATGAAAGGTCCCTGGGGATATTTCTTAAGGATACCCAAGATCTTGTTCAAATTAAGCGTGGCAGTTTAATAGAATTGCACGAATTCTTTTATGATGAGAATTAGATAAAAGCATCACTTGTTTAAGCTGAAATTTAAATAAACAGGCAAATGATCTGAGAGTTTTCTGGCCTGCAGCAAATTCTCACATTTTTCAACAAAGTCGATGACCCCGCTTTCCCTTTTTTTAATTTCCTGCGAATAGAAGATATTATCGATGGCATAATTTAAATAATAGTTGCCTTCACAAATTCTTTTCAATGTTGTTTTCTTATTGGTTATCGCAGGGAATTTCCCGGCTGATTTCAATACATCAAACACCTTGTCTGCCTCGTCCACATTAAAATCACCCGCTAGAATTAACGGAGTTTTTAAATGCTGTAAAACATATTGGGTGATTGCTCTGATTTCTGCTTCCGGATTCTTATTAAAAGGGCGGGAGTGAAAATTTAGCAGTGTTATCAGCCGCTCTTCTACATAAAACTCCATAAGATAGGGTTCCCGATCTACGACTTTTTCTAGTTTCTTAAGCAGCGTCCCTCGGTTTCGGATTTTTATCTTATGCGTTTTCCAAAGAAAGGCATAGCGCTCTGTGGCGTATTTTGGACTTTCGGTAGGGTTACTGATCAGGTAATCCCATTTACTGCCTTTCCGGTTAAGGAGGTCTGCAAGTTGGGCAACAGCCTGCGCTCCTCCGTAGCCTGCCACAACTTCTTGTAATGCCAAAATATCCGCATCACGAACTATTTCTGCAATCTGTTCTAGTTCAACAGTGTCTTTGCTTTTACCAAAGTCGCGGATGTTCCAGGAGATGAGTTTCAGGTCTTCCTGCCCCAATGCCATGGCGCAGGAAAGAAAGAAGTAAAGGAGTAAAAGTCTTCTTGTCATAGGCTGCGAAAGTAGTAGAATTTTAGCATTGGACTTACGGAAATCCGTAAAGTAAACCTCAGAAATTCCTTTAGGTTTGGAATGATATCAAACCAAATCATCATTATGCAATACGTCTTTAAAAATGATGTCTTTAGTTATATGGCCCTTGGCTGTGCCATTTTACTGTTACTTGCTACGTTGCCCATGCCAGGAATTTATTATGATTTCCTAAGAATTTGTATATGCCTCATCGCAATTGTTCTTATGATTAAAGAATATAAAGTGCTCTTAGTCTTGTGGTGTTTTGCTTTGGTGGCCTATTTGTTTAACCCCTTTGCCCCAGTTTATTTGTATCAAAAAGCGCTTTGGCAGCCTGTAGATATTATCTGTGCCTTACTTTTTGTTTCCTATGCTTTTAAGACTAAAAAGAAGAAATCTTATGTACCCTATTCCCGTAACAAGAAGAATACATCTTACGGTAGGGATAAAATGTATTAATAAAATTGCCTAATGATGGAGCGCTCTCTTATATCAGAAGAAATTAAAAGTCATTTTTTACGTCTTTACCAAATTGCTTTAACAGACGATGAATTTAGTCAGTTAGAGATGAAACTACTGTATCAATTTGCAAGTGAACGCAACATTTCCAAAGAGCAATTAGATAAGATATTGGTGAGCCATACCGGGTGGATTTCCATTCCTGAAACCGTTGAGAAGCGAATAGAATACCTCTATGATTTAGCCTTAATGATATGGGCAGATGAGAAAGTTACAGAAGATGAATATACCACCTTAAAAAAGTATTGCCGCAAGTTTGAATTTCTAGAAGAGAATGTAACGGCCTTGGCAGATTATCTGATAGAAAGTGCCAAGGAAGGGAAAACTAAAGAAGACATATTGTTAGAATTAAATAAGTAATTATGGGACTTTTAAAAAGTATAGCTCAGATAAAACCTTCTAATAATACGGAAACTATATCTGATGAGAATGCCTTCGAAGCAGAAAGAAAAACCTATCATGAAGACGGATTTAACACCAGTAAAACTTGCCAGGGTAGGCCAGAGAATTTGGCAGCTAGTATGGAAGCCATTTATAACCGATATGAGAACAAGTGTAGGGAGCAAGAACTGGAACAAAACAAACTAAAGCATCCATATATCACTGAATTAAAGGGCAAGCAAACCTTTATCATCACTAGAAAAGAAGAGTTAGAACGACAGCAAGAACGTCTGGCAGCTACTGAAACCCAAATTGAAAATCTTAGAAGTGATATTATCGGAGTCCGGAGAGATCCCGGGGCTTACGGTATTTCTGCAGATAGAAGATCCACTTCTAAATTCTGGATCGGGCTGCTATTATTGGCATTTCTCACTGTCTACATCTTAATCTTTTATATATCTACTTCTTTCTCTGCTTTCTTTAGAACTTTTAACCCCTCTACGGAATTATTCAGCGGTATGTTTTATCCACAAGCCTTGCAAGAAGCATATGATGCTGGGGCTTTGGAACTGGGCTTTATTCTTTTTATTCCGTTTGTATTTTTTGGATTAGGATACCTAATTCATATGTTTTGGCATAAGAAGAGCACCATTAATGTCTTAAAAGTGCTACTGCTTTTTATCACCACCTTTATTTTTGATGCCTTATTGGCCTATCTTATTGATGAAAAGTTATACAACCTGGATAAGACCTTTGAAGATCCTATTTATTCGGTGGGCATTGCATTTAGCAGTCCAAGTTTTTGGGTCATCATATTTGCAGGTTTTGTTTCCTATGCCATCTGGGGATTGGTTTTTGATATGGTGATGAAGGAACACGCAGACCGGGATAAAATCCAGAATTACATCGCTACCCTAGAAAAGGAAATTAGGAATATACTACCGAAAAGGGAAAAGCATAAAGAAGAAATCCATGCTATAGAAAAGGGTATAGATGAAGTAAAGGTGCGTTGTAGTGAACTAGAAAATATTATTGATGGGTTTATTCTACCCATCAGGAATTACAAAGCACTTTCTTCTGAGTATTTACAGGGCTGGATGGAATGCGTGTCGTCCCTAATTGCCATGGGGCATGAAGAAACCCGGCAGTATTTAAATGCTTGTAGAGAGGTGTATGACAAGCATATAAAAAAGCTAGACCTGGATACCGATACCTACCAGAACAAGGTCTATACCAAATCGCTCTAGTATGAAAAAATATGTTCCTATTGTTTTATTCTTGCTTCTGGCATTTGGATTAGCCAATTGTAGACAAGACCCTTCAGAAAAGCAGGAGGAGGCGAAAGCTACTCATAGCATCAATAAATCAGGTTGCCCACCCTACATCCTTAAGAATAAAGAGAATAATCTTAATCTGAGTGTTTTTCTAGATTTGTCTGATAGGATTACCAATCCTGGTATCATTTCAAAAGATACGGCCTATTTAAGTTTAATTGCCAAGGCTTTTACAGATCATGTTAAAACAAAGAAATTAGTCTTGATGCAAGATAGAATACAGGTCTTTTTTAATCCGGTGCCGCAGACCATAGAGATCAATGCCATGGCTCAAAAATTAAAGCAGGAATTCAACAAAGATTCTCCCAAATCCCAGCTTGGTTTAACAGAGCAGCGGTATGCCAAAATTCCCTTTGAGATTTATGATTTGGCCCAAAAATCTGGAGAATATCCTGGGGCTGATATTTATAATTTTTTTAAAGACGATGTTCAGAATTATGCGATGAGCAGTTGCCATAGAAATATTTTAATTATCCTGACAGACGGTTATATGTATCATAAGAATGCCGTTATTGATGTTGCTAACCAGTCCTCCTACCTTACTCCAAGATCCTTAAGCGCATTACCTTTAAATTCTGTAGGATGGAATTCTTTAATGAAGGAAAAAGAGATAGGCTTTATACCTGTGGCTAGTGGCCTGGAAGATTTGGAAGTATTGGTGCTGGGCATTGAGAGTAAGAACCCCAATAACCCGTTTGCTCTAGATATTATGCGTACCTATTGGTCTGACTGGTTTACGGCTATGGGAATTAAGAAACACAAAATTATAAAAGCAGATTTACCTCTGGCAGTGGGGGAGGTGATAAAGAACTTTATTGAGAACTAACTATTACTGTCCAGGGTTTAATATTGTATTTAATCGCTTCTTTAGTTTTGCTTTTTAGAGTATCCGGCGATAAAAATTTACAGTTATAGAACAATTATACCTATTTGATATAATTCTAATATTCGAATTTTAAATCTAAATTCAATTATACTTTTTAAAGTTCTCTGCTTGCTCAAATATCTCTTGATATACCTCATCTCTATCTACTGGTGGATAGCCGTTTTCAGCAAGTAGGATGATCAAATCAACCTTGAGTTCTGCTTTTATATCATTTCTTTTACTCCAGTCTGTATATTTGGCCTTATCATCAACGACTACTTTCACTTTTTTCGCCAGCTCAACTAATTTATCTTCTGGATAGGTGAAATCATATTTAACACAGAGTTCTTTTAGAATATCGTAAAAGGCCTTTTCTTCAAAGTCAATACCCAAGTCTTTAAAAGAACCTTTTTCCTTTTTAATGGCATGATATAAATCGATAATTTCATCCGTAAAGTCCTCTAATACTTCACTTCGCAACACATCATCTTCTCTACGCTCATTGTAGCGGTCTACTAAGGCTTTCATCTTTTGTGAAAAATCGATACCTTTTACTCTATTCACCTTTTTAAACTCCTCTATCGCCTTTGCTAATAGTTGTTGTAAGAGTTTAATTTTTGTGTTGGGCAGCTTAATCTTCTCGAGTTTTGCGAGATAGGAATCATCAAAAATATCATACTCAGTGCTGTCTCCTTCACCTAGTTTAAAAATTTCTTCGACACCATCACTCGCCAAAGCATTTTTTATCATTTCCCTGACTTTGGCATTCATTTGAGCTGTATCAGGTGCATTACCTTTAGTCAACTTAAAAACGATGGAGCGAACCGCTAAATAAAAGTGGATATAGTCTTTTTCTTCTTGGGTAATTTCCCCACTACCAGAACATATATCATATGCCGCTTTCATACGCTTTACTAGAAACATAAAACGCTTTTCTAAACTTTCCGTTTGTTGAACAAATTCAGCTGCATTATTCAAGGTATTTAGTTGCTCGAGTGGTTTACCAGAAAAGTAGCTTGAGGCGTTAAACGAATGAAATATCTTGTTTAGTAAATCGAGATGATCTCTCACCACTACTATAGACTGATTAATATCTTCAAAGTTTTGACTATCGGCTTTATTGTAGTGTGCCAGAGCTAAATTCATTTGCTTCTTAATACCAATATAATCGACAACAAGACCTTTATTTTTACCCTTAAACTTTCTATTAACCCTGGATATAGTTTGAATTAAATTATGTTGCTGTATTGGTTTGTAGATATAAATGGAATCTAAAAACGGGACATCAAATCCAGTCAGCCACATATCTACCACAATAGCAATTTTAAAGTTTGACTTCTCATTTTTAAATTGTCGGTCAAGTTCTTTCCTGTAGTCTTTGTTGCCTAGGGCATCATACATTTCTTTAGGATCATCTTTACCTCGGGTCATAATCATTTTAATGCGTTCCATTGGTTTTATGTCGCGCTTCTCCTTATCTGTTAATTCTGCTCCCTCTTCTGCTACTTTAACTTCTGCCCATTCGGGACGTAAGGCAATTACATTTTGATAAAACTCAAACGCAATTGGTCTACTACTGCAAACAAACATGGCTTTTCCCTTAACCGTGGCACCTTCATTTAATCTATTTTCATAATGATTTACAAAATCACGTGCTATTTCTTTAAGTATATCAGGATCACCCAATATACTGTTCATATTGGCAGATGCTTTTTTACTTTCTTCTATTTGATAGTCGTTGGTACCTTCTTCTGCACATTTTGCGTAGTATTCTTCTATTTTTTGAAGCTCACTGTTTTTTAGCAATACTTTAGCGGCGCGACCTTCATAAACGATACGAACTGTAATTTCGTCCTTTACAGATTCTGTCATGGTATAGGCATCCACTATGTCTCCAAATACATCTAAAGTAGCGTCAATTGGTGTGCCGGTGAAACCAACAAAAGTGGCGTTGGGTAAAGAATCATGAAGGTATTTTGCAAAACCATAGGTCTTAACAACTCCTTTTTCTGTGACTCTGATTTTCTGCTCTAAATTGATTTGGCTGCGATGTGCCTCATCTGAAATACAAACCACATTAGTCCTTTCGGTTAGTAATTGTGTGTCCTCAGTAAATTTATGTATGGTGGTTAAAAACACACCACCACTTTGACGGTCTTGCAAATACGTTCTTAACTCGGCTCGACTTTCTACGGACTTTACAAAATTATCACCTATATAACCTTTGGCATTGGTAAACTGACCCGATAATTGATCATCTAAATCTGTTCTATCGGTTATTAAAACAATGGTTGGACTTGAAAAATGAATAGACTTCATCAACAAGCGGGTTAAGAATAACATGGTAAAACTCTTACCGCAGCCTGTGGCTCCGAAATAGGTGCCACCTTTACCATCACCATGGGGTTTTTGGTGTTTTATGATGTTTTTATAGAGCTTATTAGCTGCATAATATTGCGGATAACGCGCTAAAATCTTTTCATCTTTTTTAGAGGAATCGGGTAGATAAATGAAGTTTCTGATAATATCTCTTAACCTGTCTTGATGAAACATACCTTGTATTAAAGTAAACATAGAATCAATACCATCCACTTCTTTTTTAGAACCTTCAATTTTACGCCAAGCATAAAAGAACTCATAAGGTGCAAAAAAAGAACCGGCTTTATTGTTGACACCATCACTAATCACACAAAAAGCATTGTATTTAAACAGCTCTGGTATATCTCTTTTGTATCGCACGGTTAATTGTACAAAAGCATCGTGAATGGTAGTATTTTCTTTAATGGCCGTTTTAAACTCTAAGACAACAACTGGTAAACCGTTGATGTAAAAAATTCCATCAGGGATTCGTTTGTTAGATCCTACGATTTCTAACTGGTTAACAATTTTATAGGTATTGTTATTCTTTTTACTGAAGTCTATAAGGTATATCCAAATGTCTTTTTGACTGCGGTCTTCACGCTTAAATTTAAAGCCGTTAGACAGCTTTGTCATAAACGTTTTATTGCTTTCATATAAATCTGAAGCAGGCAAAACTTGTAACTCTCTTATTATTTGATGTACTTCTGTTTCGGTTAGCTTTTCTTTGTTATAATGATCGAGTAAAAAAACCTTTAAATCGTCAAGAATTAAAACTTCATCTAGTTCTCGGGTAATAGTATTGCCTATGACATGCGGAATCTCTTGCTCTGCTAAAAGATCAATAAAAGCTTGTTCTAATTGTGCTTCGGTGAATTTCATTTAGTCTAAATTGTGTCCTAACAAATTTGAGAATTGATCTTTTGTAACTAATAAAAAGTTACCCGTATCATAGGTGTTTTTCTCAACCCTCTTCAAAAAACCTAAATAATTCATTATTCGAATAAAGGTTCTTAAAGCAGTATCATTATATGCAACACCAATACCTATTCTTCCCAATGAGGCAGCATTAATAAGACTTCCTATAAAATGTTTTTTAGAGTTTTTATTTTCTACTTCTATCGAAAGAAAACATCTGGCATTTTGGTTTTTAGATAGAACCCTATTAAAAGGTAATATTTTTATTTCATTATTAATTTCTTCGCCTATATTTAAAATGTGTAGATCATAAATTGATTTAAGAAAATTACGAATATGAAGTTTTCTAATAAGTCTATTATAGACATTCATTTGATTATTTCCAGCTATTGTAGAAAATGGGCCAACCGCAATATCTACTCTTGGTGAGTACTGGTTACTGTAACCACGGAATGCAGTCCATTCAGGAACTACTTCCAATTCTGGTAGTTTATTTTGAAGTAATGGTACGATTATGTTTTGATACTCTCTAGTTGTCATATCTACAGTTCTTGAATATCCTTCTCAATCAACTTAAACTGGTCTTTAATTTCTTCACCCATATAAAAATCGAGTAAGTCTTTTTTGGTTAAAGTGCCTGTCTCCAAAAACTTGGTTAAATACTGTTGGTTGAACTCCATTAGTAACATGGATTTCTCTAGATGCTTTAAAATTTCTTTATTCGCGTCAATATTTTTTTCTACTAAGGTCTTTATTGCTTTAACTTCTGATATATCCTTAATGATTCGTGTAACTAGTATGGCTAACAAATCTTTATCTAAATCTAATGTTTTAGCATTTAATGCAATATCCCTAGCAAGCATATAAGCAATAAATAGATTATTGTAGTTCCCTTTTTGTGAATCTATTATAGCAATGAACCCAACCTCTGGAATATAACCTACATTTTCTGTAAATTTTAAAATAGCATTATCTACCAAAGAAATATCAAATACAATTAGACTCGCCTTTGAATTACGGTTGGCATTAGCTTCTATAAGTTGACTCCAAGCAGTATCTGTTTTTCTTATAAAAATATCCTTGGTTTCTATCTCACCAAGTCTAATACTTTTATCAAACTTACACTCTATGGCAATTTTTAAATCACTGTCACCATTGACATTGCATATTATATCACCTGTTTTGTTTTTAGCTAATTCGCCAGCAGCATTACCTGTTAGCAATGCTACATCCTTCATGTTTTTAGAACCAAAGAAGTCATTAAGAGCTTCTGCCACTTCATCTTCTGCAAGCGTGCCTTTTATAGTGGATTTATAAAAGAGCTCTTGCTTCATATCAAAAATCATCTTGAGGCTTTCTAGCTCTGTACCCAACTCATTGGATGTTTTGGATAGAAAAGCCGACAGTCTATCTTCCATAAGTGCCAAAACACCAATATATAAAGCACGTATAAACTTATTATCACGCTCATTAGTTGGCAGCTTATCAAAATAGTTAAAGACTATTTCGTTGTCTAGCTCAAACTTTTGAACTTCTACACGTTTCAGTTTTTGATTGAGTTTTAGATTTGTCATTATTCTCTTAATTTATCAAATGCGTCTATAATCCTTTTTGGAATTTTATCAATATGATTGATATGCTTTAGCAATAATTCAGATGAATCAATTCCTTTTGACGGTAGCCTAATCAAAGTATCATAATCTACATCATCAACTAGACATTTATCATAAACACCTCTTTTTAAAATGGAATAAAACTTCTGATTATTATTACATTTCACATTTGGAATCTCCGCTTTCCATCCATTAATTTCTTCAATATTAAACTCAAACACACCATTATAATAATCCTTGAGAATATCAAGCCAAACTTCATTTTCAATTGAATCCTCTATGTCTTGAATACCAATAAAAAACATATTGTCTTTAATAGCGGCTGCACCAATTACAAAGCTCATATCATTATCAAATAGGTAGACTACTTGCTCATCTGATTTTTTAAAACCATCCATTACTTTATCCAACAAAGCTTTATTTATTAGCCATTTATCTTTTCCTTGAATGTTTATTAATTGGATATTGTCCTTAATTAATGTGCTACCAGAATATAATTCATAAAGTTTTGGAACCAAGTACTGTTCAGTGTCACCCTCTACGATTAAAAATTTATCATGAAAAAGGAAGTCGCTATTCTTTACGTTTAGCGAAGAATAAATTGCTTCAACATCATCACATCCATTAATAACTGAATAACCATCATCCTCTTGAATTACACTATTAATTTTATCAAGATTCGATTTATCTATAAAAATTGTAGAATGTGTGCTTATTATAGTTTGAACATTTCCTTCTGAAACTTTATTTAGTATGTCAAAAAATTCTCGTTGAGCTTTAGGATAAAGATGTGTTTCTGGTTCATCAAACGCCCAAATAAACTTATTAATACTTTCCTTATCGGTATCTGCTTTTGCTTTTATTAATGAAAACCAAATTTGTCTTTTTAATCCTTCTCCTTGATTTTCTAGATGTATTGGACCATCACTATAAGTTTTTGTAACCATTACATCAGATATTTTCTCCTTTACATCAAAATAAACTTTTGAATTTATGCCTTCAACATCTTTAGCAACCTCCCTAATTATATCGCTAATTTCGCCAAACTTCTTGTTAATGGCTTCTTCTGCCTTTTTTGCAGACTCTACCGCTTCGGCTTTAATAGGTTTTAAATGAACATCTATTTCTTCCTTCATTATTGCATTTGCAGTTGCAATAATTTCATCCAAACTAGTATTCCAATCAAATAAGCTAAATGAAGGAAAAATATCACTATCGCTTTTTGCTAACTTATACACTGACCATTGAAGTTTAGAATCTGTTTTAGTGTAAATAGCCCTAACCTTTTCAAGATTTGAAAATCTGCCCTTACCATTTTCATTTTCTATTTCATCAGAAGTAACTTCATGCTCCTTTATTTTGCTATCAAGTGCTTTTACGGCCAAATTCCATAATTCGGCAGAATCCTCTGAATCGTTCATTAACGCAAAAGTCTTAGACATCCCTCCCTTAAATTTTTTAGCCAGCCATACTACTCGTTCGTCATTGCTTTCTATGGACCATTTTAATGGTGTTGACAAATTCATTTCTGTATATTCTTTACCTTCATCTTCGTCATATACAAACTTTCCTATTATATATGTTGAAGCACCATCATCTTCAAAATTTGGCAACCCTTTTTTGGCAAGCAACTCATTAAGTTTGGTTGTCTCTTCTGAAGTATTTGACAAGTCGCTTTTATAATTACCTTCACCTAATGAATTATATTTAGACTTTGCATTTAGCAATAAATCAAATGCCTGTAAAATAGTAGACTTACCACTATCATTCAAGCCAATATAAATATTTGGGTTATCTTCTGACAGCACCAAGTTTATGGTCTTACAACTCCTGTAATTAAAAATGATAATTTCTTCTAAATACATCTATTAAAGTTTTTCAAAATCATAGTTCTCTCTAATATTTGCAGCAAAATAAACTCCTAAGGAACCTGCATTAATTAATTCTTCATAAATAGCTAAAGGCACATCAAAATATTGATAAACTGTACCTCCTTTAAATTCAACTTCCAAGGTATTCGTTTCTGGGTTGTACCCTACTGATACTAAATTTGACGAGCTAACTGGCGTTCTTTCCATAATTATATTTTTAGTTTATTAATTCTTCCTCAACCACAACCTTGGTCATTTTTGAGAGAAGTAATTCCTTTAACTTTTCTAAAGTTGAATTTTGTCTTGTAAGGCTCTCTCTTTTCTTTAAAATTTGAACAAATGGATGTTTTTGCATAATTTCAAATACAGGTTCAATTATCATTAATTTTTCAATTAACTGTTTAGAGAGATTGGGTTGTGCTCCGCCAATAGCATGACTTACAATTTCATCTCTATTAACTCTAAAATAATAGTATAGGTATGCACTTTTAATTTCATTTTCACAAATCATTGCACAACATGCTTGATTAGTTGAAGACTTCTTTTTTAAATAACCAACTTGTCCTTTTGTTGTATAGTGTCAGCAAAAAGTGAACTTTTAAAGGGTTAAATCTAAGATATAGATTTAATATTTTTAATAACCTTTAAAAGCAAGACAAATGCCT
>NZ_JAFMPW010000008.1 GCF_026126425.1 Muriicola sp. Z0-33
AGGCATTTGTCTTGCTTTTAAAGGTTATTAAAAATATTAAATCTATATCTTAGATTTAACCCTTTAAAAGTTCACTTTTTGCTGACACTATACAATTTTTAGCCACTAATTCTCTAAGCCCTTTGAAGGAAGAACTTTTGCTAGCAACGTCAATAACCAATACTTCGTAAACGCTATTAACAAATCCTTCTGTCAACAAATGTCTTATGGTCTTTTCTCCCTTTTCTATTGTCCTACATCCAAGAATAATTTTATGGTATCCTAACTCGCTTAGTTTTTTTACCGTTTCTAAACCTATTCCAGAATTGGCCCCTGTAACCAATACAGTTTGTTCATTTTTATTCATTTATTAAATTTAGTTTAGTTTCTTATCTCCAATTTTTGCAATTGACGAATTCGGATACAGTTCGTTGATGTCAAAATCATCAAATTTGAAATCTTGTACGGTTAGTTTATGAATATGTTTTTTATCTTTCCTACTGGGTTTATTAAGAAATATGAACTGTTCATGGGGTATTAGAATTCCATCTATATTCTTATAATCATCAAATTTCACTGAACCATAAAACGCTTTATACCCAGGTATTTTTAGATAATTATCTCTTAAAGAGTAAACAGCATACTCCAATAATTGTGTTTCCTTATTGATCCACAAAACATATTGATCATGTTCCATATGCGGTTCTACTTCTTTCCAAGTGACAAAAACTAAATCATAATGCGTACTGTTAAACTCTTTTACACCGGCATAAGAAATAATTGGTGCTCCTTTTAAGCGATCAAGCATTTCAAAAAAGTATTGATAAGCCGAAAGACCAAATGCAATTCGTTCATTATATTTGACAAACTCAATCTCTCCTAGTATTTCCTTCTCATAATATTGCCAACTTTGCAAACCTGCAAGGGTATTTTTCCTTTTTCCATCCAAAAATTCTACCTGACTATCAAATGTATTTATAGCATATTTCAATTTTAATTTTGATTTCGCTTCAGGCCAAGGCTTGCCCATCTTTCCCATTAGACCTTTCCATGTGTCATCAGCGGTAAGCGAATAGGCTTTGTGGTTTGCCAGTTTTGAAAATCCATGCTTTTTCCAGGTGTTTTCTAATATGCTTTTTCCCTTGCTTTCATTCAATTGTGTAATTCCATTCTGCTTAATCATCAGAGTCCTCATGTCCGCCATACAACTTTGTAATATTATTGGTGCCAGAACTAAGAGTGTTATTTTTTTTAAGGTGTTCATTTTTTATTTTTTAACATATTTGACATTTTTTTAGGTGGCAATACTTAAGGTATAAACATTTTCATTTTATGACATTTATAGCATCAGCATACCTTTCAACAATTTCATCTTTTGTCTGTGGAGTTATGATTTCGTCAGTTTCTGCGAGATGTTTTATTGCTGCCAATTGGGTTTTAAAAAGTGTTGTGAACTTTCCTTTTGCAACCCAATCCATAAAGAATATTTTCATTTTAAAAGCCGCCTTTTGTTCAAGTATTGTGCCTCCAGAACTGTGGGCGCGAAGTGTATATGATGAGTTTCCTGCTTTTAAAGGGGCGACATTCATATTATAAATTTCCCATTTTACATGGTTCTTTTTAGGGTCATATTCAATTACTTCAACATCTATAACCTTATCCTTATGATTGACCGTTCTTCTTTGAGAACCTACCATGCCATCCACCTTTTTTAAATAATACGTCTTTTTTGCTTCCAAACTAAACTTAGAATTCTCATCAAAGTTCTTGCCAACAATTGCCCAAACTTTGTTGATTGGAGCATCAATGTATACCTCTGCTTTAACTCGTTTCATTGACATTTCTTTTTTTTTAAAATTACTTTCACGTACCATTTCTATAGTTTTTATTTGGGTAAATCCTGTGAAAAATAATACTGTCACAGACATTACAACTAAAATTTGTTTTTTCGTTATTTTCATATTAATTAATTCTTATTGTGTGTACTAGTCTATTCAGTTAATAATCAAATTTTTTTTACCTTCTAATATAGTCTATAGTAAGATTCATATTTTCTTTCATTACATCGGAACTATTATTCAATCTAGAAACAATAAATCCACCGTACAACTGTGACTGTATTAAATTTGCAACTGTATTAGCTTCAATGTCATCTCTAATTTCTTTCTTAAGTTGTCCTTCTATTATACAGGCCTCGTAAACAGCAAGAATTTGAACTAGTTGACTTAAAGCCGCATTTCGTATATTTTCATTGGTACCAGCGCACTCAACAGACAATTTTTGTATCAGACACTCAGATTTAAATTCTTTATTTTCAGCTATAGTACACATAATATCAAAGAACAACGTAAATCTTTCGATAGGACTTATGATATTTTTATCCTTAAGAACACTACTGTACATCTTAACCGAATTTTTGCCATAATACTCCAATACCTCCTCTGCAAACTTTTCTTTACTTTTGAAATGGTAGTAAAATGAACTTCTAGGATAATCAGATTCCATCAATATATCTTCAGTACTTGTATTGTAATAGCCATTATTTTTAAAAAGATATTCACCGGCTTTTATGACATCTTCCTTCATGTGTTTTTTCATACTACTGTACTAATCAGTACAAATATATATATATTATTTAAAACCACAAAGCATTCTTTTTGTAAGAACGTAGTATTCCTACCAAATACCCCTTTTGGATGATTGCATTCTAATACATACGAGTTAGTGGTTTCGATATTGAACCATTGATTTTATTGTTTGTCTTTAAACTCAATATAAAACACATTGAAGTATTTCAGCCATTCAAATTTGTTTTAGATATCTTTTTGGATCATCAGAAAATATTTGTACTCTTAACAATATGAAAGGATATTTTACCATCAAGAATCATAAATTTTTACATCTAATATTGGAAACACAAAATACATGAATTTCAAAAATTTAAATGGATTAGTACCGCTAGATTTGATTTCTGAAATTTTCGCTCTAATGGAAAAATTTAATTTTCCCAAAAATCATATACTACATCATCAAGGAACCATATGTAATCATATTTATCTTATTGAAAAGGGGTTAGCCCGAACCTTTTTCCATAAAGAGGATAAGGAAATTACAGTACATTTCGCATCAGAGGGTGAGCTTATAACTGCTATTGATAGTGTTATAAGTCTAAAAAAGAGTAAATACAATGTACAGCTCTTAGAGGACAGTGAAATATATGTTATTTCATATTCACAACTTCAATCGCTGCTGGTCGAACATCCTAAATATGAAAAATATATGAGGTTGATTTTAGAACAACTTTATGCTGAGGGCGCTAATCGAATTGAAGAATTTTTATTTTATTCTGCTAAGGAACGATATAATAACTTTTTGAACAGAAAACCATCTATTGTAAACAGAATAAATTTAGGGCATTTAGCATCTTATCTAGCAATGACACAGGAAACGATGAGTAGAATTCGAAGGCAAATTTAATTAATTTCATTTTTTGACATATGTCAAAGAATAATGAGTTTCACACAATTATTTTTGTATGGAACATATTATCTATGCTTTATGAATTCAAAAATAATTAAATTATTTCTTAGAATTTCGGTTGCATCTGCCTTTTTATCCGCTGTTGCTGACCGATTCGGGTATTGGCCAACAGAGCTTTCGGGATGGGGAAATTGGCAAAGCTTTTTGGTCTCAACAAAAGACATGAATCCATGGTTCCCAGAAACCATAATACCTTTTATTGCAACTATTGCGACTGGAGCTGAAATTGTTTTTGCCATATGCATTCTTATAGGGCTAAAAACAGAACTCTTTGCAAAGTTAAGTGGAATTCTTCTCCTCTTATTTGCCATATCCATTACCTTATCATCAAATATTAAAGGTGCTTTCGATTATTCGGTGTTTACAGCTTCTGCCGCTGCCTTTGCATTAAGTATGTTGGGAGAGAAGTATTTGGAATTAGATTTAGTTCTTTTTAAGGGGAAATAAAAGCATTATTCAAAACCAGGGTAGTCAATTCGAAAAAGTATTATATGAATAGCACTAAGATTCTAATAATAAATGGTCATCCTGACGAGAAGAGTTATAATTATGGAATATCTGAGGCATATAAAAAAGGGGCCCAGAAATCAGGTGCAGAGGTTCAGGAAATTCGAATAAGAGAATTGGAGTTTAATCTGAATTTACAATTTGGTTATCGAAAAAAGACGCCACTTGAGCCTGATTTAATTGAAGCACAACATTTAATAAAATGGGCTAACCACTTAGTTTGGGTTTATCCTGTATGGTGGGCATCGATTCCTGCTCTAATGAAGGGATTTATAGATAGGGTCTTTCAACCTGGATTTGCTTTTAAAAAGAGAGAAAACTCGGTATGGTGGGATAAATATTTAACCGGAAAAACAGCGCATTTAATATGCACATTAGATCAACCTTCATGGTATTATAAGTGGATTAATCGAAGTCCAAGTCATACTGCTATGAAAAGACTGACATTGCAATTTGTTGGTATAAAAAAAGTGAAGATTACCGCGATTGGACCTTTAAGGTTGTCCAAAGAAAATTATAGAAAAAAATGGATTGAAAAAATTGAGCAACTTGGCTTCAAAAACAAATAATCTGACTACTGTATTTTATACTTCAATGTTAAGCTACATAGGGGTTGTTCAAGCTAGTATAAATTGGGAGCTTAAGTTATTTTTTTAATTAATTAAATTTAGTAGCAACCCTATGTTAGAGGCATCAAATTAAAATCTGAAATAATGATTTTACCAATACTATTAAGCTTAATTCTACTAGGGCTTGGCATAATTCATTTCTATTGGGCAATCGGTGGCAAAATTGCTTTTTCGAATTCTTTGCCTACAAAAGAAAATGGAAAAAAAGTATTGAATCCAAAAAAGATTGATATTGCTATCGTAGGATTTGGGTTAACAATATTTGGAATTTTTTACATTATTAAATCTGGTTTAATTGATTGCAATTTACCTGAACTTCTAATAAAGTATGCTGGTTGGATAATTCCATCGATATTTCTTTTACGCACGATTGGGGAATTTAAATATGTAGGGGTTTTTAAAAGGATAAAAAAAACAGAATTTGGAATGAAAGATACAAAACTCTATACGCCTTTATGTTTGCTCATTGGAGTATTGGGTATTATAATCCAATTAATGAAATAGTGAACCGGAATCAACGTGGAAATATCAATACTGACCAGTGAATCTATTTTGCAAAATTTGTACATACTTTTTTTAAAATATAATTAATGAAGTATTTAATACTTCAAGGAATTTGAAGAATATTAAATGTATTTAATGAGATATAAAAGTCCTTATCATAACAGTAACAATTCTAAAAACATAAAACAATGATTCAAGACATTTCAAAAAAAGTTATAGCTACTTGGGTAACAGGTTTTCATAAAGAAGATGCTAATCAGCTCACCAACTTATTTTCTGAAGATGCTACTTTTGTGGACCCGCGTTTTCCTCAATTAAAAGGTAAAGGAACTATAAATGATTATTACCATCACTTATTGTCTGAGACCACAAATTGGGGAGCAACTATATTTGAAGGCCCATATTTGTATGGCAAAGACTGTTTTGCTATACGTTCTCTTTTGAAATTTACATGGCGGGAGAATAATGTCACCATAGATTGGCCTTTTGTTGCTTTTTTTAAAGTTCGTTTAACTGATGGTAAAGTGATTCGATACGATGAATATTGGGATACGGAAGATACATTAAGAAGATTAGGTATTAAGACATGGGGACCATTACCCGCCTATGTTAAGACAAAATAACTCTAAATTTAAACAATAAGCGATTGGAATTCAAATTATAGCGCTGTTATAAAAGCTCTAAAATCTAATAATAGAAAAACCATTTCAAAGTATTTGAAAAACATAAAAGAAAAAAGCACTAAAAAAAAGGAGGCTACTACTTCGAGAATTCAATTAGGATGATTCCTATTTTATTCTAAAATTGGTGAACTCTCTCAAAAGGTAAGAATTTATTGGAAACAAAGAAGTTAACACCTTTATAGATGCCAAAGATTACTTAAAAAGTGGTCCTATAAAAGTTATATAGAAAATTGTTTTTGGTCTTTGGATAGCTGAGTTAAAAACTTCACATACTCGAATAGGTATGTGAGGATCAGTAAATAGAGAAACAATAGAAAAGTTAGTAAAGGGAATTCTTACAAACTTTAAAGAGATCGAAATATCCCTTAAAACAGAAATTTTCCAAGAAATCGCTCAGATATCAAGTTTTTTGAATAATAAGGAATGTTAAATGGTGGATATTTCAAAAGCAGAGAAGTGAAGAAATTTCAATTTGTTAAAGTAAAATAAATAAAGGTCCAAAAAATATAAATTGCGATAATACACTGCTTTTCATAGTTAAGAAATTTACCTATAAAAGCTTAAGTCAGAAAACATATGAATGATAAGGAATACTTCTTTAATCTCTACGAATTAGCCAGACAATTAAACAAGGAATTTTCTAAGCCATCAGCCTTATACAAAGCTCTTGAGAAAATAGTAGAAATACTTAATCTTGAAACTGGTTGGATATGGTTAGCTGAGAAAGATTTGAAATCTGTTTATCTCGCAGCTTCTTTCAATTTACCACCTGCACTTAGAGATCATCCTGAAAGATTATCAGGATGGTGTTATTGTATTGGCAGATACTTTTCGGACAACATTGACGAAGCAACAAATATAAGTGAAATTACCTGTTCACGTTTAAAGGATGTTTCATCTGGCACACGAGACTTGAAGTTTCATGCAACCATTCCCATTACCATAAATGATCAGAAAATTGGCTTAATAAATCTTCTTAGCAAGAAGAAGCAACAACTAGATGATAAACAGCTATCTGTTTTGAATGTAATCAGTGAACTTATCGGAACAGTCATTCAACGAACACACCTTCAAGATGCTTATGCAAAAATCAAAAGGAATCCTGACAATGATCTAAATGATATCATAAAGCGTGTGGTTGTTCCTCGGATTGAAGAATTAATCAACTTACTTGATGAATCTGAAACCAATACCGATGAGAACAATTACATAAAGTCGGCAAACACTACTAAGGATGCACTTAGAAAGACAAAAGAATTAAAAAAACAGATTGCACTTATCATAGACGAAACGTCCAAGGAGGCTAACATTAACGTTGATGAAAAAGAATTTCGATATCCCTCCTCCCCTCTAACTCATAGAGAGATGGAAATTTTAGCTATTATTAAGAAAGGGCATACCAACAAACAGATTGGAGAACAACTTTTTATTTCCCAAAGCACCGTTAAATTTCATATCACTTCAATAATGTCAAAACTCTATGCTAAAACGAGAACCCAAGCAGTCGATATAGCTTTAAAAAAAGGCCTTCTCAACTCTTGAAAGTCATATAAATAATAACTAAATCTTGTTTGTCATAAGTGTTGAACATGAAAAGTCCAATAAGGTAAGATTAAATTGAACTTTTTATGAGTCTTAAGAAAAGTATAAGCTAAATATGAAAATACAAGGCTTTTTATTTTTTGATAATTGTCAAAATATATTGATTTCAAAATAGTTAGTTTCACATTAACAAAATTAAAATCATCAATTGGCATAAGCGATACTCTATGAAAAAATCCAACATAAATTTTACAATTTTAATATTTACGATATTTCATTTTACTGTCCATGCCCAAAAAAAATTCACCGAAGTTAAAATGCCTTCGGTAAATATTATTTCAGCAGTTGATGTAGAAGAAAAAATAGATGGCCAACCAGCGCGTGTTTCTACGGTAGAATTGATTCTTCAACCTAAAGAAGAGTCACAACCACATCGTCACCCTGGACCGGTTTATGGCTATGTTTTAGAAGGAATATATAAATTCAAGATAGAAGGCCATCCTGAAAGAACACTTAGACCGGGTGATACTTTTTATGAACCTTTGATGGCATTACATGAAGTAGGCACTAACCCAAGTAATAATTCTATCACTAGGGTATTGGCCGTTGTTGTACATCCAAGAAATGCAAAAAGACTTGTAATTCCCGAAAGCCCCGTTGAATAAAATCCTATTTATCACATTTTAATAAAAAGAAATTAATGAATCAGTGATTTTTATAAGACTTCTAGATTTTTAATAACTGTTAATTTCAAAATTTTATAAATAATTGAAAGAATAACTTAAATAAAATGAAAAAACTGTTATACATTTTAATGATTACTTTGATGACTTATATGCAGGTTTCTAGTCAAGAAACACCACTAAACCCATTAAATAATTCAGCGGACAACAGTCTTATCAAGTCGGAGAACTCTAAAATGACCTGGTTTATGATTAAAGACTCTATTAAAATGCCAATAGGGAACATAGAAACCATAATTAACAAAGACAAAGCCAAGATTTATATTGTAACCATAGTAAACATGGAACAGTCGTCTATAAAATGGATTGACAGCACTGTTGTACAAACCAAAAACTTTAAACCCATCTATCATTCTTCAAACAATCAACAAAGAGATATGGTATTAAAGTTTGGAGAAAAAATATCAGGCTATTACCTTGACAAACAAACTGGTGTTAAAACCCAGATCTCAGAAGAGGTTCATAAGCCTTTTTTTGACAGTAATTTCTACCCACAACTGATAAGATTACTGCCTTTAAAGAATGGCTATTCAAACACAATTTCGATTTTTGACTATAACCCCAAAACCAAAACCGGAGTAATAACCGCAACGGTCAAAAACACGGAAGAGACAACCATCAATTTCAATGGTAAGAAAACGGAAGTTTTTAAAGTTCACGCGTCAGATGATATTTCAAACAATTCAACACAAAGCACATATTACATAGATGTATCAACAAGAAAAATACTCAAACAAGAAATTGACTTTGGCGGTAGAAAAATGCTAATGGAATTAGTGAACTAATTCAAAAAGATTCTCTTTAATTGAGTATATGATGAATTATAATCACAAATCTGCTTTAGAATGGTCTAAACCTGATTGTTTTCAATTAGTTTCAAAGATTTCCTGATTTGTAAATTTCAATTCTAGAATAAAAAACATAATGAAAGGAATCCTTTTTGCATTAGGAAGTCGAGGAGATATTGAGCCTCTTTTTTCTTTGGGCGAATCTTTAAAAAAGAAGAATTGGGAAATCATCTATGCTTTTCCTGAACAATTTAGGCAGATGATTGAGATGGAAGATTCAAAATTTTATGGATTTACAAAAGAATTCATTGAAGTATTGTTAGCTAGCGAACATTCAAAAATTATCACCAGCAGAAAAGGCACAGGAATAGCAAGAATTAAAACTTTAATTTCTTTAGCCTCTAAATCAATAAAGATTAATAAAGAAGTTACTATTCAGCAAAAAGAAATAATCGAAAAGGAAAGACCTGATTATGTCTTCTTCAATCAAAAATGTGTCTATCCGATTGCTTGGGGACTACAAAATCAAAATAGAAGTATTTTTGTCCATCCCTTTCCTTGCTTTCTTCACCCCGTGGATAATCATTCAGTTATTGGATTTTCAGGAGGTGGCAACTACGGTAAATTTGTGAATCGAATAAGTTATCTAATTCAAAATTCGATTTTGTCATTAGCAGTTTATTTTACTGTCAGGAAGACTATAAACAAAGATAGCAGCATCAAAATCAATCCATTTAAGATCAGGAACTTTTTGCTAAATGAAGTTATTTCAATTTACACTGTTTCACCTACGCTATTCAAACAGCCAAAATACTGGGGAAGCAATGCCAATGTAATTGGATTTGTGGAAAGGGATAAATCTAAGAATTGGAAGCCAACCAAAAGACTATTGCAATTCTTAATCTCCAATGAACAGAATAGAATATTTTTCACAACATTTGGAAGTATTTCAAATTCTGATCCTGAAACAAAAACAAAAGCTATCCTTAAAGTTTTAAAAAAGCATAGGGTACCCACCATAATAAATACTTCATGGGGAGGGTTGATAAAAATAGAAGACTGCCCTGAACATATATTATTTGTTAATGATATTCCTTACGAATGGATTCTACCCAAAATTTATGGAGTAATACATCACGGTGGCGCAGGTACAACACATTCTGCTATTAAATATGGTTGTGCAAGTTTGATAATCCCGCATTTTATCGATCAATTTTTTTGGAGCAGAACTATAGTCAACAACGAACTGGGCCCAAAAGGAATTTCAATTAAACAACTTAATGAACAAAATTTTGAAAAGTCTCTTTTAGATCTTTTGAACAATGCTGTTTACAAAACGAATGCTGAAAAATATTCATCAAATATTCAAAATGAATTTAGTGTCAGCAAATTAATAGATAAAATAAAGAATACTAACGAAAATAAAGGCTGAAATTTTAATATGGGTCAAACACCCACTCTGATTTTAACCAAAACGCTGTAATCAATTCTAGAAATGGAAAGAATATTCGAAAGACAAAAACAAAAATATTCTAATCTTTAAAAGGAAGGATGGAAGCGTCACGAGCATAAATATTGGGCCCAATCTTCCGAATCACGATATAGCTCATTTTATGTTGTTGAAAAAGCCTTCAATTTGAAAAATGGGTTCTATCGAAAGAATAAATCTGGAATGACCACAGAAGAATTATCTAATAAGGAAATAATCAAAAAATTGAATTCAGAAACTTAGCTATTAGAAATTTTGATAAGAAATCTGCAATCCCTTGGTTCTGAGGCTGAAAAACTGAGTAATACATTGAATTAATCAATTGGGAAACATAACATATTGACGGAATCCAAGTTCCGATTATGGACTTATCAGATTTTGAAAAAATAAAAGCCGATTTTGACTAACTGTATGCAAAATAGAATTTGACACCTGAAAACGATAAGTTAAAACTAATATTTTATTAAAAACTGCATACAATAGAGATAAACCATTGTAATTCAGTGTCACAACAAAATAAAAAGTATCATAAACGACTAACTTCTTAACAGAAAGTCTGCCTTTGATTCCATAAACAAGATAATTGCCGAAACGTTGAAGGCAATTTTCGAATTCAACGACATATTAAATATGAATAACATTATAATTGATTTAAAATCTGAAAACAACTTTGCCTATGAAAAACTGTACCAAAACAACTTTCATACTATCTCAAAATTTGTTCAAAACAATAGTGGAAATCAAGCCGATGCCGAAGACTTGTTTCAAGATGCTATGATAGTGCTTGTCAAAAAAATACAGCAAAAAAATTTTCAACTCACAGCCTCGATAGACACATATATTTATGCTATTTGCAAAAATATATGGTTGAAAAAATGCCGGGATAAAAACTATGAATTATCAATTGATGAAATACAAACTTTTGATTTTTTTAACTCAGTTAATAATTCCATTGAATATGAAAAGACTTATTTGGAAAGGCTAAAAGGATATCTCCTAAAAATTACTGAACATTGCAATAGGCTTATCCAAGATTTTTTTTTAAAAGGAAAAACGATTGAACAGATCCAAAAAGAATTCGGTTACACAACACGACATAATGCACAAAATCAAAAATATAAATGCATGGAACAAATCAAGAAAATGAAAGAAAAAGAAGAAAAAGAAGAAAAAGAAAAAAATAGTTGAATTGGGTGATTTTTTGAAAATATTGGTATTAAAGTAAAGATAGTTCGTTTTGGCTATCATAACTTTTAAATTTCAAATGAATGGTTCCAACATTTAAAAAAATATTTTTCGCTGTAGTTATTTTTGCACTAAGTTCGGTTTCAGTAAATGCACAGGATGCAAGAAAATGGAAAATTGACAAATCCCACACCTCGGTCAATTTTTCAATCAATCACTTCTTTTCATCTATTACAGGAAAGTTTACAGACTTTGAAGGAATGATAAATTTTGACCCGAACAACTTAGCAGGCAGTAAAGCAGATTTATCGATATCGATTAGCAGTGTTAATACCGATAATGGTGAAAGAGACAAAAAATTACAATCAAGTGACTTCTTTGACGTAAAAACATTTCCAAAAATGATATTCAAATCGACCAAATTCGATAAAAAATCTGAAAAGGAATATTTGGTACATGGCAACCTTACCATAAGGGATATCACAAAAGACGTAGTTCTTCAAATGAAAATCACAGGAGAAATGGAACATCCAATGATGAAAGGTATAATAATTTTAGGAATAGCTATTGAAACAACAATTGATAGAACTGACTATAAAGTTGGTACAGGCGACTGGGCAGCTACAAAGGTTGTTGGTGATGAAGTAAAAATCCATATCCCGATAGAGTTAATTCGAAAAAAGTAAACTTACAACTTAGCAATAAAATAATTCAAAGTATCGTTCAAATAAGTCATAAAATATTTGATATTACCGTTGTATATAAATGCCGTTAAATAAGATTAGTTTGCTGTGGCTCTTATAATACGAAAGAGCACAAAAGCAAAGAACAACTGCTACCTATAATATCGAATAAACACATTAGCCTATGTGCTATCTTTATAAATATAATCATAGCATAAATCTTTATAATGGTCATTAGACTTAAATTTCTTTAACATGGGTTTCTTGCTGCAGAGCCAATACAACAGAACAATACTGGCAGAGCGGTCATAAATAGAATAAAAAAACAGATAAAATGAAAGTTTAAAGAAGCATAGAAAAAATGACTGATTTATTAATTTGTAAAACAAAAGAATCGGATATTGACCTCATAGTAACTATAGAGAATCATCATGAAAATTTGCCTTTTATTATTCCAAATTCAAAAGAAGAGCATCATGGATTATTAACTGATGATAACATCGAACATCTATTGCTAAAGAACGGAAAAAATAAAATTATTGGTTTTGTGATACTTGCTGGACTGAAAGACAAAAAGAAAAATATTGAATTTCGCAGAATAATAATAAATGATAAAGGCAAAGGTTATGGTAGAACTGCAATCAGAAAATTAAAGAAGCACTGTTTTGAGAAGTTAAAGTGTCGTCGATTATGGTTAGATGTATTAGAAAACAATGAAAGGGCAAAACATCTATATAGTTCTGAGGGGTTTAAAGAAGATAAGAAATTAAGAGAACCTATATTGATGATAGGTGGTAAATCTAATAACCTTCTAATAATGTCATTACTCGAAAATGAATGTAATAACACTATCACCAAGAATTAAGAAATAAGGTGGTGATACCGCAAAATGACAATCAACATTAGATCTTAAAAAGTACTTTTCTTTTTTGGACCTCTAATCATCCCTCAGTTTTTGGTTTGCCTTTAGGGCAGTAAGACAGGTTCCGTGCTTACTCTTTTATATTAAAATCTGGAACGTCGTATTTCCATTTGTTATTGGACTTATTTCAACATAGCAGCTAAAATTCTTCTTAAATGACAATAGTGCAGAAATGGTAGATATCCGTTCAAAGAAACTATTTCTTGGTTTTAGCCCTTACTCTACCTTCTAATAACCTATACTATTGTATAGGTTATTTTCAGTACTTAAGTCCGTTAAATAACTCATGCCCTTTTAGGATATTTGTTGTTCTTAAAAACAAACATTATGAAAGCACAGCACATATATTTGGAACACGCAAACATTACGGTTAGTGACTTGCAAGAATCGATAAGATTCTTCCAAACTGCTTTTCCTCATTTTAAGATTAGAGGACGTGGCAATGATATGAGAGAGTGGATTCATATTGGTGATAATGTTACTTACATAGCTATTAACCAAGCCAAACAAATTGATTTGAAAGCTAATCAGAACTATGATAAAATAGGCGTAAATCATCTGGGTTTTGTAGTACAAGATGTGGAGGAAATAGCCAAAAACCTGCTAAGTAATGGGTATAAACGAGATTTTCCAAAACAAATTGAACAGTTTAGGGTTAGAGATTATTTTGCTGACCAGGACGGCAACCAATATGAATTCGTACAGTACCTTAGTGAACTAGTACAAGAAAAAAACAATTACGCCAATTAAACCTTATATCAAGCCTTATGGCAAGACATTAAAACATCGTCCAAAAACACATAGCTCATTAGTAATAAATGAAACAAATACTAGCAATTATTCTTCTTACAACACTTTTTGCTTGTGGTCAGAACGAAAGGAAAATGAAAAGTAGCAATATCAAAAAACAAATAGGCATGGAAAAGGATAAGGAATATGTTAGAATGGCAATTGAAGTGGCAAAAGATTCAAGGAAAAAAGGCAATTTGCCATTTGGATGTGTTTTGGTAAATAAAGACGGTGAAGTTATTTTGAAAGGTGAGAATACTATTAATACCGATGTTGATTGTCTTGCACATGCTGAAATTAATCTAATCCGTGATGCTTGTAAAAAATACGATTATTCTTATCTAAATGATTGTTCTATCTACACTAGTGATGAACCCTGCCCTATGTGTACTTCAGCCATTTATTGGAGTGGTATAGGGAAACTTGTTTATGGATTGAGTAAAGCAGAATATTACAGAATTGTTGGGAGGGACAACGAAAATTGGGTGTTTGAAATGCCGACTAGGGAATTGTTCAATAAAGGAGGTAGAAAAGTTGAGGTAATTGGTCCTCTATTAGAAGCAGAGGCAAAAATTCTTCATTTAGAATAAAGCTGGTCTAATCCTATTTGGTGGCCGCAAATACCTTATAGTTAATTTTAATTCGGTCTAAAAAAATTAATTTAATTAGCCGTACCCAATTGTTATCATAAAATTCTACAGTAGCAGTTAGATATTGAAGTTAAAACATAGTCAGACCAGAGACAAAAATAAATCAACATATTTGAAAAAGTTTAAGAATTTCCATTCTGGGTAAAAAATTAAAACTTTGATAAAAATCGAAATACATGCAACTACTCACAAAAAATACAACACTATATTTTGCTACAATGGGGACGTTACTTTTTTTCACATTTCCAATTTTTGATTCGAACAAAACTGTCAACAGCAGTTCAGAAAATAAAAGGAAAAAGAGTAACCAGACAACGTTTGACACTTTGGTATGGTCAGATGAATTTGAAGGCAAAGGAGCTATAAATTCAGAGAAATGGTTTCACCAAACGAAGCTACCACCAGGAGGAAGTTGGTGGGGAGGTTTGATTCAACATTATACAAATCGAGAGGACAATACTTTTCTAAAAGATGGGCATTTATATCTTGTTGCCAAAAAAGAAAAACTTAGCGATCAAGGTGAAGTTAAGGAATATACCTCTGCAAGGTTAAACTCAAAATTTACTTTTACCTATGGCAGAGTTGAAATTAGGGCAAAACTACCAAAAGGTAAGGGCACTTGGCCTGCCATTTGGATGCTCAACAAGAATATTAATGAGGATGGTGCTTACTGGGAAAATAAAGGATTTGGAACTACGGTTTGGCCATATTGTGGAGAAATCGATATTCTGGAACATTGGGGCAAAAATCAAAATTTCATTCAAAGTGGTCTACATAACGCATCAAGTTATGGCGACAAGGTTATAAATATTGGGGGACATTATGTTGAAAATGTATCTGATCAATTTCACATTTACAGCCTAGAATGGTCAAAAGAAAAAATAGTGTTTAGTGTTGACGGAATTGAACACTATACATATAAACCCTATAAAAAAGATACTGATACTTGGCCTTACGACACCCCCTATTATCTCATATTGAATGTCGCAATTGAAGCTGATATTGATCCCCAATTCGTTGAAAGTGCAATGGAGGTTGACTATATAAGAGTCTTTCAATAAATCTCAATTAATAAAGGTCCATTAATTTTATGAGCAAATAATGAAATAGCTTTATGCTAACTATTGTGGGAAAGTTTAGTCATCCTAATCCATAATTATAAATACAATGATAAAAAATAAAGGAAAATTCCGATTCACCTATTTTACAAGTAAATATGAAGAAACGTTTGATTTCTATAAAACTAAGTTAGATTTTGGTCTTGGCCATTTTTGGGACAGAAATGAAAATGATAAAGGTGCGTTATTTGAGGCGGGTGAAGGACTAGTCGAAATACTTCACCGACCAAGCGATAAAAAATATGAAAATCAAGGTTTAGATTATCGAACACCACAAGGGGTTTATATGGCTATTCAGGTTTGGCATATTGATGAGATTTATGAAAAATATAGACTTAAAAGTATTTCTTTCAAGCAAGAGATAGTTAATCAACCATGGGGTCATAGAAGTTTCTCCATTATTGAACCGAATGGAATAATTCTATTCTTCTATCAAGAGAAATTTTAAATTAAATTGTAATTAAGAAATACTTATAAAAATTAATAAAACGATAAAAATTAAGCATTTAAGAATATATCATCATCTATACAATTGACAGATATAAAAATCTGATTAATAAGCTTTCCTCTGGAATCACAATAATTATTGTTGTTCCTTTCAAGACAAAAAATTTACGTATGAAATAAATATCTTATAGCAACCTTATAAAAAGAAGAAACATAAACCCCAAAGATTAAAGTGTCTTAGTAATTGTCAAGAAAGAAAAAAAATAAAATATGATATCAAGAAACATAGTGATGAGGGTTGGCAGACCAACTAACCATCTAGAAGAAATAACCAAAATGTATGTTGAAGGTCTTGGCTTTGAAGTAATAGGAGGGTTTGATGGCCATGGCGATTTTAGTGGAAGAATGGTAGGGCATCCAAAAAATCATTATCACCTAGAATTTACTACTCATACAAAAGAAAAAGCAGGACGTGCGCCTTCATTAGAAAATTTACTCGTCTTTTATATAAAAGATGAAGTTGAATACGAATGTGCAATAAAACGAATTAGCAATTCTGGCTTTAAAAAAGTGAGCTCCTTTAATCCTTATTGGGAAGGAGGAGCACAAACTTTTGAAGATTTAGATGGTTATAGGGTCGTAATAAATAATGGGGAAAGCCCATTCTAAGACCTAGAAAGTTTAATGAACAAAAATAAAATATGCTGAATTTAACAGTGTTTTACAATCACGGAGAGTCTGAATCCAATGATATAAAAAGGAGAATAGTAAATTCTGATTCTTTAAATATTAAATCATCTTGTTCCTAGTTGGGTTTAGAGAATCAAAAATTTTATGATATAGAAGGTTATTGCGTCATTGAAGCAAATTAAACATTATACAAAAAAAATAGTGTAAAGAAACAATTTGAATATTATGAACTTCTGGGTTAAAGTACCTTTAATCAACTTAATAAAAAAGATTTATTTGAGTCTTATAATGAAGAAAATAATTCGATTGCCATAATTGTCAATCATATTCAAGGAAAGATGAAATCTCGATGGATGGATTTTCTGAGCTCTGATGTTGAAAAGAAATAGAGAAATCGAGATTTAGAATTCGAAGATATCTTAAATACAAGGAAAGAAATAATTACAAAATGGAATCAAGGGTGTGAATGCTTGTTCAATACGCTAATCGAGTAAATGATTCAAATTTCACAACTGCAATCAATATGCGAAATCAAAGACCTACTATTGTATAAGCAGTTAACCGCCAAATTATTCATTATGTATATCACAATTGACAAATTATATATGGGAACCTTTATTAAAGGGGATAAGTCTTTGGTTTCCAAAAGGAAAATCTGAAGGATTTAACTATCAAAAGTTATTAAAGGGAAAACACGAAGGACATTTTACATATGATTTTAAATAAAAAATTGCTAAATCTATAGCTAGAATTAACTATTTTTTAAAGTAAAAGTGAACGCTACTAGTGATATAAAATTAGCACTCACTCAGTTTTAATCGAAATATGTCAATAATGATTACAAATAATCTGCAATCAAAACTTTAACAATAAAACAATATGAAATGGAATGGAAGAATTAAATTCCATGGATTGTTGAAGAGTTAAGAACAGAAATATGGAAAATATACTTGCTTATATTGCCAACTTCATTTCTATCTCGGACGAGCTTAAATCTCGTCTTTACAAGATTTATGTAAAGGAAAATCTTCCCAAGGATTATTTTCTGTATAAACCAAATAAGATTTGGCGAAATACTTACTTTATTAATAAAGGGATTGTAAGATCGTTCCATTTAAAAAATGAAAAAGAGATTACCGATAATTTTTGGGCGGAAAATGAGTGGATTACCTCGACATCAAGTTTTCTTGAAAATATTCCAAATCTTTTGTATATAAAGACTGTTGAACAGACAGAATTGATTAGATTTTCGCTCTCTGACCTTGAAGAGTGCTTGTTGGATTTTCCAGAAATGGAGCGGTTTGGTCGTATAATTGTTTCAAAAAACTTGTCGGTGCAATATGAACAATTAATTATACTAAGGTCTTGTTCAGCTCAAGAACGCTATCATTTTTTCGAGAAAACCGCTAGAAATAAGCTTCCGAGAATACCCTTGGGAATGTTGGCATCTTTCTTGGGTATGGCCAATGAAACGCTAAGCAGGGTAAGGTCACCAAAATACAAGCAATAACCAATAAACTCAGTCAAGTTCAAAATCTAAAAAAACCTTGAAGATATATTTTAGGGATTTTGAAAAGATGAACAAATTAATTTATTCGACTCTTTTCTTCGTCTGCTCCGGTTTGCCTTTCGCGCTGCTTTTTAAGTTCTTTATTTCCAAATGTTGCAGTATAGGTTAGTTTTATAGTACGGTGACTAAAATCAAATTTGCGCTCGATAAATAAGTTTTCTTCAGAGATGTTAGTGATTCCTTTAAGTTCTAAAGAATTAAATAAGTCATTAAAATTCAGCGTCAATCGGCTTCCCTTTTTTAACTTTTTCTGTATACCTAAATTTAAAATACCCGTTGGTTGAGCTTTAACATTACCCGCAAGAGAAGAAGTTCGGTAAAAGCCTGAAAATTCTAAAGACCAATCTTGGCCTGGCTTAATTGTTTGGGTACTGTTAATACTAAAGTTACGCTGATTAAATGTGAACCTGCCTAATTCCTCTATTGTAGTGGATTCTTGCCATAGAAAAGTCGAAAAAATACGCATCTTCCACCAACTTGATACTTTTATTGGGAAGGACATGTTGAGTGATGCTATTTTCTGGCTTTCCAGGTTGTCGGGCACAATCATTTGAGTATTTGTTTCAGGATTAAATCGATTTTGAAATTTTACAATTGTGTAGTCTTCGTCACTATATTGTGCTGTAAGATTCACCCGTTTTTGTGACCAGGACAATTCAAAAACATTTGCCAAAGCTGGACGTAAAGAAGCATTGCCCCCGAACGATGTTCTAGGATCCAAAAAAATAATAAATGGTGCCATATCACTAAAAGATGGACGATTGATTCTTCTACTATAAGACAAATTAAAACTATTGAATTCGTTAACTTTTTGATTCCAAAATATGCTCGGAAAAAAGTTATTTAGACTACGATTGACCTTTTCTCCCACAACTGTAGAATTTAATTCGGTACCTGTCTTTTCAAATCGTAGTCCACCCTTGAGTGTTGTTTTCTGGGATAACTCATAGTCTATTTGCGAAAAAAGAGCGAAGATATTCTCAGTCAAATTACTGGCTGATGTAAAATTGGGCAGTACTGCACCATCGTCGGTCAGTAAAACGTCATTTTCAAAATCTGAGGTGGTATATTTTGCCCCTAAACTTAATTTGATATTTTCATTTAATGCGACAGAATAATCTGCTTTACTTACCAAAATATCAAAAGGAGTGTTCTTTTTACTCTGAAGTTTCGACTGGTCAAAAAGTGTTCCGTCAGTACCTTCAGATTGAAGTTGATAACTTATAGGGTTTCGGTGGTTATAAACCAAATAATCAAAATCTAAATTAAGTAATGCTCCATTTCTAAAAATATGCGTTAGATTAATGTTGCTTTGTAGGTGTCTCCAATCATTAACCTCGATATTTTTGGAAGTTACTAAAGTATCCACTGCCAACGATGACTGTATCTCGGTGGTGTTGAGCGCTTCCATATCCCAATTACTTGAATACCCCATGAAAAGTACTCCAATATTGGTGTTTTTGTCAAGTTCTAAATCAAGACCTAATCTGAAGTTATGATTGTTTTGTGTTGGATTTCGATCACTTCTGAAAAGAGTTTCGATTAAATCCTCCCCTATTAAATCGACATCAACAAATAAATTCTTAGTTCTCCGAAGTTGTCTTGTTAGTTGCGTCTGACCATTTCTAAAATAACTATAACTTGCAAAGAGATTAACCCTTTTCTCTTGATAGTTAAGATTTATGCTGGAATTGCCCGTTTCACCGCTACCATAACCAGCTGAAAGGGAATAACTTCCATTTAAGCCCTCATGAAGTTGTTTTTTTAGTACAAGATTGATAAAACCTGCATTTCCCTGAGCATCTAAGTTTGCTGGTGGGTTGGTAATCAGTTCTATAGATTTAATATTGTTCGCATCCAGTCCTTGCAAATAATTAAAAAGCACATCAGCCGTCATATATTGTAGCTTACCATTAATCATGATATTAACACCATCTTTCCCTAACATACCTATTGAAGTACTTTGCCGATTGACAAAAACTCCGGGAGACTTTTCAAGGATTTCAAGGACACTACTTCCCGCCGTATTGATACGATTGGAAATATTCACAACCATGCGGTCAATTTTTCGCTCAAAAAGCGGAATCGATCCCGTTATGGTAACCCCGCTTAATTGTTCTACGGTTTCGTTCAACATTATAAGCCCAAATTCTTTCATTGAGTCTTGTTCATTGATTACAAAAACATTGGATTGATATTCTTTAAAACCCAATACCGAAATGTCCACCAGAAACGCTCCTTCTTGGTTGATTTCCAAGAAAAAAAATCCTTCTTCATCAGAAATACCTCCTACGACGAAATCAAGGTTTTTTGATTTTTTTATAACGATATTAGCAAAGGGAATAGGTAATCCGTTTGTATCTTGAAGAAAACCTTTGACACCGTATTGAGTCCAAGCAGGGCTAATACCCAAAACAAAAAGTAACATTGTTATGCCTATTTTTCTATTCATTTTATTTGTTTTAAACTAATCAAAGGTCAGAAACCGAAAAACACTTTAAAACGATATATGGTCTAGTATTGAACCCGTACTTTAGAACAGCACAATTTAGGGTACATTGCTTCCTAATTTAGCATTCCACAATAAACATTAAGTCGAATAAGAAAGTATCCCCATTTTTTTATTTTTTGACAATTGTCAAAGGGAAATGAATTTTTACCGACTAATTTCACCTAGAGTAAATTCATTATATCAAATAAACAACTCGCTATGAAACATTCTACCTTGCAGTTTTTCATTCTATTATTTATTACATTTCACATAATCGTTCAAGCCCAAAATAAATCTTCTGAGACTCATATGTCTAGCGTAAAAATTATCTCGGCGGTAAATATTGAAGAAGCAGAGGATGGCAAGCCAGCTCATGTTTCAACTGTAGAATTAATTCTTCGGCCTAATTAAGAATCTCAACCACATGGTCATCCAAGACCTGTATATGGCTATATTTTGGAAGGCATTTACGAATTCAAGGTGGAAAACCATGCTCTTAGAACGTTAAAACAAGGAGACACATTTTATGAATCCTTGATGGCATTACATGAAGTTGGAAGTAACCCAAGAGATACCTCTATTACAAGAGTATTAGCCATTATAACACATCCGAAAAGTGTAAAAAACCTTGTAATATTTGAGAAGCCAATATAACTATCTGAATAATTTAAATCATAAAACTTATAAGAATGAATTTCGAAATCATCAAAATATTTTTAAGATTCCCAGTTGTAATTGGTTTTTTGTCTGCTGTTGCCGATATACTAGGGTTATTGCCTGCGCCAATATCTGTTGGGCGCAATTGGGACAATCTTTTGGATATACCAAAATGATAAGAATTAACAATAAATTGATACGACACTAGAAGCTGTACAAACTCATATTTACAAATAAATAAACATGCGAAAATTTCTTTACTTATTCATTGCCTTATTAGGTTTTCAACTATCCATCGCTCAAAAATTCACCAAAAAAATTGGTATGAACAGTTCTAATTGGAACGAAACTGATAATAGCGTATTTGAAAGATTTGACAACAGGGAAACTTTGGTTCTAAGTAGCGGAAGGATTACGGTCAAAGGTCAGAAATTCACAAACGGAACTATTGAAGTAGATGTGTTCGCCAATTCAATAAGAAGTTTTGCTGGCATCACTTTCAGGAGGCAAAATGACAATATGGAAGAGGTATATATGAGAATGCATAAATCCAGCCAGGTGGATGCGCTTCAGTATACTCCCATATTCAATAATGAGTCTAATTGGCAGTTATTTAGAGAATACCAGGCACGGGTTTCATTTAAAAAAATAGGCTGGAATACTTTACGTGTTGAAGTCAATAATGAATGTGCCGAGGTTTATTTGAATGATGAAAAAGTAATGTCTATTGATAATCTGAGAACAAATCAAAACACTGGAGAAGTTGGATTATTTGCATTATTCTCGAATAGATTTTCTAACTTTAAGATTACCCAAAAAGATACGGTTGAAGTTCATAAAGCATGTAGCAACAATCCTACTAAAGCTAATGTTATAACACAATGGGAAATTACGAAAGCAAAACCCTATAAAGAAAAAGAAGATCTCAATTTTGATGATTTTTTAAAAGAGAAATACACAACTGTTGCCACTGAAAGATCAGGGCTACTGCCTATATCTAAGTACATAAGAAAGACTTTTTCGGGTAACTTTGAAGAAAATGAGGAGGACTATACCATTGTATACACCACAATTGATACAGATCAGAAGGAAACCAGGACTTTTTCATTTGATTATAGTGACAAAATTATTGTCTATCTGAATGGTGAAGTTATTTTTAAAGGTAATAATGCATTTAGAGCCAAAGGAATACAATACATGGGTCATATCAATATTAATACCAATAAATTATACCTACCTCTTGAAAAAGGATTAAACAAAATTCATTGTGTAGTTATAGACAAGGCAAACGGTTGGGGTATAATTGGTAAATTAGAATAGAACCCTTTACAATAATGCACATGAAATCATACCTCCCATGTATTCGCTGCGCTTCCTAAACAAAACCATCGCCCTAATAAATGAGAAAATAAAAAGCTGAATTCAATAAACATCAAAATGTAATCATAATAGAATCAATGATGACATGGGGCAATGAATGGAATACCGCTTTTGATTTAGTGGTATTCATCCGACTTGAAAATGAAATGAGTTTGGCCCGCCATAGAAAACTTAATATTGAACGCTATAGAGATGGTTTGCTGAACAATGAAAAAATAAAAGAAAACTCTAGATTGTTTCTAGAATGGCTGATCAATATGAAAATCCAATTTATACGGGCATTAACTTAAATTTTCATAAAAGGTGATTAAAATCTTGTCCCTGTGGTATCATAAGACTAGACAACAAAGACCCCTTGAAAAACCATATTATCAAGATTTTAGAGAAAATCAACGAGCTTAAAAAAACGGTAGAATTTGTCTACCTAATAAAGGTTTAAAAGAGATGGCATTTTTTCAACTTAAACAGAATCTATATTTTGTAAGACCATGGGAGCGATTGAATGATATTTTAAGATATTTCTTTTCCAGAAAAAGAATTAATTAAAAGATGGCAATCGAAACAAAGTTTCGGGCTGCAAGTCCCAAATCTTACCAAACTTCATCCTATCTTTTTGCGAGGAACATCAGGGCTTTTGACTTAGTTCTTTTCTTAAACTTTCCAGTTCACTTTCATTTATTTCAAGTTTAAAATACGGTTTTCCAAACCGTGACTTTTCTAGCCTTCCTTTGTCCAACAGTTTTAATACTCTTGCGCGTTCCTTTCTCCAATTTTCCTTGAGTATATAATTATCATATTGAGTAATCATTTTCTTTTTCATGGATTGTTCAAACATTCTTTTTTCAAACTCTAAACTCTCCTTTCTGTCCTTTTCTTCATGCTCAGCGTATTCAAATAACTTCTTTAGCTTATTATGGGTCGGTCTTAATTGTTCCCGCTCCATTCTTCGTAGCAGTTCCTCGATATAATCAAATCGTTTGTTCAATCGATGCTCAAATCCCATATGGTTCATCAGGTATTTATTCTTTGGGGAAATCTTCGCCCCTTCAAAAAAGTCCATCATCAATTCCAAGGTAATCGTATGCGACTTCGATATCTTCTTTGAAAACTCCCGATATCTTCCTGCGGTAATCCGATTGATGCTCATAGCAGAGAAATCACTTTTTTTCTTCTTTTCCTGTTCCATTACAGTAATTTTTTTGAGGTTTAATAGGGTCTGACAGCTCCTTTTTTTGTTTTTGCGACATAAACAATTTTGATGCTATTTTCAATTCATTGAAAATCAATGGTTTGAATAACGCAACATCGCTTTAGCGTGTTACCCTCTTGCTTTACAAACCTTATCCGCTTCGCTACAAAAATTTGTAAACTTTGATCAGTGCCTTTCATTGAAAAAGTAGGTCGCACCCTATCCGATTTTTTCTTCACGCTTTTCTTTCCGAACACTAAAAAAGTCGGACAGGAACCATGCGCTTTTAGTTTTGGTAAGATTTGGGGGCTGCGCTTCTTTTACCTTTATTCTTGTTCTTTAATTTCTCCATCAACTCTTGCATATCCTCCCCTACTTTCTTCTGTACCACTCTCGCATAGATTTGGGTCGTGGATAGCTTTGTATGCCCTAAAAGCTTGGAGACTGTCTCTATAGGCACGCCATTGGACAACGTTACCGTTGTGGCGAATGTATGACGTGCGACATGAAAAGTTATGTTCTTATGGATAGCACAGGCTTTGGCGATTTCCTTTAGGTTTTTGTTCGTCTTTTGGTTGCTCAGTACTGGTAGCAATTCACCTGTAAGTTGCATTTCTTTCTTGTACTTCTCGAGGATTTCCTTGGCCTTGGGCAATAACGGAATTCTAACCGTTTCATTTGTTTTTGCTCTTTTGGTATATATCCATTGATGGTTATCTATTCCTATCAAAATTTGGTCGGGTCGTAATTCTTTGACGTCAATGTATGATAATCCAGTATAACAGCTGAACAGGAAGACATCTTTTACAGTTTCTAAACCTCTGGTCATAAAAGAAGTGTCTTCCAATAGCTGTAGTTCTCTTTCTGTTAGGTAGTCTCTCTCGTTTCTAATAAATCGGAGTTTGTAATTTCTAAATGGGTCTTTTTCCAACCATTCCATTCTTAAGGAAAGATTGATAATCTTTCGCAATCGTTCCATATGTTTCATTACCCCATTGTTGGTACAGGTCCTTCTCGTGGTCTTGGGCTTATAGGTCCTGATAAAGTTTTCAAAGTTCACGATGAAGCTATAGTTCAGCTGTACCAAATAAATATCATTGGTCTTGAGTCGTTCTTGCAGAAACTCTTTTAAATACTTCTCTGTGGAAAAGTAGTTTTTAAGTGTTCCTGGCTTCAGTTCATTGTTGATGTTCTTGTTGTGATATGTTACTGCTTGCATCAGACCCATTCGTTCCTCGTCCTCCCCGAAGTACCTTAACTTGATTCCTTTGGCCGTAATGAGCTTTCTTTCCGAGTGCAATTGCTTGGGGGCATTGAGGACCTCGGCATATACGTCATCCAGATAACTGTTGAACAAAATCAGGTTTTCACTGGTTTCCTTGGCCCTGCACCTAAAAATGTCCCAATTGCACACCGCAATGTCCCGTTTGATACTGAATTCTGCCCGTTCCTTGTTGACCGTAATCCGGACATAGATGTCCAATATTTCGGGGTTGCTTCTTTTTTTTCGAGTGAAGAAAATCACTCCTAATGTGCTGTCCGTACGCATATTCGTGAGTCTTTTGGTTAAACATTATTGTTCAAAGACTACATCTAAATTACTCTAAATGATACTTAAAATTAGCACATATTGTATACAATTTTGTACACCGAATTGCACACCTAAAAGGTGATTTCAAACGATATCAAATGATTGCAGAAAAAATAAAAAACCCTGCTAATCAATAAATTAGCAGGGTAATGATGATCGCCAAAAGGCGGTTCGTCGGGATGACAGGATTTGAACCTGCGACCACACGGCCCCCAGCCGTGTACGCTAACCGGACTGCGCCACATCCCGGACTATACTTTACACTTTAACACCAAACTAAAAATTTGGAAATGCAAATATAAAACAATACTTATAAATATTGGAAAGGCCCTGCCCTAAATAAATGCGATTCTTTGAATAAAACGCTAATTCCCTGATCCCGAATTTTACCTTCTTTTTTTTAAGCTCAAAAATGTATCTTTAGCTTAGATCAACGCTATTATGATTATTCATCATTTTGAAACCCAAAGCTCTGTCCTGAATCAATTTATGGCAGAAGTCAGAGATGTAACTATCCAGAAAGATCGTATGCGCTTTCGCCGAAACATAGAACGCATCGGTGAAATATTAGCATATGAACTAAGCAAAACATTAAATTATAATACCCATGTCGTTACCACTCCATTTGGTACAAAAAAAATGAAATTACCGGAAAACGAATTGGTACTTTGTTCTGTTCTGCGCGCAGGACTGCCGCTTCATGAGGGACTGCTGAGTTATTTTGATAAGGCCGAAAATGCATTTATTTCTGCTTACCGGCACCACCCGGATGGAGGAGATGATTTTGAAGTGATTGTTAAGTATTTTGCAGCTCCTGATCTCAACGGCAAGACTTTAGTTCTTACAGATCCCATGCTCGCTACCGGGAAAACCCTGGAAAATGTTTTAGGAGCGCTTAGCGCCCACGGGAAACCCAGACAGATCCATATTGTTTCTATAATGGGCTCCGAAGAGGGTATTGCACATGTAAAATCGGTCTTTCCGGAAAATACCCATCTGTGGATTGCCGCAATTGATGAGGAATTAACCAGTAAGGGATATATTATTCCGGGCCTTGGGGATGCCGGAGATTTGGCTTTCGGGCCTAAACTTTGAACAAGTCTGTTTTTATGAGGCGAAAATTTAGCTTGGGATTACTGCTTGTCTTCTCGCTGCAGCTGCTTCTGGCACAACAGCAGGTAGATGTATTTATCATCGGCGGAGGTGCCGGAGGTACGTCGGCTGCAATCCAAGCAGCTAGAATGGGATCATCAGTGATTATACTGGAAAAATCGCCCTGGTTGGGGGGAATGCTAACTTCCGCCGGGGTATCTGCCATTGATGGCAATCACGAGTTACCTTCTGGCATATGGGGAGAATTCAGAGATGCCCTTTATACGCATTACGGTGGGCCCAAGGCAGTGGCAACCGGGTGGGTGAGTCATACCCTTTTTGAACCCTCCGTAGCCGATAGATTGTTGAAAAAAATGGCCAATTTGAGGAACTTGAAAATTGCATACAATTCTAAATACTATACCATTACTGAACTGGATGATGGCTGGATTCTGGTTTGGGACAACAATGGAGAAAGACAGGTGACCCAAACAAAGATATTGATAGACGCTACTGAGACCGGAGAGTTATTACCTGTACTTGGTGCAAAGTTTAGACTGGGTATGGACAGTAAAGAGGAAACTGGAGAACAAGAGGCCCCTGAAGTGGCCAACCCCATTGTCCAGGACCTTACCTATGTTGCTATCCTTACCGATGTTGGGGATACAAAGAGCAAAGAAGGATTGGTTAAGAAACCAAAAGGGTATGACCCCGCCCAATTTAAATGCAGCTGCAAGCGGCCAGAGGGCGAAATGTTTGGCGGGGTCTCCAGCTGCGAACAAATGCTGAATTACGGGAAATTACCTAATAATAAATACATGATTAACTGGCCCAATTGCGGGAACGACTATTATGTAGACTGGGGCCGCCTTTCTGATGAAGAACGGGAAAAAGAAATTAAAAAGGCCAAGGCCCACACCCTGAAGTTTGTGTATTATATTCAGAACGATCTGGGATATAAAAACCTTCGTCTGGCACCAGAATTTCCGACAGAGGACAATTTGCCTTTTATACCTTATGACAGGGAAGGCAGAAGGGTAGAGGGGAAGGTCTTTTTAACTGTAGATCATTTAGAAAGGCCCTATGATTTCAACCTGTACAAGACTGGTGTGGCAGTAGGTGACTACCCCATAGATCATCATCACGACAAAAACCCTGACACACCTAAAATTGAATTCATAAATATAAAAGTGCCCAGTTATAACATCCCGATGGGCGTATTGATTCCTGATAATGTCAATAATTTTATTGTAGCCGAAAAGAATATTAGTGTTTCTAATATAGTAAACGGCACTACCAGGCTGCAACCTGTAGTACTGGGTATTGGACAGGCAGCAGGAGCATTGGCAGCCATGGCCGCACGTGAGGCAAAAACACCATCCGATGTTGAGGTGCGCAAGGTGCAGCGAGCGCTGCTGGAGGCCAAAGCATATATAATGCCCTTTATAGATGTTGACAAAGACGACCGGGCATTTACCGCCATTCAGAAAATTGGGGCGACAGGGGTATTTAATGGCTATGGCATTCCCTATAAGTGGGCCAACCAAACCTGGTTTTACCCCGCACAAATAGTCTCAGAATATGAATGGATACAGGGGCTTACCCCCTTTGTGCCTAAACTGTCCCAAATTCCTGCTTCCGGCAAGCCTATAACCCTTAAGTTTGTGAAAGAAGTAATACGGCAGACCCAACCTCAATTCCAGGTTATGGAAATTAATCAAAACTGGAATACGTGGGGAATAGATCAGGAATTGAATGAAGATGCAGCCCTAAACCGGAGGACAATGAGCCTTTTAACCAACCAAATATTTGATCCTTTTAATATTCCCGTTGACCTCAAGGGAAATACCATTTCAAACTAAGAAATATGAGAGCTACCATTTTTAGTACAATTTGCCTTTTAGTTATTTTATTGCAATCCTGTAAAACTACCGGGAAAGAAGAAGCGGAAGTTGAGCAGGAAAACAACAGGCCCAATATTATCTACATCCTTGCTGATGATCTTGGATATGGTGAATTGGGGGTTTATGGGCAGCAGAAGATTGAAACTCCAAATATAGATGCCCTTGCCAAAGAAGGTATGCTTTTTACCCAGCACTATACCAGTGCTCCGGTTTGTGCCCCCGCACGTTATATGCTAATGACAGGGCAACATTCTGGCCGGGCCCATATACGTGGTAATGAAGAATGGGCAGACAGGGGTGATGTGTGGAACTATATTGCCATGGCCAAAGATTCTGTTTTAGAAGGCCAGCGACCCATGCCCACCAATACCGTAACCCTGCCTATAAAATTAAAGGAAGTGGGGTATACTACGGGGATGATCGGGAAGTGGGGCTTGGGAGCACCTCACACACATTCTATACCGACCATAATGGGGTTCGATTTTTTCTATGGGTATAATTGCCAAAGGCAGGCGCACACTTATTACCCCTTGCACCTCTACAAGAATGAAAAAAGGGTACACCTTGCCAACGATACTATTGCCCCGCATACAGCTTTTCCCGAAAGTGCAGATCCAACGGATCCTGAGAGCTATGCCGATTTTAATTTAAAGGACTACGCCCCTGAATTAATGTTCAAAGAATTAACGGCCTTTGTAGATCGCAGCAAGGACCAACCCTTCTTTTTATATTGGGCTACACCCATACCTCATGTGGCAATACAGGCCCCTCAGGACTGGGTAGACTACTACATCAAGAAATTTGGAGAAGAAACCCCTTTCCTTGGAGGGAATGCTAAAGGCGGAGGCTATTTTCCCCATAAGAACCCCCGGGCAGGTTATGCTGCAATGATATCCTATCTTGATGAGAATGTAGGCAAGTTAGTGACTCAGCTAAAAGCACTTGGAGTTTACGATAATACCTTAATCATATTTACTTCAGACAACGGACCATCTTTTGCAGGAGGCGCGGACCCACAGTGGTTTAACAGCGCCCAGCCTTTTGAGGGTACATACGGCAGAGGTAAAGGGTTTGTTTACGAAGGGGGCATTAGGGTGCCTATGATCGCGAGCTGGCCAGATAAGATAGCCCCCGGGACCACCACAGATCATATCTCTGTTCATTATGATGTAATGGAAACTTTGGCTGAGCTTACCGGTTTTGAGGCCCCAGACAATGACGGCACCAGTTTTTTACCCACCTTGTTGTCCGCAGAAGATCAGGCCGAACACGAATTTCTAATATGGGAGTTTCCTGAATATGGCGGGCAATTGGCCTTAAGAATGGGAGATTGGAAGGTAGTAAGACAGCAACTTAAGTCTGATAATGAAGATGCAACCCTGGAACTTTATAATCTTTCGACAGATCCAACTGAGCAGCATAATATAGCATCGGCCCATCCGGAAATTATTCAGCAAGCCGCGGAAATCTTTAGAAGGGAACACACCAATGCCAGTATTGAGAAGTTCAGGATAAAGGCTTTAGATAATGGCTTGATCCCGACAGAAGAATAAGGTCATAAACCAAATATTAGGGCGTGGCACTGAACTTATAAATGCAAACAGATTTGTAAGTATCTCCTGGTGCTAACAATGTACTTGGAAAATTATCCTGGTTCGGTGAGTTCGGGTAATGCTGTGTTTCCAAACATAGTGCCCCTCGGAATTCGTATACCTTGTTTTGCTTTCCGCTTAGATTATCCATAAAATTACCGCCATAAAATTGTACCCCGGGTTCATTGGTAAAGACTTCCATTACCCTTCCGCTGGCCGGCTCTGTAACGCGGGCTGCCAGAGAGATGCCCTCGGCATCTGCTGAGGAGGTATTGATCACAAAATTATGGTCGTAACCGCCGCCAAGTTTTATTTGTTCATGCTCACTATCCACATCTTGTCCTATGGTTTTAGGCGTTTTGAAATCGAACGGACTACCAGCTACCTCTTCAATGTGCCCCAATGGGATAAGACCTTCATCTACCGGGGTATAACCATCTGCGTTGATGTATAGCAGGTGGTCTTGTACATTGCCATTCCCAGCGCCTTTTAAATTAAAATAGGAGTGGTGGGTAAGATTTACATGTGTTTTCTTGTCTGTAGTTGCAGTGTAATCTATTCTTAGGGCATTATCATCATCTAAAGTATAATCTACTTTTACTTTTAGATTTCCCGGGTATCCTTCTTCCATATCCGGGGAGGTCCTCTGAAAGCTGATATGATTATCGCTGGCCGATACCACTTCCCAAACCACAGATTCGAAGCCAACATTACCTCCATGTAAATGATTCTCTCCATTATTCTTTACTAGTTCATATCTGGTGCCATCTATTGTAAAAGCGGCACCACCTATTCTATTTCCGTATCGCCCTACCATTGCCCCAAAAAATCGGCCCTTCCCCGAGGTGTACTCCTCAAGTGTCGGGAATCCCAGCACAACATCGGTCAGTGCTCCGTTTTTATCGGGGACCATAAGAGAAACCAAACGCTGTCCGTAATTGGTAAAAGCGGCTTCAACCCCATTCTTGTTTTTCAGAACATAGAGCTTTACTGGTATGTTATTTAGGGTATCTACAAAGGCATTATAAGACAATCCGGAAACAGTCGTCTCTTTATTATTGGCTACTTCCATTGAATTATCTGCTTTGTTTTGAGTTTTTTCCTTGCATGCTCCTATAGTTAAAAATACCAAGGCGCCATAGAAAATAAAGGAATAGAGGTTTTTCATTGATTTATTATTGGTTATATGAAGATATGAAATAACTTTACAATTCGCATTTTTAGCAATATTATATGAGACTATCAAGACCTCTAATGGCTGGCTCCCTGCTAATTTGTTCATTAATCTTAATGGGCTGCAAGGAAAAAACAAATCAAATAAAAAAGGCGCAATCTGAACCGGTAAAAAAGCAAATTACGCTGCTAAAAGAAGTGCCTGCGGGTATAGAACGTCCGGCCGGAATGGCATGGATTCCCGGGGGAGAATTTACCCAGGGGGCCGTAGCCACAGACCAGCATGCCATGTCTCATGAAAAACCCGCGCATAAAGTTGCAGTAGACGGTTTCTTTATGGATATCCATGAAGTTACCAATGCAGAATTTTCAGATTTTGTGGCAGCAACAGGCTATTTAACCATTGCAGAACGAGAAATAGATTGGGAGGAAATGAAAAAGCAACTGCCAGAGGGCACTCCAAAACCACACGATTCCATAATGCAACCCGGGTCGCTCGTTTTTAAAAAGACCAAAGAAAGTGTCCCAAACCTTTACGATTTTTCACAATGGTGGAAATGGACTATTGGTGCCAACTGGAAAATGCCAAATGGCCCGGGAAGTTCTATAAAGGGGAAAGACCAGGACCCGGTGGTGCATATTGCCTATCATGATGCCGTTGCTTATTGTGAATGGGCGGGCAGGCGTTTACCAACAGAAGCTGAATGGGAGTATGCTGCGAGGGCAGGACAAGAAGACGGCCTCTATTTTTGGGGTTCGGATGAAAGTGTTTTGTCACAAATGGCAAATACATGGAATGGAGAGTTCCCAGTGACCAACAACAGTTCGGACGGTTTTGAAAGAAGGGCGCCTGTAAAGTCCTACCCCCCAAATAAATTTGGGTTGTACGATATGGCTGGCAATGTATGGGAGTGGACGTCCGATTGGTACAATACAAGTTATTATGATCAAGTGAGTAAAACAGAAATTACAGTGAATCCCCTGGGTGCAACCACAGCTTATAACGCCACTAATCCTTATGCAAAAGAGAAGGTCATGAAGGGAGGGTCATTTCTGTGTAACGCCTCCTATTGCGCCAGTTACAGAATTTCATCGCGTATGGCCAGCAGCCTGGATTCTTCCCTTGAGCACCTGGGATTCAGAACCGTAGCTACAATAGAAATGCTGAATACTCAGCAATAGTTATTCTATAATTTTTAATGTAAAAAAAACAAATACAACGATAATAACTTTTGATAACTTTAAAAGTAAGGTTTTATACGAAAAACCTACTTTTATACCGATTAAAAACTAAACCATGTCAGAAAAAAGAGAACGGATTAAAACTTTGATTTTAGGATCGGGCCCTGCCGGATATACGGCTGCAATTTATGCTGCACGGGCAGACTTAAAACCAGTTGTGTATACCGGAATGGAGCCGGGCGGACAGTTGACAACTACCACTGAAGTGGATAATTTTCCAGGATATCCCGAAGGTGTGGATGGCCCGTCAATGATGGTGCAATTGCAACAACAGGCCGAACGTTTTGGAACCGAAGTACGCATAGGAATGGCTACTGCGGTTGATTTTAGCGACGAAATTGGAGGCATACATAAAGTAACCATAGACAACGATAAGATTATAGAAGCGGAGACCGTAATTATTTCAACCGGGGCTACAGCGAAGTACCTTAATATTCCAAGTGAACAACGATTACGTGGTGGAGGGGTTTCTGCCTGTGCCGTCTGTGACGGATTTTTCTATAAGGGCCAGGATGTGGCAATTGTAGGTGGGGGAGATACTGCTGCAGAAGAAGCTTCTTATTTGGCTAATATCTGTAATAAGGTGACTATGTTAGTCAGAAAAGATCATATGAGGGCCTCAAAGGCCATGCAACACCGGGTAGAGAGCCTGCCTAATATAGACCTTCGTTACAACACTGAAGTAGATGAGTTGATAGGGGAACAGGTGGTAGAAGGTTTGCGCATGGTTAATAATAAAACCGGAGAAAAAGAGGAAATAGCTATAACTGGCTTTTTTGTAGCCATTGGGCATAAACCCAATACCGATATTTTTAAAGGGCAGTTAGAAATGGATGATACCGGTTATTTAATTACTAAGGGTAAATCTACCAAAACCAGTAAACCTGGGGTTTTTGCAAGCGGTGACGTACAGGATAAAGAATACAGACAGGCAGTTACTGCAGCAGGAACAGGTTGTATGGCGGCATTAGACGCAGAACGTTATCTGGCCACTATAGAAATACCGCAAAAAGTTTCATAAAGATTGACAGAATAAAATAAAAAAGCCGCGACAACTGTAGCGGCTTTTTTATATCTCGAAATGATTAATCAATTCGCAAATAATTTTCGGAAAAAGTTCTGTTGCCTTCCTCATCAAATGAGATCTGACTATAAGTGGAATCCGTTAATACAAGTTCAAAAGTAAAAAGCCGTAAAGCCTCCAAATCTCTCATCATGCCTTTATCGCCATATTCTATTGTTTCTATTAATTCGTTCTCTGTAATCCGATAGGAGCCATAACCAAACCTCCCTATAACGTCATTGCCATCAGCGTCTTTGGTATCACTGGAAGTGGTCCTAGACCACATGACTTTCCCGTTGTAATACATTTTAACCTGTCTGTAACCTTCAGCAAGAGGTACGGTGTCAATAATATTTTCTCCATCGTAATTATAGAAACTTTGAAGTTCCCAGGTACCTTCCATAGTATGCATGGCATCTGGTTTTGAAGTTGTGAATACTGTGCCCGATACGAAAAGCATCATTATAAGAAATAATCCGAGTAATTTTTTCATGGTCCCGCGTTTTAAGTTATTCTAAAAATAATGTTAATAAGTTACGAATTATTTTATAAAACAATGGCATATTTTCGAATATTGTAGGCCCGGAAAAGAGGATAAAAAAAACGAGTTATTAACGAGTATATCGGCAGAGTAGATCTACGAGATATTGAATATCGTCATTTTTGTGCGCAGCACTCAGGACAATTCTGCTGCTGAGGTCGGCGGCTTCATTTGGGTAGGCAAAATGAGTGACTATTACCCTATTATCAAATAAATACTCAGTTAGAAGGTTATCCGAATAACTAAAGGCAGGATAATTCGGGATACTTATCAGATTTTTAAGGTTTTCAACCCCTGCAGAGAAGGTGGAGATATTATGATGTAATTGTTCCCTTTTTTGTTGTATCAAATCCCAACCATCGAGCAGGGTGGGCAGATATGCGGGTGCTACCGGACTTGCACCGGCATAAAAATCTGTATCGGTGAGTTTTTTATGTCTCTCTTTTGAACAAAATATGGCACCTCCCTGTACTCCCATAGCTTTACCCAGTGAACAACAAACAAGCAATTCTTTAGCATTTAGTTTTGAAAGTAATGGAAAAACTCCGGCACCTTCAGGACCTACAACGCCTATGCCGTGAGAATCATCAATTACGAGTACAATATCTTCCAATGGGAGCGATTTTATTCCGTCAAAATTAGGGTAGTTAGTAGTCGAAAAGTCGATAGCATCTAAGAATACCACAGGTGTTTCCGCATTCTTAAATTCCAGATGCTGACGCAAAGCAATCCCCAGAGAAGTATAGGTAGCATAGGGTTTATTATATTTTCCTTTTTCCGTAGTAGAAAACAAGGCAGTATGGCAATTTGGGGCGTAAAATGGTTGGTAATCCGGGTGATTAAATAGGTTGGCTACTAATTGCCCGGCCAGGTAACCTGATGATAGTGTCGCGCATGCACCGCTTCCGGTCCAGTTGGCCAAAAAACACTCTGCTTTATCGTAAATGTCAAGACGAATATTAGATTTTCTGGAAGCACCATAGGCAGTTCCGTAGTTTTTTACATTCGCAATAAAAATCTCCTGAAATTTAGGATCTGTTTGTAACCCCAAATAGGCCGTTCCCCCAAAGTAGCGGTAATCCTTGTTTTTAATTTTTAGGTGAATTCCCGGGAAGTGATCAATATAATGCTCCATCAATTTAAGGTTATTCCGCTACCTCCAAGTTTTGGGAAAACTACTTTGCCACCTTCAAGAATCTGAACGCCACTGGCAATATCTTGTGATAATAACATTGCCCCGTCCATATCCACATAATCTAATTGCGGTAGTAGCTGTGCTATAGCTGAAATTCCTACGGTAGACTCTGTCATACAGCCTACCATAATTTTAAGCCCCAGTTCCTTACCTCTTTTAATCATTCTCAGGGCCGGAGTTAGTCCCCCGCATTTTGTCAGTTTAATGTTGATTCCATTAAAATGTAGGGCGCATTTCTCCACATCTTCCTCTAAGATACAGCTTTCATCAGCTATTATTGGGAGCACGCTGTGATGAGCCACCTTTTCCATTCCTTCCCAATCATCTGCCTTAAGGGGTTGCTCTATGAATTCTACCCCCAGGTCTTTGAGCAGAGGGGCATTAGAAATAGTTTCTTCGGCAGTCCAGGCGCAATTGGCATCTATCCGGAAAACGGCCTCGGAATGTTTTCTTAGTGCCTGTACGATAGCGATATCGTTTGGCGTACCCAATTTTATTTTATAAATAGGCCATGGTTTTTCTGCCATCTTGGCCAACATTATATCTATATCATCTATACCTATGGTGTAATTGGTAATGGGGTAGTGCCTGGTGTTGGTATTCCAGATTTTATATAAGGGTTGCCCCAGAATTTTACCGTAGAGATCGTGGGCAGCCAAATCCAGGGCGCAGAGCACAAAATTACTGAGTCCCTTGTCAGAAAGAAATGCATAAAACGTTGCAGCATCCTTAAAGTTATACCCTTCAATGTCCGAACGTATGGCCTCTATTTCTGCCTCCATACTTTCAAGGGTGAAATTGTAATAGGTATTGGAAGTGGTTTCTCCATATCCTGTTATACCACCTTCACTTAAACAAACAATCATCGTATCCTGAGCATTGTGAGATTCTCTTGAGATACTAAATGTATGTTTAAGGGGGAGAACGAACTTTTTAATTAGTAGTTTCACAAATACAATGTTTATACTAATATAGCGAAAGACCCTTCAGGTATCCAAACCTGAAGGGTCTAATTTAATTGAGCTAGATTGGGTTTTGCTTTTTAGTATTTATGAACGCTACCCGAAACAGATTTTCTTTTTTGTACGGTTGCATCACCACTATAAGATATGTCTGCCCCGCTACTTGCATTGGCGGTGAGCGATTCAGAAACATTCACAGAAATATCTGCTCCGCTACTGGCTTCAGCAGTACATTTTTTTACCAGAAACGATCTGGCCTTGATATCCGAGCCGCTGCTTGCATCAGCAACAAAATAGTTGGCTTCACCCGAAACTTTAATGTCTGCACCACTACTGGTACTTGCATCTACTTCGTCAGCGAATAATTCTACCTCTAAATCTGAGCCACTGCTGGCATCAAGGGATATCTTATTTGCCTCTATTGCATTTTTGGCAACCAGATCTGCCCCGCTAGAACTGTAAAGGCCTGTGATCTCAGGCAGAGAAACGTAAACCTTTTTTGTAGCCCTTCCAATATTTTCTATGGCATGAACTCTTAATCTTCCGTCTTTAATATCTGTCCCGATAAGATCTATAATATTCTCATCAGCTTCTATTGTGATCTCAAATTCATCTGCCTGGGTTACATATACGTCTATACCTTCAGATGCTTTTACAACGGTAAATTCTTCCGTTACTTCTCTTCTGTCTTCGGCAATTACTCCGTTTCCTTTTTTCCCGTCTCCAAAATTGATATCGAAAGCACAGGAGGAAAGGATAATGGCCATAATTAATGCGATGGTTATTCTTGCTAGTGTTGTCATGATTGTTGTTTTATTAGATTGATACAAATTTCTTGTTAATTGCTACTATTGTTAATTTTTTTTAACCCAACTGTTGAATTGGGCTGCTGAATTGTTACTAATTGTCTTCTTTGGCTTTGATATTAACCCCGTCTTCATCTATCTTCATCTTAAAGGAATCTCCGTTATCATTTATATCTACATCCAGGCCGTCCTTGTTGATTATAATTCTCCCTTGGTCATCATCAGAGTCATCTTCATCCATATCATCGGGGCAATTAAGGCATTGCAGTTCTCCATTGTCTGCCATAGACCAGCGATAATCTATTAATTCACTCCTGTAAATATCCTTGTCATATCTTGTTGACCTACCGATATGCCTTTTAACCGTTTCATCGAATTGAAGTTCGGTTCCTACCGGAACATAAACGGTTATCATCACCTCCTGGTCCCTGACTTTGTTTTTAATATCGGTAGACATATAGTCATTAAGAACCAAAGAATTGCCTTCAACGGCATAGCTGTAATCTATTTTTTCTGCTCTGGCCCTTGCATTTGCAAAAGAACTGCCGTCGGCATCTTTTCTAATGTGAATATGTGCCAAAGAATCTTTAGATTTTTTAACATCAAATCGCACATCGTCAGAAAACAATATCCTGTCGCCATTATCATTGTATGAAATGGTCATGCCATTTATACCAATATTCTCCTGATTTTGATATAAATCGTCAGATACCATACTTATGCGTAATGTATCCAAACCCTGAGGAACATATAACTGCTCTTTTTCAGTATAACTGCCGGTAAAGGCATGTGCCGAAGCTTGCTGTACACCTAGTACGGTTATTCCTATTATAGAGAGTAACCATAAACCAAGGAGGGAGAATTTGGCAATATTTCCTATAGATCTTAGATTAGTAACCAATATTTTTAATCCCAGATACAGCAGGAAGAAAAATGGTATTCCAACTGTGAAAAACGTCAGTAAGGATACTAACCAAACCGGCGCATCAGTAGAGTTCACAATTTCATAGAAATCTACTCCTGGCAGATGTACAATATCTAGTATTCCTACCGTGAAAAGGCCAATAAAAAGACCAATCAGGGTGGCTGCTCCTATAATGATCAACAAGATTCCAATGAATTTGCCAAAGACCTTGAACAGGAACATGATGACATCTCCTACGGTATCAAAAAAAGTCTTACCGCTGCTTTTTACCTTGCTGTAATCTGCATTTTTAATGGTATCTGCAACGTCTTCAATGCCTTCTTTTACCTTGCGCTCTATGTTACTTATATTCACCTTCTCTCCCTTCATATCTAACTTTTGCGAGGTAGAGGCAGCTTCAGGAACTAATATCCATAATAGGATATATGCGATAAATCCAAATCCGGTGAATACCGCTAATAGTATAAATATCAGACGGATCCAAAGGGCATCAAAGCCCAGGTAGTGCTCCAGACCGGCACATACTCCACCTATATATTTGTGATCAACATCTCTGTAGAGCTTTTTTACTTTTGAACTGCTGGTCTTGGTAGCTTTTTCCTTTGGACCATCTTCAAAAATATCTTCATCTACCATATAGTCTTCGGGTTGCCCCATTACGGTAATAACTTCGTCTACTTCTTTCAGGGTTATCACCTGACGCTCGTTCTCCATTTTTTCCTGGAAAAGCTCGGCAATCCTGGCTTCTATATCCGAGATAATTTCATCACTCCCGCTAGTACCGGAAAACGAACGCTTTATCGCTTCCAGATAACGTTGTAATTTGTTAAATGCTTTATCATCTATGTGAAAAAGTATATTTGCTAGATTTATATTTACTGTCTTATTCATTGTTAGTTATTTTTAGCATTGGTGACCAAATTCACTGCTCCTCTGAGTTCATCCCAGGTAATATTTAATTCTTTAAGAAATAGTACGCCCGTTTCCGTGAGTGCATAGTATTTTCGTGGGGGTCCTGATGTGGATTCTTCCCAACGATAGTTGAGCAATCCGGCATTTTTAAGTCTTGTGAGCAGGGGATATATAGTGCCCTCAACCACAAGCATCTTAGCGTCTTTTAGCGACTGAAGTATCTCAGAGGCATACTTATCTTCTCCATTTAATATGGAGAGTATGCAGTACTCCAGTACTCCTTTACGCATTTGTGCTTTTGTGTTTTCTATATTCATAATTTCTTAATTCTTAAATTATGCTTCTGCGGTGTAAAGCCGCTTACGCATTTGGTTAACTGTTCGTTTTTTGTCGGTCCATATTGATTTTAATTGATGAATAAACTCCGTTTTTTGATTAATAAATAAACTACTGCTTAAGGGTGTGATTAGTACCCTGTTTAATTATATTTCTATTATTTATGAAGACTAATTACTCTTGATATGAGCCATCTGTCTTCCTGATGTTTCCATATTGTTATAAACTTACTTGGTAAAGAAATGGCATCCGGTTCCTGATTATTGTGAAACTTATGCATCCCAATTTCTACTGCACCAAAACCATTAATTGGGTATACTTCTATGCTGCCTTTTACCAACTCCCGGGTAACTTTACCACAGATATTGGCTTCAATACTTTTTAAAATATCCTGTTTGGATGTAGATAACCCGCCCTTGTCATGATAAAACTCAAGATCCTCTGCGTACAATTCGGCTTGTGTTGCCATATCGCAATTGTTGTATGCAGTAAAATAGATGCTGTCCATTTCTACTATTGTGCTATACAAGTCGTCAGCTGGTGCCAACCTGCTTAGAACATGCCCGTCTACTGTTCTGAATGAACTAAAGACCATAACAGCCATGCCAAGTATCAGTACTAAGAATATGTTAGAATTGGTCTTCATTACTTTATAAATTTTATGGTAAGGGGATATTTAAAAGTTTCTCCTTCGTTAGTTCTTAAAGTTGCCAGGATGGTATAAACAATGTTGATTACAAATAAAGCTGCCTGGAGCAATCCTGTGACGCCTAAAGGCCAGAACCTGCCAATGCTAAAGTTGTCGCTATTTATATGAAAATCAAAAATGTTGAATTCATTAAAGTGGCGCACATTGAGAATACCTCCTTCGAATATATTGGGGAGAAAGCCCAAAAAGAAGGGTACAGAAACTATTCCCAAAATAATAGAATACAGAAGAAGGCTCATCTGAAAATTCAAAGCCTGCTTCCCATTGTAATCTACAAATTCGTGCTCTTTCCGGTTAGACATCCACAGTACTAATGGCAATAGGAAATTACCAAAAGGAATAAAATATTTGGTCAGTGTTGAGGCATGTATTATTGCCGATAAATTTCTTTGATGTTTACTTAAAGTCTCTGTCATGATGATAAAATTTATTCAATCCTGTGAATAACATAATAACTTACAATGCAAATATATGGCTAAAAAAAGGTATTATGCAAAACATAGTACTGTTATTTAACATATATTTAACAGTTAAGCATTCAACTATTTTGAATACTTTTATGCTCCTGAGCCATCTTAATTTAATTATGGTCTCTGGATAAATCTACTGCAATGTCAACAAATACAGCTAAGTACAACTTATTCACATTTATTAAATTGCCTTCAGCCTGGTGGTGTGGAGTGAGACTAAAATATATCGATGATAATAAAGCTGTGGTAAGAGTACGGCATAGGTGGTTTAATCAAAACCCTTTTAAATCTATGTTCTGGGCAGTACAGGGGATGGCTGCTGAGTTCACTACGGGGGTGCTGGTCAGTAATAAAATACGGGAAAGCGGGAAAGAAATCTCTATGTTGGTAGCCAGGAACAACGCGAGTTTTACAAAGAAGGCTCGTGGAAAAATCACCTTTAGTTGCGAGGAGGGCCAGAAGATAGACCAGGCACTTAAAAGCACCATAGCTTCCGGAGAAGGACAAACGATATGGATGAAATCTGTTGGCTTAAATGAGGATGGGGTGGAAGTTTCAGAATTTAATTTCGAATGGACGATAAAGTTGAAACGCAAATAATGGGATATATCATTTATCATTGGCATTTATATTTTTTTTCGCCATCTGTAACAAATAGCCCCCTTCTTTCAACTAATCAATAATCAATAATCAATAAACAATAAACAATAAGCAATAAACAATACATGAACGCACACGAAATAGACTTTGAAATTCACGGAGAGGAAATGCAGTATGTAGAAATAGAGCTAGACCCTCAGGAGGCTGTTGTGGCCGAGGCAGGAAGTTTTATGATGATGGATACTGATATAAAAATGGATACCATCTTTGGTGATGGTTCTAATCAGGATACCGGTGTACTGGGTAAGATATTTTCAGCAGGTAAAAGAATTCTAACCGGGGAAAGTCTTTTTATGACGGCATTTCTAAATGTAGGACAAGGTAAAAAACAAGTGAGTTTTGCTTCGCCTTATCCCGGGAAGATAGTGCCAATAGATCTTTCAGAGAAACACGGCAAGTTTGTTTGCCAGAAAGATGCCTTTCTCTGTGCGGCCAAAGGAGTTTCGGTAGGGATAGAGTTTTCCAAACGTCTGGGCAGAGGATTATTTGGCGGGGAAGGTTTTATTATGCAGAAGTTAGAAGGCGATGGAATGGCCTTTGTGCATGCCGGGGGTACTCTGGCTAAGAAAGAACTGGCACCTGGCCAGGTACTAAAGGTAGATACCGGTTGTATTGTAGGCTTTACAAAAGACGTAGATTATGATATCGAATTTGTGGGAGGTATCAAGAATACTGTCTTTGGAGGGGAAGGTTTGTTTTTTGCGACTTTACGTGGCCCAGGAACTGTTTATATACAATCATTACCGTTTAGCCGATTGGCAGGAAGAATATTGGCTTCTGTACCCAGAGGTGGCAAGAACAAGGGGGAAGGAAGTATATTGGGCGGCATTGGAGATTTGCTCGATGGGGATAACAGGTTCTAATTACCTTATATATTAAATGGATTTCACGGCGCTCACCACCTTCTTAAAAGAACTTCAGGAAAACAACAATAAGGATTGGATGGATAAAAATCGCAATCGCTATAAAAAGCTGCGAGCAGAATTTATCCTTTGGTTAGACCAATTAAACCATATGCTGGCCGAAATTGATGATGAATATTATTCTACTCCCGGGAAAAAAGGGATAAACAGAATTAATAACAATCTGATGTTTCATCCCAACAAGCCTGTGTATAAGGATCATTTTGCTGCGGGTCTGGATAAGGCCCCTAATTCCGGGGATTTCTATCTGGAAATCGGTATTCATGAATCTCTTTTTGCGGGGGGCATCTGGAGGCCGGAACCTATAGTATTGCGTAGTATACGCGATGCACTAGACTATAATGGAGACGAATTTAAAATGATTATTGACAAACCTTCCTTCAGGAAGACCTTTGGCGGGTTGTATGAAGATCAGAAGTTAAAAACAAGCCCCAAGGGCTTTTCAGCAGACCATCCGCATATAGATTTAATAAGGAATAAGACCTTTGGCGTTGTTCATACTTTTCCCAATGATGTCATTTTTAAGAAGTCGTTTACCAAGAAAATTATTGAGGTTTACCAGGAAATGCTACCCTTTAGACGCTACCTCAATAAAGCAATAAGTGTTTAAAAGGTTTTTTACGATTTTAAAGCACTGCAATGTAGCTTTACAAATGATGTAATTGGGCCAAATTCTTTTTGTATTTTTAGACAAACCAAGAGCAATGTCTACAACCAACCGATGTAAAAATTGTGATGCAACCCATGATGCATCATATAAATATTGTCCTAATTGCGGACAGGAAACGGCAGATAATCTGACATTCGGCGTTCTTTTCAGCAATACAATAAGTAACTATTTCTCTATAGATGCAAGATTCTTCCGAAGTTTTATACCGCTGATGACCAAACCAGGGGTTTTGGCCAGAAGATTTGTAGATGGTAAACGCCTTTCTTATTTGCACCCTGCCCAGTTCTATCTTTTTATTTCGGTAATCTTCTTTTTTATTTTCTCGTTCAGCATAAGAAAGGCCGACAATGAACTTTCCAAGGTTCTTGACGAAGGTTTTGATAAAGAAATAAGAATAGATTCTTTGCAGACTCAGAAAGACTCCCTTGCGCTTCTGAAGGCCAAAGATGCCCTTTTAAAAAGCGAGGTCATGGATCAGGTGCCCGATGAAGATTTACAGGCCCTGGATTCTGTCCTTTCCAATGTACAAAGGGCCCCTGACGTTTCTTTCAGCTTTAAAAGGGAAGCTCTTGATTCTCTGATTGCCAATGGTGCCCCGGAATCTGAATTGTTAAATGCAATGGGTATGGATGATGATGCTGGTGCTTTTACCAAAAGATTTTATCAACAGATGCTGAAATTCTATAAGCAAAGGGGAGGAGGTATACTACAAGCCCTCTATGATACCATTCCAATTGCCATGTTCTTTATGCTACCGTTGTTTGCCATACTTTTGAAAATATTCTATTGGAAAAGGGCCACCTTTGCGCATCATATGGTTTTTAGTTTTTACTTTTTCACCTTTCTTTTCACCTCCTTTTGTGTCCTGATTTTGGCGAATAATCTGATAGAAATTCCCGGTTGGTTAGAATTCCTGGTTATTATGTCGTTTGTAATTTATTTAATCCTGGCCCTTCGAAACTTTTATAGAAGCAGCTGGCTGGGTGCCATTATCAAAGCCAATATAATTTCTTTTGTCTATATGATAATTGTTGTACCCATAGCCGTTTTTGGTATCATTATGGTTTCATTTATGTTGTATTGATAATGACATTTATTGCAATAAATCCCTGCGTTTGAAAAACGGAAAAATTAAGAATGTAAAAAAAGAGGTGTTATCAGACAATTGGTATACCCTTAATAAGTATACCTACAATTATCAAAAAGAGGATGGTAGTTGGGAAATCCATGAAAGGGAGGCTTACGACAGGGGTAACGGCGCCGCAATACTGCTTTATAATAAATTGAAGGGGACAGTAATACTTACCAGACAATTTAGAATGCCCACCTATGTAAATGGCAATGAAACCGGAATGATGATAGAGGTTTGTGCTGGCTTGCTAGATGGGGACCACCCTGAGGAATGCATCAGAAAAGAGGTAGAGGAAGAAACAGGTTATAAAGTTCATGATGTTAAAAAGGTTTTTGAATGTTATATGTCTCCTGGATCGGTTACGGAGATCCTTTATTTTTTTATCGGGGCCTACGAGGAGAAAATGAAGATAAGTGAAGGGGGTGGGGCAGAGGATGAAACCGAAAATATAGAAGTACTGGAACTCAGCTTCCAAAAAGCATTGGATATGATGAATTCCGGGGAGATCAGAGACGCTAAAACCATTATGCTATTACAGTACGCTGCCCTGCATGGTACAATTAGCAGTAAACAGTAATCAATAAACAATAAACAATAAACAGTGAACACGAGATCTTTTTTGATTATCCTGTGGATGATTGAAAAAGGCTGCGAGATGATGCGGCTGGATAAAGTAAGCAGTAATCAGTGAGCAGTAATCAGTGATCAGTGATCAGTGAACAGTGATCAGTGAACAGTAATCAGTGCGCAGTTAGCTGTAATCAGTAATTGTCTCGTACCCACTCAAAAACCAGCTGCATTCTTTCTTTAATTTCTGAAGAAGGTTTACGGAAATGATTATTCATAAAACTAAAGATGAGTGTCTTTCCCGATGCTGTAATTAAATAACCACTGACAGAGTGATTATTACCTAAAGAACCAGTTTTGGCATAAATATATGGAGCATCACCTCCGGGATACCAGTCTTCCAGGGTACCCGAAACACCACCTGCTGGAAAAAAGCTAAAAAGACGATCTCTGGGAATATCTGAATACAATTTATCCAGAACATGTACCAGAGACTCCGGACTAAACAAATTATACCTCGAAAGCCCCGACCCGTCTACCCATCTAGGCGGTTGCTGTAAATCTGATAGCAGCGAATCCTGTACATATTGGCGCGTCTTTCTACTGCTAAGCGTATCGGAAATTGCTGTAGAAGCCTGAATCAGTAGCTGTTCTGCAAGGAAATTATCGCTCACCTGCATCATTCTTTGATATACACTATCAGCAGGCATCCCATAAAGTACTTGCTGTTGACCTTCGGGCATTTGTTCTACAAGGTTAACAGCTTTGTTAACAACGTCTTCAAGCATCCTTTTGGTCAGGATTTTGTTCGTTAGGAATGGGATTTCCGTACTGTCTTTTCTCTCGGGATCAAAAAAGAATATATTCTTATTAGGGTTTCTGTTCTTTGAATTTGAAACATTAACAATGCTATCTGCAAAGAGCGATGGCGAAACTGATAATTCCGGAGTATTGGTAACAAACACAACGTTGCCGTAAAGAGGTAAGGCAGTTCTTTCGGCCGAGTAATACCAGTGGTAATCATCCCATGACCAGCCAGGACCAAATTTTTCATCCTCAATCGCATAAGGTGAGTACGATAGATTATCATATTTTTTCAGGAAGTTTATACTTGTACTATCCTTGAAAAATGGGTGTAGTTGTGTGCCATCTGCAGTTCCCCGGAAATAGAGCGTATCATTTTTAAATACATACTTCAGCACCGGTAATTTTTCAGGCAATAAGTTTAGCGCTGCAAATAGGGTATAAATTTTTGTATTGCTGGCAGGGGTAAAATATTTGGAACTGTTTTTTTTAAAAAGGGTATCTCTGGTAGCAGGGTCGTAAATAAAAACACCCTGAAAGTGGTTTTCAAAAGCCCTATGGTCTATAACCGTCTTGATTCCCTTTTTGATCTTGGCCCTCTTTTGGCTAGCACAGGCTCCTAAAAATATGATTATCAGTAAATTAATTAAAATAACCTGGTAGCGTCTCAAAAGTGAAATTTTAGATGAATAGACCCCTTTTATCGATTTTAAGATGAATTTATCTAATTTTTAACGGAAATTGAGCAATATTGAATACCTTTTTTTAGTTAAATTCGTAACAACAGTCTAACTAAATTAACAGAGAATATGGCTAGAGCTATGCTGGAGTATACGAAAACTGTACTCCAAAAAGTAAGTTTTGATGCTAAATTGTTCAGCAAAGAACTCAAAAAGGCAATTTCCAGATTACTCCCCTACGAAATTGAAGAATTGAAACTCTGGTTAAGGCGGTTCATAACGGATAAGCCAGAACTGCAGCCAAGTTTAATTTATTTAAAACAATAAAAAAAAGCCGCCAATTAGGTGGCTTTTTTTATCCTTCTGTCCCGATTATGGGAATAGGGACTATTTATTATTCACCGGGCTAATAATATCAACATCCTGAAAGGCAATTGCACCTCTGACTATACCGGAAATCACATCTCTTATAGCCTCCGTGATCTGGATTTTAAGCTCCTTTTTATGGTATATAAGGCTCACCTCACGAGCGGGTGAAGGATTTCGGAAATATTTTAAATTTTTCTTTTTAGCAGCATCCAGCTCAATGGTATTTAGGTAAGGTAAGAGCGTCATCCCCATATCCTCATCTGCTAAATTTATCAGTGTTTCAAAACTACCACTATGCAACTGAAATTTTTCTTCGCCGTAATCTTTGGGAGACTTACACAGATTTATTACCCCGTCTCTAAAACAATGACCATCTTGTAATAACAAAACATCACTGAGTTCAAGATCATCTGGCCTGAGCTGTTCCTTTTTACTCAACCTGTGATTATTGGGTACATAACCTACAAAGGGTTCATAATACAGTGGTCTTTCTTTTATAAAATCGATGCCAAGAGGGGTAGCCGCAATGCCTGCATCCAAATGCCCGTCCTGAATATTCCGGATTAAATTTTCCGTACTCTGTTCTTTAATGATCAGGTTTACCTTGGGATATTTTCTGATAAATGTTTTTAGAAACATTGGTAATAAAGTAGGCATAATGGTAGGGATGATGCCCAGCACATATTCCCCTCCGATAAATCCCTTTTCCTGGTCAACAATATCCTTTATCCTTTCCGCTTCGTTGACAATGTTCTTCGCCTGTGCCACTATCTTTTTGCCAGCCTCAGTTATGGAAATTGGTTTTTTACTTCTGTCGAATATCAATACGTCCAACTCATCCTCTAGTTTTTGCACCTGCATACTCAAAGTGGGTTGGGTTACAAAGCTCTTTTCAGCAGCGAGCGTAAAGTTCTGGTACTCGGCTACTGCCAGTACGTACTGCAATTGGGTTATAGTCATCAATAATAAGTTTCTACTATAAAAATATAAAAACTATCAATAAAATTTATCAATTTTCACATTTATATATGATAATTTTATACTAAACAACAAAATCATGAAAGTAAACAGTATAGGTCTGGATGCAGAAAAATCTGCCGGACTAAGCCGGGATTTAAATGTATTACTGGCCAATTTCCAGAGGTATTATCAAAATTTACGGGGTATTCACTGGAACATTAAGGGTAAGCGCTTCTTTGATCTTCATATTAAATTCGAGGAATTGTATACCGATGCCAATATCAAAGTAGATGAAATTGCTGAGCGAATTCTCACTTTGGGAGGGGTGCCTTTGCACACCTTTGAAGATTATGCCGAACATTCAAAGGTACCAATAGGTAAAAACATAAGTGGAGACGAAGATGCAATAAGGCTTATAGTGGCTTCATTGACGCAACTATTGGTATTAGAAAGAGAAATATTAAACACTTCTGGCGAAGCCAATGATGAAGGTACCAACAGTATGATGAGCGATTTTATCACCGAGCAGGAAAAAACGGTGTGGATGATGAAGGCCTGGTTGGCCGAGCAGATATAAAATAATCAGATTAATAGCATAAACCTGTGAGTTTGCAGAAAACTCACAGGTTTTTCTTTTCCCTGAATTCTGCTGTAGTTGACCTCCGCAATAAGATTTGCCAATTATAAGTTTTGCGGTGGTAAGTCATAAATATTTATATTTAGTATCAGCAACCATCTAATGCGCATATGTCCGAACCTGTTGAAAACTTATCTGAAATACTCGCAGCGGTAACTTTTTTTTCTGAAGTATCTGATGATTCCCTGAATAATCTTTGTAGTAATGTTGAAGTAGTGCTCTATGAAAAAAGAGATGAGATCGTCAGGAAAGGAGAACCGGGAGAAGCGATGTACGCCGTTTTAAAAGGAAAGGTAAGTGTTCACGAGAAAGAACATCATTTTGAAGAATTAGGAGTTGGGGATTGCTTTGGAGAATACGCTCTAATCGACAACAAGGAACGTTCTGCCTCGGTGACCGCTATTGAACCAACCCAGTTAGCGAAAATAGATCGGGAGCATTTTCTGGAATTAATGAAAAATGATGCAGGATTTGCACAAGGGATTCTGTCTGTAATGATTCGCCGTCACCGGGAATTGGATGAAATTCAGGAACGCCTGGCCAGTTCTAAGAAGCAGTTAGAGTTCACCAATTATAAAATGAGCGGCCTGATCAATGGCGCAATGGATGCCATAATTATGTTCGATGATAATTTCAGGATAATACTTACCAACCCATCTGCTGATGCCTTGTTAGAGAATAAAGATGTATTGCAGCGCAATGTGCTGTTCTTTTTTGACGATGCAAGCGCTAATCTGGTTGAATCACTAGTTAAATCTGGCCTTGAAGGTGATAAAAATGCAATTAATAATTATCTGCCGGAAATCGTCAAGGTTATTGGATCTGAAGAAACTATAACCCTTAATGAAGGTACTATAAGCAGATACGGTGATGATGAGGTTAGTTATTATACCTTAATCCTCCGGAACATCCAGGAACGTTTAGTGGCGGAAGATACCATAAACCAGCTGACCAATCAGACGGCTTATCTGGAGGAGGAAATAAAGGAATTGACAAGCAGCTATGGTATAATAGCAAAGAACAAGGCCATGTCTGCAGTTTTAAGTTTAGTAGAACAGGTAGCACAGACCGATGCTACTGTGCTCATTCAGGGTGAGACAGGAACCGGGAAAGAATTGGTTGCCAGGGCCATCCATAAGGCAAGTTTACGCAACTCAAAACCACTTATTAGAATCAACTGTGGCGCTATCCCTGCCAACCTTATTGAAAGCGAGCTTTTTGGTCATGAAAAAGGAGCTTTTACCGGTGCAACAAGTAGCAGGAAGGGCCGTTTTCTCCTGGCAGACAAGGGCACAATTTTCTTAGATGAGATTGGAGAATTACCCATGGAATTGCAACCTAAGTTGTTGCGTATAATTCAGGAAGGAGAATTCGACCCTGTCGGGAGTTCAGATACCATCAAAGTTGATGTGCGAATAATTGCTGCTACCCATAGAGATCTTATACGTTTTTCCAGAGAGGGGAAATTTCGAGAGGACCTCTACTATCGTCTCAACGTGTTCCCTATAGTGGTTCCCCCACTTCGAGAAAGAGGAGAGGATATTCATTTGATTGCTCAGGAAATGATTAATCAATTTGCCGCTAAACTGAATAAGAAAGTGGCCCCGCTTTCTGAAGAAGACAAAATGGCTTTTTCTGCCTACCCCTGGCCTGGAAATGTCAGGGAACTCCAGAACATCGTTGAAAGAGCAGTGATCGTCTCACAAAACAATAAGTTGAGCTGGGAGGCCTTGATTCCGAAATCCGGGGTCGAAGATGTAATTGTAAATTCAGAGGAGTCAAGTAAAATTTATACTTCCACAGAGATGATCGCTCTCGAAAAGGAAAATATTTTAAGAGCATTGCGGAAAACCGCCTGGAAAATATCGGGTCAGGGTGGTGCTGCCGCTTTACTTAAACTACCGCCTACCACGCTTACTTCTAAAATTAAAGCATTGAATATCAAACGCCCTATTTAGCCTCACAAAATTCCGTTAGCTACTTACGTAAATTCATTAAAACATGAATTGTCGGTGGCTTCTTATTTCTGGATGTATGATTTAAACATTGACAACTAATTATATAATGAAGCGAAATCTTCAATTAGACCATAAATAGCAAGAGTTTGTCAAACAATTCCGGATGAAGCATTCAGGAGAATAACAACAATACCATTTACCTGCCTATGAAATATCCGGACCTGGCATGCAACAAAATTTGTTCTTCACACCTTCCTCACGTTTTACAATTATATCCCTGAATGTTCTTCGAGATCTCGTGAATTCAGTAATGAAAAATCGTTAATACACGAAATATCGTTATTCTAATTTATACCTGGCATCTGTATAAAAGCCTGAAATACAAGGAATTGTATCTTTTGGCACGGCGAATGCATTTAACTAACCAAACAAAATCTTTAACAATTAAATTTTAGAAAAATGATTACAACAGAAAACAAAAGAAACGGAGTAAATGTAGAACAATTGATGGCTACAGTAGAAGCAGTTCAAGGGAATCCTGAATTAGCAAAATTCCAATTCAGAGCTAAGAACAACTGGATCGAAGGTGGGCATTGTGTCACCAGTGTAAAGAGTTTTTATGGTGTTGGCGAAGAAGACACCACACGTAAAAAGACTTTTACCATGGAAGCTGACCACCCAGAGGTATTGTTAGGTGAAGATCTTGCACCAAGTGCGGCGGAGATTGTACTGCACGCCTTAGGTTCTTGCTTAACAGCAGCGATGACATATCACGCTGCTGCTCAGGGAATAGACATTGAAGGCATGGAGTCTACCTTAGAAGGAGGTGTTGATCTTCAGGGATTCTTAGGTCTGGATCCGGAAATTAGAAAGGGATACGACGGAATCCAGGTGAAGTATAAAGTAAAGTCAGATGCGTCAGAGGAACAACTTAGAGCACTTGCTCAGTTTTCACCAGTATTTGATATGATCTCTAATCCAACTCCTGTTTCTATCGAATTCGAAAAACAGTAGATTTATTTAAAAAAAAAGGCCACTCAAGACATACAAGAGTGGCCTTTTTTTCACTCTAAACCGCAATCAGCAGGATAATAATTAAAATGAAAGACAGTAAATACATATTGAGTACAGGAAATGAGGCCGCTGCGCATATCGCATATAAAACCAACGAGATTTGTGCTATCTATCCAATTACGCCTGCATCGGAAATGTCCGAAGCGGTTGCCACTTGGGCAATAGACAACAAAAAAAATATTTTTGGCAGCGTACCATCCGTATTTGAAATGCAAAGTGAAGCAGGCGTCGCTGGTGCATTACACGGTGCTTTACAAACCGGAGCATTAGCCACAACTTTTACCGCATCTCAGGGGCTTTTACTGATGTTGCCAAATATGTATAAAATTGCTGCTGAACTTACTCCAAATGTCATCCATGTTGCAACCCGAACTTTGGCTACTCATGCACTTTCGGTTTTTGGGGATCACAGCGATATAATGGCCGCCAGAAATACAGGATATGCATTTCTGGGAGCTGCTAACGTCCAGGAAACGATGGACTTTGCATTGCTATCTCAGGCAGCCAGTCTTAAATCGAGAATACCTTTTGTGCATTTTTTTGACGGTTTTAGAACTTCTCATGAAACTTCCAAAATTGAGTTGGTACCCGACGAGGTGATTAAAACCATGTTAGATGAGGACGCGGTTATGGCACACAAGACCATGGCGCTTGACCCAAATAGACCGGTATTGCGTGGAACATCACAGGGGCCAGATGTGTTTTTTCAGGCTCGTGAAGCCATAAATCGATACTATGATGCCTGCCCGGATTTGGTTCAGGAACAGATGGATAAATTCGCAAATTTAACCGGCAGGAGATACAAATTATATGAGTATACAGGACACCCACAAGCCAGCCAGGTAATAGTGGCAATGGGTGCCGCTACAGAAACTATTGCTGCAACTATAAAAGAGCTAAATGCAAAGGGGAGTAAAATAGGGCTGATCAAGGTAAAACTCTTCAGACCATTTAGCGCTAAGCATTTGCTTAAAGTCTTACCCAAAAGTTGTGAAACCATCGCTGTATTAGACAAAACCAAAGAACCAGGTGCGGCTGGCGAGCCTTTGTATTTAGACATACTACAGGCAATTATGCAGTCCGAAAATATTGCCGCTGGCGGAGCTTTACCTAAAGTAGTAGGGGGCAGATACGGTCTGTCCTCTAAAGAATTTACTCCAGGGATGGTGACCGCAATAGTAGATAACTTAAAAAAAGAACAACCCAAAAACGGCTTTACTATTGGTATTAATGATGATGTAACCAAATTGAGCTTGCCGTATACTTCAATGGAGCCTTTTGAGAAAAGTATGACTCAGGCCATTTTTTATGAAACGAAATCCGAAAATACCCGAAGTAGTTTTAAAACAACTATGGAGTTGCTAACGCAAGACAATTTTGTTCAGGGCTATACGGAAATAGACTACAGGAAGTCGAATGCCAGGAATGTCAGACATTTGAGAGTTGGTCCGGTAGCAGTGCGTCTGCCTTATCTAATTAACCAGGCGGACTTTATTTATTGCGAATCCTTAAAGTTCATTGTAGATGACGATGCCTTGAAGCGAATAAAGCGCAACGGAGTCATTTTGCTTCGTACCTCCTTAAGTACAGCTGATTTGAAGTTGAAGATCCCAACAACAAGAATTAAGGAAATGGCAGCTAAAAATGTAGTCTTGTGTACCATTGATGAAAATGCGAAGTTGGATGATTCTGCTGAAGGAGAATCGACTTTGGCCGCTGCCCATAGTGCATTTCTTGAAATCTACCCTTCTTTGAAAAACAGTTCCAAGTTTAAGTCTATTCCGGCTTTGGTAACTGCGTTAGATTACAGCGATTGGGAGTCGGTAGCTGGCACTGCCTTGATAGAAGACCCTTATTTTGGTCAAAGTCTGTTGGGGATGCTTTTGAGCAATAATGCAAATGATATCCCTGTAAGCTTGCTTCCCGCTGATGGAACCTATCCAACGGATACCGCCAAATATAATTCCTCTGGCCAGGGCAATCAAATGCCCTGGTGGGATATGGATGCCTGCACCCAATGCGGCGCTTGTAGTATGGCCTGTCCGCAAGGGGCTATCAGAATTAAGGCGTTAGAGGATGAGCAACTAGAAAGGGCGCCTGCATCTTTTAAAACCATACCATCCAAGGAATTCATCAATGGAGTTGCGCCCTTAAATTACCGGCTGCAAATAAACCCGGATCAGTGCAATTCTTGTCATAACTGCGTAGAGGCCTGCTTGCCTAATGCGTTAGAGCTAAAAGAAAGGGCAGTAACACAAGAAGCGGAATTCGAAAACTGGGAATTCTTTAAGAAGATCCCGGAATTTGACAGAACTAAAATAGATCGATCACTTGTAAGTCAACAACAATTACAGGAACCGCTTTTTAAATATTCCACGGGGGTCGATGGCTGTGGGGAAGCACCATATCTAAAATTAATCTCCCAGTTGTTTGGTGAGAGAATGCTTGTAGCCAATGCGACAGGAGCAAGCTCTATTTTTGGCGGTGCTCTACCCACTACGCCCTGGTCAAAAAACGCGGACGGAAAAGGTCCGGCCTGGTCAAACTCCCTTTTTGAGGATAATGCTGAGTTTGGTTTGGGTTTCAGGTTGTCTTTGGATCAAAAAGAAAATCACGCAAAGCAATTGCTAATTACTTTAAAGGATAAAGTAGGTAGGCAGCTAGTGGATGAGATCCTTTCTCAAGACCAGGACAACGAAAATCAAATTGCCAAACAACGCAATAATATTCACAAATTAAAGACCCGGCTGGCAGCTCTGGCTATCCCAGAGGCGAAGCAGTTGATTAGTATAGCGGATAGTCTTGTGAAGAAGAGTATATGGATTGTTGGTGGGGACGGCTGGGCCTATGATATCGGTTTTGGTGGCCTGGATCATGTTTTGTCTTCAGGGAAGAATGTTAATATCCTGGTATTGGATAACGAAGTATACTCAAACACTGGCGGGCAGATGTCCAAAGCAACTCCTTACGGGGCGGCGGCCAAATTTGCAGATAAGGGTAAACTACGTCAAAAGAAAGACCTTGGTCTTATGGCTATGAATTACGAAGGAGTTTACATAGCTTCGGTCGCAATAGGCGCGGATCAACAACATACTCTTAATGCTTTTTTGGAAGCAGAAAGCTTTGACGGACCTTCTCTTATTATAGCATATTGTCATAGTCCGGCACATGGAATAGATCTGAAAGCACCGGCTCAATATCATAAAGCTGCGGTCGACAGTGGTCAGTGGTTGTTGTACAGAAATGATCCCATGCGAGGATTGAGCAACCTAAACACTTTACAGCTAGATTCTGAAGCCCCCAGCCTTCCTATTGAGGAATATTTAAGACTTGAAAAAAGATTTAGAGGATTATTCCAAAACGATAAAGAGAGTTTTAATAGTTTAAAGCATAAATTGCAACTGGGAATCGATAGCAGATATGACAGGTATTTACAACTTGCGTCGAATTCAATTCCAAACAGAACCCAATTATTACGGCAGCAACAAATCAACAGCTTACATGCTACAATGCCCATATCCAGGCCTACAACTTATTAAGAAACGGAAGCTTTGTTTCAGTTTATCTAGAAATAGGTCAATGTTTACAACATCAATTGCCATAACCCGATTATTTTTCTTTCATGGTATTTATTACTTCCCAATCTTTGGGCGAACCTGCGATAGTGTATTCTGCAGACTTGGTTACGAAATATTTCGCGACTAGATCATTCGGGTTTTTCCCAAGCACTTTGTCAAATGACGCTGAGGCTCTTGGAAATTCATGAGCAAAAAAGAACTCCAGTCCCTTTTTAAATTCGGGCAAGGTTTTCTTTTTTAGCTTGACCATTTCGACAGAATCTCCGTCAAAGCACTCGTAAATACCTACTGCATTATCTTTTCCTATGGCCTTCACTCTTCCTAAAAATCGAAGTCCAAAGACAGTTTTATTTTTAATGGTCTTAAGACTGTCTTCACTGATGATAATATTGGCACCATAATGCTTGGTGACACCTTCCATACGCGAAGCAGTATTAACAGTATCAGCAATAATCGCCGTATCATTACGATGGATATCGCCAATTATTCCCATCACCAAAGAGCCGGTGTGCAAACCAATTCCTACCGATATTTCCTCTTTACCCTCTGACTTTCTTTTGATATTGTATTGCGCTATGGCCTTTTGCATGTCTATGGCGGCCTGTAGAGCATGTTCTGCTTTATGAGGAAAAAGCGCCATTATCCCATCACCCAGATATTGGTTTACAAAGCCCATATTGGCCTGTATTAAGGGACCCATTTTGCCCACATATGAGTTCACAAATTTAAAAGTCTGCTGTGGGGTCATATTCTCTGCCAGATGGGTGTAATGACGTATGTCGCTAAAAAGTACAGTTACATCTTTTTGGACGTGATCCCCCAATGAAATTTCGGTAATTGATTCCCTTCCAACGGATTTAATAAACTCTGTAGGTACAAATTTGCTAGTAGCCTTGTGAATACCACTGAGGTTCAAATGAGTTTTCATTCTGCTTAACAGCTCGTTTTTGGAGAAAGGTTTGGTCAGGTAATCATTGGCACCAACATTGAATCCAATCACCAGGTCGCTTACTCTGTTTTTTGCTGTTAATAACACAACCGGGAGCTCACTGGGAAGATTATCTTTTCTAATCTTTTCACAAACTTCGTATCCAGACATTACCGGCATCATTACATCTAGTAGTACCAGGTTAAAGTCGTGTTCCTGGGCTATCTTTTGCAGGGCTTCATTTCCACTGCTGGCCTCAACCACTGTATACCCGGCAAGAGTGAGATGATTTTCCAGAACTCTTCGGTTTACCGGTTCGTCATCTACAACCAGAATCTTGGCAGTACTCAATTCCTGTTCCTTGATTGTGGTACTTTGCTGGTCTACTGCATTATGTTCTTCTAATTTTTGAGTAATCGAACTATAATGATCTGTTGGGTCTGATGTAGCCGATTTTGCAACTTTGCTCGCTGGTAGTGAAAAGGTGAAAACTGATCCTTGCCCTACTTCGGAACTTACTTCAATATTACCGCCATGTAGTTCTACTAGCTGTTTTGTTACGGAAAGGCCCAGGCCTGTTCCCCCAAATTCTCGGGCTGTTGAACCATTGCCTTGCTCGAAAGACTCAAAAATGGCCTCCATTCTCTCTTCCGGAATTCCTATCCCGGTATCTGAAATAGCAATATAAACCCTGTCTTTTTTATATTCGGCACTTATTTTAACCGTTCCTGAATTTGTAAATTTTATGGCGTTACCAAGCAGGTTATGAAGAATTTGCTGCAACCTGTTCTCATCGGCTTCCACCATAGGAATTTTCGGACCAATTTCGGATTCTAATTGTAATTCTTTATCATCGATAAGCGGGGCTGAAAGTTTAAGGACAACTCTTGTAATTGCCTGTAAATCGACAGGTCTTAAAGACAACTCTAAATCGCTATTTTTTAATTTTGAAAAATCCAGAATATCGTTCACCAGATGCGCAAGTCGCTTTCCACTATTGGTGATCATATCCAGATTTTCTATGGTCCTTGCGTTGAGTTTCCCAGCTGCCCCATCTTTTAAGGATTCTGACAGGCCTATGATACCATTTAAAGGTGTCCTTAATTCATGCGAAGTATTGGCGAGGAATTCGTCTTTTAATTTGTCTATCTTTTTAAGCTCTTCTACTCTATTACGCTCAATTTCGGTTTTTTCCTTTTCCACTTCTATCATCCGCCTTTTTTCCTCGTCCTCTAGTTTAATGCGTTGCCTGTATTTGTATCTGTTGAACAAAGCATAAGCCAGCAATACAAGTACAAGAGATAAACCTATCAAAATGTTTCTGATTGTTGTTTGCCGCTTAAGCCTTAGGTCTTTTATTTCGGCATCTTTCTCCAAAGTGGCAATTGCGCTCTGTTTTTTTTCCGTATCGAAGCGCACCTGCAATTCTTCAATCTGTCTGGATTTAGCAATATTATACAAGCTGTCTTTTAAGATGGTAGATTTATTCTTGAAATTTAGTGCTTGTTGCAAATTACCAGTTTGTTCGTGTAGGGTAGCTATGGCATCATAATTGGTCTGTAACTCTGGTTTGGCCCCGATTTCCTCTGTGATACGGATGGCTTCTGTTAGATGTTCCTGAGCCTTAGGATAATTACCAAGAGCGATGTAATTTTTACCCAATTGGGTATGGCTCATAGACAGTTCTTTCTTTTGCTGTAGTGCTTCTCTGAGTTTAAGTGCCCTTTGATTATAACTAATAGCATCTGCATAGTTGCCTTTTAAGCCATATACCTTGGCAATTGCTTCAACATCATAGGCGATACCCCATTGACTATTAACGGCTTCATCTAAAGCAAGTGCCTTGTTAAAATAAAAGAGTGCCTTATCCAGTTCTTGTTGTTGAAGATAAGTATCGCCAATATTGAAATTACAATTGGCCATTTCCAGCTTATTCTCCAATCCGGTATAAATATCCAGAGCCCGGGTATAACTTTCCATGGCCTTTTCCATTTTTCCGGTTTTCTTAAAGATCTCACCCAGGGCGTTTAAAGTGGTAGCTATACTAAAATTGTCTTGTTGTTCTTCATAGATTTTTAAAATGGAAAAATAGATGTCCAGACTCTTTTCATAGCTTCCAAGATGGTCAAGGATAACCGCTTTCTGGTAAAGGCCGTTAGCCAGGGCATTTTGATTGTCTCTGGTTTCCCAGAAAGCAAGATTCGCGTTTATAAAATCTAATGCCCTGTCATAATTGCCTTGCTGTCTTTCCAGAACGGCAGATTGGTAATTCGCCAGAGCAGTGCCCCATGGGATTTCCGCTTTTATACTTAAATCAAATACACTGTCTATATATACCTTGGCCAGATCTCCATTGTATCTATTGTTGAGGTACTCCCATGAGATGTCCTTGAGAATCTTGATCTTGGAAGAATCAGAAACTGCCAGGCCAGAAGCATTTTTTAAAGAATCTATTTTTGCGGTCTGTCCTAAAGCAAAATTGCAGACAAAGATGCTCCAGATTAATATGGATATTTTTCTTTCCATTTTGATAGAGGGAGCATTTTCATAATTTAAATGTAGTGTATAATGATCAAACCACAAAAAGGCCGGTAAAGCTACCGGCCTTTCTAATATAATTTGAGAATAATCTTTATTCGCCTAAAAACGAATTTTTAGTTCAACATCTTCCCCTTCAACTTCAAATTTTGACCCTTCAAATGTTGGTGGCCCCATTTCCATAAGATTCCCACTCATTCCATAGTTTTCCTTTGGCATACCGTTACTCTCAAAGTCCATTGCCATGTTGTTGTTCTCATCATGCAGAACAGAGACGGCATATGTTCCGGGAACAACATTTTCAAAGGTAAAAGTCATTTCCCCAGTTTTAGCGTCATTCATATATCCATCTATTCCCTGTCCTTTCATAAATGTCTCTACAGTATGTAGTCCGGCAAGTATTTTACCATTAGAGTTTAAAACGTTTTCCAAAGTTACGGTCACGGTTACTCCGTCTGTGTCCTGGGCATAGGTGGTTAATACTGTCATGCATAATCCTAAAATAAGTCCTAGAGTTTTCATATTTAATGTTTTGATGTTAATGATGGGTCAAAAATGCAAACCCTGGATAATCCGTGAAACTAAATGCGACTCAACTGTTGAAAATAGCGACCCAATTGTAGCTCAAAACATCACTTCCAATTCAGTGCAAAAATTCAACAGTTCGGTCTGTCTGTTTGGGAAAAAAATAGGGATCAGATCATCTTTGTGGTATCAAAAACGAATCAACATGAGAAAGCCGCTATTTTTATTCATATTCTTAATTGCTGTTACTTCGGCCATGGGGCAGTCCTTAATATCAGGGACAATAACAGACGATAATGAGTTGCCCGTAAGTGGAGCTAATGTGTATCTCGATGGAACTTATGATGGGGCTTCTACAGATGAAAACGGAGAATTTAATTTCGAAACCACAGAAAGTGGCACCCAAAATCTGGTCATCTCCATGATGGGCTATGAAACCCATTACGAAGCCGGTAATGTAAATTACTTTAAGGAACTCAGAATTACCTTATACGAAGCGGTCAATGCCCTTAGTGGAGTAACCCTCACTGCCGGCACTTTTGAGGCAGGAGATAATTCTAAGGCCTCTGTATTAAAGCCACTCGATATTGTAACCACAGCAGGCGCGGCGGGCGATTTTGTAGCCGCTTTACAGACTTTACCGGGGACAAGTACAGTTAATGAAGATGGGAGATTGTTTGTAAGGGGAGGGGCTGCAGAGGAGACTCAGGTATTTATTGATGGTTTAAGAGTCTTCCAACCCTTTAGTGCAACCGCTAACAATATACCAACCCGTGGCAGGTTCTCGCCGTTTTTATTTAAGGGGATTACTTTCAGTACGGGAGGTTATTCTGCTGAATACGGGCAGGCACTATCCAGTGTTCTTTTGCTCAATACAACGGATGTTCCCGATCAGGAAAAAACAGATATCTCTTTAATGTCTGTCGGTGCAGGCCTGGGACATACCGAGATTTGGGGAGATGAATCTCTAAGTATTAATACCAGTTATATTAACCTCGCTCCTTACGAAGCATTAATTCCGTCTAACCAGGGAGTGAGTTGGAACAGCCCTTATGAGTCTATTTCCGGAGAGGCTGTATTCAGAAGTAAAGGAGAAAAGAATATGTTTAAATTCTACACGGCCTATGCGCACAGCAATTTAGATATTGAACAGGAAGACATAAATTTTGACGACTTTGTACGCTTTCAATTAAAGAATAACAATCTCTACTTAAATTCTTCATATAAACATTTCTTTGGAAACGAATGGACACTCAACGCCGGAGTTGGTCTTTCTTTGGATTCCAATGATATAGAATTAATGACAGATGTTATAGAGACAAAAGAAACAGCAACACATCTTAAACTAAAATTGCAAAAAGGATTTAATAGCCGCCTTAATCTTAGCCTTGGGACCGAATATTTTTTAACCGATTACGAGGATACTTTTACAGCAGAGGATGGGTTTGCTTTTGATAGTGGATATAAGGATCACCTTGGCGCGGTTTTTACAGAAGCGGATATATTTTTTAGTCAGCGGTTTGCAATGAAGTTGGGGCTACGCGCAGAACATACAGATGTGCTCGGAGAATTCAATATTGCCCCCAGAGTATCATTGGCCTATAAGAGCAGTGAGAAAGGCCAGTTTTCATTGGCATATGGAGATTTTTACCAAAACCCGCTCACGGATTATCTGAAATTCAGCCAGACCCTGGAAAGTGAGAAAACGTCTCATTACATATTAAATTATCAATACCTGGGCGATGGCAGAACTTTTAGGGCCGAAGCCTATTATAAGGATTATGATAATTTAACTAAGTACAATACAGACATTCCTCTGCCAAATTCCCAATATACCAATAGTGGATTTGGATATGCCTCCGGACTAGATGTATTCTGGAGAGATAACCAAAGTGTGGATTATCTGGATTACTGGATTTCATATTCCTATTTAGATACACAGCGCGACTATCGTAACTACAGCGAACGGGTTACCCCAAATTTTGCTGCCAAACACAATTTCTCGGTCGTTACAAAATATTTTATAACAGATTGGAGGTCACAGGTTGGACTCTCATACAATTATGGTTCCGGGAGGCCTTATGATAATCCCAATACCCAGGATTTTATGTCGGCCAAAACTTCGTCTTATAATAACTTAAGTATTAACTGGGCCTACTTAATAGATCAGCAGAAAATACTTTACTTTTCGGTAAACAATGTGTTAGGGTTTAATAATATTAATAATTATCAATACTCCAATACACCTAATGCCCAGGGCAATTTTGATCGCCGGGCGATAAGACCGGCGGCAGATAGTTTCTTTTTCGTAGGTTTCTTCTGGACGATAAGTTCCGATAAGAAAAGTAACCAGCTTGATAATCTATAAGAATATATAGGCTACAACTTAACTAATAGGTGCGAGCCATTGTTCTATTTGTAACACAACTCGATTTTCGGTATCTTAAACTCCAAACATAGAGATCATTTCTAATGATGGAAAATGCCGAACTGGATAAAATTCGAAAACTACTTTTAGAGCAAGACTATATCACGGAAGATACCATTGCCATGGCCGTTTTCCTCGCTTTAAAATTGGAGAAACCCCTTCTTGTGGAAGGCCCCGCTGGTGTTGGTAAAACCGAGATTGCTAAAGTCATCGCAAAAGCCCTGGATTCAGAATTAATCAGACTACAATGCTATGAAGGACTAGATAGCACCCACGCCCTGTACGAATGGAACTACCAGCGTCAACTACTGTATCTAAAAATGCAGGAAAATGAGTCTAAAAGTATCAAAGACAAAGAGAAAGACATTTTTTCGGCCAGGTTTTTATTGGAAAGACCTGTGCTTAAAGCAATAACAAGCAAGAAAAAATCTGTCCTTCTGATAGACGAAATAGACAGAGCGGACGAAGAGTTTGAAAGCTTTTTGTTAGAGGTTTTGTCGGATTGGCAAGTGACTATTCCGGAAATTGGCACCATATCAGCGGTTCACAGGCCTTATGTAATCCTTACAGGAAACCGGACAAGAGAATTGTCAGAGGCTTTAAGGCGAAGATGTTTATACCTTTGGATAGACTACCCGGATTTTGAAAAAGAACTGGCCATAGTCAATGCCAAAGTGCCAGGGATAGACGCCAAGCTTGGCAAACAGATCTGCCTTTTTATGCAGGAATTACGTAAACTAAAACTGGAAAAAACACCGGGAATTTCAGAAACAATAGATTGGGCAAAGACCCTCTCCATTCTGCATCTATCTCATTTGGACAAAGAAGTGGTAGAACGTACTTTGGGGGTAGTTCTCAAAGATTGGCAGGATATGCGAAAAACTACCGATGCGCTCTCAGAATTATTAGATAAAACCGGTGTTGTTTCAAGGATTGGATAATTTTTATCCCAAACTCAATTCGTAAATCTAACGAACTTTTTATGCATCAACCCTCACTTATAGCGTATAGAACTGCTTTGTCTGCCAATATGCTCTATTTCTGTAGATTTCTTAGAAATAAGGGGTTTAACCTGGGGCCTTCGGAAGAAGCCGATGCGCTTAATGCTATTTCACTTGTACCAATTGGAGAGGAGAAGTTTTTCCGTCAATCGCTAAAGACTGTGCTGGCCAAAAACAATTACCAGTTCAATGCCTTCAATGACCTATATACAGAGTTCTGGGACCAATATGCCAAGGCCGTGAATTCAAAGCTAAAAGAGGATCAACCTGAAAAGAACACCTTAAGTGATGCTCAAAAAAAAGAAGCGCAATTCAATGCTTTAAAAGACTGGCTGAACCTTTCTCCTTCAACAGAGGAAATAAGTCTGCATTCTTATAGTGCAATTGAAGTCCTGACCAAAAAGAACTTTCAGGACCTGAGTGATGATGAAATGCTATTGATGATGAGTTTGTTGAAAAGGCTTGCTAGAAAGATTGCACATCAGAAAAGCAGGTTAAAGAAAAGAACCAAAAAACGCCGGATTGTTGACATTAAAAGGACCATTAGGGATAATATGCGATACGGCGGAGAAATGCAGCGTTTAGTGTATAGTAAGAGGAAAGACAGAAGATTAAAATTGGTTCTTCTTTGTGATGTAAGTAAATCTATGGACCTCTATAGCAGATTTTTTGTTCATCTTATTTATGCATTTCAAAACGCTTATGATAAAATAGAAACCTTTGTTTTTAGCACTGCACTACATAAAGTAAGTGAAATGCTGAATAATCATGAATTTGAAAAGGCCTTTGATACCATTTCCGAAAGAGTGCCGCACTGGTCTGGTGGGACTACCATAGGGAGTTGTCTTTTAGATTTCAACCTGAATTACGGCCATAGCCATCTGGATAAAAAAACCATTGTATTTATCTTAAGTGATGGATGGGATACCGGGGATCCCCTTACCATGAAGGCAGCCATGAAATTTATTTATAAAAAATCCAGAAAGGTAATTTGGTTAAATCCTCTTGCAGGAAACCCCGAATTTTCACCGGATGCAATGGGAATGAAAACAGCACTTCCTTATATAGATACGCTTGTATCTGCCCATAACCTGGATAGTTTAAAGCAGGCCATCCATGCTTCGGTGAAGCGACGAGATATTATGAAAAATCAGTTTTATTCTTAAATAATTACAGAGGAGCTGTTTAATGATGTAAATAATTAGTCATTTAGATAAAAAAACAGTTAAAAATTTCAGGAATTCACATCATAATTTTTATCTTCATAGACCCAAGAATTCTACATGAAAGTTTCAGGAAGCCATACCTTAAATACAACACCAGTCAGTTTCTGGAATATGGTAATGGATCCTGAGATTCTGGAAAAGATCACCCCCGGAGTAAAAGAATTGAAAGAAAAAGGAGAAGACACGTATCATGCCATATCTGAAGTAAAAGTAGGACCGGTTAAAGGGGAGTTTAAAGGTGAATTGTCTATAAAAGACAAAGTTGAAAATCATAGTTGTGTGCTTGTTGTAGATCAGAAAAGCAAAATGGGTAATGTGGTGGCCGAGATACAAATGAACTTAGAACCCCTCCCGGAAGGAAATACCCAGATTAACTATACAGGAACGGCCAAGATGTCTGGGGTACTAGCCAGAATGGGACAAAGAATTATGAGTGGGGTTGTAAGTACGTTATCCAAGCAATTTTTTCAGGCTATGGAAACACATATCAAAGAACAACAGCAAACGGAATCTTAAGCGTTGATCAGATAAAGAGTTTAAATTTTAATCTTAAAATATGAATATAACATTAACTATCAATGGGAAGGTGTATACCAGTGATATTGAACCCAGGATGAGCCTGTCTCACTACCTGCGGGAAACACTTAGCCTGACAGGGACGCATATTGGTTGTGATACCAGTGGCTGCGGCGCTTGTACTATTCTTATGGGCGGAGATGCCGTTAAATCGTGCACCATTCTGGCCGTACAAGCCGATGGCTGTGAACTTACAACAATTGAAGGAATGGCAAATGGAATTGAAATGCACCCAATCCAGGAAGCCTTTAAAGAAAATCACGGGTTACAATGTGGATTTTGTACACCGGGGATGGTAATGACTGCAGCAGACTTACTTAAGAACAACCCCAACCCGACAGAGCAGGAAATCAGAGAAGGGCTGAAAGGTAATTTTTGCAGATGCACCGGCTATCACAACATAGTTAAATCTATTCAGCATGCTGCTGAGAAAATAAATGGATAACTCATGGGAAATTTTATAGGAAAATCAGTTAAAAGGAGAGAGGATGCTCGTTTTCTAAAGGGAGCAGGAAAGTATACCGATGACATTAAATTACCTAAAATGACACAGGTGGCCTTTGTCAGAAGTCCATATGCCCATGCTAAAATATTAAATGTAGATACTTCAGCTGCCAGGAATGCCAATGGGGTGGTGGCCATATACACGGCAGATGATGGGTGTGGCCAGTATGGCGTGCCATGTGGATGGCAGGTTAATTTCAAGAACGGGGAGACCATGAGGGAACCAATGCATCCGCTCCTGGCAAAAGATAAAATTCGTCACCTTGGGGAAGCAGTTGCCATAGTAATTGCCGAAAGCCTGGAATTAGCAAGGGATGCGGCAGAACTTGTAGAAGTTGATTATGAAGAGTTGCCGGCGGTTACCAATCCGCGTGATGCCATGGAGGACGGAGCACCTCTTGTGCACGACCAATGGACAGATAACGCAGCCTTTGATTGGTGCATAGGGAACGACAGGGCAGAGGTAGAGGCTGCACTGGAGGCAGCACACCATGTAACAGAAATGGAGTTCAGGAATCAGCGTCTCGCTCCTAATGCCATAGAGCCGAGATCTTATATTGCCGATTACGATGTAAACGCAGATAAATGGACACTCTATACAAGCACCCAAAACCCGCATTTGATCCGACTGTTGTTATGTGCCTTTGCATTGGGAATACCTGAGCATAAGGTTAGAGTGGTAAGCCATGATGTAGGGGGAGGTTTTGGTAGTAAAATATATCACTATACGGAGGAAGCATTAGTAACCTGGGCCTCCAAGGAAATTGGCAGACCGGTTAAATGGACATCCGATCGCAGCGAGGCATTCCTAACCGATGCACATGGCAGAGACCATGTAGTGACATCCAAAATGGGATTTGATAAGGAAGGTAAAATTGTGGCCCACCTGACAGATGAGTATTGTGGTCTGGGAGCCTATCTTTCTACTTTTGCACCAGCCGTACCTACTTACTTACACGGTACCTTATTTCAGGGGGTATATACTACACCATTGATCCATTTAAATGTTACAGCACCTTTTACACATACAGTACCTGTAGATGCCTATCGAGGAGCAGGACGCCCGGAGGCTACCTATTTACTGGAACGAATGCTTTCTAAAGCAGCGGCGGAAATGAATTTGGATCAGGCAGAAATCAGGTTTAAGAACTTTATACCTCCTTTTGACGGGATAGAGCAGCCAGGATATCAGACCCAGGTTGCCTTACAATATGATAGCGGTAATTATGAAGAGACACTTAAAAGAGGGCTCGAAATGCTGGGCTACGAGGATTTCCGTAAGGAACAGGAAGAAGCCCGCAAGAACGGTAAATTATTAGGCGTTGGAATATCTACGTATATCGAAGGTTGTGGAATTGCTCCTTCAGCCGTTGTAGGAGCCCTGGGTGCAAGAGCCGGATTGTACGAGGTAGGCCACGTAAGGGTACAGCCAACAGGGAAAGTTTCTGTATTTACAGGAACTCATTCTCACGGGCAGGGGCATGAAACCGTATTTGCACAGTTCGTTGCAGACAAACTTGGAATAGATATGGATGATGTGGAAATTCTTCATGGAGATACAGAGCAGGTAGCCTTTGGAATGGGCACCTACGGCTCCCGAAGTCTTGCTGTTGGGGGTAGTGCTATAATCAAAAGTGTAGAAAAAGTATTGGAGAAAGGGGCAAAGATTGCTGCTCATAAATTGGAAGCCGCTGAGGAGGATCTTGAATACGCAGAAGGGAAATGGACGGTTAAAGGAACAGATAAATCAGTGAGTTTTGGGGATGTGTCTTTAACGGCTTATGTACCCCATGATTATCCTGAAGGCCTGGAACCTGGATTGGATTTTTCGAGTTTTTATGACCCTGCAAATTTCACCTATCCGTTTGGGACTCATATTGCTGTGGTGGAGGTATGTTCAGATACCGGTAGAGTAGATCTTAAAAGGTTTATCGCATGCGATGATGTAGGTAATGTGATGAATCCTATGATTGTAGATGGTCAGATTCACGGTGGGGTGGTCCAGGGAATTGGTCAGGCGCTTTTGGAAGAAGTGGTCTTTGATGAAGACGGACAGATGATTAATGCCTCCTATATGGACTATGCCATGCCAAGGGCAGATGACCTGCCCATGATAGAAACAGACAGGACCACAACCCCCTGTCCTCATAACCCTCTGGGTGTTAAGGGTGCTGGTGAGGCAGGTGCTATAGGTTCAACTCCCGCGGTGGTAAATGCGGTTGTTGATGCAGTGGCCCATCTTGGGGTTAAGGATATTCAAATGCCGCTTACTCCTCAGCGAGTATGGAAAGCAATTCAAAACTAAAATTTTAAAGTTATGATACCAGCAAAGTTTAATTATATAAAGGCATCATCCGTAGAGGAGGCGGTAGACCTCCTGGACAAGCACGGATCTGATACTAAAATTTTATCGGGTGGGCATAGCCTGCTTCCTGCCATGAAATTGAGACTCAACAGGCCCGAATTGCTAATAGATATTTCCGGGATTTCCGATATGAAAGCAATTTCTGAAGATGGAGATGAAATCGTTATTGGAGCCAATTGCACACATAAAGAAATATTGAATGCAGAATTAATTACCTCCGATTTAAATATTTTGGCCCAGGCCGCTGAGACTATAGGAGATATTCAGGTACGGAACAGAGGTACTATCGGGGGCAGCCTGGCACATGCAGATCCTTCCTCTGATTATCCGGCCGTCGTTTTGGCCTGTGAAGCCAAAATTGAAGTAACAGGGAAGAAGGGCGACAGGACTATCGACGCGAGTGATTTCTTCCAGGGGATTTTCACTACTGCACTCGAAGAGGATGAGATTATAACCGCCATACGTTTCCCAAAAGTAAACAATGGAAATTATCAGAAATTTTACCAATCGGCCTCTCGTTTTGCCGTCGTGGGGGTAGCTGCCGTGAAAAATGGCAATGAGGTTAAAGTAGGGGTAACAGGTGTTGCGGATACCCCATACAGGGCGACTGCAGTTGAAAAGGCCTATAATGGCAATAGTGATGCGGCGTCTCACGCCACTGATGGGGTAGAGGTGATGGCCGATCATTTTGCTGATGCGGATTACAGGGCACATTTAGCCATGGTTTACGTTAAAAAGGCGCTTGAAGCATAGGGGATAATGTCCCGGACTTATGCACTGCGCCTTGCCATACCATCTGTTTTTAGGGCATATTAAATATTACACGGTCTAACACCATAATTTCCGGTAACGGCAGTTTTGGTTACCGCCTGTTTTATGGATTTATTTTCATTTCCATTTGGATATTACTGCGTTTATAAGGGGTGGGAATTCCTGAGATTTTATTAAAACCCAATTTTCTGTAGAGGGCAATTGCCGGTTTTAAGACGGTATTACTTTCCAGGTATAAGCTAGTGGCGCCAAGGGATTTGGCTTTATCAATAATGGCATTTCCCAATAACCATCCAATTCCTTTTCCCTGAGCTTTAGGAGAAACTCCCATTTTGGCCAATTCATAATCAAATTGCGGATGATCAATTTTAATCAGGGCACATACTCCAACTGCTTCCCCCTCATATAGCGCAACTAGAATATGACCTCCATTATCCAAAATATAGGTCTTGGGATGATCCAAAGCTTTATGATCCATTTCTTCCATTTTAAAATACTTTCTGATCCATTCTTCATTTAAAGATTTGAAATGTTGGCGATATTTTTCTTCATAGTCGACAATTTCAACCTTTTTGGCCTCTCTTTTTTTCTTCTCATCCAGCACCCTTCCCAGCAAAGAATTTTGATCTAGCATGTATTCAAATTCTTCCATAGCAATCCAAAGGTTGTGGGTGGTATGCTCAAGGGCATTTTCAATGGCTTTGTCTACATCTGCATACTGATCTTTAATCTTTATCCTGATCTTTTGACCTTTTTCCGAAAGTGAAATGATGTTCTTCCGGCCATCGTTTTCATCCGGTTGCTCATCTACCAATCCGGCTTTGGACATTTCTCTCACGATTTTAGAAACAGAAGGATGAGAATGCCCAATCTCCTTGGCGATTGCCGTTATGGAGTGGCTATCGCTGGTAGATAACATATAAAATACCGGGAACCATTTGGGTTTTAGTTCAACCCCGTAAATTTGGTAGAGTTGCTGTGCATCTTCTGAAATGCGCTCGTTGAGCATGCGAAGGCGACTACCAATGGCCATTTTACCAACTTTGTTAAAAAACATATTTAATACTATTAATTACGTAACTAGTTACATAAATATATAATTTTATTCTTTTACCTACAAACCTTCATATTAATTTCTGGAATGATTATTGGTTGTAATAATATATGACCATTAGCACCTCTTCAACACTTAATTTTTGGCCATTTATCTGGTTTTTCATGGCATCTGTATGTTACCCTCAACAATATAAACCTGCAACTGATTCTGATAATTTAAATGTGGCGGTCAATACTCCCCAATCCATTATAAAACAGGAACATAACGCTGTTTACGATACACGAACCAGGGAGAATATTTTGGCCTATTTTGATGAACTCATTGCCCAAAATAAGATCATTGTCGGGCAACAATGCGGAGACAGACCAGACCTAATTAATGATTACTACCAGGAATATGTTGGTAGATTGGCTGGTAAGACAAATAGATATGTGGGTATTATTGGGGCGGACCTGGGATACTTCCAGGGTGATAACTATCCGTTGAACACTCTTATTGACCACTGGAATGAAGGAGGGTTGGTTGCCCTTAGCTGGCATGCAGACAATCCGTTTAAGGAAGGGATTGATGCATATTGGAACACCGTTGAGAATAGGGATGCCATAGACTTGAGGGCACTCTTAAAAAATTCTGGGGAGAGTAATGCAAAAAGCAGTTACAGAAGAGAGGTAGACAATATAGCGGCAGCATTGCAAGAACTAAAAAGTGCCGGGGTGACCGTAATATGGCGTCCGTTTCATGAGATGAATGGTGATTATTTCTGGTGGGGTATTAATGCCTATAATAACCAACAAACTAACGTTAATGATTTTAAGGCTTTGTGGCAAGATTTGTACAATACGTTTACCTATGATTACGGCCTTGATAATCTTATCTGGACGTATTCCGTGATTCCTTATGCTCATTGGAATGCTGAGGTGACGGCCTATTATCCGGGCTCGGACTATGTAGATCTTGCAGGGCTTAATCATTATAGCAATCTACCAGGGTTTCCCAACTACAAGGCCATGAGATCTCTGGGAAAAACTCTGGTCATAAGCGAGACAGGGCCAAAAGATGAAAGTTATGGCACCTGGGACCAGTTTGAAATGGCAAAATCCCTGGCTGGTAAGGCGGCCTATTTTCTGCAATGGCATAGCTGGAAGGGTGCCGCAGTGGCAATAAAAGACAATAGAAGAGCAAATGATATGATGAACAGCATCAAAGTCATTACCAGAGATGAAGTTTTGGTACTTCCGGCGAACTAAATAGCAATAAGTTACTATTATTCCATAAATTGTAGGGACAGATAAAGTTGAATTGCAAAAGATAAGACCAGATGGGGAAAAGTAAATTTCATCAGTTATGTGGTGCATATAGCGCCGCCCAGGATCAGTTTGAAAATTACAAAAAGGACTGTCATACATTTTCCATAGAAATTGTAAAAGAACTAAAAGCGTATTATGAAATACCTGAAGGGCAATTTTCATTATACAGGATAGATGATAGTAAAGCTTTTCATTTAGTGGCACCTGCGCTGATACATGCAATAGATTTAAAAGAAGATAATTACTGGCATTTTGGTATTGGACTCACCGTTTGTAAAGCACCGGAGACCCTACCGGAAGAATTGATTCTGATTCATATTAAGTACAGAAAAAACAGCAAAGGACAGTATTTCCTTCAATATGAGTATGAAGGAGAGGAATTTGAAGTGTTCCGTAATACATCTGAATCATACATCCCGTTTTTCGACTTTTTATTTACTGTAATTCTTAATTCGTATAAAGATAGTTTACAACGATTTGTTGGTGTTAGAACCGAACGCAAATTGGGATTTGTAAAATAAGTAGCCCGTTCAGCATAAAACCGTTATAGTTGGTGTCTCGCTTATCAGAGCGACTTCCAAACTTTTTCAATTAGATTTTTGGTAGCCTTAATACCCTCTGCTTCACTCAACTTATTTCCTTCGTATTCTATCCCGATATAACCGTCAAAATTGGCATCCTTGACTAATTTCAGCAATTTGGGATAATCCAGATAAGTTTCGTTCCCGGACGTATCAAAATTATATGACTTTGCACTGACCCCTTTGGCAAAAGGCAGAAAATCTGCTACTCCTTTTTCATGAGGATATAGCTCAGTACACTTATCATTCATAGTACTTCCCCATTCGGTATTCAGGCACCAGTTTCCAAAGTCTGGCAAAGTTCCCAAATACGGATTGTCTACCTGCCTGATAATACCGGTCATATAGGTGCCGTCGGAAGTGTGCAACCCGTGGTTTTCGATAAGGACGTTTATTTCTTGCTGGGCTCCATAGGTGGCCAGTTGCCCCAGACCATCAATAAGCGCGTTTTTAAGAACATCTCGCTTAGCTGTCCCAAAAGCATTGACACGTATAGAATGACAACCAAGAATTTTGGCAGCATCTATCCATTTATAATGATTTTCCACCGCCAATTTTCTTGACGATGCATCAGGGTTACCCAATTCACCTTCATTGTCTACCATGATTAACAGGCTTTTTACCCCCAGATCATCTGCCCGTTCTTTCATTTGGCCCCAGAACTTCTGATCGGATCCGTGCTTTACATAAAACTGATTTACATATTCTATTGCGGAAATATCAAAGTCGTTTTTGGCTATCTGGGCAAAGTTTTCCGCCGTGATTTCACCTTTTTCCAAGGCCCTGTGCAATGACCACTGAGCCAGTGAAATTTTAGGTTTTTTGGCCGATGTATTTACAAAAGGTTGGGTGCCATAACTTAAATAGGCTGGGAGCGATAAACTCGCAGTTCCCAGGATGGCATTTTTAATGAAGAGGCGTCTGTTATTCATGGATTTGATTTAAGAGTTTATGTTGGTCGGGGTTTGTTAAGTATTTCAATAATCCAATAGATCACCTGTGCAATGCCACTAACAAAGACAAAAAGGAGGATCCAAACCAATAGCAGGTTGTTTTCTTTCAGGTTTGGATTTTGAACTGCATGCACGATGAAAAATACTAGGCTTGCCAGAGACAGTAGTACCGCAAGGAATATAAGTATAATAAAGAGACTAACTTCTCCAAGAATTACAGAGGCAGAAGTAACACCCGAACTTTCAGCTACGGCGGCATTGTGCATTAGTGATATAAAGAATGCCATATAGGCGGCAATAGCAATTATTACCACAATTATTGGTGTTAATGCAAAGAATGCCTGCCAAAACCGGTTGTGTAACATTGCTGTACTCTTTCTTTAAATTTAATAAAAATTTGCTGTGAAATCTACCCGAGATCAAAAAATTAAGTAATGGACTTTAATTTGTCAAAAGCTTTTCACAGCAGCTTCTGCACAACGCTCACCGTCCATGGCTGCAGAGACAATGCCCCCGGCATATCCACCGCCTTCACCACATGGAAAGAGCCCTTTTATTTCAGGATGTTCCAGATTTACTTTTCTCGGAATAGTCAGGGGAGATGATGTCCTGGATTCCACGCCAACAATATTTGCCTGGTCGGTATAATATCCTTTCATTTTACTTCCAAAAGCTTTAAAACCAGATCGTAACCTGCTGCCAATTAGTTTTGGTAATAGTGAATGTAAAGGAGCAGACTTTAGACCGGGCTGGTAGGAGCAGGGATTTAGAGACGATGATAAGCGGCCCTCTACAAAATCTGTCAATCTCTGCCCCGGGGCCGTTTGAGATCTCCCTCCTGCAGTGAACGCTAATCTTTCCAGGTCTTTTTGGAATTCTAGTCCTTTTAGCACATCAAACTTTTCATATTTGGGAATATCTTCATCGACATTTATTTCTACCACTATACCCGAATTGGCGTACAGATTATTCCTTTTAGACGGAGACATTCCATTGACAACCACTTCACCGGGTGCAGTAGCAGCGGGTACGATAAAACCTCCCGGACACATACAAAAAGAATATACCCCTCTGTGTTTTACCTGATGCACCAGACTATAGGCTGCAGCTGGTAATACTTCGCTGCGCTGGCCTTTGCAATGGTACTGAATAGCATCAATAATTTGCTGAGGATGTTCTACTCTGACTCCCATTGCAAAAGATTTGGCTTTTAGGGCTATGTCTTTTTTATGTAATAGATAATAGATGTCTCTTGCAGAATGTCCGGTAGCCATGATTACCTTGTTTACCTCCAATACCTTTCCATTAAGTAACTCCAGCGCACAGATTTTACCTTCTTTAATTTTTAGGTCGGTAACCCTGCTGTTAAAATATACTTCTCCTCCATGATCTAAAATGGTTGTTCTGATATTGGTTACAATTTTGGGAAGTTTGTTGGTGCCGATATGCGGATGGGCATCAATCAGAATTTGATCACTGGCCCCATGATGTACAAGACTTTCAAATACCTTTCTGACATCTCCCCGTTTTAGGCTTCGGGTATATAATTTACCATCAGAATAGGTCCCGGCCCCTCCCTCGCCAAAGCAATAATTGGAATCTTCATTCACAAGATGGTCCTGGTTAATGGCTTTGAGGTCTCTTCTTCTTTCTCTGACATCTTTTCCCCGTTCAAGTATTACGGGTTTATATCCCAATTCTAAACATCTAAGAGCGGCCCACATCCCGGCCGGGCCAAAACCAATAATATGGATGGCCTTAGCCTTGGAAACATCTTTATAGTAGAATTTCTGTATTTCCCCCTTAGGAACCTCCTCATTGATGTACACTTCAACTTTATAATTAAATACAACTACAGCCTTTCTTGCGTCTATTGACTTACGCTTTATTTTAACGGCCACCTCTTCTACCGGGTATCCCAGGTGATGGGCTGCTTTTATCCTTAAAATGTCTTTTTGAGCTAATTCTTCTGGTTTTACCCTGAGCTGGATGTTTTTGACCATGTACTAAATTTAATGCAAATCAAAGGATTAGACTTCCTTTAGTGATGTGTTTAGGATTGGATTTTACTTTCTGTAGCTGCCGCTTTGTAAAATAAGTTTTTCTTCCTTTAATGCTTTAAGCAAATTGCCCAATTTTAATTTGGTAGATGTTCCCATTAAAAGGTTTAATCCTAACTTTGGAGGGCCGGATGCTGCCAAGTTCGCTAACAATTTTTCGAAAAACAATATCCCTTTTTCAGTTTGATCTGTTGTTTGCACTTTCCTCAGGCCCTGGTCTCCAAGTATATTTTCCATTACTGATACTTTTGCCAGGAAACTTATCTTGGGTTGGCTGGCCCAGGGCATAGGATAATTTACCTCTTCATCTCCCTTTTTAAAAATATCGTAGTAAAGAAAAGTACCACCATCCTTTAATACCCTTGTAATTTCTTTATAAAATTTGGTCTTATCTTCCACATTCATTTGCACATGTTGCGTCCAGACCAAATCAAAAGACCGGTCTGCAAAAGGTAAGTTTGTGGCATCACCATGTACAAACGATGTTTGGTCTTCCAAACCAACGAGTTCTGAAAGCATTTTGGCTGTACGGACAAATTCTTCAGACAGGTCTATACCTGTGGCCCTGCAACCAAATTCGTCTGCCAGCATTCTGCATGGTCCCCCAATGCCACAACCAACATCCAATACCTGCTTGTCTTTAAGTTGGAGACCTGCAGCAAGTTCTTTTGAGACTTCTGCACCGCGTACATGAAATTCATCTACAGCTGAAATATCAGATCGTCTAACTTCATCTAAAGCTATCCCAGCCGCCTTTAAATTTGCTAGAATTCGGCCAAATAAATCGGGGCTGTGATAGTGTTCTTCAACTTCGTTGCTGAGGTTATTCATATTACTTTTTAATAGTGGTTTCTTATTAAATTAGATGTGGTGCTGAAGATTTTAATTCATCTCTGCCCAAAAGGTAAGGAAATAATTAATTTGCCCGATTCTAGAATTGGTTCAACTGAAGATTGTAAGACTTGGTTACTTTAACTAGGGATAAATCCATTAAATTGCAACAAACAACTTAACTGGATTAGCATGAAAGTTTTATTTATCGGAGGCACGGGAAATATCAGTTCGGCTTCAAGCAGATTAGCAATTGAAAAAGGTCTGGACCTCTACCTGCTTAACAGGGGTACTTCTAAAAATACCATTGAGGGGGCAAATGTCATTCTTGGAGATATTAATAAACCGGAGGAGTTAAGTGAACTTAAAGAACACAGCTGGGATGTTGTGGTAAATTGGATTGCCTTTAACCCGGAAGATATCGAAAGGGATATTACACTTTTCAAGGGAAGAACAAAACAGTATATTTTCATCAGCTCTGCCTCTTGTTACCAGACACCATTGAGCTACCCTGTAATTACAGAGTCTACTCCTTTGTGTAATAATTTATGGGACTATTCTAACGATAAAATTAAATGTGAACAACGTTTACAAAAGGCATATAGTGAAGAAAATTTCCCCATTACCATAGTCAGGCCGTCTTTAACCTACGATACTGTAATTCCTATAGCAATTGGCGGATTTGATAGTTATACCACAGCAGACAGGATACTCAAAGGAAAGGAGATAATTATACACGGTGATGGCACCTCATTATGGACGGTAACACATTCTGATGATTTCGCTAAGGGATTTGTTGGGCTATTGGGACTAACCCAGGCCATTGGACATGCCTTTCATATAACATCGGATGAAATTCTAAACTGGAATACCATCTATCAGATACTTGCAGATAGTTTAGGAAAAGAGGCTAGGGTAGTTCATATAGCGTCTGACTTTATTTGTAAAATTGCCCCTTCATTTACAGGAACCTTACTGGCAGATAAGGCAGAGAGCGTCATTTTTGACAATACCAAAATTAAAACCTTCGTTCCGGGTTTTACAGCTACCATTCCCTTTGCGGAAGGAATTAAAAGGACATTGAAATGGCTGGATGAACATCCCGAAAAAAAGATTATCGACCAGGAGGTAGATAAGGAGATCGAAAAAGTGCTTAAGGCCTATGGTAGTTAATAGCACCCTGGATGCAGCAGGTGTTTTGTCAGCTTTTCCTAATTGTATAGCAAGGATTATTTAATCTTCTTGTATTTTTTTAATATCTCAACCAGCAAATCATGGGGTAGGGCATGGGCGGTGTTTCCATTAATTCCTTCCATGGTTTCAGCGGCCACCATGGCATTAATTATGGCCTCTTCCACAGCCTGGGATGTAGCTTCAAATAGTGGTGTTATCCTGTCATTAGACAAAGTTTCAACCCTGGTGTTTTTGTCCCGGTTAAATGCAGTTTCATTAGCTGTAGAGAAGGCCAGGTATATGTCACCGGATCCATTACTTCCCCTCCCGCCAACCACACCCATCCCTATGGTAACCCGATGAGCTATTCTCTTTAGCTGATGAGGAAGTAAGGGCGCGTCTGTAGCTATAATTACAATTATGGAACCATCTCCCTCTTGTCTTCTGGTTTGCGGAGGGGCATTAAAAACATAGTTTAAGGTATCTTTTAGTTCCCTGCCAACATGTACTCCTGCTATATTCAGGTTTCTTTTGGCACCAAAATTACTTTGTACAAGAGCACCTAAAGTGTAAGTAGTGTCTTGTACGGTCACCATCCTCGAAGAAGTACCGATACCACCTTTAAATCCCAGGCACATCATCCCCGTTCCGCCCCCAACATTGCCTTCTTCCACTCTTCCGGTTTTAGCATTGTTTATAGCTTCCAAAACGTGTTTCTCTTTAACGTGAAAACCGTATATGTCGTTAAGAAAACCGTCATAGGTTTCGGCTACTACCGGATAAGTATACCACCAATCCTCACCCTGATACCAATTTGTATCCACATACCATTTTAATACTGCATCTCTAACCACCCCAACACTGTTAGTATTTGTGATCATTATTGGTGTTTCCAAAAAGCCAGATTCTGTTATCCAGGTGGTTCCGGTCATCTCACCGTTGCCATTAAGACTGTACCAATTGGCGTATACCGGATTAAATTTTTTCCCTCTTGGAAAGATAGCGGTAACTCCTGTTCTCACAGGTCCTTTACCTATAACATTTTTGCCACTACCCGAAATTATGGTACTATGGCCCACTTCAACTCCCTTTACATCGGTTATGGCATTAAGTTTCCCGGGGGTACCATCAAAAGGCACTCCCAGATCCCGGGCCCTTGGTTTTTGGCTATAGGTAATTGTACTGATCAACAGGATTACTGTAACAATGATAATTTTCTTCATATTAGTTCTGCTAAGAGGCTTCTAGGTTAAGGGTAGGCCGGCAAACCATTTGGCAATTGCCTGCCAGCCGGGTACGGAATATTGCAACAATATTACAGAATGAACAAATATATAAAGGCCAAGGGTAACAGGAAAAATCCATCTGCCCCGTTTTTCTTTACGTTCGGCAATTATTAGGATAATGAGTAAGCTGTATAAAAGCCCAATAGATACAAGATATGCCGGGGGAACAAAATTACCGTCAAAGAATAAATTTATTATGGCTCTTACCATAGCAGGTTCTATAAGTACAATTCCGGCCACTATCATGCCCCTGGCATGTAAAGGCATAATTTTCCGATATCTGATGGCCACGCCGTAGCCAAAAGTAAAAATGATGAGATCTTTAAAAGGCACCCAAAGGCTGAGACCCAGATTTTCCTCCTCTCCCGTAATACGGCTATGGGCCAGGAGTAGTACTGATATATAAATCAGCGGGACCAAAATATAGGATATCTTACCAATACTTCTGTGCAAGGCAAAATGCTTCTTCTTGATCAATAACGGCTGTGCAATCAGAAAGAAAATCCACAATACCGCCAGGACCGCATGAAAATGCATATAGAAAGTAAAATCTGCCGTACCGTCAAAGAATTTCGAAAAATAAGAAGGCCAAAAACCCACTATAGCCAGCAAAAAAAGGCCGACAAAATAATTGGTACTGTTAACATAAGTAAATGGTTTTCGACTTTTGGTAGTGTTCATTGATTAGTTATAAGGTATTATAATAAGGTTTATACTATTGTGCAGCTCTCGCTTTATCAGCTTCAGCCAAAAGGTAATACTTAATATTCAATATCTCTTCCTCACTTAAACGGTCTCCGAAATTTGGCATTCCTTTTTCCAGGAATAGCCCTTCACCCACAATCTGTGTCATTATTTTAAAGGTTGCAGCAGTGGAGTATCTTAAATCTGGTATATTACCACCTCCCTGCGGATAACCCCCTCCGCCATGGCACTGAGAGCAATACCTTAGATATCTTTTTTCACCTATCAGCAGCTGTTTTTTCGAAGCATCATAATCTATCTGAACTAATTGTTTTACTTCTGCTTTTGGAAAATCTGGTAATGGCTCATTTTTTCCCAGAGCAAAGGTATAAATAGAGCCGGGATTAATTTGTTCTGTAAATTTCATCCACAGACCGAGAACACCTCCCCAACCAACCGGGATGGTGATATATTGTATACCATCTACTTCATAAGTAATTGGTGGTGCGATAATTCCGGTGCCAAGAGGATAAGACCATACTTCCGCTCCCGATTGGGCATCAAAAGCGACCAGGTCCCCTTCGGCCGTTCCCTGAAAAACAAAGTCATCGGTTACCAGAACCCCTGCGTTCCATGGAGAGGGTTGTTTTGCATTCCAAACTTCTTTTTGATTAATGGGATCCCAGGCAATTAATTTGCCATAAAATTGCCTGGCTAAAGTGTCTTCCTGAATGTTATTGGCGGCATTGAATTCGGAACCTATATTCCATGACCTTCCATCGTCATTGTAGTTGAATTCTGCTGGTTGTCCATAAAACATTCCAAATTCACGGGCAGGGATATATACCAAGCCGGTAACGGGACTATACGCCATTGGCTGCCAATTATGACCCCCGGAAGCAGATGGGGCTATTTCAGTATTCATATTGGGATATCTGCTATTTGGAGCTTCTATCGGTCGGCCAGTCTCCTTATCTATTCCCTTGGCCCAGTTTACATATACATAGGGTTCCGCCGAAATAAAATCCCCGTTTACTCTGTCGATGACATAGAAAAAACCATTTTTTGGTGCTTGCATAAGCACTTTCCTAATCTCCCCATTTATTTCCAGATCTGTTAAGATGATCTGTTGTGTAGCAGTATAATCCCAGGTATCGCCCGGAGTGGTCTGGTAATGCCATTTAAGAGATCCGTCATCCGGATTAAGGGCGATTATAGAAGATAAATACAAATTATCCCCTCCTTCAGGACTCCTTATGTCTCTATTCCAGGGCGAGCCGTTACCAACCCCAATGTAAACGGTATTTAATTCAGGATCATAAGCTATGGCATCCCAGGCAGTACCGCCTCCTCCAAATTTCCACCATTCACCGGTCCAGGTTTTAGCGGCATCCTCCATAGCTTTAGACTCAAAACCATCTGCAGGATTGCCAGGGACAGTATAAAAACGCCAGGCTTCATCTCCGCTTAATGCGTCATATGCTGTAACATATCCCCGTACGCCGTACTCCGCACCGCCATTGCCGATAATGACTTTTCCTTTGATTACTCTTGGCGCACCTGTAATAGTATAGGCCTTATCCTGATTTACAGTGAGTACTTCCCATGATTTTTCTCCTGTCGCAGCATTTATAGCTACCAGCCGTCCATCCAGTGTGCCGACAAAAATAAATCCTTTATAGACCGCAACTCCTCTATTGACAACATCACAACAGGCTTTTTCTCCATATCCTTTAGGCACTTCAGGATCATAGGTCCATATTAATTTTCCTGTCCGGGCGTCTATGGCGTAGACAACGCTCCAGGGTCCTGTTACATACATTATACCATCTACTACTATAGGGGTAGCTTCAATACCGCGCTTGGTCCCCAAATTAATACTCCAGGCTAATCCCAGGCTATCAATATTGGAGGCATTTATCGAATTTAACGGACTGTAGCGATCTTCATTGTAGTTTTTTCCATATGTGATCCAATCCCCTGGGGTATCATTCGCTGATGACAGGCGGGTGTCATTAATTTCGCCCGTTACAGCAGTTATATGTTCAATAGTACCCGGTTCGGGTTCAGAGGCGCAAGCGCAGATAAATAAGAATGTGGTGGCCATCAAAAAAAGTTCAACTGTTTTCTTCATTTTGGCAGGTTTTGTTTAAGTGAGTTAAATAGGATTATACTACATATGTAAATAAGGTTTGTTCTTTAAAAACAGAACCCGGGAAACCCCGGGATTCTGCCATCAATTGGTCAGGTTGGTTGTTATTTTAGTTAGAAATCTCCTTTATTGTCTGGTTACTGCTTCCACCATAGGTCCTGGTCCGCTTAAATCATTGCGAAGTGTCCATATTTCAGTGCGGTCACCATCTGTTGTAGCTTCAACATCTGCAATGAAAGTCTGAAAACTTCCAGCTCCATGAACCTCCTCAAAGTACTGAGCAAATTTATCCTCTCTGGCCATCCAGGAAGAACTCTCAAAAAACTCTACCCAGCCAAAATCCATCCCGTCCATATTATTCATTTCATTGCTGTATACACCGTAAATTTGGTCGGGCATTTTTTCCTTGTATACCTTAGCGACTTTCTTAATCACTTTTTCCATGAAATCTCCATTTTTAAAACGTTTGATATCGATCATAAACACGGAAACTTTGTTGATTTCAAAATCTTTGGAAAAGTTGGAAAGCTCCGGATGCATTTTCATATAATTTACTTCTACTTCTGACGTCAGGTAAGCGCTGACATTTTTATTATTGTCATCAGAATGCTCTTGAGTTGATGGCCTGCCATCCATGGCGCTCCAGGGTAACGGCCCCATAATTAACATGTACTTACCGGCATTCTTGCCATTTTGTACATTGTATACCCGGGCTCCATAAGGCCCTTCTGCATGAAATTTATTGTTATGAGCAGCGAGACCTGCTTCAAATTCTGCAATTTTATCGGGTTGTACTGTAAGCATTACATTTTCTAATACCAGTGCTTCATTAGATTGTGATACCATAAGAAGTGGCATTAATAACATGGCAAATAATAATTTTTTCATCTGTTGTGGATTTTGGTTTTAAGAGTTAATTTTTGAAATACATTTCTATTTAAAAACAGGTAGGCAGACGATGACTATGACCTCAAATTGATTTTGATTTTAAACACTAATCCATAAATCTATCTCTTGCATCGTCATCAATTCCCCCGAATTTGTCTGCCCTGCCTGAATCTTTTATATTAGCCTAAAGCCATAAATTAGTTGGAAGGAGAATACCCCATCTCCGGGAGCATTACAGCTTCAAAAACCTCATATTTATCAAGGGTAGCCAGGAAATCATTGTAGGTATTTTGCCACTCTTCTCCCATGGCCTCATTGTTTGCTGCTATTCTGTTGGCATAATCTGCTGCATCTTTTGCAGCTACCGCAACCATATAAAATTCGCCCCGGGTCCCAAATCCACTCCTATAGACTCTATAGTGCATTTTTGATCCCTTGCTTTCAAATAAGTCTTTTATTGCTTTCACCCCTGCTTTTACAGCTGCACGGTTGCCAGGCGTATAATGAAAGTAATGGAACTTTCTGTAATCTTCTCCTTCAATGGTTTGGCTAATTCCACCGGGCATATAAGACATCTCATTGTCCAGGTGAATAATATAGTTTTGTTCTATGTCATAACACTTATCCATACGATCAAAAAGGGCTCCCATTTTGTCTGCTCCCATTTTCTCGGGAAGATCTCCAAAAACAGGTTGGTCTAACTGGGCCATATTTTCAATTGGTCCTACCCACATATAGCGGTTGTCTGCGGTCTTAGCCACAATATTATTCATTTCCTGAATGTTGTGTTTTTTGACGTTATTCATCAATTCTTTACAAACACTTTCATATTCGGCTACCATTGAAGGTTTAACCACATCCTCATGTACCCAGAAGGCCTGGGATTTTTTGGTTTCCTGTGCCATAAAACATAGAGGAGTTAATAAAAGCGCAATTAAAAAGCTGATTTTCTGTGTTCTCATAATAATTAAAATTTATTGGTTGTGTGATATATTAATTCATTCCAGCACTGGCGGATTTAAAGTGTATCCCAGCTGTTGTAATAATTCCAGTTCGTTAAAATATACTGCCTCCTTTATCATCTTGCCAACTGCATTGAACTCTATATGGGTGTAGCCATGAATCTTTACTTTCTTGCCTGTAGGCGCAAATTCTCCGAACATTCCCGTATTTGTTCCCATGTACACCCATTGAGCAAATAAATTATCTCCTTTAACCTGTACATTATCAACACTTAACCTACCATCTGGAAACCCCTTGAAATAAATATTCATATTGGCCTCCATTTCGCTTTTGTTCTCCGCAATCTGGATACCGTTGTGATACTTGACAAAGTTTTCCTCCATAAGTATTGTCAGACTGTCCATATTGCTGTTGTTCCAGGCGTATTCAACAAAATTATCGTAGGTATTTCTCAACAATTCTTCATGTGAAATTTCGGCAATGGCTTCGTTCTTTGCTCCAGACCATTCTTTACATGATATAAATAGGGCAACTAGTAAAACAATAGCCAAATATGTTGTTTTCATAAGTACCCGAATTACCCAACTCATTACTAAGCTGTGAAGCTTTCACTATCTAATAAATTAATTTTAAGGAGAATAATAAATACAACTAGGACGAACATGTAGTTTCTATGTCCGAGAGATCATTTTAAGTTATCTAACAGTTGTTTCGTTAAATGTTGTATATTTAACTAAGCTCGTATTTCCCCCGGACGAGAATATACCTGTGATGAGACATGATCTGTTCAAAGGGCTTATTACCTTAGTAATCCTCTTTGGGAATTACGGTCTTCTTAGTTCTCAAATTATCGACTTCACTAGCGAAAAACCCTACAAAAAGGTCTTTGTAGAGACCGACAATTTTGGTGCTTCATACCTGGATACCCTGGAAATTGCCTATGCCAGAACTGCAGTAGACACCCTTAAATTCTCTATTCTTAATGACTTGGCTTATTTCTGGCACAGCCGTAATCTCAATAAGGCCATGATGTATACCAAAGAAGGCCTGGAACAAGCCCAGGACTGTAATAATTTATTGTGGGAGGGTAGATTTCAGATAACGCAGGCAGCCATATTACTGAGGATGGAAAAACTGGATAGTGCTGAGCAGGTTTTGCAGCAGGCCAGTAATAAAGTACTTAAGACCGATTTGCCATTCTTAAATACACAAATGGGTTATATCTATGAACGGAGGGGACAATTGGGAAGAGCTGCAGATTTTGCTTTAGAATCCTTGAGAATAGGGGAAGAGCTTGGAGATATTAAGGCCATGGCACTTGCCTTTAGCGATTTAAGTAATCTGTTCTGGAAACAATCTAGATATGAGAAGGGTCTGGAGTATGGTTTAAAATCTATTCAGCTATTTGAAAAGCGAAACATTAACGACCTAGATTATGATTTTACTCTATATGTGGTAGGAAACAATTATCTGGCACTAAAGATGTACGATGAGGCCTTGCGGTACTATGAATATGCCATTACCATTGGAGAACGGTATGGATTTTACAATAACCTTAGTGATGTATATATTTCTCTGGTAGACTTATATGCCTATTTGAACAGGTTTGATGAAGCGGCAGAAGCAGGACAAAGTGCAATTAAGTATGCAGAATTGCTGCAGAACAACTTTATGCAGATGCGTTCTTATCTTTCGATTGGAAAACTTTTAAATCTTCAGGGTAAATATACCAGCGCCATTAGTAGCCTAAGGAAATGTATAGAAACCGCTACCGAAGATTTTGGAGATTCTTACTATCTCAGTATTGCATATGAAACCCTGGGGAAGGCTTATGCAGGCAATCATCAGTACGAGGAGGCATATCAGGCTTTCGCAGAATATGACAAATTAAAGAAAAGTGTTTTTACAGCAGAAGCAGACCAGCGTATTTCTCTATTGCAAACCGAGTTCGATGTAGCCCAAAAAGACGGAACAATTCAACTTCAGGAAACACAAATTTCCAAGCAAAGGACCAGGCAGACCTTGATTATCATTATTGCTGCCTTATTGCTCATGCTCTTATTATTAGCCTATAAAGCTATTAAAAACAATGTGAGAAAGAACAAACTGCTTCAGCAGCAAAATCGGGAAAAGGAATTTTTACTAAAAGAGATTCACCATCGTGTTAAAAATAATCTGGAAATAGTATCGAGCCTACTCTCATTACAATCAGAAATAATTGATGACCCAGATGTAATTGAAGCCATGCGTAAAAGCCAACAACGTGTACAAAGCATGAGTATGATTCATCAAAAACTTTATCAGGGGCAAAGTCTGGCCGCAATTGAAATGAAGGATTATTTTATGAACCTGGGAAATTATCTGATTAGTTCTTATGGGGCTAAAGAACAAATAAGTCTATGCTGCGATATGGAAACTTTGGAGTTAGATGTAGATATAGCTATTCCTATCGGACTTATTGTCAATGAATTAATTACCAATGCCATGAAATACGCCTTTCCCGGTGGACAAAAGGGTAAAATTGTGATTACCCTAAAAGAAGTAGATTCACTTTTATACCTGACCGTGAAAGACAATGGAGTAGGGAAGTCGGGTAATTTAAGGGTAGAAGGAACGGGGTTTGGAACCCAATTAATTGAGTTGTTAACCCGCCAGTTAGACGGTAAAATGAAGTTGATGAATGCAAAAGGTACTAAGGTGTTTTTTGAATTTCAATTGAACAAAGCTGCTTAAAAATGAAGAATTCTTTACGCATATTTATAGTTGAAGATGATATGATCATTGCCGCAAATGTGGCAATGCAATTATCCAAGTTGGGTTATGATGTCTTAGGCATAGCATCCAGGGGAGAGGAAGCTTTGGCGCATTGTAAATTAAATCCGCCAGATCTAATTTTAATGGACATAAATCTCAAGGGGAAATTAGACGGGATAGCAACCGTAAAAGCCATCCAGCAATTTTGTGACATTCCAGTTATCTATCTTACGGCCAATAGCGATGAAGGCACATTTTCTAATGCAAAGACTACACATCCGTATGCCTTTATTTCCAAACCTTTCAATCAGATAGATTTAGAACGAACCATAGCTCTAGTAGCACAACAACTTACGTTAAGGCATGAAGAGGAGCGCCCTGTAAATTACGATTTGGAAGTGTTGAATGATCGTATTTTTATACGGCATAATGGGAAGATGGTAAAACTCTTACTAGAGGATATTCATTATATTGAAGCAGATCGGAATTATTGCCATATTCTTACCAGCGACAATAAATATTTGTTGGTCAGTACCCTAAAAACTCTTGAAGAGGAGCTATTTGGAACAAGATTAATGCGTGTACACAGGTCTTTTATAGTGAATCTAGCCAAATTAGATGTTGTGGCAGAGAGCCATTTGGAAATTAAACGCAAAGTAATTCCTATAAGTAAATCTTATAAAGACAGGCTGCTGTCCAGGATTCATACCATCTGATAATCAAAAGTTCCTGTCCTTTTTTAAGCTGTTGTTCATTGCCTTTACAATGGCCTTTGAAGCTGCCCCTTTTTCCTCTAGTTCTCTTTTGATGTTTTCATGGTCGTGCTCTCTTCCCTGTGAAAGCTTATATGCGGCCTGTACCTCTTTTATTTCAATCTTAAACCCCACAATACCCTTAATCTGTCTCATGGTGTTTTTGGACATATTATGTAAAGAGACCGGGTTTTTTGAATTGGTTTCGTACTTGTCTACCAATTTATGCAGTGAGTTCAATACGGCCGCTTCATCCAAAATGGTTAACCTCCCGTAAATATGAACTGCGATATAATTCCATGTAGGTACTTCCTCCTCTTTGTACCAGGAAGATGAAATATAACTATGGGGTCCGTTAAAAATACAAAGCACCTCCTTCTGCTCATCAAAATTTTGCCACTGCGGATTGGCTTTGGCAATATGACCTACCAGAAATTCCTTGCCATTTTCATCCATTTCTAATTCTAGCGGGATATGTGTGGCCCATGGCCGGCCACTAACCTCATTTACCAAAATTGCAAAGGCATTTTCCCGAATGAACTCCTTTACTTCCGAAAGCTGTTCATGCTTATACTGTTTTGGTATATACATCTTCTGGTATGGATTTTAGTTTACAAACTTTTCAACTATTTTGGAGACATCATTATATTTTCTCCAGGAATCTGGTCTTTCAAAATCCTGATTGCTTATTAAGACTTTAGCATTGGAGAAGTTTTCCTTGACATCTTTCCATTGGGTGTCTTTCCAATAAATCTGGTCTAGTTTACGAAGCCCCACTCCTTTAAGCGGGCCGGAAACAGCCCTGTCTATTAACGGCCACCAAAGGCTCTCTGTCTCCCGGTCCCAAAGAATAAAGCCGTCTAAACCTTCCCAAACCTTCGGGTCAAAATACGTATAACCACTAACGGCAAAAGTAAATACTTTGTCGGCGTAAGTCCTTTTATAGATGGCACCGAGATCTGCAAGGATGCAATAGGCAGCAAAAATTGGTTCCCCGCCAATAACATCATTAACCACCTCGTGCCTTGTTAAATCTTTTACGGAATAAGCCCTAACCTGATCATCTTTATAGGCTACAAGGAATCTATCGGTGTCTTCCCAGTGATTGTCGGCTTCTGAAACGGTTTCAAATTTCGGAGTTATAAGTGCTGGGAATTTTTCGCGCCCGATGCCATAGTGGAATTGTTTTGGTTTCAATTCCAGATTGTTGATCTTAAAATGCTCTTTTTCGTTGATGCCTCCATATAGCATTTTGTTGCCTTCTTTTTCAAAGAATTTACCGTTCTCCACTGCAATGGGCCGTTGGGCAAAGGTGTATATGCCAAAAAGAAGGAATACTGCAAGAATAATATATTTCATTTTACTATAATTTTTGGAATGCTTCAAATTTAGCAGCAAAAATAACAACCCAATTACAATCCAGCCTGAAATTATGACAATTGGGTCTTCTTTTTTTCAAATAGGAACAGAATAGAATCAATTTTGCCTCATAAATCAAATAAATTAAAAAGATGAAAAATTTAATACTAGTAACTTTATTATTATTTAGCGCAGTAACATCTGCTCAGGATCAATATTCCAAGGGGATGCAAAAGGCCTTTGAACTCTGGGGTGAAAATAAAACTACTGAGGCTTCTAACCTTTTCGAAAGAATAGCTTCGGTAGAAATGGATAATTGGGTACCCGCCTATTATGTAGCACAGATTAATACAATAATCTCATTTGGTGAGCAAGACAAGGAAAAGTTAACACAGCAATTGGGGAAAGCTAAAGAATTTATAGATATAGCCAATGCCATTTCTCCTGATAATCCGGAAATTCTGATTCAACAGGCCATGATAAATACGGCATGGATTGCTTTTGACGGGGCAACTTATGGGATGGAATACTCCGCTAAAAATGTGGCTATTTATAGCAAAGCATTAGAGATAGCCCCTGACAATCCTCGAGTGGTTTTCTCCAAAGCAGAGTGGGATATGGGTGCAGCCAGGTATTTTGGTAAAGACATCAGTCCATATTGCAAAGATGTTGAGCGTGCCTTGGAACTTTTTGTTAATTTTAAACCAGCATCCGATTTTCATCCAAATTGGGGAATGGACAGGGCGCAAATGGTTCTTGACAACTGTGGGGAACAAGCCCAGGAAGATTAATTTAAGTTGTACTATACTAAGTTGAAGCAATGAGATATATAGGGAAGACACTGGTAGTAGGAGTATTGATAGGATTATTGCTTGCGGGTATATCTCTTGGGCTTCAATTCTTGTCTGGGGAGCAAATAGAGTTCAACGGTGCTTTCTGGACTAATTTAGGTTATTACCAGCTTTATTCGGTAATACTAACGTTTATAAATGGTATTTTTTTCGACTATTTGAATAACAAAGTAGTATGGAAAAAGTACAAAAAATACAGAATACTTATCGGTGCTGTGGGTGGGGTGGTACTCACCATGCTGGGCATATTCTGGATTCGTATTCTCATCAATATGGGATTCGAAGGTCTGGGATGGGATGAGTTCATTGCCAATGAAAGGGCTATATATTATGCCGTCTCCTTGCTGATTACCATTGTAGTTTCCGTATTCTTTCACGCCGTTTATTTCTACAGATCACTTCAGGAGAAGAAGGTAAAAGAACATAAGATTATCGCAGGTACGGCCTCGGCTAAATTTGACGCCTTAAAAAATCAATTGGATCCCCATTTTTTGTTCAATAGCCTAAATGTGCTGACCAGTCTTATTGAAGAGGACCCGGACCAGGCGCAGAAATTTACTACCTCTCTCTCCAAAGTATACCGATATGTATTGGAACAGAAGAACAAAGATCTGGTTACTGTAGATGAGGAATTACAATTCGCAAAGACCTACGTTCGATTGCTTAAGATGCGGTTTGAAGACAGCATTATTTTTGACATCCCGGATCAGTCCAGTAATCCTGAGGCCAAAATAGTGCCATTATCCCTGCAGCTCTTATTAGAGAACGCAGTAAAGCATAATGTGGTGACCGCTTCCAATCCTTTACACATAAAAGTATTTGAACAGGATGGGAGGCTCACTATTAGTAATAACCTGCAAGAGAAGCAGGTGGTTAAAAAGAGCAGTGGCGTAGGACTTGTAAATATTCAACAACGCTATGATATTTTATCTAACAGAAGTGTAGATATAGAAAAGACTGCTTCAGATTTTAGTGTTTCAATACCCATGTTAACAAAGCAAATATCTGTTATGGAAACACAAAAGTCACATATAGCAGAAAAGCGGTATCAAAAGGCAAAAGAAAGAGTGGAGGCCATAAAAGGCTTTTATGGAAATGCAATGGCATATTGCATTGTAATCCCTTTTCTAATATATCTGAACTATAGAACAACAGATTTCCCCTGGGTGATCTTCCCTATTTTAGGGTGGGGATTTGGACTTACTATACACGGTATGGAGGCCTATGGATATAATCCGCTATGGGGTAAAAGTTGGGAGGAAAAAAAGATCAGGGAGTTTATGGAAGAAGATGATTTTTAACCTTTTACAAGCTAAATAACTGCACTTACAATTCGTCCTGTACTATGTGCAATTCGGTAATTAATATTTCTTAAAGCACTCCTGAATTGGAACGTTTGTACTATAATTTAAGCAACTGAAAAATGCAACAACAAAAGATAAATACACCAGATATTGATAGCGAAAGCAAGTACTTAAGAGCCAAGGAACGAGTGAAAGCCATGAAAGGCTTTTTTTACAACTTATTGACCTATATTTTCGTCATCCCTATGCTCATATGGTTGAACTACATAACGACAGATTTCCCCTGGGTGTTTTTCCCGATTTTTAGTTGGGGTATTGGACTGGTCATACACGGTATGGTGGTCTTTGGATACAATCCGTTTTGGGGGAAAAGCTGGCAAGAGAGAAAGATCAGACAACTGATGGAAAAAGACGAATTTTAATCTGTTTTCATTTAAATGAGCATTAGTACAATTCATCCAGTGCAAAGCACAACTCGGTAGTTTGTTTTTCTAAAAAAGCCAGAATAGTCAGACTTTTGGAAGGTAATTAAACAACGAAACAATGGAGCTTAAAACAATGCATACAGCAGATAATAATATCGAAAGAAAATATTTAAGAGCCAAGGAGCGGGTTAAAACTTTGAAGGAATTTTATTGTCATTTAACCATTTATCTGATAATTATTCCCTGTCTCATCTGGCTGAATTATAAAACGACAGATTTCCCCTGGGTGATCTTCCCTATTTTGGGATGGGGTTTTGGCCTTACCATGCACGCAATGGAAGCCTTTGGATATAATCCGTTATGGGGAAAGAGATGGGAGGAAAAAAAGATCAGAGAGTTGATGGAAAAGGATGATTTTATGCTCTTTTAAGCATTGTGAATATAATTACAATTCATCCTGAATAATCTACAGTACGGTAGCAAACATTTTAAAATTTGATAACGATTTCTGAATTTTGAAGTAGAAGTTAAAACACTAAACATTTCAACATAAAACAACCACCATGCAAGATTTTAATAAAGAAAATAAGTACTTTAAAGCCAAAGAAAGGGTAGAGGAATTAAAGAAATTCTATGGAAATCTAACCTCCTATGTCATCGTAATTTCTCTGCTTGCAGCATTAAACTACTGGACAAATAGCTGGAGGTATATGTGGTTTCTTTGGGCCGCATTTGGATGGGGTATAGGGCTATTGTTTCATGCCTTAAATACCTTTAACCTAAACCCGTTTTTTGGAAAGGACTGGGAGCGTAGGAAAATCAAAGAATTTATGGAGGATGATGATCAGGGGAAGACCCGTTGGGAGTAGAAACAATAAGTTAATTTAAATAAGAATGGAAAATTACGAACAGGAAAAATTTAATAGAGCCAAAAAGCGGGTAGGAGAGATGAAGGGGTTTTATATTCACCTTATGGTGTATATTTTGGTTAATTTGTTTATCCTGGTAAATATCTATCTGGCTACTTTAAAAGATGGTGAAAGTTTTTGGAAACTAGGGCACTTTTTTACTGCCATTTTTTGGGGGCTGGGTCTTCTTTTTCATGGAGCCCACGTGTTTAATCTTAATCCTTTCTTTGGAAAGAATTGGGAGGAAAAACAAATCCAGAAGTATATAGATAAGGATAAGAAGGATGCAGAAAAGTACAGATAATGGAACTTGATCAACAGTATTTACAGAAACTAGAACGGGCCAAGAAAAAGGTTAAAGAACTCAAAGATTTCTGGGGCCATGTGAAGGCGTATATCGTTATAAATTTAGGGATAATACTGGCCATCAAATGGATAATAAATGTCTATAAAGACAATAATGAGGAAATTGCTACCGGTATTCTGGAATGGATGAATTATAACGCCCTGTTAACACCCGCTTTATGGGGCGTAGGACTACTAATACACGGAATAGTAGTGTACAGGTACAAATTTAACTTTCTGAAGAAATGGGAGGAAAGACAGATAAAAAAGATCATTGAAGAAGATAAAAATAATTCTGGAAAATATAATTAATACCGCATGAAGGTACTTATAATTGAAGACGAAAAACCCGCTGCCAGGAGACTGGCGCGTTTACTTGGCGAATTGGGAGTAGTTGGCCCTATTATGTTGCATTCGGTTGAAGAGTCTATAGCCTGGTTTCATGACAATGAACACCCGGATCTGATTTTCCTTGATATTCAGCTTTCCGATGGGCTATCATTCGAGATATTTGAAGAGGTGGAAGTCCATAGTGCAATTATATTTACTACTGCTTACGATGAATATGCTTTACAGGCATTTAAACTCAATAGTATAGATTACTTGCTCAAACCAATTGATGATGAAGAATTGGAGGCCGCATTTAAGCAGTACCAGAACTTAGCTACCAACGATAAAAAACTAACACTGGATTTTGATGATATTAAAAAATTATTGGTAAATCCTCTTGAAAGGGACTTTAAAAAAAGATTTACCGCTAAGGTAGGACAGCATATTAAGATCATTAATGCGGATGAAATAGAATGTTTTTATAGTGAAAATAAAGGGACATATGCCGCTACAATTGATGGAAGGAATTACCTGCTTGATACTACTTTGGACAATTTGGAATCGGATTTGGAGCCCAAGGTCTTTTTTAGGGTAAGCAGAAAGCACTATGTTAATGTCAACCATATAAAAGACATCATATCCTATACCAATTCTCGTCTTAAAATTGTATTGAACAGATTTAAGGAGCAAGAAGTAATTGTTAGCAGGGAACGGGTACGAGATTTTAAATTATGGCTAGAGTAATACCGGCCTAAAATGAGCATAAACTATTACAGATTTCAATACCACTTGCCGGGGCCATTTTCTATTTCTTTTTATCGATTCTGTTATCGTCAAAAGAAGATGGGAGCAGCTGAGGGATCAATTTTATGAATATGGGTAGGAGTACTGCACCTCCGGGTAATATAAATATGGCCAGAGACGGAATACTTTTAAAAATATCAATTAATTGATGCTGCATTTTTTTCTTCTCAGCATCGCTCAGATCTTTTACTGTAGATTTAGAAATCAAAGCCATTAATTCCTTACTCTCCGATAACTCTTTTTGAAGACGTTTTCTATTTCGTAGAATAAGTTTTTTTACTGCCTGGGCCATATTGTCATAGAACTGCATGGCCATATTATTATTCTTCAAAAAAGGAACCTCGTCAACGTTTTTCTCAAAAAAGCTGATGATTTCTGTGATAGACTTGTTTATCTGGTTTTCAGCTAAACCCATATCCGATCCAATACCCAGCAGGTATTCGGATTCTTGAAAAACTAACTTTTTATCTTCCCATAATGTAAGACATGCAACATCCAGGAAGAAGTGTTTTTCCCAGGGCGAAGTAAAATTGATCAACTGATTTCTGTAAGAGCCATCAAAATTTTGTTCTTCGAGTTCAATAAAGGTCAGGGAAGATTCGAACAACTGTACAAGCTTCTCATCATTTTTATTCTTTTCCTTAGAATGAAGTGCATGATAGGCAACATTTATGGCAATATATTCCAGGTTTTGTGCATGCTGTTTGCTTTGGACCCCTTCTTCGAGAAATTTTTTAAAGGTAAGCACATCTACAAATAGTAATGAATTAGTGATTATACCGTTGAAAGTCTTACTGATAAGGTTGTCTTCCAGGTATACTCTTGATTCTATTAATTTTTCGAGCTTAGCAGAAGTTTTCTTACCCGTCAATAATTTGTTCAGAAAAGAGATACTGCTTACACCTAATTGGGTATAGAAGTTGAAAACTGCTTCCAGAAAAGCTTCAAATTCAGAATCGGGATTAGAAAAGTTATGTACGTGATAAAGGCCGGTTAACAGATTTATCTTGGCTTTTTCATCTTCTGAGAGTGCCTGTACTACTGGGATATATTGTGGGGTATTAATATTGATGCCATATACGAACCCCGTTCCTTTTAAATCGGTGTGCAATTGAGAAAAGTCTGTATACATTGGTATATTGTCTTTGACAATAGAACCAAATTTATCTATCCAACCTGTTGCAGATGGGTTCATGAGCAGACCAATTTAAAACCTCAAAAATAGCCTAAAATATAAGAACATGCTTATCGATACTCCATTTAGTATAACTATGGCAAGCTAATATTACGACATATCAGTATTTAAATAATATTACCAAGCCCTAATATTTTCAATGCTTTCACAAGATTCACATAATCCAATACATTAAAATGATGTGAAAGACATTAACGATAGACCTCAAAGAATTTAGATTCCTTGTTTATATCATAATAGCAATAAAACCTTATATAATTTTAAAGATAAAGTGAACATTGCTTAGGATAATTGAAAGTGCTTTTACCTTCAGAATGAGGCCTTTATGAGACCTTATTTTATGAGATTATTAACTTTTTTGTAGGATTTTATGGATGAAATGTGTAAATTTATCGTCCAAATGTTAAAAATGCACTTCTGAAACGCCCCAAGTGTTACAGAATTTATAGAAAAATAATCTTAACCAACTTTATTCATATCCCTTGAGTTATGGAATACTTCTTATTTATTATCTGGATCTCAATAATGCTAATTCTGTTTTTTAAAATCTTCCTTGCACATCGTTCTTTGCACAATTCAACTAAGAAAGATCAATAGGACAAGCCTGGCTTTATATCTTATTAGCAGTCTTAAAAATTTCTATTATTGGATTATTCCGGTACAGCTTACCCTGGCGCCTGCAGCTCCACTGGGCTGAGAGGTGAAATCATCAACACCCTGATGCACAATAACAGCTTTACCTAAAATATTTTTGGTTTCATCATCACAACCTATACACCATTGGTCCGTTGCAAATTCAACTGTGGCATTGCCAGCGGCATCCGCAGTAAAATTACCAATATCACCACGGTGATAGCCTTCCTCAGCTTCCCATTTCCCATGAGGTTGAGCCGTTGGGTTCCAATGGCCACCGGTAGATTTACCATCGGCCGAAGAACAATCCGCTTTTTCGTGTATATGTATAGCATGTTCACCCTCAGATAATCCGGAGAGGGTTGCCATCATTTTTACACTCCCATCTTCTTCTGTAAACGTAACAACTCCCTCAACATTACTGTCACTTTTAGCTTCCATCTTAAATTGGATACTTTCTACAGTAATTTCCTCCATAACCTCTTCTGCCTCCTCCGACATCTCTTTGGTTTCTTTCTTAACTTCCTTGCAGTTATATCCACTTATTAACACAATTCCAAGGACTATTAATTTTAAAGTTTTCATTTGTGTAAATTTAAATTCGGACGGGAAGTTACATAATATTCAAGGGCGAATCAATCTTAATTTAAAATGATTTTAGCAGATCAGGGTTCTTGCGGATACCCCTTTTTAGATTTTCACAAATACGTAAAGACTTATCAATTCTAGTCTGTGAATTCTTATAACCTAATACCATATAGATGATACCCCGTTTCTTACCATCGGTGAAAGATTCAAAGATCTGTGCCGCTTCATGATCACTCATGAGTACCGCCGCCAGCTCTTCTGGCATTTCAACGCCGTATTTAGAGGTGTCCTTAAAAAATTGCAGTTCAAAATAGTCATTTGGGTATACTCCCAGGGCTTTCTGAAGTTTTTTACCGAAAATCATTAAATACTGTCCATTTCGCTTTTGTATGGCGCCGTGAAAAGCAACGGTTTTGTCTTCAAATGTGGCTTTTACCTCTACGCGTTTGTGCCCTGCTTCTAAAAAAGCCTCTGCTATATGATCAGGAATTATTAAGACATGGGGCCCTGATAATGATATTTCAAAAGGGTTACTCTCCATATATTTTTAAACCTTAATTCATTAATGATTCAGAATTACTGGTAAATTAAGCACTACTTTCCAGGAGCTTAGTAATTACCTGGGTTTCATTATGTAATGTCCTATGAACCGGACATTTATCGGCAATCTGTAGAATCCTGTCCTTTTGTTTCTGGTCTAAATCCCCTATTAGTTTTATTTCCCGGTCAAAGGTATCAATCTTTGAGGAGGGAGATTCGCAATCTTCACAATCCTGAGCATGTGTTTTACTATAAGAGGTATGTACTTCTACATTTTGTACATCCCATTGCTTTCTTTTTGCATACATCTGAATAGTCATTGCGGTACAAGCAGAAAGACCAGCTGAAACAAGTTCATAGGGCGATGGTCCAAAGTCGTTACCACCAAAAGATTCAGGTTCATCAGCCAGCATATAATGGTTGCCCACTTTCATTTGTGTGGTAAAACCATCTTCCATATCCAGACTGGCAGCCACCTGATGTTGGGTCTTTAATGGGGCTGATTTCGGAATTTCGAGATATCGCTCAGCCCAACCAGCGATCACCATTCCAGCATAAACCGAATCTTTTTTATCTGATAGTAAATGATCTGCATCATCCAGGGATACAAAACTTTTTGGATGGTGGGCGGCAATATAAATTTCTTCAGCATTTTTAATTCCAACAGTCAGGTCCAGGGGAGAATGCATTATCAGCAAGGGTTTCCGTAACCGTTTGGCGGTCTCTGGCAGTGATTTAGATTCCAGGTCGTCCAAAAATTGTTTCTTGATGGTGAAGTCCCTGCCACTTAGGTTTACTGTAGCTAGTCCTTCAGACTTGATCTCTTCAATACTACTTTTAAGCAAATGCTGCACATGTACAGGGTTGGAAGGAGCCCCAATGGTTGCTATTGCTCTTACCGATGGAATCTTGTCTGCGGCAAATATAACGGCCGCCCCTCCAAGAGAGTGTCCTATCAGAAGACTCGGGGCTTTATATTGATCTTTGAGGAATTCTGCAGCGGCCACCAGATCTTCCACATTGCCAGAAAAGTTGGTGTCTTCAAAATCTCCTTCACTTTCTCCAAGACCGGTGAAGTCGAACCGCAATACAGCGAAACCTTTGGAGCTAAGTGATTTACCGATATTTTTAACCGCAAGCAAATTCTTGTTACACGTAAAGCAATGGGCAAAAATTACGTAATTATGGGGATGACCATCAACCGGTAGCTCTAATCGGCCAACAAGCTCCTGGCCTTCCTTATTTTTGAAAGTTACTTTTTTCAGATGCATAGGTGAAGTTATTTTTTGATATTTCATTTACATTTTTGCAATATTCAATACCCATCAACATAAACTTATGCCTATGTCTGTAATCCCTAATTCTGAGTATTGTTGTTTTTTGCAAACACCTTCCTTAAGTCGGGATTAAAAAATATTCCTAACTGAAGTCTGTCAAAATTGATACCGCTGAAATGATTTTTCAAATATCCTAATTGCACACTGCTATTGTGCGAAATATGGGCCCCTATTGCTGCGTACAGCCGATTTTGGCCAAATACGGAGTCCTGTAAATTCAGGAAAACTTCATCGTAAAAATTCAGAAAGAAAGTAGATGAAATAGGAAGGGTCAACTGCAACCTGTACCGTGCTCTATGCTGGGTATCTGTATCATCACCAAAATCTATAAAACGTTGTTCTAAACGGTAGCGGTGTTCAAAAAGAAATTTACCAACTTTGTTCTTTAAGATGAACTGCTGAAATATCCTGTGCTCCTTTAAATCAGTTTCATTTGGAAATTCCAGGAAGGTGACATCGGTACCTATATACCCATATCCAAAAGTTGCGATTGCGTTGGGCTTAAAATGATAGTTTAAACCTGTTCGTAGAAGTAGTTGGTTAAAATTACCTGTGGTTTCGTAAAATCGAAATTGCGCTTCTGTATGAATACTTAGCTTTTCGGACACCTTATTTGTGCCAAAATACATATACCATGCTCCCCACTTATCTTCTCCGGTTTCCTGAGCATTAATTATAGAACCGACGGTTAAAAAAATTACTACGTACAATTTCTTCATAAAAGTATCTACCAATTTTAAGCTGCACTCCTAAGTTTAGGAATGCAGCGTATTTAAAAAAAATATTTTGACTAGTCTTCTGATTCTAATTCTATGGCATCTCCATCGTTAATGGGTTCTCCTTTATCGCCTTTCAGATGAATATCCAAAAACTCCAGTACCTTGCTATAGGCTTCAATTTGGTTTTCTTTTTTAACAAAACCATGACCTTCATCTTCAAAAAGGACATATTCTACAGGAACCCCATTCTTGCGCACCCCTGCAACAATTTCATCCGATTCTACCTGCAATACCCGAGGGTCCTGAGCACCTTGCAGCACAATTAATGGTTTGGTAACCTTGTCTGTATGGAAAAGAGGAGAGATCTTCTTAAGGCGCACTGAGTCTGCGGAATTAGGGTCTCCTAATTCCAGATACAATGCATCTTTAAAAGATTCCCACCATGGTGGTATGCTTCTCAGGGTACGAATCCAATTGGTTACACCAAATAAGTTTACACCCACCGTAAATTCTTCAGGCGTATAGGTAAGGGCGGCCATAGTCATATATCCACCATAAGAACCTCCTAAAATCCCTATCTTATCACTCTCTATTTCAGGTTGCTGTGCCAACCAGTTCTTTCCTTCAACACAATCTTTTAAATCCTTATCGCCATGGTTAAGGTCGTCCATCTGAAAGAAACTTTTACCATATCCACTACTGCCCCTGTTGTTTACGGCCAATATGGCGTATCCATGGTTCACCATATATTGAATCAGAGAACTGAAATTCTGGCGCGACTGCCCGCCCGGGCCACCGTGTACCCATACCAGGGCAGGTACTTTATTATCAGGGCTGGCCTGATGTGGCTTATAATAGATTGCCGGAATCTCCAGGCCATCAAAGGATTTATATCGAATAACTTCGGCAGTTACTAAATGTGATGCATCAATGTCATTATTCAGTACATCTGTAAGTTTAGTCTGGCTTTTTGCTTCCAGGTCGTATACGTAAAGATTAGAAGGGGTATGCGACCCGCCGGCGTAGAACCGCATATGCTTTTCGTCCTGTGAAAAACCAACATTGGTAATATCCATATTGTCAAAAGACGGTAGGTCTATATTATTACCCGAAGCCATATCTTTAACTTCAATCACATTTTTAGCATCTTCATTAATGTAGGTTACCTGATAGGTCCCATTTTCCGTATAGTAACTTCCCATGATGTCCCAGTCTTTTTCAAGAACTTTTTCACGGGTTTTCTCTTCTATATTATATTTCATCAGGTAGGAGAATTCCCCGCCAACATCCGTACTATAAAGTAGCGCTTTACCATCTGGGGTAAAATCCTCAGCCCCGTTTGAACTCTGCTGCTCGTTTATTTTGGTAAGCGACTTGTCTTTAATGCTGTATAAAAACAAATCGCTGTCATTGGTATTAATCGCCTTGCTCAACGGCAGGTAATTTTTATCCCTGGACAAGCCTCCGATATTGTACCCCTCGTCGTTTTGATAAATCAGCTTTGATTTAAATTCTGCCAGATCCATTTCGTATAGATCCATAAACCGCTTGTCTCTTTTGTTGGAAGTATAGAAAAAACTTTTATCATCATCTGCCCATCCGTAGAACAAAGCCCTTGCACCATCCGACGGGGTGAGGTCTTTATGATTCCCCTCCAGGTCCCGGATAAAAATGTGGTAGATCTCATCTCCGTTATTGTCCATCCTGAAAAGCATACGTTCATCCTCGGGAAAATAGGAAATTGAAAAAACGGAGGAACTGTCAGACTGAGTAACTGGCATTAAATCTCCACCGGATACAGGAACGGTGTACATGTTATAAACACCAGAACGATTGCTCGATATCAGGAGCTTGGACTTATCTGGTGAGAAGCTACCCCCGCCGATGGCTTCATTATCCATCATCTGCTCAATAGTGTAACTTTTAAGGGTTTCCGCAATGGACGGTTCCTTTTTTTCTTCTTTACAACCCCAGACCAGTGCCAGAGCCAAAATTAAAATGATTTGTTTCATGAAAGTTGTTATTTAGATTAATGATTTACTTTTTGATATTGGTTTTTCCGGATCATTCAAGGTTAAAGATTTGAGTGGCCTTAAATGGTGAGGCATCCAATGATTCAATAGACGCCTGATAAGGTCTCCAGGTTTCACTAAAAAAGCTATTTGTTTTCTCGAGCGCATTTTTCAGATCCTCTTCAGCATATTGCACCAATCTTTTTTCGGTATCAGTCAAACCACTTTTTCTGCTTCTGACATAGGAACGGGCAGAACTAAGTCTGCGGGTGACCGTCATTTCCTGATTACGTGTAATGCCCTGTCTCTTATCTTCCTTTCCCAGGTATATGGCAATGACAGAATCTATAGATTTCACCATGTCCTTAGAAGCTTTCACCTGCTCTTTATACTTTTCCTTATCCATTTTTTTAAGATCCCCTGCAAATTTGTTGGCCAGATTCTTACTCTCTACCAATTGTTTTACAGCATCGGCAGCTATCTGGGTATAATTTTGAAGTTTTTTCCCCATTTCGTATACTTCGTTGATTGATACAGTAGATACTTCGAGTCTTGGATCCGATTTTACAGTGATCATGGTTTCATCTGTCATTTCTCCAAAGGTGACTTCGACTTTAAATGTACCAGGCTTTACTTTTATACCTCCCCGCTCATTTTTACTCTTGCTGATCTTTCTTGAAGGTTGATCTGATCCCTTTTCATCCATTTGCCAATAAATTCTGTGTAAGCCAGCTTTTTCAGGAGTTTTGAACTTTAAAGTTCTAATTAATCGGTCTCCTTCGTAAAACTGGAACTGAACAGAATCCTTCTTTTGCACACCGCTCAATTCTTTTTCTTTTTTCTCTTCTGCTTCATTCTGATCTGTTACTTGCCCGGTAGGGGTGTCTTCCTTTTTCTGGTCAGGGCCTTTTTTCTTCCCTTCCTTTAAATAATAGGTAATCATAGCTCCTGAACTTCTATTCTTCGCATTGTATAATGCATCGCCCCCAAACCTGCTACCGGTTGGTTGTTGGTAGGCTGCCTGATAAGCCGTTGGAGGACTAAACAAAGCAATATCTCTTTGCAATAAAGTTTTGTCCTGTGCAATGGCTCTTAAGGGCCTGATATCGTCCAATACCCAGGCTGCCCTGCCAAAGGTGCCTATAATCAAGTCGTGTTCCCGGGGATGTATAACCAGGTCTTTTGTAGATACCGTCGGGAAACCTTCTGTCCATTTTTCCCAATTATTCCCGGCATTAAATGATATATACAAGCCGTCATCAGTTCCCAGAAACATCAGATTTGGGTTTTCCGGGTCTTCAACTATAGACAGGGTGTAACTTTTTACATCGGTCCCATCCACTATACGTTCCCAGTTTTTACCATAATCTTTTGTCCGATAAGCATAAGGGGTATAATTAAACCTTCTATAATCATTGGCAATGAGTAGTGCTTCTCCCTTATTTTGGGTAGAAGCTTTTATCTGTGGTATCCAACTACCAGGGGGCAGGCCTTTTATATTCCTGGTAACCTCTATCCATTCTGCACCTCCGTTTAAGGTATAATGTACACGTCCATCATCTGTGCCTACCCAGAGCATGTCCTTTTCTACAACTGATGGTTCTATTACAAGTATCGTAGTATGGTTTTCTGCCCCGGTGGCATCCATTGTAAGTCCGCCACTATCGCTTTGCTTTTGTTTTTCGGGGTCGTTAGTGGTAAGGTCCGGGGATATTACCTCCCAGGTTAACCCCTTGTCTCTGCTTTTATGGACAAACTGACTCCCAAAATAAACGGTATTGTTATTAAAGGGATCTTGCCCGATAGCAGCATTCCAGTTAAACCTAAGTTTTGTTTCTGCATCGGGAGGCGTTGGCCTCACACTATAATTATTGCCAGTTTGCCAATCGTATCTGCTAACATAACCTTGTTGACTCATAGAGTAGCCGTAACGGCTATCTTCCCTATCAGGGATCACATCAAAGCCGTCTCCAAAAGAAATCTCCTGCCAATAACTATTGCGTATGCCCTGTGCTCTCCAAACATAAGCAGGGCCCCTCCAGGAACCATTATCCTGCATACCGCCGTAAACGTTGTAGGGAAATTCATTGTCAACACTTATATGATAAAATTGCGCAACAGGAAGATTGCCAATAAAACGCCAGGACTTGCCACCATCTTTTGAAATATTGAGTCCCCCATCATTCCCATCTATCATAAATTGTCCGTCTTCCGGATGTATCCACCAGGCATGGTGATCCGGATGTACCCCGTTATTCGCATTATATGCCGGCATTAGCTGTGTAAAGTTTTTACCTCCGTCTTCTGATACATTTACATAGGTAAATACAGAAAACACCCTGTTTTCATTCTGGGGATCAACAAAGATATCCGAGTAGTAAAATGGTCTGTTTCCTATATCGCTTTTGTCATTGATCTTCTTCCATTTAAATCCCCCGTCTTCAGATTTATACAGGGCATTCTTTTTGGCCTCCACCAGGGCGTAAATGATATCGGGTTTATTGCGGGCAATGGCCACCCCAATTCTACCCAGATTACCTTCCGGGAAGCCATCTTCCGGGAGTACCTTTTTCCAGGTCTTGCCACCATCATGGGTTATATGTAAACCACTGCCAGATCCACCACTGTTAAAGAACCATGGATCTCTTTTGTGTTCCCATAGTGCTGCAATTAATTTATTCGGGTTGCCTGGATCCATAATAAGATCGGCAACTCCGGTTTTGTTATTGGCAAAAAGTATTTTTTCCCAGCTAATACCGCCATCAACAGTCTTAAATACTCCTCTTTCCGGATGTTCTCCCCATGGAGAACCAATAGCACCTACATAAATGGTATTAGGATCTGTAGGGTCTATAATAATTCTATGTATATGACGAGTGTTTTCCAGACCCATGGCCTGCCAGTTTTTACCCCCGTCCAATGAACGATACACCCCATAACCACCATTTAAACTGTTTCTGGGGTTTCCTTCCCCGGTACCCACCCAGATAACAGACGGATTGGATTGCTGAATGGCTACTGCACCGATAGATGCGGTAAACTCTTTATCAAAAATGGGATCCCATTTTATGCCTCCTGAGGTGGACTTCCATAGCCCTCCAGAGGCAGTGCCTACATACATAATATCGGGTTCCTGATGTACAACATCAATTGCGGTTACACGCCCGCTCATACCACCAGGCCCTATATTTCTGGGTTGGAGGTCCTGAAGTAATTCTGTCTTAAAATCCTGAGCAAATAGAGAAATAGCGGTAATAAATACCCCTAAAAAGAGTAATTTTTTTGTCATTTTTAGGTGAAGTTAATAAGTCGGACCCAATATACCTATAAAGTTTAGTTTGAAGTCTTAAAAACGTGTTAAGGGAGTGGGTTTACAATGAACATTAAACAGTTGGCAGTAAGCAGAAAGCTGTACGCAGTGTCCACTAAGTAATAAGCAATAAGTAGTGAGTAGTTAAGTGGTTAGGAGAATATTTAATGGTGATGCTTAACCATATCCTTTAACAACGTTAAGCTTAGGTCTACCTGTGCCAAATGCGTCCGGAAAGAGAGTACCGCAAAACGCAACCACACCGTTTCATTAATTGTAGTTGAAGATAAAAAAACCCTGCCGTCCTTTTTAAAATTTTCTATCAGCCCCAGATTAAAGGCGTTGGCATCAGTTTCATCTGGGATATATCGAAAAATGGCTATAGATAGCTCGGGTTGCGGACCAACTTCAAAGCCCAGCTTTTGCACCTGAGTATAGAAATATTTGCAGAGTAATACTTTTTCTTCTAAGGCAGCTTTAAACGGTGCAATTCCCAGAAGCTGCAACGAGATCCACATTCTTAACCCCCGGAAATGCTTGGTGAGTTCCGGAGAGAGATCTGCCGGTGAAGGTTCTTCCTCTAAGGTAAAAGCATCCTGCATATAACTTGCGGTATGGTGGTGCGATTGGTAAAGCGCTGCCGTATTTTTTATCAATATGGCCCCTATACCATAGGATAGGAATAATCCTTTATGAGGGTCTATGGCGATAGAATCTGAGAGTGCTGTGCCTTTAAAAGCCTTTTTTAATTTATCAGATAGCATAAAAAATCCTCCGTAAGCCGCATCTATATGGTACCACACATTATGTTTTTGGGCAATTTCGCCTATGGCCTCTAACGGGTCTATAGCCCCCGTATCTGTGGTTCCGGCGGAGGCAAAGACCATAAAAGGGATGAGGTTGCCTACAAGGTCCGCTTCTATTTGCCGGTTCAATGCCTCTGGATTCATTTTAAAATTACGGTCCATAGGCAGGTATCGTACAATACATTCGGACATTCCAGCTATTCTCAAGGACTTCTGTATACAATGGTGCAGTTGATGGGTCATATACACCACACATTTTTCAATGTCTTTTGCTTTAATTCCTTTATAGTCACGAGCTGTTGCGATAGCAGAAAGATTGGCTATAGAACCTCCGGAGGTTAGATTTCCCAGGGCATCAGCCGGATAGTCTACCATTTGACACATCCATCGAAGCAGTAAATTTTCCATCCTTACGCCACCGGGGCAGGCAAAGAAAATACCAGTATATCTGTTGGTCACAGCCGCCAGGTAATCTCCCAGGGCCGTGGTAAAAACCCCACCACCGGGGATATACCCAAAGTGTCCTCCAGAAGCCGGATTTAGATTGGGGGTGTCCACATTATCTTTTAAAATATCCAGAATCTCTTCAATAGATTTTCCAGTTTCTTCAATTGGGAAGTCGTATATGGCCCGGCCCATTTCTTCAGAAATAACAAAAGTCGTATTTGGATTAAACTCGTCCAGGAATTTATCAGCATATTCCTGTACTGCCTTATTCCATTGACTTCTTTCTGAAGGGAGTGGTTCAAGTTTTCTGGAAATCTGCTCTAGTTGCTTTATTCTGTCTATCATAGGCTAATGCCTCCAAAACTGCTATTTATTTACTATCCTCCCATACTGATCATTTTCCGGTACCTTCTATCACCCTAATGGAAATAGGTAAGGTCCCAGAAATGCGTTACCATATTAAACAACCGGGACTAGTCGAAAGGGGAATTGCTTTTATTAATTTAATTTTGGATCGGACTGATTGTTCATCCTGCGTATACAGATGAGGACTATTGTTGAGCCATTTCCATGTTAATGACAATGTTCACTTCTTCTCCAATTGGGAAGTCTTTCATACCTACCTCAAAATCCTTTCGGTTAATGCTCCCTGTAATCTTTAATCCTGCCTTTAATTTCTGACTGCGTCGATCCGTAATAATCCCGTTTAATTTACCATCTAAACTCACGGTTTTAGTTATACCGTGTAATGTAAGTTCTCCATTGATCCTGAATGTTTTCTCCCCGATTTTTTCATTAGAGGTAGTTTTAAAAGTCATTTCAGGATGAGTTTCCGCCGCAAAAAAGTCATCGCTTCTTAAATGATCATCTCTGCGTTCTACCCCAGTATTGATACTTTTTGTTGATATCTTCACATCAAAAATTGGTGTCGCAAAGCTGTCATCAGAAGTAACCGCAGTAATATCAAATTCACCAAAGTTCCCTGTAATCTCTGAGATCATAAGATGTGAAACAGAAAAATTTATGTTGCTGTGCGCAGGGTCTACTTTCCAGGTGGTTTGTGCATAGACAGATACGCAGAAAATGAGGCATACAATTATAGCTAGGTTTTTCATAATTTTATTTTTGTGATTTATAATTAAGTAATAAAGAATCAGATTTTACTCTGGCGCTGCTCTTCTTCGGCGTTTCATCACCAGGCTGTCTGCCGGATAGGTCTCTTTCAAATAATTCATTTGTGCCTTTGCCCAGTTTATTAGCATAGTTCTTTGCTCTTCTGAAAGATTGGCTTCGGCATGCAGCCCAAAATTGGTATAGGAAGCAAGTGGCATTTCGTGCTCTTCTACCATTTCTACGATTTCTTCAAATTTGTGATTTTGAACAGCAATTGGCCTATTTATAAATTCAGAAAAGTTTAGATCACCCTTCCCGTGTTCTATGTGGTCATTTAACCACCATGCTACCGGCTGAACCTTGGAGTACCAGGGGTAAGCCGTCAGGTTGGAATGGCAATCATTACATGCAACTTTTAGCGTTTTTTGTACATTTTCCGGCACTTCATACTTTTTGGATAGCGCATAAGTCTGATCGTTAGAATCGTTCTTTTCCGGCCTGAAAAATTGAATTAGCACCAAAATTGCCAGAAGACCTAATAGTATTTTTTTTAGCATGATATTCGTTTTTTGAATTATATGTTTAACTGAAAATATTTTGTTCTAAATAGTCGTTTCTAAATTTACCCTTGGGATCAAACTTCTTGGCCAACTCAATAAAATCTGGTAGCTTCTTATAATTAGATGCCAGAATTCCGGGTGCCATAGAAAATAATTTACCCCAATGAGGTCTGGCTTTAAAAGGTGCCAGTTCTGCTTCAATCAAACGAATGAGCCCACTAACTTCTTCCGGGTTTTGTTTCCAGGTAAAATGAATGGCTACACAGTCTTCCTGGTAACAAGGACTCATCCATAAATCATCTGCTGCTATTGTCCTGATTTCAGTGATCATTAATTGTGGAAAAATTTGCTCTCGCTTTGCTTCCAGGGCCAATATGGCATCGAGCGCATTAACTTTGGGGACAAAGAATTCGGATTGTAATTCTTCTCCACTACTAGGGGTAAAACCCATCTTAAAATGAGGTAAACGATCATACCAGGGTCCCGGAACTCCCATCTGGTCGGTACAATTCTCCGAGGAAAGCCTGGTAATTGGATGTAAATTTTTTTCTGCAGGTTTTGCGCCATAGAAGTCAGTTCCTAAATCCTTTATTTGGTGATCTAGCCTCCTTTTAATCCAAACCTGACTTATTTTTTGATTTTGCCAATCTGTAAATAAGCTCACACTGTATCCGGCAGACAAGATGTCATCAAAATTATTGGTGAGCGATTCCAATGGAAGGTCCTGGAACACATCCTGACGTACTTCAAATGTTTTTTGAATATTAAGGGTTACTTTGGTGAGAACTCCAAGGGCACCTAAATGAACCACCGCCCCGTTAAAATCGGCTTCGTTGGCCGCCTTGCTCAAATCAATAACCTCCCCGGCACCGGAAACCAGTTCTATGGCAGCTACGCTCGTTGCCAGATTGCCATTTGCTACCCCAGAGCCATGTGTAGCGGTGGCGCAGGCTCCTGCCACAGAAATATGCGGGAGGGATGCCAAATTGTGAATCGCATAGCCTTTTTGATGCAATTCTGGTGCAAAATCCCCATATTTAGTACCGGCACCCACAGTTACCGTCATGGCTTCTTCGTTTAAATCTAATACGCCCTTGAGGTACTCAGTAGAAATCTGATTTACCGGATTATCGGCAATATTATTAAAGCAATGTCGGGACCCTAATGCTTTTTGAGTATCCGATTTTCTAATAAGGGACTGCACCTCTGTAATATGCCCCGGCTCATATAGGTTCTTTGCGGTATATGTATAATTTCCTGCCCAGTTCTTACGTAACTCAACTGCCTCTTTTATAATTTTATCGTCCTTTCTTTTACATGAAATCATTGGAGTCAGTGCCGTGGCGGCGGCAAAACCAGCGGTGGTTTTTATAAACTCTTTTCTTTTCATTAGTTGAAGTTATAAGTTAATTAGATGGAAGAAAGATAGTCAAAACTGCTTTTTAATGCCAGAGCAGGATTCTGAACCATGTCTTGTTCTACAAAAAAGTGATTTACTCCGTTTTTAAGGGCCACAGGAATAATGGTTTTCAGATCAACAACCCCTTCTCCGGCAGAAACCATATTTGGAAAAAGAGCTATCCATTGACTTGGATCCCCACCATCGCCGGCAAAATGTTTAATTGCTTTCATATCTTTCACATGCATGGAGCGGTACCTGCCGCTATATCTTTTCAAATACGCAATAGGGTCTGCCCTGCCGGCTATGGTCCAGAATAGGTCCATTTCCAAAAATACAAGTTCAGGGTCGGTGCGGTCCAGGAGCATATCTAAAGGCACCTGCCCATCTACTTCGCTAAGCCCGTAACCATGGTTATGGTATGCAAATTTTATACCTTCTCTTTTGGCCGCGATTCCTATAGCATTAAAGGAATCAGCCATTTTTTTATAATCGTCCAGATTTTTTCTTCTTTCTTCAGGAATAGCCGGTAAGATCACATATTCAAAACCCAAAACCTTGGCGGCCTTGCCCAGACTTTCCATGTTTTGTTCCAGAGTATCCAGATCTGTATGCATGGCGGGAATAGTCAGGCCGTTAGCGTCGAAGATCGACTTTACATACGCCTCGCTTTTGCCAAAATAACCGCTGCCACTAAAACCTAACATGGGGGTGATAGCTGCCCATCTGTCTTTGGCACTCTGTGCGCTATACGGATAGGGGCCAAAAAGTTCTATCTCTTTAAATCCCATATAAGCTAATGAAGTAATAGTAACTTCAAAATCCTTTTCGAGGCCGGCTGGCACGGAAAAGAGCTGTACCCCAATTTTTTTAAGTTTTTTAGAATACGATACCTCGGATTCATCGGCTAGCATTAATTCAGGAACCGTAAGTCCGGCAGCAGTCAACAAACCGATATTTTTTATGAAATCCTTTCTATTCATAGATTTTAGGTTTAAACATTTGTTAGTTACTTGCTGCATTACTAGCAATTTCTGCTAACTTTTTGTCTATTGTTTGTTTACTTAGCCAGGTACCTCTAACCATTACGCCATTAACCTCCTTGAGCGCTGAAATATCTTCTAAGGGATTGTTGTTTACCAATAGAATATCGGCATCCATACCCTCTTTTATCTCCCCAAACTCATCTTCCATATCAAAAAATCTGGCCGGGTTTATGGTGCCCGATTTTAGGATTTCCAAAGGGGTAAGTTTAGCTCTAAGCATTCCGGAAATCTCATGATGAATAGAGAATCCGGGGACATTGAAGAGTTGTGGCGCATCAGACCCCAGAAGTAGTCCATGGCCATTTTCTTGCAGGCTTTTTATGAGTTGCAAACGGATAGCATCAAAAGTCGCGTACTGTTCTTTATCAAAGCCACTTCCAGTGCCTGTAGTTTGCTCCTTGCGATTTTTCCAAACGGCCAGGGTAGAAGCCGGCATGTACTTCATTTCGGGTTGGGCAAGTAGTTCATCCGAACCTATGGGTGCAAACCAACGTTCAAAAAGACTTTGAGTAGGCACTATCCAGACCTTATTATCTTTTGACAATTGTACCAGTTCAGGGATTTTATCAGTACTGGCTAAATTGGTGAAGGCATAGCCGAAAAATCCATTTTCAGCCGGATTGACATTTTCTTCCTCTGGTACCAGGCCTTCTAAAAATCCGTCCACATGATCTATAGAGGCATATTTGCTCTCTAACGCATGATTAATACCCACAGCAACAGGTACATGGCCAGAAAAAGTTATTCCAACATCATTTGCCGTCTGGACCAGTTCGTCAAAAGCATCCAGAGGAATACCAGGGTGTATTTTCAGAAAATCGTAGCCGTCATTTTTGTATTGGATTACCCTTTCCCGTGCAATCTCCGGAGTTGGGACAGAATTACCGTTTAAGGATGGACTTGAAGTAAAAATTCTTGGACTCAGCAATTCGCCCTTGAGGGCTTTCTCCCGCATAACAAGATGAGAAGGATGTCCTAACATTCCCCGAATAGTAGTGACCCCATTAGACAGATAAAGAAATAAAGTTTCTTCTATACGCTCTTTAGAAGTATTTGGCGAAGGGATGTGCGCATGCATCTCAGCAAGACCGGGCACGGCATATTTTCCCTGGCCGTCTATTACCTTGGTAAACTTGTCGGCATTTGGTATTTGCTCTGAGATACTTTTAATTTTACCAGAATCGATGACAATTTGCCGTCCTTGCATAATTTCTCCGGTTCGGACGTCAATAATGTTGACATCGGAAATCAGGGTGGCAGAGGGCGATATTTTTTCCTGGGCCTGGTTACAGGAGACGAAGATCAGGGTAAGGAGTAATAATAATGTTCTCATCATATTTAGTTTTATAGGCTGCAGTTAACTGCTATGGTAATAGCAATCTTAAAAGATACCTGCATTAATTAAGGGAATAAGTGATATGTAATAAAGATATGAATTCTGTTTATGTTAGCCAGATCTTGTTTTAACGTTGGCCTTGCAATTATTGATAATTTCTTCTATCCGTTTTTTACGCGTTGCTTCTCTCTTGGCCATCTTTAGCCAATACAGATAACTCTTTTTTTGTCCCCGTGTAAAGTTTTGAAAATTTTTATACGCCTTGGGCTTACTTGAAAATGCTTTTTGCAAATCTTCCGGAATTACTCCGTTTTCCACATCATCGAGAGCTGTCCATGAGCCATTTTTTTTAGCTGCCTCAATGGTTTTCAGGCCACTGGAGTGCATTTGTCCAGACGCAATGAGCTCCTCAATATGTTTCTTGTTTAATTTGCTCCAAACACTTCTGGGTTTCCTTGGGCAGAAATACTGCCTTCTTCTGCCTTCACCGAGGCTTTTTACCGTACTGTCTATCCATCCATAGCAAAGTGCAACTCGAACGGCCTCTTCCCAGCGCATACTTTCCTCTTTGTTCTCTACTTTATAGAAAATGAGGTAGACACCATTTGAAGTACTATGATTTTTATGCAACCAATTTCTCCACTTCTTATCGTTTTTAAAATAATATTCAGACTTTTTGCCCATTAGCTGCTATCTTATCACAAAATTAAGAATGAGGGTTGCAGATTGATTGGTATTTAACGGTAACAATACATATCTTTAGCCGCTCATCAACTAAAAATAATATATTGGAATGAAAAATTCACTTCTTCTGGCAGCATTTGTATGCTGCTTTTTAATTATAAGCTGCGATAACAAAAGAGATGGAAATCCGAAGGTTTTGGTGTTTTCCAAAACCATGGGGTTTAAACATTCATCGATCCCTAGCGGGATAGCCGCGATACAAAAATTGGGAGCTGAAAACAATTTTGAAGTGGATACCACAAAAAATGCGGCATTATTTGAGGAGGATATACTCAAAGAATATTCGGCTGTGATTTTCTTAAGCACTACGGCCAATGTGCTGGATAATAAGCAAGAAGCCGCATTTGAGCGGTACATTCAGGCTGGCGGAGGTTTTGTAGGGATACATGCGGCAACTGATACCGAATACGATTGGAATTGGTATGGCAGATTGGTAGGAGCTTATTTCCAAAGCCACCCGGCAGGAACCCCGGAGGCCGATTTTATAATTAAGGATAATGAATTTGGAGCTACAAGTTTCTTTACGGACAGTGTCTGGCACAGGACTGATGAGATGTACAATTTTAAAAAGATTAATCCGGATGTTAATGTCATTATGACAATAGATGAAAGCACTTATGAAGGTGGTGAGAATGGTGATTTCCATCCCATGAGCTGGTATCATGAGTACGATGGAGGCAGAGCTTTCTATACTGCACTTGGCCATACCGATGAAAGCTATACGGAAGAAAACTACCTAAAACATCTGCTAGGAGGAATTAACTATGCTATAGGGGAGAATCTGGAACTGGATTATAACAAAGCAAGCAGTCAGATCCCTCCGGATCAGGACAGGTTTACTAAGGTACCCTTGAGTGTAGGGGAGTTCTTTGAACCAACAGAAATGGCTGTCCTTCCAAATAATGATGTGATTATCTCCCAGCGAAGGGGTCAGATAATGTATTATAATGCGGAATCAAAAGAGTTAAAACAGGTAGCCCAGTTAGATGTTTATCACCAATCTTTAGAGACCCCGGGCGTTAATGCTGAAGAGGGTTTAATGGGCTTACAGAAAGATCCTAACTATGCGGACAACCACTGGATATATGTGTATTACGCCCCTACGGGCGAAGCTTCAGTCAACAGGCTTTCCAGATTTAAATTTGCAGATGGCAATTTTGATATGGACTCTGAGCAGGTAATCCTGGATGTGGACAGCGATAGGGAGATTTGCTGCCATACAGGAGGGTCTATTGCTTTTGGACCTGATGATCTCTTATATGTTTCAAGTGGGGATAACTCTACCCCTTTTGATGAGAAAGGCGCAAAATATGTAAATCGAGGTTATGGGCCATTAAATGATCTTCCTGGCAAAGAACAATACGATGCCAGAAGATCTTCTGGGAATACCAATGATCTTAGAGGAAAAATATTAAGGATTAAGGTGAATGAAGACGGAAGCTATGATATTCCAGAAGGAAATTTATTCCCAGTGGGCACTCCTAAAACCAGGCCCGAAATTTATACCATGGGACACAGGAATCCATATAGAATTTCTGTCGATCCTAAAAATGGATATTTGTACTGGGGCGATGTGGGCCCTGATGCAAGAGAAGATGACATTGCCAATAGAGGCCACAGGGGATACGATGAAATGAACAGGGCAATGGAAGCAGGTAATTTTGGATGGCCGCTTTTTATTGCAGATAACAAACCCTATGTTGATTATGACTATGCAACCGGAGAAAGTGGCGTTACCTTCGATCCTGAAAAGCCAATAAACGATTCCAGGAACAATACCGGTTTGCGAGAGTTACCTAAAGCTATGCCGGCATATGTTTTCTATCCTTATGTAGATACCGGAGATTTTCCACAAGTGGGTAGTGGAGGCAGAAATGCTATGGCCGGACCTACTTATTATTCGGACCTATATCCGGGAAATACCAATATGCCAGATTATTATGATGGCAAAGTTATCGTTTACGACTGGATGCGGGGTTGGATGAAGGCGGTGAGCTTCTTTGACGATGGTGCATTTAATAAAATGGAACCCTTTGCCTCAGGGATAGAGATTAATAGTTTAATTGATATGGAGTTAGGCCCTGATGGTCGTATTTATTTGTTGGAATATGGCAGCGGGTGGTTTACTGCCAATGAAGACTCCGGACTCAGTTATATAGAGTACAATGGTGGTAACAGACCTCCGGTAATTGATCATCTTATTGTAGATAAAACTTCCGGTAAATTACCCCTGGAAGTTACGGCCACGATATCAGCAATGGATAGAGAAAAAGACGATATCTCTTATGTTTGGGATCTTGGAGATGGAACTACAGAAGAAACTACAACACCAGAGATTAGCCATAGTTATGAAAAGGCTGGAGAATACAGAATTAGCGCGGTAGTTAAAGATAGCAGGGGGGAAGAAGCAATGAGTGAGGTAAAAACTGTTGTGGCTGGTAATTCCAGACCAGAAGTTACTGTAAAACTCAAAGGTGGAAACTCTTCCTTTTTTATTGCAGGAGTTCCTGTAGACTATGAAGTTGCTGTAACGGATGCTGACGGGGAAGAAATAGATCCCTCAAATATTTATGTTTCTGTAGACTATATGGAAGGCATGGACGAGGTGAATAAATCTTTGGGACATCAACAAGTTTCTGCAGCCGTAACCGGAAAGGCACTTACACAGGCCATGGATTGTAAAACCTGTCATAAAGAAAAAGACGCTTCCATAGGCCCGAATTATCTGGATATTGCTATGAAATATAAAGGCGATCCCGCGGCAATGAGCTATTTGCAAGAAAGAATTGTGCAAGGTGGAAGCGGTGTTTGGGGAGAAGTAACTATGCCGGCCCATCCGGATATAAGTGGTGAGGAAGCCAGACAATTGGCAGTATATATTACTTCCCTGGCAGATCAGGGGTCAAAGAAAAAATCACTACCTCCATCGGGCCAGATTGTACCGAACCCAACTCAGGGAGCTAATGTTATGGTCCTGACAGCAAGTTATACCGATGGCGGTATGGCAGGGACAAAACCACTTACAGGGATGAAGTCTGTAAGCTTAATGGGAAGCACAGTACCATTTTCACCAACCACCAAGAACGATGGGATGAACCCAGTGGCCTTCAATGGAATGGATTTGTTATTGGTTCCTGCTAAAGTAAGCTGGTTTGTATTTCCAAACATTGACCTAACCGGGGTGAAATCTGTTGGTATCACCGCCGGATGGCAGGAACCACCAACCGTTGGGTTAGATTTTGAAATGCGTTTAAATGCTCCGGATGGTAAGTTAGTCGGTTCGGGGAGTATGCCTAAACCGGTTGCCGGACAACCTGGAGGACTGATAGGTATAAAATTGAATACAGCCGTTGACGAAATTGTAGACGAAATATATTTTGTTTATAAACACAAAGAGGGGGTAGACCGTGGAACGGATATCATTGCCTTAAGCAGCGTGCGTTTTAGTAATTAGTAAAGTATTATAATTTATTACCGCCATCTTCTTAGGAGGAAGGCGGTTTTTTTATGCGCTTATCGCATGGCTTTTATATGGATATAGAAATTATTGTCGAATTCAGGTAGTAGATTAACGCCCAGATCTTCAGATTTCCATTCGGAAGTAGGGAACAACCATTTTTCCTTTTCCGACACAAAAATTCGCACTGGCATATCAAAACCTTCAACTATCTGAGAATACCTGTAGCTAATAACACCATCTTCTAATTTATATTCCAGAACTGGTATTTTGGTGGTTCTTAAGTACTGATTAAACATGGCGGACAGATCCTTTCCGGTTTGATCTGAGAGGTAATCTTCTATCTGTTTTGTACTTACCGTCTGATGATAAAATTCCTTGTTCAGACCTCTTAGTATTTTTCGCCATTTTTCGTCATCTTCAATCAGTTGTCTAAGGGTATGAAGCATGTTTGCCCCTTTGTAATACATATCTCCGGAGCCCCTGTTGTTTACATTGTACTTGCCAATAATTGGAATGTCATTCTTGATGTTGGCCCTTGTCCCAATAACATATTTTGAGGCCATCTCAGTACCAAAATGGTAATCGAGATACAAGTTTTCGGAATAAGCAGTAAAACTTTCATGGATCCACATATCTGCAATATCTCTGTAGGTAATATTGTTTGCAAACCATTCGTGCCCGGCTTCATGAATAATAATAAAATCGAAGAGCAACCCAACTCCAGTGCCAGACAAATCTTTGCCCAAGTAACCGTTTTGATATTTATTGCCATAAGTAATAGAGCTCTGATGTTCCATGCCCAAATAGGGGACTTCTACCATCTTAAAACTATCTTCATAAAACGGATAAGGGCCAAACCAATGTTCAAAGGCCTTCATCATCATCGGGGCCTGTTTAAATTGCAGTTGTGCTTTTTCCAGATGATCTCTCAGTACATAGTAATCCATATCCAGAGTTCCTTTTTCTCCCAGGAATTGTTCTCCAAAATGCACATAATCCCCGATATTGATATTTACCCCATAGTTATTAATCGGGTTAGCAACATACCAGTGATAGGTTTTTGTTGTGGCCTGTTCCACTACTTTCTTTAACCTGCCGTTACTCACAGCCGCAAGTTCTTTGGGAGTTGTAATGCTAATGGCCATGCTGTCTACCTCGTCGTACATATGGTCTTTGTTGGGCCACCAAACGCTTGCTCCCAAACCCTGGCAACTGGTAGCTACAAAATGCTTTCCATTATCGTCTTTCTTCCAGGAAAAGCCCCCGTCCCAGGGTGCGCGGATGGCCTCTTTCGGATAGCCTTCATAAAGAATTACAATTTCATTTTTGTCTCCTTTTCTTTGTGGTTTCACAAGCTCGATGAAGTGTGCATTCCCTTCCGAGGTAAATTTTAATTCGCGTTTATCCTGGCTAATTCTTTTAATTTGTAGCGGAGGCTGCAGATCTATCTGTAGTTGGTTACTTTCCTCCAGCACAGTATACCTCATGGTATTACTTCCGGAGATAAACTTTTCATTTGGCTTCACTTCTACTTCCAAATTATAGAAATTTAAATCCCACCAGGCCCTTTCAGGAGTAATAGTTCCGCGCAGACTATCTTGTCTGGTAAATTCTACCTCCTGGGCAAATGAAATAGAGGATATTAGCAGGATAATATAAAGTAGACTTCTTTTGAGCATTGTTATTAATTTAAAAGTTGTGAGTATGCACTTCCCTTTACTATACTCGCAAAATCGTTGGTATTCAGAAGCTCGATTATTGCCTTTTGTTTGTCTTGCTGATTTTCATAATACGACTTCGTAATCAGATAACCCATGGTATATCCCAGGTCATATGGTCTGTCTTCAATATCGCCATTATACAACCATCTGGAAAAATCTTTGGTCATCAGGTCTTTTCTGAGATCTGAAAGGATTTTTGTATTATTTGCAGGATCTTCCAGATACCTCAGGTTATCATTAATCAATACTTCTCCCGAACAAAGTTCAACCAGAAAATCGCACACCCCTTCTACAATTACTCCGCCAATTACCTTGTCTAAATTTTCAGTATCCCCATAGTTTTGCTGAAAATGCATGAGTTCATGAATCGTAAGTTTGGGTAGGGCCGAAAATTCCATAATTGCTCCTTTTTGCCAATCATTGAGTCCGTCTGTTGGCATATTTTCGGATTTTCCATACATATCTCCTCCCACAAACATCCCCATCTCCGTGGCTGTCCCTCCGGAATTCAGAATGCCGGGGACCACATACACTTTTGGGAAAACGGCCGGAGGGTATATGCGCTTAAAATTTTGCATCCAACGGGTAGTTTTCGACTTTAGTGCGGTGAGGCTGTCGGGGTTAAACTGTTTTTTAAGATAACTGTAGTAATTAGGCGATCCGTTAATCATCTGCCCGTACATGTTATCTATATTGTTATAGCGAACGGCATAGAAATCTCTCAATTCCATAGGACCCTGGAATATAAATTCTTTGAGAATTGCCCGGGCATTAGCGGTGTCTCCTTTGGCTCTCTCGAAATAATCCCAGAATTGATTCATAGATTCCATTTCCATGCTGAAGTGCTCAACATCCTTTAATTTTTTCTGAATAGAATCTAACCTGCGGTTTAGGCGCTTCACTTCTTTATTGTTCTGATCTAAATTCAGATTTTTAAACTTGGACAAAATTTTAGGATTTGCCATTCCATTATCTATAGCGCTGTTCAATAGTGGAGCTATCCGGTCTTCATTGCCGGCCTGGTGAAATAGTGCTGCAGCTTCAATACTTATTTCTGAAGATTTTAAGTCCCTATTGGCCGCTACCAATTTTTCAGCAAAACTGGCATAAGCTTCTGTTTGTTCTAATTGCTCATAGCCTTCAAAAAGCGTATTTAAATCTGGTAAATAAAGATCTTCAACGGCAGTTTCTTCTTCTTTGCACGAAAATATTAATAAAGTTAGTGCAAAGACTAAAATTATGGCTGCAAGGGATCTTCTGTTATTAAACATGTTCTGCTGATTTAATCTCTGAATATTCCATTGGGAAAAACAACTAAACTTTCGTGCCCATCAGGGCCAACAGCGGCTATTCCAAAGAAAAAATTATCTATTACTATGCCATCAAGTGTATATGAAGTGACATCTCCTACATATCTGCTATTATCCCATGTTGGGGAGGTGGTATCTCTCCAGTAAATTTTATATCCCTTAGCACCTTCTACGGCACTCCAAAGAAGTTTTGCAGCGGGTTGTACTATGCCTCCAATCTTAACCGACTCAGGAGCAGGTGGGCTCCAGGCAATTGACGCCAGATTTATGGCATTTACACTGGTTAACTTTTTAGCATAATCAAAATTTACATGTTTCAGTACATCACCATAGGCAATACCATCTTCAACCCGGATGTCCTGATGTTGTTGGGTATAATTCTCATGGGCTTCCATGATTCTAATCCCGGCAAATCCGGCATCATTAAAGGGTCTGTGATGACCTCCACGTCCAAACCGGTCGAGCCTGTATATCATCATAGGATTCATTTCGGGCATATAATTTTTAGTGGTTTTATGTACATACCTGGCCAGTTGTCTGGAAATGCCATCAACTTCTCCACCATAAAACCTGCGAGATCTGCGCTGATTTTCTGTTTCTGTCGGTGGTACCGGTTCTGAGAAAATTCTAAAGTCCTTATTACTCACTACTCCATCTACACCTGTAATATTGCCAATCATATCGTTATTGAGAATCCCGATTATTTCCCATCTCTGTTCTTTGGCGTATGCCGCCAAACCTTTTCCCCCGAAAAGGCCCTGTTCTTCACCAGACAGACCAACGTAAATTATACTATTATCAAATTGGTAATTGGAAAGAACCCTGGCGGCCTCAAGCGTACCGGCCATTCCGCTTGCATTATCGTTGGCTCCCGGGGAATCTGATGTGAAATCTGTAGGGTCACTAACCCTAGAATCTATATCTCCACTCATAATTATAAACCGATTGGGGTACTTGGTTCCTCTTTGAATGGCAACTACATTAACTACCCAAACATCATGTACAATTCTTTGGTTTTCGCCTTTTTTGACCAGGTCTTTCTGGTAGAAAACTTCCAGGCAACCGTCGCATGCGCCTGAAGTCTTTTCAAATTCACTTTTTATCCACCTTCTGGCAGCACCTATTCCGCGGGTTAGCGATACAGTATCACTCAGCGTATGCCTCGTACCAAAATTAGCCAGAGTTGTGATGTCTGCCTCAATTCTTTCTGCCGAGACGGCATTTATAATGTCGTAAAGTCGGGTGTCGGCCTGTGAATATATCTGAGTGGCAATAAGGCAAAAAAGCAGCGAGTATATTTTTTTCATTCTTTAATAATTTTAAATTTTCGTTGAAAATGTCCCCCTTGTATATAACAGAGAGGGTCCATGAGGGCACAAATAATCCCTGGAAGGGCAATTTTTAATCCGATCTGGAATTTAGCCAGGAATTCGGAAGTTATGTCGAGGAGCACATAAATTGCAAAATGCCTGGTATATAATAATAGGTCAAACCAATTGATATTATGCTTTAGTTTCATCGAAGAAAGTTATCTCAAAAAAGTGACTTTGGCAATTTTACCATTTTCCACTTCATAAATGGCAACAGCACTAAAATTAGTGTTATTCATTGTTATGAACTCCTCATCTATTACCATGTTTCCGATAATAATCCTGTTTTTTATTTCACAATTCAGATCAGGAGTAGATTCAAAAAATGATTTATAACTTTCATACATTTTGTCTTTCCCTTCAGAAATTAATTCATTAGGGAAATTCAAGAGCTGTACTTCTTTTGTATAAGTTTCCATAAAACTATCAATGTCTCTTGCATTATAGGCATCCAGTTGCTGTTGCACTATATCCTCGACCTGGTTATTATCTGTATTTTGATGAATAAAAGTCATACTGGAAATACTGCCGTTGTTTACTTCATAAATGGCTACTTGCTTATTAATTTGTCCTGATTTTGTACCGGTTTCGGCATCAATCACCTTATTGCCAATGATGATCCTCTTAGTTACCTCTACTTTTGCATCAGGATTATTATCCATAAAGCGTCGGTAGCTATCGGTCATTCTTTTGCTACCTACATATAAAGTATCAGTTGGATAATTCCTGACCAACACATCTTCTGAAAAACAAATAACGAAGGCCTCCAGATCTGCGGCGTTAAATGAAGTTACCTGCTTTTCTACAATTAAATCCGGCGCTGCGTCAGAAACGAGTGCAAGGAATTGTTGATTTGGACTAATGGCCATTCTGGTTAAATTGTTAATCTCTTTTTCTTGAAAACTGTGGAAAAGCTCCCATTGTCCGGTATTTTCAGGATTAGAGCGTGCAATTGCACTCCCTTTTGCCACCAATGCAGTATTATCTTGCAACCATACCATGTCTTCAATACCTGGCGGTAGAGCCATCAAGTCTTTGGTTGTTCCATTTACAGGATCTAGCGATTTAATCTGCCATGTTTCATTTTGTTTACTTATATAACTAACCAGATTAGAGTTGGGTATTTTATGTAACGACCTGCCTACATTTTTTTGATATACTCTGGTAGTCATATCACTGGTATTAATTACAACGAGATCCATTCTGTTATCAACAAGGACGGTAGCAACGAGAATATTGGCGCTATGCCATACATGATAACCTATTTTTTTTTGTGCTATCAATACTTCCGATTTCCCTGTGGACAAGTCATAACTATACAAAAGTTGTTTCCCATCCTTGTCCAGGCGTATAGCTGAAACAGCGTTTTGCGATGGTATTTTCAAGGGGGAATATTCACTTCCATCAGGAGTGTTTGACAGCCATTTTTTTTCTCCTGTTTGTAGGTTGTAATTTAAAATATCTGTTTGTCCATTTCTTGTTGCCGCATATAGGAGCGTGTTATTATCAAGAAAGGAAGGTTGGTTATCATATCCTTCATTCTGAGATATATTTTTCAGATCAGATAAAACTATTGTGGTTTCCTGGCCTTTTAAGTTGGCAAGATAAACTTCGGTATTTGGTTGTGCAGCTAGTTGAAGCGAACATACTAACAGCAGAAATAAGTAATTTTTCATGGATTGGACCCTGCTTGGATTACTCAACAAATTTAGACAAAAGGTCTCTCACTTTATTTACGTTGTCTACATAATATTTCGCCTGAGTTTTCTGACTTCCCACCTTAACGGTTATTGCCTCGGGGGGTAATTCCTGAAACATAAATTCGTCTGTCCAATCATCTCCAATGGCAAAGACAAAATCATAATCATCTTCTCCAAAAATCCTCATAGATGCCCTCCCCTTGTTTACATTACTACTTTTAATTTCCATTACTTTATTGCCCGAGAGCAGGCTAAGATCATCCGTACCAATTAAACTAGTAAGCACAGTAGCGAGTTCTGTTGCCCTTAAATTTCCAAAATCCGGGTCCGTTTTGCGGTAATGCCAGGCCAGAGAATAGTTTTTTTCTTCAATAAAGGACCCCGGGGTTCTATCAACAAACGACTCTAAAACAGGGCGTATTTTTTCCATCCAATCGTTCTTTACATTTTCGAGCATTCGAAAATCTTCACCATTTTCAGATAACCACACTCCATGTTCAACAATCATATTGTATTTCCTTGGCAGGAACCATCTTGTGAATGTATCCTTATCTCTGCCACTAATTAAATAAATTGAAGTATTGGGTTCATTACTAAGTGCATCCAGAAGTTTGTAGAGTCCTTCATCTGGCCCTGCCTTTTGCGGATCTGTATGGAAACCGGCAAGGGTGCCATCGTAGTCCAGAAAAAGCAATCTTTTCTTTGCTTTTTTATAGTTGTCTATAATGCCATTAAGTCTGATTTCGGTAATCCGACGAGAAACATTGGCCGCATCCCTGGCTTTCTGATCCTGGAGAGAATTCATGAAATCATTCGCCCATTTTTCCACATTGTAACGTTCAAGACGTTTTTGTAGTACGGCGTTTCTGGATTGCTGTTCTTCAATGGGCATGTTCAGCGCTTTATAAAGAGTGTCGGCAATTTGTTCAAAGTTATTTGGATTAATAAGTAAAGACTCGTTCATTTCATTTGCGGAACCAGCCATTTCACTCAAAATAAGTACCCCGGTTTTATCGGTTCTGGTAGCGATATATTCTTTTGCAACCAAATTCATGCCATCCCGTATGGGAGTCAGCCATGCAATATCACTGGAAGTATACAGATCTATTAAGTTTTCAAAAGGAACAGATCTGTAAAAGTACCAGATGGGTGTCCAGCTGACAGTGGCAAAATCGCCATTGATCCTTCCAACTAATTCATCCACTTCTTTTTTTAATAGTTGGTATTGAGGCACATTGGAACGCGAAGGGACAGCCAGAATTATTAACCTGACTTTTTCTTTATATTGAGGAAATTTATTGAGGAAATATTCAAAAGCATTTAATCTTTTGGCTATGCCTTTAGTATAATCTAATCTGTCTATTGAAAGGATGAGCTTGGCATCTGGGGTGGACTCTTTATGACTATTGAGGCGTTGTTGCAGATCTGTGAGGTCTTCAGAGGTACTTTTTTCATGTTTTTCTGCAGCTTCACTGAATTTTTTGTAATCTATTCCCATTGGAAAGGAATCTACTTTTACCGTCCTGCTGTCAATTTCTATATCATTAAAACTCACTTCCAATCCAAGCAATCTGCGAACCGAGCTTAAAAAATGACGTTCGTAATCGTAGGTATGAAACCCAATTAGATCTGCTCCAAGCAGACCTTCTAAAACTTCCTCCCGCCATGGTAATGTCCTGAATATCTCATACGAAGGGAAGGGAATGTGAAGGAAAAAGCCAATTGCAATTTTAGGTTTTTTTGCCCTAACCATCTGTGGTACCAGCATTAACTGATAATCATGTACCCAAATTGTATCGTCATCATCAGCCTTTTCCAGGATGGCATCAGCAAATTTTTGATTTACTGCCTTATAGGTATTCCAACTATTAAGTTCAAATTCAGAATATTCCAGGAAATAATGGAATAAAGGCCAAATGGTCCTATTGCTAAATCCGAAATAAAAACCGTCTACTTCTTCCTTACTCAAATTAACTTTTGAAGAACCGTGCTTGGCCAATGCTTTATCAATATCAGATACAAGTTGCTCCGGAATTTCTTCGTCTGTTAATCCACTCCATCCAATCCAAAGACTATCTCCTCCCGCATGAACAGATTTCATGCCGGTTGCGAGACCTCCGACACTTGGTATTGCCGTTATAGATCCGTTGCCAATTTGCAATTGAACAGGCAGTCTGTTTGAGATTATGATAGTTTTACCCATAAAACGGTTGATTTTAGCGTGAATTCATCCTTATTTCTCTAAATTTCGTCAAATTGCACCGCAAAACCAACTTATCGAAAGTATTTACAGAATTATTGGAAATGGACAATCTTGATTACGGAATTATAGGAAATTGCAGGAGCGCAGCATTAATATCGAAAACAGCCTCGCTGGATTGGTGCTGTTTGCCAGAATTTGACTCTTCCTCAGTATTTGCAAAGCTCCTGGATGAAGAAATTGGCGGAAGTTTTGAGATTTTTGCGGAAGAAAACTACAAAATAACCCAGCGTTATAAGAAACACACGGCCCTTTTGATTACTAAGTTTTCGGATGGTGAAAATGCTTTTGAAGTAAGAGATTTTATGCCTAGATATTACAAGGAAGATGGCGGTTACCATGCACCACCGGAAATAATCAGGTATATAAGACATATCTCAGGAAAGCCAAAATTTAGAGTGCGCTATAACCCTAAACTGGAATATGCCATAGGCAAAACCGAGACTTATGTAAAACATAATTTTATTGCAAGTCTTACTCATGGAGAAAAATTCGACACTGTTTTTCTATACACCTCTTTTAACAAGAATGCGGTTATAGAAGGGCGTGAAATTGAAGTAACCAAAGACGGTTATTTTCTCTTGGGTTATAATGAAAAGATATTTCAGCCGAGCACCAGAAAGATGTATCTGGAGCAAGAGCGAACGAAGGTGTATTGGCTCAACTGGAGTGCTGCAACTCCTAATTATAAAAAGTACAATCCTGCCATTAGCAGGAGCGCAATTACGCTAAAGCTTTTAAGCTATGATAAAACCGGAGCGGTATTGGCGGCGGCAACGACTTCTATCCCTGAGACAATTGGTGAGGTAAGAAATTGGGATTATCGTTTTTGCTGGATTAGAGATGCATCTATGGTGGTAAAGGTGATGTCTCAATTAGGGCACAAGAATGTGGCAAGGAAATACCTGCAGTTTATAGTGGACCTAATTCCGGATAAAGACGAGAAACTCCAGATCATGTACGGTATTAACAAGGAAAAGAAATTAAGTGAGGATACACTAGATCACTTAAGTGGATATAAAGGATCAAAACCCGTGCGTGTTGGTAATGCCGCTTACGAACAAAGGCAGAATGATATTTATGGGATTCTTATGGATGTCATCCATGAGCAATTGATAAAATTCAGCACAGACATTGAGAATGCGGAGGAAATATGGAGCCTTACCAAAGGTATTGTTTGGATTGTTGAAAAACACTGGAAAGAACCAGACAAAGGGATATGGGAATTCCGGGAGGAAGACCGCCACTTTACCTTTTCAAAAGTCCTTTGTTGGGTAGCAGTTGACCGGGCGGTAAAAATTGCCAGAATTTTGCGAAAAACACGCAAAATTGAAAAATGGGCACCTCTCGAAAATGAAATTAAAAACGACATTCATCAAAATGCCTGGAATCCATCTGTAAAGGCCTTTGTACAATCTTATGGATCAAAACATTTAGATGCATCTATTTTACTTATGGAATCTTATGGTTTTATTGAAGCCAAAGACCCTAAATTTATTGGTACGGTAAAAGCAATTGAAAAAAACCTGAGTAATGATGGGCTGTTATACAGGTATAAGAACAAAGATGATTTTGGGTTACCTTCATCTTCCTTTACCATATGCACCTTCTGGTTTATCAATAGTCTGTTTAAAATTGGAGAGGAAGAGAAGGCAGAAAAACTTTTTAATAAAGTATTGGGGTATAGCAATCACCTGGGCTTATTTAGCGAGGATATCGATTTTAAATCCAAGAGGTTACTGGGTAATTTTCCGCAAGCCTATTCCCATCTGGCGTTGATAGAATGTGCAGTGAATTTTTCTAACAAAGCAAGTGAGGATAAAATGTTGGAAACCATAAATTAATGATAGATAGGTTATGGGCCTGAAGTCTGGTTATTAGTTCCTGATCCTTATAAAATCTTTCTATGAAGCAAAAGTTAAATGCTGGCATATACAAGTGGATTGTTTACCTCTTAGTACTTGCTCCAAATATTTTTGCGAGCATTGTGGGGGTCGAAAGTTTTCCCTTTACTTCTGCTCCCATGTTTGGGCATTACGTAGGGGAGGAGACAGGGCTGTATCTTCTAAAATTTGAGGCCTTATCAGGCGGGGAATACATAGACCTTGAACCCTATTACGATAGACCTGAATCTTATTTTATTCGTCATTTCTTTAGTAAAGTATATGGGGGAACGGGAAATATTTCTGCTTTTAACGGTCGCTTATCCGAGAATCCCGAAAAGTTTCAGGCTAGAATGAATACTTTCTTTGACGATTTTACCAACTATGCACTCCATCATCATGAGTTGCAGATTCAGAAGATTAATCTTAAAGCCATTAAAGTAGATAAAGAAAGGAAGCCTCTCGCGGAACCGCTGCTAATAGGGTATTATGATATCCAGACCAACGAATACAAATCATTATATGGAGCGGATAAATAACATAATTATACGTCTGTTTAACAATCCGCTAAGCGTATTGCGTTTTGCTTTGCCCTGGCTTGTGGCTAAGGTGATCTACGATCAGTTGAATATAATTTATTATAATTCTTATGATCATGTTCCTGCCTTTTCCAAGACCTGGTTTTTACATTTAATGCCAGACTCCTGGCTTAGTTTTGGTCCTGAATCCAAATTTTTGTTTATTCTGTTAGTCGTTTGTGCAGTGGGAGCTGCACTTGGTATTGCAGGGCGTCTTTGTCTTCTGATCCTTGCTTTCCTGGAATTTCTTGTTGGAGGCACTTTTGAATCCCTTGGTATATTTGATCATAATAGTTCGCTATCTAGCCAGGTATTGCTGATATTGGCATTGGTTCCGGGGACCATGCGAATTTCGGTCGACTATTTTGTTTACAAGCATTTTATCAATAAGAAATTAGTAAAGAAACCAAATGGCCCTCCACCTAAATGGGGGCTAAACTTAATACTAATAGTACTGGTATTGACATATTTTACCGCTGGGGTATCTAAAATTCGCCATGGTGGTATAAAGTGGCTAGACGGCGCTACACTTGGATTCTATTTAGAGAATTATGTTGCTGACTATGCCTCTGGAGAACAACAGTTACTTATCGCTAATGATGCCATAAATTCCGGAGAACATTGGAAAGATAATATTGGTTTTGAAGCACATACCTATGGCAATTACCAGTACCGTACTGGCTTTAAAAAACTTGCCAATTGGGTAGCGGAGAGACCGGCATGGGTGATAGCCATTTCTGTAATTACCATTTTATTTGAATTTACCTGGTTTATCGTGTTTATCAATAGCAAGTATAGGAATATATATCTCATAGCTGCTTTTATAACCCACACAATGATTGGGGTACTCATGGGGCTTTATTTTCTGCACTATCGTATTATATGCCTTTGCCTACTAGACTGGAATCTGATGTTGAAAACATTTGGAGGTAAGTATGGTAAGAGGTTGGCTGCGAGGGTACAGTCGTTGTAAAGGCTATTTTTTTTACTAGATTTTAGCTAACCCCTTTATTTTAGCCAGTAATTTTTCCATTATTTCTGGAGTTGTAAACGGATTCATTATGGTTACCCTTAGGTAATGAAGCTCCCTGAGCTTTGTTTCCACAATATAGAATTCACCCTCTTCCAAAATTTGCTGGCGGATCTTTTTATTCCGGAGATTTTGTTCTGAAGCACTATCAATATTACCAATAAATCTGAAACAAACAATATTGGACATTGGTTTTGCAGCGAGTTCAAAATCTGGATCCTTTTGTATCAAACCGGCAAATTTTTCACCCGAATCATAGAGCGTGGTTACAAATTCATCAAATAGCGCAAATCCATAAGATTTAATTAACGTATACCAATGTAAACTCATCATGTATTTGGTGCACTCAAAAGTTCGTTTCGCCAGGTTGTACCAATCTTGTTCGGCAGACTCTTGCAAAAGATAATCGGCTTTCTGGCTAAAAGTGCTGTGCGAGTTGTTTCCGTCTTTAAATAGCAGGGCAGTAGTTATGCCTGGCATCATCATCATTTTATGGCCATCTATTACAACAGAATCTGCATGTTGAATACCTCTGACTGTTTTGCTGTACTTTTTTGAAAATATGGCGGCTCCTCCATGAGCACCATCAACATGCAACCAAATATTTTTTTCAGAAGCAAATTTTGCTAGCGCTTTCAGATTGTCGTAGATCCCTGTCGCCGTAGCCGGGGCACTGCCTACAATAGCGAATATTTCCAGTCCTTTTTCAGCGGCCTTTTTGTAGCAATTTTCCAGAAGATCTACCCTGATATTGAAATTCTTATCAACCGGGATCTTTACAATGCCATCATCACCCAGGCCCATTATTCTGGCCGCCCTGTCTATACAGTAATGGGCTTCTTCTGACACCATTATCGCAAGCTTTCCACTATATCCCTCTTGCCAGACATTCTGCTTCACCACTTTTTTCCTGGCACTTAATAGAGCAGTTAAATTTGCTAGTGTTCCACCGGAAGTCAGAAAGCCATTAGCCTTAGCAGTATAGCCAATTTGAGAACAGATGAGGTCTGTGACAATACGCTCCATGGCCGTACCTGCGGCACCCATTTCATATATTCCCATTCCATTATTGAGCTGGGCACCTAAAATACTGGTCAATGCCGTTATGGGTACAGCCGGACTAATTTGATGGCCTAAATATTTCGGGTGATGAATATGGATACTCTTTTGGATGATTTCATCAAAGAGGGTTGTTTCTTCCCCATTTTCCAGAAAGTTGATCCAGTAATTCCTCTCATCATCCGGGGAGGACCAGTTTATCACTTTCGGCGAGCGGCCGTTTAAACTGGCATTCAGATGATCTGCCAGTTTATCAATTAGTTGGTGTCCCCGTAATCTGAAATCCTCGGGAGAATAGGCTGCCTTCAGGAGTTTAGTACTCATCCTGTAAATTTAAGCGCAATTTGTCAATTCACAAACCAAAAAACCGCCCACCAAATGGTGGACGGTTTTTGCTTCTGTCTCAACAAAAGATCTAATCTGAATTAGTCAAAGGTATATCCTTTATCTGTTGCTACTCTATCTGCGATGGTGGTCCGCAGGGCAGCTACATTGGGTTGATTTGTATATTTCGTAAAACGCTTTAATCCCATGAGCATCATTCGTTGCTCATCACCTTCGGCAAAGGAAACGATAGCTTCTTTACCCTTACTGATAACGGTGTCAACGGCATCGTATAAATATAACCGGGACATGGCGATTTCAACACTTTGGGTGTCTTCTCCAAATCGTTTTGCATTTTTTTCGGTTCTTAGCAGAGCAGATTCGGCCATATATATCTCTATCAGGATATCCGAAGCTGCCAGTAAAATTTGTTGGTGTTGTTCCAGATCGGGACCAAATTTTTGAACTGCACTTCCAGCAATCATCAGGAACACCTTTTTCAGTCTGGCCACCAGGTCTTTTTCTTCGGCAAATAATTCAGAAAAATCAGGTGTTTCAAAAGAAGGTATACCCATTAGTTCTTCTCCTACTTTGGTTGCAGGTCCAAGCAGGTCTACATGCCCTTTCATCGCTTTCTTAACTAACATGCCTACAGCGAGCATTCTGTTTATTTCATTTGTTCCTTCATAAATTCTCGAAATTCTGGCATCTCTCCAGGCTTTTTCCATGGGAGTTTCCGCACTAAATCCCATACCTCCAAAAATCTGGACACCCTCATCGGCAGTGAACTGAATATCCTCGGATACGGCAACCTTAAGAATAGAACATTCAATTGCATATTCCTCAACACCTTTCAACTCCGCTTCCTGATGAGAATTTCCTTGAGCCACTCTTATTGCGATTCTGTCTTCTATGTCTTTGGCAGCCCTATAACAAGCAGCTTCGCCAGCATAAGCGTTGGTTGCCATTTGGGCAACTTTAGACTTAATTGCCCCAAAATTTATAATTGGGGTTTTAAACTGCATTCGCTCATTAGCATACCCAACCGCCTCATTGATTACCCTGCGCTGAGCTTCTAAACACGCTGCCGCTAATTTTATACGTCCGATATTAAGTGCATTCATGGCTATCTTAAATCCATTACCCCGTTCGGACAACATGTTCTCTACCGGCACTTTTGTGTTACTAAAAAATACCTGTCGGGTAGAGGAGGAGTGGATACCTAGTTTTTTCTCCTCATCTCCCATACTTATTCCGTTTTCCGGATCGTTTTCTACGATAAAGCCAGTAATGTTCTTATCGTCCTCAATTCTTGCGAAGACTATAAAAAGATTACAGAAACCAGCATTTGAGATCCACATCTTCTGTCCGGAGATACTGTAATGCTTACCGTCTTTGGAAAGTACGGCTTTAGTTTTTCCAGAATTTGCATCCGAACCAGCGCCTGGTTCTGTAAGGCAGTATGCTCCAAACCATTCACCAGATGCTAACTTCGGGACATATTTTTGTTTCTGCTCTTCTGTTCCATATAAGGTGATAGGCATGGTGCCAATCCCGGTATGAGCTCCAAAGGCTGTACTAAACGATCCTGTGGCGCCAGAAATATAATCGCAAACTAACATGGTAGATACAAATCCCATTCCCAATCCGCCGTAGGCTTCAGGAACTGCAACACTTAATAGTCCAAGTTGTCCGGCTTTGGCCATACATTCCCTGGTATATTCATAGTCTTTATTTTCGAACCGTTCCCAATTTGCCCAAAGTTCGCGGTCTACAAATTCCTTAGTGCTATCGCGCATCATCTTTTGCTCCTCAGAGAGATCTTCCAGGGTAAATATATCCTCGCATTTAGTTTCTTTTACAAGGAATTGCCCACCTCTTAACAGGTCTTTATTAATAGTTTCTGTACTCATTTTTTTTAAGATTAAAGGGTGTGACAACAAGAATCAAGGGCGAATAAAATTCCAGATATCTCGCTGTCTTTATATTTTATCAGTTTAAAAATTCATAGATGCCCGCGGCACCTTGTCCAGTTCCAACACACATGGTAACCATGCCGTATTTCCCCTGTTGCTTTCTTCTTCTCATCTCATCAAACAATTGCACGGATAATTTGGCGCCAGTACAACCCAGGGGATGTCCAAGTGCAATTGCCCCGCCATTTACATTTACCAGATCATTATTCAGGTCTAGTTCCCTGATTACTGCCAGAGATTGTGAAGCAAAGGCCTCATTCAATTCTATCAGTTCAATATCTTGCTGTTTTAAACCGGCTTGTTTTAGGGCTTTTGGAACCGCCTTCACTGGGCCTATCCCCATAATTCTGGGTTCCACACCAGCTGCTGCATAGCTAACAAGTCGTGCAATGGGTTCAAGGTTTAGTTCTTTAACCATTTCTTCACTCATGACCATCACAAAAGCTGCACCATCACTCATCTGAGAGGAATTCCCGGCAGTAACACTTCCCCCGGCCGCAAAGACGGGGCGCAATTTATTCAAAACCGCTATTGAAGTTCCTTTTCGTGGGCCTTCATCTTTGGTTACCGTATACTTTTTGGTAGCTTTTTTTCCGTTATTATCTAAATACGTTTGCTCTACTTCAATAGGGGCAATCTGGGATTGAAAACGATCTTCAGCCTGTGCTTTTAAGGCTTTCATATGAGAATTGTATGCAAACTCATCCTGATCTTCCCGCGATACCTTAAACTGATTGGCAACGGCTTCTGCCGTATTTCCCATGCCCCAATAATAGTCCTCATGACCTTCACTTACCAGATCGTAGTTTAGTTCGGTTTTATAACCTGTCATAGGAACGGCACTCATGCTTTCAGCTCCACCTGCAATTATACAATCTGCCATACCGGATTGTATTTTTGCTGTAGCAATACCAATAGTTTCAATTCCTGAAGAACAGAATCTGTTAACTGTTACTCCCGGTACATCCACAATATCCAGACCCATCAGGGAAATTAATCTGGCCATATTAAGGCCCTGAGATCCTTCAGGCATGGCATTACCGACAATCACATCGTCTATTCTTTTTTTATCGAGTTCTGGCAATTCCTTCATCATGAACTCAATTGTTTCCGCGGCGAGCTCGTCTGTTCGTTTAAACCGAAATACCCCTTTTGGGGCCTTACCCACAGCAGTTCTATATCCTTTTACTATATAAGCAGTTTTCATGTTCTTTAGTTTCTTAATGGTTTGCCTGTTTTAAGCATATGTTGAATTCTCTCCAGCGTTTTTCTTTCTGTACAAAGCGATAAAAATGCTTCCCGTTCCAAATCCAACAAATATTGCTCATCTACTAAGGTAGGTTCGGATAAATCGCCCCCGGCCATTACATAGGCCAGTTTGTTGGCTATTTTCTTGTCATGTTCACTAATATAGTGGCTGGCCTCCATTGCATCGGTACCCACCAGGAACATGCCCAGGGCTTGTTTCCCCAGTACTTTTATATCTTTTCGCTTTGGAGGCTTGGTGTAGCCGGCTTCGGCCATTAATTTGGCATAAGCCTTGGCTGTGGCAATTTGCCTGTCCTTATTTACTATGACAATGTCTTTTCCTTTTTGTAAGAGTCCCAGATCATAGGCTTCATAAGCAGAGGTAGAGACTTTAGCCATCCCTATGGTTAAGAAATATTCCTGTAATACGTTAAGCTCAACGTCATTCTTCTTAAAAGTATCCTGGGCCCGCAATGCCATCTCTTTAGAACCACCTCCACCAGGGATTACGCCCACACCAAATTCTACCAGTCCCATATAAGTTTCTGCAGCTGCCACCACCTTGTCTGCATGCAGACATATTTCACAACCTCCTCCAAGGCTCATCCCATGTGGAGCCGCAACAGTAGGGATAGATGAATATCGCAATCGCATCACAATGTCCTGAAACATCTTTATCGCTGCATTTAATTCGTCGTATTCCTGTTCTACAGCCATCATAAAGATCATGCCAATATTGGCTCCGACTGAAAAGTTGGCGGCCTGGTTGCCCACTACCAGACCCTGATAGTTTTTCTCTGCCAAATCAATGGCTTTGTTTAGTCCGGCCAATACGTCCCCGCCAATGGTGTTCATTTTGGACTGGAATTCCAAATTGAGAATTCCGTCTCCGAGGTCCTCAATTACCACCCCATTATTTTTAAACACTTCGTTAGATTGGCGGATATTATCTAAAATGATAAAGGCATCCTGACCGGGAACACTTTCCATGCCTTTGGCTGGAATATTATAATACTGTGTTGCACCTTCTTTTACACTATAGAAAGCATTTACGCCTGAAGCTTTCATTTCATTTACCCATGCTGCAGGAGTCTGGCCTTCAGCAGCAATTAATTCCAGACCTTTGTCTAGCCCGATGGCATCCCAGATTTGAAAAGGTCCGTGTTCCCATCCAAAACCTGCTTTCATAGCATCGTCTATCTTGTATAATTCGTCTGTGATTTCGGGGATTCTGTGGGAGACATATGCAAACAAAGCACCAAAACTCTTGCGATAAAAATCACCGTCCTTGTCTTTGCCATTCACCAGAATCTTAAACCTGTCTATTACATTGTCTATTGGTTTTGTAAGTTCCAGAGTAGCGAAACGGGCGCTTTTTTTGGATCGAAAATCCATGGTGTCCAGATCTAATGTGAGAATCTCACTTTTGCCCCCTTCTCCTTTTACTTTCTTGTAGAAACCCTGGCCGGTTTTACTTCCCAGCCAATTATTATCTACCATGGTTTGAATAAAATCCGGAAGTTCAAACAGCGCATGCCTTTCATCCTCCTTGCAGTTATCATGGATGCCCCTGGCTACATGAACCAAGGTATCCAAACCGACGACATCTACTGTACGAAATGTTGCAGACTTAGGTCTGCCGATTACAGGTCCGGTAAGTTTATCTACCTCTTCCACGGTCATCCCCATTTCCCTGACCATATGAAAGAGGCTTTGGATACTGAAAATACCAATTCTGTTACCGATAAAAGCCGGCGTATCTTTTGCAACCACAGAGGTTTTTCCCAGAAATTGTTCCCCGTATCCATTAAGAAAATCTAATACTTCCGAGGAGGTCTCAGGCCCCGGAATTATTTCAAATAGTTTCAGGTACCTCGCCGGGTTAAAGAAGTGTGTACCACAAAAGTGCTTTTGAAAATCTTCACTTCTTCCTTCACTCATGAATTTAATGGGAATTCCGGAAGTATTTGAAGTAATCAATGTACCTGGTTTCCGGTATTTTTCCAGCTGATCAAAAACCTGTTTTTTTATGTCAAGGCGTTCTACAACAACTTCAATTATCCAATCTACATCGGCAACTTTATTAATATCATCCTCAAGATTTCCTGTTCTTATACGGCTAGCAAATTTGGAATGATAAATTGGTGAAGGCTTGGATTTGAGCGCTGCGGTGAGCGAATTATTTACCAATCGGTTTCTAACTACTTTATCCTCTAAGGAAAGTTTCTTGGCCTTCTCCTGTTCCGTAAGTTCTCTGGGGATAATGTCTAATAAAAGTACTTCTACCCCGATGTTGGCAAAATGACAGGCTATTCCGCTTCCCATTATTCCGGAACCTATTACGGCAACTTTGTTTATATGCTTGTTCATGGATTTAGTTCGTTGTGGTGTCTTTTATGAATACTTTTTTTTCTGCAATAAGCTGATCAATGGTTTCCATTACTTCAAAGAAACAATCCAGTTTTTCAGGGGAAATATTTGCTTTGACGGAATCATTAAATTTTATAACAGCATTTTTAGAGTCCTCCCTCTTTGAAATGCCAAATTCTGTAAGATGAATAAGTACGCCCCTCCCGTCTTTTGGATTGGGTTTGCGCTGGATGAGTCCCTTTTCCTCCATACTTTTAAGTATTCTGGAGAGGCTGGTGGCCTCCATTCCCATTTTAGGACCAAGCGCGGTAGACGGAGTTCCTGTTTTGGGATCTATGCTCAACAATGTAAAGCCTACGGCCATGGTGGAACCAAAATTTTTGGCTTCTTCGTTGTACATTCTGGCTACCGCCTGCCATGTTGCGCGTAGTGCATAATCTATTGTAATTTCCTTCATAGGCCATCAAAGATACAAATAATATATTATGCATGCATAATATATTTATGGAATTTTGTTAGATATCAAATCTGGTGTGCGGCAAGAAACGAACAGTAAAAGGGAAGCTTAGTTATGCCCGTAAATATCATTATATAAATTGATATATTTCTCTTTGATAATTTTTCTTCGCAATTTCATAGTAGGGGTAAGGTGACCATCATCAACGGTCCAAACTTCTGGTGTAAGGCGGAATTGCTTTACTTTCTCCCATTTGGCAAATTTTTCATTTGCCTTGTCAACCTCTTCCTGAATTCTTTGGAGTACTTTGTCATTTAGGACAATATCCGAATTTGCTCCCAGGGTAATTTTATGTCTATCTGCCCAGTCAAAAAGAAATTCATAGTTCGGCTGTATCAGTGCGGCCGGCATTTTTTCTCCTTCACCCACCACCATAACTTGTTCTATAAACCTGGACTGTTTAAAACTGTTTTCTAAAATTTGAGGCGCCACATATTTCCCTCCGGACGTTTTGAACATTTCCTTTTTGCGATCTGTTATCCTAAGAAATCCGTCGGAATCAATTTCGCCTATATCTCCTGTATGAAAATATCCATCCTTAATTACCTCATTGGTCTTTTCCGGATCTTTGTAATATCCCATCATGACGTTGGGCCCTTTACATAAAATCTCCCCATCTTCGGCAATTTTAACTTCAACATCATCAATAACTCTTCCAACACTACCAATTCGCCATCCGCCATTGCGCTCGTCATTCACCGAAATTACAGGTGAGGTCTCCGTAAGGCCATAACCTTCCATGACCGGGATTCCGGCGGCACCAAAAACTCTACTGAGACGTTGCTGTAATGCTGCACTCCCCGAAACCATAGTTGTAAGATTTCCACCAAGACCTTCCTGCCATTTGCTAAAAATTAGTTTTCTGGCGAGTTTAAGATTTGCCTCATACCACCAACCATTTGCTCCATAGGGTTCATATCTTAACCCCAATTTAACCGCCCAGAAAAACAGGGTTTTTTTAAGCCCGCTAAGGCCCGAGCCTTTGGCAATAATTTTATCGTAAACTTTCTCTAACAAACGTGGAACAACGGTCATTACATTAGGCTGTATTTCTTTTAGATTTTCACTGATCTTATCCAGGCCTTCGGCAAAATAAACAGTTATACCACAGTATTGATATAGGTACAATATCATTCGTTCAAAAATGTGGCAAACAGGTAGAAAACTCAATGCGCTTGCCCCATGTTCAAAAGGGACACGTTTTTGACTGGAAAGTACATTAGAAACAATATTGCTATGGGATAGCATTACCCCTTTTGGCCTTCCGGTAGTTCCCGAGGTATAAATTAAGGTAGCTAAATCTTCTCCTTTGACACCATCTTTTCGTTGTTCTACTTCCTCCTGATTGCCCGGGTCTTTTCCCAGTTCAAGGACCTCGGACCAATTCTTACATTCCTCCAGGGTATCAAAAGAATAAACGTCTTTCAGATGTGGTACCTGGTCCTTAATAGCGTTGATTTTTTCCAGAACTTCTCCGCAGGAAACAAAACAATAGGATGCCCCGGAATGATTAAGGACATAGGCATAATCTTCCTCTGAAATGGTAGGATAGATAGGCACATTCTGGGCGCCTAATTGTAAAATCCCAATGTCCATTATATTCCATTCCGTGCGGTTGGTCATAGATATCAGAGCTATCTTATCATTGGGAGCAACTCCTAATCTCAGAAGACCCCGGCTGATGGCATTGGCTTTATCAAGGTATTCTTTTGTAGAAATGGCGGTCCATTCACCATTGGTTTTTGAAACAAATGCTTTCTCTAAACTGTAAGTTTTCTGTTGGTGGTACGGAAAGTCAAATAACCTGGTAATATTTTGCATACTTGGTATCTAAATGGTAATTGCAAAATAGGAAAACTTAACGGAATTCTAAAATACCTTGGGGTATTGACATGCTTTTTATCCATTACACAGGCACCTTTTTACAGCAACCTATAATGGCTTAACTAAGGCACAAATTGAAAAGTTTTTAATTGTCTGCGTTGTCCAGGACTTTTGCATAATTAATACCCAATGCATCCCAGTGGTACTGTAATTTCTTAAGGGCCGCCTGAAAGGTATCAAAATCCTTATTTTCGATTGTGGTCCAACCTACTTCGGCATAGGCGGCTATTCTGGGAAATGTTTGGTAGGCAACATCTTGGTATGTAGGGGTCCATTCGCTCCACATTTGGCAGCCTAATCCATAAATATTTTTATGGAATCTTTTGTCTAGGCCTTCAGGAACAGGATCAAAGCTATAGGCTTTTTCGAGACTTATACTCTCATAGGTATAGTCCAAATACGTTTCACTATGCAAGGAGTTAACTATACCATATCCCTTTTCTGCAGCCTCTGTTGCCAGATCCACATTACCTTTCCAAAAGTGAACAATCACATTCTTGGCAAGCTGGGTTTCAGCGTCCACATCATTTTTTTTCTCTTCAAAATCCTGATGAACATTTATGCCCATGATTTCGTTCCAGCCCATCATTCTTCTTCCATTTTCGGCAATAAACTTTGAGATTTTATTTGTAAAACCTACTTGCAGATCTGCAGATGTTTTAATGTTATTTTCTTTCATATACTTTTGAACATGTGCAGCGTTATCCCAAACCTCATAACCTACTTCGTCCCCGCCAATATGGATCACTTCTGATGGGAATAGTTCGAATAACTCTAACAAAACGTCTTTCACAAATTGTTCAACCTCTGGTTTTGTAATGTCATAATTATCATAATGTCTTCCAAATATAACCGGCACCTCAATATCTCTCCCAGCGGTACCTAGCCAGGTGTAGGCCGCTATGGCGGCACTTGCATGTCCCGGCATCTCAAACTCTGGTACTATTGTAATATTCCTATCGGCGGCATATGCCACTATTTCTTTGATTTGTTCCTGGGTATAGAAGCCACTATGAGACTTTCCAGATAGTTTGCCGCTTTTCCAGGTTTCTATTTCGGAATTTGCCCTATGCGAACCAATTTCTGTTAGTAACGGATATTTCTTTATTTCTATGCGCCATCCAGCGTCATCTGTCAAATGCCAATGAAACACATTCATCTTCATCAAGGCCATTTGATCCAATAGGAGCTTTACAAAATCTTCACCGTGAAAATACCGCGACTCATCTAACATATAAGCTCTCCATTTAAATCGAGGAGCATCCTCAATTGAAAGACATGGGACTAACCATTTTGTTTCTTCAGTAGCGGCAATTGTATTTTGTAACAGTAAATATTTCAAGGATTGGACACCGTAAAAGTACCCTCCGGCATCGCTCGCCTTAATTATTATTTTTTTCGGTTTTATGTGTAATTGATACCCCTCCTTGGGCAGTCCGTCTACCTGGGAAAATACAATGGATGCTTTGTCGTTGTTAACCAATTCTGGTGTGTATCCTGTGGTATTTATGAGTAAGTTGACCAAATGGTCTGCCGCCATAATTTGATCATCAGCTCCAGTTGAAATGTCAATAGTTTTATCAAAAACGAAGGATTGCTTTTCCACTACCAATTTTAACGGTTTTGGCAGCATAGAAACCTCAGAGGGTAAAAATGTTTTGCTGCTATTAGTACAACTACACATTAAGAATAATAGTACAACTGTGAATATGGGATATCGCATGGCATTATTTCTGATTATAAACTAAATGATTCAATACAGCTAAGTTAAAACTATTAAACTGTAGTTTGGTAATCAAAAAACCAAAGTTACGGCTATCAAAGCTTTTGAGACTTATCCCGGTTAACATCTCATTTGTCAGTAAAGATTAGCTCCTTTGCTCTAACCAGTTTCTTGCATTGACAAAAGCCTGCAGCCATGGTGATACCTCATCTTCTCTATTACCTGGGTAATATGCCCAATTCCAGGGAAATATAGACCTTTCAATGTGGGGCATGGTAACCAAATGCCGGCCCGTTTTATCGGCCATCATCGCGGTATTGAAATCACTGCCATTTGGATTTGCCGGGTAGCCCTCGTAACCGTATTTTGCAACAATCTGGTACTTGTCTTCCGAATAGGGGAGGCTGAATTTTCCTTCTCCGTGCGAGATCCAAACGCCCAAAGTTGCCCCGGCCAAATTAGACAGCATTACAGAATTGTTCTCGGCAATCTTAACTGAAGTGAAATTACTTTCATGTTTTCCAGAATCATTGTAAGTCATTCTACCGTGCTCCCCATGATCAGGATTAATTAAATCAAGTTCCATAAATAACTGACAACCATTGCAAATTCCAATCGATAAGGTATCTGGTCTGGCAAAGAAATTAAGCAATGCTTTTCTGGCTCTTTCATTGTATTTAAATGCCCCTGCCCAGCCTTTGGCACTGCCCAACACATCCGAGTTAGAAAAACCACCAACTGCACCTATAAACTGAACATCTTCAAGAGTTTCCCGCCCTGAAATCAGATCTGTCATATGTACATCTCTTACCTCAAAACCAGCAAGGAACATAGCATTAGCCATTTCACGTTCCGAATTGCTCCCTTTTTCACGTAAAATTGCAGCAATGGGCCTTTTTGCTTTATCTGAAACTAACTTGCCATTAAAGTCATCTGGGAATACGTACTTAAGCGGCTGTTTCTTGTAATTGTCGAACCGGACTTTTGCCAGGCCTTTAGCTGTCTGTTTATCATCTAACAAATAGGACGTATTAAACCAGGTATCTCGTAAGGAGTGTATATTGAGTCCAATTTGTACGCCTCCATTATTAATTCTTAATATCGGTTCGTTGACAGTTACACCTATTTTCTTTACGTCGATTCCGGCACTCAATAGTTTATTTTCCACGTTGTCATCCGCAGCCTGGAATACCAATCCCGCATTTTCCGAGAATAATACTTTAAGAGTATCTTCCTCGTTTAAGGGAGTTAGATCAATTTCCGCCCCCAAATTATTATCTGCGAAACACATTTCTAATATAGTGGTTACCAATCCTCCTGAAGCCACATCGTGCCCGGCCGTAATTTTATTTTCAGTTATGAGTTCCTGAATGACGTTAAATACGTCTTTGACATATTCAGCGTTTGTGACATTTGGCGTCTCAACACCAATTTTATTTACTATTTGGGCAAAGGAAGATCCACCCAGTTTATAGTTGTCCTTTGATAGATTAATGTAATATATGGCACCGCCGTCTTGTCTAAGAACAGGTTCAACTACCCTGGTAATATCATTGCAATGGGCTGCTGCGGAAATGATCACCGTGCCAGGGGCGATAACCTCGGCATCCTTATACTTTTGCTTCATGGAGAGTGAATCTTTTCCCGTAGGGACATTGATTCCCAATGCTATAGCATATTCGGAGACTGCTTCTACCGCTGCATATAAACGCGCATCTTCTCCCGGGTTTTTACAGGGCCACATCCAATTGGCCGATAAGGAGACAGATTTTAGTCCGTCTTGTAAAGGGGCCCAGATAATATTGGTCAACGCTTCTGTAATACTATTTCTACTGCCTGCAACCGGATCTATAAGTCCGGATATGGGCGAATGCCCGATAGAGGTGGCTATTCCCTCTTTCCCTTTGTAGTCTAACGCCATTACCCCACAATTGTTTAATGGTAATTGCAGCGCACCAGCACATTGTTGTTTGGCCACTCTGCCGCCAACGCAGCGATCAACTTTATTGGTCAGCCAATCTTTACAACCAACTGCTTCGAGCTGCAGCAGCTGCTCCAAATAGTCGTGAAAATGCTCCAGGGAGTATGTAATAGAATTATAGTCTCTTGTGATAGTACTGTCTTTCATAACAGTTTTCGGGGAACTTCCGAACATATCTTCAAGGGCCAGATCCATTGGTTTTTGGCCATTGGCTGCTTCAAAAGTAAAATTATGATCTCCGGTAACGTCGCCAACCTGATACATTGGTGAACGCTCTCTTTCAGCAATTCTTTGTAGCAGGTCAATGTTTTCCTTACCTATTACCAATCCCATTCTTTCCTGAGACTCATTCCCGATAATTTCTTTGGCAGATAAGGTAGGATCCCCAACTGGCAAATGGTCTAATGATATCTTTCCACCGGTGTCCTCTACCAGTTCCGAGAGGCAATTAAGATGACCTCCTGCGCCGTGATCGTGAATAGAAACAATAAGATTTTCTTTGCTTTCTACCATGCCTCTGATGGCATTGGCTGCCCTTTTCTGCATTTCGGGATTAGATCGCTGTACGGCATTTAGTTCTATGGCCGCACTAAACTCACCGGTATCAGCGCTGGACACTGCAGCGCCTCCCATTCCAATTCGATAATTATCTCCACCGAGAATAACAATTTTGTCGCCAGTTTTTGGGCTGTCCTTCAAGGCTTGATCGGCTTTGGCATAACCAATACCACCTGCTTGCATTATTACCTTATCATAGCCCAAGGTCCTGGCATCTTCCTTATGTTCAAAAGTGAGAACAGAACCGGCAATTAGCGGTTGTCCAAATTTATTGCCAAAATCTGAAGCTCCGTTGGAGGCTTTTATAAGGATGTCCATCGGAGTTTGATACAACCAGTTGCGTTCACGGACGCCCTTTTCCCAAGCACGATTTTCTGCTAACCTGGAGTAGGCGGTCATATACACCGCTGTTCCTGCCAGGGGTAAAGATCCCTTACCGCCGGCTAGCCTGTCGCGTATTTCACCACCCGAACCAGTTGCAGCACCGTTAAATGGTTCAACCGTTGTTGGAAAGTTGTGAGTTTCTGCCTTTAATGAAAGAACCGACTCAAATTCCTCTTCCTTGTAATAATCTGGCTTGTCAGCAGATTCCGGGGCAAACTGTGTAACTACCGGTCCTTTAACAAAAGCAACATTATCTTTATAGGCAGAAACGATATTATTTGGATGTTCCTGCGAGGTTTTTTTGATTAGTTTAAAAAGCGATGAGGGCTTTTCTTCGCCGTCTATGACAAAAGTTCCATTAAATATCTTATGACGGCAATGTTCAGAATTTACCTGGCTGAAACCGAATACCTCGGAATCTGTTAATTTGCGACCCAGTTTATTGGCCAGTTCCACTAAATAGTCTACCTCGTCATCACTTAGTGCAAGCCCTTCCTGTTTATTATAAGCAGCAATATCACTTACTTCCAAAATAGGTTCCGGCACTATATCTATTGCGAAGAGTTCCTGACTCAGATGGGCATATTTCTCTGATAACATGGGATCATAATCCTTATAATCTTTTGCTACAGCAAAATATTGTTCAATTCTAATGATTCCTGTTATACCCATATTCTGGGTAATTTCCGTGGCATTTGTGCTCCAGGGGGTTATCATGGCAGCTCTGGGCCCAACAAAAAAGGCGTCTATAGACGCCGAGTTTATTTTGGGACGGTTGCCAAACAACCATATTAGTTTATCAATATCTTCTTGCGAAAGCTCTGCCGAAGTTTGAACAGCAAAAACTTTATTGGATACATCCCCGAAAAAGTGAATCATTTAATTGCCCGTATTTTGCGATTAAGAAAGCACAAATTTACAGCTTTTTCCAAGAAATATTTGGAGTTCAAACGAACAGTTTTCAAGGGGCATTGTTAATTACTTTCTGACCAGTCGTGCCATGAAAAAGCCGTCAAATCCACTTTTTGAGGCATAAATATTCCGGTCCTTTTCCAACTCAAAGTCCTTACCTTCCTCTGAAGCCAGGAAGATATTTACCTGATCCATATTTTCCTGAGGAAGAATAGAACAGGTAGCATAAACAAGCTTGCCTCCCGGTTTAACCATTTTACTATAAGTTTTCAGAATTTCTTGTTGAGTTTTGGTTACCCTTTGTAAAAATTCTGGGTTTAATTTCCATTTGGCATCCGGGTTTCTTCGTAAAACACCTAAGCCCGTGCAAGGTGCATCTATTAATACCCTGTCGGCACTGCCGTAAAGTTTTTTAATGATTTTGTTAGAAGTTATGACTCTCGTCTCAATATTGTGTGCGCTATTGCGCCTTGCTCTTCGTTTAAGTTCTTTTAATTTGTTAGCATAGATATCAAGTGCAATGAGTTGTCCTTTATTCTCCATTAGTGCGGCAAGGTGCAAGGTTTTTCCACCCGCCCCGGCGCAGGCATCAACTACCCTCTGGCCAGGCATTACCTCTAAAAAAGGAGCTACCAACTGCGAGGAAGCATCCTGAACTTCAAAATGCCCGTTTTTAAATGCATCAGTAATAAAAACATTGGATCTTTCTTTTAACTGCAGCGCATCCGGATATCCTTTGATAGTGGTTGTCGCAATTTGCTCAGTTTCCAAAAATGCTGATAGCTGTTCTTTGGTTGTTTTTAGTCTGTTAGCTCTCAGAATAACCGGGGCCTGCTGATTTAAGGCAGCGATTTCTTTGGTCCATAACTGTTCTCCCAGGGCCTCACTACCCAATTCATCTAGCCAATCGGGAATAGATTCGCGGTATTTCCGGATTTTAGATAGTTCGTCAAATTTTCCCTTGATTCGCCTGCTGGGGGTAGGTTCAATTTGCTTCCAGTCTGGTAAGGCGATTCCTCTTAAGACCGCCCAAACGGCGAATATTCTAAATAGATTAGGTCTGGTCAGTGGTGCTTTAACTTCAGCAATTTCCGAATAAAGCCTTTTCCATCTAACTATATCATAGGTGGTTTCCGCGATAAACCCCCGGTCCCTGGAACCCCATCGCTTATCTCTTTTCAGTAATTTCTCCACCACCTTATCGGCATATTCATTTTCATTGAAAATAAGATGTAATCCGTCTATTACCGCAAACACCAGGTTTCTATGTAATCGCATTGGAAAATTTTAGGAGGCAAAGGTATGTTATTCATGAGTAATCCCTTTATTTTTGAAAAAAAATCAATATGCGTATCCTTTGTTTATTGCTTGTCGTTTTTACTTTCTCTTGTCGTGATATAGAGGTACACCAACCATTTACCAGTGTTGAGATAACTGCGGTATTGGAAGACTCTTTGAGCATAAGGGCTATTGAGATAATGGATGGCAGTCTGGCTTTTGCAGCGAATAAGGGGGTTTTTGGTTCGATAGACATGAAAACCCATACCATTAGGAAAGGGGTTCAGGCCTATGATTCGATTCTTCCGGAATTTAGGGCAGTGGGGCATACCTCAACCGACTTTTTTATGCTTTCGGTTGCAAACCCCGCCTTATTGTATAAGACCGGTGAAGAAGGGCGAATGGAACTGGTTTATACTGAAAGCGATTCACTGGTTTTCTATGATGCGATGAAGTTTTGGAATGATCAGGAAGGGCTGGCTGTTGGAGACAGCATGAAGGGTTGCATGTCTGTTATTATCACCAGAGACGGTGGCAATTCCTGGTCCAAATTAGATTGCCAAAGTTTTCCCGAAAGCGAAGATGGGGAAGGGGCATTTGCAGCAAGTAATACAAACATTGCTATCGTTGGAGAACACTGTTGGGTGGCAAGTACTGCAAGCAGGGTGTATTATTCTCCGGATAAAGGAAGAAGTTGGGAGGTTTACCAAACACCTATTGTGAAGGAAGCACCCACCCAGGGCATATATTCCATAGATTTTTATGATGAAAATATTGGGATTGCTATTGGCGGGGATTATACTTCTCCTGATAATAATCTTTCCAATAAAGCAATAACTTCAGATGGTGGTCATAGTTGGCAATTGGTTGCAGACGGGCAGGATCCGGAGTATAAAAGTTGTGTGCAATTTGTTCCGGGAACCGGGGGTCAGGGGATAGTGGCTATTGGTTTTACAGGAATTTCCTATTCGGCCGACGGTGGTAACAATTGGACAGCTCTTTCCGAGGAATCATTTTATACCCTCAGGTTTTTAAACGATTCTATCGCATATGCCGCGGGTAGAAATCGTATTTCCAGACTGTCCTTTAAATAAGAAGGAGGAGCTTAAAGCTCCTCCCTTGCTAACATAACGATTATCTTATCGACAATCTACCCAAACCAACCTAAAAACTATCTGTACGATCTTAAAGTTTTTTAATAAGGTTACTAATAGGACACCAGGAAATTAAAAAGGTTTAACTCAATGAGTGTTTTTTGTCTTTGCGGGTATAAAAAAAGGGAGTAAATATTACTCCCCTTATTCTAAATATTAATTTTTGAAATTAACGACCCCCGGCCTTTTTTCTTTGTTGTATTTGACGGAGTAATCTCTTTTTAAAATCTTCTTCCGCTTTTATTAACTGAAATGTCTTCTTTGGTGAGATTACTTCACTCATTCTTTCGATAAAAGCAATATGTAATTCTTGCTTTTTCTTTTCAATCGCAATCATTTGGTTCAGCAAAGAAGCGGCTTCTGCTTCTGAGAGCGATTCAAAATCCATTAATTTGGCCCTGATCTCTACCCGTTCCCGGCGTTTCATTTTTTCAATATTTTCTTCATGATCATTGTAGATGGGCCAGAATACTTGCGCTTCCTTACTCGATAAATCTAAACGCTCGGTAATAAATGCCACTTTGAGCGTCTTTATTTTTTCCCTTCCTGGTCGCTGACCATAGGTTGTAATGCATGTTAACATCAGTAACACCATTACCCCAATTTTGCTAAAATTATTCATCTAATTCTAAATTTAATTCGTCAAAATCATCAACATTCTCATCCAAATAATCTATGATGCTTTCTTCAATTAGTTCATGTTCTAAAATATTGTCAATGGCTATATCATCAAGGGCCACCACCTCTGCAATTTCATAAGAACTAAGGCCAAGGTCTGTATTATCCAGATAATTTTCTATATCCGAATTTGCCAAACTATCAAAGGTCAACTCCTTGTCTCCGAATTGCTGAATCCCCAATACCAGAATAAATAAAGCGGCAATTGCAGCAGCGGCCAGGTAATACTTTCTATGAGGATACAGCTTTACTACCTTGGTTGACGTAGTCTGTTGCAGCTTGTCGGTTATTTGTTCATTTAAGGAATCAAAATACCCTTCAGGCACTTTTAACCCAGCATTTTCAGGAAGTGTACTTTCATCCTCCTTCAGACGCTCTGAAAGCCTGTCATTGAACCCTTCAAAGTAATTTTCAGGGGTCTTAAAACCACTATTTTTATGTTCTTCATTCATGTGTCTTAATTAAGACTAATAAAACCAAAAATGGTTTAAAATACTTTTGTTAAAGAGCTGTTATCCATCATTTTCTTATCATTTACTCAGTTCTAGGCTTAAATTTATTGCTCTTCTTTTAAAAAATGTTCAATTTTTTTTACTGCCAGGTGATAAGATGCTTTTAATCCACCTACCGAAGTTTCCAGTATTTCAGAAATTTCTTCATATTTCAATTCATCAAAATACTTCATATTGAAAACCAATTTTTGTTTTTCCGGCAAGATAGCGATCGCTTTTTGTAATTTTAATTGAATTTCATCTCCTTCAAAATATACATCAGCCTCCAAATTGTTTACCATTCTCTCTTGCATTTCTTCATTACTAACCCCCAGTTTTCTTGTTTTTGCCTTTAAAAAGCTAAGGGCTTCATTGGTTCCTATACGGTACATCCAGGAATAGAGTTTGCTATCGCCCTTAAAGCCTTCAATATTTCTAAAAACCTTGATAAAGGTATTCTGCAGCACATCATCAGCATCATCATGGTTCAGGACGATCCGCCTTATATGCCAATACAGGCGTTCTTTGTAGGTATTAATAAGTACCTCAAAGGCCTGAGACTGGCTATCTTTTTCCTTTAATTGTTGAACTAAGGTTTCTTCCGCAATCAATGTCAGCTTGTTAGATGATACTTAGACAACGGTTTTGGACAAAGGTTTAGTCTTGCAAGAATAATTTAATTGGTGTTTTAAGTAGCAAGAGATTGCATATTCACCAATTTCTTATAGGTTCCGTCTTTCATTAAAAGTTCTTCATGAGATCCCTGTTCAACAATTTCCCCCTGTTTTAAGACTACAATGGTATTTGCCTTTTGTATGGTTGAAAGGCGGTGTGCAATAACAATAGAGGTGCGATTGAGCATCATTTTCTCCAGGGCATCCTGTACAAGTTGTTCGCTCTCCGTGTCTAATGCCGAGGTAGCTTCGTCCAGTATCATGATCGGCGGATTTTTAAGCACTGCTCTTGCAATAGAAAGGCGTTGTTTCTGTCCACCACTCAATTTATTCCCGCTATCACCAATGTTAGTATCATACCCATTGGGTAGTTCCATTATAAAATCGTGGGCATTCGCAATTTTTGCTGCGGCTATAATTTCATCATCTGTAGCACTTTCTTTTCCTAAACTGATATTGTTTTTTACCGATTCGTTAAACAAAATAGAGTCTTGTGTAACCAGGCCCATGAGGTTCCTAAGTGATTTTTTACTGATATCTTTAATATCGATGCCATCAATATTGATTTTACCTTTATCCACATCATAAAACCTGGTAACCAGATTGGCAATAGTACTTTTACCACTACCGGATTGGCCTACTAAAGCAACGGTATGTCCTTTAGGAACATGCAGATTGAATTTTTTTAAGACATATTCGTCTTCGTATTTGAAGGAAATATTCTCAAGGCTTACCCCCTTGTCAAAAGACAACTTCTCAATAGCATCTGGTTTATCTTTGATAGGATTTTCTGTTTCAAGTATTTCCAGTACCCGTTCAGCAGCTGCATTACCTTTTTTTAAGCCATATGAAGCCTTACTAATTGCTTTGGCCGGCGTTAAAATATTATATGCAAGGCCCATGTATGCAATAAAAGAGGGGGCATCCAGGGTGCCATCAACCAATACCATTTTACCACCAAACCAGAGTAGTACCCCTATTACCAGGATTCCCAGAAATTCACCAGTAGGTGAAGCAAGGTTTTGTCTGTTTAGAAGTTTATTGGAAAATCTGAAAAATCGGGTGGTAGAATGTTTAAAGGTCCTGAAAAACCTGCCTTCCGAATTGAAAGCCTTAATAACTCGAAGACCGCCCAGTGTTTCTTCTACAATGGAGAGCAATTCTCCCTGTTCTTTTTGTACGCGATCCGATTTCTTTTTTAAGGATTTTCCAATACGCGAAATGATCATCCCGGCCAGGGGAATAAACAGGAAGACAAATATCGTGAGTTTCACGCTTATTAAAAACATGATGATAATAGTGAATAGGATCGTCAGTGGTTCTCTAACAACAAGTTCGAGCACGGAAAGGAAAGAATGTTGAATTTCCAATACGTCTGAAGTGATCCTGGCAATTACATCCCCTTTTCTTTTTTCTGAATAATAGGAAACGGGCAGAGCTGTTATTTTTTGATACATTTTGTTTCTAATGTCCTTTAGTACTCCATTCCTAAGGAAGGTTATAAAGTACATGGCGAGGTAATTAAAAATGTTCTTTAACAAAAAGAGTATCAATACCAGTCCAATAACCAGTACTAGTCCGTTCATAGGGTCGTCCCCGGAATATTGGGTAACCTTGTAATTCATATAATCCAGATAATAGTCTTTTAGCTTTCCAAGACCCTGGTAGCTTGGGAGGGCCGTTACTTGTTTGTTCTTATCAAAGAGCACCTCCAGCATCGGAATTAAAGCTGCAAATGAGAGGGCGCTAAACAGCGCATAGAGAATGTTGAATAGTATATTGAGAAAACCAAATTTCTTATAAGGCTTCGCAAAGCGAAGTATTTTTCTGAAATATTCCATTAATCCAAATTGAGTTCAACGAGGATTCTTTCTATCTTTTTTTCCAACTCCTGACCTACCTTTTGGAAATCTTCGGGTTTTTCAAGGGCGGCATTGATACTGAAATAAAATTTAATTTTTGGTTCGGTTCCACTGGGTCTGGCGGCCATTCTGGTTCCGTCTTCGGTGGTATAAATCAGTACGTTAGATGTCGGGATAGCTATTGGGGTAACTGCCCCTGTGATCATATTTTTAGAAGTTGCAGTGTTGTAGTCATCTACAATGATCACCTTAGACCCGTCTAATGATGCTATGGGATTTTCCTTGTAATTGATCATCATTTGCTTAATTTCTTCTGCCCCGCTCATCCCTTTTTTGGTAAGAGAAATAAGCTTTTCCTTATAAAAGCCATAATCTACATAACACTGGATAAGGTCTTTGTAGAACGAACTGCCCCTGGCCTTGGCACTGGCAGCAATTTCGCAGGCAAGTAAAGTAGCGGTAACAGCATCTTTGTCTCTGACAAAATCACCTACCATAAATCCAAAACTCTCTTCGCCGCCTCCAACAAAATGTTGATCGGGATAATCCTTGATCATTTTTGCAATCCATTTAAAGCCGGTAAGAGACGTTTTGCATTCCACCCCATAGGCTTCGGCAAGTTGGTTCATCATTGGGGTAGATACGATGGTTGAGGCTATAAATTCGTTCCCTGTGAATCCTTTTTTCTTGCGCTGCTCCAGAAGAAATTTGGTCATTAATAGCATGGTCTGGTTCCCATTTAATAATTCCAAATCTCCGTTGAGGTTTTTTACTGCAATCCCAAGCCGGTCGCTGTCAGGGTCTGTACCAACTACCATATCGGCATTTATTTCTTTTGCTTTTTCCATGGCCATGGCCAATGCCTCCGGCTCTTCCGGGTTTGGAGATTTTACTGTGGGGAAATTGCCATCGGGTTTGGCTTGCTCCTCTATAATGGTTACGTTATTATAACCTGCCCGTTTAAGGACTTCAGGGATGGCTGTAATAGAAGTACCGTGCAGGGAGGTAAAAACAATCTTAAAATCGTCTTTGCCATCAGCGTTAAAATTGCCATTTTCAACAGATGCAGATATAAAAGCTTCGTCTACTGCTTCATCAATAAGTGCTATAAGATCCTCCTTGGCTTTGAAGTTAATCTCATCAAATCCTATACTGTTTATTTCCGCAATAATTTCCGCATCCTGGGGGGGCACTATCTGCCCGCCATCTGTCCAATACACTTTATAGCCATTATATTCCGGGGGATTGTGAGAAGCGGTTAAGACAATTCCTGCATGACAATTCAGATGCCTTACTGCAAATGATAATTCAGGAGTTGTTCTCAATTCTGAAAACAAAAATACCTTAATATTGTTCGCTGATAGCACTTCCGCCACGGTTCTGGCCAGCGTATCGCTATTATGTCTGCAATCGTAGGCAATGACTACTTTCAGTGCATCATCCGGGTATGTTTTTATCAGGTAATTACTTAATCCCTGTGTACTTTTGCCAAGGGTGTATTTATTAATCCTATTGGTGCCCACCCCCATGATACCGCGCATACCTCCGGTGCCAAACTCCATATCCTTGTAAAAGCGATCCTGAAGTTCTTCAGTATCATTTTCGATAAGAAATTCAATTTCCTTTCTTACCTCATCATCAAAATTATCTGAAAGCCAGGATTTGGCAGTGGTTAAAATATCATTCATAAGTTAACTTAAAATTATACCCCAAAATTACGAAGAATATTGGTCGCTGTGACTTTTGGATAAGGTCCTGGAAAGATTTAGTTCCTCCGACACTTTATACCGCTTTTCTTTTTTTCTGGAACGCACCATGATCTCTCCCAGGAACCCTGCCAGGAACAATTGTGTTCCTATAACCATGGCAATAAGTGAGACAAAGAATTGTGGACGGTCTGTTAGAAGTCTCCCGGCCGGGTTTATGAATAGTTTGTCTATTCCAAGGTAAAGTGCAAAACCAAAGCCAATAAGAAACATTACTACCCCAAGGGCCCCAAACAGGTGCATGGGCCTTTTCCCAAATTTTGAAACGAACCAAATAGTGATTAGGTCTAAAAAGCCGTTTATAAATCGTTCCATTCCAAATTTCGTCTTCCCGTATTTTCTGGCCTGATGTTTTACAACTTTTTCACCTATCCTGGAAAATCCGGCACTTTTAGCGAGTACGGGAATATATCGGTGCATTTCTCCGTGCACTTCAATAGATTTAACTACTTCCTTGCGAAAGGCTTTCAGGCCGCAATTAAAATCGTGTAACTTAACCCCAGAAGTTTTGCGGGCCGCCCAGTTAAAGAGTTTGGAGGGAATGTTTTTTGTAATTAAGGAATCGTAGCGTTTCTTTTTCCAACCGGAAATCAGGTCGTACTTTTCCTCGGTAATCAGCTGATACAATTCTGGAATTTCTTCAGGATTGTCCTGAAGGTCGGCATCCATTGTTATGATCACATCACCTTTAGCTGCTTTAAAACCAGCATGCAGCGCCTGGGATTTCCCAAAATTCTTTTGGAAACGTATTCCCCCTACATTATTATTTTCTTCTGCAAGTTGGGAGATAACGCTCCAGGATCTGTCATTACTGCCATCGTCAATAAAGAGGATTTCATACAAAAAATGATTGGATTGCATAACATTTACAATCCAATCATGGAGTTCTCTTAAAGATTCTTCTTCGTTGAGTAAAGGAATTATGATAGAGATATTCATATAGCGCTATGGACAATTCCTTTCAAAAGTACAAATAATACTATTCGGGCTGAGATTTTTTAAGAACCAATGCCGGAATTAAAGTGAGTACGAAGCCAAAAAACAAACTAAACAACAGTCCAAAAGCTATTTGCATTACCGGTGTTGAGAATTTTTGCTGCATTTCTAACTGTGCATCAATCTGATCAGAACTCAGATTCGTAGTCTCCTGCATAGTGGCCCTGGCATAATCCATTGCCTTGGTCATAGTGTCCGGATCTATTACATTTACCAGTATTTGATTAAACAGGATACTTACTATACCTCCAATAAGACATATCCCAACCCCAATTTTCAGGGCTTGTCCAAAAGTCATAAACCCATTATTGGCCTTTTTAAATTGGGTTAATCCTAGGATAATTGCAGCAAGGCTTAATATTAAACTTACTACCAGCACAGGTATTCCGCCCTGATAATGCATATCCATAGTATAAAGAATAAAGGTAAAGATGACGCTAATACCCCCAAGTAATAGACCAAAGTTTAAAGCGAACTTTCCTGTTTTCGGTTGATTTTCTTCCATTTTATTTAAATTTTTAGTTGAATAATTGATTAGTTAGTGGAAATTAAGTTTTGTTACATTTACAAGGTACAATTTTTACAATCTTTTTTGGAGATTAAAATTGTTGTTTCTTGAAAAAAAACCTAAATTTGCAGCCTGAAAAAATCAGAAGGTATCTAAGCATTAAACGATGAGAAAAGACATACACCCGGAAAATTATAGACTTGTAGCCTTTAAGGACATGTCTAATGACGAAGTGTTCATTACAAAGTCAACAGCAGAAACTAAGGAGACTTTAGAAGTAGAGGGCGTGGAGTATCCCTTAATAAAATTGGAGATTTCAAGGACTTCTCATCCTTTCTACACAGGAAAAGCTAAATTGGTAGATACGGCAGGACGTATTGATAAGTTCAAGAGCAAGTACGATAAATTTAAGAAACCTGCGGCAGCTAAATCGGCTCCTGAAGCTGAAGCTCCGGTTAAGGAAGCTCCAAAAGCTAAAGTTGAAGAAACTAAGGCGAGCGCTGAAGAAGAATAGGCACTTTCCTAGATATAATAGAATTAAAAGTCACGCCAATGCGTGACTTTTTTTATTTTTACTCAAAATTCCATTCATGAATTATATTCTTTTTGACGGGGAGGTAAGAAACTCATTATTACCATTTACATTCACAAGGCCGGTAGCTGATATTCGAATCGGAATTTTAACGATAAGGGAAAAATGGGAAAAATTTCTGGCTACATCTACTTCGACCAAAACGGAAGAATATTTGTCTGAAAAATACCCCCTTGTAAAAAGTGCTGAAAATATTATGATTAATGGGGCTGTAGTACCCAACAAGGCGCTTGTTGAAATCATCGGGTCATTAAAAGAAAATGAGGTAGTTTATTATGAAGATGAAGTTGTGGCTTATTATACAACCGATCCGTTTGAGGCTGAAAACCTTGACGGCTTCAGGAAGATCCAATTTAATGAAGCCCTTCTGATAGTAAAAAATACCTGGGATATTTTTTCAAAGAACGGCGAGGCACTTCAGGCAGATTTTGATTTAATCACGGAAGGGAGAGAAAGCGCCCCTTTGTCTAACACAAATAGCCTTATTAACCCTGGGAATATATTTGCAGAGCAAGGCGCTAAGGTAGAGTATAGCATACTGAATGCCACCGAGGGGCCTATTTATCTCGGGAAAGATTCAGAAATATTAGAAGGGAATCTTATTCGGGGTGGTTTTGCACTCTGTGAAAAAGCAGTGGTTAAGATGGGGGCTAAAATCTATGGCCCAACCACCGTTGGCCCATGGGCAAAAGTGTGTGGAGAGATCAATAATTCTGTTATTTTCGGATATTCCAGTAAGGGACATGATGGTTATCTCGGGAATTCGGTCTTAGGGGAATGGTGTAATATTGGTGCGGATTCTAACAACTCTAATCTAAAGAACAACTATGCCCAGGTACGTCTTTGGAACTATGCCACCGAAAAATTTGAACATACAGGATTACAGTTTTGTGGACTGATGATGGGTGATCATAGTAAAACAGCTATTAATACCATGTTCAATACCGGGACGATTATTGGGGTAAATTGTAATATTTATGTCCCTGGTTTTCCAAGAAATTTTGTTCCTAGTTTCAGCTGGGGAGGGGCCTCAGGTTTCAGTACATACTTGCCCAGAAAGGCTTTTGAAGCTGCTAAGGTTATGATGGCCCGAAGGCATGTTGACTTTGACCAGAAGGAAGCCGATATTCTTAACCATGTATTTGAACTTACCAAGAAGTGGAGGAACTATTAGTTCACTGTGCAGTTAACTGTAAACAATTAGCAATAAACAATTAGCAATAAACAATTAGCAATAAACAATTAGCAATAAGAATTGAGCTGTGGCCGGGAGGTTCTTATCTGTAATATGTTCTTCTTACTTCCTCCTTCGTATTTCATACCCCGTATTTCGTACCTCGTAATTCCTCCCTATCTTTGCCGTCCGTTTATTAATATTGGGATGAAGAAAAAAGTTGCGTTTTATACACTTGGCTGCAAGCTTAACTTTTCTGAGACCTCTACTATTGCCAGAGGTTTTGTAGATGAAGGTTTTGAGCGGGTAGATTTTTCTCAGCAGGCAGATATGTACGTAATTAATACTTGTTCTGTAACAGAAAATGCAGACAAGCGCTTTAAAACTGTGGTCAGACAAGCACATAAGGCGAATCCGGATGCTTTTGTTGCTGCAATTGGTTGTTATGCCCAATTAAAACCTGAAGAATTAGCTGCTGTTGACGGTGTAGACCTGGTATTGGGGGCGACAGAAAAATTCAAGATCACCGATTATGTCAATGATTTATTTGGCCGTCCTAAAACTGCACTCAGGATGACCGAGATTCATTCATGTGAAATTAAGGAGGCCGATTTCTATGTCGGTTCCTATGCAATCGGGGATAGGACCAGGGCATTTTTGAAAGTACAGGATGGTTGTGATTACAAATGCACTTATTGTACTATTCCACTGGCCAGAGGAATATCGCGCAGTGATACTCTGGAGAACGTGCTGAACAATGCCAAAGAAATTTCGGCTAAAGGCATTAAGGAGATTGTCTTGACTGGAGTTAATATTGGTGACTATGGAAAGGGAGAGTTTGGGAATAAAAAGCACGAGCATACCTTTTTAGATCTGGTAGAAGCACTGGATAGGGTAGAAGGGATCAGCAGGTTGAGAATTTCATCAATAGAACCCAACCTCCTAAAAAATGAAACTATAGATTTTGTAGCTCATAGTAAACGTTTTGTGCCACATTTCCATATTCCCCTGCAAAGTGGTTCGGATGAATTATTAAAGTTGATGCGGCGCAGATATATGAGTAATTTGTATACGGACCGCGTTAAGAAAATTAAAGAGGTAATGCCTAATGCCTGTATTGGAGTAGACGTAATTGTTGGCTTTCCTGGTGAGACAGAGGAACATTTCTTAACCACCTACAACTTTCTGAGCCAGTTAGATATATCCTATCTGCATGTATTTACCTATTCTGAACGAGACAATACCCCTGCGGCCACTATGGAAGGGGTAGTTCCTAAAGCGGTTAGAAATAAGCGCAGTAAAATGCTTCGAGGTTTATCTGTGAAGAAACGAAGGGCCTTCTACGAAAGTCAGCTTGGTTCTGAAAGGACCGTCTTATTTGAAGGGGAAAATAAAGAGGGCTACATTCATGGATTTACAGAAAACTATATAAAGGTTAAGGCGCCATGGGATCCTGCCCTGGTCAACACAGTTCATGAAATACAACTAAGAGAGATTGATGCAGATGGTCTTGTACGCTTTGATTTTAGTTCAAAAGATGTATTTGTACAGTAAATAATTTCGCGTATATCCATAAAAAAACCCGCTTCAACGAGCGGGTATATTTTTAGTATTAAGCGAAAATCATATTCTTATCCCAACGGGAAGCATTTCCTTATACTGTCTGTTCTTTCTAAGAAAACCTGCTATTTGAGGGCTTGTAGGAACAACTCTGAGATTTTGTTCCTGTATATGATGCAAAACAGACTTTATAAAATCCTCTTTGAAACCGCCGTTCGATATTTCTTCTGGAATTACCAGTTTTGTTAAAAAAACTTTCCTTTCCTGGGAGGAGTACTCAATTTTGGCTAAATGTCCGTCAACTCTTGTTTCAAATTGACGTAGAAAACTATTGTCCTTAATTGCTACTTCATTCATATAGTTTGATTTAATTTTGGTTTCAGATAAAAAAATTACGATGTTCTCGAGATCGTAATTTACTGGATTCAAATCGCCTAATTTTTGTAATCTAAAGTTGGGGCAAAATTATAGCGCGATGACAAAAGTAACTAAAATAATGCTAATTTCCTAGTTAAATTAAGAGTTAAGGACCTATGACTGTATCAAAAATACATGTTTACCTGATGCCGGGAATGGCTGCAAATTCTAGTATATTTAAAAACATAATTCTCCCCGAAGACCGGTTTGAACAACATTTATTAGATTGGTTTGTTCCGGAGACCGGAATGACACTTTCGGAATATGCACAGCAGATGTGTAAAAAGGTGCTTCATAAGAATGCAGTGATCATCGGAGTGTCTTTTGGTGGCATGTTGGCCCAGGAGATGGCAAAGTGGATGTTATTTAGACGGGTCATCATTATTTCCAGTGTTAAAACAAAAGAGGAATTACCCAGGAGATTAATTTTTGCCAGATATACCAAAATTCACAAACTCTTACCTACCGGGATGGTAAACAATATAGAATTAGTTTCTAAATATGCTTTTGGTGAAATTGTAACCAAAAGGTTGGCGCTGTATGAACAATACCTATCTATTCGAGATAAGTATTACCTGGATTGGTCCATAGATCAGATTGTCAACTGGTCTCAATCTGCCTATCATCCTGATATTGTGCATATTCACGGTGAAAAAGACGCTGTATTTCCCATTCAGAACATAAAAAATTGTATTACTGTGGAAAATGGCACTCACACTATGATCATTCATAGATATAAATGGTTTAATGAACGATTGCCTACAATTATTTTGGATTAAGGGAGTTCTATTTAATACCTTTGATAGACAAACAAACTATTATTATGAAGTTTTTAAAGAACATTCTGATGCTTTTGGGAGTAATGGTGGTAATCAGTACCCTGATTTTTGCTGCCCAACAGAGCAATCCATTTACCAAGGTAGAACTTCCATCTGTTAATGAAACAGAGAGCGATAAAAATGTCGCCAATGAGTATAGAATATCTGCGATTGATATTCCCGAAGACTTGAACTTTGCCGGTGAAAGTGTTCCCCAGAATGACCCTGAAATTATGGAAAGGGTAGATAGGGAATTTCTGGTCAATACCTATTGGCAATCCAACGCCTTGCTTTTAATGAAAAGGGCACATAAGTATTTCCCGATTATTGAACCCATCCTTGCAAAAAATGGTATCCCAGACGATTTTAAATATCTGGCCGTTGCAGAGAGCGGGCTTCAAAATGTAGTGTCCCATGCCGGGGCAACAGGGTTCTGGCAAATTATGAAAGGAACTGGACGGGAATACGGATTAGAGATAAATGCTAATGTTGATGAGCGTTATCATCTTGAAAAGTCTACACAGGTCGCGTGCAATTACCTTAATAAATGGAAAGATAAGTATGGCAGCTGGACACTCACGGCAGCTGCATATAATGCTGGCCCTGGAGCAATTAATAAATATATGGGAATTCAGCAGGTAGAGGATTATTACGACCTCTTACTCGGACAGGAGACAGGGCGTTATGTGTTCAGGATTATGGCAATAAAGGAGATATTATCCAATCCAGACAAATATGGCTTTGAGATTCATAAGGAAGACATGTACTCCTCTGTTCCTACTTTTCAGGTTGAGGTTGATGAACCAGTATCTAGCTTTGCAAACTTTGCTCAGGAATACGAAATAAATTATAAGATCCTTAAAAGACATAATCCATGGCTTAGGGAACCACATCTTAATAATGCTTCCAAAAAGAAGTATACTATAGAAATACCTAATAAAGGGTACTACAAAGTAGGGAAGTAGTCCATAGCCGTTTTATACAGCTCTTTTAAATAATTGGCATCAAATGATCAACACTAGATTTTTTTCATCTGTTGTTGCATCATTTTGATCTGCTCTGTAAGCATGTTGTTCTTGTCCAGTTTTTTGGCCTCCTGAAGCAACATGGTAGCTTCTCTTTTCCGCCTTTTCTGCATGGCAATTCCGGCCAGGCTCAATTTGGCCATAGCAACGTCATAATCCATATTCAGGCCAAATTTCAATGCTTTCTTAAAGTATTTTTCCGCCTGGGTAAGGTTTCTTTGAGAAAATATTATCCCGTACAAATAATTGTAATACCCCTGTTGTTTCTTTGTGAGGGCGGCAGCCGGGTTTTTTATTTTGGAAAGCCATTTCTCTGTGCCGACCATGTCTTGCTTCCTCATTCTAAGGAACGACAAAAGAATTAACTCGTTTCGGAAATAAAGAAAAACGAATATCAACGACAAAAAGATCAGCGCAATTCCGTTTCCTATATACCCCTCGATAAATTGATATACGGCCAGGCCCATGACAATTCCGGCCAGTACCATTTTAATATTTTTGTTAAACATAATTAATACTTTATTGGTTCGGTTACCTGGTTTGAAATTAGCTCGTACAATACTGTCGACTTTATTGAAGTCGGAATTTCCTGATCCCCCAGCTGTGCCATGGTAGATGCCCCTTCAAAATTACCTTCTACACTCATCTGTTGTATAAAGCCAGTATTTATATCTGTTGAAATTGTCGTTTTCTGTGAGCCTGATAATCTCATAGTTGTTGCTGGTTCTGCGATATCCATTTCTACCAGAGCATTACCAATGATATCAGCGGAATCTGCTGTTAGTTCCTCCAATGTCCATATGTTCTTAGCGGTCAGTTTTCCAAAATACTCGTTCTCCCACTCATCACCTACTGCAACTTTCTTATCAGGATAAATAAAAGTCATTTGCTTGTAGCTATTGGAAAGTGCTTCTGAACCAAATTCCTTTTCCAAAGATTTTTTCATCATATTTAAGGAAAATTCATCTTGTAAGCCCGAAGAATTTGCCATTTTAGTTACCAAACTATCCCCGCCAGTAACCTCCAGAATATCCCCGTTTCTGGCCAGGACAATATAAATGGGTTCGTTTAGCAGACTGTTAAAAATCTTTGATTGAATATCTTCCTCGTTTACGACACTGGCGTTTACATTTAGCAACTCGCCCTGAATGCTGGAAGACATATTTAAATTTAAGTCGGTAAAAGTGACTTTAATTTGATAGTTGTCCGCATTTTCGGTCATTACCAGAAACTGCATTACCCCATCCAGATTGTTGGTTATTTCGTGTGCAGCACCGTCCAACTCTTGTGTAATCACCTGTACCGCCTTTTGTTTAATGGTGAAGGTATCTCCTTCGGATAATCTATATTGCAGGCTGGTCTGCCCAAATAATATGGAACAGCAGCATGTGAGAACCAGAAAAGAAAGGACTTTTTTCATGTCTGAAGGGGAATGTTTTTTTGTTGCGGCAAAAGTAGTAAAAACAATTCGAAATATTTTATAAATCCATTTGGCAAAGCAAAAACTCTTCGTATATTTGCGCCCAGATTTTGCAGAGGTAATAGCAGAATATTAAAGACAAATTTTTTTCTAATGAAAAGAACATATCAGCCATCCAAAAGGAAGAGAAGAAACAAACATGGTTTTAGAGAGCGCATGGCATCTGCCAATGGCAGAAAAGTTCTTGCCAGAAGAAGAGCCAAGGGAAGAAAGAAATTAAGTGTATCCTCAGAGCCGAGACACAAAAAATAATGATAATATTAAATTATATAAACTGGTGTTACTTTCTTTAAGTAGCACCTTTTTTTTGTCCTGTAAATACGAAAACCGAATTATTAACATAGATAGAAGATTAAAATCACCTTAATATGCCCAAAAGAAAAGATATCAAATCCATTTTAATTATCGGATCCGGACCAATTGTTATAGGTCAGGCTTGTGAGTTTGACTATTCAGGGTCGCAGGCGCTGAGGTCCTTAACTGAAGATGGTATTAAAACGGTACTCATCAATAGCAACCCGGCCACGATAATGACAGATCCAACCATGGCCGATCATGTATATCTTTTACCACTTACCACCAAATCTATTATTAAGATACTAAAAGAACATCCGGAGATAGATGCAGTATTACCAACAATGGGTGGGCAAACAGCACTGAATTTGTGTATTGAAGCAGATGAAAAAGGCATTTGGCAAGATTTTGGAATTGAGATAATTGGTGTTGACATCAATGCCATTAATATAACTGAGGATCGGGAGAAGTTTCGTGAACTTATGCTAAAGATTGGTATTGGTATGGCGCCTCAATCTACCGCGACATCCTTCTTAAAAGGAAAGGAAATTGCCCAGGAATTTGGATTTCCTCTTGTAATCAGGGCTTCTTATACCCTGGGTGGAGCAGGTGCATCTATAGTTTACAAACCGGAGGATTTTGATGAATTATTGAGTAGGGGGCTGGAAGTGTCTCCCATACATGAAGTGATGATAGACAAGGCCCTGATGGGTTGGAAGGAATATGAATTAGAATTGCTTCGTGATAAAAATGACAACGTGGTCATCATTTGTACCATTGAAAATATGGATCCCATGGGGATACATACAGGAGATTCTATTACAGTTGCCCCTGCTATGACCCTATCCGATGCTACTTTTCAACGCATGCGTGATATGGCCATAAAAATGATGCGAAGTATTGGTGACTTTGCAGGGGGTTGCAATGTGCAATTTGCAGTGAGTCCGGACGAGAAGGAAGACATCATTGCAATTGAGATAAACCCAAGGGTGTCCAGATCTTCTGCTCTGGCATCTAAGGCAACAGGGTATCCTATTGCTAAAATCGCAGCTAAACTGGCCATTGGCTATCACCTTGATGAATTGGATAACCAGATCACTAAATCTACCTCGGCCTTATTTGAACCTACACTCGATTATGTGATTGTTAAAATTCCACGATGGAATTTTGATAAGTTCGAAGGATCTGATAGGACACTTGGCCTGCAAATGAAAGCCGTGGGTGAGGTGATGGGCATTGGAAGGTCTTTTCAGGAAGCACTTCACAAAGCCACACAATCTTTGGAGATTAAGAGAAACGGACTTGGGGCAGATGGCAAAGGCTACAAAAATTATGACCAGATCATTAGTAAATTAACCATTCCCAGCTGGGACAGGGTTTTTGTAATCTATGACGCCATCCAACTTGGAATTCCTTTAAGCAGGATACATGAGATAACCAAGATAGATATGTGGTTCTTAAAAGAATATGAAGAATTGCATTTTCTTGAAAAGGAAATTTCAAAATATACTATTGCCAGCCTTCCCAGAGAGCTATTGTTAGAAGCAAAACAAAAAGGTTTCGCCGACAGGCAAATTGCACATATGCTGGATTGTTATGAAAGTGAAGTGCATAAGAAAAGAATGGCAGAAGATATCAATAGAGTATTTAAATTAGTTGATACCTGTGCGGCAGAATTTAAGGCAATGACGCCATATTATTATTCCACTTTTGAAGAGGAGATCCAACCGCCTGACGGGGATAAATATGTTGCGAATGACAGTGAGGTAACGGCCCGTAAAAAAATTGTGGTACTGGGATCTGGTCCTAACAGGATTGGCCAGGGGATAGAGTTTGATTATTGTTGTGTTCATGGGGTATTGGCTGCGGCTGAGTGCGATTATGAGACCATAATGATCAATTGTAATCCGGAAACAGTTTCAACAGATTTTGACACAGCAGACAAACTGTATTTTGAACCTGTATTCTGGGAGCATATATACGATATCATTCTTCATGAAAAACCGGAAGGGGTTATTGTACAGCTGGGAGGGCAGACGGCCCTGAAGCTTGCAGAAAAATTGGATAAATACGGAATAAAAATAATGGGGACAAGTTTCCAATCTCTGGATCTGGCTGAGGACAGAGGTAGTTTTTCCAAACTTCTGAAAGAGAATAACATCCCTTATCCAGAATTTGGTGTAGCCGAAAGTGCTGATGAAGCTCTGGAACTTGCAGATAAATTAAATTTTCCACTACTGGTAAGGCCTTCATACGTTTTAGGAGGACAAGGAATGAAAATTGTTATTAACAAGGAAGAATTAGAAGAGCATGTGGTAGATCTTCTTAGGAAAATACCCAATAACAAATTGTTATTAGACCATTATTTGGATGGGGCCATTGAGGCAGAAGCAGATGCCATTTGTGATGGAGAAGAAGTCTACATTATTGGAATAATGGAACATATTGAACCCTGTGGAATTCATTCAGGGGACTCTAATGCTACGCTTCCGCCATTTAATCTGGGAGAATTTGTGATGCAGCAAATTAAGGATCATACCAAAAAAATAGCCCTGGCATTAAATACAGTCGGACTCATAAATATCCAATTTGCCATCAAAGACGATATGGTTTATATCATTGAAGCCAACCCGAGAGCTTCACGTACTGTGCCTTTTATTGCAAAGGCCTATGGTGAGCCCTATGTTAATTATGCTACTAAAGTGATGATAGGTGATAAAAAGGTGAAGGACTTTGAATTTAATCCTGAACTGGAAGGATTTGCCATAAAACAGCCAGTATTCTCTTTCAATAAGTTTCCAAATGTCAACAAGAATTTAGGGCCGGAAATGAAAAGTACAGGGGAAAGTATCTTGTTTATAGACAGCCTGAAAGATGATGAGTTCTATGAATTGTACACAAGGCGAAAAATGTACCTTTCCAAATAAGGCGTTTTTTAAGTCTTATTAGCGGACATCCATACCTGCTTTTACTTACTGGGTATTCAATAAAAAATGGACTTCGACCAGAACCTCCTGCGCTATTTTTTTGAATAACAGCTTTGGTACTTTAATATTGAATTCTTCTGGTTTGATCATAAAAACAGATTTCATTTCAATACCATCGGTATGCTTCTTTAAAGTGTTTTTAGTCGTTAAACTTCTGGTCAAACCATGAATGGTTAATTTACCTTCTATTGTAAATTCCTTTTCAGAGTAAGGGACTTCTTCTATATTGAAATCTATAATTCTACCCGTAAAATAGGCTTTTGGATAGCGTTCAGATTCTACATAGTTTTCATTAAAGTGCTCCTGCATTAACGCCCGCTTAAACCTAAAATCTTTCATTAGCAAGACAGCAGCAAATTGGCCATTTTCCAATTGGAGTATGGCGTTCACCTCATTATTTACAGCGTAAATATCCTCAAGAGGAGTTGAGGCATTAAATGTAATAGCCCCTTCGGATGTTTTCAGATTGGTCTGTCCGATTATCAGATTGCCAAATAGAAGTAAAATAGCGGCTGATATTGAATTTTTCAATTCCATTTAGTTTTCCGGGAGCCCCTGGTCTATCCAGTCTTCAATAATCTGTCTGGTGTTAGCTGGTAGTCGTCCCTGTGGAGGCATTGGGTTTGATGAACTGTTGATTCTGGCCAACAGCGATCTGGTTTCCACTGCGTTTTTTACATCGTCATAGGTCTCCAGGGACATTGGAGCATTGTTGACGGGTGGATTAGAATGACAAGACAAACAATTACTTTCAATTATGGCTTTAATATCTGCCTCGTAGTTCCGTGGCATGGGCATAGCCATAGGATCGTCATCAGACACAGGGTCTGGCATCTCTTCGGGATCGCTGCTTTTAGAACAACTACTTAAGATCAACATTAAGGTGAGCATAGCACCTGAGAGTAACTTTTTCATAGCGATTAATAGATTTATACCTGGCTAAATACAATTATATAATAACCAGGCAGTTAAAGTTTTTATTATTTAGATGTAGCAAACTAAAAAAGGTTACAAAATTTTGTAACCTTTTTACAATTCAAGCATCTAAGGTAAAAGCACACTTATGAATTCTCTGCCTTTTCGCGAACACCAAAGATGGAAAATTTCGGATGAGGAAGTCATAAGAAAAGTGCTTGCTGGTGAAAAAGCCTTCTTCGAATTACTGATGCGCCGGTATAATCAAAAACTTTTCAGGGTAGTTGCAGGGTACCTAAGCAATAAGGAAGATGTTGCAGATGTAATGCAGGAAACTTATTTAAAGGCATATCAAAAATTAGATCAGTATAAATTCAAGGCAACTTTTTCTACCTGGTTAATAAGAATTGCGATAAATGAGGCCCTTGGGAAGAACAGAAAGGACAGTAAATATGTTAAGTTTAATAGTGATACGGATGAATTTCAATCAAAAATTATTGAATTGCCCACGGCGGTAAATCAAAATCCGGAACACCAGCTTATCCATGCAGAAACCAAAATCATGCTCGAAAAAGCCATTTTAAACCTATCTGCCAAGTATAGGATTGTTTATATGCTGAGGGAAGTTGAAGGGATGTCTATCACCGAGATAGGTGAATGCCTGAATTTGTCTTCCGTAAATGTCAAAGTTAGATTATTCAGGTCGAGGAAAATGATCAGGGAAGAATTGTATCGGCTCTCGGCCACTTCGGACCCATTTGAATTTGGATTTAAACATTGCGATGCACTGGTAAACAAGGTGCTCAAAGCTATTTGACACTTATGAGATAATTCAAAATTATAAAAACATAGTGCTTATTTCTGATGATAAGCTTATTCTATAATCATTTTAAAAATCTCCTGCTATGAAAAAGATTTTTTTGATCTACATCCTGTTTTTTCTTCCCTTGAATGTCATTTCCCAGGATGATTTAATTTTAGAAATTGATAAACAGGACAGTATTCCATATGCCAGCGCTGTATTTAAAGGCTTGAAAATTATCAATCTGGAATCAACTAAACTGGCACCAAGACGAAGTTTGTATTTTGTAGTATCGCACCGTTTTGGTTCCGTAAAAGATGGGCTACGAGAGTTTTTTGGCTTGGACCAGGCAGTAACGCGCCTGCATCTTATTTATGGCCTAAGCGATGCATGGAACGTTGGTTTTTCCAGGAGTTCCTATCAAAAAACGTATGACCTCAATACCAAATACCGTATTATTCGACAGAGAAAAGGAGGTTTCCCGATGACCCTGGTTGGATTTAACGGCATAATTCTCAATGGAAATCTGGATGAAGCATTACTGCCGGGCCTTGAATTTAAAGACCGCCTGGGATTTATTTCCCAATTGTTGATTTCAAGAAAATTCACTGAAAGCTTATCGTTAGAGTTAGCTCCTTCTTTTTTCTATGACAACTATCTGCCAGAAACTTCTGGAGATCAGGACGAGATGAAAGCACAGTTTTCAATAGGAGTAGGGGGGCGTTATAAAATTTCCAAAAGACTATCTCTGAATATTGATTATGCCGCCCATTTGAATCGTGCCGACAATAACCCTTTTAATGATCCTTTGTCTATTGGTGTTGATATAGAAACCGGAGGTCATGTTTTTCAACTCCATTTCACTAATGCACAGCCCTCTTTCGAAAATGGATTCCTGGGCCAGGCTAATGGTAGCTGGAAAGACGGAGTAATCTTTTTTGGCTTTAACCTGAGCAGGACTTTTTAGTTTTCCTTTAAGCCTTGTGTTACCCAGGCATCGAAGATACGCCTGGTCTCCTTTGGCATTAAGCCGTCTGGCGGCATGGGATTGGTAGCACTATTGATCTTTTGGATCAAATCCCTGCTCTCAACGGCATTTTTAACGGCCTCATAGGTCGTAAGTGGGATAGAAGCACCATTGTTTGGCGGGTCTGTGTGGCAGGCGATACAATTGGTTTGTACAATTGGTTTGATATTACCTTCATAACTGATATCGGTAAAGAGCAATTCGTCTTCTTCAGCAGAAGGTTCATCCTGGCTAGTTGTATCATCAGAACAGCCTAGCATCAAAATAGAGAGAAAAATAATATAAATCCTCAATTGCACTTTTCAAATCTTTAGCAACCCGTTTTTTTCACAGGAATTGACAATGAAGTGATCTTGTATTAAAATTGGGTCAGCGAGCAATTTACTCCTTTTCCGGGATGGCTATTTCCTCTTCCCAGATATACCTGCCAAACCATTGCCAGTTATGCCAGGTTGCTGCAAGTCGCTCTTTCGGTTTGTTAATTCCATGACCGAAACCCTTATAAATAATCAATTTGGTCGGCGCCCCTATATCCTGCAAGCCTTGAAATAATTCGTAGGCATTAGCTGTCGGTACTCGCTTATCAAATTCCCCATGCTGGATAAGTGTAGGGGTGACGGCCTTATTGATATTGGTCATAGGAGACGTCTTTTCGTAAATCTCTTTATCCGACCAGGGAGTGGCTTTTAAGTACTGCCGCGTAAACGGATGGATATCGGTATTCACGTAATAAGTCATCCAATTAGAAATTCCGGCACCGACGGATATTGCACTAAATTTATCCGAATTGGTTGTGAGAAAGGCCGAGATATAGCCCCCCTGACTCCAACCCATGGCACCAATTTTTTCGCTATCAATCATCCCGCGATCTTCCAGATATTTAACCCCAGAAAGCACATCCCAGGCATCCCCAACTCCGAGATTTTTAACATTCAGGGATCTGAATTTTTCTCCATAACCTGCCGAACCGCGATAATTGGGCCTTAAAACCAGCGCCCCTTTATTTACCCATTGCGTGACAGGGTACACATAAGAGGGGACAGCCGAAGGCGTAGAAATCCCAGTGGGTCCTCCATGAATTATAACCAGTAAGGGATATTTTTTTGCGGGACTGTAATCCCTGGGTTTGTGCAAAACGCCTTCAATTTCGGCCCCGTCTTCGCTTTTCCAGGAAATCACTTCGCTTTTAGCATACTTCCAATTTTTTATTTGACTGCTGGCATTGGTCAAGGCCTTAAGCTGTTTCATCCGAACATCAGTGCTATAAACCTCTGTTAAGTCTTCATTATTTGCCGCTGTAAAAGCCAGTTGCTCGCCATCAGCAGAAAAGGAAAAGCCCCAAATACGTTCCGGAATTTCGGATATTATTGTGGCTTTCCCACTTTTGGGATCTATTTTGACTAGCGGGCGAATCGTTTTTTGCCAGGCCACTCCAAATATTCCCTTCGAATTCCATTCCAGACCGTAAATATTCTCGTCAAAATCCTGGGCTAATTGTCGGTCATTTGTGCCGTCAATATCTATTCTGAAGAGCTTGTTATTCTTGTAATAGTTAGAGGTGCTGTCTGCAAGACTACTGCCGTAAAGAATACTCTTACTATCTGGTGACCAAGCCCTTAAGCCATCAAAACTGGGATTGTTGATCAAGGTTTTAATCGCTCCGGACTCAAGGGTAAGCAGTGAAATATCGGCTTTAAAAAAGCTATTTCTCAACGGGTCTGGTTGATGTTCAATGGCCATTTTATGACCATCAGGAGACCATAGAAAATTGTTTATTGAAAATGTAAGAGAATCTATTACTTTCTCTGGTTTCAAAGTAGCTTTATAGAGAGAATCGTTCAATTGGTTGGGTAGTGGCATCGCATTTAACTTGGCCGGATTAAAATTGATCAGCCAAAGTTCATTGAGCCCGTACTCCTGGTCTTCCACGGCAAAACCGCCGTAAAGAGCTTCGCGTTGCTTTTCCTTTTCCGACCTGTCTTCTGCTTGTAAATAAGCAATTTTCTTACTATCGGGGCTCCAATGGTAAGCCGATACGCTTCCCTCTGCATTACTAATCTGGAAGGCTTCCCCGCCTGCTAATCTCAGAGCGTATAACTGCGTTTTGTTCCCTCTATCGGACCTAAAGGCGATCCATTGGCCATCAGGAGACCATTTTGGATTATTACTGCTACCTTTTTTGTTGTTCGTAATTTGAAAAGGTGGCGCACCATCTTTACTCAACCAAAGTTCGGTATCGTATCTGTTTTCTTCCCAATCCACCACAGAAGATTGATATACCACATGCTTGCCGTTTGGAGAAATCACTGCACCCGAAACTGAACGCAAGGAAATTATTTCTTCAAACGATGGCTCGTGTAAACTTTGGGCGTGGCTATAATTCATAACAACCAACAATACCAGTAACCGAAATATTTTTTTCATAGCAATTTTTAGTGTTAAAAGGGCGATGAGATTCTTCGTTTTATACATGCTGATCTATAAGCAAAGGGTTTCCATCGGGGTCTGTAATCATGAAACTTGCCGGGCCAGATCCGCTTTCATCCGCTTCGCTCATCAAAGAAACCCCTTCTTTTTTCAGATGTTTCTGTATTTCTCTAACATCGTCAAAAGAGCTTAGTTTTGAAGCATTTTCGTCCCAACCGGGGTTAAATGTTAGGATGTTTTGTTCAAACATGCCCTGGAACAAACCAATAAGGGCGTTTTCATTTTTCATAATAAGATAATTCCGCTCTAGCTCCCCGGCAAATACAGTGAAACCAAGGGTTTCGTAAAACTGTTTCGAGACCACTAAATCTTTTACTGCCAAACTGATTGAAAAAGCTCCTAGTTTCATTTTAAATAGATATTGGTTTTTTATTCTAATCTTCCCACTCGGTATGAAAGATACCGTCCCGGTCTAACCTTTCGTATGTATGCGAACCAAAGTGATCTCTTTGTGCCTGTATCAGGTTTAGGGGTAATCGTCCGGAGGTATAGGCGTCAAAATAAGTCAGGGAATTAGAAAGTCCTGGTAGAGGAACTCCATTTTTGGCCCCGTAAGCCACTAATTCTCTTGCCGAAGCTACAGTAGCATTCACTTTTTCAACAAATGCGGGTGCCAATAGTAAATTAGACAATGCATTATTTGCTTCAAACGCTTTTGATATATCATCTAAAAGGGCCGCTCTGATAATGCAACCAGCTCTCCATATTCTGGCAATTGTGGTAATGTTCAGTTCATACCCATATTCTTTAGAGGCATCTGCCAATTGATGAAGTCCTTGTGCATAGCTCATTATAAATGAAAAATAAAGCGCTTCTTCCGCCATTCTTACCAAATCTCCTTTCTCCAGCGGTTCTGGCTCTGGTCTGCCGTAGATGTCATCGGCCATAATTCTTTCATCTTTGAGCGCCGAAAGCTCTCTCATGCTCACAGCAATATCTATAGATGGAATTGGAATCCCCAGGTCCATGGCATTTTGGGAGGTCCATTTTCCGGTCCCTTTTTGCTTAGCCTTGTCAAGGATCTGGTCTACCAGCCTTCCGTCGCCAAACTCATCTTCCTGTTTAAATATTTGTGAGGTGATCTCAACCAGGAAGGATTGTAACCTGCCCTCATTCCACTCCGCATAGGTTTGGTGCAATTCATCATTACTTAGACCTCCGGCCTTTTTCAATAAATCGTATATCTCAGAGGTAAGTTGCATAAGGCCATACTCTATGCCGTTATGAACCATTTTCACATAATTTCCGGCAGATTTAGGCCCTAAATAAGCCACACAGGGTTCTCCCTTGAACTTAGCGGATACGGCCTCGAAAATAGGTTGGACATAACTATACGCTTCTTTGGAACCTCCCGGCATAATACTTGGCCCTTTTCTTGCACCCTTTGCGCCACCGGAAACCCCTGCTCCAAAGAAATGAATTCCTTTATTCGCTAAATAGGCTTCGCGCCTGTCCGTATCTGTGAAAAATGAATTTCCGCCATCAATTATAATATCATCCTTATCTAAAAGGGGTATTAAACCCTCTATTACACTGTCAACAATTTTACCGGCAGGAACTAGTAACATGATTTTTCTCGGTTTGGAAAGAGCATTGACAAATGTTTCCACATCTCTTGAAGCTGTTACCTTATTTTCATCACCGCCCTCCTGGATCAATGCGTTCACTTTTTCATCATCAAGGTCGTGTCCGAATGCAGAAAAACCATTATCTGCAACATTCAAAATAAAATTACGGCCCATTACTCCAAGGCCTATCAATCCAAAATCGTAATTGTTTTGTTCCATATGTTTTGTGTTGTAGCTTTTTCTAAGGTAAGAAGTCTGTAGTTATTTGTTTTGTTAACAGAGGATAAAATCAAAAATAAATTAAAATAACCACTTTTGTTCTCAATATCCTTGCAAACTCAAAGGGGATAACTATATTTAAAAACAGAACCGTCTAATAGGCCTATGGTACAGACAATGGCGGGCTATAAAAGGGACTGTGAATATTTAGACTAATTAACCACACTTTTAATATTATGAAGCATACAGCTGATCAAATGCTGATAATTTTTGGTGCATCGGGCGACCTTACTGCAAGAAAATTGGTTCCTGCGCTGTTTAATCTTTTTAAAGGACGGCATGCCCCTAAGAATTTCGTTGTTTTAGGTGCCAGCAGGAGTAATTTGACAGATGAGGACTTTAGAAAGAAAGTTATTTTTGAAAGCGGTTATCTGGAAAATGAGCGTAATGACAATGGGGTAGAATTCATGAAAGAATTCGCGGACAAGATATTTTATGAAGATCTGGGTAGCAACTATGATACAGATTATGCCGGGTTAAAATCCAGGATAGAAGATCTTAATACTGCGCATAACACCAAGCATAATTTTATCTTTTACCTCTCAACGCCACCTAACCTATATGAAATCATTTCAAAAAATCTGAGCGATCAGGGATTGACCATAGAAAAGAAAGGTTGGAAAAGACTTATCGTTGAAAAGCCGTTTGGATATAATCTTGAAACGGCAAAGAAGTTGAATAATGCATTACATGAATATTTCCGGGAGTCTCAAATCTATCGTATAGACCATTATCTGGGAAAAGAAACTGTACAGAATCTGCTGGTTACCAGGTTTGCCAACAGCATTTTTGAACCGCTTTGGAACCGCAACTACATTCATCATGTTGAAATAACGAATGCGGAGCGTGTGGGTGTAGAAAAACGGGGTGGCTATTATGATAAATCCGGAGCCTTGCGCGACATGTTCCAGAATCATTTACTCCAGATTATTTCATTAGTGGTCATGGAACCACCTATTGGTGACAATGCAGAGGAGATCAGAAATGAAAAAGTTAAAGCCCTGAAATCACTTCGCATTATGCGCGATGAAGAAACCCTTTTTTCTCACACGATAAGAGGGCAGTATCTTGCAGCAGAAATAGATGGAGAAGAAGTTAAAGGTTACCGGGAAGAGGAGGGTGTGGATCCGGAATCCACAACTGAAACCTATGCCGCGATCAAGTTTTTTGTGGATAACTGGCGCTGGGCAGATGTCCCTTTTTATGTAAGAACGGCCAAAAGGATGCCAACAAAAGTAACCGAGGTGGTGATCCACTTCAAGTCTTCACATCATCATATATTTAAAGACTCAGGAATAAATAACAAAGACAATAAACTCATTATACGTATCCAGCCTGATGAAGGTGTACTTATTAAGTTTGGAGTGAAGGTACCCGGACAAGGATTTAAGGTAGAGCGGGCCAATCTGGATTTTTACTATTCCAGTCTTGCAGAAACCCGTTTAATGACGGCATATGAGCGCTTATTATTAGACGCAATGCAGGGTGATGCTACACTATATGCCAGGGCAGATGAGGTAGAGGCGGCATGGGAATTTGTAGACCCAATTCTGGAGTATTGGAAAAATGGCAGTAATGTCATCACTTATGGATATTCCGCCGGGATGTGGGGCCCTAGCAATGCCGATGATCTGATTGGGGGGTATTATATGTGGAGGAATCCCGGTGAGCAACTGGCCGATGATCCTGGATTCTGCGTTTTAAGTTAATTTTTTATCATTATTCTACTAGCATGACAACTAAGGTGTATACATCCAAAATGGATTTAGCGAGAGAATTTGCCAAATGGATGTCCAAATTTATCGATGATTCCCAGAATGAGGTCAACATTGCACTTTCCGGGGGAAGTACCCCTAAATTAATTTTTGAGGAGCTGGCTTCAGAATATAAGGATAAGATAGATTGGTCCAGAGTACATTTCTATTGGGGTGACGAGAGGTGTGTACCTCCTACAGATATGGATAGTAATTTTGGTATGACCGCCGAATTGCTGCTTTCCAAGATCAGTATTCCATCTGAAAATGTACATCGAATTAAAGGAGAGAATACCCCAGGAGAAGAAGCAGTTAACTACAGTAAGTTGCTGCAGCATAGATTAACCGTAAAAGACAACATACCCTGTTTTGACCTTGTGATTCTTGGAATGGGAGATGATGGGCATACCGCCTCGATATTTCCACACCAAATTGAGTTGTGGGATGCTGATAACAACTGCGAAGTGGCCACACATCCCGAAACCGGGCAGAACCGAATTACTCTTACTGGTAAACTGATCAATAATGCCAAAATGGTGACTTTCCTTGTTACCGGGGCCAATAAGGCCGATAAAGTAAGAGAAATTATAAAGAGAGAAGGGCATTTTGAAGACTATCCTGCTTCTTTGGTTGCGCCAATTTCAGGAGACTTGAACTGGTTTCTGGACAGTGAAGCGGCGGCAGAATTATAGTCTATTCTCAGCGCATGGTTACAGCTCAAGTTTTGGTTCTTCAAAATCATCTTCCTCTGCCCTTTTTAAAATAGGTTCCGGAATAGACTTTTTAGCTTTTGCTCCCATTTTTTTCAATTTTTCGATACGTGTGATGATATTACCTTTACCTTCCACCAATTTATTCATCGCTCCTTTATATTCCGTTTTGGCTTCATCCATCTTTTTCCCTACCCGGGTTAAGTCGGACACAAATCCTTCAAACTTATCATACAACGCCCCGGCCTGACGTGCAATTTCTATGGCATTTTTCTGTTGCTTCTCATTGTTCCACATCGTATCAATAGTTCTGAGCGTTGCCAGAAGGGTAGAGGGGGTTACAATTACAATATTTTGTTCAAAAGCTTTATTGTATAGGGTACTCTCGTTGTTGACTGCTATAGAAAATGCAGTTTCTATGGGTACGAACATCAGTACAAAATCCGGGCTTTCCATTTCATAAAGATCCTCATACTTTTTGGCGGATAACTGGTCAACATGTTTCTTAAGGGAGTTGATATGGTCTTTTAGAAACCGCTCTTTCATATCTTCCTCCGAATTTATATAGCGCTCATAGTCTGTCAGGGAAACTTTGGAATCCACTATCATTTTCTTGCCGTCAGGTAGGTTTATTATAACATCGGGGAGTACCCGGGTACCATCTTCCCTGGTAAAACTTTGTTGCACACTGTATTCCCTGTCTTTTTCGAGACCAGATTTTTCTAACACCCTTTCCAAGACCAACTCTCCCCAGTTCCCCTGCATTTTGCTATCTCCTTTCAGGGCCTTGGTAAGATTTTCTGCTTCCTGGGTAATTTTTAGATTTTGATTCTGCAAATTCATCAGTTGCTCCTTTAGCGCCTGATGAATACCATAGTTCTCCTTTCTACTTTCCTCGACCTTCTTTTCGAACAATTGAATCTTTTCCTGCAAAGGATGAAGGATGTTTTTTATGTTCTTTTGATTTTGTTCCGTAAACTTTATACTTTTTTCATCCAGGATCTTATTTGCCAGATTTTCAAATTCCTTAGTGAATTTTTCCTGCAATTTTTCTACTTCATCTTTTTGTTCCTTGTTCTTGTTTTGAAGATTTTGTATTTCGGCTTCATGCCTGATTAACTGACTGTTTAATTGCTCTTTATGCAACCTCAATTCATTTTTTTCTTCTACAGAATTTGCCAGTTGATCATTTAAATGAGTAAGGTTATTTTTTAATTGTTGCTCTCTTTCCAGGAGGGTGCTCTGGCTAGATTTGGTCTTAAGTTGCTGAATGTAGATACCAATGAAATAGCCAGCGACTATAAAAACAATTGCGAGGATAATGTAGATAAGAAATTCGTTCATTGGGTAATTATTTCTTTAGAGTAAAGATAGGGGTTTGCTATTAAATTTGGCACCAAATAATTTAGTTCTGAATCCGGAAAGAACCGGTATTGGGATCAAACAAAATAGTTTCGGCCGGGAAGAGCGCTTCAAAACTTTTTTGTTCAATCAGATCACAGGGAGCTCCAAAAGTACTTTTTCCCTGTTCCATTATAAGCATTTTATCACATAGCTGTATGGCCAGCTCTATTTCATGGGTGGTGTAAAGAATTGTTTTCCCGGTTTCATGTGCGATACTTCGCAACAATTTGATGATCTGAACTTTATGAAACAGGTCCAGATGGGTGGTGGGTTCATCCAGAAACATCACTGCCGTATCTTGTGCAAGTGCCCTGGCTACCATAACTTTTTGTAATTGTCCATCGCTTAGTTCATAGCATTTTTTTGAGGCAATATTTTCCAGGCCTACCCTTTGGATGGCATTTGTAATGATTTTTTGATCCTTAGTTGACAGCGTGCCAATCCAGTTGGTATAAGGTTGTCTTCCAAGACCAATCAGTTCTCTTACCGTAAGATTTTTAGAGGCTACTGATTCTGTCAGGACCAAACTAAGTTCTTCAGCCAGTTGGGTGGAAGAATAAGATTCTAGGGCCTTGTCATGAATACGGATATCCCCCGATATTCTTGGCTGCACCGCTCCCAGGGTGCGCAATAGCGTACTTTTTCCAATACCATTTATTCCTACAATGGCTGCCAATTGCCCCCTGGCCAGATCAAAATGAATATCCTCTGCTATAAGCGTATTTTTGTTTTTAGCTTGATACCCAATATTCAGGTTCCTTACCTTTAGTGTAATATGTTCTTCAGTAGCACTAATACCTATATAATTTTATTCATAATATTAAAAAATCATCTTTTTCTTTCTCAACAATAACCAAATCACTATTGGGGCTCCAATAATTGAAGTTACGGCATTAATAGGCAAAATATAAGCCGAGCCAGGAAGCTGCGCCAGGGTATCGCAAAGCAACAACAATATAGCCCCATATACCAGAACTGCAGGTACTAAAGTTTTGTGATTGGTGGTGTCAAAAATTTGCCTGCTAAGATGGGGTACTGCCAGGCCGATAAAAGCAATAGGTCCGGCGAAGGCTGTAACACTCCCTGCTAACAATGCTGTGGATAAAATAATAAGAAACCTTGCTTTTTTTAGAGGAACTCCCATACTCCTGGCGTAATTTTCTCCCAATAGCAGAGCGTTTAAGGATTTAATAGAAAAAATGCTCAATACAATTCCCAATAATATTATTGCCAAAAGCAGCCCCAGTTGCTGCCATGATAAGTTGCCTACACTACCAAAGGACCAATATATAAATAACTGCAATTTTTCTGCGCTGGTGAAATAAGACAATACGGTTACCACAGCTGCCGTGATGCTTCCAAACATCAGGCCGATAATCAACAAGGCCATAGTGTCTTTAATTCTTGTGGCTACAGCCATTACTGCGAACAAGACCAGTAAGCCTCCAAGGCTTGCAGCCACAGCTAAAGAAAAATCATTAACAAAAGAAATAGAGAACCAACCGGCAATAAGTGAGGCGCCCATAATGAGTATTGCGGCTCCCAGACTGGCACCCGAACTAATCCCCAGCACAAAGGGGCCTGCCAAAGGATTTCTAAATAGCGTTTGCATCAAAAGTCCGCTGAGAGAAAGTGCACTTCCTACTAAAATGGCCGTTAAGGCCTTAGGTATCCGATAATTTCTGATGATGTAAGCGTAACTTTCATCTGTAAGGTCTCCACCCAGCAGCGCAATAAAGGTATCTTTTAGCGGGATATTTATGGACCCCAGACTTATGTTCAATACAAAACAAAACATCAGTATTAGCAGCAAGGCTAAGAAGGCAATCCGATTTTTGTTTGATGTTGGCACTATTTCAAAGGTTTAAAGAAAAAAGGATTATGTTCCGGTAATAATTCCGGATGAAAAATATGTATCAGGTCTTTTAGAATAAGATCAGGTCTGTGTGGCCCTAACTCATAATATAGCAATCCGCCTGTTTCTCCTTGCGTAGCAGCAAAGGTAAATACCTTCTGTTCCCTATATGCCTTAAATTGCGAATAATGTCTGTTGGCCAGCTCAAGCTGATCATAGGTAGTGAATTGTGAAGGTGAAATCCAGAAATCTGCATCCCTGGCTTGTTGCAGTACACTTTCCAGACTTAGAGATACACTTCCGGTGTCAGGATTATTTTGCCAGAGATAGCGAGTATTTGCATCTTTTAAAAACTGGGCTGCCCAGCTTTTACCACCTGGTAGGTACCAAACATCTTTATAAAGAGCGCCACTTAGAATAGTGGGTTGTTTTTTGGCTTTAGCAGCTATATTTTTTGCGACTTTGTAAGAGGAGGAAATATCATTGAAGATGCTATCTGCTTGATCCTCTAGTTCAAAAAAGGGGGCAAAAAATTTGATCCACTCCGCCCTTCCCAGAGGGGTTTCTTCTGTCCATTCACCGTTATATACCACAGGAATTCCGGCACGCTCCAGAGTATTATACGCCTTGTTTTGGTTATTTATACTAAATCCGATCACCACATCAGGCCGCAGTGCAATAACCATTTCACCGTTCATAGATTCGTTATTCCCCAATTCTAAAATTTCCCCCTTCGCTATCCTTTTTCTTGCGGCCTTCGATGATATGTATTTTGAATCAGGAAACCCGACGAGTTTGTCTATCACTCCAAGCGCCTCCAAAGCGGGAATATGGGTGGTTGAAGTAGCAACAAGACTTTCTACAGGAGTAAATACGATAGCATCGTAGTCGTTTTTATTCACGGTGATATTTGCGGCATTTTTTTTGGGTACCAATGCGTAGGTAAAATCAGCCGTGGCATTTGGCCAGGGAGAACTGACCGATATGGTAGTAATCCCCGATACTGATTTAGAAATTGAAAAGCCTTTGGCATAATCTACTTTTATCACATTGCCCTGGATCTCGTCCGATATTGCCCCCTTTTTATTCTCTACACATCCAAGGATTAATACGACAAATAAAAGTAGAAAGGTATTTTTCAAATTGATGACATTGAAGTGATATCAAAAATAGTATTATTTAATCTTTTGCCCGAAATATTAAACAGAATGTTTACCTTCGATCAGAATTTTGGTTTTCACTCCCATCATATGAGTGAAATTAAAAGGGAATCCGGTGATCTTACTGATACGGGTTAAGAAATTCCGGAACTGTTCCCGCAACTGTAAGCTTAGTTACACCTTGGTGTGATGGCTAACATTTCTTCTATTACCACTGTGAGCTATTTGTTCACGGGAAGGTTAATGTTAGTACGCAAGTCAGGAGACCTGCCAAATTCGAACAACGATGTTAAACTTTCGGGATAAAAGTTTACGTATGGGTACAGACATACTATTTCCCGTTTTCAATTCATTTAAATGACCAAAAAATTTATTAGTAATGGCATAGCCGCATGGTGCTGCTTTGCCCTGGCTGCACAACAGCAGCAAGATACTACACGACTTCAAATTCTGGATGAAGTAGTAGTGAGCGATTCACGTTTCGAATTGAAGCGAGAAAATTCAGGAAAGACCGTAATTAAAATTGGTGTTGAAGAACTTCAGCGCAACCAGGGAAGATCTGTTGCGGAAATTATAAACACTAAAAGCGGTATTGAAATTGCAGGTAGCAGGGGAAGAGATGGGGCTGTCCTGGGTGTTTTTGCCCGTGGGGGCAGAGGGAGGCAGGTTTTGATCATAGTAGACGGGGTCAGGGTTTCAGATCCTTCATCTTTTTCCCTGGAATATGACCTGCGTCTTTTAGCCACAGCAAATGTTGCTTCAATTGAAATCATCAAAGGGGCTGCAAGTACTTTGTACGGAACAAATGCTGCTACGGCAGTAATAAATATTACTACCAAGGGTGCTGCCAAAGAAAAAATGAGAGGTGAATTTCAATCGGTTTTCGGGACCAATCAGACTGCGGTGGACCAGAATTACAACCTGTCTAATTTCTCTAATAGTGCCAGGGTTTCCGGAACACTGAACAAATTCTCATATTCAACTAGTTTTTCAAACAGGTATTCTGAAGGTCTTTCTGCAATTGTTACACCTGAGAATGAGGAAGACAATTTTTCTAACAGCAGTAATGATATCCGTTTGGGATATCAGTTTTCAGAGAAATTTAATCTAGTAGTTTATGGGAATCAGACCAGGCTCCGCAGCGCTTTTGATGAATCCTTTGGCCTGATGGATGCTCCTTACCAGTTTATAAGTGATCAGGACAGGATTGGGGCTTCATTACGTTTGAAATTCGCAAATGGTGGAATTTACTTTAACGGTGCATATACCAACTATGAATCCGAAAGTAAAAGTGCCTTTCCGGGGGTGTTCAAAGCCAGGAACTATGTTGGGGATCTTTACGGTAAATACACTTTTAACGATAAGTTATATACCATATTGGGTGTAAATTATTTGGAAGATACTGCCGAATTCATATCAGATGAGAAATTTACAATCCTTGACCCCTATGCCAACCTGGTTTTTGTGTCAGATTTTGGACTTAATATTAACTCTGGAATACGAATTAACAATCACTCGGAGTATGGCAGTAATTTAGTTTATAATATAAATCCATCCTATACTTTTAAATTTAATGACCGGTATATAAAGCTTTTAAGTTCTTTCGCTTCTTCCTATATCACGCCTTCACTTACCCAATTATTTGGAACTTTTGGCGCAAATCCGAATCTAGATCCGGAAGATAACAGCACCTTGGAAGGTGGTGTAGAATATGCGGGTAACCAATTTAGAGTCAGCGGTATTTATTTTAATCGTAAGGAAGAAAATTTTGTTTTTTTCGACGGAGCCAGCAGTACATATCTCAATGCAGCAAATACTATAGATGCGCAGGGTGTGGAGCTAGAAATGAACTGGAAACCTGTTAATAACCTTAATTTACACTTCAACTATACCTTTACAGAGCGCAAAGGAGATTCAGCGATAAGAATACCCAAACACAAGTTTAATTTTTTAGGGAGTTACTCTTTCTCGGAACGAACTAGCGGAACTATAAGCTATACCATGACAGGAGAAAGATCGGACACAGACTTCAATGTCTTCCCTTTTGAAGAGGTACCACTAGATGCATTCTCTGTGGTTAATATCTACCTTCAACATCAAATCATTCCCAATAAACTGAGATGCTTTTTAAATCTTGACAATATTTTAAATAAAGAATTTACTGAAGTTATTGGTTTTACAACCCGGGGAAGAAACATAGCTTTAGGGATGAACATCAGCCTTTAATAAAAGCGACGAAAAAAAAAGTCCCTGACGCTGTACATTAAACAGACGTCAGGGCTTTAATTATATTTTTTAAAATGATTTAGTCTAAAAGCGGGAGGTAGAACTCCTTATCCAGAATCATATTATCCTTAATTGGTCTGAACATTTTTGAACTGGTGATCAGCTCTACCGGGTGTTTAACGGTAAAGTCGCGCTTAGAGGAAACTCCAAGAATCTCGTCAATAGCTCTTGCCAGCAGCGGTTCATTAAGATCTCCCAGAATCCCGAGGTTGGCCAAATCCTCCTCTAATTCAATATCGGCTGAAAAACCTGCGGTGTAATCCGAGAAACCAACAGAATTTTCATTTCTGCCCACCAGGGGCTGTATCGCCCATAAATTGTTTGGATTTATTTGATTTTCTCTGGATGGGGTATAAATAAAAGGTGCCCCGTCTCTGGAAGGGTCATCTACCATAGTAAGTGAAAATTCGTTCTTCCCCGTGGTAGTGGTACCTACTTTAATTACGTCTAAATAAGGATCCAGGCCGTTTATTACCAATTCACTGGCTGAAGCTGTGCTCCCAGTCGTTAATACATATACTCTGGTGAGGTTTAGTGTATTGATAGGACTGCCATCTCCTGTTGAACTTGCGAAATAATCATTTAAGGCATTGGGGTCATCCGCAGTGAATGCCTCCTGAATTTTATCGTTCCATCGTTGTTTTATGTATAGTTCATCGGTATTTGTTCCATAAATCATACTAGAGAGCAGTCTGGATGAGTTGACAGACCCCCCGGAATTATAGCGCATATCTAATACAAGTTCTGTTACCCCTGCCGATTTTAATTGCCCGAAAGCGTCGTTTAAGTCCTCATCAAACTCATTGGTAAAGCCGTTATACATTAAATAGCCAATCTTAACTCCGCTAATTTCGAATGAAGTCGTAATAAAAACAGGATTTTCAACAAGAGCTTCCTCTTTCGTCAATGTCACTTCTTTACCATTAGGAGTTATCACATCGTTCTCGATATCGGCCATATTAAGGGTGTAGGTGGCATTCTCGCCAAAGAGAAGGTCTCTGTAATTGTCCCTATTTAAAGTCTGCCCGTCTACTCCGGTAAACAGCTCACCTCTGGAAATATCCTTTGTAGAGGCATCGGAGTTTGCTATTATATAGCGGACATAGCCAAAGATATCATCACTCCCCTGAAAAACAATTAAACCAAATTCCAGGCCATTGCTCCTTGAAACTCCGGACAGATTATCGGTGAGTTCCTTATAGTCCATATTATAAAAGCTAAAACGGTCTTCACTAAACCGGAGTTTGTTATCGAAGAAATCCGCAGGATCGGACTCTGTTTGCAAAAATTCTGTATACTCCTGATCGTTAGAAAATCTATTATCAGCCAGGTCCGGGACATCTGCCTGCCAGAAATACCATATATTCATGGCCTTCCACATAAAATCTTGTACAGTAACATCTGCAGTCGTAGGATCAGGCCCATTGGGCCCTCCTATCCCGTCATCATTTTTTTTGCACCCGACATAGAAAAATCCTATTGTCAGGAATAACAGCACATACTTTTTCATATTTTCTTTTTTAAACTCACTTCAATTATCGTTCCATAGCAAAGAACAATTGGACAACTTTTAGCAATTTTAAGCGTATAGTTGTAAAAACTATACGATATTTAGTTTGTAATGCCCTAAAATACTTACATATAAAGGAAAAAAAAATTATTTGTAACAAAATTCGTTGTACTTCGTCTTCCTTATGTAAAACACCATGAATGGTCACTACAATTGAACAACCAACAATGACACAATCAGAATTTTTAAATGTTGTCATGCCTTTTAAGGATAAACTATATCGCCTTGCAAAACGGCTATTAGTATCCTCAGAGGAGGCGGAAGATGCCACACAGGAGATTTTGATGAAATTGTGGGCCAAAAAGAAGATGATAGAGAATTACAAGAATGTGGAGGCTTTTGCGATGACAATGACAAAGAATTTTTGTCTAGATCGTTTAAAATCAAAACAATCTAACAATCTCAAATTAGTTCACAGTAATTACGCGGATGGAGCATCATCCCTACAAAAACAAGTAGAATCTAAAGATAGTGTAAGCTGGGTAGAAAGAATTATGGAGGAGCTGCCGGAACAACAAAAAATGGTGCTTCAATTAAGAGATATTGAAGAGTACGATTTTGACGAAATATCAGAACTCCTTGAAATGAAACCCACAGCAGTGCGTGTGACATTGTCAAGAGCAAGAAAAACAGTAAGAGAAAAATTATTACAAAAACATAGTTATGGAATTGGATAACATTGAAAAATTATTGGAAAAGTATTTTGAGGCCACCACTACGGAAGCCGAAGAAAAGAACTTACGGGAGTATTTTTCACAAGAAAAGGTTGCTCCGCAGTTAGAGCAATACAGACCGATATTCGCCTACTTTTCCCAAGCCAAGGAAGAACGGTTTACCAAGCAGGTTCCACTAAAACCTAGAAAAAACTATTATAAGTGGCTTTCCATTGCAGCGGTAGCAGTAATTGCTTTTGGTATTTATTTTGGTAATGCTTATCAGGAACGGCAAATTGAGAAAGAACAAGCGCTTTATGCTTACAACGAAACTAAAAAAGCGTTGAACCTTTTGGCCGAGAATTTTGGTAAGGGAACTGAAAAAGTAGCCTATTTAAATGAATTTGAAGAAACAAAACAAAAAATTTACAAGCACAATTAAAATTTGAAACGATGAAAAGAAGTATCACAATATTACTAATAGCCTTATTACCATTATCTGGCTTTTCACAGTCCTTGTTTGACAAATATGAGGACCTGGATGAAGTAACCTCTGTGGTGGTTAATAAGAGCATGTTTAATCTACTTAGTAAAATAGAAGTAGATGTAGACGACCCTGAGGCAAAGGACTTTATGGATATTGCCAAGAGCGTAAATAGTCTAAAGGTATTTACCACGGAAGACAAGAAAATAGGAGCAGATATGAAAGCTTCTGTTGAAAAGTATCTTAAATCCGCTTCCCTGGAGGAGTTAATGCGCATTAAAGATAAAGACGCCAATATTAAGTTCTATATCAAGAATGGAAAAGATGACGATCATGTAAGTGAGTTACTGATGTTCGTAAATGGAATGAAGAATATTGATGTAGAAATTAATGACAGAAAGTTTGAAACAGTATTGCTTTCGCTTACCGGAGATATTGATTTAAATAAGATCAATTCCCTTACAAATAAAATGAATCTTCCCAAAGAGCTCAATAAGGCTGGGGAAAAGAACAATTAATATATTTTTAATCTTAATCAATCAATCAGATTCCTATAATATGGCCAATGCCATCGAGACAGGAAATTAAAACGAAACTCATGAAAAAAACAATTTTAGTATTAGCAGCATTCCTTATCACAGTTAGCGGATTTTCACAATCTCAATTCGATAAGTTTGAAGATATGGAGAACGTAGGTTCTGTCATAGTAAATAAAAAAATGATAGATCTGGTCGCCAGTATTGGAGAACATTCTGACGACGCCGAGGCAAAAGAATTTATGAGCCTTGCCAAAGGATTAAAACAATTGAGAGTATTTATGACAGAGGATGATAATGCTTCTGCTAAAATGCAATCTTCAGTAGACAAATATTTGGGATCATCTTCCATGGAAGAATTAATGAGAGTGAAAGATGAGGATACCAATGTTAAATTCTATATCAGAAGCGGAAAAGATGAGAACCATGTAAAGGAGCTATTGATGTTTGTAACTGGTATAGAGAATGTTAAGGTAGGTCACAATGACCGTAACATTGAAACAGTATTAGTATCTTTAACGGGCGATATTGACCTTCGCAAGATTGGTACACTAACCAAGAAGATGGACCTTCCCAAAGAGCTGAATAAGGCCGAAAAAAAGGGGAAGTAGAGTAAGGCTAATGGGGAGTAATTGATATCCTCTGGCAAATAAACACTAAAGCATAAAAAATGAAATCGATTTTAAAATATTTGGCACTGGCAGCTGTCCTTGTATTAGGAGCCTGTTCCTCTAATCAAAGTTTGCAAGAGTACTATGTGGATAGCTCAGAGAATCCCAATTTTATTTCTCTTGATGTCCCTACGAGCATTCTGAACCTTGAAGAGACAGATCTCACGGAGGCACAGAATGAGGCACTGCAATCTCTTAGAAAATTAAACATTCTTGCTTTCAAGAAAACTACTAAGAACGCAGCAGAATACAAAGTAGAAAGAGCTAAGGTAAATTCTATCTTGAAAGATGGCGAGTTTGTTGAGCTGATGAAGCTGAATTCAAAGTACGGAAAAGGAGTTATCAAATACCTTGGAGATGAAGATGCTATAGATGAGGTAATTATCTACGGTAACAGCAATGATAAAGGTTTTGCTCTTATCAGGGTTCTTGGAGATGATATGAATCCGGCACATATTGTACAGCTACTTCAGGCCATTCAGAAATCGGATTATAAAGGAGAAGGCCTTGGTGAAATAGGCAAATTCTTAAAAGGGTAAATACTACCATCCTAACATATATAACCTGCTTCAAAATTTTTTTGAAGCAGGTTTTTTTGTTTCCATCAGATCAAAAAAGTTATTCAATTTAAAGGTCTAATCATTATCTTGCTTACTTCATTAACACTAACTAAAATTACAATGGAAAAAGCAGAAGTATGGTTCAATTATGCTATTGAACTGGCCAAAGAATTTGGCCCAAAATTAATTACGGCCATCATTATTTACCTGATTGGCTCATGGGTAATAAAGAAACTGGTAGGCGCAGCCAGGAAAATGATGTCTAAAAGTAGTTATGATGAATCGCTACAGCGGTTCTTACTTAATCTGATCTCCTGGGCATTAAAGGTATTCCTGATTTTAGTGGTTATTTCCCAACTTGGGGTAGATGTCACCACTTTTGCCGCCGTTATTGCCGCTGCTGGTCTTGCAGTAGGTCTTGCACTTCAGGGTTCCTTATCCAACTTTGCCGGAGGGGTACTGATTATGATTTTTAAACCCTATAGAATAGGAGATCTCATTGAGGCGCAAGGCGTGTTGGGTGGGGTTAAAGAAATAGAGATCTTTACTACAAAATTAATAACCCCGGCAAATAAGCTGGCGATTGTTCCCAATGGTGCAATGGCCAATGGAAATATAATAAATTATACCGCTGAAGGAAAGATCAGGGTAGATACCACGGTAGGTGTTGGTTATGACGAGGACATAAAGAAAACCAAAGAGGTATTGATGGAGGTTTTAACTTCTAACCCTCTGGTATTAGCAGAACCCGCTCCTTCTGTCAACGTGTCGGAATTGGCAGACAGTTCGGTTAATTTCGCCGTAAGGCCATTTTGTAAACCAGAACATTATTGGGATGTTTATTTTGCAACTGTTGAAGGTTCAAAACTGGCATTGGATAAAGCAGGAATTGAGATACCTTATCCTCATCATGTGGAAATCCGCAGAAATGAATAAGCTGAAATATTGATCTCAATATTGGGATATCCTCAGCTGGTTTACCCTGAATTTATATTCCGGTATAATTAGCTGGGGATATTGCCTTTAGTTCAGTTTTAATAGCTTCGGAAACCTTCAGGGTGTCTATAAAGTCAGCGATTGATCCCTGATTTATTTTTTCATTGGTTCTGGTAAGTCCTTTAAGAGCCTCGTAAGGATTAGGATAACCTTCTCTTCTCAGGATGGTTTGGATGGCTTCGGCAACCACCGCCCAGTTGTTTTCCAGATCGAGCCTGAATTTTTCCTCATTCAGCAATAATTTATTCAGCCCCTTTAAAGTAGAAGTAAATCCAATAATTGTATGTGCCAGAGGTACACCAATATTTCTGAGTACTGTACTATCTGTAAGATCTCTCTGCAATCTGGAAATCGGTAACTTGGAAGCTAAATGTTCAAAAATGGCATTAGCCATACCCAGATTTCCTTCTGAGTTCTCGAAATCTATTGGGTTCACCTTATGAGGCATTGCAGAAGAACCTACTTCTCCTTTTTTAATTTTTTGTTTAAAATAATCCATCGATACATAGGACCAGAAATCTCTGTCTAGATCAATAATTACAGTATTGATCCTCTTCAGATTGTCGAACAAAGCGGCCATATGGTCATAATGCTCTATTTGAGTGGTGGGAAATGAATGATGCAAGCCTAAGCTTTCCTGAACAAATTTTTGACCAAATGCTTTCCAGTCGAGCTGGGGATAGGCCACTTTATGGGCATTGAAATTACCAGTTGCTCCACCAAATTTAGCCGCGCTGGGAATATCATTCAAGAGATTAAACTGTTCCTTTAAACGCTCCGTGAATACTGCAATTTCCTTACCCAGGCGGGTAGGGGAGGCCGGTTGGCCATGGGTTCGGGCCAGCATAGGGATATGCTCCCATTCCGCGCTTAAGGCCTTTAGTTTTTCAACAACTTCTAAATAATGGGGAACGTAAACTTCATTAATTGCGTCTTTTAATGATAGTGGTATTGCGGTATTATTTATGTCCTGTGAGGTAAGGCCAAAATGGATGAATTCCTTATAACTTTCAAGCCCCAGTGTATCAAACTTTTCCTTAATGAAATACTCTACAGCCTTAACATCATGGTTAGTAGTTTTTTCTATTTCTTTTATAGCCTCTGCATCCTCAGTTTTGAAATTGAGATAAATTGCGCGTAAATCGTCGTATTTGGTATTTTGTAATTCGCTTAATTGAGGTAAAGGAATTTCACAAAGTGCTATGAAATACTCAATTTCTACTTTCACCCGATACTTTATGAGTGCTGCTTCAGAAAAATACCCTGCCAGGGCATTCACTTTATTCTTGTAGCGACCATCGATAGGCGAAATTGCGTTTAGTGCGGTTAGAGACATCTTTATCAAATTGATTTATTCCTGCAAAACCGCAAAGATACTTAAAAGGCGGTAATCGGTAATCGAATTATAGATATGAAATTTATGTATAACTCCCGCGATCCGATTATCTGGCGGCATTCAATTTTCTCAGTTGTTCCAGGGTATGTCTGGCCCTGGCCTTATAGGCAGCACTGCCGCTGGCATAGTTTTGTTCTAAAATCAGGACAAGTTCCGGGTGTACCCAGGAAAATTTTTTGCCCAAATGCATCAGACTGGTCATAGAATAAGCCTTTGTTGCCACTTTGTGTTCCCCAATAAGCCAATCAAAACATGCGGTTGTGACTTTTTCCAGCCGCCTCTCGTCGAGAATAAATTGACAGTCATGTTGCTTTTTTGAAAAATAGCAGATCATCAATAGTTCGCAAATTTTTGCAGCGGGCCTTATGGACGATTCAAATTTTAATTTGCCCAAATTGTCAATAAAGGTATCTATATAAGGAAACAGGTAGTTTAGGTTGTTCTTAGTAGTAAATTCCAAAACCCAAAAGGCTTTGCTGGATACAGGATTTATCGTGTCAAAGGCAATTTCCAGAAGCGGCTCTATAAGATGTGGCTTGCTACTTAGGAGCTGGGCCATTTTCAGGCGTTTTTCCCTTGAATGGTCTACGTAGTCCAGGGAGGCATAAAGTTCTTTGACAGTCAAAATATTTTTAATGGTTTTTCTATCCTTGGCTTCGAAATTAATAATAATCCCCAGATTCATACGCCCTCAATACCATGTAAATCTGTCCTGATTTAGCACAAAATAAAGGGGATGGGTGATGGTCATAAGATCATTGTCATTGGTCGCTAAACGTTCTTATTCAATATATCCGAAACTAACATGGGTACACCAATTGCTGCTCTCTCGGCGATAATACTCAAATCCCGAAAATCATTTTCGCCAATACTTGGTCGTGGATCAATAAAGTGGATACTACTGTTGTACGGGGCATAATTCACCAGCCCTGCGGCCGGATATACCTGCATAGAGGTGCCAATGATGATTAGAATATCAGCTGATTGAGTAATTTGGGCTGCTTTTGGTAGCAAGGGAACTTCCTCCCCAAACCATACAATATGTGGTCGCAGCTGATGTCCGTCATCATCCGTATCTCCTATATGAAGATCGTTGGTCCAATTAAGTACGAGCGATGCATTTTTTGTGCTTCTGACTTTCAATAACTCCCCGTGAAGGTGAAGCACATTAGAACTTCCTGCACGTTCGTGCAGATCGTCTACGTTTTGTGTAATGATGCTAACCTTGTGGTGCTTCTCTAGTTCAACCAGGGCATAATGACCCTTATTTGGTTGCACCTCCAGAAGCTGTCTTCTGCGCTGGTTATAAAAATCCAGGACAAGTTCCGGATTCCTGGCAAACCCTAATGGCGAAGCCACTTCCATTACATCATGCCCCTCCCAAAGTCCATCAGCATCTCTGAATGTGCTGATACCGCTGTCTGCACTGGCACCAGCGCCGGTAAGTACCACTATATTTTTCATCTTATATAAAAATAGACTTTTTATTATATTCGGTTAATGGTAGATGTTCAACTTTTAGACTATTTGGAGGGTTTCATTTCAGAAGAAAGGAAAGAGCGGTTTTTGAATGTCCTGAAGATGAGGACCAAATATATCACCGTGGCGGCGGAAGATGTTTTTCAAATGCACAATACAAGTGCCTTGATTAGAAGTTGTGAGGTGTTTGGTATACAGGAAGCTCATGTTATTGAAGGTAGGTTTGGAAATAGATTAGACAAAAATATTGCGATGGGAGCTCAGCAATGGGTAGATGTATACAGGTATAAAGACACTACCGATTGCCTTACAGCCCTGAGGCAAGAGGGATATAAAATTATCGCCACCACTCCTCATGAGGATTCCTGTATGCTGCAGGATTTTAAATTAGAAGGCAAGACGGCATTGTTTTTTGGAACAGAAAAGGAAGGCCTTAGTTCATCAGTACTCAATGCGGCCGATGGGTATTTAAAAATACCAATGGTGGGGTTTACGGAGAGTCTTAACGTCTCTGTTTCGGTTGCCATTATTTTGCAGCAACTCTCCCGGCAACTTAGGGCGTCTGATCTGCCCTGGCCGCTGCTGGAGCCTGAAATTCTTGAGAAACGACTGGATTGGACAAGGAAATCCATTAAAAGTATCGATAAAATAATGGACAGATATAAGAAAGAATTATGATTTTTTACTACATTGTGTAATGCAACTAACTTATTGATAAACAAATGGATATACTACTTTATATTATTGGGGGCTTAGTTTTATTAGTTTTACTCTTTATTTTAATAGTGCTGATCCTGGCGCTTATTGCGCCAAAGACCTACGACGTATTCAGAACTGTCGAAATTAAACGAAATAAGGCCGAGGTGTTTGAACATCTTAAATACCTTAAAAAACAAGATGAATGGTCGCCCTGGATGAAAAAAGACCCAAATATGAAGAAAACGTTTACTGGAACCGACGGGGAAGTTGGCTGTGTTAGTCACTGGATCGGTAACAAAGATGTAGGCGAGGGCGAGCAAGAGATTACCAAGATCATTCCGGGAGAACGAATTGAAGGGGAACTTCGCTTTCTAAAGCCCTGGAAATCTACCTCCCAATGCTATCTTAATGTCGATGATGGCAGTAATGGGCAGACCAAAGTCACCTGGGGGTTTTCCGGGAAGAGCAAATTTCTTATGCGTATTATGACGGTATTTAAAAGTATGGATAAGATGGTGGGAAAAGACTTTGAAGAAGGTTTGGCAACCCTAAAATCACAAATGGAAAGCTAGGAAATGGTAAAGAATCCTATAGGTTGGTTTGAATTGCCCGTATCTGAAATGGGCAGGGCAAAAGATTTTTATGAAACTGTATTGGATATATCCATAACAGTACATGACCTTGACGGACTGATAATGGGCTGGTTTCCAGGGAACCATACAAATCCTGGAAGCAGTGGCTCTCTGGTACAACATGAGATGTATACACCCAGCGCTGAGCAAGGTGTATTGATATACTTTTCATGTGAAGATCTATCTAATGAATTGGGCAGGGTAGCTGCCGCAGGCGGCACGGTCTTAAGACCAAAGACGGCAATAGGGGAGGGCCACGGCTTTATGGCTCTTATGCTAGATACGGAAGGCAACAGGGTTGCCTTGCACTCACCAATTTGAGATCTGCTAATCTCGCATTGGGCCGGGGTTTACTCAACCAGTTCTAGTAAGGCAATATCGTATTCATTATCCAGCACAACTTTACCGTTTTTCACCTCCACTTCAGTATCGGAATAGGTGTCTAATAACCTGGTGCCATTTCCAAAAAATCCTTTAACCCAGAGCGACTTTTTTCCCTTCGGAAGATCTAGGCCCACTACTACCTTATCCTTAAATTCACCACTTGTATAGGTTCTGCTAAAGACATAGGGTTTTTTGGCAAGGCGTTTGTGTTTCCCGGCACCAACTGCAGGGTGCTTGCTTCTGAATTTACCAAGTTTTTGCCAATGTTCATGTATCTTTTTTGTTTCCGGAAGGCTGTCCAGATCTTCCCAATTCATAAAAGACCTCAGTGTAGCATCGCCAACAGTACCATCTATCAGAAGACTTCGGGCTGTTTCATCTCCATAGTATACCTGAGAGGCCCCTGGCGTAAGCATCAGCACTGTAGCGGTCCTGTAAGGTTGTTTCCGTTGTTTATCAAAAGGACTGTTATCATCGTGTGAAGTAAGGTAATTGACAACACTTTTTTCTTTCAATTTGGTGTGCAGCAGTTTACTGTACTTCTTAAAGATGGTTTCATAATTTTTGTGTGCGTCGACTTTTAATTCAAAATTGATCAAACTTTTGAACCCATGGTCGTAGTAATCTACTTTTTTGTCCCCGAAATCATATTCCCTACCCGATGAAATTCCATAATTGTAGACTTCACCTACCATATAGAAGGGATTATTGTCTAGTACCTTATCCGGATTTTTCTTCTTCCAGGTTTCGAAAGCATGAGAAGCCTCCTGGTAAAGTTCTGCCCAGGCATTTTCGTTTACATGCTTTACGGTATCCACCCTGAAACCGTCGATACCAAGGTCATTGATATAATCTGTCAACCATTTAATAATATAGAACCTTGGTGCTCTTGGGTATCCTGTTCTCTCAAAAAATAATTGTAATTCATCAAGTTCATTGCTAAGTCGGCCTTCTTCTTTCCATTTCGCCAGCAAGGCATCTGGCAGTTCTACCGCTTCGTCAGATTCTGTATTAATATCCGGAAGGTTTTCTACCAATGTACAGGCGGTGGTAGTCTCATAGGTCTCAAAGTCGCAGACGGGATCGGTTCGCACCCATTCCTCCGGCCAAACAGGATCTTTATCGGTAACAGGGCCGGTATGATTCAGTACCACATCCATAAGGATTCTTATTCCATTGGCATGGGCCGTTTTAACAAGTTGTTCTAAATCTTTTTTAGTGCCAAAATTTGGATCAAGTACCGTCCAGTCTTTGGCCCAATATCCATGGTAGCCATATGTGCTTCCGGTACTTTCATCCGTATCGCCATGTATCTGTTCCACCACAGGGGTAAACCATATAGCATTGATCCCTAGTTCCTGAAAATACCCATCTTCAATTTTCTTAGTGATACCCAGGATATCTCCTCCCATAAAACCTCTTAGAGGTCCGGTAGGGTTGGTTCTGCCAAAATTAATGTCCTTTTCCGGGTTCCCGTTGTTAAACCTATCGGTAAGTAAAAAATAGATATTGGCACCCTCCCAAACAAAGGGTGTTTCTTTTTTTGTTTCCGGCTTTATTTCGAGTTCGGCCGAAGCTTCCATAACAGATTCTTTATTTGCTTCTTTGCAGGCGAAAAATAGTGCAGAGATTGCGAGTGCAATCAGCATTTTTTGCATGGTACAGGATTTTGGTTAAAGCTATAAAATGCCTGGGGAAATTGAAAATTTATTTTTGCCTGTTTAAAACTTTGTATTCTTCGTAGCAAGCACTGATGGCATCCAGAATCTGTAAGTCGTTCGCAGTTCTTATAAAAGACTTGGAATAGTTGCAATTAGAAAGAATGTCATCTATATCCACTTTTTCTATCTGTAATAATTCGGTCAGCGTTTCCCTGTCAAATTTAGAAGCGAGCAGATCGCGGATAGCATCATCTTCTTTTACTTGTCTGAGTTTCCGCATTTGCTGCGGTTTTTTACCAAAGAGATTACGCAGAAGATCGGCAGGGTTCAGAATAGCGCCAAGGACTTTAGTGACGGCACTTGGGCTCTTATTGCCGGCTTCGTAGCTCTTAGACAGGCCAGAAATACTGTATTGGTACGCTGTATTTATCGGTAAATTCTTTACGTCTATTTCAAGATAGCCTGTTAACTGATAAGGTTTTAAAATTACTTCTTCCAAAGCATAGGCCAACTCTGTCAATGCAATTTTGGTATCCTTGAATTTAAACATGTCATTAGTGATCCTGATTTTCTGTGACTTGAAACCCAGGTATGAAAAATACAAAGTGTCATTTACGGCAGCGGTGATAGAGAATTCTCCTTTCTTGTTGGTTATAGTGCCAATTACCTGATTGAGATTTACAATATGCACACTTTCCAATGGCCGATCAGATTGGGCATTAACAACCACAGCTTTAATGGTCCCTTCCTGTACTTCGCCAGATTCCTGAGAAAATCCATTGAGGCCAATTAATGCGATAAGTAGGATGTAGTAGTTTTTCATTAATCTCAATCGGGATTAAAGGTACTAATAAAACGAAAAAAATACGCCGAAGCGTATTTTTTAATACAGAATTAACTAATAAAAGCCATCTCTTCTCTTACTCTTCTTTTTACCGGATCGTCTACCGCCACTTTGAAATGCCTTGCCATCTCTTCTTTTACCCCGTCCCCGGTCTTTGCTTCGTCTTCTTCCTTTGTCATTACTTCTTCGGCCACCACCGCTCTCTGGATTTTTTGAAACTTCCACATTTACAAATCGCCCTTCAACCTTAAAATCGGTAAAAGTCGCCAGAATTCTTTCTTTTAGATCGGCGTCCGAATTAAAAAAGGAAAAACTGTCTTTAACATCCACCTTGTAAATGTCTTCCTTACCTACGGCAAGAGTATCTTTTAAGAAGTCTTTTAAAGACATCCAATCAAAGTTGTCTTTTTCACCAACGTTGATAAAGTACCTCACAGATCCGTTATTTGAAGACCCGTCTCTGGAACCTGTTTTTCTATCTCCGCCATCTCTGTGATCCGTGCTATTAAGGTCTTTAGCCCGATTGTAATAGTTGAAAAATCTGGTGAATTCAACTGAGACCATTTTTTTAATCAACTCATCCCGATCAACACCCTCGAAAACATCATTGATGGCTGGTAAATAGTCCGCGACATCAGGATTTACTTCTGTATTCCTGATTTTACTGGCTAAATGGTAGAGTTGTATTTCACAAATCTCCATCCCTGTCGGGATTTTTTTGGCCACAAATGCCTGTTTTATTTTTTTCTCAATGGCGTGTATCTTACGCAGTTCGCTCCTTGTTACGATGACCATGGAAATACCAGATTTACCTGCCCTTCCCGTTCTACCACTTCTGTGCGTATAGGTTTCTATCTCGTCAGGTAATTGGTAATTAATTACATGGGTAATATCATCTACATCTATTCCCCTGGCGGCAACATCGGTGGCTACCAGCATTTGGATCTGCTTTTTTCGGAAGGCATTCATGACCAGATCTCGCTGGTTCTGACTTAGGTCGCCGTGCAGAGCGCCAGCATTATAGCCATCCTCTATAAGCTTTTCTGCTACTTTTTGAGTATCGCGTTTAGTACGGCAGAAGATCACCGAAAATATACCAGGGTTGGCATCTGATAGTCTTTTTAATGCCGGATATCTGTCTCTTCCCCCTACAACATAGTACTCGTGCTGTACGGTATCAACACCAGAATTTTTGGCACCCACAGTAATTTCCTGGGGATGATGCATAAATTTCCTTGCAATGGTTGACACTTCCTTGGGCATTGTAGCGGAGAATAGCCAGGTTGATTTCTCTTCCGGGGTATCAGATAGTATATCTTTAATATCTTCATAGAAACCCATGTTCAGCATTTCATCAGCTTCATCAAGAATGCAATAATCTATTTTGCTGATATTAATAATCCCCCTGCCAATCATGTCTTTCATCCGGCCGGGAGTGGCTACAACAATTTGTGCACCCTTCTTAATTTGTCTGGCCTGTTCTGTGATACTAGCCCCACCGTAGATGGCCACTACATTTAACCCCTTAATGTATTTGGAATACAATTTAAGTTCATTGGTTATCTGAAGGCACAATTCACGTGTCGGAGATAAAATGAGGCCCTGAGTAGTTCTACTTTGGCTATCAATTTTTTGAATAAGGGGAAATCCGAAAGCAGCTGTTTTTCCTGTGCCCGTTTGTGCCAGGGCAACAAGATCTGTTTCTTCTTCCAATAGAATGGGAATTGCTTTTTCCTGAACTTCTGAAGGTTGCTCAAATCCAAGATCAGTAATAGCATCCAATAGGGGCTTGTCTAGCCCCAAAGCTTTAAATTTAGTCATAATATTAGGTTACCTAATCGCAAATAAGGTGTGTTGTATAGAGCGATTAACGTCATAACCTATTAGACTCAGCACAACACATGCTATACCAGCGGCAATAATTAGTCGGCAAAGATACTGTTATTTATTTAGATAGGGCGATAACAGTAATAATCACAGTAGCTCTAGGGCATGTTTTGTTGATTAACTTGCCTGCAGATGAAGATATTCCAGGAGTTTTTTCAACGCATTTCCTCTGTGGCTGATATTATTTTTAACGGCCATTGGGAGTTCAGCAAAAGTTTTATCGTAACCGTCAGGTTTAAATACAGGATCATATCCAAACCCTCCTGTACCCCGAGGCTCATAAGTAATATCTCCGTGGACCGTACCTGTAAAAAAATGACTTTTGCCTTGCCATAATAATGCGATTACTGTTTTGAAATGTGCTGTTCGTACACTGCTATGTTGCAATTCTAAGAGCAGTTTATCAATATTGGCCTGGGCATTATTCTTTGCACCGGCATAACGGGCAGAATAGACTCCTGGTGCACCGTCCAGGGCATCAACTAGAAGGCCGGTATCATCTGCAAAGCAATTATACCCGAAGTGAGTTAAAACATAATTGGCTTTTATTAATGCGTTGCCTTCCAGGGTATTCTCGGTTTCAGGAATCTCATCGGTACATCCGATATCCGCAAGGGATAACAGATTGATATGTTTTGGAAGTAGCAGGCGTACTTCATTGAGTTTATTTAAGTTGTGTGTTGCAAATACTAATTCCATTAATAGGTAATTCCAGTGATTGTTAAGTTGAAAAGTTTAAAAATAGTAATTTTATTCACCGTAAAATACATGCCATGAAGCTTAAAATCCCTCCTGCCTTAGTATTACTTTGCTTTGCCTTGCTGATGTATCTATTGGCTAAATTTTTACCGGTGGGTAATTTTGATTTCTTTGGGAGGCGCTATCTGATTATGGCACTGTTTGCAATGGCCGTTATCATTCTTCTTATATCATTTTATCAGTTTTACAGGGCAAAGACTACTATAGACCCCGGATCTCCTTCTAAAGCCTCAAAACTGCTTACCAACGGGATTTACAAATTTTCCCGTAATCCTATTTATTTAGCTATGTTATTGATACTGCTGGCCTTTGGGCTAAAACTTGGTAACGCCTTTAATTCCCTTACGGCAGCCCTTTTTGTTGCCTATATGAACAGATTTCAAATTTTACCGGAAGAGGAGGTCCTATCCAGTTTGTTTGGAAAGGAATATCAATACTATTGTGCCCAGGTAAGACGGTGGTTTTAAGGGATGTTACTGAGAGCTCTACTGATTATATATATCAGTAATTTAACTAATATATATTAATAATTAGTATTTTAGCTAATAATGTACTATATTAGCTTTTTAGCTTATAGATATGATAGCAATTATAACTGGTGATATTATAAATTCGGAGGCACATATTGCCTCTCAATGGATCCCTGTGTTAAAGGAATATTTCGCACAGTTGGGAAACGCCCCTAAGGATTGGGAAATATACAGAGGAGACGAATTTCAGCTTAGACTATCGCCGAAACAGGCATTGAGATCAGCAATACAGATTAAGGCCATGATAAAATCAGTAAAAAACCTTGATGTGCGTTTAGGAATTGGCCTAGGTGATGAGACCTATTCCGGAGAAGGGGTAAGTGAATCTAATGGCACGGCCTATCAACGATCTGGGCGCGTATTTGAAAGTTTAAAAGAGCGTAAGCTCAATTTAGCTTTGGCCACGGATGATAAACCATACGACCTTAGCATCAATTTGATGTTAAAACTGGCTTTAGACTTTATGGATGATTGGAGCCCGGTCTCTGCAGAGGTCATTACTCTGGCGCTTCAGCAGCCCAAAACCTCTCAAAAGGATATTGCTAATCTACTTAACATTCAACAATCTGCAGTGAGTCAGCGCCTGAAAAGAGCCCGTTGGGAACTTGTACAAGAGTTGCTGGATTATTATTCTTATTCCCTAAAGACTTTAGTGCTATGATCTTATTTACCAAATTATTATTGGCCCATCTCATTGGAGATTTTCTATTGCAGCCCTTAAAATGGGTGCTTCACAAGGAGGCGAACAAGATAGCTTCAAAGTTCCTTTACCTCCATATATTATTGCATTTTGGCGTAACGATGTTAATATTATGGGATCTCAATTATTGGAAAATGGCGCTGATAATAGCACTTTCTCACTATCTGATAGACCTCGCTAAAATATATGTGAATCCCCTTTTTAAGCGCAAAGCAATTCCTTTTTTTATAGATCAGTTATTGCACATCCTGGTATTGTATTGCCTGGTGTATTACACTAATCTTTGGGAACATTCCCGTGGTTTGCTGGAACAGCTCGATTGGCCGCTAATTACCGCCATTGTATTTGTGAGTTTTCCGGCGGCCATTGTCATGGGGAAATTACTGGAAGGGATGTCTCAGCAAATTTCTATGGACCATAAATCTTTGCCCAATGCCGGTAAGTACATAGGCATATTAGAACGACTGTTTGTACTGCTTTTTATTATTCTCGGAAGATGGGAGGCTATAGGATTGCTCATAACAGCTAAATCTGTATTCAGATTTAACGACTTAAAAGAAAGTAACAATCGTAAACTTACCGAGTATATTTTGATTGGGACTTTACTGAGTTTTGGGATTGCAATTCTTACAGGTATTATCTATATTCATTTATAATTTACTCTAGAAAATGCTAAAAAAGATATTACTCGCTCTGCTCGTCATAACGATTATTTCCTGCACTGAGGAAAAACCAAAAACAACAGCTATAGATAATACAACTCAACGCTGGACAGCAGATAAGGCATGGCAGTGGTATGATGATCAGCCCTGGCTGGTAGGGGCTAATTTTAATCCAAGCACTGCTATCAACCAATTAGAATTCTGGCAGGAAGCCACTTTTGATCCTGAAACAATTGAACGAGAACTAAAATGGTCTGCAGACCTTGGAATGAACCTTCACAGGGTATACCTGCATAATCTTTTATGGGAACAAGATTCTATTGGCTTTCTAAACCGGTTAGACAATTATCTGAGTCTTGCTGATAAACACAAAATCAAAACCATGTTTGTATTGCTGGATGATGTATGGCACCCGGTACCAAAAACGGGTCAGCAACCAGAACCCCTTCCTCATGTGCATAATTCTGGCTGGGTGCAGGCTCCCGGAGCTGCTATTTTAGGAGATACTACCCGCCACGACGAACTCAAAGGCTATGTTAAGGGAATTCTGAAGCATTTCGCAGAAGATAAGCGGGTTTTGGCCTGGGATCTGTATAACGAACCGGATAATGTCGCTGGACAACCAGGAAGGGCACAATTGGAAGTAAAGAACAAACAAAAATATTCCCTGGCCCTGCTAAAGAAAGTAGTGGGTTGGGCAAGGGAAATAGATCCAAGTCAGCCACTGACCACAGGGATCTGGAGAGGCAATATAGACCATTGGGGGACTCCGGATAGTCTGCCACCAGTAGACAGGTATATGGTTGAACAATCGGATCTAATATCCTTCCATGCCTATGACGGAGATATGGAAACAGTACAGAAGAAAATTACCGAGCTTAAAAAATATGGCAGACCCTTATTGTGTACAGAATATATGGCGCGAACCAACAATAATACGTTTCAGAACATGATGCCAATACTTAAGAAAAATAAAATAGCGGCTATTAATTGGGGGTTCGTGTCGGGTAAAAGCAATACCATTTATCCCTGGAAAAGCTGGGACTCCACTTTTACAAAGGAACCTGAAATGTGGTTTCATGATATCCTGAGGGAAGATGGTACCCCTTTTTCTCAAGAAGAAGTTGAGTATATTAAAAAAATGACCAAAGAGGAGGAGTCAGGGATAGATTTGTTGATAGAATAAAGCGCAGGCCCATCTAAATCTTTATTTGGGTCAATTACATCTTTTTTAAAGCCTATGTTGAATTTTGACAGCACTTTTCCAGTTAAAATGCTTTCAATGTTCGGCTTTTTGTTTTATTTCCCGATTCTATTTAATTCCGTTAGAATAAATTTCTACTTTTACAGCTTAATTTTTTTATAAAGCATGATTGAAGTGGGAAGAAAGTATGTCTTTGATTTCGATAGTACCTTAACAAGGGTTGAAGCTCTGGACGTGCTGGCAGAAATGACACTTGCCGGCAAGTCTGACAGGGAAGAAGTGATTCATGAAATCCAGGCAATTACAAATCTGGGAATAGACGGGGATATCTCGTTTACAGAATCTCTTGAGCGGAGGATTAAATTGTTAAAAGCACATAAGGACGATCTTGAAGGTCTGGTAACCGAATTAAAGCAAAAGATCTCCAAGTCTATTGAGGCTAATAAAGAATTTTTTGAGAAATTTTCTGATGACATCTATGTAATTTCATGTGGATTCAAAGAATTTATAGATCCAATAGTTGAAGAATATAATATTCCATCAGATCGGGTATTTGCGAACACCTTTGAGTTTGATGAGTCTGGCAATATTATTGGTTTTGATGAGGAAAATCCTCTGGCATCACACAATGGCAAAATAGAATGTCTTAAACGCCTGGATCTCGACGGCGAAGTACAGGTAATAGGTGATGGTTATAGCGATTATGTGATGAGAGAAGCAGGGATAGCCCATAAATTCTTTGCCTATACCGAAAATGTACATAGGAATAAGGCTGCTGATAATGCAGATCATGTTACGCCCAATATGGATGAGTTTCTCTTTGTAAACGACCTTCCAAGAAATATTTCCTACCCTAAAAACAGGATAAAAATTCTGTTATTAGAAAATGTACACCCGGCGGCTTTTGACAACTTGTCGGAAGACGGTTTTTCGGTAGAGTTAGTAGAAAAGAGCTTGTCTGAACAAGAACTGATTGAAAGAATTAAAGGAGTACATGTGCTGGGGATTAGGTCCAAAACCCAGGTTTCAAAGGCTGTTATAGAGGCGGCAGACAAACTTCTGGTGGTAGGGGCATTTTGTATTGGAACCACACAAATAGATCTGGAAGGTTGCCAGAAGAATGGGATAGTGGTTTTTAACGCTCCATACAGTAATACCAGATCTGTTGTTGAGCTGGCGATAGGGCAAATAATTATGCTCATGCGGAATGTGTTTCCCAGAAGTACAGAAATTCATAGCGGGCAATGGAATAAGACAGCTATCAATTCCAGAGAGATCAGAGGCAAGAATCTCGGGATTGTAGGTTACGGCAATATTGGTAAACAGTTGTCTGTATTGGCAGAAGCAATGGGTATGCGGGTGTATTATTACGACATAGACGATAAACTGGCGCTTGGGAATGCCGTTCAGTGTAAAACACTGGAAGACTTGCTGAATGTTTCTGATGTAGTATCATTACATATTGATGATAATAAAGCAAATAAGAACTATATAGGCGAGCGCGAAATAAATCAAATGCGAGATGGCGCAATGCTCATTAACCTCTCCAGAGGATTTGTTGTGGATATCCCCGCTTTGGAAAAGGCATTGAAAAGTAAAAAATTGGCCGGGGCTGCGGTAGATGTATACCCGGAGGAGCCTAGAAGTAATGGAGAGTTTTACAGCGAACTTCAGGGATTGCCCAATGTAATTCTTACTCCTCATGTTGGAGGTAGTACAGAGGAAGCTCAGCGCAACATTGCGGATTTTGTACCTAACAAGATCATGGATTATATTAATTCCGGAAATACGGTAGATGCCGTAAACTTCCCGAATATCAGACTTCCAAAGCAAAACAATGCACACAGGTTCTTGCATATTCATAGAAATGTTCCTGGAATTATGGCGCATATCAATGAAGTATTGGCCAAGTTTGATATGAATATTACCGGGCAATACCTTTCAACAGACAGTGAAGTGGGTTATGTGATTACCGATCTTGATAAGGATTACAACAAAGAAGTGATCAAAGCACTTAAAAAAGTAGAACATACCATTAAGTTCAGGGTGCTCTATTAATGGGTTATTTATGATGGTAAGGTTCGTTTCTTAAAATGGTAAAAGCCCGATAGAGCTGCTCTATTGCAAAGAGCCGGACCATTTGATGTGAAAATGTCATTTTAGATAAACTCAGTTGACCACTGGCTTGCCGATAAACTGTATCACTAAAGCCATACGGACCCCCAATGACAAATGTGAGTCCTTTGATACCCGAATTCATTTTCTTTTGCAGGTATTCCGAAAATGCTACTGAGGTGTATTGTTTCCCTTTTTCATCCAGAAGGACAAGTACTTCTGAGGGGCCTATTTGTTTAAGTAGTAATTCTCCCTCTTTTTCCTTTTGCTGAATTTCCGATAGATTTTTGGTGTTTTTGAGATCAGGAATAAAATGCATCTCAAATTTAACATAATGGCCAAGTCGCCTTTCGTAGTCATTGAGTAGCTCTTGAAGCGCTTTGCTGTCTGTTTTTCCTATTGCCAGTAATTTGATGGTCATAAGGCAAATGTAATTTGCAATTTCCGATTTATGAAATTCCTTTTCCTTGTCTTTTTACAATCGTACAATTTCATTTTTATAGCAGTAGGAATGAGGCGAATTCTAATAAAATATTGTTGTTTAAAAAAGATTTTGTGGATAAATATGATACCGAACAGAGCTATTAACGAGCAAACAATTTAGTATTTTAGCACACGACAAGAATTGCCTATGATTTCGGAAGAACAATTTCAACATGAAATAGCACTAATTATTAAAAATGCCATTCGCGAGGACATCGGAGATGGGGATCACAGTTCTCTTGCCTGTATTCCGAAGACGGCAACAGGCAAGGCGAAATTGTTGGTAAAAGACCAGGGGATAATAGCAGGAGTTACATTTGCCGAGCAGGTATTTGCTTATGTAGACCCCTCATTGAGGATAGAAAAAATAATCAATGACGGCGATAAAGTAGAATATGGGGATATTGTTTTCTATGTTGAGGGAAATTCCCAGAGTATACTAAAAGCAGAACGCCTGGTGCTCAACGCCATGCAAAGAATGAGTGCTATAGCAACAAAAACCAATCACTATGTAAACCTGCTGCTGGGAACGGATACTAAAATACTAGATACAAGGAAAACAACCCCGGGGATCAGAGCATTAGAAAAATGGGCAGTCAAAATAGGGGGAGGGGAGAACCATAGATTTGCCTTATACGACATGATAATGCTTAAAGACAACCATATAGATTTTGCCGGGGGCATATCCGGAGCTATTGCAAAAACCAAAGCATATTTAAAAAGTACAGACCGTGATTTAAAGATCATTGTGGAGGCGAGAAATATTAAAGAAGTTAAGGAAATACTTGCCGCAGGAGGGGTGTATAGAATTTTGCTGGATAATTTTAATTTTGGGGATACCCAACTAGCAGTAAATATAATAGGAGATAAATGTCTTACAGAATCTTCCGGGGGGATTAACGAACAAACCATTCGGAAATATGCTGAATGCGGAGTGAATTATATTTCTTCCGGGGCGCTTACACATTCTGTTTCTAATATGGACCTTAGCTTAAAAGCCGTGTAGATGTCGACAGCAATAGAGGAAAAGTTAGATAAGATTCCCGTGCTGAACCTGCTGGTGAGGTTCCTGAAAAAGATTAAACTGTCTGCCTTTGAGGGCTTATCGCTATATGACCTTATAGAAATGTATTTACTGGGGATTGTAGAAGGGGCTCTTTCAACCAGGGCAAGTTCTATTGCTTTCAGCTTATTTATGGCTATTTTTCCATTGCTGATTTTTCTCTTAACCCTTGCGCCTTTTTTAATTCAGTATATAAGTGTTGGAAATGAGAATTTTGACACCCAGTTTCTGGCATTTCTTGAATCTTTTTTGCCTACAGCGACAGGAGAATATTTTGAAGAGATCTACCAGCAGATAAAGGATCAGAAAAGAGGAGGTTTATTGTCCTCTGCTTTTTTAATTTCAATTTTCCTGATGGCCAATGGAGTTAATGCTATTTTTGGAGGGTTTGAACATTCCTACCATATAGAGTTGACCAGAAATTTTTTCAAGCAGTATGCCTATGCCCTAATGGTGGGACTTATTCTGTCTATTTTAATCCTGGTAGGAGCAGTTGTCTATTTGTATTTTGAAGTTTATGTATTAAAATACCTCAGCGATTTTGCTGCCAGAACCGGTGGATATGTGCTGGAAGAAGGTGAAATAAGAGGTGTCAGGATAGGGAAAGTGTTGTTTTTTGTAATTTTAACCTATCTCACCACTGCCATACTCTATTATTTTGGCACGGCAGAAGGCAAACAGGCCAAGTTCTTTTCATATGGAGCCTTGATGACCTCCTTGCTTTTTCTGCTAACTTCTTATCTTTTTGGGGTATATGTTGAAAAATTTGCGCGTTACAACGAATTGTATGGTGCATTAGGAGGATTATTGATATTAATGGTGTATATATGGCTAAATTCAAATATCTTGTTGTTAGGTTTTGAATTGAATGCAACATTAAATTTTCTAAGGAAAAAACACCAAAAGAATGATACGCCCAAATAATCTGCTTACTATAGGTCTTTTGCTATTTGTTTGTCAAATATGTACGGCACAAAGCATCTTTGGCAAATGGAAAACCATTGATGATCGTACAGGTAAACCCAAAGCCATAATCAATGTCTACAAAAAGGGAGAATTGATGTACGGGAAAGTAGAATCTATACTTGAAATAGGGAGGGAAGAGGCGCGTTGTGTTAAATGCGAAGGTGATCGCAAGGACCAACCTATAATGGGCATGACGATAATAGATGGTCTTCAAAAAAACAAGAATGATGAATGGAAGGGAAAAACCCTTTTCGATCCGGAACAAGCCATGACTTTCCGTTGTAAAATATGGTTAAATCCCAGTAATTCTAACGAACTGAAAGTCAGAGGATATCTTGCTTTCCTGTTCCGTACCCAAACCTGGCTAAGAGTGGAAGATTAGCTGCCATACAACTATGGAATATTTTGTCAACGTAATTCTTCCCATTCCACTAGAAAATTACTTTACTTATAGGGTGTCTGAAGAACAAGCCCGGCTATTACAACCTGGGATGCGCGTTGCTGTTTCTTTTGGAAAATCTAAAATATACACGGCCCTGGTGTATGAACTGCATCATACTCCGCCAACAGCGTACAAGGCCAAAGATATTCATCAGATACTCGATGAACATGCGTTGGTAAACCCTATTCAACTGGAACACTGGAAATGGATTGCCAGTTACTATATGTGCAGTATGGGAGAGGTTTTTAGAAGTGCCTTACCGGGGGCCTTACTTTTGGAAAGTGAAACCCTTATTCTCGGTAATAAGGAGGCCGACCTGGAGGAGGTAGCCTTGCGGGATGATGAATTCCTGGTCATGGAGGCATTGGAACATCAGTCCTCCCTGCGCGTAAAAGACGTGGTAAGTATTGTTGAAAAGAAAAGGATACTACCCTTGCTCAACAGATTGGTTAAAAAGAATGCCATTGTTCTGAGAGAAGATTTAAAGGAGCAATACAAACCCAAAATGCTCCGCTACATAAAACTAAATAGTAGCTATACTTCCGAAGAAGCCCTGCAACAACTTCTTGAAAATATCAGCAGAGCGCCAAAACAAAGCAGGGCCGTCCTGGCATTATTTCAACTACAGGCGACGACCAATAAACCAGTAAAAATGTCCGATCTGGAAATAGAAGCTAATGTTTCCAAAGCGGTAATCAGGAGTTTGATTAAGAAAGAAATTCTAGAAGAATATTTTGTCAGAATAGATAGAATCTCCCACGACCAGGGAGGGGATTACAGCGCTTTAAAATCATTAAATAAATTCCAAACTATAGCTTTAGATAAAATAACTGAAGAATTTGAAAATAAGAATGTTACACTTCTTCATGGAGTTACATCATCCGGTAAGACAGAAGTGTATATGCGGCTTCTGGAATCTTGTTTAAATTCTGGTAGACAAGCCCTATACCTATTACCAGAAATAGCATTAACCACCCAACTAATCACAAGATTGCAAAAATATTTTGGTAAGAAATTATCCGTTTATCACTCCAAATATAGCATGCAGGAACGTGTTGAAGTATGGAATAATTTAGTCAGTAAAAAAGAAAAAGCACAACTTATTATTGGGGCCAGATCAGCACTATTTTTACCCTACTCGGATTTGGGATTGATAATAGTAGACGAAGAACACGAAAGTTCATTTAAGCAGTTTGATCCTGCTCCTCGTTACCATGCCAGAGATGCGGCTATTGTGCTGGCAAGTATGCATAATTGTAAAGTGCTACTGGGTTCTGCAACTCCAAGTATTGAAAGTTTCAACAATGCCCGCAATGGAAAGTACGGGTACGCGAAGATCGACAGGCGTTTTGGTGATGTTTTAATGCCAGAAATTGAACTGGTAGATATAAAGCAGCAACATCGCAAAAGGCGTATGAAGGGGCATTTCTCTCAGCGCCTCTTAGAAGAAATTACACTAACACTGGAAGAAAAGGAACAGGTAATATTGTTCCAAAACAGAAGAGGCTATGCGCCAATAGTGGAATGCACCACCTGCGGGCATTCACCACAATGCCCAAATTGCGATGTAAGTTTAACTTATCATCAGTACAGAGATCAGTTGAGATGTCACTACTGTGGACACCAGACACCAATGGAAAAGGATTGCCAGGCCTGCGGTAATTTTACTCTGGACACCAAAGGATTTGGCACCGAGCAAGTTGCCGAGGAAATTAAGGGGTTGTTTCCGGAAGCCAAGGTAGGCCGTATGGATCTGGATACTACCCGCGGGAAACACAGCTATGAAAAGATCATTACAGCTTTTGAACAACAGGAATTTGACATCCTGGTGGGGACACAAATGATTACCAAAGGGCTAGATTTCAGACATGTAAACCTGGTTGGAATTATGAATGCAGATACCCTGCTGAACTTTCCGGATTTCAGGGCTCACGAAAGGAGCTTTCAATTGCTTACACAAGTTGCGGGCCGCGCAGGGAGGACAAAAAAAAGAGGAAAGGTCCTGATTCAAACTTATAATCCCTATCATCAAATTTTAAAACAGGTAAGCACGGACGACTATTTGGGGATGTTTCAGGAGCAGTTGTATGAAAGGGAGCAGTATCACTATCCACCGGCTAATCGCCTGATCCGAATCACACTAAAGGATAAAGATTATAACAAATTAAATGAAGCTTCGTCCTGGTTTGCCAAAGCCCTTAGAAATGTTTTTTCTCAAGGGGTGCTGGGGCCAGAGTTCCCTGTAATTCCCCGTATCCGAAACCAATACCTTAAACATATTTTGGTAAAATCCCCCAGGGAGGTGTCTTTTGCACAAACAAAAAATAGCATTAAAAGAATTGGAAATTCCTTTAATGCTATTTCTCAGTATAAAAGTGTACGGATAATCTACAATGTAGATCATTTATAGCTAGACGTTGCTTAATGCTTCGGCCAACTCCGTCTTTTTATTTCTGCTCAATGGGATTGATCTGCCACTTACTTCAACATTCTTGCTGTTGAATTTCTCGATTTTTTCCAAATTCACAATATAAGACTTGTGAATTCTCAGGAATTTATCTTCGGGTAGCTGTTTTTCAAAGGCTTTCATTGTTGAAAGAATTACAATATTGGCCTCATCAGTAACTAATTTAATATAATCTCCCAGGGCTTCTATCCACTTGATATCGTTAAGGATAACCTTTCTCTTTTTAAGGTTACTTTTTACGAAGATGTGCTCTTCGTCCTCATTAACTTTGTGGATTTGCTCAAATTTAGATACCGCTCTTTTTACAGAGGCATCAAAACGAGCCATGGTAATAGGCTTGTGCAAATAATCTGTCACATCGTAATCAAATGCCTTCAGTGCGTAGTCTGGCTTTCCTGTAATCAAGATAACCTGTGGTCGGTTTTCTAAAGATTCAAGAAGGTCAAAACCACTGATAATGGGCATTTCTACGTCTAGAAAGATCAGGTCTATTTCGTTGTTCTTGATGCCGTTTTTCGCTTCAATAGCGTTGCTGTATTCCGCAACTAAAGCCAGATTTGGGTGGTTGTTCACCAATTTAGCAACTGCCATACGTTGCATAGATGAATCGTCAACAACAATACTTCGTAATTTCATAAATGGGTCGATTTGTGGGGTTAAATCATCGACAAATTACAGAAAAAACGCGTTGAAGTGCAACAAAAGTTGTAAACATTGCGCAAAATCTTGTATGAATGCCAATGATCATAAGATTTTTGGTTTTAGGTTAAGTTTAATTTTAAGATTCTTCTACCTATAACGAAGATTTTTTCGTTTTCTTGTGATTAGTGTGAAATATTGTTACTTTTGCCGTCCTAAAAATAGATACCAATATGAATCATTACGAAACTGTTTTCATTTTAAATCCCGTTCTATCTGATACACAGATAGAGGAAACAGTAAAGAAATTTGAGGATTTCTTGAAAAAGAATGGAGCCAAAATGGTCTCCAAAGAAAATTGGGGGCTAAAGAAATTAGCCTATCCAATTCAGCACAAAAAAAGTGGTTTTTACCACTTGTTTGAATTTGCCGCTGCTGGTGAAGTAATTGCACCTTATGAGCAAGAGTTCAGAAGAGATGAACGTATAATGCGTTTTCTAACTGTCAAATTGGACAAGCATGCCATTGAATGGGCAGAAAAAAGAAGAACAAGATTAAAGGCTAAAGCATAAGGATTATGGCAACATTACAGCAACAGGCAAAAGGTAAAAAGGATGGGGAGATCAGATATCTTACCCCTTTAAACATCGAGACCAATACTCAGAAGAAGTATTGTAGATTTAAAAAATCCGGAATCAAGTACATAGACTATAAGGATCCTGATTTTTTAATGAAGCTGGTAAATGAACAAGGGAAATTACTTCCAAGAAGACTTACCGGAACTTCCATGAAATATCAAAGGAAAGTGGCACAAGCCGTAAAAAGGGCACGTCATTTGGCATTGATGCCTTATGTAGGTGATTTATTAAAGTAAAAAAAAGCGGATCATGGAACTTATATTAAAAGAAGACGTACAGAACCTCGGTTTTAAAGACGATGTTGTTACGGTAAAGAATGGTTATGGTAGAAATTACCTTATACCACAAGGGCTCGCTGCGATGGCAACACCATCGGCTAAGAAGGTTTTAGCAGAAAACTTAAGGCAGAAAGCGCATAAAGAGAAGAAAATAATAGATGGTGCTAATAAAACTGCCGAAGCCTTAAAAGAACTGGAAGTTAAAATACCGGCTAAAGTAGGAACTGCAGATAAATTATTTGGTTCTGTCACTAATATTGATCTTTCAGCTGCTTTGGAGAAAGCGGGTCATGAAATAGATAAGAAATATATCAGCATCAAAGGAGGAGCGGTAAAACGTGCTGGTCCTTATGAAGCACAGATCAGATTACACAGAGAGGTAATGGTAGATTTACCTTTCGAAGTGGTGGCGGAAAAGAAATAAAAAACGCATTTGGTTGATAACTTAAAATAGCTATGCACGCATAGCTATTTTTTTTGTTATAAGTTTGTCTGTAAACTGACAAAACTCAATCAAATGAAAGCAAAATTACTTCTTCCAGTGTTCTTCCTGTTTATTAGTACTTCACTTTTTGCGCAGGTGACCACATCGAATATCCGGGGAACAGTTTCTGACGATCAGAACGCAGCCTTACTAGGGGCCAATATTGTTGCCATTCACACGCCTACAGGCACAAAATATGGCGCAATCAGTAATGAAGATGGTAGGTTTAACCTTCTTAATTTAAGAGTTGGAGGGCCTTACGAGGTGACTATATCTTACGTGGGGTACAGAGAATATACAGAGAACAATGTATTTCTTACCCTGGGGAAGACCTTTAATCTCGAGGTAGTACTATCTTCAGAAAGCCAGGCTTTAGATGAAGTGGTGGTTATTTCTGACCGAGGTGGTACTTTTGGAAGTGATAGAACAGGTGCGGAAACCAGTGTTGGAAGTCGGGAATTAACCAGATTGCCCACAATCTCCAGATCTGCAGAAGATTTTACACGTCTGGAGCCCAGTGCCTCTTCTGGCGCGTCGGGAATCTCCTTTGGCGGTAGAAATGATCAGTACAATAACTTTTCTCTTGATGGTGCTATTTTCAACAATCCGTTTGGCCTGGATGCCGCAACGCCGGGAGGCCAGACCAGCTCACAGCCCATTTCGCTCGATGCTATTGAACAAATACAAGTTTCTCTGGCTCCATACGATGTTACTCAGTCCGGATTTACAGGTGCCTCGGTTAATGCAGTTACTAAAAGTGGTACCAATGAATTTTATGGTACCGCCTATGGGTTTTTCAGAAACGATGACCTGACAGGGGGGAAGATAGACGGAGACGATGTTTTTAAAACCGGTTTGGAACAAATACAGTATGGAATAAGTGTTGGAGGGCCGATTATTAAAAATAAATTATTCTTCTTCGCCAATTTTGAAAGAGATGACCTTGAAGAATTGGGTACGGCTGGTTTTGTTCCGAATACAGGGACAGGTGCCATAAACGAATCAAGGGTAAGTGCAACAGATTTTCAAATGGTTGATAACCTCCTCAGGCAGGTGGTTATAGGACAGGACGCCCAGGGAGGAGATATCTTCTATAATCCCGGGAGATTCGACGGCTTTAATTTTGCTCAGGAATCCACCAAGGGGATCATTAAATTCGATTGGAACATCAATGATAACAATCGCCTGGCGGTCATTTACAATTTTCTAAATGCCTCTAAAGAGAAGCCAGCTCACCCTTCCGCATTAGGTTTTCGAGGACCCAATGCTTCTACGCTGCAATTCGAGAATACAGGTTACGAGATTAATAACAACATACGCTCTATTCAGGTAGAATTAAACAGCACCCTTTCGGATGAAGCTACTAATAAGCTACAGATAGGGTATACGCATTTCGATGATTTTAGAAATCCGCTTTCAACGCCTGCACCCACAATTACCATCCTGGATGCCTCAGGGAGTTCTAATTATATTATTGCCGGGCACGAACCATTTTCTATCAATAACAGATTGGATCAGAAGGTATTTCAAATTACTAATAACCTTAATTTCTTTAAAGGAGACCATACCTATACCGTTGGCTTTTCTTTTGAAAAATTCCAGTTCGACAATTCTTTCAACCTTGGTGCCTATGGAGCTCAGGGCGTGTTTTTCCCGACAACTACTATCACAGATTTCCCCACATTTGCAAGCTCCGGAGATTTACAGGCGGCATTCAATACTGCCATAGCTACTGCAAATTCACTGGGAAGCAATGGTACGGGAAATCCTGGAGGTTGGGCATTGGCAGAAACCAATGTAGGGCAGTTGGCATTTTATCTGCAGGATGAATGGAATGCCACGGAGAACTTTAAGCTTACCTATGGCATACGCGTAGACAAGCCATTATATTTTGATACTGCCGATAAAATTCGCGAAAATATTGAAAGAAAAGGGGGTGCTATGGGGACATATATTCCTTCTATAGAATATACAGATCCTGATACTGGTAATGCTGTATTTCTGGATTCTGAGCAATTACCAGATAATGATTTCCTGATTTCGCCAAGAGTAGGATTTAATTGGGATGTTAATAACGATAATTCATTTCAAATTCGAGGAGGCTCCGGAGTATTTACCGGAAGGTTTCCATTTGTCTGGTTAGGCAACCAGGTTCAGGGGGTAGATTTCTTTTTCTACCAACTGGTAGACCCGGATTTCCAGTGGCCGCAAGTTTGGCGTACCAATATAGGTGCTGACAAAAGACTTAATAACGGCCTTATACTTACAGCAGACTTTTCATATACCAAAGACCTCAATGCGGCACATGTTCAGAATTGGGGCTTGGACACTCCTTCGGCAACCCTTGGGGGGGTAGACAACAGGGCGGTGTATACCAATGATGACAAATCTCAAATTTTTGGCGGTCCAACCAGTGCGTTTGTATTTACCAACTCGGACAAGGGTAGAATAATCAACGCAACCTTTAAGGCACAGAAAACGTGGGATGGAGGGTTGTACGGTCAATTGGGGTATAGTTTCCTTAATTCCAAAGAGGTGAATTCTATAGAAGCAGAAATTACCGGAGATGCTTTTGCAGGAAATGCCGTTACCGGGAATGCAAATAACGACGTATTGGCCTTCTCCAGGTATGGAGATAACCATCGCTTCATCGGGGTACTCTCTAAAGCTTTTTCATCCGGAACCACTATTTCAACCTTTTTTGAATATGCCAGTGGAGGAAGATATAATTACATTTATGGAGGAGACATAAATAATGATGGCTCCAGTATCAATGACCTGTTATATATCCCAACATCTTCGGAAGTAGGCCAGATGACATTTAGTGGTGCGGGGCAGGCAGAGGCGTTTGAGGCCTTTATTCAGCAAGATGATTACCTCAGTGATAACCGTGGACAATATGCCGAACGCTATGGGGCAAAAGCACCGTGGAAAGGACGTTGGGATGTTAAAGTGCTGCAGGATATCAAATTAAATGATAAGAATAAATTGCAGTTAAGTCTTGATGTTCTGAATATCGGGAATTTTGTTAACTCCAATTGGGGCGTTGTTGAAGAGCCAGGATTTAACCAGGTACTTGGTGTAAGTGTTGATGGGAGTAATAATCCTACTTATACCTTCGACGGCAGAACAAGCACATTTACAGCTGCTACAGATGCAAGATCAAGGTGGAGAGCCCAGTTTGGTGTGCGTTACATTTTTAATTGAGATCGCTAGTTTTATATAATTACAATTGATGAGTATCAGGACAAAGGCTATAGAAGTATAGCCTTTGTTATTTTTGTAATAGTAAATTTGTACAGGTAAAAACAGTACCTATGAAGTATGCCCGATTAACCAAGCAGCAATTGGAAGAATTGCATCCGGAATTCATTAACTTTTTGGCCACCCAATCTATAACTGCCGAGGAGTGGAATACAATTAAAACAAATACCCCGGAGGTTGCAGAGGAGGAGTTAGATGTATTCAGCGACCTGGTCTGGGAAGGCGTACTGAGTAAAGTAGAATATCTGGAGAATATCTCGGCCATGCAGATGCATCTGTTTTATACTGCGGAAAAAGAGATGAAGTTGCTGTCTGTAAAAGTTATGAATCCAGAAATAGATCTTACAACTCAGCAGGGCTTTACCTGGTTTAAGAAAAACTGGCAATCCGACTTTGTAGAATACCTCACCGCTTCCAAGATGTATACGGACGATAAAAATCTGGACAAATTTAAACTGATACAGCAGGGAGCTATAATAACTAAAGGGGAATTATTCCAGTGGTTTGATAAAATCATAGAATAAGGCGATATTTACAATTCTAATCTAAACAATGGCACAGAAACCTTCCATTCCCAAGGGCACCAGAGATTTTACACCTTCAGATATTGCCCGGAGAAATTATATCATCAATATCATAAAAAAGCATTTTGAGTTGTACGGATTTCAACCTATTGAAACTCCGTCATTTGAGAATTTTGATACTTTGATGGGTAAATATGGTGATGAAGGAGACAGATTGATATTTAAGATTTTAAACTCCGGAGATTTTATTAGCAAGGTAGATGACGTTACCTATAGCTCAAAAAAATCGGCTTCCCTAATGCCGAAAATTTCGGATAAAGCCCTGCGTTATGATCTAACCGTCCCCTTTGCCCGATACGTTGTGATGCATCAGAACGACATCACCTTCCCATTTAAAAGATATCAGATTCAGCCGGTTTGGAGGGCCGACAGGCCTCAAAGAGGAAGGTTTAGAGAATTTTACCAGTGCGATGCAGATATAGTAGGGGCTAATTCCCTATTACAGGAAGTAGAACTGGTGCAATTGTACGATGCGGTTTTTAGCGAAATGAAATTAGAGGGGGTGGCCATTAAGCTTAATAACCGCAAAATCCTCTCGGGCATAGTAGAAGTTATCGGCGCCCCCTATCATTTGGTAGATTTTACCGTTGCATTAGACAAATTGGATAAAATTGGTAAGGATAAAGTAATTGAGGAGATGCTGAATAAAGGTATCTCTGAGCAGGCTATACAAAAGGCAGCACCTCTGTTTTCATTGTCCGGTTCTGATTCGGAACAATTAAATGCCCTGGAAAAGTTCCTTAAGACTTCTGAAATAGGACTAAAGGGAGTAAAGGAACTGCAGTTCATTATTGATACTATAAAACAACTGGGGCTAAAGACATGTTCGCTTGCTATAGATGTAACCCTGGCCCGTGGCCTCAATTATTACACAGGAGCCATCTTTGAAGTGGCTGCTCCTAAAGACATTACCATGGGTTCAATAGGGGGAGGTGGCAGGTACGATGACCTTACAGGGATGTTTGGGTTAAAAGACGTTAGCGGAGTAGGTATATCATTTGGCCTGGAAAGGATTTTTCTTGTTCTGGAAGAGTTAGGGCTTTTTCCTGAGGAGATTTCGCAAAGCCTTCAGGTACTCTGTATAAATTTTGGGGAAGAAGAAGCCCTCGCTTCCATGAGACTTATTGGTGCATTAAGGAATTCCGGAATCAAGGCCGACCTTTATCCCACCAGCACAAAAATTCAAAAGCAATTTAAATACGCGAACAGCAGAAATGTTCCATGGGTAATTTCAATTGGTGAGCAAGAATTGGCTTCCGCTACTTTTGTCGCTAAAGATATGGTCAAAGGAGAACAGCAATCCTATAAGTTAGACGATATAGCCACTTTTGTAAAAAGCCTATAAGCGCAATTTTATGGCCTTTATGACTCTTTTATAATAATCACTGCCATGGGGTACATATTTGTCTGGTTTGGCCAGACCAAAAGTCTCTTCTGCCAATTGGATCATCGGAATAAGTGCCAAAGCAGCCACCTCACTATCTTGTTTTTTCAGGGCAGCTAAAGAGACTTTCAGTTCACATAAAAAAGTATGATGAAATTCGGAGTCGGTGAACCCCGGTCCATGTTGGTGTACGGCTTTAAACACCCCAATTTTTTCCAGGCCCTGTTCGTTAATTTTTAGTCCTATTTCTTCTTCAACTTCTCTTAAGGCCGAGGTTTTAATTTCTTCTCCTGCCCCAACATGTCCGGCAACGGAAACATCCCATAAGAGGGGATGCGTAGTTTTATTTTCGCTGCGCTGTTGAATAAGAATCTGTCCGTTCGGAGTATAGCACCAGATGTGCACAGTTGGGTGAAACCAACCATTTTTGTGCGCCTCCGATTTTAGGGCAGTCCTCCCTGTCGGATTTCCATCATCATCTAATATGTCTATTAGCTCATCCAACTTCTACAATTCAATTAAGGCTCAGATCTATATCTCCCCCAAAATAAGGAAAGGTTTAGGCCAGCCAACAGTCCGAAGGGTTAGTCGAAATAACTAAAGGTCTCGCCCTCTTTTATATTTAGCAGCGTCTCATAGATTAACCGAATTACGTTCTCTACGTCATCTCTATGCACAGTTTCTACTGTTGTATGCATATATCTCAGGGGTAAAGAAATTAAGGCCGATGCAACCCCGCCACCACTATAGGCAAAAGCATCTGTATCTGTGCCAGTAGAGCGGGAGGCGGCCATGCGCTGGAAGGGAATTTTTTTGGCTTCGGCCGTCTCAATAATGCGTTCCCTTAATTTATTCTGAACAGCAGGTGCATAGGAGATTACAGGGCCACTTCCCATTTCCGTAAGCCCCTGTGTTTTCTTTTCTATCATGGGAGTGGTCGTATCATGGCAAACATCTGTAATAATCGCCGCATTAGGTCGTATAGTTTCGGAGATCATCTCCGCACCCCTCAGGCCAATTTCTTCCTGTACAGAATTCGTTATATAAAGACCAAAGGGAAGTTTCTTTTTATTCTCATGTAAAAGGCGGGCTACTTCGGCTATCATAAATCCACCAGCTCTGTTGTCTATGGCTCTGCAAACAAATTTATCCTTATTTAGAATTTTAAATTCATCGGGGTAGGTGATTACACATCCTACATGCACCCCCATTTTTTCAACTTCATCTTTATCTTTGGCACCGATGTCGATAAATATATTATCTAGTTTCGGAGGTTGTTCTTTGCTTTTATCGCGGGTATGAATTGCCGGCCAACCAAAGATGCCTTTTACCATGCCATTCTTGGTATGAATATTTACCCATTTAGAAGGGGCTATCTGATGATCGCTACCGCCATTTCTAATGACATATAGCAATCCGTTATCTGTTATATAATTAACATACCATGAGATTTCATCAGAATGGCCTTCTATTACCACCTTGTATTTGGCGTCGGGGTTAATTACCCCAACTGCAGTTCCATAGGTATCTGTGATAAAGGTGTCTACGTAGGGTTTAAGGTAGTTCATCCACAGTTTCTGACCCTCCCATTCATATCCGGTCGGGGCAGCATTATTAAGGTATTTTTCAAAAAAATCTAATGACTTTTTGGTGATGATCTTATTTGTGCTCATGTATATGTGTTTAGTTCACAAACTTAGCAATATTCACTTTTATTTAATAACACAATAGTATGTTTATCATTAATTTTGGCAGGACTTTTGTTTTTTTACCAATTATGAGGAAGTGGAATTTGTTTTGGTGTTTTGGACTACTGGCATTTATGTGCACGGCGCAGGTGGAGGAAATTCCGCTTGATTCTGTCTCAGAAAAGATGATCATTGTTGAGGGGGATTCTATTTTCAAGAGCTCTATAGCACTTGATGAGGTGTACATTTTTGGAAAGCTCGAATTTGAATCCTACAAGGAGAAACTCAGGTATTATATACTAAGGAGAAAAACGATAAAGGTGTACCCTTATGCCAAGTTGGCTTCGGAACGTTTGGTTGAACTCAATGATAGTCTAAGTAGAATTAAGAAGAAAAGGAAGCGAAAAAAGTATACCAGGCATGTGCAGAAATTCATTGAAGAGGAATTTTCTGAGGAGCTTAAAAAACTTACACGTACAGAAGGGCAAATTTTGGTAAAACTTATCTACAGGCAGACGGGAAAAACATCCTTTAATTTGGTAAAGGAGTTGCGAAGTGGCTGGCGGGCGTTTTGGTATAACACCACTGCAAAGATGTTTAAGATTAGTATTAAGGAAGAATACCATCCGGAAAGTGTGCATGAAGACTATCTTATAGAGGACATATTGCAGCGGGCATTCGCATCTAAAAGGCTTGATAGGCAGGAGTCTGTGCTCGATTATGATTACGCCTCGCTGACCAATAAATGGAACAAGAACGCAAAGCAAAAAAAATAGTTGCGGAAATCATTAAATTCTCTTAACTTTACTAGCCTTTTTTGATAGCCATACACAGGCAAGAAACTAGTTTCTAGCTGGTTAATATTTGCGTCAAAAAAAAATATAAAAATTACCATAAAATTTAGTTGCATTTAAAAAAAGTGCTCTATATTTGCAGCCGCTTTGAGAGGGATGTTTTCTTGGGGTGTTTAAGATAGTTCATTGACATATTGGCAGACAGCGTTTTTCTTTAGATTTTCATTTATGGGGATTTAGGGAGGAATTAGAATCATTTAGATTTAG
>NZ_JAFMPW010000009.1 GCF_026126425.1 Muriicola sp. Z0-33
AGAGAGAAGTACTGGAAGTCGGGAATTGGAAAGGAACAATTGCGAATAATAAGAAATAAACATAGTTAGATGCCTCGGTGGCGGAACTGGTAGACGCGCTGGATTCAAAATCCAGTGTCTTCGGACGTGTGGGTTCGATTCCCACCCGAGGTACGAATAAACCACAAAAAAGTGGAAATACAAGCGAGCTTCAAAAAAGAAGCTCGCTTCTTTTTTGAAGTAAAGCGAAGTGTTTCTTTTTGTGGTTTTCAAAGCGAGCGCGTAGGGAAGCTTGCCGGAGGGCAAGCAATCCCACCGCGAGTTTTGACTTCCCAGTTTGTAGTTTGTTCTGAGCGTGTATTGAAGTGTTTCTTTTTGTGGTTTTCAAAGCGAGCGAGTAGGGAAGCTTGCCGGAGGGCAAGCAATCCCACCGCGAGTTTTGACTCCCCAGTTTGTAGTTTGTTCTGAGCGTGTATTGAAGTGTTTCTTTTTGTAGTCTTCAAAGGCGCAAATCTGCTATTTGGCGTATAGGCTAAAAAACTCTGCTGTATCTTTAATATCCTGAAGACCCAGTATCCAGCATACCTCGGAGGTATCGGAGAAGTCGAGCCCGCCAGCTGCTATGGCCTCATTGTTGTAACGTCCTTCCACGCCATTATATTTATTCCCAATTTGTACAGCGTGTTGCCATAATTCTTTTAAAGCGGGCTCACTGATATCTGTCTTCCATTGTGAGTACTCTGGCGTACGGAAGCCTGGAGTACCATTGCCAACAGCATTACCATCAGGGATTTTATGATAGGTGGCATTGCTCTTGACATATGCCAGTTTCTGCTGATCTGTAACCTCTTCATTCCAGTTGCTGTGCTGCACTACATGAAATCTCTTAGGCGAATTAATATCAGGCATATCTTCCTTAACTGCCGCAATTAAAGCAGCGGTAAAGTCGGATTGCCCGGCTTCTGCAATCCAGATATTACCATCATTGTCAAGGGTTTTCTTAACTTTTGCTTTTACATCCTTAACCGCAGCAGATAATTTATTATGGGCATCTGTCCAGTTCTTGCCAAAGGCCATTTGGAATAGCGAATTAGGGGGCACATACAGGCCTTCCTGCACACCATATGTGCCTGCCACAGCATGGTAGCTAACCTTGGCATAGTCCGGATGGCTCATCAGGGTAATAAAAGCTGCAACAGAATGCAGATCGTCCACATCGGTTTTACAATCGTATTGCACTAACAAAAGGTCCTTTTCTACATTGAAGCCTTCCTGGGGAGAATGATCAGGAATCATAAAGCTATTCCCTACAGTGATGAAAGCAAAAGTTATTACCAGCAACAAACGAATTCTAAGTTTCATATTTTCTTGTTTTAGTTTTTTCAATTATCAATCTCCTCCTATATCCTTTACAGTAAGAGTGCGATTGGCTTAATTATTTTCATTGAGATCTTGAAGGTAGCATATTCCTGATCGAAGATATTTTCCATTTTCCGTCTTCAGTTACTAGCACAAAACTGCTCCACATATTCCTCTCTTTACCGTTTGGGTTTATAATCTGATATTGACAATCTACCAGGGCACAACCCGCATTTAAGAATCGCAATTTTTTTATTGTTAGCTTTCTTTTACCGGGGTTATTGGCCGAACTTCGCAACATTCCTTCAATAGCCATTTCCCTGTTGTTTCTCCAATTACCGGAAGAAACCAACTGATCCATATCTGATGTCAGTATATTGTTGAGCATAAGCGTATCTAGTTGCTCTCTAGCCTGGACATACATTTCTATCACTGTGTAAATAGCGACTTTTTCCGGATTGTTCACATTATCCTGGGGATAAACAGAAAAAGTAATTAAAATACTGCATAAGGCCAGTAAAAAAGAGGTTATAGGTTTCATATGATATAGTTCGATAAATATGTGATTTTGTTATTCTGAAAGGCCCTTGGAAGTTGAGATCAGGATTTTTAAGCGCTGACCAATGTCCGAATTGCGTTTGACATCTAAAAAGGTTTCGGCCCCAGGGCCCATCGCAAATAGTGGCACCACCGAAGCTGTATGATTTTTTGTGGCCCATACCAGCTGTAAATTGGGGTAATTACTATCCGACACTGCGGCCAGGCCACCGGTCTCGTGGTCTGAGGTAAAAACCACCAAAGTTTCTCCTTGTGTTTTGGCGTAATCGAGCACTAAAGAAAGCGTTTCCTGAAGTGCTGCTATTCCTTTTAAAACCCTTTTAGAATCGTTCCTATGGGAAGCGGAATCCATTTCCTCACATTCCACCAGCAATATAAACGGACTGTCCCGATAACTCAGATACCTCAATGCAGCATCTGTTAGCTGAAGAAGGTTGGGGGTAGAGGTCATGTCCTGAATTTCGTCTTCTTCAAAAATTGCAGCTATAGGTGCTAATACTTCAGTCTGCTGTGGTAGTGTCAGGGTGGCATCCAGCAGTTGAAATCGCTGTTTAAGGATTTCAATAGTGGTTTCGAGGTCCGGAATTTCATCCTCACCCAAATCTTCTAGTTCTCCGAAGAGTAGATCGAGCTCACTGGCAGCTATTTGAGTTAATATTTCTCTGGCATTATCACGAGAACCTGTATGGGCAACAAAGGCGGCCGGAGTGGCATCCCAGATATAAGAGTCTGTGACAATTGCTGTGTTGTATTGTTGGGCATTGGCTAATTCAAAAACATTGGTCAGGTGATTTCCTTCTGCATCTTGCCCTATGACTTCAAAAAACGTGCTGGTACCTGTTGCCATGGCCGTTGCAGAAGCCCCGGAATCCGTTAGTGGTCCAAAAGTTGAACGCGTGTCGTGCCAGCTTTTCACATCGAACTGCTGCCAGACCGAAGTTTTATTTTCCTTTTGTTGAGTTAGCATGGCCAAAGACAGATGGGTAAAGCCCAAGCCATCAGCCACAAAAATTATGATGTTCCTGGGTGTATTGTCTACACTATCTATAGTAGTTCCTTTAGGTTCTAATCCAGGTGAAAATTCGATATCCCCGGATGAACTCACTACTTTGAGATTAAACAAATAAAATATGCCAACAATGAGCAAGCCTAGCACCAACGCGGTAAGGAGACTTGTCTTTTTCCAATTTTTCACAGTCGAATTATCTGTAGATTAAGATACAAAAAATCGGTCCAGATTATTATAACCTGGTCCTATTTGTTTTGCCAGAAAAAGCCAGCATTTTCCAAAAACGTATTTAACTGATTTTCATAAGTGCTTTCTTCCTTTCAATATTCCTGATAGCTAGCTATAGGTGCGGTCGTGCGAACGCAATTTATTCCATTCATCCGTAGATTTAAAGAAACTCTTATCACTGGGATGCAGGTGCTTTTTAACCACCTCTTCATTTAGTTCTATACCCAATCCAGGGGCCGTAAGGGGCACCGTGGCAAAACCTTTATCGATCATTTTAAAACCCCCGACAGTTTTGACCAGATTTTCCCACCAGGGAAGATCCACAGAATGGTGCTCCAGGGCCAGGAAATTCTGGCTGGCCGCAGCACAATGCACATTGGCCATAAAAGAAACCGGGGTTCCTGCCTGATGCATGGCCATGGCAATTCCAAATTCTTCGGCATAATCGGCTATCCTTTTAGTTTCCAGTAATCCGCCCGAAGATGCTAAATCCGGATGAACAATATCTACGGAGCGGTTATGAATCAGCGGTTTAAAATTTTCGAGATAATGGATATCTTCTCCAGTAGTGGTTGGCGTCTCAATGGCTTCCGTGATGGTTCTCCATTGTGTGGTATGTTGCCAGGGAACCATATCTTCAAACCATGCCAGCCTGTATTTATCCAAAGCTTTGGCCAGCCTTATGCCGTTGTTAAGATCAAAATGGCCGTAATGATCTGTTGAGATAGGGATTTCATAACCCACCATATTTCTAACATTTTCAACAACTTGTTGCAAATGTTCCAGGCCTTTTTCAGTAATCTGGATTTGTGTAAAGGGGTGTGCGGTATTTGCATAGGACATGGAGTTTTGCATATCGCCCCATTGACTTAAATTACCATTAGCATCTTCCCAGATCTTCCCATTTACAATAGTTCCGGGGATTCCTTTGAGTTCACCAATAGATACATCCATTTTAAGCCAGGTATAGCCCTGATCCTGAACCCTGAAATTTATGAGTCGTTGCTGTTCTTCAGGAGAACTGGCTTCGGGGGTGTCGGCATATAACCTGACCTTATCCCTGTACCGGCCACCAAGTAGTTGCCATGCAGGCACATTGTAGGCTTTACCACAGATATCCCACAGTGCCATTTCTACGGCGCAAACCCCTCCGGCTTGCCTTGCCGGGCCTCCAAACTGTTTGATAGTTTTAAATATCTTCTCAACATTGCAGGGATTCTGCCCAAGGATGCGGCTTTTTAGGAATAATGCATAACGCACATCCGCGGCATCCCTGACTTCGCCCAGGCCGTAAATGCCCTGATTGGTGTCTATGCGAATTATGGCAGTACCTCCCATGACATTGGTTAAGGCATAGCGCATGTCTGTTATCTTCAATTCCGAAGGTGATGAACTACGGTTAACCCTGGACGTGGTCTCGGATATAGTGTCTTCAAAAGAATAGGCTACAAAACTGCTAAGTGCCATGCCTCCAAGGGCGGTTCTTTTTAAAAAATTTCTTCGGTCGTTAGAGGTTTTTGGATGATTTTGCTCTGCAAGGCGGGAGGCGGAGTACGCCATTTCCTCTTCTTTGTTTTTAGCGATCAGCTGTTGAAGGACATTTTTCATAAATGTGTTTTTAGAATGATTAACCTTATGTGAACTGTGTACTAAATGTACATATATTATTTTACGGTTCCGGGCTTTGATCAGACGAACGATGAACATTGACAATCTTTGGTTTTATTGTGATTATTTCTACTAGTAATTGTCTAGCCTAAGGATATCCCTTATTTTAGATGAAAATCAAAAGAGCATGGGAACAAGGAGAAATTTTATAGAGAAATTAACTGTTGCATCTGTCGGGGTTCCATTGGTATATAACCCTTCTACCTTATTTGCAGCAACCGGGGAGCATTATGATGGTCCTGTGCTGAGGGTGGCCATAATGGGACTTGGAAGTTATGGAACCAGAGTGGCGAAGGCAATGGTATCTTGTAAGCGGGCCAGGTTGGTGGGATTAATTAGTGGCACCCCGGCAAAAGTGGTCAAATGGAGGGCGCAATACAATATCCCTGAAAAAAACTGCTACAATTACCAGAATTTTGACCAGCTAAAAGATAATCCGGATATAGATGCAGTCTATGTTATTACCCCCAATGGACTGCATTGCGAGCAATCTATAAGAGTTGCCCGTGCAGGGAAACATGTGATTTGTGAAAAACCAATGGGGATAAATGCTGCTGAAGGACAAAAGATGGTAGATGCGTGTAAGGCAGCAGGGGTTAAATTATTGATTGGGTACCGAATGCATTTTGAACCCAAAACCGTTGCTGTCATCAAAATGCGTCAGGAGGGTGTTTTTGGACAGCTTAAATTTTTCCAGGGACAATCCGGTTTTGTCATAGGGAATCCTAACCAATGGAGATTAAACAAGAAGTTATCCGGAGGTGGAGCAATGATGGATATAGGAATTTACTCTATTAACGGGGCCCGTTATATGCTCGGGGAAGAACCAGTTTGGGTCACGGCCCAGGAAACCAAAACCGATCCTGTTAAGTTTAAAGAAGGGATAGATGAGACCATTCAATTTCAAATGGGATTCCCGAGCGGGGCAGTGGCATCTTGCCTGTCTACCTATGCCATGAATCATCTGGATAGATTTTTTCTCAATGGATCGGAAGGCTTTGCTGAAATGCAGCCATCAACGGGTTATGGACCTATTGAAGGACGTACCCACAAGGGGAAACTTACACAGCCTCATATTACGCATCAGACCTTACAAATGGACGGGATGGCAAAAATAATATTCGAGGATATCCAACCTATTGTACCTGTTGACGGGGAAGAGGGGGTAAAGGACATGAAAATTATAGATGCTATCTTTTTAGCCGTAAAGACAGGTAAAAAAGTTATGCTTTAGGTGTATTAACCACGGCCAATGTAAGGCATCTCGTTGGCCATAATCGTCATAAAAGGAACGTTCGTATCCAGAGGTAAGCCTGCCATATATACCACAGCACGGCCAACATCGTTAACATTCATGGTAGGTTCTGGTTTGGAAGTGCCATCTGCCTGGAGAATACCCTTTTCAATTTTTGTTGTCATTTCACTTGCTGCATTCCCAATGTCTATCTGTCCACAGCAGATATTGTACTTACGGCCATCCAGGGAGGCAGATTTGGTTAAACCCGTGATGCCGTGTTTACTAGCAGTATAGGCAACAGAATTAGGCCTGGGTACATGGGCACTTATAGAACCGTTATTTATAATACGCCCTCCCATTGGTTCCTGGTTTTTCATAATCTTAAATGCCTCCTGCATGCACCAGAAGGTGCCAGACAGGTTGGTGTCTATTGCACGTTTCCAATCTTCTCTGCTTAGCTGATCGAAAGGATGTGCCGGGGCACCAATTCCTGCGTTGTTAAATAGCAAATCTAACCTTCCATATTTATTTCTAAGCTCGTTAAAAAGTTCCGCAACACTATCTGGGTCTGTAATGTCTGTAACCACTGTAGTTGTTTCACTTGCACATAAGTTGGAGGTTTTAAGGAGTTGATCTGCTCTTCTGCCAGCTAAAATCAATGTCCAACCTGCCCTGCTGAGGGCTAGTGCTGAAGCCCGTCCAATTCCCGACCCAGCTCCCGTGACTACTGCTATTTTGCTGTTTTGTGACATGTGGTTCTACAGTTTTTAATTATAATTGATTGCTTATAATTCCACAAGGTTTTTCAGGGTGGTTCCTTTTGAGAATTGTATGATATTGAGTGCGGCTAGCCTGGACATTTCATTTCTGGCTTCTACAGTTGCTGACCCTATATGCGGTAATACAGCAACGTTTTCCATTTGGAGCAGCGGATTGTCTGGTAACATGGGTTCGGGATCGGTTACGTCTAATCCTGCGCCCCAGATTGTTTTATTCTTTAAGGCTTCAATAAGGTCCTTTTCATTGTGAATACCACCTCTTGCCGTATTAATAAATATGGCCGAGGGTTTCATTTTGGCAAATGTTGGCCCATCAAACAATTGCCGGGTCTTATTTGTAAGTGCGGCATGAACAGAGAGCACATCACTCTGGGCCAATAGCTCATCAAAGGAAACCATACGGGCATTGAGGAGCTTTTCAACTTCTTTATTTGGTTTTCGGTTATGGTAAATCACTTCCATGTTATAGGCTCCGGCACATCGCTTGGCGAATTCGGAACCTATTCTGCCCATTCCTAAAATTCCAACTGTCTTTCCTTTCAACTCGATTCCTAAATTGGCCTTTGGCCTGAAATGTGTCCATTTTTCGGCCTCAATTTGCTTGTGCATATAGAACATTTTTCTGGAAACGGCCAGCATTAGCCCGAAAGCGATATCGGCAGTAGCCGCGGTCATTGCACCCGGCGTATTGGTGATGGGAATTTTAAACTCTGATGCACTTTTAAGATCAATATTATTGTACCCTACGGCATACTGTGAAATAAGTTTAAGATGTTTATTGGTCTTCAGAAAATGTCTGTCAATTTTGTAGATACTGGAGGAAAGCAGGATGTCATGATTTTTACTGGCTTCCAAAAGTTCCTTGTACTGCATCGGCAGATCGTTAGTCCAGAGGGTCAGTTCAAAGCCTTCTTTGCGAAGCATCTCTATACCTACTTTTGGTATATCAATAGAAACCAGGACTTTCATAAATAGTTATTTAATAGAATTGCTTGATATCTTAATATTCCAGAAGTTCAATTTTTCTAAAATCTATTGGATGACTGTTAGACTGAATTGAAAGAAACCCTTCTTTAACGGTATCATCTCCGTTTATGATTAGCGCTTTTGCCGTTTTGTTTTCAGGGTCATAGTTAGGATTGGCATACCGTAGTATTTCTTCTCCATTTACATAGTGGGTAATCTGACCATCTTTTATATCAATTTCCAAACTTACCCATTGATCCCCGTGAAAAGTTCTGGAAACCACCGGAGGGGTACAATAACCAGAATTTTTTTCACCGTTGACCTCAATAAACATCCCATTGGCACAGGCCGCACCAACCGGTCGCTCATCGCTGCCGTTTCCTCCGTGTAAATTGTATTCCAGGCAAATGGGAAAGGCGTCTGTTATACTGAGCGTGGCGGGAGGCTGACTGTGGAATTGAATGCCACTGTCTCTATAGCCCCATTCCGGAGCTCCGGGAGCGGTTTCCCCAACAAATCTATATTCTGCCCTAAACCTGTAATTGGATAATTTTTTGTTGAAGTACAGGCCGCCGAAACGATCGTCAAAGTTATCGCCATAGGCATCATAGCGAATGCTTAAAATACCGTTTTCTACTCTAAATGTATTGCCAAAATTCTCTCCCATGGGAAAGCCCCTTATCTTCATAGTCCAGCCATCCAAATCCTTTCCATTAAATATGGTTTTCCAATTATCGGTGGCAGCTTTTTCTTGCTTTGTATTTGGCTTTTTTTCGGCGCAGGAGACTGCCAAAGATAAAAGCAGCAGCATTATATATTGTTTTAAGTTTGGCATATGTTGTTTATAAGAAGTGTAATACAATTATAAAGTAGAAAGATAATTCAATATTATTAAAAAGTCGGAAATAATTCCTGCTGCTGAGGTGCATGATAGCGGAGTTCGTGCTTAAAAATACATTTCTTATTTTAGAGGTCTTATCATAATAAATCTGCCAAACTATGAGAATTAAATCAGTTTATTTGCTACTTGCTTTTGTGGTTACCGTTTTTCTTACCACTTTTTCCTGCAAGGAAGTACCCGCCAACAATAAGGAGGAGGTTAAAAATGTCATGATCGATACCCAACTGGTGTATAGCGATTATACTCCGAATGCCTCCGATCTGAAATTATCCCGGGCAGATTATGCAGAAAAACTACATGGATTTTGGTTAGCGCAGTGTATTGCCAATTGGACCGGTCTGGTCACCGAAATGGATAAAATTGGGATTCCAAACAAAGAAGGCATAGGTGAAGGTTTTTATACCCGGGAAGATTGGGGCAAACCGGATCAGCCCAATCTTTGGGGTTCTAATAATTATTCTGATACCATAGACTTTCTATTTGCAGATCAGGATAGTATCTGGGGAGCTGATGATGATACAGATATTGAATATATCTATCAAAGCCTGTTATATGAAAACAAGACCAGTATACTCAGTGGAGAGCAAATTCGGGAAGGCTGGCTGAGGCACATTAAGACAGAGGAAGAGAATTTCCTTTGGGTTTCTAACCAAAGGGCGTTGGACCTTATGAGTGAAGGAATAACACCACCTTCGACAAGCGATCCTGAATTAAACCCGGATTACGAGATGATTGATGCGCAGCTGACTACAGAGATATTTGGTTTTTTTGCACCCTCGCGCCCGGATGTGGCATTGAAAATGTCCAAATTGCCTATACAGACCTCAGCCAGGGAGAATGCTGAATGGATTGCTGAGTTTTATGTCATTATGTACGCTCTTGCTCCGGCAGCGGACGAAAATAAATCTATTAAAGAAAACCTTGAATGGATGGCAACGATGGCAAGAAAAAGATTGCCGAATGAATCATATTCTGCCAAGATGTACGATTTTGTGAAGGAACAATATGCGTCCGGTGTCACTTGGGAGGAAGCTCGGGATGCTTTACACGAAAAATATCAGATAAGACAGGAAGATGGTTATATGTGGGCTACCAAAGATGAATCTTGCAGTGGATGTTTTGCTGCGGGGATAAATTTTGGAGCTAGTATAGTAAGCCTGCTTTACGGGGAAGGAGATTTAAAAGAGACGATTAAAATTGGTGCCCTGGCCGGATGGGATTCTGATAACCCTACTGCTACCTGGGGAGGACTTTTAGGGTTTATGTTAGGAAAAGAGGGCGTTGAAAAGGCATTTGACCGTAAGTTTGCAGAGGAATTTAATATTCACAGAACCAGAGTAGGGTTTCCCAATAACGGAGTAGACAATTTTAATGAGATGGCCAAAAAAGGAATTTATATCATAGACAGAGCGGTACAGGAACAAATGGGAGGTGGAGTAAGCCTGGAAGAAGATGTTTGGTACATTCCAGAAATGAAAGTTGAAATTCAGGAGGGGAGCTAACTTTTTGAGAGTCTGAATAAAATCTATTATTAAAACCTCGCTACATAGCGGGGTTTTTTCTTTAAAAAAAGGAATATTATAAGGAGTTGATTATGAAAAACTTAGGTCAAAACGGGTTTTCGCAATTTTTTTCTATAAAATGCATTTTGGGGGGTTTAAGCTGCGTATAATGCGCATTTCATCAGGATTTCCCTTTCCCTTATCTAATTTTCGGACTAAAATCTAAACTTAGTATGACTTTTGTCTTCTAACTAGTAGAGATTAATATAAAGATTTGGGATTATGGAAACATTATTACTTGTTAAGGAGATTTATTTAGAAGGCTTTAAAAATTTGGGCCACTATATCTTAAAGAACTACTTAAAGATATTTGCCTGGTTCAGCTTTGCTTTGTTATTTATAGCTGCATATGCACTGGTATTCAGAATTGCTACCGGATTTGCATTTGATTAAATAGTACCCCCGATCTTATTATTCGCCCCTGTTTTTATTGCAGAGGTGGTATTAAGACCCGCTTTGCAAATGGAATAACTAAAACAAAACGTTATGGATTCTATTTTGGAAAGTTTTAAGCGACTCAGTGAAGGAGTGGTTATTGATTATGGGAGAATAGGGATCATTGGTTATGTTACACTATCTATGATCTTCCTATATACTTTTCTTAATTAAAGCATACTCTTTTACGAAGGCCGTATATTAAATATGATAATGAATAGAAAAAGCACCCACATTAGCTGGGTGTTTTTTTGATATATTAATATGGAAATAATCCAAAAAATAGGAAATAATCCATATATTAGCTATCCTTTTAGTGAAGCCCTGTTTTAGTAGCTCTGCCTTTTGGTGGAACCAGGTAAGCAGATGGTTGAACCTGCCTGCTGGTTTACCCGCCTTTGGAGGGCAGGCAGGCTAACCCCCGCCATAGGACGGGGTCCTGGACTTGTCCAGGGCAAATACTATAGGGATAACTATGAAAAAAACCATACTACATTTAGATCTGGATACTTTTTTTGTGTCTGTAGAACGGCTGCTAGACAGTAGGTTGCAGCATAAGCCTATTCTTGTAGGCGGGCTTAGTGACAGGGGGGTAGTAGCCGCCTGTAGCTATGAAACCCGCGGGTATGGGGTGCATTCCGGGATGCCTATGAAAATGGCAAGGGAACTCTGTCCCGAAGCTATTGCTATAAAAGGCAATGCAGGTACCTACAGCAAGCATTCCGATCTGGTTACCGAGATCATTAAGGAACAAGTACCGCTGTTTGAAAAATCTAGTATTGATGAGTTCTATGCAGACCTTTCCGGGATGGACCGGTTTTTTGGTTGTTACCATTATGCCTCAGAACTCAGGCGAAAGATCATTAAAGAAACAGGCTTGCCCATATCCTTTGGTTTATCTGTTAATAAAGTGGTTTCTAAAGTAGCCACTAATGAGGCCAAACCCAATAACCAACTCAAAATAGATTTCGGCTATGAAAAACCCTTTTTAGCACCACTTTCTATAAAGAAAATTCCCATGGTAGGAGATAAAACCTACCAGACCCTTAGAAATTTAGGGCTTAGGAAAGTACAGACCATACAGGAAATGCCAGTGGATTTAATGCAAAGGGTATTGGGAAAAAACGGAAGGGTTATCTGGAAACGTGCCAACGGTATGGACAATAGCCCGGTGATCCCCTTCTGTGAGCGGAAATCTATTTCCAACGAGCGCACCTTTGATAAGGATACCATAGATGTGATAAAATTAAAAGGAATCCTTATTGCCATGGCCGAGAACCTGGCTTTTCAGTTGCGGAGGGGCGAAAAACTCACTGCCTGTATTGCGGTAAAGATCCGCTACTCGGATTTTAATACCTATTCCAAACAAATGAGGATTCCCTATACCAGTGCTGATCATATCCTTATCCCTAAAATCCTGGAACTGTTTAAAATTTTATACAACAGGAGGTTATTGGTACGTCTGGTGGGGATACGCTTTAGCCATTTGGTGCCGGGCAATTATCAGATAGATCTTTTTGAAGATACCGAGGAAGCCTTAAACCTCTATGCCGCTATGGATACTATCCGCGAACGCTATGGAGATAAGAGTGTGTTGCGTGCTTCGGGCATGGGGGCCAGAACCATTGGAAGAATGCACAATCCCTTTAATGGACAACCTCCAATTGTACTTGCGCACCGGAAACAGTAACAATTATCAGTGAACAGTAAACAATAAGCAATAAACAATAAGCTGTACCCAATATTTAACCCGGTCACCTAACACCTATGTATTTGAATTGCCACACATATTACAGCCTTCGTTACGGGACGCTCTCAGAGTTGGAACTCCTGCAATTGGCAAAGGAGAACCAGGTTACCCGCCTTGTCCTCACAGACATCAACAATACCTCTGCTGCCCTCAATTTTGTCCGTAAGGCTCCTGAATATGATATTACCCCTATTCTGGGGATCGATTTCAGAAATGGGGTGGCTCCCTGCTTTGTAGGGATCGCGAAAAACAATGAAGGGTACCAGGAATTGAACGCTTTTTTGTCTTATCACCTTCACGAGGAAAAGGAACTACCTTCCAGAGCCCCGTATTTTGAAAACGCCTATGTGGTATATCCGTTCGAGAATGTAGTAAAGTATGGGAGAACTAAATTTGAAAAACACGAATATATAGGGGTGTCCCTGGCCGATTTAAGAAGATTGCCTTTCTCCAGATTGAAAGAGAAGAAAGATAAATTAGTAGTGTTGCAGCCGGTTACTTTCAGAAACAAAAGGGATTTTAATGCTCATCGGCTTTTACGAGCTATAGACAACAATGTGTTGTTAAGCAAACTGCCGCCCGAAGAACAGGCGGAAGAAGGGGAAAAAATGTTTCCTGTTCAGAACCTTGCAATTGCCTTTTCTCAGTACCCGTTTATTCTGGAGAATACAGAACAACTTATCAACTCCTGTACGATACATTTCGATTTTTCAAAAAAAAGAAAGCCTCAGAACCTGCGCTCATATAATGCTACTATGGAGGAAGATGAGACCATGATAGAACGCTTGTGCCAAGAGGGAATGCCTTACAGATACCCCGAAGAAGGAGCACATATTTATGCCCGGCTTAAAAAGGAGCTCGATCTTATCAAAGAGAAAGGCTTTGTTTCCTACTTTCTCATCAATTGGGATATTGTGTCCTATGCCAGAAAGCAGGGGTTTTTCTATGTAGGACGGGGAAGTGGGGCCAACAGTATTGTAGCCTACCTGCTTAGGATCACTGATGTAGACCCCATAGAACTCGACCTTTATTTTGAACGCTTTATTAATTTGTACCGGGCCAATCCGCCCGACTTTGATATTGATTTCTCCTGGAAAGACCGCGAAGAGATGACCCGGTATATTTTTAATCGCTTTGATCATGTAGCACTCCTCGGCACCTATGTAACTTTTAAGGAAAGGGGAGTTATACGCGAATTGGGAAAAGTGTTTGGACTTCCAAAGGCTGAAATAGATGTCTTGTCTCAGGGTCATTACGAGCGTTCAAAACTGGATGAGGTTTCTCTACTGGTCTTAAAATATGGGCGACTCATAAAAAACATGCCCAATTACCTGAGTATTCATGCAGGAGGTATTTTGATCAGCCAGCACCCAATACATTATTTTTCGGCTACCCATCTGCCCCCCAAAGGTTTTGCTACCACCATGTTTGATATGGTCATTGCAGAGGATGTAGGCCTCTATAAATTTGACATCCTGGCGCAGCGGGGGCTGGCCAAAATTAAGGAAGCGTTACAGATTGCAATTCAAAACCAGCCCGAAACAGCAAAAGCTGTGGATATACACGACATCAAAAAATTTAAGAAAGATACCCGCATTAATCAGATGATAAAAACAGCCCAGTGTATGGGATGCTTTTATGTGGAATCGCCTGCCATGAGAATGCTACTGAAAAAGCTGGAGGTAGATAACTACCTGGGGCTGGTGGCAGCCAGCTCTATTATTCGCCCGGGAGTGGCCAAGAGCGGAATGATGCGGGAATATATTCTGAGGCATCGCAATAAGGGGAGGGCAGAAATGCAGGCCCATCCGGTAATGCTAGACATTATGCCCGATACTTATGGAGTAATGGTCTATCAGGAAGATGTAATTAAAGTAGCGCATTATTTTGCTGGTCTTACTCTGGGAGAAGCCGATGTGCTCAGAAGAGGAATGAGCGGAAAATTTCGCTCCCGGGAAGAATTCCAAAAGGTGCAGGAAAAGTTTATGGACAATTGCCGCAAAAAAGGCTATGATAAAAAACTCATAGACGAGATTTGGCATCAGGTGGCCAGCTTTGCAGGCTATGCTTTTGCCAAGGGGCATTCTGCTTCTTATGCAGTGGAAAGTTACCAAAGTCTTTTTTTGAGGGCCTATTATCCACTGGAATATATGGTAGCAGTACTTAATAATGGCGGCGGATTTTACAGGTCCGAATTTTATGTGCACGAGGCCCGTATGCTGGGCGCCACCATTTATGCCCCCTGTATCAACAAAAGTGTGGCGGTAAATTGTATAAGGGGAAAAGATATTTATCTGGGGTATTTGTATTTAAAAGAACTCGAGAGCAGGGTGATACAGCGTATCCTGAAAGAGAGGGAGCAAAACGGAGCGTTTTCTTCCCTCGAAGACTTCCTGGACCGGGTGCTGATCTCCATAGAACAAATAAGTATTCTGATCCGTATGAATGCCTTCCGGTTTACCGGGATAAACAAACACGAACTTCTATGGCAGGCACATCTGTTCCTTTCCAAAGGCAATAATATAGACCATCCTAAATTGTTTCCTCCAACCCATAAAGAATTTGAGATCCCTAAACTCAACACCACAAACCTCGAAATGGCCTTTACACAATTAGAATTATTGGGATTTGCCCTCTGCAGCCCCTTTGACCTCCTGGCAACAGCCCCGGCAAACACCAATGGGAGCAAGGACCTTGAAAAGTATTTGAATACATATATAGATATTTATGGCTACCTGGTTACCGTAAAAAACACCAGCACACATAATGGCAAACGCATGCACTTTGCCACTCTGGTAGATTGTTATGGGGAGGTGTTTGATACCGTTCTCTTTCCGCCGGTAGCCGCTAAGTATTTTTTTAGGGGAAAGGGTATTTACAGGTTTTATGGAAAGGTGGTGAGCGAGTTTGGTTTTCTAAGTATAGAAGTTATTAAAATGCAAAAGCAAGACCATATCCAGGACCCGCGATATGCGGATATGAAGACAAGTACAAAATTGTTACAACGAAAGGAGAAAAGCAATACAGCTTCAATAAGCAATAAGCAATAAGCAATAAACAATAAACAATTAACAATTAACAATTATCAATGGCAGGGTAATTACAATTGTTTTAATCTGATATTCCGATATTCTACTTTCATCGGGGGCCCCACATGTACCTGAAAGCCTAGAAAACCAGAGGACTTTCTGTTGAGACTATCATTGTCTATTACCTCACTCATCAAAACCCCATTCACATAATGCTGCAAATTATCGCCCCTGACAATTAAATGACATACATTCCAACCCTTATTTATTTTTGTTTTCAAGGAATCTATATCTCCCAGAGAAGCAATGATATCCCTACTTTGCCAGGCATTATTCTTAATATTTCCCCTTAACGAACCTGGGGCATCAGCATTAATTTGAGTAGAAATAGCCGCTCGCTCCCCCCGGTATGCCAGGGTAGTGCGTTTTCTCTCTTCATAATTCTGACCTGTATAACGATGCTGCCCATCTATATCTGCCTGATAGCCCCTTAAGGCAAAAGGAATAGTATCTAAACGCTCACTTCTATAATTGATGCCGCTGTTACCATTTTCTGAAATTCGGAATTCTAACTTGAGTTCAAAATTACTCGGTTGCCCCTCTTGCCAAATAATAAATGTATTGGTTTTCAGAAGTGTCTCCGGGGTGATTTCCCCTATCAACACGCCATTTTCTGCCCGCCAATACGTATCATCTCCATCCCAGCCTTTTAGCGATGAACCATCAAAAATCAACTCAAACTCATCCATGTTGGCCCCTGCATCTACAGCAGCCTCTTTCTTATCCTGACGCTTTTCCCCACAGGCCATTAGAAAAAAGATGAAGAGGATGCCAAATAAACTGATATGAAGGTTACGCTTTTTGTAATTCATGGCCATTTGTTTTTAGAACACCTTATAAAGGTTTCATTTTTAAGAATCAAAAGCAAATCAAATTTTTTAAATTTGAAAGAGTGCCTTCACAATTCGGATGCATCACAGAGATCTAACTTAAAATCAAAATTATGAATATAGCCATGTTAGGTTCTGGTTTTATAGCTCGTTTCTATGCAGAATCTTTGCATGGACAGCGAAGAAAAGACCGTATTGTTACGGTATATTCCAGAAACATTGATAATGCCAAACGATTTGCAGATGACTACGGATTAAGCTCCCATTATGATGATATGGAGGAAGCCATTAATAAGGACGAAGTAGATATAGTACTTATTTCACTTCCAAACCACCTTCACGAACCCGCAGTAGAAGCCTGTGCCAGGGCAAAGAAGCACGTCCTCTGTACCAAACCTTTGGGACGGACAGCCAAGGAGGCTAAGCATATGTTAGAGCTTGTGGAAGAGGCGGGGATATTTGGCGGTTACCTGGAGGATCTTTGTTATACCCCCAAATTTCTGAAATCAATGGAAAGTATCCGTCAGGGGAGTATTGGCAGGGTACTTTGGGCAAAATCCAGGGAAACCCATCCCGGGCCTCATAGCGATTGGTTTTGGGATAAGGAGCAATCCGGGGGTGGGGCAATTATTGATTTGGGTTGCCATTGTGTAGAGATTAGCCGGAATTTTATAGGGAAAAATATAAAACCACTTGAAGTAATGTGCTGGGCAGCAACTCAGGTACATCCCATTGATGCTGAAGACCACGCCATTGGTTTGGTGAAGTATGCCAATGGTGCTATTGGACAGTTTGAGGTCAGCTGGGCATTCAGGGGTGGGATGGACCTAAGGGATGAGGTTATGGGGACAGAAGGAACTATCTGGGTCAACAGTTTTTTGCGCACCGGTTTTGAAATGTTCAGCAGTGGTAAAGGCGATGGATATGTGGCCGAAAAAGCGGAAGTGAACAAAGGCTGGTTGTTTCCTGTTGGGGATGAAGCTCATGAATTGGGCTACCCGCATATGTTTACAGATATGTTTGAGGCCATTGAGGAAAACAGGGACCCTCTCGAAACCTTCTACGATGGTTACGTGGTTAATGCAATTCTGGACGCCGCTTATAAATCTGCCGAGACTAAGTTGTGGGAACCTGTTGTGCTCGAGATTTGGAGGGGAGACGATGAAACAGTGTATAACAAGGAGTATACTTCCTATGATGATGAATTTTATCTCATAAAGGAAGAAGTTTTGCCAAATGGGGATGCTAAACTCATATTAAAAAACAAAAAAACAGGGGAGCTGGTCCAAAAAACTACCTCCTAAGACTTAAGTTTATCTATGGTCTGATCTACTTCAGGATCTAGCCAATCAGATTCTGGCTCCTGATCGAACCCCGTCAGGGCTGCACTTTTAATTGCGTTGGGACCCACTTTTTTCAGGGGGGTATAACTAGCATGTTGACTTTCCTTATATGGACTATTGCGTGCAGCATTATAACAGCAAATTAGCGACCATCTTGGATGTTCAGATTTGTTTTGATCTGATCGATGTAAAATATTACAATCAAAAAACATAGCATCGCCGGGATCCATTTCGCAATACACCAAAGGAAATTTGGACTTGGCCACATTTACCTTTTCCATATCTGCTCCGGCCTGGTCTCCCGTCAAAGCATGGTCTACCCTGCCCATAGACTGAGAGCCTTTAAGTACCTGTAAACATCCATTTTCACGGGTAGCTTTGTCTACCGCAATAGTAACACTTGTAAGCAACGGCTGTAGCAAACCAAAGTTATACCAGTAACCGTAATCCTGATGCCAGGTCCAGGCCCCACCTACTTTTGCATCTTTTAGGATCATTTTTGAATGGTAATGATAAACCTCCCCCTGCAGTAATGCTTCAGCGATATTAACAAGACGCTCACTCCTTGCAAACATCCCATAAATAGTATTTCCCGGATGATTCCAAATAGAAAGCCGCACACTGCCTCCTTCACCATCGTCTCGCCCATAAGACCGCTTGTCTAATTCCCGATCTGCCAGGGCCGATTTTTTTAGCAAAGCTATTTCCTCGGCATCAAATAAATTTTTCAGCAGAAGGAAACCATCTTTTCTATAGGCGGCTATTTGTTTTTTATTCAACATGCTATATACATCTAATACTACCTTGAGATATTAAAAATACTAATTTAAATACGAAAATATTCTCCTAACCGACAGCCGGTTTAAGTTGTAGCATAGATGGTCAAACCCAGAATTTCCCTATTCTATTTAATATATTTTACTATTTTGTATGAGGTCTTGTAACCAGAGTTGAAACCAAAATTTATTCAGGGAGTAAATCAGTCATATAATAAAAGAAATGAGGATTATTAGTGTATGGACTCTAGTATTATTTATGAGCTTTTCGCAAGCCATAATAACAGATGAAGGCCTCAATTTCCCCGACAATAGGATTGATTTTAAGAACAAAAAAGATACACTTGTTTTAAACAGAACCCTTTACAAGGATAAATTAAAAGGTTTTTGGTTGGGCAGTTGTATTGCTAACTGGACAGGCCTGCCCACAGAGAACAAGCGAACAGATTTCCCCTTCTTTACCGATGCCGATTTTGGTAGCGGTAAGTATAACTATGTTTTGGATGAGGATCCCTGGGGTGCAGACGATGATACCGATATAGAATATGTCTACCAACATGCCATAGAGAAATTTGACAACCCCTTGTTGAGCGGACCGCAGATAAGTGCTGAATGGAAAGAACATATAAGCTTGCCATTGTTATGGGTTTCTAACCTGGCTGCCCTCGGGCAGATGCAGAATGGTGCAATTCCGCCTGCAACTTCATTACCAGAAAACAACCCAATGTGGGATATGATAGACGCCCAACTAACAACCGAGATTTTTGGAGCATTGGCCCCCGGACGGCCAGATTTTGCGCTCCAGATGGGACACCTACCTGTGCGGACAACTGCCTATCTGCACTCGGAATGGGCAGCTGAATTTTACATAATTATGTATGCGTTAGCTGCCAGGACCAATCCGGAGCAAAGTAGAAAGGAGCAAACCCAATGGATGGCTGCTCAGGCCCGAAAAAGAATCCCTGAGTGGTCTTATATAGCAGATATGTACGACTTTGTAAAACAGTCTTACGAGAATAACGACGATAAGGAAAATTGGGAAAAAACCAGGGATGAAGTTGCCCGCCGATACCAGCATACTGTCACCTCCGGCTATAATTATAAGTACCCCTGGGATGCGGGGATTAATTTTGCCGCTTCCATGGTTAGCCTGTTTTATGGAGAAGGGGATTATAAAAAAACCATCAGAATAGGAGTAATGTGCGGTTGGGATTCTGATAATCCTGCTGCCACCTGGGGGGGGTTATTGGGGCTGCTCTACGGACATGAAGAATTGGAAAACCACTTTGGCAAAACCAACTTTTCTGAAGATTACAATATTGCCAGGACCAGATACAAGATGCCAATACCATTAGATAATTTTACCGCTATGGCAGACCGGGGCCTATTAATAATTGATAAAATAGTTAAGGAACATTTAGAAGGAAAAATATCGGGAGATAATTGGTCAATTCCCCTGGGCGAATCTGAAATTGTAAAGGCAGGAGCGCAGGAAATTTTTGTACCATGGATAACGATTGAGGACAATGATCCGGCATGGGAGTATAATGGATTTAAATCCGAATACAATAATTGGAATGCTTCAGGGGCTTATTTGGCACGGGGTTATGCCAATTGCAGTGCTGAAATCACCTTTGTGGGGAAGGCAGTGCAATATTACGCGTATAGAAGTCCTAAGGGAGGAAACGTTAATATAATTCTGGATGGTATTCCCATGGGAACTTATAGTTTAGAAGACAATTCTAGCAGCCATGGCCAGTACTATGTAAAAATATTCGAGAAACTTAATCTTGACCCGGGAGCACATACCATTAAGATCATTGGAGACGCTACAGAAAAAGAGAAGACTATAGACATGCTTTCGATCATTCCTTAGTCTTAATATTCAACTTAACTTAAGGAATACAACCTTCTTGAAGAGATATACATTGTTGAGTTTCAAATAAAGCCAAACACACAAGATCCCTCTCGCCGTTCGGGATAAGTTCAACTTACAATTTTGATTTCGTCCAGAAGACTTTTCAAAATGGAGTTTCACTTAATTAAAAAAGAGCCCCGTCTTTACGATCAGGACTCTTTTACGAGAACACTATATGAAAATGAAAAAAATTATATAACTAACTATTTACAGGATAAAAATAGGTCACAAGACAGGAGGGGAAAAAGAAATGATGTGTAAGCCTCAAAAGATGTGGTGAAAATGTAAAATAGGCCGGAAAAGCACTATTTTTTATAAATAATAGAGGTTCCTTTGCTCGGAAACCCTTCAAAGGAGGTGAGCCTTAGGCCAAATTCTTCGTAGTAGACGGCTGAAATTGCCCGTATATAATCATCTACGACATCTTCATGCACCAGATTGATAGTGCATCCACCAAAGCCGCCTCCCATTTGCCTGGCTCCCAGTACTCCCGGGATTCCTTTGGAAAAGTTAACCAGGAAGTCAGATTCAGGACAACTGATCTCGTACAATTCACTAAGGCCAGAATGCCCGTCGTATAATATCTTACCCGCTGTTTTCAGGTCATTTTCCTTTAAGGCCTTGGTCATTGCCATCACCCTTTCATTTTCTTCAATGATAAACATACAGCGTTTGTAGATGGTATTATCCATTTCATCTTTTACTGTTTTGAGCATTTCCAATGTTGCATCTCTAAGTGTGCCGACAGTATCATATTTTTTCTTCAGGATGGCCACACCTTGTTCACACTCCATTTTTCTGGTATTGTATTCACTACTGGCAAGATTATGCGAAACATGGGTGTTTAAAAGCACAATTTTATAGGGCTCCAGGTTAATCGGGATATATTCGTGTTCCAGGGTGTTGCAATCCAGTAAAATTACATGGTCTTCCCTACTCATAACTGAGGCAAACTGGTCCATAATACCGCATTGAGTGCCTACAAAGGTATGCTCTGCTTTTTGTGAAAGGGCCACAATATCTGATTCAGATAGTCCAAGATTAAATAATTGGTTAAGGCCAAATGCCATTCCACATTCCAGGGCTGCTGAAGAACTAACACCAGATCCTAATGGAACCGTGCTTTCCAATGTACAATCAAAACCCCTTAGCTCATCTGTTAGTTTTTGTATTTCGTTAATTACCCCAAGTACATAATTTTCCCATTCCGTAATACTGCGAACTACTTTACGCAAGTCTATGGTAAGGCTCTTGTCGAAATCCTTGCTATATACTTTGCATATATGTTCGCTTTTATTTTTTCTAAACCTGAAGGTGATTTTTTTATTGATAGCCGTGGGCAGTACGTAACCCATGTTGTAGTCTGTATGCTCCCCGATGAGGTTAATGCGGCCAGGCGATTCTATAATAAGATCGGGGTCGAATGAATTCATGGTATAAATATCCATAATTGTTATTAATTACCCATGCTTTATCTGTCACAAAAAAGGATTCTTTTGTTTTCTTCAGAGACAAGGGGGTATTGTTGGCCTACTTTATTACATAAATTGTAAATTGAAATACCATAACCAACAATAAGCAGTATGACCCAGACCAGTACAGATGTTACCAAACGTCTTTTTTCATTAGATGTATTTCGAGGTCTGACCATGTTTTTTCTTGTTGCAGAAGCAGCAGATTTTCACCATAACTTTTATGAGTTTGTTAAGGACAGTGCTATTTGGTCTTCCATTGCTGAACAGTTGCATCATCACCCTTGGCACGGGCTAAGATTTTGGGATCTTATCCAACCCTTTTTTATGTTTATTGTCGGAGTAGCTATGCCCTTTTCGTTACGAAAGCGATTGGCGTCTGGAACCCGGAAGGCTGCTACACAACATATTTTAAAAAGGTGTTTCCTGCTTTTTGCATTTGGGGTGTTACTGCATTGTGTTAATAGTGGTGCCCTGGTTTGGGAGTTATGGAATGTCCTGGTGCAATTGGCATTCACTATTTTAATTGCCTATGCAATAATGAATTACTCTCATAAATCTCAAATCGCTTTTGCCGTAGGATTGCTGATACTCACCGAGATATTGTACAGAGTCTATAATCCTGCGGACCCCTTTAACCAGGGACAGAGTTTTGGTTCTTTTATGGACATGGTACTTATGGGTAAAGTGAATAGCGGATATTGGGTTACTATCAATTTTATTCCGACGGCTGCACATACAATTTGGGGGGTAGTTTGTGGACAGCTGTTACTTTCAAAAAAATCGGCCTCCGAAAAACTCAGCCCATTAGTGGTATACGGTGCTTTGCTTCTGGTGTTGGGTTATGGTTTAGACCTATTGGGCGTTACCCCTATAATTAAAAGGATCGCCACCACTTCTTTTACCCTGGCATCAGGAGGATGGGCTATATTGGTATTGGCGTTGTTCTATTGGTGGATAGATATTAAAGGGAATAATAGAAAATGGCTGCGTATATTCTCTGTGGTGGGCACCAATTCTATATTTATTTATCTGCTAGCCGAAACGGTGGGGGTTCAATGGTTCAGGGGCTTTGGCAAGATCTTTACAGAAGGGTTGCTTTCACCTATTGGCTTGCCCGATGGCCTTATCATGGTTATAAATTCACTATTTGTGCTCTTTATGTTCTGGTATATCACTTACTTTCTGGACAAGAAAAAAGTGTACTTTAAAGTTTAATGTTTTACCACTTTTATAAAGAAAAAACCGATGTCTTAGTACACCGGTTTTTGCTAAACTAACTCAAACTTAGGCTTTTGAAATCAGCCTTGTTGCAAAGGTCTTAAATAACTTTGTATTAAGTAGTTAAGTAATTGTCAAAGGTGTATTAAATAAATCCCAATATTTGGTTACGTATTTGATTACTTTGTCGCATCCGACTGACAAGAACTTTTTATTCCCTGACCTTGCCACATATGGGATTTTGAAATTGAATTATTATTTTGAAATACCCAAAGCTTCCTTAGGGTTTTCAACAAAAATCAAATCGATCTGTTCCTTACTAAATCCCTGTTCGTAGAGCCTTTTAAGTAAAATTTCTGAAATGGTATTGTAAGGGGTACTGTTCCCGTTTTCAAAAGGTTTTAAAGTCAAATCACCTTCTGTGTATTCCACGGACCAGCCATCGTCATGGGATAGCAAAAGCCTCGATAACAGAGATTTATCGTGTAAGGCAACTATCATGTTGAGGTATTCTTCTATCCGGGTTTCGCTTACTCCATCAAGGCTGATCCATATACCTTCTCTGGCCATCTCAATACGCTCTTCATTTTTTCCATTCTGGGCATGTACCCAAATGAGTTTGTTTAAATCAAAATTGTTCTTTTTCGCTAACCGATACTGGGATTTGATACTTATTCCGTCGCCTGTATGTACAGCCAGGGCCATTCCTGTAGTTGAACCCAATAGCAGCCCGGCCTTGAATATTTTTTGCTCAATACTGTCCAGTTCTCCCTTTCCAACTCCAAGTTTTATAAAACCTGGTCTGATTCCGGTAGCTGAAATCCCTTGTTCCCATTCTTTTAGCCAAGTAGCCGCAATAGATTGGGGGCTTAAACTATAAACGCTTTCCGGAAGGTATTTTTTGTCTACCGCTGCATAGTATCCTGTATTGGTGATAATGTTGATTCCGGAACGTTCCGATAGTTGCTGTAATAGTTCCACGTTCTTACCTATATGGCTTGGAGTACATTCTACAAGGGTAGTATACCCTAAAGTCTTCAGATTGTTGAGGTGGGGTAAAATTAAATTAATCGCTTTTTCCTGGTCTTTGAATGGCTGGTTGGGGTTCCTCGTACCTTCAAAATTTGTAACAATATGTTCATGTACCAGGGTTTTGCCCATTTCTTCAACCGCCAGTTTTCCTTTGACGGTCATGATATAGTTGCTGTCTTGCCCATATAGGAATTGACAAAAACAACCCATATAGAACAGTAGGATGGTTATACGACTGGGAATGAATTTCATTTTAAGGTGATGTTACTTCTCCTGGTTTATTAATGACAAGGACAAGATAACAATTAAAGTCCTGAAATAAGATCTTCTTAGGACTGCATTAGTTGTTCAAGGTGTTCACTATCAATAACATATTCGGTGATCTTAAAGACCTCTTTTCGGTTTTTCCTAAACGATTTTACAAAATCTGACATTTCTTCTTCAAGATGCTCATGTTCTGTTTTAATGATACCGGCATCTTTATGATTAGGGTCTTCAACTAAACGCCCCAATTGAATTACATGTTTTTTAACCTTTTCCAGTAAATCTTTATTTGTTTTGTTCAATTCGTACAATTCCTTTTTGATCTCCCTCACCAAGCTAAGATTTTCGGACTTTGTAATCCACATAAAATACTTGTCTACCAGATGATGCAAGAAAATGAGGTCGTCACTATAAAATTCAAGATCCGATTTCCAATGTCCGGTTAATACATAGAGTTCATCCCAGGGGCCATTCTCTAGCGCATTGGGTTGCTGGGTATATTTTGTATCGTTCATAATAAATATTTCAAAAGTTACAGCTATAAATTTAGTGAAGGCATCAGTCAATCAATATGATAAAAGTCATCTATAAAAACCTAGTGGATGACCAAGATCATTCTTTGTCCCTGGGGGATTGTATAGTTTCGTATAAATAACTTAATACCTCCACAATGAAAACGATTCTCTATGCTACCGACTATTCAAAAAACTCGGTTTCTGCCCTTAAGTTATCGTATTTGCTTGCCAAAAAATTTGATGCCATGTTACTTCTATTGCATGTTTTCGATACGCCCCCTTCACTGGCCAGCTCTGTTTCCATAAGCCATTCAAAGAAGAAGAAAGAACTTTTCATTGAGAATCTTGCAAAGTTGAAGGCCTTCTGTATGGAACACCTTGGGGATGATATGCAGGATGTGGATTGCCATTTAGTGGTGGAAGAAAATGCATCTTCCTGGAGCGGTATTCTTGAAAAGGCTACCCAAACCCGTGCTGATTTAATTGTGGTAGGCGCCACTGGGGCCGGTCAGTTAAAAGAATTACTAATGGGGAGCACTACAAAAGCGCTTTTCCGCAAATCCGCTTGTGCTGTATTAGCAATTCCGGCCGATTGCGATTCGTTGAAATTCAAAACTATGGTGTATGCAAGCGATTTTGAACAGGCAGATATTTTTGCTCTAAGAAGTCTGGTAAGCATGGCTAGAAAGTTTGATGCTCAGATCAGGGTAGTGCATATTGCACCAATAAATGAGTACAAAGGAGAACAACAAATGGAGTGGTTTAAGAACATGGTAAATCAAAAAGTACAATATGAAAAGATAAGTTATGATCAGCTTATCAGTGATAGTCTTACAGGGGCTTTAAATGGATTCTTAGAGGATTCAGGTGCAGATCTGCTGGCAATGTTAGAACGGCAGGAGAAGGGTGCTGTAAGTAATCTATTCCATAAAGACACTGTACTGAAAATGGAAAATCGGATCGATATTCCATTAATAAGTTATAACGTAGGAGGGCTATAGCTGTATTAGTTAGCCGGGACCATAGCGTACCCTTTTTATAATAAGAACAAAAAAGAGTTGAACTATGATAGTACAAGATGAATTACGTAAAAATGTTTCCATAAAAGTGGACGGGGCTATCTTAAAAGGACATCTGGCTATTCCAAAAAATCCGGCCGGACTGGTCATTTTTTCACATGGTAGTGGTAGTAGTCGTTTAAGCCCCAGGAATAATTATGTGGCCGAAGTTTTGCAGAAGAAAGGTATGGCCACTTTGCTTTTTGATCTTCTCACTGAAGATGAAGACCGCAACTACGATAAACGATTCGATATTAATTTGCTTACAACGCGCCTTATAGCTGTTACCCTATGGGTGCAACAACAAGAAGATACAGAGAAATTAGCTGTGGGGTATTTTGGTGCAAGTACGGGAGCAGCATCTGCCCTGCGGGCAGCAGCATTTTATGGCAAAGATATCAAAGCGGTTGTTTCCAGAGGCGGCCGACCAGATCTTGCCTATGACGAACTTTATAAAGTGATTGCCCCCACCTTATTAATTGTAGGTGGCAGGGATGATGTCGTCATTGAGCTAAATGAAACAGCCTATCGAAAATTATCAGCTACGCGAAAGCTCGAAATTATTCCCGGTGCCACCCATTTGTTTGCAGAACCTGGGAAACTGCAGGAAGTTGCTCAGATTTCAGCGGATTGGTTCAGCAACCATTTTCTAAACAAAAAAATTGAAACAAATGTTTGATAATAGGATTGACGCCGGCACACAATTGGCAGAAAAACTGCTAAAATACAAAGGACAAAATGTAGTTGTTCTTGCAGTTCCAAGAGGAGGATTACCTCTTGGAGCTATCGTGGCAAGGGCATTGGAGGCTCCACTAGATGTGGCCCTGACTAAAAAGATAGGCCACCCGTATCACAAGGAGTATGCCATTGGAGCGGTGAGCCTTGAAGATGTCTTACTTACAGATGCCCTTGGGGTTACACAGGGTTATATAGACGAAGAAGTTTCTCGGGTCAGAAAAAACCTGAAACGACGCCATAATCAGTATTACAGCAACCGACAGCCCGAAAATCTTCAGAATAAAACGGTAATTATCGTGGATGATGGCATCGCCACTGGCAACACACTTTTGGCGACTATAGAGCTGGTTGCTAAACAAAAGCCGACTAAAATAATTATAGCCATTCCTGTGGCCCCGGAATCGAGTTTGAGCAAAATTGAAAAAAATCAAAAAGTTGATGCAACCATTTGTCTTCTTGTTCCATTTAATTTTCGAGCAGTAGGTCAGTTTTATAAGGAATTTTATCAGGTTTCTGATCAGGAAGCAATTAGAATTCTGGAAGAGACAAATGCACCAAACACGCCTAGCCTGTAATTGCCATTAAGGATCTGAGCTTTGTAGCTTGTATGGAAATGGTTCAGAGAGTATCTTCGTTTTAAAGGGTATCATGAATAGCACCAAAAGATGATTTGTGCCGTTTAATAGGTTACATTCTGAAACTAAAAACCGATTCATTAAGAACATGCCGGAGGTAACCAACTACCTGGAATCATTCTATTCCAATTATTTAATGCCTGAATAGGGCTGACAAACTTCAAGTTTAAATAACTTGTCACAATTTTGATTGTCCCCGATTTTTATTTCTTCAAAATAGCAATAGGTTCAGCATCCAAATCGTCCTGTAAACCTAGAAGATTCAAAATTGTCGGGGCAATTTGATTACTGTAGAGTTGTTCCTTACTATTTACCTCACCCAGCGGTGCTACTTCATTTCCAAAGCAAAGGAACCAAACTTGTCCTGCATCTACAACCTTGTTACCATGGTGTTGCCAATTCTCCAGGGGATCTGTACCCCGGCCATGATCTGTGGTTATTATAAATAGAGTGTTGACTTTGTAATAGTCATCTTGCTTTGTAAACTCCCATAGGTCTTTAATCAGGCCATCGGTATTTCGTGCTGCTTTTAAATAGGCATCATAGTGTCCCTCATGTGCAAAATCGTCTGTTTCTCCATAAGCGATATAAATGAAGTCCGGATGGTTTTTTTGCATAAACTCTTTAGCGTAATGATGAGTAAAGGCATCTAATCTTACGGTACTCCAGGGGCTGGGCACCTGCGGTTGTAATTCATTCAGGAATACTTCACGAGGACTTAAATTTGAAGATGTGGCAATTTCAAATCCGGCATTCACGGGAACACCAGAGCGCTCTTCATTAATGATAAATGGAAAGACATCCCAACTACCGAAAGCCGCCACTTTGCCTTTAAATCTCGCATCCTTATTAGCAATTTCCAATATGGTACGGTTGGGGTTCGGCAGCTTATCATTACTTGTAATACGCTGGTCATCGGCAGTGCCTGATAGAATTTCGTTATACCCCGGATAGCTAAACCACAGGGTGTTGGTGAGATTTACTTTACTTCCCAGGTTTCGATTTCCATGTAACTGGCCCATATTCGGAACTTCTGTCCATAGAAAAGGCAGTAGTGCCTGCCGTCGTTCTTTGGCCGAATTTCGCCAGAAATTTTTCTTCAACCCAACGGTGTCTTTGACGTATTTTTCGTTGGCTACCAGCAGGGGATCAGCTCCCGAAAATAACTCTTGCCAGCGGAGGCCATCCAAAGTAATTAAAACAATTTTTGGGCTTGTATTTTCCTGGGCAAGAGCAGCGGGGACATTTATTAAAAGAAGGAATGCTAAAAGGAGAAAGGTTATTGGTCTCATTATATATTGAACTAACTGTTGTTTGATGAACAAGATATGGAATTCTCCAATTGTAGACTTAACAGTAGGGCCTGGTTATTATTACCAGGCCTTTAAACTGATGCTAATATGGCGGGAACTTCAGAAATTATTGTTCCAATCAATCTTCCCTGGTGGCCGTCCATACGGCAAGGAAATCACGGTCTATGGCATGGGTGGTTCCATACAACACGCCGTTCTTATAATAAAATGAGGTATTGTATTCTCCAGAATTATCCCCGGAAATCAGCGCTCCATAAACCACCCCTGTTTGGGTATTAATGCGCCCTTCGCGCATTTTGACACCATCCCTGTAGAAGAAGCCATTTATGCGGCCACCATCTATGTCTGTAATTTCCATTTTTGCAAAGTTGTTGTCCGTTTTGTTTTCCGGACTCATATCAAGTTTCCAGCTTCCCTTAAGCGCTTTTAAATCTGCAGTTGTATCCGCTTGTGCGCTAATGAGGTTGCATACTAGTAAAATGAGTACTAAAGTGAACGAATGTAATGTTTTCATGATTTCTGTTTTATATTAATTGGCCCAAACATATAGCGCAGAAGCATGAAAATCGATTCAATTGGGGAATTGACACCTATTTTATAGAATGGGTTGGGATCGTTTGGCGAATTGGTGGAGAGTTTATTGAAAAGCGGCATTGTTAAACCGTGCCATAGTGCTATCCTTTCATTCTGCGGTAAGTTTCAATATGCCATGGAAAGGCCAGAGTATGCGAAACCCTTTCATAGCCCTGTTCGTGAAAAACTTCTCTGATCTTATTTACAGGGTGGACATAGGGTCTGAATGAATTGCTTTTAAACTTTATCAATAGAGCACCAAACCAGGAGACAATTTTGGAAATAATGCCATCGATGGGATAGCTCAATGCAATATGTGTTTTAGCCTTTTTACAAGATACTTCTATTATTTGCTTATAATCGGGATAGCAGCAAACCACTTTATCAAGGGTAATATAATCTGGGCGGTCCACTTGGGTATGTACAACCGTGTAATCACCAAGTACGAAATTGGTTTTCTCGCCCCAGGCGTTTTTAATGGCATGTTCTTCCGCTTGTTGTAAATAACCCGATGAGGCATCAATAGCTGTGGATTGGGATCCGCCCTGTTGAAGGAACCACCATTGCAAGGCACCAATACCACCTCCCACATCAATCAATGACTTACCTTCGATAGTATTATTGGTCAATTGTCGTATAATTTTTGCTGTTACCCTCGAGGGGCCTTTTTTTAAATATTGGCGATATTGTTTTTTTGCTGTTTTCTTATCAAAAAACACATCGGCCCCACAACAATGATCCTGAATTGAGGTCATAAAATTGGTTTCAAAGTGACACTATCAATTTACGGTAATTTATCTGTTTCATAGTACTTTCAAGAAATTAAAACAAGACTTTAACTGCTGCGTTTTAATTCATTTGGAGTAATACCGAGTTGTTTCTTTACCGCACGGTTAAATGAAGATTTTGAATTGAAACCGGCTTCCATGGCCAGGCTCAAGAGGGTATATTTTTTATTTTCATCATTCTTGAGTAGTTGTTGTACCTCTTTTACTCTGTACTCATTGATATAGTCATTGAATTTTTTATCGATTATTTCATTGAGACATTTAGAGACCAGGTAAGATTTTATTCCCATTTCGTTAGCGACCGATCTTATTGAAATATCCTGATCCTTATACATTTTTTTTTCAACCATCATTTCTTCCAATACTACTGAAATTTCGATGAGCCGATTTTTCTCCGAAGGGGATAGCCTTTTCTTAATGGCAGGATCCTGCTGGTTTCTTCTGGAGAATCCTTCTATACCTATCCAGTAGATTAGAATGGCAAGACCAATGAAGAAGGGATAAAAATAGAAGCGATTAAAATAGAAATAATTATGGTCTGTCGTAAGATTATAAACCACTAAATCTATAAGCAGTATCAGAAGTACAATCGAAAAATATATTTTAAAAGCCCGAAGTATTCTGCTTATCCATTTTAGCTTATTGGGATGAATTTCTCCTGAACTAGCAGCAACCTTCAGGTTTTTTTCGGAACGGTAGGTGTAGAATACAATCAGACTACTGGCAATGACATAGATAGTTGCGTTATTCATCCAAACCACATAACCCCAATACCCCAGCCAGCTGAGGCTTTCACGGGTGCCATCCCAATAGAGATTTTGTAGCCTGACAAAAATACTGCAACAAATTTGTATGAATAAAGGCAGGAAATGTATCCAATCCTTTCTCTTGAGTGTAAAATTCCCTGTGGTTTGCGCCCTGGTATAGAAATACAATAGTGCACCAATAAACCAGCTAAAGTCCAGGTGGATATAATACCATCCATCGTAATATCCAAGACCAAAGAGTCTCATTACTTGTACAATTAAGCGATAAGAAAGTAAAAACAGCAGAACAGCCAAAAAGAAGTTTGCAGTGCGGTTATATCTTGTACTTCGCAATAAAATAATACCAAAAACTATTCCCTGGATGGCTCCTATGCAAAGCAGAATAATTATAAAAATGTTAGTGGTACTCATAGGAATTTAATGAGTATAAATATAGTTGATGTTCATAATACAACCATTTTAATACCAATAGCACCTCATTTCGATTAATCAGTCGGAATCCCCCACCTCAGAATGGGTTGGTTAAGCTGCTAAGAAACTGAGTTTAAAAATTTGCGCTATTGGTATTTTACATAACCCTCTATTCTGAAGTAGATATATGCTTGTATTTACTCTGTCTCTGGCATTAAAATGCCTAAAAAGTAATTTTCATCCAAATATTTTTGAGCAACTTGCTGAACATCCTCCGCGGTCAAATCATCAAGTTTGGTGTCGAGTTTCATCATACTTTCCAGGTTGCGATCTTGTTGGTCTGCTTTCACAAGATTGCTAATCCAGAATCTATTTGTCTTTATATCTTCTTTGCGTTTTACCAAATAAGTTTCTTTTACCTTGGCCATATCTTTTGGGGTGACGCCATCTATTTTTATTTTTTCTATTTCAGTTAAAGCGGCGTTAATCAATTTATCAACATTCTCTGGCCCGCAAGGAAACGATATGCTGAAAGTTAAGTTAGAGTAGGATATTTTACTCAAATTACCCCTTGCTCCTACACCATATACTCCGCCTTCTTCTTCACGTAGCTTTTCCACTAGTTTTATGGTCAGCACTTCTCCAAGAGCATTAACAGCCATTTCGGTACTGCTGTCAAAGGGAATCTCTTCTTCCCAGCTTATGCTAACATTACTCTTTGGGTCACTTCCCCTATTTACTATGTGCTTTTGATAGATGTCTTTTCTTCTGAATTTAGTGGGGAGATACTTTTCATTACTATTCAAGCCTGGTAAAGACGCGAGATAGGTGACAGCATATTCCTTAACCTTTGCTTCATCGACATTACCAACAAAGTAGAAATGAAAATCTCCTGCATCGGCAAAGCGTTCCTGATATTTGGCATATGCCAGTTCATAGTCGGAAGCTTCCATTTTTTCTACTGTGGGAAATCCGGTATACCTGGGGTTGCCTTCGTTCTTAACCTGACCCAATTGGTCTTGAAAGTAAAACTGTGGATTGGCCATGAGGTTACCCAAAAAGCTTTTTTGCTTGGTCATAAAAGAATTAAAAGCCGTTTTGTCTTTATTGAGAGAAGTGAAGTAGAGATGTACTATTTGAAATAAGGTCTCCAGGTCTTTGGGGGCCGCAGAACCATTAAAATTTTCACTAAATGCTCCTATTCTGGGAGATACCCTTACAATTTTACCACTCATAAATTTACTGAGATCGGTTAAAGACAATCCCCCTATGCCTGCTTCCGAAAGACCGCTATTGGCAAAAACTGTAGTACGGAATTCTTCATCACTATATAAGCTGGTACCCCCTGGACTATAGGCCCTAAAAAGTACTTCGTCATTTTTAAAATCTGTCTTTTTGTAAGTGACTTTAGCTCCATTGCTTAAGGTAAATGTGGTAATTTCTAAATTGGGATTTGTCTCTGATGCCACTATAGTACCAGGTGTGGGTATTGTTTCAATTAACTCGGACCGAATGGCTTCATCCTGATAGGGAGCGATCTCAGCCGTTTTGATAGTTTCTAATAAGGTTTTAACCTCTTCTTCAGTTACCAATTTAACACCTTCTTTTTCAGGCCCGGTCAATACAATAACCCGATTATCATCATGTAAGAAACTATTAATGAGCACCCCTATTTCTTCAAGTTTTATATTAGGCAATAAGCGTTGGGTTATGTCATATTGCCAGGCGATACCGGGTATTGGACTCTTTCTTAGGTAATTGTAAATATAACTGTTGACTATTCGATTGCTTTCTAGCTTATCCCGGTCATTAAATTGCTTTTCGAGCCTGGCTAAAAGACTTTTTTTAGCACGCTCAAATTCCCCTTCTTGAAAACCAAAACGTTTAACCCGTTCATTTTCTTCCAAAATTGCTTTAAGTCCACTCATTTGGCCGTCGGGACTAGTTTGAGCGAAAGATTGATAGGCATTTTTTGTTCTTGCAAAAGTGCCTCCATAGTAAGAATATCCAAAAACGAATGGGGGATTTGCACTATTGCGAATTTCATCTAATCTATTATTGATTAGGGTGGAAAACAGATTTTTAACCAACCTGTCCCGATAGTCCTTTATCGTAGTCGTTATTGGTGCTTCAAAACGATCTTTATACAGCACCTGTACCCGACTAAAAGCTGCTTCCTTATCGGAAGCAATTGCAATGAGGGTTTCTTCATGGTTTGGTAATTCATAAGACAAACGTTCTGCAGGGTTTTCGGATTTTTTAATGTTCGAAAAATGTGCTTTTATTTTAGCCTCCATTATTTCAACGTCTAGATCCCCCACGGCGATAACTGCCATTAATTCTGGTCTGTACCAGGTTTTGTAATAATCGCGAACGTCATCATAGGAGAAATTTTCCAGGTTTTCTTTGGTGCCAATTGGAAGACGATCTGCATACTTAGAGCCATACATCATCTTAGGTAGTGTCACTTTTTGCATACGTTCTTCTGCGCCTAGTCGCACACGAAGTTCTTCGAGCACTACTCCTCGTTCTCCATCAATAGCCTCTTCAGACAAGGTGGTATTATGTGCCCAGTCTTCCAGTATTTGAAATCCTTTTTCTAATTTTTCAGGATCGTCACTTGGTATGGGGAGTATGTATACTGTTTCATCAAAACTTGTATAAGCATTTAAATCGGCTCCAAATTTTACTCCAATGCTTTGTAGATAATCTACCAAATCATTTTTTTCAAAGTTTTTGGTGCCATTGAAATTCATATGCTCCATAAAATGGGCCAGGCCAAGCTGCCTGTCTGTTTCCATAATAGATCCTGCATTAACGGCCAAACGCAGCTCTACTTTGTCTTCTGGCTTGCCATTATTTCTAATGTAATACGTCAGCCCATTAGGCAATGTTCCTACTTTAACATTAGGATCGACAGGAATATTTTCTTCCGGGATTGTTGTGGTACTCAGACCATCGGTCTGTGCTGTAAGAGTCGAAAGACCAATAAAGGTGCAGACGATTAAAAGAATAAAATTTTTCATGTGTAATGGTTAATGTGAATTTGTAAATAAACGAAAAAGATAAAGAAGAATAAATTGTAAGAAAAATATTATGAATTATTTAAGATTGCTTTCACATTGGATGGCCTGGAGGCAGTAGATAAAATAGAAGAATTAGCGTCCTCTTAGTTTGGGCCTTATTTATTTGTATTTCTCCACAAAACGTTTGAGTATTTCTTTGGCTACAGGGGTGTGTGTATGGCGAACCATGGCAATTAGTTCGTCTGCTTCTCCGGGTGGGAAATAGCCGTGATATTTATAGGCTTTGATTCTCAGAATAAATTCATTGGCATCGGCTTCCGGATGAAATTGTGCTGAATAGATATTGTTTTTAACCCTGAACATCTGAACAGGGCAGGCCTCGGATGAGCATAAGAGTACCGTTCCCGGCGGTACATCGTCGCAAGCTTCTTTATGACCTACCATTGCAGAAAAGGTTCGTGGCAGATCTTTTAAAAGAGGGTCTTTTACTCCTTCATCAGTAATTTGTACCTGGACGCTTCCTAGTGTCTCTGAATATTTTTTTGATATCCGCGCTCCACAATATTTGCCAAGTAATCCGTTACCGGAACAAGCGCCAAAAAATGGAAAATCCTCCGGAACTACGCTATCAAATAATTGATCGTAAAATACCTCGATGTCTTTTTGGATTTGGCTCTTATTTTTATGCGGGGTGGTAATGTCAAAAGGGCTGCCTCCGGCAATAATAGCAGCATAGTCATTGATATCAATTTCAGGAATACCTTGCTCCAGTCGAACGCGATGCACTTCATCCTGGTTTAATCCACCAACACGAAGAATGGCCTGAAATTCACTTTCTGTTACCTCATCTTCCGGCCGCATTTGTAGTATGAGTATCTTTTTCTTCATTGAACCCCTTATATTTTTATTTGGTTCACTTGATTCAATATATAGAATCTTTTGTTTTCTGAAATTAGGGTACTGCTAATTCTTTGACAGTCAATAGATAGTAATTATCGATAAACAATTGATAATAAACAATGATTTTGATCAACCAAAAGGCACCTAGAACTGTATACTTTTTACTGCCTGCTGCATAATGCTATTTTGAATTTGCGCATAAAAATTTGCTTTTTAATACGATTCGTATTATGTTCGTAATACGAATCGTATTAAATATGAAAAATATTATTAAGCCGACGTTATTAGATTTTGCCATACTTGGATTAATTCAAAACCAACCCTTATCCGGGTATCGTATTCGAAAATTATTTGAACAAACCGCTCTAAGTAATTACAGCAGTAGTCCTGGTACAATTTATCCTGCATTAAAAAGAATGGAGCAACTTGGACTTATTGAAAAAGGCGTTATAAAAGATTCAAAGAAATCTCCTTTTCAAATAACTTCCAAAGGAATTTCGATTCTCACAAGTTGGTTTGTTAAACCAATTGAAAAAGAGGATGTCGAAAAAAGAATAGATGAATTATTGCTGCGATTTGCTTTTATGGAAACACTGGTTGATAAAAAGCAAAAATTACTTTTTTTGACCACATTTAGTGACTATTTAAGTAGATACATCAAAGAACTGAAGCAACACTACCACCAGCAAGCAAATGAAATGCCCTTGCATGGTAAGCTCGCTCTTCAACATGGCGTTGATACGGCCATGGTTACATTAAAATGGTGCAAAAAGGCACTGATTGAAATTAATTAATTTATAAAAGATGAAATCTCACTATTACCCAAAGCTAATCCTGGGCGCGATAATCCTGACTGCACTAAATATTATCTACACGCTAATATTGACTTCTGGTGAAATACTGAACCTGAGCGCTATTAAATGGTCTATGCTAGCCAATTTCTTAATTGTAGTTGTATTGGGCATTTACGTTTCCAAAACCAACATGGGAAGGTTCAATCTTGTTTTATCGGTTTTTGTAATCCTTTACCTAGTCGGATGCTTCAATTTAGCAATAGAAGCCTATATTTTTAATGTAACCGATAGATCAAAAACAATTGAAGAAATACTTCAAGGTCTTTTAGTCGCAGCGTTATTTGCCCCAATTTTGATTTACCTCCTTATAAGAGGGGACGCGCAAGGATCGAGGTTAAATTTCAGACCTCGTTCTACATTTGGCTGGTTATGGAGAGTCCTTGTAGGCGTAGTACTATATCTTATTTTTTATTTAGTTGCCGGGATGATATTGCAAGCCACCTATCCTGAACTTATGGATTTCTATAAGGATAAATTACCATCTATTGATTTAATGATTTTGACACAATTCCCCAGGGGGCTCATTTTTGTAGTCATTGCCATTTTAGTTGTGCGTACATCAAATTGGTCGCTAACAAAAAATGCAATTTTAATAGGACTAATTTTCTCAATTCTAGGGGCAATAGCCCCATTAATTCCTCCTAGTGAATATATGCCATCTAATATCAGACTAGTACACGGAGTTGAAGTAGGAATTTCTAATTTTATTTATGGAGGTATCCTTGGTTTTTTATTAGGACAGAAACAAACGAGCATTAACAATTAACAATGGTTTCAGGATATTGCTAATTGCTAACTGTTTACTGTTAATTGAAAACGGGATTGCTTCCTCATTTTATTCGGAAGCGGCCCAAGGGGTGGCCATTCAATTATCAATAAACAATAAACAATAAACAATTATCGATTTCAAAAGAGTACCTATATAACTTCTGACTTCTGACTTCTGACTTCTGACTTCTGACTTCTGACTTCTGACTTCTGACTTCTGGCTTCTGACTTCTAACTGTTTACTGCTAACTGATAATTGATTATTGAAAATTTGGGATTCTTTTCTCGGCTACCACCTCGAAAAGGGCCCAAGGGGTGGCCATTCAATTATCAATTAGCAATAAACAATAAACAATGATCGATTTTAAAAGAGTACCTATATAACTTCTGACTTCTGACTTCTGACTTCTAACTTCTGACTTCTAACTGTTTACTGCTAACTGATAATTGTTTATTGAAAAAACGGGATTCTTTTCTCGGCTACCACCTCGAAAAGGGCCCAAGGGGGTGGCCCAGCAGAGTAGTAGCCCCTCTAACGGCTATGCCGTTGTGGTCCTTTTTTATTTATTCGCATCAACAAGCAAGCTTGAATGCTCCTAAATAAAAAAGCCCCCCTCACTAGGTGAGAAGGGCTTACTACTCTGCGGTCTGGACGGGACTCGAACCCGCGACCCCCTGCGTGACAGGCAGGTATTCTAACCAACTGAACTACCAGACCGTGGCGTTTAGCGTGTGCAAATATACGTTGCCTAATTATTTTGACAAACAATTTTGTTTAAAATTGAAGAAAATAGGAAATCTTCGCATCCCAATGCTCTTCTATATAGGAAAGAAGGTCGAGACATTGCAGATATGTATTTTTGTTTTAGAGATGCGCTAACCTTCAATTCCACGCTAAAATGGCAGCAAAAAATTACATTTTATTAAGGCTTTTTTTATTCTTAGAAAGAAAAATAAGGGCCTTCAATCAAATAACGGGCTAAAGAAATTGCTGTCGCTCTATCATAAAAGTATTTAGTACTTTATCAAATGGAGCGGAGATATCCACATCTACATATTTAATTTTGTATTGCGCGCATTTCAATTTAAGTGAGGCCAAATATTGGGAAAGTTCTTTTTCATAGGCCTGTTTAACAGTATCTGCATAAAGATCTATGTGCTCTCCACTTTCTACATCTACAAACCTTTTGGGAGTATTTTCGAAATTAAAATGCATCTCTGTTTCTTTGTCGAGCAAATGAAACAGCACTACATCATGCTTGTTGTATTTTAAATGCCGAAGCGCATCAAATAGTTCTTCATCGCCGGTACTGGTTTGAAACATGTCTGTAAAAAGGAAAATAAGACTGCGTCGCTTTATTTTCTCAGCAATCTGATGCAAATAGGTATAGGTCTCAGTTTGTTTAGCGGGCTTATTATCCTGGCTAATCTCACTTAATTTCGCCAGCAACATTTGATGGTGTCTCTCACTGCCTTTCTCCGGTGCATAATAGTTGTAGTCACCTGCATATACACTTAAGCCAACCGCATCTCTTTGTTTTTTCAACAAGTTCATCAGCGCAGCAATTGCGAGTACTCCAAAGCCTATTTTGTTTAAATTTTCAACATTTAATTGTTCAACCCGTGGGTAATACATCGAGGCCGAATTATCCAGTATCATATGACACCTTAAATTGGTTTCCTCTTCATATCTTTTGGTATACAGCTTATCTGTTTTGGCAAATAACTTCCAATCTATATGTTTGGTGCTCTCCCCTGTATTGTAAATCTTGTGTTCAGCAAACTCCGCAGAAAAACCATGGAAGGGGCTTTTGTGGATACCACTTATAAACCCTTCTACCACCTGATTAGCCAAAAGTTCCAGGTTCTGGAATAATGGGGCTTTATGCAGTTCGGATTGCAGATTCATGCAACTAAGATATATCAAAAAAGGTTTGACCCCGAACTAAACGAGGTCAAACCTTTTATTACAACTTGTAATTATAATTTATAGTACAGCGTCTATAGCGTCTGTGTACACTTTTTTAGGAGAAACCCCTACTTGTCTGGTGACAATCTCACCACCTTTGAAAACCAATACGGTAGGAATATTTCTCACACCATATTTAGCTGCAAATTCCTGATTGGCATCTACATCTACCTTCCCAACAACAGCCTTGCCTTCATATTCGCTACTTACCTCGTCTATAATAGGACCAACCATTCTACAGGGTCCACACCATGCTGCCCAAAAATCTACTACTACAGGTTTGTCACTTTTTAATACTACTTCATCAAAAGTAGCATCGGTTATTTCTAATGCCATTTTATTTGTTTTTTGATATTACGCAAATTTAGTCAAATATTTTACCTATTCATTACCCCCGTTGTATACATTTTCTTTATAATGACATTGCCATCGTCTATAGCTAAATATCACGGCTTTAAGACCCTAAATCTGCCTTAAAGATTAATTTAATTTATAATGCAGTTCATTTTCTTCCAGAGCGGCCAGTAATTCGCTGCTTATTCTAACTTTCTGTTTTCTGCTGGAAAGTGTCACTTTTATTTCTTCCTCCATTTCATACACTACAAAATTCAGGGAATGGTTGCCTTTATGTGAAACCAGGGTGTCTTTGATGTTATGAACGTCCTGCTCTTTCAGTTCATCGATATTCAGTTTAATGGTCAACTTTTTAGCAAAGGTTTCCATGACCTCCTGTAGCAACATAAAACTGTTGTATTGCAATCTGGGATCTCCTTTTTTCCCGGTATCCCTGTTTACCCATCCTTCTTTTACATACACTTTTATATAGGCAAAGGAATTGATCATTAAAAAGTGTCTGAATCTTAAATACTCTTCTCCAAAAATTCTAAATTCCAGGCTGTCTGTATAATCTTCTATAGTAAAAATGGCCCATCCTTTCCCATTTTTCGAAATCCGATGTTGTACATCTGTGATAACCCCGGCAAAGCTAAGTTCGCGGTTAATATGGTTTTCCAATTGGTGGAAGGCCGCAATATTGCTATTGCAAAAAGCGCCAATCTCGGCCTTGAAATCATCCAGAGGATGCCCGGAGATGTATATCCCAACTACTTCTTTTTCCCTTCTGAGTTTTTCCATGGTCCCCCAGGTCTCGCAAGGAGGTACTTCGGGTTCAGGAATCTGCACCTCACTGGCATCTCCAAAGAGGCTCACCTGAGAAGAATTTTCATTTTCCTGGAATTTAGCGCCATACTTGATCACTTTTTCCAAAAAGGTAAGTCCGTCGCCTTCGCTATGAAAATACTGTGCTCTGTGGGTATTCCCGAAAGAATCGAACCCACCGGCCAGGGCAAGGTTTTCGAACGACTTTTTGTTCGCTGCCCTCAAATCTATACGCTTTGCCAGATCAAAGACAGATTTATAATGCCCATTTTCCTTCCTGTTGGCAACAATGGTCTCTACAGCAGATCTTCCAACTCCCTTTATTGCTCCCATTCCAAAACGTACAGCGTTGTCTTTATTTACTGCAAATTTGTAATAAGATTCATTAACATCCGGGCCCAAAACATTTAAGCCCATCCGCTTACATTCTTCCATAAAAAAGGTAACCTGCTTAATGTCGTTCATATTATTCGAAAGCACGGCTGCCATATATTCTGCTGGGAAATGTGCTTTTAGATAGGCCGTCTGATAAGCGATGTAGGCGTAGCAGGTAGAATGACTTTTATTGAAAGCGTAAGACGCAAAAGCCTCCCAATCTTTCCATATCTTTTCCAGGGTATCTCTGGGATGCCCATTTTTTTCACCTCCATCCAGAAACTGGGGTTTTAACTTTTGCAGCAATGGCAAAATCTTTTTACCCATGGCTTTCCTCAACACATCTGCTTCACCCTTTGTAAAACCCGCCAATTTTTGCGAAAGCAGCATCACCTGTTCCTGATAAACGGTAATCCCATAAGTTTCCTTCAGGTATTCTTCCATCTCAGGAAGGTCATAACTTATTTCAGCAAAGCCGTTTTTCCTTTGGATAAATGTAGGGATGTACTCCATGGGGCCAGGTCTGTACAAGGCATTCATGGCAATTAAATCGTCAAAGACCGTTGGTTTAAGATCTTTTAAATGTTTCTGCATTCCGGCAGATTCGTATTGAAAGATCCCTACTGTATCACCTCTTTGAAACAGTGCATAGGTCTCTTCATCATCGAGTGGAAATTCATCAGGCACCAATTGCAACCCCTGTCTTGCCTTTACTATTTTTACCGTGTCTTTAATCAGCGTCAGCGTTTTTAAACCCAGGAAGTCCATCTTCAACAATCCCGCACTTTCTACTACTGAATTGTCGAACTGGGTAACATAAAGGTCAGAATCCTTGGCCGTGGCGACAGGTACAAAATTGGTGATATCATCGGGGGTAATAATTACTCCACAGGCGTGGATCCCTGTATTTCTTAAGGAGCCTTCGAGCACCCTGGCCATATTTACGGTTTGCGCCTCCAGGTCTTCTCCTTCAGAAATGTTCAGCAGGTTATTCACCTTTTCCAGTTCGTCGGCCCTGAAGCGTTTTTTTAAATCGGCCTCGGGAACACCAAATATTTTCCCAAGTTTGGACATGTTGGGGATAAGTTTGGCTATTCTGTCGGCATCACCCAGGGGAAGATCCAATACCCTGGCAGTATCCCGAATGGAAGATTTTGCTGCCATTGTACCATAGGTAATAATCTGCGCCACCTGGTTAGCCCCGTATTTATTAATTACATAATCCATTACCCTTCCACGCCCTTCGTCATCAAAATCAATATCAATATCGGGCATAGAGACCCTGTCCGGGTTAAGGAAACGCTCAAAAAGCAGATCGTATTTTAATGGGTCAATATTGGTAATTCCCAGGCAATACGCCACTACAGAACCCGCTGCAGACCCTCTTCCGGGACCTACGGAGACGTCCATCTTTCTGGCTTCCCGGATAAAGTCTTCTACAATAAGAAAATAACCGGGATACCCAGAGTTTTCAATGGTCTGCAATTCAAAGTCGATTCGCTCGGTAATTTCCGGGGTAATTTCCTGATATCTTTTCTTAGCACCTTCGTAACTAATATGTCTTAGATAACTATTTTCCCCGCGCTTCCCTCCATCATTTTCATCTTCCTGCACCAAAAAGGCCGGGGGGATTTCAAATTTTGGCAGTAATACCTCTCTGGCCAACTCATAAGGTGTAATCTTTTCCAGGACTTCCCTTATGTTCAGGATAGCCTCAGGATGGTCTCTGAATAAGGTTTTCATCTCTTCAGATGACTTAAAATAATACTCCTGATTGGGAAGCCCGTACCGATAACCACGACCACGGCCAATAGGGGTAGCCTGTTTTTCCCCGTCTTTTACACAGAGCAATATGTCATGAGCGTCGGCATCCTCCTTTGCGCAATAATAGGTATTGTTTGTAGCAACCATTTTAACCTGGTGCTTTTTGGCCATGGGAATCAGCACCTGGTTGGCCCTGTCTTCATCTTCCTGGCCATGGCGCATCAATTCTACGTATAGGTCTTCTCCAAAAACAGACTTCCACCATAGTAGTGCTTCTTCTGCCTGCTTTTCACCTACATTCAGAATTTTTGAAGGAACCTCACCGTAGAGGTTCCCTGTAAGGGCGATAAGATCTTCCTTATATTCCTCAATAATCTTCTTGTCTATTCTGGGCACGTAGTAAAACCCGTCCGTATAGGCGATAGAAGACATCTTTGCTAAATTGTGGTATCCATTTTTGTTCTTGGCTAATAACACCACCTGATACCCATAATCTTTTACATTCTTATTATGGTGGTCTTCACATACAAAAAACTCACAGCCTATAATGGGGATAAGTTCTTTCTTTAATGCTGTTTCCCCATTTTCGATGGCCTCTTTATTTAATTCGGCGATATTTTGGTTGTGGGCCTTGATTTCTTTTACAAAATGGAAGGCACCCATCATATTGGCATGGTCCGTAATGGCTACTGCGGGCATGTTGTTGTCAGCAGCACATTTAACCAGATCTTTAACTTTAATAGTAGATTGTAAAACTGAAAACTGGGAGTGGTTATGAAGATGCGCAAACTGGCTGTCTTCCAGCGTTTTTATATTCTCATTGATCTCTTCATGAGAGACCTCTAACGTTTCGGCAGACTTTAGTCGGTCAGCAATTTTCCTGGAAGCCTTTTTAAGATTAAGATGCTTAAGTCCTAAAAGTTGTACTTCCTTTGGATGGACTTCGCTGAATTTTGAATAATAGTCCTGATCTACGTCGAGTTGTTCTGTGGTAAATTGCTTTTTTCGAACCAATTCGAAAAAACACCTGGCCGTCGCTTCAACATCTGCTGTGGCGTTGTGGGCTTCTGCAAACGGTTCATTAAATAGAAATTCGTGCAATTCTGTCAGCGTTGGCAATTTAAACTTACCTCCTCTTCCTCCCGGAATTTGGCATAGTGTGGCAGTATGCTCTGTACAGGTGTCTAATACGGGGAGTTGTTGCAGTGGATTGTCTATTTCGAGCCGATAAAACTCGGCTCCCATTATATTGACATCAAAACCAACGTTTTGACCAACTACAAATTTGGATTTGGAGAGTGCTACATTAAATGCCCCAAGAACTTCTGCCAGAGGTTTTCCTTTTTGCGCTGCCAAATCGGTAGAGATACCATGAATCTGTTCGGCGTCATAAGGGATGTTAAACCCGTCTGGCTGGATTAGAAAGTCCTGATGTTCTATCAGATTACCAAGCTCATCATGCAACTGCCAGGCAATCTGAATACATCTCGGCCAATTGTCGGTATCGGTTATGGGCGCGTCCCAGCGCTTGGGAAGACCGGTAGTCTCAGTGTCAAAGATAAGATACATACAGTTGGCGTTTCGATATAAACTAATGGATAAAAATAGTCAAAAATTAAGGGTAGAAAAAGGGGAGTTTTCAGTAGTTATCAACGTCATTTTTTTCTTATACTTTTTAAGGAGAAAGCGATTATTACTATATTCCACAATCAATACATCTATATGAGAACAGATATGCTTTTAACAAGGAAAAGATTTGGGATGCTCCTTTTTCTATGTTTATGTCAGTTGCACTTTGCCGTTGCGCAGGATAATGAAAAACAGCCGCCTAACTTTGTCATAATCTTTGCCGACGACCTTGGCTATGGGGATCTTGGAGTTTATGGAAATCCGACCATTGCTACCCCAAATTTGGATCAAATGGCGTATGAAGGGCAAAAATGGACCAATTTTTATGTTGCAGCCAGTGTGTGTACCCCCAGTCGGGCTGCTTTACTTACTGGAAGGCTAACTGTAAGAAGCGGCATGTCTAGCAACAAGTACAGGGTACTTTTTCCGGATTCAAAAAACGGCCTTCCGGCTGCTGAAATTACTATTGCTGAACAATTGAAGCAGGCAGGCTATAGCACCGCCTGTATTGGTAAATGGCATTTGGGGCATAAAGAACAGTATTTACCTACCAATAATGGATTTGATTATTACTTCGGGATACCCTATTCCAATGATATGGATATGATTTCAGAAATGCCGTACTGGAAATATTGGCAACAGGAAGATGAGGCAATAAAAACAGAACACTTCAATGTACCATTGATCAGGAATACAGAGATAATAGAACGTCCGGCAAATCAGAATACCATTACTAAAAGATATGCTGAAGAGGCCATAACTTTTATCAAGGAGAATAAAGCAGCACCTTTCTTTGTGTATCTGGCGCATAACCTTCCCCATATTCCACTTTTTACTTCCAAAGAGTTTAAAGGCAAAAGTAAGCGCGGACTGTATGGCGATGTGTTAGAAGAAATTGATCACGGGGTGGGCAAAATTATCAGCACGCTAAAGGAAGAAGGATTGGCAGATAATACCATTGTGATTTTCACCTCCGATAATGGTCCCTGGTTACCGTTTAAGAATAATGGGGGTAGTGCCGGTTTGTTAAGGGCTGGTAAGGGGTCTACCTGGGAAGGAGGTATGAGAGAGCCCGCAATTTTCTGGGGACCTGGATTAATTGCCCCTGGTTTGATAACAGATATAGGTTCTACAATGGATTTGTTCACCACTTTTAGTAAAATGGCCGGGGTTGATATCCCCAGGGATCGAATTATTGACGGACAAGACCTGAGCGCCACTCTCCTCAATAAAGCACCTGGCCCCAGAAAAAGCATTTTCTATTACAGGGGTACAGAGCTCTATGCCGTCAGGCTGGGAGACTATAAGGCACACTTCATTACACAGGGGGCCTATGGGCAATTTGGCGAAAAAGAAGTGCACGAAATTCCTTTGCTTTACAATTTAAGTCATGATGCAGGGGAACAGTTCAATATTGCTAAGAAACACCCGGAAATTATCAAGGAAATAAATGAACTGGTTGCGTTACACAAATCCAATCTGGTGATGGGGAAAGATCAATTGGCAGAAAGGGAATAAAGGAAATGTGGTAAAGTATTGCGCATTTAAAGAAATGAAGTATATTTGCACCCCTTTTAGGGAATAAAAGAATTAATAACGAGGGTCGGGCACCCTGCAAAATTAATGTGATATGCCAGTTAGAATTAGATTACAAAGACACGGAAAAAAAGGAAAACCATTTTATTGGATCGTTGCGGCCGATGGACGTGCGAAAAGAGATGGTAAATTCCTTGAAAAATTGGGCATCTACAATCCCAATACCAACCCTGCAACCATTGAAGTAAATGTTGATGATTCTGTAAAATGGTTACAGAATGGAGCACAACCTTCTGAAACTGCAAGACGAATTTTGTCTTATAAAGGAGTACTTTTAAAACACCACCTTTTAGGAGGATTAAGAAAAGGAGCACTTACAGAGGAGCAAGTTGAGGAAAAATTCAATGCATGGGTGGCTGATAAAGAGAAAGCTGTAGCAGGTAAAATTGCTGGGTTAGATAAAGAAAAATCTGAGGCCAGAGCTAAAGCATTGGAAGCTGAAAAAGAAATTAGCGACAAACGTGCTCAGGCTGCCATTGAAGCAGCAACTCCCGATGAAGAGGCTGAAGAGGAAGTAACTGAAGGCGCTATAGAAGTGGTAGAAACCGAAGCTGCTGCTGAGGAGACTGCTGAGGCAGTAGAGGAAACTACTGAAGCAGTTGCTGAAGAGAAAGAAGAAGTGGCAGAAGCTCCTGAAGCCAAGGAAGAAGTTGTAGCGGAAGAAGCTGCTGCTGAAGAGAAGGCAGAAGAAGAATAAATAAAAAATACGATATGCAAAAGGAGGAGTGTTTCTTTCTGGGCAAGGTCGTATCCAAATATAGCTTTAAGGGAGAGGTGTTAGTTAAATTAGACACTGATGATCCTGAAATTTACGATAATATGGAATCAGTATTTGTTTCGATCGGAAACAATCTGGTTCCATTTTTTATTGATCGATGTCGCCTACATAAATCCAACTTACTGAGGATATCATTTGAGGAGGTTAAGGATGAATCCACTGCGGAAAGGATACTTGGTGCAGAACTCTATCTTCCTCTAAGTACACTTCCAAAATTAAGCGGGAATAAATTTTACTATCACGAAATTATTGGTTTTGAATTAATAGATGCGGTCCACGGGAATATTGGAAGAATTACCGCGGTAAACGATTCGGCATCTCAGGCACTTTTTGAAGCCGAAAAAGAGGGTAAGCAGATATTGGTCCCCATTAATGATGATATTATTACCAAAGTAGACAGGAAGAATAAAACTATTAATGTCAGCACTCCGGAAGGACTCGTAGATCTCTACCTGAATAATTAAAAAGGTTAGTTAGAACCCTTATCTATTCCCGGATTTCCAAATATTTTCATTTGACGCATCGCCCAGGGGATAGGCAGATCTTTCTCTTCTATATCTTCGAGTTGTGTTATTTTCAGGAACTTCGCCTTCACCAGATCGAAGGCAATCAGAACATCCGCCTGTTCGCATTTTCCCTCGGCAATCTTTTGCCAGTTTTCCCCATCTACAGATGCCTCCAACAGATAGGAACGAGGATAGGTTTGTAATGGCGGTGGGGCAGTGGGCGACCATCCTCTCGACTTCGGAGGAGAATTAAAATGCAATTCGGATACGGATAGGATTTCAGGGAATTCTATTTGAAACCACATCCCTTTTTTCTGAGTTTCCCCCGTACTCCACCCCTCAAAATTAAACGCACTTGAGGCAGCGGCAGTTCCCCCAATCCTGGTAGGTACAATATGACTTGCAGTAATCTTCCATTCTTTAGAAGGCACCATACTCTGGGGTACTTCATTTAATAGTTCCTCATATTTATAGGGGACCTCCCTATCTTCAGTTGCAGAACGTACCAATGCCACATCTTCCGCGTTAATCATAGAGGCTTTATTAGACAAATTCTGTCTGATGTAAGAGGTGATTGCTGCTATCCACTCATCAGACTGTTCTTTATTGCCCACCATAATACCTGCCGGGTAGCTTGTGCCATCTAAAGGTCCTTCCAGCCCATGCATTACTGTTTTTATAATGTATTCAGGATGAGATTGTACTCTTGAAGAGCCAGATAAGGCAGGTGCCATTACCTGTCCGTTACCCAGTGGGGTCCCATTGCCATCGTTTCCATGACATTGAACACATAATTCATTAAATATAACGGCGCCTTTTTTCATGACCGACTTCTGTTTCTGGGTTAATTCGGCATCGCTTTTTTCCCACCATCTTTTTACTTCTTTCGGACGTAAAATCTGTTCTCCTATAGTTTGTACACCCTTTGCTTTATTTGATGTCAGTAGTTTTTCTATAGCGGCATTCAGCCCCGGTATTTTCAAGACTTTTCCACTGAGCATGGCCTGGATGGCCACATCAATATCGTTGTCTCTCAACAGTCCTAAGTAAAGTCTGTCTAAAGATGAGTTCCCTGCCTTATAAAGTGTTTCACCAGCCCTCATGGCCTGTATTCGGATACGTGGATTAGGATCTTTAAACAGTTCATGAAGTAATTCGGGTTTTAGAACCCCCAAGCCTTCCAGGGCCCACAAAGCATGAAAACGAGCTAGAAGGTTATCGCTTTTTGTTGCCAATTGTTCTAACTGTGGAACAACGCTTGTGTCTCTCCTGAGCACTATCAATTGCTGGGCCTTATCTCTCCACCAACCATTGGCATGCTCTAAATGCTTTACCAAATCTGAAGTGGGTGCTTCAAACATTCTGGGTACGGTCTTATCTCTTCCCTGGCTCTTGTGTGTAATTCGCCATATCCTGCCAAGGCCAACTACTTTATCTAGTTGATATTGCTCTATTTTGGTTCTGAGATATGTGCCTTTTTGGGCCCATTGCCCCTCCTGGATAATTCCGTGATACATGTCTGCAATATAAAGGGTGCCATCCGGAGCAGTGGCCATATCTACTGGCCGAAACAAGGGGTCTGTTGAACGCAGGAATTCAGATTTTTGTTCCTGATATACGTTATGGAGGGTGGTTATTCCTTCTTTTACAACCGGATTAATCTGCCGAACTATACGCGCCACCGGTTCCCCGTAAAATAGTTGGCCGTAGACTTCTTTTGGGAGGCGGTCTCCCCGATAAATATCATTACCTGCAGCTCCTGTAACTCTGTTAGGCCCCCCATCTGGCTGACGCACCCTATCCATACCTTCCTGTAAATCGGCAAGTTTAACCGGCGCTCCCCAGGGGATTTCAAAACCTTCAGCAAATTCATTATCATAATTGAAATTTCCATAGTGTACCGGATATTGAAATTGCGAAGGAAGTCCGCTGGCACCACCTAAAAACCAGAGTTTTCCATCATCGTCATGAGATATTCCCCATTGAGCTCTGTTATATCCGGTTTCTTCCCGGATTACCCCACCAGGGGTTTCTCTTACCCGAAAAGCATTAACGGTGCTATACAGCCAATTGTCCATACCGTAATACATAAAGGCCTGTTGGTGTTCCACATTACCAGAGCGGCCATAATTTGTAGTAAAGAGTTCCTTTTTGTCTGCTTCTCCGTCACCATCGGTGTCGGTATATTTATAGACATTATCGGCATCAGATTCCATTGTCAGTATAGCATCTTTTCCATAGGGTAGCACAAACCGGGGGAAAATCAGATGGTCTACAAAAGCGGTTCCAGTCTCATAAATTCCATCATTATCATTATCCTCCCAGCGCGATATTCTGCTTACAGGTTCCAGGGTGCCATCAGAATCTGCGGTTAACATATACGTTCGAAGTTCCAATACATACAGTCTGCCATTACCATCAAAGGCAATGGCACCAGGCTGTTCTATCTGAGGTTCGGTTAATACCGGGGTAATCTGATAACCGTCTGGCAATAAAAACCTTTTAGCCTCTTCCTCCGGGTATAATGGAAGTACAGGGGATTTAGGCTCCAGATCGATGCCTTTCCAATTTTCGTGCTCCGGATCTACATCTTCAGGAATAGATACTACCGGCAGAGAATCTGACATGGATACAATTACTCTTTCCACCGGATGAGGTTCCTTGGTGGCAGAAGTGCAATGCCATAACAACATTGGAATTAGTGAGTAAATAAATACAATTGAAAAATCAGAGAAAAATTTTCTTAGAAAGCAGCAAATGAATTTAGTCATATTAGGTATTGAGGGTGGCGTTAACAGGCTATTGTTCTAGAAAAATAGGTATATTCAGGGCAAATACCAAGCGATTATAAAATCATGAAAAAAGCATTCTATATTATAGCCCTCTTTACCATCATTTTATCTTGTGGAGACCGGAGTAAAAAAGGCGATCCGGTGCCGGAAGCACCACCCAATATTGTGCTCATTTTTACAGATGACCAGGGCTATCAGGATGTAGGAATTTTTGGGTCGCCAGATATTAAAACTCCTCATCTTGATAAAATGGCTGCGGAGGGTATCAGACTCACCAGTTACTACTCTGCCCAGGCGGTATGTTCTGCTTCAAGGGCAGGGATACTTACCGGCTGCTATCCCAATAGAATAGGGATACATAATGCACTTGGTCCTGGTAATACGCACGGGATAAATGCAACTGAGACTACTATGGCAGAAATGCTGAAAGCCAGTGGGTATAAGACAGCGATTTATGGTAAATGGCACCTGGGCCATCATTTAAAGTTTCTGCCCACAAGACATGGATTCGATGAATGGTTTGGTATCCCATACTCTAATGATATGTGGCCATTTCATCCGCAACAAGGGCCAATTTTTAATTTTCCGGACTTACCACTTTATGAGAATGAGACCGTAATTGATACCTTGTTGGAACAGTCCCAGCTGACTACCCAAATTACAGAGAGAAGCGTAGATTTTATCAATAGAAATAAGGATAACCCCTTCTTTTTATATGTTCCACATCCACAACCTCATGTACCTTTGTTTGTTTCTGATAAATTTAAGGGTAAATCCAAGAGGGGCCTGTATGGGGATGTAATCATGGAGATAGATTGGTCCGTGGGTCAGATTATGGAGGCACTTAAAAAGAATGGTCTGGAAGAAAACACTGTCGTAATTTTTACTTCAGATAATGGCCCCTGGCTTTCCTACGGCAATCATGCCGGAAGTGCCCTGCCTTTGCGAGAGGGAAAAGGAACAGCCTGGGAAGGCGGGCAACGAGAGCCCTTTATAATTAAATATCCCAAAAAATTAAAAGCCGGCGGTGTAATTGATGTTCCTGTTATGGCCATAGATATTCTACCCACTATAGCGGCACTTACCGATTCTGAGTTGCCAGAATTACAGATCGACGGAAAAAGTGCCTGGAGCTTGCTATCGGGTGAAAGCGATAAAAGTCCGCAAAAAGCGTATTTTTTTTACTACAGGGTAAATGAACTATTTGGAGTAAGATATGGTAAATGGAAAATGTATTTCCCTCATAGATACCGTACAATGGACGGGCAGGAACCGGGCAAGGATGGTCTTCCCGGGGAATATAGAATGATAGACCTGGAAGAGATAGAACTCTACGATATGCAAAACGATATCAGCGAGACAAATAATGTAGCCCAGGATAATCCTAAGGTAGTTGAAGAGATAAAATTACTTGCCAATGATATGCGTTTCAGATTGGGAGATGCCTTATTAGAATTGGAAGGATCGGAGACCAGGGAACCGGGCCGGTTAGTAAGTAGTGAGCAGTGAGCAGTTAACATAGGCAGGAATCAATAATTATCCATTCTAGCGTTGAGCAAACCCTTTAAGTTTAAACAGTTTACGATTAATCAGGATAAATGTGCCATGAAAGTGGGCACCGATGGGGTGCTTCTTGGGGCATGGACTTCTCTGGATAACGCTCCGGAAAGTATTTTAGACATCGGAGCCGGCACAGGACTGATTGCTCTGATAATGGCGCAAAGAAGTGAGGCGACTACTATAGACGCACTGGAAATAGATGAAGCGGCTTATGTGCAATGTGTAGAAAATTTTGAGGCGTCCCCCTGGGGAGATCGGCTCTTTTGCTACCATGCAGGGCTGCACGAATTTATAGAGGAGATAGAAGACCAATACGATTTAGTAATTTCTAATCCCCCCTTTTACACGGAAGATATGGCAAGTGGAAATGCTGCCAGGGATGTGGCCAGACAAAGCCAGTCATTGCCCTTTGAAGAATTAATTGAGGGAGCTTCGGTCTTGCTTTCTTCCAAAGGGGTCTTTTCAACGATCGTCCCATACAAAGAAGAGTATCATTTTATACAACTAGCGGCAGACAGAGGCTTATTCCCACAGCGCATAACAAGGGTAAAAGGAAATTTTTCATCAGAGATTAAAAGAAGCCTGCTTCAGTTTGTGTTTGATAAAGAGCAGGTCATAGAAGATGAATTAATTATCGAAAAAGAAAGGCACGTATATACCTCAGAATATATTGCGCTAACTAAGGAATTCTATCTGAAAATGTAATCTATATTATTCTATTCACAGGCCTAGTTAAACAGGTAGGCCCCCCACCACCTTTAATACTTATTTCCTGCCCGCTGTACGTTAAAACTTCACATCCAGCTTTTTCAAGGGCAGTTTGTGTTCTTGGATTGCCCTCAACCATGATACATTTTCCGGGTCCTATTGCCAGAACATTACATCCCATACTTTCAAATTCTGCTTCGGGTACTTCTACAAATTTGTACCCCAAATTTATCAGTTGCTTTCGAAATCTAATGGGCATCAAAGGAGGGTAAATTACCGCCAGGTCTTTATCAACAGGACTCAGAATAGACATTAAATGAAATACATCTTGTGGTCCTTTGTAGTGAGGTAAATCAGCTACTATCAACTTAACGCCTATAGGAGAAAGAAAGGCTTTTAACTGCCTAATTCCTTCCTCATTGGTTCTGTATGAGTGCCCCACTGCTAAGGTTGTTCTATTGAGCCAGGCTACATCGCCGCCCTCCAGCGATCCGGGGGATTCAATTTTCCCCAGAACAGGGATATTATGGGTTTTAAATGATTGGTATTGGGCTTCCGGTTCCCATTTTCTACCTTCTTTTCCCATTGCGCAAATGATCATTCCATGATCTGTAGCAATGGAGGCATCCCTGCAATAAACAGCGTCTATCCTTGTTTTGGAATTTTTGGGGAAATACTTTATCGCTATATTGTTATTTAGCAGAATTTTTTCAAAATTTTCATACTCACTTATGCTCTTCTCCAACCCGGGTTTTGATAAATAGTTTAATTCTTGCCATTGTTCGGCAAGCAGCTTCTCTGAAACAAATGCGTCACGTGCAGATTTCAGGTAAACCGTTGCTAATTTTAAATATTCTGAATGAGAGGTCTGCATGATTATTTTTTGGCGCGGGGCTTTGAAGTCATTTATTTTTGAACCTTGAGTTTAATATATTGCTTAAATTAGAAGCATAGCCAATATACAATTAATGTCAAGTAAATTCTTCATAGACCCCGATATTTCCAAGGCCGAAACACTGCCGGCATCTTTTTACAGGGATACTGAAATATTTGAAGCCATCAAAAACAACATCTTTTATAAATCATGGCAATGGTTGGGGCATCAGGATCTAGTGGAAAATCCACAACATGTACATCCGATGGTACTGTTGAACAATTTTATGACAGAACCATTGGTGCTGACCAAAGATTTAAACGAAAACATTCATTGCTTAAGCAACGTTTGCACCCATCGTGGTAACCTTGTGGTGAATTCATCAAAAAAGGCAAAAAAATTAATTTGTGGCTACCATGGCAGGAGATTCAGATTGGACGGTAGTTTTGAACATATGCCAGAATTTGAGAAAGCAGAAGGTTTTCCAAGGCCTTGTGACGACCTGCACAAATTTCAACTACGGCATTGGGGGCCATTTTTGTTTGCTGGTTTAGATCCAGTATTCGATTTCCAGGAAGTAATTAATACCTTGGAAGAACGCATTGGGTTCCTGGATCTGCATAGTTTTAAATTAGATTCTGACAGGGGAAAAGATTATACAATTGCTGCGCACTGGGCATTGTACTGTGATAATTATCTGGAGGGTTTCCACATCCCATTTGTTCATGACGATCTGGACGCTGTCCTGGATTACGGGAATTATGAAACCTTAATTTATGACCATTTAAACCTTCAGATAGGTTATGCATCGGGCGATGAAGAAATTTTTAATTTACCTGCGGGACATCCGGATTACGGTAAAAAAGTGGCTGCCTATTATTACTGGGTCTTTCCCAATATGATGTTTAATTTCTATCCCTGGGGACTCTCCGTTAACGTTGTTCAACCCCTGGCAGTGGATAAAACCAAAGTTTCTTTTTACAGTTATGTACAGGATGCTTCAAAACTCGACAAAGGCGCAGGAGCTATTCTGGACAAAGTGGAAATGGAAGATGAAGAGGTAGTAGAAGGGGTACAAAAGGGCGTGAGATCCAGATATTATAGAGCAGGGCGTTTCTCCCCCACAAAGGAAAAGGGAGTGCATCATTTTCATCATCTGCTCTCTAAATTTTTGCAGTAACTTTCATTAACAAATAATGAAGTAATAGCATTGTAATTTATAACAATCTGCATTTGCATTGTTATATATCCTTACTACCTTTGGCAAAATTTACTCCCATATGAAGCCCGATTTATTTGAAGCCCCGGACTATTACAATCTTGATGATCTTTTTAGTGATGAACACAAGCTGGTGCGCGATGCTGCCCGCCAGTGGGTAAAGCGTGACGTTTCTCCAATTATAGAGGAGTACGCCCAAAAAGCCAAGTTTCCAGAAAGTATTATTGGTGGTTTAGCAGAAATTGGAGCTTTTGGACCTTATATTCCTGTTGAATATGGTGGAGCTGGGCTAGATCAGATAAGCTATGGCCTTATTATGCAGGAAATAGAAAGAGGAGATAGTGGGGTGCGTTCTACGGCATCTGTACAATCCTCCCTGGTGATGTATCCAATCTTCACCTATGGCACTGAAGAACAACGCAAGAAATATTTGCCCAAATTGGCCACTGGTGAATATATGGGATGTTTTGGCCTGACAGAGCCCGATCACGGTTCTAATCCGGCAGGGATGGTAACTAACTTTAAAGACAAGGGAGATCATTATCTTCTCAATGGAGCAAAATTGTGGATATCTAATTCACCTTTCGCCGATATTGCCGTTGTTTGGGCAAAGAATGAAGAAGGCAGAATACACGGTTTAATTGTAGAACGCGGAATGGAAGGGTTATCTACCCCTGAAACCCACAACAAATGGTCATTAAGGGCTTCTGCTACAGGAGAGCTGATATTTGATAACGTTAAAGTGCCCAAGGAAAATCTGATGCCAGGTAAAAGTGGTCTCGGCGCGCCATTGGGATGTTTGGATTCTGCCCGATATGGTATTGCCTGGGGCGCCATTGGTGCTGCCATGGATTGCTATGATACCGCACTTAGATATGCCAAGGAGCGCATTCAGTTTGGCAAACCTATTGCTGCCACACAATTACAGCAGAAGAAATTGGCCGAGATGATTACTGAAATTACAAAAGCCCAATTGCTGGCATTTAGACTTGGTCAGTTAAAAAATGAAGGAAAGGCTACAACCGCTCAGATTTCTATGGCAAAACGAAATAATGTAGATATGGCAATTAAGATAGCAAGAGAAGCCAGACAGATATTAGGAGGCATGGGAATAACGGGGGAATACAGCATAATGCGTCATATGATGAATCTGGAATCTGTTATAACATATGAGGGCACACATGACATTCATCTGTTAATTACAGGGGCCGATATAACCGGGCATAGTGCGTTTAAATAAATTGTATTATTTTGGAGCTACACTTTTCACCAAAATAGTATTATGAGGTTTATCTTATTATTGTTATTCGTTTCTCTAGTCGCTTGTAAAACAGAAACGGATAAAAAAGTTGATACTTCTACCTCCTCAGTTCAGGTAATTACAACTACAACACAAGTTTTTGAAACACCCGACGTCTTGTTAGGCGATTTGTTCGTGGATGTACAGATGAAAGAAGTATTTCATGACGGCAAAACCTTTGTAGACTGTACCCCTAAATATCCGGCAAAGGTTATAGTGGAAAAATACGAAACCCAAAAAAGCAAGGCGGGCTTTGATCTCAGGGACTTTGTTCTGGAAAATTTTGAAGTACCCGTTTCTATATCCTCCGATTTTAAATCGGATCCAAATAAATCGGCTATTGAGCATGTAAATTCCTTGTGGCCCGTATTAAAACGAGCATCTGATACCTATAAAGAAGGCAGTACCTTAATTCCACTGCCAAAGCCCTACGTAGTTCCCGGAGGCAGATTTAGGGAGGTCTATTATTGGGACAGTTATTTTACGATGCTGGGCTTGGTAGAGAGTGGTGAATTTGGTCTGATTAAGGACATGTTAGATAATTTTTCTCATCTCATACAAACTGTGGGTCATATCCCGAACGGGAACAGAACCTATTATATTACAAGATCTCAACCACCATTTTTTTCGCAAATGGTGAAATTGTTAGCAGCGCATAAGGGAGACGAGGTATATGAAGAGTACAAGGATGCCCTGAGGAAAGAATACGAGTTCTGGATGGAAGGACGTAATGCCAATGAGACTCCTATCAAACATTGTGTCGGTACACCTTTGGGGGTGATGAATAGATTTTATGACCTTGGCGATAGCCCCAGGCAAGAGTCGTACAGAGAAGATTATACGCAAGTGAGTGCCATGGGAGGAGGAACCAAAATGTATCAGGATCTCAGAGCAGGTGCCGAATCGGGATGGGACTATACTTCCAGATGGTTCGCCGATGGAAGTACTATAGAATCTATAGAAACCACCGATATTATTCCGGTGGATCTCAACGCCTTGCTTTTTGGATTGGAAGAGGTTTTAACTCATTGCTTTAAAGATGATGCAGCCTATGTTGCAAGCCTTAAGTTAAGTATGGAGAATAGAAAGGCATTTCTGGATCAGTATTGCTGGAATGAACAGGAAGGGGTGTATGCCGATTTTAATTGGGTAGCTCAAAAGCAAACATCTATTAAGTCGCTCGCAATGGTATATCCCTTATTTTTTAAAATGAGCAATCAGTCGCAGGCAGATGAGGTGGCCAGTTATGTAAAAGAGCATTTCCTTAAACCAGGAGGTGTGGTTACCACACTCTATGATACAGGGCAACAATGGGATGCTCCAAATGGATGGGCGCCTTTACAATGGATGACGATTATTGGACTGCAGAATTACGGCCATAAGGATTTGGCCAGGACAATTGCAGAAAGATGGGTAAGTCTAAATGAAAAGGTCTATGCTAATACCGGTAAATTTGTAGAGAAGTACAATGTAGAAGATCTGTCTTTGGAGGCAGGGGGAGGAGAGTACCCTGTACAAGATGGGTTTGGTTGGAGCAACGGAGTTTACCTGGCCTTAAAAGGGTATTTGGAAAACCAATAGTGGCTAATTTAGCATAAATACCAGACCTTTTTGTTGAGTCGGTTTTGGTTTCACCACTTGAAAAATGCAGTTAGTTCATCAACTTTTCCTTCACCACTTCGTTCATATAAGGAACCTGATCAAGGGCTTTCTGAGTAAAATTGTATAAACTAAGTGCCCTGTCCATATTTTGGTTTTCATAGGCAACTTTGTAGTAAATATTTCCATTAAGATAATCTGTCAATGCCCTAATTCCATGGAGAAAAGGCATTAGTACAACTCCCATAGAAAGCAGATCTATTTCCTTTGCCGTAAGAAAAGCAGGGTTAGAACTCAGGCCATCGACAAAGGCTTCAAAAAGCGGCTTGTCAAAAGTAATCTTATGGTGCTCTTTTTCATCTTCAGGGGCCGTGTTGACTACGGTCCGAACAGCATCCCCAAAATCGTAGTGGAAGTACCCCTTCATTAAAGTGTCTAAATCAATAAGGCATAAAGCCTTATCAGTATGCTTTGAAAAAAGGATATTGTTGAGTTTGGTGTCATTATGGCAAAGTCTGACGGGGATTTCCTCCTGATCCCACTCTTTTAGCTTCGCTAAAATCCCAAAAGTAAAATCTATGGCTTTCTCTGCACTAACCTTCAATTCTGAAGGGCAGTTATCCAGTGCCGTTTTAAATTGATCTTCACGCAATTGAAGGTTGTGGAAATTGGGGATGGTTTCTTCAAAATCTTTTATTGGGGCAGTATGCAACAATTGATGAAACTTGCCTATTACCCTCCCGGCTTCGTATGCAATTATAGGATTTGTTGTGGTGTTGTAGGCCGTACTATGATCTATATATGTCATCAACCTCCAGCATTCACCGGCAGATGTCTCATAATAATAATCCCCATCAAGAGTTTTAACCAGCTCAATTTTCGCATAATCAGCATCCGCCAAATAATCCAGTGCCTTCCCAAAATTATTCATCAGGCCTGCCACATTCTGAAAGACTGTAGTATTAACCGACTGTAAGATAAATATGGGTCTGGACACATCCAGCACCAGAAAAGTGTCATTAATTAAACCTTGACTGATACTTTGTAGGCTATAGGGTTTCTTCTCAATGGAAAATTTATGTAGTAGAGCTACATGATCATTATTCTCCATTGCAGACATAGTTTATGATTTGACAGAGTTCCAAAGGGGAGCCTTATAGCCACCATTATTAGTCATGTCTAATAACTGATCCATGGCTTTCTCCTTATCATCTGCATAAGTAATTCCAAACCATTTGCTATCCGAAGGAATCACATCAACAGCGGTTTTGTTTTCCTGTAACATAGCTTGTATTACAAAAGGAAGGTAAACCTCACTACCGGTAATGTTTTCTTCATCTTTTAAAAACTCCCTTATATCTTCTTCAATCTGCGAGAAAATAGAAGGTCTGCAGACCCAGAAATTCATACTTACCAGTTCATCGCCAACAAATGCCTTGCCGGTTTCCAAATCTACTATACCACCGTTTTGTCTTGTAATCTTAATGGTTTCAACAACAGATACTAAAGCATCCCCATCTCGTTCACATACACCTCTTGATACAGAACCGTGTTCGGAAAGTGTATCACTCAGGGTGTAGGCCATAAGTCCATAACGGTCGTTATCCTCATTTTTAGCGATAAATTCAGCGGCATTTCTATAAGCAGCTTTCCCGTAATAGTCATCAGCATTGATAACGGCAAAAGGGGTTTTTATTACGTTTCTGGCAGACCAAACTGCGTGGGCTGTACCCCATGGCTTCTGGCGCTCTCCCTGATAGGCAGAGCCCTCTGGCAAATCTGAAAGCTCCTGTGCAATAACATCTAATTTAACCGATGCCGGAAGTCTAATGCTGAGGTGATCTCTTAGAAACGCAACATTGTCTTTTTGTGTTATAACCACTATATGGTCAAAACCGCTTTCCAAAGCGTCGTATATGCTGAACTCCATCAGGAATTCTTCATTTGGACCAAGGCCGTCAAATTGTTTTAATTTTCCATATCGGCTACCTCTTCCGGCTGCCATTAATAGTAAAGTCATAACTAATTCATTAATGGCCGCAAAAATAAGTTTTTATGACTGAAAATGTATCCTATCCTAAAGATTTTCATAATTTAAAGCGCTTTAAACGTAATGTGTTATGAATTCCAGACGGAAATTTATTAAAAAGACTTCAGTAATTGGTGCCGGCATGCTGACCCTTCCAACAGCGGCGTCGGAGTTTATGGAATCTGTACAGGAATCCAAATTAAATATAGGCCTCATTGGTGTTGGTTTAAGAGGAACTAATCATCTCAGCAATTTGTTGTTGCGAAAAGATGTCAATATTACTGCAATTTGTGATTTGGATCCGAAGCGGATCGCTATTGCAAGGAACATGATTAGTGATGCAGGCGGAAAAGAACCAAAGGTTTATGGCAAGGGAGAATACGACTATAGAAACTTATTGGAGCTCAAGGAAGTAGATGCTGTCATAATTGCCACCCCATGGTTATGGCATGTTACAATGTCTGTTGATGCTATGGAAGCCGGCAAGTATGCCGGTGTTGAGGTTTCGGCGGCCAATACGCTGGAAGAATGCTGGGATTTGGTAAATACACATGAAAAAACCGGCACCCATCTGATGATACTCGAAAATGTGAATTACAGAAGGGATGTTCTGGCAGTGTTAAATATGGTACGTCAGCAGGTATTTGGCGAGTTACTGCATTTTAGATGTGGGTACCAGCACGACCTCAGGGAAGTGAAATTCAATAATGGCAAGCAGCCCTATGGAGGCGGTGTAGAATTTGGCGAAAAAGCAACTTCCGAAGCCAAATGGCGTACTGCACATTCTGTTAAACGCAATGCCGATGTCTACCCAACCCATGGGTTAGGGCCTGTTGCTGTTATGGCAGATATTAATAGAGGAAACAGATTTATATCTATGACTTCTCACGCCTCAAAGGCAGTTGGGTTGCATAACCATATTGTAAAGCATGGTGGGAAAGACCATCCTAATGCCAGCATAAAATTTAAGCAGGGAGACATTATTACCTCTACCATAGGCACTGCAAATGGCGAAACCATTATTGTTACTCACGATTGCAACTCTCCCAGGCCATATTCTTTAGGATTCAGGGTTCAGGGTGCAAACGGACTTTGGGAAGTAGATGGAAACAGAATTTATGTTGAAGGAGAATCCGAACCACATCAATGGGATGATGCAACCGAATGGTTGGCTAAATATGATCATCCACTATGGAAGAAGTTTGGTCAATATGCCGAAGGGGCAGGTCATGGCGGGATGGATTTCTTTGTTATTAATGCCTTTGTGGAATCTGCCAAAAAGAATATTGCGCCTCCCATGGATGCCTATGACGCTGCAGCCTGGAGCGCGGTAACCCCATTATCAGAAGTTTCGCTGGCCAATAATGGAGAGCCTCAGGATTTTCCTGACTTCACCCGGGGGTTGTGGATTAAAAGGGCACCATACAACTGGATTAAAAATAACTTCTAGAACACCGAATACTTCAAAGAACAACCAACGTCAATTTTATGAAAGGACTAGACGCAATAGACTGGATAGTAATTACTGCTTATTTTATAATTCTACTGGGAGTTGCATGGTGGGTCATTAAGCAAAAACAAAAGAATACAGAAGATTACTTTCTTGCCGGCAGAAATATAGGTTGGTTTGTTGTAGGAGCTTCAATATTTGCTTCCAATATTGGTTCGGAACATGTAGTTGGCCTTGCAGGTAACGGAGCTGGAGATAAGATGCCCCTGCTAATCTATGAATTGCATGCCTGGATTGTATTAATGCTGGGATGGGTTTTTCTGCCATTTTATGCAAGAAGCGGAGTTTTTACGATGCCCGAATTCCTTGAGAAGCGATTCGATGCCAGGTCCAGATGGGTGTTATCCGTGGTTTCACTCATAGCTTATATTTTAACCAAAGTATCTGTCACAATTTATGCCGGGGGAGTAGTTGTATCGGCTCTCCTCGGCATCCCTTTCTGGATTGGAGCTGTTGCTACTGTGGTGCTTACCGGATTATACACCGTGCTGGGAGGAATGAGGGCTGTGGTTTATACTGAGACCATACAGGCCATTGTATTGGTAATGGGTGCTGGGGTGCTGACGTTCATGGGGCTCGATGCCGTTGGTGGTTGGGGAGAACTTAAAAACACGGTTGGGGCGGATTATTTTAATATGTGGCGTTCCAATTCGGACCCGGATTATCCCTGGTTGCCGCTTTTTATTACCAGTACTATTGTAGGGATCTGGTATTGGTGTACAGACCAGGTAATAGTGCAACGCGTACTGACGGCCAAAAACGTCAAAGAAGGAAGGCGTGGTAGTATATTTGGTGCCCTTTTGAAACTAATGCCGGTATTTTTGTTTCTGATTCCCGGAGTTGTGGCATTAGGATTAAAAATGCAGGGGAAGCTAGATTGGGACAGTCCGGACGAGGCCTTTCCGGTTCTTATGAGTAACCTCCTGCCCTCTGGTTTAAGAGGGCTTGTTGCAGCCGGACTTCTTGCAGCCTTGATGAGTTCGCTTGCTTCGGTTTTTAACTCTTGTTCTACGCTTTTTACCTTAGATATCTATAAGAAAATAAGACCGGATAAACCGGAAGAAAAGCTGGTGAAAACGGGGCGGATTGCTACATTTTTTGTCGTTGGCCTTGGGTTGCTTTGGATTCCTATTATTACCACATTATCTGACGGGCTGTACGAATATTTGCAAAATGTTCAGGCGTATATCTCACCTCCGATTGCAGCGGTCTTTCTACTTGGGATTTTTTATAAAAGGATCAATGCCAATGGGGCCATTGCTACCCTCGTAGGAGGATTTTTAATTGGATTTTCAAAATTGACACTGGAGATTACCAAGTCCAGTTTTTCGGAAGGAAGTTTTATGTTCAGGATAGCAGATATCAATTGGCTGGTCTTTGGGGCCTATTTCTTTGCTATTTGTGTTGCCATTGCCGTTGTGGTCAGTATGTTTTATCCTGCACCTTCTAAGGCCCAGCTGCAGGGGTTAACATTCGGGTCTATTTCAACAGAGCAGAAAGCTGCAAATAAATCTAGTTATAATATTTGGGATATTCTGGCTTCAATTCTGGTGGTTCTTATAGTGGTATATATTATGGTGTCTTTTAGTGCGATATCGCTTTAATACAGAGTAGAAGGACTCTGAACTCTCTTGCTTAAGATGGATATGTGAATGTCGGTTCTATAAGGTTTTATAGTGTTTTAGCGCTATTGGATCTTCTTAATTGCATTTCAGTTTAGCGAGGAAGCCATTTGCATATTTTTAGGAATTGATAATACAGGATATGCTCATCCTAAATCTAATCCTGACTTTTATCATGTTTTCTTGGTGAAGCTCATTGTAGATTTGTTAGAAACATTTAGTTAATGTGTAGTTTAACCCAGAAATACAATATTCCAGGTCCCAGATATACCAGTTACCCTACGGTTCCCTATTGGGATATGACTACTTTTTCAGCAAAACGGTGGAAAGCATCTTTAATACAAAGTTTTAACGAAAGCAATAAGGAGGAGGGTATAAGTCTTTATATCCATCTGCCATTTTGTGAAAGTATGTGTACTTTTTGTGGATGCCACAAAAGAATTACAAAGCGGCATGAAGTTGAAATGCCATATATCAATTCTGTACTGAAAGAGTGGAAATTATATTGCGATCTTTTCAGTAGCAGACCAATTATAAAAGAATTGCATCTGGGTGGTGGGACCCCAACATTTTTTTCTCCCGAAAATCTTGAAATACTAATTCATGGAATATTTTACAGGGCTGATAGAGCTGAGGATTATGAGTTCAGTTTTGAGGGCCATCCCAATAACACAAATAAAGATCACCTTCAGGCACTTTACAATGTTGGTTTCAGGAGGGTAAGCTATGGCGTGCAGGATTATAGTGAGAAGGTACAAAAGGCCATTCACAGGATTCAATCCTTTGAGCAGGTAAGTAATGTAACCAATTGGGCACGTGAAATAGGGTACACATCAGTTGGACATGATATTATTTTTGGGCTACCCCATCAAACCTTAAAGGACATTGAGAACACCATCGAGAAAACAAAGATCCTTAAACCCGATCGTTTGGCATTTTATAGTTATGCACATGTTCCCTGGTTAAAGGGCAATGGACAAAGAGGATATAAGGATGAGGATTTACCTAGTGCGCAAGAGAAAAGAAAACAATATGCCCTTGGAAAAGAAATGCTCTCTGAGGCCGGGTATTTTGAAATTGGGATGGACCACTTTGCAAGGGAAGGCGATAGCTTGTATAAGGCAATGGTTTCAGGTAAATTGCATAGAAATTTTATGGGGTATACCGCCTCAAAAACCAAGCTGATGATTGGCCTGGGAGCCTCTAGCATTAGTGACAGTTGGTATAGTTTTGCGCAAAATGTCAAAGGTTTGGAAGAGTATCAGCATTTAATTGAAAACCAGATTATTCCTATTTACAAAGGACATATACTAACTGGTGAAGATGAAAAAATTAGAAGGCATATATTAAATTTAATGTGCCACTTTAGAACGTCATGGGATAGCGAAGCTACCTATTTTCCTGAAATTGACAGGGTGTTAAATAGCCTTAAGGAAATGGAGGCCGACAAGCTGGTAGAAGTTATGCCCAAAGAAATAATAGTCACCGAAGCTGGTAGACCATTTATAAGAAACATTTGCATGGCATTTGATTTGTTGTTACATAGAAAAGCGCCAAAAACACGCCTTTTTTCTATGACTGTGTAATCTTAAAATTAAAATTATGAAAACTATTATTGTACCTGTTGACTTCTCAGAACAATCCGAATATGCCATAAAAGTAGCCGCTTCTTTGGCAAAAAAACACAAAGCAGAACTTTTGGTTTTGCATATGCTGGAACTTAATGAGGCCGTTCTGACCTCTGCTGAAGGCTTGCATATAGAACAAACTGTATTCTTTATTAAACTGGCGGAAAAGAGATTGACCAATTTCTTAGATAAGCCGTATTTAAAAGACATAAAGATTACTCCGATAATTAAGCACTTTAAGGTTTTTAGCGAGGTAAATGATGTAGCTAAAAAACACGGTGCTGATCTAATAGTTATGGGGTCTCATGGCACGGACGGACTAAAAGAAATATTTGTCGGATCTAATGCAGAGAAGGTAGTTCGTCATGCCGATGTTCCCGTTCTGGTTATTAAAAAGGAAATTGAAGACTTTAATGTAGAAAATTTTGTTTTCGCCTCTGATTTCAGAGAAGAAGGCTTGGTGGCGTTCCAAAAGGCATTAGATTTTGCCGACACCTTATCTGCAAAACTGCACCTGGTCTATGTAAATACACCTGGGGAAGATTTTCTAAGTCACCAGGATATATACAAAAAGGTTACTGATTTCTTACAGAAGTCCGGAGCCGGGAAAGAAGTTGAAATCTATAACGATTACAGTGTGGAGCGCGGAGTGCTTAATTTTAGCGAGAGTATCGGAGCAGACGCAATAGGGATACCAACACACGGAAGAAGAGGCCTGGCGCATTTCTTCATGGGAAGTATTGGTGAAGATATTGCCAACCATTCAAAAATTCCCGTTATAACATTTAGGATTTGATTGAGTGATATATATAGTTGATGAATGAGAAGGGGAGTCTGTGGGGGCTCCCTTTTTATTTAAAGTATTGACATACATTAATTTAAACAAGTTGCATAGTAACCGGATCCCAATTGACAATCTTCTCGTTAAAATAACTTTCATTAGCCAATAGCGCAGCACCTGCTGCCCGTAATCCAAATGTGGGGTCCTGTACAATAGTACCATTGCCCCGAATTGCCTCGAAGAAATTAAAAAAATGGTCATAATGCCCGCCTTTATAATCACGGGGCGCTTCCCATATGGTCTGCCCGGTGTTTAAGGATGTTGCTCTGGATGTGGTATTTTTAACGGCATATTCTTTCCTGATTTTCTCCTGGGTAGCTTCGGTATAGGCAACCATGGAATAACCTCCCGGAGTCATTCCCAATTTTGAACGGGTTAGTTGAACCCTATTCTGACTCACCTCCATTTCACCTTCGGTACCAATTATTTTAAATCCACCACCTCCGCCATTTCCTGCAATAAAGTTTATTCTGAAGACGGCATTAAAGGCTGCATGAGTTGCTGTTTGAGGATAATCATAAAGGGTGAGAGAAACATCCGGAACATCCCGACCGTCTTTCCAATAACGCAGTCCTCCTGTTGCCAATGCCTTATTTGGCCCCTTTGAACTCAGCACAAAATTTAAGGTAGAAAATGCGTGAACGAAAAGATCGCCGGCAACTCCAGTTCCGTAATCCTGATAATTTCTCCATCTGAAAAATCGTTTCAATTCAAAAGGTACTTTTGAGGCGTTTCCCAAAAAAGTGTCAAAATCTACCGTAGACGGATTAGCATCCGGAGGGATAGGATATTGCCAGGCCCCATCGGATGAATAGCGATCGTTATACATGTCTAGCATAACAATTTCGCCAATGGCACCATCATTATACAATTGTTTTGCTTTCTCATTACCCAGGGAAGACATTCCCTGGCTACCTACCTGGCATACTACAGCTGTTTGCTTTTGAGTTTTAATTATTTCATGGCCTTCATCAAATTTTTGGACCATCGGTTTTTCGCAATACACGGCCTTGCCGGCATTAAGGGCATCAATTGTAATTTTTTTATGCCAATGATCCGGGGTGGCAACAATAACGGCATCGATATCTTTTCTTTGAAGTAGTTCCCGGTAATCCCTGGTGGTGTATATATCATCTCCCCAGAGTTCCTTCGCTCTGTCTAATCTTCCTTCATAAAGATCACAAACAGCAACCAGTTGTACCCCGTTTACTCCTAGCGCAGCCCTGGTATCGTAAATACCCTGAATTCCTGAGCCGATGAGCCCCAGTTGAATCTGATCGTTATGCGCATATTCTTTTTGATGATATGTTTTATGCAGTAGTAGTTTTTGAGAGTAGGAACCTGCTAAAATTTCAGGAGCTGCACTCATTGCGGCGGTTCCCAGGGTGGCTCTTTTAATGAAAGACCTTCTGGATGAATTTTTATTCATAATCGGAAGCAATAGTTATGGTAAATAAAAGCTATCAAGTTACGGCTTTTGATATAGCTGACAAAGTAACATCAGAGAGGTAAGAATGCCTTCTTGTCACCTAGATTTTCAGATAATTCGCGAATTGAAGTAGATTCAAGGCTTTTTATCATTTTTGAACGCGAACTACTAACAGCATGGTGCAGAGGACAGGGTTTATCCTTGCTGCAATCTTTTAGGCTGAGCAGACAGGACTCTAGCTTATTCTTACCGTCTATGACACCAACAATATCCATAACAAACAAATCTTTATTCAGTTCACTTAGATAGAAACCACCTTTAGGGCCACGTGTAGAGGAAACTATGCGATGTCGGGATAAATCCTGGAGTAACTTGGAAAGGTAAGCCTTTGGTACGTTGATGGGCTTGCAGATATCCTTTACCATCAATTTATTGTCTTCACTGGCGTGAAGTGCCAGGTATAGAACAGCCTTAATAGCATATTTTGAGGAGTTTGAGAACATAAAAATGAATTGATAATACAAATATAACAATAAAAAGATATTTTTATCTTAAATATGACAATAGTCATGTTTTTTCTATGACTTCGCAACTACTTTTGAGCCATAATCTTAACATCTATAAATTATGAAATTCGTTTTCAGAAGTGCTCTATTACTCCTCTCTTTAATTGTATTGAGTTGTGGTGGAAAAGAAGAAAAGAAAAAGGAAGGGTTTAGCGTCGAAAGGCAGAAATCCCAGACAGAGCAGCCTAAATCAGAAACAGAAGCTCCTACTACTAAAGCCTCTGAAAGAATAGAACTTAACAATAAAGGGGTAGGCCCAATTACAGATTTGACATTGAATGATGAAATAGACCAGGAAATGGCAACTATGGGAGAAGGGATATATAATCAAATGTGTCTCGCATGCCATAGAGTAGGAAAGAAATTCATTGGTCCGGCACCCGATAAAATATTAGAAAGACGTAGCCCGGAATGGGTTATGAACATGATCCTGAATCCGGAAGGAATGGTCAAGGAAGATCCTCTTGCCAAAGACCTCCTGATAGAATTTAATGGTTCTCCAATGGCCAACCAGGGTCTGACAGAAGAGCAGGCCAGAGCCGTTTTAGAATATTTCCGAACACTTTAAACCAACAAATAATGAAAACAGACACTAGACTTAAGCTGCTACCAGCTTTAATTATTTTGCTCTTCGTTTTAGTTGCATGTAAAAATGATGCTAAAACGACAGGTACCGACTCCGTTTCAGAACCTCAGGCGACGGAACAAACTAAAAAACAAGGGCAGGCTTTCCTTAAAGACGATGAGTCTACGCCCAATGTTTTAGACATTGCAATTGGATCTGCGGACCATTCAACACTTGTTGCTGCAGTGCAAGCTGCGGAATTAGAGAATGTTTTGGTCAATGCAGGGCCCCTTATGGTTTTTGCGCCGACAAACGCTGCTTTTGATGCACTTCCTGAAGGCACCGTGGAAAATTTACTTAAACCAGAGAATAAGGATGCCCTATCCAACATTCTAAAACACCATGTTACGCCAGGTAAATATGATAAGGAATTTCTAAAGAAATTTAAAAAATTAGGCCAGGCAAATGATCAGAGCACGACAGTAGAAGTAAAAGGAGATGATGTCTACGTTGGCGGAGCCAAGATCCTTGCAAGTGTGCCTGCTGGTAATGGAATTGTTCATGTTGTAGACAAAGTGATATTACCTCCATCTAATTAATAACAACTAGAAAATTTATAAAAATGATGAAAAAATTTAGTCTTTTATTAACCGGTATTTTGGGTTTTGCCCTGGTAATGACCAGTTGCAATAACCAGGGAAAAGGCACTTCAAATGGTGCGTTAACTTCCAATGCCGCTGAACGTGTCTATGTGGCCCCTGGAGAGCACGATGAGTTTTATGCCTTTATTTCTGGTGGCTTCAGTGGACAGTTATCTGTATACGGATTGCCATCTGGACGACTTTTCAAAGTGATTCCTGTTTTTTCACAGGATGCTGAAAAGGCATGGGGCTATAACGAAGAAACAAAACCTATGCTTAATACCTCACATGGTTTTGTGCCATGGGATGATTCGCATCACCCGGACATTTCACAAACCAATGGAGAATTGGATGGTAGATATGTATTTATCAATGGGAACAATACTCCCAGGATTGCTAAAGTAGATCTAAGTGTTTTTGAAACTACTGAGATCATTGAAATCCCCAATAGTGGGGGGAACCATAGTTCTTCCTTTGTTACGGAAAATACAGAGTATGTGGTGGCCGGCACAAGGTTTTCAGTGCCAGTTCCTCAAAGAGATATGCCAATTAAGGATTACAAAGGTAATTTCAAGGGAGCCCTTACATTTATAAGTGTGGCACCTGAAAATGGCAGAATGGACATTAAATTTCAGTTGATGATGCCTGGGTTCGATTATGACCTTGCACACCCTGGTAGGGGTGATTCTCACGGCTGGTTCTTTTTTACCACTTACAATACGGAAGAGGCCAGTTCTCTGCTAGAAGTAAATGCATCGCAGAATGATAAAGACTTTATTGCTGCCGTGAACTGGAAGAAAATAGAAGAATATGTCAATGGCGGCGGAGGCAAAAAAATGGCTACAAATTATGCGCATAACGTATATGATGAGAGCACACATACTGCCACTTCAACTATGAAGAAAGAAGTTCTTGTGGTAGATCCACTAGAGGTTCCTGGTGCCGTGTATTTCCTTCCTACACCTAAATCTCCTCACGGTTGTGATGTAGATACTACCGGAGAATATATTGTTGGTAACGGAAAACTTTCTGCAGATCTGACTGTACACTCGTTCTCCAAAATGCTTGCAGCTATCGAGGCAGAGAAATTTGACGGAGATGCTTATGGCATCCCTATCCTGAATTTTGAAGATGTTTTAGCTGGAACGGTTAAAAGTGGAGGCTTGGGGCCATTACACACAGAATTTGATGGCGAAGGTAACGCCTATACTACATTCTTCATTTCTTCGGAAGTGGTGAAATGGAAGGTAGGTACCTGGGAAGTTGTAGACAGGCAACCTTGTTATTATTCCGTAGGTCACCTTATGATACCCGGAGGGAATTCCAGAAAACCATTTGGTAAATATGTGCTGGCGATGAATAAAATTACTAAAGACCGCTATCTGCCAACCGGTCCGGAAGTAACACAATCTGCTCAGTTATACGATATATCCGGAGAAAAAATGGAGCTGCTGCTCGATTTCCCAACGGTAGGTGAACCACACTACGCCGCAGGGATAGCAGCAGATATTGTAAAGGCAAGATCTAAAAAGATATATAATCTTTCAGAGAATGAGCATAAATATGGTATCCAGACAGATGCAGATGTACGAGTAGAACGAAATGGCAAAGAAGTACATATCTACATGTCTATGATTCGAAGCCACTTTAACCCGGATAATATTGAAGGTATTAAAGTGGGGGATAAAGTGTATTTCCACGTCACCAACTTGGAACAAGATTATGATGTTCCCCATGGGGTAAGTGTTTTGGGTGCCAATACAGCAGAGCTTCTTATTATGCCGGGGCAAACGGAAAGCTTTGTTTGGGAACCTAAACAGGTAGGTGTCTGGCCATTTTATTGTACAGATTTTTGTTCGGCACTTCACCAGGAAATGCAGGGGTATATAAGAGTTTCCCCTGAAAACTCGAACTTAGACCTGTCCTGGTCTTTGGGTGAGTAAATACTCTTAGAAATTCTTTTTTTCAAACTAAAAGCGGGTAGCTAACACTAACCCTATCCGCTTTTCTTTTAATCCTTTTACATTATGAATAAGTCGAAGATACTAATGTTCCTTGCGGCATTACTGCCACTGCTTTTGTTTGTTTTTCCTTTGTGGAAGATTACACTAGAAGCACCACAGTACCCAACTCCGCTGGGGATGTACATTCATATTAATGATTTTTCGGATGCAAATCCACATGATATAAAAAACATCAATTTGATGAATCACTATGTTGGGATGAAGTATATTCCTGACGCAATTCCGGAATTTAAAATATTTCCTCTTGGTATCATTATTACGACCGTTTTAGGATTGATAATTGCATTTTATGGGAATCACAAATGGTACCTGTATTGGTTTATAATGATGGTTTTGGTTAGCGCTGCCGGCTTGTATGATTTTTATTTGTGGGAGCACGACTATGGCTATGATCTGGATCCAAAAGCAATCATGAAATTCACCAATCCGGATGGCTCTGTGATGGGTTTTCAACCGCCCTTATTTGGCTCTAAGGACATCCTGAACTTCACGGCACATTCTTATCCCCAGTTGGGAGCCTATTGCCTTGGTCTTGGTATGGCAGTTTCTTTTGTGGCATACTTGCTAGGGCGTAGAGAGAAAAAAAATCAAGTTCTGAGACATGAAGCATCTTAAAAAAATACCGCCCTTTTATTTCCTGATATTAATTGGATTGCTGGTATCCTGTAAAGTAAGCCCCCAACCCATTACCTATGGTTCTGATGGTTGTCATTTTTGTAGTATGACAATAGTAGACCGTCAGCATGCAGCAGAACTAGTGACAGAAAAAGGTAAGGTATTTAAATTTGATGCTGTAGAATGCATGCTGAACCATTTAAAGGATGTTGATAACACCACTATAGCCATGTTTTTGGTTAATGATTATGACGCCCCCGGAGAATTAGTAGATGCAGCTGAGGCGAATTATTTAATATGCGATGAAATACCAAGTCCGATGGGCGAATACCTGACGGCATTTGGCACAAAAGAAGGTGTTGAAAAAGCCTTTAAGGAGAATGGCGGAGAAACATTTACCTGGCCAGAATTAAAACTAAGATTTGAAGTTACCGATTAAATAAAGACTAAGATGCATTCAATTTTTGGAACATTAGAAACGGAAGCATGTATTAAGTTGCTTAAGGATAACTATATAGGACGATTGGCTTTTAACTCTGGAGCAACCCCCTATATAACCCCAATTACTTACTATTATGACGCAAAGGAGAACTGTATTTTGAGCTATTCCACGGAAGGCCACAAAATAGCGGCCATGAGAAAATTAAACCTGGTGGCATTGCAGGTAGACCAGATTGATACCATACAAAATTGGCGTTCTGTTCTGATACATGGCAATTTTGAAGAACTTAAGGGAAGCACCGCCAAATACTATCTGCACAAGTTTGCTGAGGGAGTACAGGAAACTATTGCAAAGACAGAGGGTTCCGGAGCTAAATTTATCAGTGATTTTTCTAGTCGTTTAACACAAAAGGGTATTCCTATAGTATATCGTATAATCATAAATGACATTTCAGGAAAGTTCAGGGATGGGAAGTAGCACCAAAAACCAATTAATGTACGAGCTAAATAATATAATTGCGTCTCTCGCTTTTAATGGTCTCCAGGTAAAGCAATTAATAAAGACATCCTTCTTGGAAATTCTTTGCATAAGTTTAGAGAATGGTGCAATTTTTCCTGAGCATACTTCTCCACGGGATGCTGAATTGATCGTACTTGAAGGTGAGATTACTTTTTTTATTAATGAGCAACAATTCGACTTACATAAGTATCAACATTTTAGATTTCCAAAAGAAGTTCGGCATTGGGTACAGGCCACTGAAAATTCAAAATTTTTAATCATAAGATAATTCATATATGAGCACTTTTAAAGTACTTTTTACACTCTTCCTATGCCTTGTTGTTACTGAGATGAGCATGGCTCAAACCAAGTCATGTGCACTTTGTAATATGGAGATCAATGACAATGCGTTCAGGGCAGAAGCGACTTCCGGTGCTGGAAACCCAGTGAGTTTTGATGCGATAGAATGCCTGGTGAATTACTTGAAAACAAAGGATCAGAACAGTTTTTCTAAGCTTTCCGTCACAGATTATACAAGCGGCCGGTTCATAGATGCAACAAAAGCCTATCATTTAAAAAGCAAAGATGTACCAAGTCTGATGGAAGAAGCGATACCTCTATATCAGAACTATAATGGTATATTTATGGATGAGGATTGGGCGGTAAATATTGCTGTCAGATATATAGTACTCTAAGAAGGAACACTATGAACATAAGAGGATTATTCATTCTTTTCTTTTGTACCATTACAGGGTCAGGCCTTTGGGCCAAAACCATTGAAGTCTGTTATTCATGTGAGGTGGCTTCTGTTAAGGAAGCAATAGCCATGGCCTCAGATTATGATACCGTTCTTGTTAAAAAAGGAACTTATAAGGAATATAACCTGGTAATAGATAAACCAATGACCCTGCTTGGGAAGGGATATCCTGTGATTGACGGAGAAGATAAAGGAGAGATAATTACCATAACATCAGATGGGGTTACCGTAGATGGCTTGTTCATCATTAATGTTGGCACAAGTTATACCTCGGATTATGCTGCAATACGGGTTATAAAAAGCAAAAATTTTCTTATCCAGAATGTGGTATTGGAGAAATTATTTTTTGGTATATATCTGGAGAAATCCCAGCACGGCAAAGTGTATAACAACAAAATTGTGGGAGACGCGGTGGAAGAGTTCAACTCTGGCAACGGTATACAATTATGGTATTGCCAGTATGTTGATATTGATGGCAATATTGTGCAACATGTAAGAGATGGTATCTATCTGGAATTTTCTGATAACATTAATATCAGTAACAACAGGAGTTCGGATAACGTTCGCTACGGCTTGCATTTCATGTTTTCCAATAATGATACTTATCAAAACAATGTTTTTGAGAACAACGGTGCCGGAGTGGCGGTGATGTTTTCAAAGGAAATTAAAATGATAGACAACATCTTTAGAAAAAATTGGGGCCCTACTTCTTACGGATTATTACTAAAGGAAATTAATGATGCGGAAATTAGAGGTAACACTTTTGAAGATAATACCACCGGTATTACTGTAGAAGGTACAAACAGGGTGCGTTATGAAAAGAATGATTTTATAAATAATGGCTGGGCCTTAAAAGTGCGGGGGGCTTGCTATGGGAATATTGTGATTAATAATAATTTCCTTTATAACTCTTTCGATGTTTCTTATAACAGTAAGCTCAACGACAATGTTTTTGATCAGAATTTCTGGAGCTCATATACCGGGTATGATCTGGATAAAAATGGCATAGGTGATGTGCCCTACAGGCCTGTAAAACTGTTCTCCTATATTGTGAACAGAACCCCGGAGACGATAATAATGCTCAGAAGCCTGTTTATGGATATCATTGATTTTTCTGAAAAGGTCTCCCCTGTTTTCACCCCCGATAAACTAATAGACGCTAATCCTCTAATGAAGAAATTATAATGATAGGCATAACAGACTTGCACAAGAAGTATGGCAAAAACAAGGTGCTCACCGGGGTTGACCTGGACATCACTAATGGAGGGATTTATGCAATTTTAGGACCAAATGGCTCAGGAAAAACCACACTCATTAAAAGCGTTTTGGGGATGGTAATCCCGGATGCTGGTGATATTTCGGTTTTCGATAGTAGCATAAAGGGTAAATGGAAATATCGCAAGGAAATTAATTATTTGCCACAGATCGCCAATTTTCCAAACAACCTTAGTGTAAAAGAATTAATTCAGATGATCATTGATCTTCGTCAAAAACCAAGTGAGGAGGAACAACTGATCTCACTATTGGAATTAGAACCTTTTCTGGATAAAAAATTAAGTACACTTTCTGGTGGCACAAAACAAAAGGTAAATATTGTGATGGCCTTTATGTTCGACAGCCCGCTGATGATTTTAGATGAGCCCACCACCGGTTTGGATCCGGCATCACTAATACAATTAAAAGAGCTGATCCAAAAAGAGAAGTCGAAGGGTAAAACCTTGTTGATCACTTCGCACATTATGCAGTTTGTTGAAGAGGTGGCAGACGAAATAGTGTATTTGCTCGAAGGCAATATATATTTTCAGGGGAGTATCAAGGAACTAAAAGAGAAAACAAAAGAGAAAGATTTTGAACATGCCATTGCGGCTATAGCAAATTACAAAACACATGCTTAAAATATTAAAATACAGTTTTTACGATTTAATGCGCAGTCGCTGGAGCTATGTGTACTTTCTCTTTTATTTGTTGTTGGGCTTTGTGTTATTATTCCTAAACAACGATCTGTCCAAAGCGGTTATTACCTTAATGAATGTGATCATTGTGTTGGTGCCGCTTATCGGAACCATCTTTGGAGTCATGTATTTCTATAATTCAAGAGAGTTTATAGAATTATTGCTGGCACAGCCCTTAAAGCGTTCCTCTATCTTTCTGGGCCAATTTTTTGGTGTGGCAACTTCACTGACCCTGAGCCTTATGTTAGGTTTGGGAATACCATTTGTCTTGTACGGTCTATTTAAAAGCGATGCCATTTGGAATTTTTCCCTTTTACTCGTTACAGGATCTTTCCTGACATTTATTTTTACCGGTCTGGCGTTTAATATAGCATTGTCTAATGAAAATAAGATCAAAGGTTTTGGTTATGCAGTGTTACTATGGTTATTCTTAGCAGTAATCTATGACGGATTGTTTTTACTGTCGCTCATAATTTTTGAGGAATATCCCCTGGACACCTTTTCTCTGGCAGCTGCCATGGCCAATCCTATAGATCTGTCGCGTACGTTAATACTTCTGAAATTAGATATTTCGGCTTTACTGGGTTATACGGGAGCCGTATTTAAGCAATTCTTTGGCACCAATTCTGGTCTGATTATTTCTTTTGGATTGCTATTACTTTGGGCGATTCTACCAATTTGGAGTTTGTCTTATAAATCCAGGCGAAAAGATTTCTGATAAAATCAAAAAAAGCCTCGCGAATGATCAAGCCAAATCATCATGTAAAAATCGCTCTAATTTATTTCATTTTGGCTGCCGTATTAGGCCTGGTTTTACGTTCATTTAATCTTCTGGAAATCCCGATAAATTACAAGTTTATCCTGAATACCCATTCGCATATTGCACTATTGGGATGGGTTTATTTATCTGTTTCCACCATATTGTACAAGTTGTATTTAGCCAAAACCAGTTTCAACAAGAAGTATTCCAGAATCTTTTGGTTTACGCAAGTGTCATTAATAGGGATGCTTTTTACTTTTCCCTTTATGGGGTATGCCTTGTTTTCCATTATCTTTTCTACCCTCTTTTTGTTTGCTTCGTACTGGTTTACCTGGTTTTTTTTGAAATATACGCCGATCACTTACCGGAAATCAGATTCCTTTAAGTGTATAAGGGCATCTTTATGGTATCTGGTAATCTCTAGTGCGGGGCCCTGGGCCCTGGGAGCAATTATGAATATTTTAGGTCCGGAATCTGTTTGGTACCGTCTGGCCATCTATTTCTATCTTCATTTTCTATATAATGGCTGGATGATACTATCTCTTGTCGGAATGTTGTTGTTTGTTCTTGAAAGACAACAACTAGTTATCCCAGAGAAGACAATGAAGTTATTTTATGGGAGTCTAAATCTGGGAATAATTCTCTCTTTCTTCTTATCTGCCCTCTTTGCAAAACCACATGTAATAGTTAATATTTTAGGAGCCATTGGAGCAATTTTACAAATAGGGGCATTCTTAGTTCTTGGGGTTTCACTTCTTAAAATACAGAAGAGAGCGGATAAGTTTTTCTCCCCTCTTCATATTGGGATGTTAAAGATAATTGTCTTTTTGGCTGGTCTAAAAATGATATTGCAATTGTTAAGTGCGTTGCCCTATTTTGCCGGCCTGGCAGTAGAGTTTTTAGATTTTACCATAGGCTACCTACATTTAACTTTTTTGGGTGTGGTGACTATAGGATTGTTTTTATTCCTCGATTATTTTAAGATGTTAAGAATCCGGAGGAATATGTATTACCTATATCTCTCTGGTTTTATCCTTTCAGAATTATTTATCTTTTCCAGGGCAATAACCGCCTGGTTAAAACTAAAAATAATTGCAGGGAATTCTGAGCTAATAGCTATTGCCAGCTTGTTAATGGTGCTAAGTTTGATGCTTATTTTGCTCTCAAATAGCCTGAATATCAGGAGAGGTAATCACAAACATTAATCGGTTCGGAGGAAAGTTAAAGTAAAATTGTTCAAAAATACTAATTGCTTCCCCAGCTATCTTTCTCGTTTTGTGTCCATAATACAGGAAAGAATTTACGTTGCTGATGCTTGGGGTGCAAGTATTTTATCCATTTAGATCCGCCGGTTGCTGCCTTTTGTTCTCCTTTTTTATTTAAATAGTGCTTTGCTGTACTGAGATGAACCAAAGGCCATTTTACATTATACAAAACATCAAATTCTTTTAATTTGTCTTTTAAATCCGAGGATAGTTCCGGGAGTTCTAAAATGCGATCTTCAAGTGTGTTACCCTCTATTTTTTTAGCAAATGCTACGAATCCTTCAAGATATTCATCCTCAAACTGCTGCATAGTCAAAGTTTTTTCACCCGTTTTTCTATTGAGCCCGGCGTCTTTCCAGTAGATGTGCTCAAAATAATCTGCGATGGTCGGTTTTACGGGTAGTCTGCTTTTGCCTTGATCATTGACAAGGTTTTGCAAGCGGGTGCAATAGAGCTCAATATACCTGAATTGAGCACTTTGGAAGCCACTGGCAGGGGTAAGTGTAGATCTGAATATGTTGTAATCGTCATAATCCATCCCATCTTTCATAATATCAAAAGAAGTAATGAGCAAAGTGGTATATCTATTTAATCTGTTGATTTTAGTGATGAGATAGTCTTCGGTGAGTTGTTTTTCTTCTGTGATTTGTTCCAGTTCATGACACATCATTTTCAGTACCAGTTCGGTAACCTGATGGTACATAATAAAAATACTTTCGTCTTTAAAATGCGTTCTTGGCTTTTGCAAAGAAAGCAATGTATTTACTTCTACATAGTCCCAATAGTTTATTGGTTTGGCATGTAAGAGGCCTTTCAAATAAGTCTCTGGATTTTCCCCTAATTGCTCATATTTCTCCTTCAGTTTTTTCTTGATATCCGACATGATTTATCTATTAATTTTGTCTGTGCTGATATATCTGCATGTATAGCATTGTGCTCATTTTTTGCGCCCTGTTTTTTGCTATCCAGGCATTTTCTCCCTCAAATAATTCATCTATAGTAGAGAACCAAAGGTTAATCCAATATCCAAAATGCTCGGGTGTTAGAGAATGGTTCATTTTATCATCAACTTCCTGATGTACAAGGACCGGGTTCCCGGAATATTTGCGATTTAAGAAGAGTTGTGTTTCCCAGAAATCTGTGAGTAGACTAAAGTGACTTTCCCAATCCCTGATTATAGCATTAAATATCGGCCCCAGTATTTCATCCTTTCTGATTTTCGCATAAAAGGTCCGGACCAGCAATGAAATATCTTTCCGGTTTTTTATGTCGCTTTTGGTTTCCATTTTATATTATGTTCAGGGCTATTTCAACCATTTTAGTAAATGTATTTTCCCGCTCTTCGGCGCTACAGGCTGTATTGCTCACCAGGGAATCTGAAATGGTAAGAATGGCAAGGGCCTGTACGTTATTTTTGGAAGCTATGGTGTACAATCCTGCAGCTTCCATCTCTGCACATAATACACCACTTTTCGCCCATTTTTTATAGGCGTCCGGATCTTCGCTATAAAACTGGTCAGAAGACAATACATTCCCGGCATTAAAAGCGATGTTATTTTTGGTTGCATATTCTGCTGCTTTGATAAGTAAATCAAAATCCGCTGTAGGGGCATAACTCCCAAATCCAAATTGTTTTTTATTAATGCCAGAGGTGGTTGAAGCAGACATGGCAAACACGATGTCTTTTAACCCGATGTGTTTTTGATAAGAACCTGCAGTGCCTACTCTTATTAAAGTTTTTACCCCATATTCCTTTATAAGTTCATGATAGTAAATCAAGGCAGAAGGAATCCCCATACCACTACCCTGAACAGAAACACGTTTATCCTTGTAGTTACCTGTATAACCAAACATGCCTCTTACCTTATTATAGCACACCGCATTTTCCAAAAAAGTTTCAGCAATCCATTTAGCACGCAAGGGGTCACCTGGAAGCAAAACGGCATCCGCAATATCATTTTTGTTGGCATCGATATGTAAACTCATACTAATGTGTGCTCTTAATTTACTATTGCAATTCCTGAGGAAGTGCCAATCCTGCTAACTCCCATTTCAATATATCTAAGGGCAGTGGTTTTGTCTTTAATTCCGCCAGAGGCTTTTATGGCAGCCAAACCTTTGACCGTATTTTTAATTAATTCTACATCCCCTAGGGTGGCACCGCCAGTGCCAAAACCTGTTGAAGTTTTTACGAAATCTGCTTTGGCGGCAATGATAAGCTTACAAGCACGGCTTTTTTCTTCTTCATTCAGGAAACAGGTTTCAATAATTACTTTTAAAACTTTGCCCTGGATAGCTTCCTTAATTGATGCTATTTCGCTGGTTATACTATCATATAGTCCTTCTTTAAGCCATCCAATGTTGATCACCATATCAATTTCGTCTGCCCCGTTTTCTACACAGTTTTTGGCTTCGGCAACCTTAGATGCTGTAGACATTGCCCCAAGCGGGAATCCAATAACCGCAGCAAGTTTTACTCCCGAGCCCATCAATTGTTTTTGTGCTAATGCTACAAAGCAGCCATTAACACAGACGGCATAAAATTGATGTTGTTTTGCTTCAGAGCACAAATTTATAATGTCCAGACTAGTAGCCGTTGGCTTTAATAAAGTATGGTCTATATACTGTGCTAAATCCATTTATGCAAAATTTTTGGTACTGCCGAACCTTTCAAAAGCCTCTTTTTGCAATTCCTCCCTATGGTCGGGATGTGCAATTGATATTAGTGCATCTGCCCTTTCTTTCAGGTTTTTTCCAAAGAGGTCCACAACACCGTATTCGGTAGCCACATAATGAACATGTGCCCTTGTTGTGGTTACGCCTGCACCATGCTTAAGATAAGGTGTAATTTTTGAAATGCCTTTGGAAGTTACAGATGGCATAGCAAAAATGGGTTTGCCCCGCTCTGAAAGTGCTGCAGCCCTTATAAAATCCATCTGTCCTCCAACACCGGAATACTGGAACTTGCCAATAGTATCAGCACATACCTGGCCGGTTAAATCTATCTCAATAGCACTATTAATTGCAGTAACTTTTGGATTTCTTCGAATGATCGCGGCATCATTTGTATATCCTGCTTCTTTAAAATGTACCAGGGGGTTGTCATCGACAAAATCATATAATTTTTGTGAGCCCACGGCAAAGCAAGAAACAATTTTTCCTGTTTTAATCTCTTTATCCTCACCGGTTAGTATACCGTTTTCAATTAGTGGCAGCAGCCCATCAGAAAACATTTCTGTATGTACTCCTAGTCGTTTATGGTTGTGCAGATTTTTCAGTACAGCGTTGGGGATATTTCCAATACCCATCTGAAGGGTAGCACCGTCTTCAACAAGCTGTGCGACCTGTTTGCCTATTTGCTCTTCAATATCTGAAATTGGGACCAGATCATGAATATGAATTGGAGTGTCCACCTCAATAGCGCAATCAATATTCTTAATATGAATGATACCATCTCCATGGGTTCTGGGAACGCAGGGATTAATTTGCGCAATGACTTTTTTTGCTGTCTGAATGGCTGGCAAGGCAACATCAACAGAAACTCCGAGCGAACAAAATCCGTGTTTGTCCGGAGGGGAGACCTGAACTATGGCCACATCAAGGGGCAGTATTTTTTTTCGAAATAATAAATGAATTTCGCTTAGAAAAATGGGGATATAGTCGCCTCGTGTACTGTTAACCAATTTTCTGACATTAGGGCCCACAAAACAACTGTTCATTTTAAAACTTTCGCTATATGGCAAATGAGCGTATTTGGCTTCCCCTTCAGTATGTATTGAAATAATTTCAACATCTTTTAATTCGTTGTATCGCTCACATAGTGCATCGATCAAAATATTTGGAGTCATAGCTGCTCCCTGTAAAAAAACGCGATCTCCAGATCGCACTTGAGATACGGCTTCAACCGCAGAAACTATTTTCATATGTCTTAATCTATTTTATTAATTAGTGATCTTGTCCGACTATTATGGTTGCTGACATTCCATATCAGCAGATACCATCTCCGTAACTGGCTTGGGAGAAATATATGGTATACCCAGTCCCAAACCACGGAGAATGAATAAGGAACCGATCAAAATTACAAAAACAGGCACTGCCTTTCTCAGCCGGGTTCTTAAGGTCCCCTTAATAATGGATCCAAAGTAAACGGCTGCCGTCATTAACGGAATTGTACCCAGGCCGAAAAGCATCATATAAAATGCGCCTTCAAGGGCATTACCCATTGCTATTGCACCAAAAAGTGCCATATATACCAATCCACAAGGTAGAAATCCATTTAAAACACCTATAGTCAAAAATGTATCAGGAGTTTTCTTTTTTAGTTCTTTACCAAGTCCGGTTTTAATTTTTGAGATGATTCTGAATACAGGCTTGGAGAAGTTATACTTAGCAAAAGTGCGGTAAGGAATAAGCACAACAATTATCATGATGACACCAATAATCACTGATAGTTTTTGTTGCATACCGAAAATGTAAAGACCCTTACCAAGAAGACCAAAAATTACTCCTATGCTTCCATAGGCTAACAAACGGCCCAGATGATATATTGAAAGTTGACCGGCTTTCTTTAAAGAATTGGTATTGTCAACAGGGAGCATAAAAGCAATAGGGCCACACATACCAATGCAGTGTAAACTTCCCATCAATCCCAATATGACAGCCGATATCAACATGTTTTATGGCAATTTTGTTTTTGATAAATATCTCGTATTTATGAGATAGTATTCCTTATTGTATCCTTGCAAAATGTCCAGGTCTATTTATCTCAGTAAACAATACTTTCTTTATGCAAGTAGGCTTTTTCCTTATATACCCAATAAATTTTAATGTCCCAACGACCATCCAATAAACGTTTGTCAGGTATGAGCAAATGTGATTTGGACCAACTTAAAGGTAAGTCGAAATCCAATTGTTTATTAGATGGTCTGTATAAGGACACTGTTCCTTTAGTGTTTTGAGTATTAAATTCTTCTGGTATGTAGATTATCAGGCCTTCTTCTCCTTTAATTATTTTGATAGGTGTTGATAATTTAGAGGCATTGGTCTGGGCATTAATTTCCTTTTGATAGGCCAGTTCCTCCTTATAGTAATCTTCTGTTACAAGATCGTGTTCTGCTCTGTTATCTGTGCTTGCAATGAATACAAAATACAGTATAAAGGCAATAAATGCTGCAAATGCCATCACTATTGCTGTTCCCCAATTTATTTTCATAGCTATCTATTTTCCAGATTATCAAATTAATTCAAATGGTAGAACTAATTGTAACTTCTTGGCGCCAGAAATCTGGCGCTTGTAGTTTCAATAAGTTCATCTCCACTGTATACTCCAATTCTTAATTTATCCTTGTCCCCACTGAGGGCGGCATTATTAATTTCTATAAAGAGGGTCCCTTCCGCAAGGTCCTGAGAGGGCACGGTAAAGTTCTTGTGAGTCACCAGATCTATTTTTCCTTTATGAGAGATCAATCTGAAGTTTACATCAGGGATTTCTTTTGTGGTTTTATTGATCAATTTAAAGGTATACACATTACTAATGATATTACCTTCCTTGCGCTCGTACAGTTGCCCTGGTAATCTTAAAATATTGGCTTCAAGTTCGTTCCGTAAAAATAACATCCCGATCAAGACTCCTGTCAAAATTACAAGTACTGCAGAATAACCTTTAAGCCTTGGGGTAAAACTAAATTTAGCTTTTTTAACAATATTATCTTCACTTGCATAGCGGATCAAACCTGTTGGGAGATTTACCTTCTCCATGATGGTATCACATTCATCAATGCAGGCCGTGCAGTTTACACATTCCAGTTGTGTGCCATTCCGGATATCGATACCGGTGGGGCAGACATTGACGCATTGAAAACAATCTATACAATCTCCATGGCCCAGACTTTTCCTGTCTTCGTTTTTCCTGAATTTCTTTCGGCCGTTCTCACCTTCACCCCGTTTATGATCATAAGCTACCACAATAGATTTGTTATCCAGTAGAACGCCTTGCATTCTTCCATAAGGGCAGGCGATAATGCAGACTTGCTCTCTGAACCATGCAAATACAAAATAGAATACGGCAGTAAATATGAGGAGGGAAATTAATGTATTGACATGATTTAGCGGGCCTTCAATGATATATCGTAGCAGTTGATCTCCCCCTATGAGGTAGGCCAAAAAGACATTCGCAATTATGAATGAGATGATAAAAAAAATGAACCATTTAGACGTTCGCTTTCGTATTTTTTCAGCATTCCAGGGTTGCCGGTCCAATCGCATCTGGGCTCCGCGGTCACCATCTATCCAATATTCTATTCTGCGGAACACCATCTCCAGAAAAATAGTTTGAGGACACATCCAGCCACAGAAAATTCTACCGAAAGCAACAGTGAACAGCGCTATAAAAATAACGCCAATGATCATGGAAATTACAAAAAGGTGAAAGTCTTGTGGCCAGAAAGGAAAACCGAAAATATTAAATCGGCGTTCCAGCACATTGAACATCAGGAATTGGTTGCCATTTAGTTTTACAAATGGAGAGAGTACCAGGAATAGCAACAAGAAATAGCTTACCCATTTCCGGTATTTATAAAATCTTCCACTGGGTTTCTTAGGAAATATCCAGGCGCGCTTGCCTTCTTTATCAATAGTGCCTATAGAATCCCTAAAATTTTCTTCTTCCGTCATAGCGCCTTCCTCTGAAGCCAGGTTACAGGTCTAGTTCTACTCCTCAGGAGCATTTTCCTCTACCCAGATATCACCCTCCGCTGCTTTTGGATTAGCAGGGGTAGTTCCTTGCATTTTTACAATATAACTACCCACCTGGGCCATTTCTAAAGGTTTTAGGGTTTGTTTCCAGGCGATCATTCCTTTGCCGTCTCTTCCCCCTTCCGAAATTGTATTGAAAATGTTTTTAATTCCCCCTCCTAAAATCCAGTTCTGGTCCGTAAGGTTAGGGCCAATTCCACCACCGCCATCTGGCATGTGACAGACAGCACAACTTGCATCAAATATGGCTTTACCCGCACTTAGATCTCCTGCATCTGTCAGGAGTACAACCGTATTAGCATCTACCAGATCTTTGGCTGTTTTTTTGTAAGCATCTATGGCGATTTGTGCAGCTGCCACTTCCTGCTCGTATTCCTGGTCTTGTGTATAATCACCAAAGACATGAAATCTGGCCAGATATACCACCCCAAATATTATGGTGGCATAGAACATATACACCCACCATGGAGGCAGCTTATTATCTAGCTCTCTGATACCGTCATAGTTGTGATCCAGAATTATTTCACCTTCTTCTTCAAGAGGTTTGGAGCCCAATAGTTTTTTATAAATTCTCTTGCCCCATTTCCATTCCCAACGACTTTCTTTGCTGTTTAGATAGCGCTCTCTGGCTTCTTCTGATAAGGTCTGAAGCATAGTGTTTTCAATAGCGCTTAAAATGAGTTCTATAGCTATCAGTATTAAAAGAGTAAGCAGTAGAAACCATTGAGTAACCGGATACTCTAAAAACGCTGGTTTTTCTCCAGAGTCTATGAAGTACTCCATCAATCCAAAGATCAAAAAGAACAGTAAGGGGACCCTAATCCACCATGGCATCATATTTTTCATAATTGTTCGGTATTTTGGTTGTTATCGTCTAGCGGAAGTTCACTAACTTCTTTTATATGCTCTTTGGAAGCGGTAAAAACCCACCAAAAAAGCAACGTAAAAAAAACAAAGAAGATCAGTAATGATATCATAGGATAGGTAGCGATACCCTCTATACTTTCCATATGGTTCTTTATATATTTTAGCATAACTATATCTATTTAACCGATAAGTTTTCGGCGGTTTCTTTTACTTTAATATCTGTACCCAGCCTTTGTAAATAGGCAATTAGAGCAACAATTTCTCTATCGCGCATTTCAATGAAGTCCTGTCCATTGTCAGCAGCGTACTTCTTGTCTTCCTCGTATCCCTTTGCAAATTCGGGGTCTGTATAGAGGTTTTTTTCTATTTGTAAAGCCTGCGATGCCATATTGGCCTCGGCATTGGCAATATCCTCTTCGGAATACGGCACACCCAATTGGGCCATAGCTTCCATTTTACTTTGTACCTGACTTCTGTCGTGCCGGTCAAGTACCAACCATTGATAAGCAGGCATAATAGAGCCTGAGGAGGTACTTTGTGGATCGTACATATGGTTTAGATGCCAACTATCGGAGTACTTCCCTCCAATTCTTGCGAGATCGGGGCCTGTCCGTTTACTACCCCAGAGGAAGGGGTGATCGTATACAAATTCTCCTGCCTTGGAATAGTCACCATAACGTTCTACTTCACTTCGGAACGGTCTAATCATTTGGGAATGACAACCCACACAACCTTCCCTTATGTAGAGGTCTCGTCCTTCCAATTCCAGGGGAGAATAAGGTTTCACACTAGTGATTGTCGGGATATTTGATTTTACAAGTATGGTTGGAACTATCTGGATAATACCACCAATCAAAATAGCTATTGTGGCCAATATGGTCAACTGTATGGGCTTGCGCTCTAACCAGGTATGATATGTCTCGCCGGCAGTCCTCTTTTTGGAGACTCTGGTAAGTGCGGGAGCTTCTGCCATCTCGTCTTGCACCTTGCTGCCAGAACGGATAGTTTTTACAATGTTATATATCATAACAATCGCACCTACAAGATAGAGGCTACCACCTATTGCACGCATCCAGTACATAGGCATTATTTCGTTTACGGTCTCCAGGAAGTTACCATAAACAAGGGTTCCATCCGGATTAAAATCTTTCCACATAAGTGCCTGAGTAAATCCTGCAACATACATAGGTAAGGCATACAAAATGATACCTAAGGTGCCAATCCAAAAATGGAAGTTAGCCATTGGCCTGGAAAATAATCGGGTCTTAAACATTTTTGGCACCAACCAATAGATCATACCAAAGGTTAGAAAACCATTCCATGCTAAAGCGCCAACATGTACATGGGCAATAATCCAATCACTAAAGTGGGCTATGGCGTTTACATTTTTTAGAGAAAGCATGGGCCCTTCAAATGTCGCCATACCATAACCGGTGATGGCCACGACCATAAATTTAAGGGTAGGATCTGTCCTGACTTTGTCCCATGCTCCCCTGAGGGTTAATAGTCCGTTAATCATACCACCCCATGAGGGCGCAATTAACATAATTGAGAAAGCTACTCCCAGGTTTTGAGCCCAATCTGGCAATGATGAGTATAATAAGTGATGCGGCCCGGCCCAGATATAGATAAATATCAGAGACCAAAAGTGAACAATAGACAATCTATAAGAATAAATGGGTCTGTTAGCGGCCTTGGGAACAAAATAATACATTAGTCCCAGGAAAGGAGTCGTTAAGAAAAACGCTACGGCATTATGCCCGTACCACCATTGCACCAGTGCGTCCTGAACCCCGGCATAAACAGAATAACTTTTAAGAGCACTTATAGGTAATTCAAGGCTATTGAATATATGAAGTACCGCAACGGTTACAAATGTGGCGAGGTAAAACCAAATGGCAACATAGAGATGGCGTTGCCTTCTCTTGAGCATGGTGCCTATGAGGTTCCATCCAAAGGCTACCCAAACAAGAGCGATAGCGATATCTATTGGCCATTCCAGTTCTGCGTATTCCTTAGAGGTGGTATAACCCAATGGCAAAGTTATTGCCGCAGCCACGATAATGGCTTGCCATCCCCAAAAGTTGAAATTACTCAGCGCATCACTGAACATTCTAGCTTTTAAAAGGCGCTGAGTAGAGTAGTATACCCCGGCAAAAAGGGCATTACCTACAAAAGCAAAAATTACCGCGTTGGTGTGCAAAGGCCTAAGACGACCAAAACTAAGCCAGGAGATGCCATCAGTGATATTAGGAAATATAAACATAAAGGCCAGCAGTAAGCCCACAAGCATTCCAACAATTCCCCATAGCATTGTGGCATAGAGGAATTTTTGGACAATCTTATTATCATAATGAAATTGTTGCACTTCCATATTTACTTATTTAGTTGGATTGATTTTTTTGGTTTTTCATCTGTCGAGGAATTTTTAACGATCTCGTCCTCGAAGAGCATGCGGACAGATGGGGTGTACGAATCATCGTACTGCCCATTTCTGACAGAAATAATAAAGGCGGTGAAAAAGATAAGAGCCACAGCAATGCTTATAGCTAACAACACATAGATTACACTCATACCAAACTTAATCTGGGGTTAAAACTAAGTCCGGGATATACAATAAAATATGACATATATCAGGTTTTTATATTTAATTCATTTTCTGTTTCTGGCATAACTAAAATACCAATATTTATTTTAAGTTCCTTCCTAAGAAATTCGTAGCCACAGTGGTAAATATTACGATACTAATAGAGCTTAAGGGCATTAAAATAGCTGCAATTACTGGTTCTAATTGTGCCGACACGGCAAAATAGAGGCCAACAACATTGTACAGCAGCGATAAAACAAAGCTCACTTTTATAATTTTCATGGCACTTTTAGAAGCCAGGATAAAAGCATATAATTGTTTAAATTTTAATCCATCTAAAATTCCATCGGAGGCAGGTGAAAAGACATTGATGTCCTCTGAAACGGCAATTCCCACATCACTTTGGGCAAATGCTCCGGCATCATTCAGGCCATCTCCAACCATGAGCACATTCTTGTTCTGTTCCTGCAACTGCTGTATAAATCTTAATTTGTCTTCGGGTTTTTGGTTAAAGTAGAAATGAGTGAGTTTGGGGAACAATTTTTCTAATTGTCGCCTTTCACCATCATTATCACCTGACAGTACTGCTATATCCATAGTTTTCCCTAAAGCCCGGGCAACATCTGAAACTCCTTCCCTATAGGCATTCTGAAAAGAATAATATCCTTTGTAATTATTGTCAGAACTTATATGAACCGCTGTATTAGAAGTGTCGGAATGCGCTGTGTTACCAACAAAATCTGCTGATCCAATTCTAATATTTCGCTCATCTTTACTGGCTTCCAATCCTTTGCCTGGATGTTCTCGGTAGTCATCCAAAGTGGTAATCTCATGTTCTTTCAACAATTCGTAAAGAGATCTGCTCAAGGGGTGGTTAGATCCTCTAAGGGTGTTTTTTAATAATGATTCTTCATCAGGGGTTAATTGCAAACCGTTATAGCTTATGTCATTAATTTTGGTGGTTGTTATAGTGCCAGTCTTATCAAAAATTACCGTATTAATGCGTGAAAGGCGTTCAATACTCTGGGTATCTTTGAGGTAAAACTTACATCGCCCATATATCCTCAGCATATTGCCTAATGTAAATGGGGCAGCCAAGGCTATGGCGCATGGACAGGCAATAATAAGTACGGCAGTAAATACATTTAGGGCCTTACTACTATCATAGACCATCCAGAAACTTGCGGCAACCACCGCAATTATAAGTATTGTTATGGTGAATCGCTTTCCGATGCTATCTGTCAGTGTCCTGAATTCACTTGTTCTGTCTTTTTGAAAGGCAGCTCTACTCCAAAGTTGTGTAAGATAGCTTTGTGACACCGTTTTAAGCACTTCAATCTCAATAGGACCACTTATTTGTTTACCTCCCGAAAAAACTTTATCACCACTGACTATACGTACCGGTTTCGCTTCCCCGGTTACGAAGCTGTAATCTACTTTCGCAGATGTACTGATAAGGATACCATCAGCCGGAATTAATTCTTCATTTCGGATAAGCAAACGATCCCCTTTATTAATCTTGTACACCTGAACACTTTCTTCATTACGGTCGGCATCTATTCTGGTAGCAGCGATGGGGAAATAAGATTTATAATCCCTTTCAAAGGAAAGGAATGAATAAGTTTTTTGTTGAAAAACTTTGCCCAGAAGCAGGAAGAATATCAGCCCGGTAAGACTATCAAAAAACCCTGGCCCCAAATCCAATACGACTTCTGTAGCGCTTCTTAAAAATAGTACTGTAATTCCCAACGCAATTGGGACATCAATGCTTAGCAGTTTAGCCCTGATTCCTTTGAATGCAGAAATGAAATAATCTCGCCCGGAGTAAAATACCACTGGTAATGAAAATACTAGCATTAGCCATCGAAATACTCCTTTAAATTGTTCTAGCCAGAATTCTCCAACTTCAAAGTATTCCGGAAAAGAAAGGAACATGATGTTGCCAAAAGCAAATCCGGCTATTCCGGTTTTATACCACAAACTTCTGTCCTTTTTAATGGGGGCATTCTTATAATCGTTCAGGGAGATATTGGGCTCATACCCAATTTTGGATAGCAGCATTACCAACTCCTTTAAAACAATTTTGTCTGTATTGTATGTAATTGATATCGTCTTCCTTGGGAAATCTACCTGTGAAGATGAAACCCCGTCATGTAGCTTATTCAGGTTTTCGAGAATCCAGATACAGGAACTACAATGAATATTTGGAATAAAAAGATCAACAATTTCCATTTTTTCATTATGGAAAGACAAGAGGCTTTCAACAAATTCAGGAGTATCCAGAAAATCAAATTTGCCGTCTGTATTATCGGGAGTGCTTCCAGGGGATTCCTGGAGTTCATAATAATAGGACAAATCGTTTTGGTGAAAAATTTCAAATACGGTCTTACATCCATTGCAACAAAAATCTTTATCGTCCAAGACAATATGTGTTCTGTTGCACGGTTCACCGCAATGATAACAGGATGCAGGGTCCATTGACATTTGCTAATTACCTGAGTGCAAAATTGAGTTTATTCAATAATGAAATATATGATAAAAGTCAGGATTTGTTCTTTTAATTTAGGGAAAAGTAAATTAAGTAATGTAAATTAGTGCTCTATGGAGAGCAAATGCGAACAATGTATAATTCGTAAGTTCAATTCCCTGCGGGCAATGAGCAAGGAAGAATTGAAAAAGGTTTCGGATACAAAAATCACGAAAGAGATAAAAAAGGGAGAGGTAATTTTTGATGAGGGTGAAAAACTCAATGGGGTATTTTGTGTCCGCAATGGGGTCTCTAAACTTTCTAAATTAAGTTCCAATGGAAAGGATCAGATTGTCAAATTGGCTACAAAAGGCGAGGTTTTAGGACAACGCTCTGTGATTGCCGAGGAATCGGCCAATTTAAGTGCGGTGGCAGTGAATGATATGGAAGTTTGTTTTATTCCCAAAGAGTCTATCGTTAATACTTTACACAAGAACCCCGATTTTACTTTTGAAGTGCTGAGGCATATGGCCCATGACCTCAGGGAAGCAGACGATGTTATAGTTAACATTTCACAAAAAACAGTAAAGCAGCGTATTGCAGAAGCTTTCCTTTATCTGCAAAAGAATTTTGGGGAGGATGATCAGGGGTTTCTACTGCTCACTCTTTCCAGAGAGGATATCGCTAATGTCGTTGGTACCGCCACAGAATCTTGCATCAGAATAATATCAGAATTTAAAAAGAAAGGGTTTCTGATTACTTCCGGTAAAAAGGTGGGAATCGCCAATCAGAAAAAGCTTCAAGACCTCGTTGACGGATTTTAATTTCCTCCTGAACCTCGGGAAATATTAGCTGACATATATCATATTTTTCGCTTATTACTTCAAGTATTTTTACTTCATCTTAAAATACTTGTGATGATGAAGAACATTTTGTTGCCGACAGATTTCTCAGAAAATGCATGGAATGCAATCGAGTATGCCTTGAAATTGTTCAAAGATGATGAATGTACCTTCCATTTGCTCAATACCTATACCCCGGCAATTGTTCATAGCAGATTTATGGCAATAAATACTGAAGGCAGGCTGCTCGAAGATGCTTGTCATTCCGCATCTGTAAGCGGCTTGGAAAATTTATTGATTAAACTGCAAGGAGGGCATCATAATCCAAAGCATTATTTCAATACCATCTCATCATTTAATTTACTGACAGAGGAAATTAAGGAAGCTATAGAGGTTCGGAATATAGATATGATTATCACCGGTACTAAAGGCGCTAGTGGTCTAAAGGAAATATTTTTGGGGAGTAATACTGTTAGGATTATAAAAAGTAATTTACCCTGCCCGGTCCTTGTGGTGCCCGAGAACTTTAAATTTGAGCGTCCAAGGGAAATTGCTCTGGTAACAGATTTTATGAGGAATTTTGATGCCTCTATAATTGAGCCTTTAAAACAAACAGCTATTCAATTAGAGGCAAGGGTGCGCATAATGCGAATCAATGAAACGGAAGAATTAAGCAAGTATCAGAAATCTAATTTATCCACACTGGAGGACTACTTATCCGAAATTCCGACTTCCGTGCATTGGATGCCATATTTTGCTAGTAAAGCTCATGTTATCCAATCGTTTATTGAAGAACTTGGAATAGATCTTCTGGCTATGGTTTATCACAGACACGGATTTTTGGGTGAGCTTACCAGAGAACCGGTGATTAAAAATTTGGCATTTCACTCAAAAATTCCACTTCTTGTGATTCCCGGTTAAATGGAGATGGTGAAAGCTCCGGTACATTTATACAATAGAGATTGTGTATTATATTGATTATCAACTACATTATAATGATCCAGGCACCTTAAGGCGGATTCAGAAAATTTGTCAATAGAGTTCCGATTACATGCAATAGTGAGAATAATGAGGGTCATTTCTATCAGATTATTTATATTGCATTTTTCAAAGAGTAACATTCCCTAGTAGAAAATCTCAACTGTAATGGTCAAAAAAAAATATACCATTAAAGACATTGCCAGGTTAGCAGGTGTTTCTAAAGGGACAGTTGACAGGGTGCTACATAAGCGCGGCAAGGTTTCGCAAAAAGCTTTTGAAAAAGTAGATGCAGTACTAAAGAAAATAGATTACCACCCCAACCCTATAGCCAGGAATCTTAAGACCAATAAGGTCTACAATATTTGTGTCTTACTGCCGGATCCGGAAGTAGACCCCTACTGGGATCCTGCACACGAAGGAATATTGCAGGCTGCTGAAGAATTTATGCCATTCGGAGTAATTGTTGAAGAATTTTTCTATCATCCACATAACAAATCTTCTTTTGTTGCCATTTCTAAAAAGGCCTTACAATCAGCTCCTGATGCTTTGTTGATGGCGCCCTTATTTCATGACGAATCTTTAGAGTTGTTCAATAAATGCAGAGCGAAAGATATTGTTATCGCCTCTTTCAATAATTCTATAGACCCACTACATAATGAGAATTTCATTGGCCAGGATCTGTTTCAGAGCGGGAGAGTGGCTGCCAGCCTTATAGACAAGATGATACAGGGAAAGGAGGCTAAAATAGGTATTCTACACGTAAACCTTGAACCCCATATGCAGCTCAAGGAAGATGGCTTTAAAAGCTATTTTAGCGATAAGGAATTAAAGCAGGTAAAGATGATTACCCATATATTCAGAACAGATGGGGCCATAAGTTTTGAAGAGCAGTTAAGACAATTTCTCAATAGCAACAGGGATCTTTCGGCCATTTTTGTAACCAACTCCAAAGCGTTCCTTTTGACAGAAGTACTGCAAAAGGAATTAAGAAATGCAGTTGTTGTTGGTTATGATCTTTTAAAAGAAAATATCGGATTTATTGAACAAGGGAGTATAGATTTTTTAATTCATCAAAAACCTAAAAGGCAGGCCTATCTGGGGGTTGGACAGCTTGCAGAACATTTTCTTTTTGGGAAAAGTATTCCTTCTAAGAAACTGTTACCCATAGATGTGATTACCTCAGAGAACGTTCAATATTACCATAGCTAGTTGTTTTGGAAATATTGTTTAATAACTTCTGACTGTATTTGGTACTTTAAGCATTATCCCTTAAACAGAATAACCGGTTTTATTAAACTTTTACTATATTTAAAAAACAAAGAGAATTGTGATTAACCAAAAGATTGAGAAAGATGGAATTGATGATGTGCTGGTTTTTAACACTTTAGACAGGTGTTTCAAATTTTTTGGAATAAAATGTGCTCGAGCACATTTTTATGATAAATTGCATTGTAATAAGGAAAAAAGGTTTAATTTAACCGAAATATTATATAACAACTAAAGAAGTCAAGAGGCCAAATTTGCCAGATTGCTTCGAGAACTTAATCAATTAAAACAACGTACTAATTTAAACAGAGAAAACTATGTGTAAAAAGTTACTAGTGTTTTTGCTGCTGGTGTTCGGGACTTACCCGTTGCTTGCGCAAGACAAAACAGTGTCTGGAACAGTCACAGATGCTGCTGATGGATCTCCTTTACCAGGGGTGAGTATTGTGGAGCAAAATACTACCAATGGAACGCAGACAGATTTTGATGGAAATTATACCATCAATGTCTCCGATGGAAGTGTTTTGGTATTTTCCTATATTGGTATGGCTACCCAGACCATTACAGTTGGGGCCTCGGATACCTATAATATACAAATGCTGGAAGATGCCAGTCAGTTAGATGAGGTGGTAGTTACTGCATTAGGTGTAAAACGACAGAAAAAGTCGCTTACTTATGCAACTCAGCAAGTAGACACAGATGGGATAGACGAAGCAAGACCACAACAGAACCTTGTGAACAGTCTGTCGGGTAGAGTTGCCGGACTTTCGATTCAGCGGTCTGGAAATGGGGTAAGCGGTGCTTCTAAAGTGGTGCTAAGAGGTAATAGATCTATTGCAGGTAGTAGTCAGCCTTTATATATAGTAGACGGGGTGCCATTAGGTGGAGACATTTCAGACCTCAGTCCTGATGACATTGCATCTATTAACGTCCTTAAAGGGGCAAATGCTGCGGCCCTTTATGGTGCTCGGGCAAATAATGGGGCTATTATAATTACTACTAAATCTGGTAGTGAGGACAGAGTAAGTGTTGATATAAGTTCAACGATAACTGCCGAAACAGGAAACATACTTTTTGATTATCAAAATCAGTTTGGTCAGGGAAGTGGCGGAACATATAATCCGGCTTCACTTGGTTCCTGGGGTCCATCCTTAGGCGGTGGAAATGTTGCAAATTGGTCACCAGACCCTAATAACTCAGCTGATATTCCTTATGCCGCTCAAAGCGACAATGTGGAAGACTTTATGCAGACCGGTTATAACTTTGCAAATAATATCTCTATCCGGTCCGGTAGTGAAAGAAACCAGACCTTTTTCGGTTATACCAATGAAAACAGAGTTGGTATTGTGCCTGGGAATGAACTTAAGAGACATAACGTTAGTTTAAAAGTCGATAACAAATTAATTGATGATAAGCTCGAACTCAGTGCAAGAATTAATTATATAAGAACTGAAATCGACAATCAGCTGGATACAGGCGAGGCCTTTTCCAACCCTTGGCGTCATGCGTACAGACTTCCAAGGAATATAAGAACTCAGGATGTAAGTGTCTTCCAATATACCGATGACGGTGGTAACGTAAGACAAAATTACTGGGATCCCGGTAACAATGGCGGTGCTAACCCGTATTGGACCATAAACAAGAACTTAAAGGAAATTGTCAATAACAGAGTACTTGGATATGTTTCTCTTACCTATAACTTTACGGACGATTTAAACTTATTAGTACGTACGGCAGTAGACCAGGCAGATATTACCAGGGAAGACCGTTTGCATAATGATTCTTATATCATTGCTGATAATGGTAACTATGTAACCAGAAACGATACCAGTCTGGAATGGAACTCAGATTTTCTTTTGAGTTATAATAAGACGCTAAGTGAAGAATTTGCTTTTAATGTCAGTGTTGGTGGAAACCACAGACAGGCAAACAGCAAATTTGTTAGAACCAATAACGGAGGCTTAAACGCTGCTAATATTTTTGCAATTAGTAACGCACAGAATTTGACTGCCTCCCAGGATTTGTTTAGAAGAAAAGTGAATTCTCTTTACGGTTTAGGACAAGTGGCTTATAAAGACGCTGTTTTCTTAGACCTTACTTATAGGAGTGACTGGAGTTCTACATTACCTGTAGATAATAATAGATTCGACTATTATTCTGCTGGTATAAGTGGTGTGATATCAGATTTGACTACACTGCCAGAATTCATGTCCTATTTAAAACTACGAGCATCATATGCGGAAGTGGGTAATGATACTGCTCCATTTCAGCTGAGCAGAATCGCAAGCCTGCAGCCTGGTGGATTTATCCAGTTAGGAACCGTACTTCCAAATCCGGACTTAAAGCCGGAAAGAACAAAATCTTTCGAGTTTGGGTTTGATGCCCGATTCCTGGAAAGTAGGTTAGGGATAGATTTTACCTATTATAAGACCAATAGTATCGATCAGTTATTTGGACAACAGGTGCCTCAGGGATCTGGTGTTGCTACCAGGTTTATCAATGGTGCAGATATCCAAAACAGAGGGGTTGAAGTCATTTTAACTGCTACACCGATAAGAACAGCTGATTTCAACTGGAACCTGACACTGAATTTCACGAAAAATGACAGTGAAGTTCTTGAACTGGCTGAAGGACTCGAAACACTTAGTTTTGGTGGTGACTTCTTTAGGAGATTTGAACTAAATGTAGGTGACGAATGGGGTAATGTATATTCAAGAGGTTTTGCCAGAGATTCTCAGGGTAGAGTTCTTGTTGCTGCAGATGGAACTCCTGAAATTACTTCAGGACAGGAAGTGTTGATTGGTAATTACAACCCAGACTGGCTTGGAGGTATAAATAACAGTTTTAATTATAAGAATTTTAGTTTTGGGTTCTTAATTGATATCCGTCAGGGAGGTACCGTTGGGTCCTTTACAAATGCTATTCTTGCATCAGACGGAGCCCTTACTAAAACCCTTCAGGGTAGAGACGGCACACTTGTATTTGGAGAAAATATTTTCTCTAACCTCAATGTAGTGCAGGCCGATGGAAGCCCTAATAATATTCAGGTAGGTGCCGAAGCCTTTTGGGCTAAGGTTGGAGGTAGAAACTCCCCGGTAGGTGAAGCATTTGTTGAAGATGCTTCAAATATCAGAATGAGAGAAATTACTCTTGGTTATGCATTTCCGCAGAGCCTTTTGAGTAAGACACCACTTAGAAGCGCTAAAGTTTCTTTAGTAGGAAGAAATCTTTTCTTCATATCTAATAAAGCATCGGTTGATCCCGAGGTTGTTACAGGAACAAATACCAGCGCTGACGGGTTCGAATCTTTTGCCCCTCCAGCCACGAGGAGTTTTGGAGTAAACCTGAAACTTGGATTCTAAAAAAATTGTAACTTTAAAGAAAAAAACATGAAAAAAGTATTAACTAAAATTGGATTCGGTGTGGTCATGGGAGCAATGCTGCTCGGCTGTACCGAAGGATTTGAAGATCTGAACACAGACCCATTGGCCTTGGATATTGGGGCTTTGGAAGACAGTCAGGTTTTGCAGGGCCAGGCCTTTGCACAGGCGCAGTATGTCTCTGTTAATGGGCTGCATTGGAGATTTCAGATCTCTCAAAATTTATTTTCGGATATATGGTGCCAGTACTACGCTACAACGGCTTCCGGATTTGATTCTGACAGGTACGTTCAGGTAGGCCGGTGGGCAGACCTTGCCTGGGGATCATTTTACGGTCAGGCAGCACCTCAGATAAAATTGGTGGAAGACCTTTCCGAAGCCAATGGGAACGACGTAGGAAACGCCATGGCCAAAATTCTTAGAGTTCACGCTTACCATAGAATTACAGATTACTGGGGTCCTGTTCCTTATTCGGCTTTCGGTAATGGAGAGCTAAGTGTACCTTATGATTCTCAGGAATCTATGTACGCAGACTTCTTTACTACCTTAGATGATGCTGTAGCCAAGCTACAAGCTAATTCCGGAGGATCTTCTTACGGAGGAAGCGACAGAATGTATGGAGGAGATGCAGCCAAATGGCTGAAATTTGCAAACAGCCTTCGTCTTAGATTGGCCTTAAGGATTAAGTATGTAGATCCTGCCAAAGCTCAGTCTGAAGCAGAAAAGGCAGTTTCGGCTGGAGTAATTGATGACAATGCCGATAATGCATTTGTTGAAACTGACGATACAAACAGAAATCCACTAGAAACAATCACAGATTGGGGAGAATTCAGAATGAGTGCTACAATGGAAAGTATTCTTGAGGGTTATGGCGATCCCAGAATGCCGGAATATTTTTCACCAGCCCTTGACGGGGATTCTGATGGCGACGGAAGCGATTATGAAGGTCTGCAGAACGGACAAACAAAAGTGTCTTTGGAAACCAGTAAGAATGCCGGACATTCAGATTTGGCAACGAAATTCATTGATGTAGCTAAAGGAGGGACAAATCCACCTATTGAAATAATGAATGCCGCAGAGATGTTCTTCTTAAGAGCTGAAGGTGCCCTGGAAGGATGGGCAATGGGCGGAACTGCTCAAAGTCTTTATGAAGACGGGATCAGAGCTTCTATGACTCAAAAAACTGCTGCTGATGGTGCTGGTATTGATGCTTATATCGCAAGTACTAGCGTTCCTGTTGAGTTTGAAGCAGGCGCAGGCCCTGTTACTGATATTCCTGTTGCGTTCGGAGCTGACCCGGAAACACAGTTAGAGCAGATCATAACACAAAAGTGGATTGCCATTTATCCTAATGGCTGGGAAGCTTGGGCAGAACTTAGAAGAACAGGATATCCAAAACAATATGCCAGGATCGAATCTGAAAACCCTGATGTTGGGGTTACAGAAGTCATGAGAAGAATGGTATATGTACAAAGCGAATTTGATACTAATGGGGAAGCAATCCAAGCCGCGCTTTCACTTTCGGAAATGACCGGAGGAGACAAGAACAACACCAAGGTTTGGTGGGATAAAAGATAATTTTCCCTTAATTTGAATAGCAAAAAATACCAATAAATTTTTATTGGTATTTTTTGTTTCTATTCGTCACAAAAACTTTTTAATCTGGGTTATAGATGAAGAAAACGACATTCATATTTCTTTTCGGCGTAGTGTTTTGTATCCTTAATTCTTGTATGGAGACAGAAGAAAAGAAACTGTTTACCCTAATGGACCCCGATGATACAGGAATTAAATTTAAAAACTTACTAAAAGAAACAGAGCAGTTTAATGTGCTCGAATATGGTTATCTCTACAATGGAGGAGGAGTGTCTATCGGGGATTTAAACAACGATAGCTTGCCAGATATTTATTTTACCGGGAATATGGTGGGTAGTCGCCTCTATATTAACCAGGGAGGAATGGAGTTCAAAGAGATTGCGGAGGAGGCCGGGGTATTTGCCGAAGGACTTTGGAATACAGGAACTACCATGGCCGATGTTAATGCAGATGGGTTATTGGATATCTATGTCTGCAGGTCGGCGGCTAAAGATCCGCAAAAGAGGAAAAATCTTTTGTTTATTAATAATGGCGATCTCACCTTTACTGAAAAGGCAGCAGATTACGGGATAGACGATTCTGGTTATTCCACACAAGGAGCATTTTTTGATTATGATAAAGACGGGGACCTGGACCTATATGTATTAAATCATTCTACCCAGGAGTATGCCGGATTTGGACAAATTACCCCGCAACTAAAAAATAGAAAGAACAAGGCCTATTCCGATAAACTCTATCAGAACAATCAGGGTAAGTTCAGGGATGTAAGTGATGAAGCCGGATTAATATCCAATGTACTCGGATTTGGCCTGGGGATAGCCATCTCCGACATTAATAATGATGCCTGGCCGGATATCTATGTTTCTAATGATTACAATGAACAGGACTATTTGTATATCAATAACGCCGATGGCACATTTAGCGAAAGCCTCGAAGACTATATAGGCCATACTTCATTATTCTCTATGGGATCAGATATAGCTGATATTAACAACGATGGCTATACAGATATTATGACCTTAGATATGCTTCCAGAAGATAATTACCGTCAAAAGATGGTTTCTGGCCCTGATAATTATGATAAATACAGCCTTTTGGTACAGTCTGGTTTTTACAACCAGTCTATGCGAAATATGCTACAATTAAATAATAAAGGAACTTCCTTTTCGGAAATAGGACAATTCGCCGGAATATCTAATACAGACTGGAGCTGGGCTTCTCTTTTTGCAGATTTGGATAATGATGGTTTTAAAGATGTATTTATTACCAATGGATACAAACGAGATTACACTAATATGGATTTCATGAACTACGCCGTTCAGGAGAAGTTGAATGAAAACAAGACGGGAAGACGTACGGCCATCATGGAGTTATTAGAAAAAATCCCTTCCACTGTTGTCGAGAATTACACCTATCGTAATACAGGAAACCTGAAGTTTAACAAAGTAAATGCAGAATGGGGGATAGATCAGAAATCGCTTTCAAATGGGGCAGCTTATGCCGATTTGGACAATGATGGGGATCTGGACCTTGTAGTAAATAATATTGAAACGGAACCTTTTGTTTACCGGAACAATTCTGAAATCCTAACAGCTAATCATTACATAAAAATTAAATTAAAGGGCAGTGATGCCAATACCTTCGGTATCGGGGCCCGGGTGGAAGTTTATTTGCCCGATGGGCAGAAATTAATTCAGGAGTTATTGCCCAGCAGGGGGTACCAATCATCAGTAGATTACCATTTGGTTTTTGGATTGGGTACAACAGAACAAATAGATAAATTAAAGGTGATTTGGCCGGATGGGAAGGTGCAATTAATTACTGACATAAAAGTAGATTCAACCCTTACTCTGTTTCAGAAAGATGCTGCCAGTAATAATTCCGAGCAGCCCAGGGAGAAAAACACATATTTAACTAACATATCTTCAGATAGTGTTCTGGTATATGCCCATACAGAAAATAACTTTATCGATTTTAAAAGGGAACAACTGTTGCCACATAAATTGTCTACCCAGGGGCCAAAATTGGCGAAGGCGGATGCTAATGGTGACGGGTTGGAAGATATTTTTATAGGAGGAGCTAAAGGGAGTTCCGGACAATTGTTTTTACAAGAAAGATCGGGGACTTTCAGAGCCTCAGATCAGAAGACCTTTAACAATGACAAGGGTGCTGAAGATATTGGCGTATTGTTCTTTGATGCGGACAATGATGAGGATATGGATCTTTATGTCGTTAGTGGAGGCGCAGATTTTAATCCTGGAGATAGTGATTTACAAGATAGATTATACTTCAACAACGGTCAGGGAGGTTTTGCGCAGAAAACTGGCACATTACCACAAATGCAAACAAGCGGGTCTTGCGTTACTGCCGCAGATTTTGATGGGGATGGAGATACAGATCTTTTTGTAGGGGGAAGGCTGGAACCAGGACTTTATCCTAATGCTGCCCGCAGCTACATTTTAGAAAATGACGGTCTGGGTAACTTTAAAGATATTACCTCCGATGTAAATGAAAACCTTTTAAAACCCGGTATGGTAACAGACGCACTGTGGACAGATATCAACCAAAATGGCAGCAGCGATCTTATTCTTGTTGGGGAATGGATGAATATCAGAATTTTCGAGAATACTTCAGGGATATTGAAGGAAATTACCGAAACAGCAGGGTTGGATAATTCCTGGGGCTGGTGGAATACCATAGAGGAGGGCGACTTTGATAATGACGGAGATCAGGATTATGTAATTGGGAATTTTGGACTCAATTCACAGTTGAAGGCTTCAGAGGAAGAACCAGTGGAGCTTTTTGTGAAAGATTTTGATGGTAACGGTTCCTTAGATCCTATTTTGTGTTCCTATATTATGGGGGAAAGTTATCCGGTTTTTTCAAAGGATGATCTGGTTGGACAACTAAATAACCTGAAATCCAGATATGTAAATTATTCTGATTATGCAGGGCAGAAAATGACCGATATCTTTAGCCAAAAGCAGTTGGAGGATGCCCAGGTTTTAAAAGCTACCAACTTTGCCAGCAGTTATATGGAAAATATGGGGAACGGAACTTTTAAGCTTTCGGCTTTGCCCAGAACAACTCAGTTTTCCCCGGTTTATGGCATCATTTCCAAGGACCTGAATGCCGATGGTAATTTGGATCTGCTCCTGGCAGGAAACTTTTTTGGCACAAGGGTTAAATATGGGCGCTATGACGCCAATAAGGGGGTATTACTTCTTGGTGATGGCCATGGAAAGTTCAAGTTTATAAACAACGCAGAAAGCGGGATGCTGATCAACGGAGAAGTTAGGGATGTAATCTCTGTTAAGGGCTCAGATGGGCAGGAACTTGTTATTTTCTCACAGAACAATATGCCTGTTGAAATCTACAAGATCAACCAATAATAATTTATAAGGTCATGAAAAAAGGGAATAGTATTTTTCTACTACTAGGGGTGCTCCTCTGTTTAAATGGTGCGAACGCACAAAATGTAACATTTAAAGAGGAAGATCTCTCTTTGGACACGTATTCATTTGATGATCCTAATCCTGTCCCAATCCTTAAGGACAATCCAAAAATCTATCCCTATTTCAAATTTGAAGGGTACAGGCATACTACCGAGAATAAAAAGTGGCGGGTTGTTACCCTTGAAAACGATTATATAAAAGTGATGATTTTACCTGAAATAGGGGGAAAGGTATGGGGAGCCATCGAAAAATCTACCGGAAAAGAATTTCTATATAAAAATGAGGTTGTAAAATTTCGAAATATTGCAATGCGGGGTCCCTGGACTTCTGGTGGAATAGAATTTAATTTTGGGATAATTGGCCACCATCCTTCAACGGCTACCCCTGTAGATTACACAGTTGTAGCAAATGAAGATGGAAGTTTTAGTTGTATAGTTGGTAATCTTGATCTGCCCTCCAGGACCTCCTGGCGGGTTGAAATCAGACTGGAAAAAGACAAGGCCTATTTTGAGACAAAAGCATCCTGGTACAATTCTACGCCGGTTAACCAGTCGTATTACAATTGGATGACTGCTGCAGCTGTAGCTACCGACGATTTGGAGTTTTTTATCCCAGGGGACGAATTTTTAGAGCACAATGGTGATGCCCTTCCGTGGCCTGTCGATGAGCAAAACAGAGATCTTTCATATTATAAGAACAATAATTTCGGCCCTGCAAAGTCGTATCATATTGTTGGAGATTATAAAGATTTTTTTGGGGGCTACTACCATAATTCCAAATTTGGTTTTGGGCATTGGTCGCCTTACGAAGAGATGCCCGGACAGAAGCTATGGCTATGGGCCTTGTCCAGGTCTGGTGGAATTTGGGAGGATTTGCTCACCGATACCGATGGCCAGTATATAGAATTCCAGGCGGGCCGTTTGTTTAATCAATATTTTCCGGGAGCTGAAAATCCAATTTCACAAGCCAATTTTGAACCCTATGTGATGGACAGGTGGCGCGAGATATGGTTTCCAATCAAGGAAATAGGGGGGATGGAAGCTGCTAATGAATATGGGATAATCAATATAGAAGAGGAAAACGGGCAGGCATCAATTGGTTTTAACGCCTTGCAGCATATTACCGAAGAATTAAAGGTAAGGGTAAATGGAAAGCAGATTAAAAACGAATCACTCCGCTTAAAGCCAATGGATATTTATACCACGAATGTACCGCTACAGCAAGGAGATACCCTGGATGTGGTTTTAGGTGATGGTAAACTGATGTATAGTAATATAGCTGAAAAGACCCTTATAAAAAGACCATTTCATCAAAAGGAAGATTTGGCGGTTTCCCCGCATCAGGAATTATTTATGAAGGGTTGGGAAGCCATGAAATACAGGGAATTTGATAAAGCCTTAGCATCTTTTACTACGCTGGTTACGGAGGATCCTTCGCATCAGGATGCCTGGGTTAAACTGGCAGAACTGGAGTATAGGCGTACCAACTACGAAAAGGCGCTGGAATATGCTGACAATGCCCTAAGGCTGGATACCTATCATCCGGGGGCCAATTATTTTGCGGGTATTTCATACAGGGCGATAGACGATCATATAAATGCTCTGGAATCCCTGGGGTGGGCGGCCAGAGAAATGAAATACAGATCGGTGGCCTATGCCCAAATGGCAGAGGTGTATTTTTTGACGGAAAAATATCCTCAGGCAAGGAACTACGCCCATAAAGCGCTGGATTATAATACCTACAACCTCAATGCCCGGGAGCTACTCTTAATACTAAGTAGAATTAATGGTCAGCAAGAAAAAATAAAATTTCAAGCCAGTAAAATACTGGAAATAGATCCTTTAAGCCTCTTTGCGAAATCTGAAGATCATTTTGCATTAGATGGGGAAATAAGCAGCCTTACCGAGCATGTCCAGAACGAATTTCCGGCAGAAACACTGCTGGAATTGGCGCTCAGGTATTATCAATTAGGAAGGATAGCAGAAAGTATCGATATTCTGAAGTTGTCACCTCAGGATACCAAAAGCAAACTATGGTTGGCATTTTTTATTCAGGAGTCGAACCCGCAGGAAAGTCGTGAATTATTATCTCAAATTGCTCAGACGCCACCAGATTTTATCTATCCCTATAGAAGAGAGACCATCCCGGTGTTGCAGTGGGCAATGACGCATAGCAAGGATTGGAAATTTGGGTATTATCTGGCGCTGAATTATTTGGCCGTTGGGTTAGAAGAGAAGGGGAAATCATTGCTACAGGTTGCCGGAGATAACCCCGATGCTGACGTCTTTTATAGGTTTAGGGCAAGATTATTTGAAGATATGCCTTATCAGAACAGATGGGCAGATCATGAAAAAGCACTTAGTTTAAACAATAAGGATTGGAAAGTTTGGGAAGAATACATTCAATTCTATTTGAAAAATAAAAAATTTGAAGCTGCCCATAAATTAAGTGCTAAGGCCTACAAGAAATTTAAAGACAACTACAATATTGGTCTAGGTCATGCAAAGTCAGCATTAAATGTAGACCGGTACCAACAGTGTATCGATGTTTTAAAAGCGATAAATATATTACCGTTTGAACATGCTTCGGAGAGCAAAGCAATCTATGATAATGCCCACATTTTTTTAGCCAGGACTAAGATAGATAAGGGGAAGTATCTCGAAGCGATAGGCCTGTTAGAACAAGCCAAATTATGGCCCGAGAATCTTGGTGTAGGCAAACCCTATGATCCGGATAGCCGAATACAGGATTATCTTTTAGCGATTGCTTACCATGAGACCGATAAAAGCTCTAAATCTGAAAGTCTGCTTGAGGAAATAGCAGATTACAGCCTTAAGCATTCTGATAATCTTTCAATAAAGAGTTATTTTGGAATTTTGGCACTTAGAAAAATTGGTAGGGTCAATGAAGCACAACAGTTGGTTGCGGCCTTGCAAAATGGGCTGGGTGAAGAAAATAAAAGAATTCAACTTATAAAAGCATTCCTGGATAACGATAAGGAAGCTCAGGATCGTTTAAGAAAGGAGCAGATGGTGGAGGATGAAATTTGGGAAATAATGGCACTGTGCAGGAATTTTTAGAACGATAACATTGAGCAAATAGGGTATTAATCCAAATACCCATTTATACTGTTATACTTAAGCTAAAAGAGCAGCTTTATGATCCGGTATTGATTATTTTTGTACAAAATTATCAATGACGCTTCCTAATTCAGAAAATCGCCGTATAGTTATAATTGGTGGCGGATTTGCCGGTATTTCTTTGGCAAAAAAGCTGGGGAATCTCAATGCCCAGATTGTAATGATAGACAAACATAACTATCATACTTTTCAACCCCTGCTATATCAGGTTTCTACCGGTGGACTTGAACCGGATTCCATAGCATATCCATTAAGGAAAATTCTAAAAAGGTTAAAAAACTTTCATTTCAGATGGGCAACTGTTGAGCGTATAGATCCTGTACATTCAATAGTACATACGGATATTGGGGAATTAGAATACGACTATTTGGTGATGGCTACTGGTACAAAGACTAACTTTTTTGGTAATGAGCAAATAGAAGCTAATGCCATGCCCATGAAGAATGTGCCCCAATCTTTGAATATCCGGAGTTATATGTTGCAGAATTTTGAGCGGGCAGATAATTGTGAGGATGCCGAAGAACGCAAGGCCTTGATGAATTTTTCAATTGTTGGAGGCGGCCCAACGGGAGTAGAGCTTGCCGGCGCATTTGCCGAGTTAAAAAAGCACGTTTTCCCAAAAGATTACAGGCACCTGAATATTGAAGAGATGGAGATTCATCTCTTTGAGGGCGGAGATAGGGTATTACCTCCAATGTCTTTACACGCCTCCAAAAAAGCTAATCAATTTTTGGATGAGCTGGGAGTACATGTACATCTGAACAACCTGGTAAAAGATTACGACGGAGAAGTTATGACTATGGGAGATGGGACAAGTATAAAGACGAGAAATTTCATCTGGACAGCAGGAGTAACCGGAGCCGCCGTTAAAGGATTTACAAAAGAGGCACTTCTGGATCGCTTAAACAGGTTTAAGGTGAATGAATACAATCAGGTTACGGGCTATGAGAAAATTTTTGCAATAGGGGATATCGCCTATATGCAAACTGAAGCCTATCCCCAAGGACACCCTCAAATGGCCCAACCGGCAATACAGCAAGGCGAACTTTTGGCCAGGAATCTGAAGTCTCTTTTTGACGGAAAGCCAATGAAACCATTTAAATACAAGAACAAGGGGGAAATGGCTACCATAGGTCGTAATAAGGCTGTGGTAGATTTGCCCAAAATTAGTTTTGGAGGTTTCATTGCCTGGTTTATCTGGATGTTTGTACATCTGATGTCTCTTGTAGGCTTTAGAAACAGGGTAATTGTATTCTTCAACTGGGTATATAATTATATCAACTACGATAAGGCCGCGAGATTAATTGTCAGGCCATTTAAGCCAAAAAAGTAAAACATAGTTACGGACGCACCTCCATGTTAAAAAGCTTTAGTATATTTGCGATGTTGTGTTGTGCATAAGTCACAATTAATAGGATTTATGCAAAGTGTGAAAGTCTTTTAGGACTATCACCAATGAAAGGCTTTCCTTTTTGGGAGGCTTTTTTTCATTTACAACAGTTGAGAATAATCTTTTATCATTTTATTTCAACTGCATTTTATTGTATTTTTACTTAAGTGACCTTGGGTTGAAATTGGCCTGATAGCTTTTTCAATACAAATCTATTCAAGCGCCCACAATGGTTGGATTATTGCCAGACAAACGCAATCTAAAATTCTAGCACATGCCATTATACCATAAATTGGGACATATTCCCCACAAGCGACACACCGTATTTAAGAAAAAAGACGGAACACTTCATTATGAACAGCTCTTTGGAACTATAGGATTTGACGGAATGTCTTCCTTAATGTACCATCTGCACAGACCTACTCAGGTTAAGGAAGTGGCTGAGCCTATTGATATTACTCCCAGGGCGGCGGTAGCTTATAATATGAAGTCGCGCTTGTTAAAAGGCCTGGAATTAAAAGCCGAAGACGATTATCTGGACAGCAGAAAAGTGATACTTTTTAATTCTGATGTTCATGTAGGTCTGGCCGCCCCTAAGAAGTCTATGACGGACTACTTTTATAAAAATGCAGATGCAGATGAGTTGTTGTTTGTGCATAAGGGAACAGGGACGTTGAAGACCATGTTAGGTGAAATTCTCTTTGAGTATGGGGATTATATATTAATTCCAAGAGGAATGATATATCAGATAGAATTCAATAGCGAGGATAACAGGCTTTTGATCACAGAATCTTATCACCCAATATATACCCCAAAGCGGTACCGCAATTGGTTTGGGCAACATTTAGAACATTCACCTTTTTGTGAACGTGATTTTAAACTGCCCGAGAATTTGCAGACCCATGATGAAAAAGGGGAGTTTCTGATGAAGGTAAAAAAGCAGGGACAATTACATCATATGGTTTATGCCACACATCCTTTTGACGTGGTTGGCTGGGATGGTTATAATTATCCTTATGCATTTTCTATCCACGATTTTGAACCGATTACAGGCCGGGTACATCAGCCACCCCCTGTGCATCAGACTTTTGAGACAAGTACCTTTGTGGTCTGCTCATTCTGTCCAAGACTATATGATTATCATCCGGAGGCCATTCCGGCACCCTATAATCATTCGAATATAGATTCTGATGAGGTGTTGTATTATGTAGACGGCGATTTTATGAGCCGGAATAATATAGATCAGGGCTATATCTCATTACACCCTGCCGGGATACCACACGGGCCGCACCCGGGAACCTATGAGGCGAGTATAGGGAAATCCGGGACCGAGGAATTGGCTGTAATGATTGATACTTTTAAACCTTTACAACTTACACAGAAGGCGCTGGATCTTGATGATGGTAAATATTACACTTCCTGGCTAGAGTAAAGCTATTTCGTGAAGCACAAAATGAATTAAACTTGCTGCAAGTATCGCAGTTTGATTGTCAATGTCATATGCCGGGTTCATTTCTGCTATATCCATACTAATCAACTTTCTGGCTTGGATAATTGTCTTTATGGCTTCCAGGGCAATGTCCGGTGCAAATCCCATGGGAGAGGCCGCACTAACTCCTGGGGCATATGCCGAAGAAAACCCGTCCATATCTATGGTCAGGTAGAGATAATCTACCTTCTCAATAAATTCTTTAAGTTCACTTTTTACCTGATCAACATTGTGCATGTTAAATTGCTCTGCCTTGATAAATGCAACCTCCAAATCCTTTGCTTTTGCAAATAATGCCCTGTCATTTGCATTATCACGAATACCCAGACACATATAGTTCATAGGAGTTTTATTGGCTATAGCATCTTCAGCAATTTGAAAAAAAGGAGTGCCGGAATTGTTCCCTGATGCATTGGATCTCAAATCGAAATGCGCATCAAAATTGATGATTCCCAAAGTCTTAGCCTTCCCTAAATAGTTAATTATTCCCTGGTGATGACCATATGCGATATCATGACCACCACCCAGAATAATTGGGAATATGTTTGAGTTGAGAAGGGTAAAGACCTTTTCGCCAAGAAAAGACTGGGCAGCCTCCATATTACCATTCAGACACTCTACAGAACCAAAATCTATAAGGGAGGTGGACTGAGGTAAATGGGAGGGCATTTTTGCGAGTTGCTTCCTAATTGTGTCCGGAGCTTCAGCGGCACCAGGCCTTCCATAATTTCTTCGTACCCCTTCATCGCAGCAATATCCTAAGATACCACAAGCATTGTTTCTTAGATCAGAAAATTCACCATCAAGAGGAATGCATTCAACCCTCTCATGCATATAATGCCCATGGCCGGAATTTCGTCCGGTCCACAGTTTTGCTATAGGAGGGAGATACGACTTCATATTATTTTGCTGTAACTAATTTGAGGATTCCTGAAACCTTCAGGTTTATTCAAACAAGGCCTCCAGAAGGTCATCTTCTACAAAATTAGGTAAAGTAACCTTCAGTTCAGGAGTTCTTTCCATTTCTCTTTCAATGGCAAACAACGCCTCCTTGTTACGGGCCCACCCTCTTCGGGCTATCCCATTGTTTACATCATAAAAAAGCATATTTTTTAATCGAATGTCCGCTTCTGAACTACCATCCAGAACCAGACCAAAGCCTCCATTAATGACTTCTCCCCAACCAACTCCACCTCCGTTATGGATAGAAACCCAGGTAGCTCCTCTGAAACTATCCCCAATTACATTATGGATGGCCATATCTGCTGTAAATTTGCTGCCATCGTATATATTACTGGTTTCTCTGAACGGAGAATCAGTACCGCTTACATCGTGGTGATCCCTCCCCAATACTACTGGTGCTGAGATTTCTCCAGTGCTAATAGCCATATTAAAGGCTTCGGCGATCTTACTTCTGCCTTCAGCATCGGCATAAAGAATTCTGGCTTGGGAACCTACAACCAATTTGTTTTCTTCGGCTTCAGAAATCCACTTTATATTATCGCCCATCTGTTGCTGAATTTCCCGGGGAGCATCAGATTTTATTCTTTCCAACACCTTCAGAGCAATGGCATCTGTTTTTTTTAAATCCTCCGGATCGCCAGAAGTACATACCCACCTGAATGGCCCAAAACCATAATCGAAACACATTGGGCCAAGAATGTCCTGAACATAGGAAGGGTACTTAAAGTCGATATTGTTTTCTGCCATAATCGCCGCCCCGGCCCTTGAGGCTTCCAGTAGAAAGGCATTGCCGTAATCAAAGAAGTAGGTGCCTTTTTCCGAATGTTTGTTAATAGCCGTTACCTGCCTCCTTAAAGATTCGCGCACCTTTTCCTGAAAGGTTTCGGGATCTGAACTCATTAATTTATTGGATTGTTCAAAAGTGAGTCCCACCGGGTAGTACCCGCCTGCCCAGGGGTTGTGAAGGGAGGTTTGATCGGAACCAAGATGCACAAAAATATGTTCGTCATAAAAGGCTTCCCAAACTTCTACAACATTGCCTATATAAGCCAGGGAGACCACCTCTTTTTGTGCAACAGCTTTTTTGGTCCTGGAAATAAGCTGATCCATTGCGATAATAAGCTCGTCTACCCAGCCTTGTTCAAACCTTTTGATTGCTGCTGCCTTATTTACTTCTGCACATACCGTTATACAACCGGCGATGTTGCCTGCTTTTGGCTGGGCACCGCTCATTCCTCCCATACCCGCCGTAAGGAATATTTTCCCGGCTGTTGGTTCTCCCTGAGGTAGTATTTTTCTAAAGGCATTCATAACCGTAATGGCCGTGCCATGAACAATTCCCTGAGGCCCAATATACATATAAGAACCAGCTGTCATCTGCCCGTATTGTGTTACTCCCAGGGCATTGTATTTTTCCCAATCGTCCGGTTTGGAATAATTTGGAATCATCATACCATTTGTCACTACTACGCGGGGTGCTTCTTCTGATGACGGAAATAACCCCATTGGATGGCCAGAATAAATATGCAGTGTCTGCCTGTCTGTCATTTGGGCGAGGTATTTCATTGTGATCAGGTATTGCGCCCAGTTTTGAAATACGGCCCCGTTACCGCCATATGTAATTAGTTCATTAGGATGCTGGGCAACCTCCGGATTCAGATTGTTCTGTATCATCAGCATTATTGCTGCGGCTTGCCCTGAGTTTGCCGGGTATTCGGAAATAGGCCTTGCATATAATTCATAGGCCGGTTTTAGCCTGTACATATATATTCTTCCACAGGTTTCAAGTTCTTCGGCAAACTCCAGGGACAGTGTCTTGTGCCAGGTTTTTGGAAAATAGCGCAGGGCGTTACGTATGGCTAGCTTTTTCTCTTCGGGCGAGAGAATTTCTTTCCTTTTCGGAGCCGGATTGCCTGTAGGGTAACCAGCAGGTTTGGGCGGCAGTTCGTTTGGAATTCCCTGAAGAATTTGAGATTTGAAATCCATAATTATGATTTGTGTTTGTCATATACTCTATGGCCGTTTTTGTAAACCAGACAGGGTTTAAAATTCCCTTGATGATATAGGATTTCCCTGTAATCAGCAGTGTGAAATACACTTAAATCTGCCATTTGATCTACCTCAATGCGCCCTCTGTCTTTTAATCCAAGGGCAGCCGCCGCCCTAAAAGTGATGCCTGCCAGCACTTCGGCATTAGTAAGTTTTTCATAGGCTCCCAGAACAGCTGCCTGAGTAAGTAAATCGCCCATGGGGGCAGATCCGGGATTATGATCACTGGCAATCGCTAAGGCTCCACCGGCATCCAGGATTTTTCGGGCTGGTGTAAAATTGCAGCCAAGCCCCAGTGAGGCTCCTGGGAGCGCAGTTGCGATTACATTGCTATTCCCAAGCAGTTGAATTTCAGTATCAGTACTGGCCTCCAGATGATCGGCACTAATTGCTCCAAATTCTACCGCTACTTTACTGCCTCCTGTAGAAAATTGATCGGCATGTACGGTAATGTCAAAACCCATTTCCCTGGCACGGCTAAAATAAGAGGCAATGGAGGAGGGAGTAAATGCGCCTTCTTCTATAAAGGCATCAATTCTGTTACTTAAGCCCTCTTCTTTGAGCAAAGGAAACAGGGTTGTACTTATTTCATTGAGATATTCTTCAGTAGTGCCATGATGATCCCTGGGCACCATATGTGCTGCCAGACAGGTGGAAATCAGGTCTGAATGCAGTTGCTTGTTGGCCTCTTTAATTGCGTTTAGCATTTTTAGTTCTTCCTCTACGGAGAGCCCATACCCACTTTTAACTTCAAGGGTGGTTGTGCCGTTTTTCAAATGTCTGTTAGCTCGTTTTACGATCCCTTTGATCAGATCTTCTCCACTTGCTTTTCTGGTTTGTGTAACGGTATCCCAAATGCCGCCGCCCGCTTTAGCGATTTCCAAATAGCTTTTTCCGGCGTTTCGCAAGGCATAATCTTTAGCCCTGGAACCACCAAAACATATATGCGTATGTGCATCTATCAGGCCAGGGAGACAACTGTGTTTTCCTTGCAATTCTTCTATAGTGGCATTCATTGCTACGGCTCTTGAGGCCAAATCATCATAATTGCCTATTTCTTTAATGATACCGTTTTCCACCATGATTCCGCCCTGCTCAATTATCTTAAGTTCCTTATCGGCTATAGGGCCTTTAAGGGAAATATCCGAGAGGGTTGCAATTTGGCTAAACGGACCTATTAGTTTTAAATCTTTCAATGGACAGATAATTATTGATTCTTTTTAATATAGTTCAAATTCTTCTGAATATGGAGTATTAAGTGAAAGTCCCTGCTGTTTGATAAGCTTATTGATACTGCTAACTATTTCTTTGCTTTTAATCATACTAATTCCACAGGCAATATCCTTTGCAAAAACCCGGTCTTTTTCGGCGAAAGCCACTTTTTTTCTAACGGCCTTATGCACTTCGTCTAATAAAATTCCCGACTTCATAGGCTTTCTGAATTCAAAGGCCTGGGTGGCAGTCAGCAGTTCTATGGCCAGAATCTTTTCTACATTCTCTATGACCTGCAATGCTTTTCTTCCAGAGATAGATCCCATACTTACATGGTCTTCCTGCCCCAGTGATGTTGGAATACTATCAGCACTGGACGGGAAACATAGTCCTTTGTTTTCACTGGCCAAGGCTGCCGTGGTGTATTGCAAAATCATATAACCAGAATTGATACCGCTGTCTTCCATTAGTAATTTTGGAACACCAGGGCTGTTTCCTTCCAGCGCCAGATAGATTCGACGGTCGGAAATACTTCCCAGCTCAGCCGCAGCCAGACAGGCGTAATCCAGTGCCATTGCAAGTGGCTGACCGTGAAAACTTCCCCCGCTGATCGTTAGATCTTCATCTATCACTACAGGATTGTCCGTGACCGAGTTCAATTCTGTTTCCAATAATTCTTTTAAGTGCAACCAGGCATTCCTTGAGGCGCCGTGAACCTGTGGCATACATCGAAGGGAATAGGGGTCTTGTACACGTTCACAATCTATATGATCTTCCATTATTTCAGACCCTTCCAGAAGCAGTTTTATTCTGCTGGCCACATGTATGTTTCCCTTAAAGGGCCTTAAGTTGTGTAATTCTTTGTAAAAAGGCTTTATGGAACCCTGCAGGCCTTCAATCATCATCGCACCGATGATATCGGCATGAGACAAGCAATTGTGCAGTTTTTCTATGGTCATCACCGCATGGGCGGCAATAAATTGTGTGCCATTAATTAAAGCCAGCCCTTCTTTAGCTATTAAATTAATCGGTTTTAAATTAACTTCTTTTAGCAGGGCATCTGAATTAATTACATTTCCTTTATAATGTACTTCCCCAAGACCTATTAGTGGCAAAAATAAATGAGACAAAGGGGCAAGGTCGCCCGAAGCTCCTACCGAGCCTTGTGATGGGACTGTAGGGATAGCATCATTTTCTATATGCCACAATATCCGGTCCAGGGTGGTTTCTGCAATACCTGAATACCCTTTTGAGAGCGCGTGCAATTTAAGAATCAGCATAAGTTTAGCCAACTCATTTGCGATGGGCTCCCCTACACCAACACTGTGACTCTGCAATATATTGTTCTGTAAAATATTAGTTTCATCTTTGGATATCTTTGTGGTACAAAGTGGTCCAAACCCAGTGTTTATACCATAAACGGGCAGACCTTTATCCACAATCTTCGCTACTGCTTCCTGACTCCTCCTAATATTTCCCCTGCATTTATTTGAGATTCGGCCAATTTTTTCTCCCGAAACTAATTGCAATGCGATCCCGGCAGTTAGCCAATCTTCCCCGTAGTAAAATATCTTTTTTGATGCCACCATGTTATGGGTTTTGGAAGCATAAAATTATTGCTTATGTTTGATAATTACTAATACTAAATATATCAATAGTTAATAACTATGAGTTATCAATTAGAATTGCGACACTTCAAATATTTTCTAGCAGTAGCTGATGAATTGCACTTCAGGAAGGCCGCTGAGAAGCTTTTTATTTCACAACCCGGATTGAGTCGGCAGATTAAACAAATGGAAGACATACTGGGGGTTTCACTTTTTCTAAGAGATAAGAAGAAGGTAAGCCTAACTGCTGCTGGGGAATATCTTAAAAATGAAGTGGAATTTATACTCAATCATCTGGAAATCACTAAAAAACAAATGAAATTAGTAGCCCAGGGGAATACCGGGGAATTGCGAATTGGATTTCTGGGATCTGCCATGCAACAGGTGATCCCGGAATTGCTTTTAAATTTAAAAGAAAGCAGGCCGGGGATTAATACCAGCCTGGAGGAACTTTCTAACAATTCACAGCTTAGTGCTATCATAAAAGATAAATTAGATCTGGGATTCGTAAGATTATCAAGGACCCCACCGGGACTGGAAATACAACCGATATATGAGGATACTTTTTCATTGGTAGTACCAAAAAAACATAAAATTGGGGCTAAAGAATTTACTGGTTTACAACAGTTTGCAAAGGATAGTTTTATTCTGTTTTCACAGGAGTACAGCCCCCTGTACTACGATACTGTTATGAGTATATGCGAGGATGCCGGCTTTTCACCCCTGGTATCACATAAATCGGTACATGCACAAACCATTTTTAAGCTGGTAGAAAATAATCTTGGAATAGCAATTGTTCCTACTGCATTGCAGTATGGTTTTCGGTTGAAAGTAAAGTTCATCGAATTGAAAAAAATACCACAGCGCGCCACCCTTTCCGTAATCTGGAAAACTGACAATAGAAACCCGGCCTTAGAAAATTGCCTCAATCTTTTACTACAGAAAGAAGAATAGTTTGATTGTATTAAATTTGTCCTAAAACCCAGAGAAAGTGCTATGATTTTAGACCTCATCAAAAAAAGACGTTCCGTATTTCCTGTACAGTACAATGATTTACCTATAGAAAGGGCAACGATAGAAAAAGTACTCGAAACTGCCAATTGGGCCCCAACTCATAAAAAAACAGAACCCTGGAGGTTTAAGGTGCTCATGGGCGAATCCAAGGAAAAACTCGGGCTGTTTCTCTCTTATAAATACCTGGAGGAGGAAGCTCGCCCCAAGCAAATGAAGGCAAAAAAACTGATAGAGAACCCTAAAAGGGCAGCGGCGGTAATTGCCATTTGTATGCAACGAGATCCTAATGAAAGTATACCAGAATGGGAGGAAATTGCCGCTACGGCAATGGCCGTACAAAATATGTGGCTGTATTGTGCGGAACTGGGCATAGGCTGCTATTGGAGTTCGCCGGGCCTTATAAAATATATGGATGAATTTTTTGAAATGAAGGAAGGAGAGAAATGCCTAGGATTTTTCTATATGGGATATTATGACGAAGAATTACCAGAGGGTATCCGCAGCCCTATTGCGGATAAAGTGGAATGGAGTCATTAATTCATTGTTTCATATACCAGAATGCAGGACAGACCTTTAAAATAGACGTCTAATCTTCTTCCTTTTGCTTCTCCTTGTCTTTAAAGGCTGTACTCATTCCAGCTCCTATGGCGATACCGAGACTCAGCCAGAGCCCAATATTGCCTGTAGCCACACCTATTGCAGTGCCAATGGCAATCCCTATGGCTATTCCCTTTGCTAAATTGTTATTTTTTTTCATGTTTCGGAATGATTGATATTTGTGAATTGTTGTTAGTACTTTAATCAAAATAAGGGAAGAGCGCTGCTTTATAATCCCATACTGTTGAAATAAATAGCCCCAGGAAGATTATAGTAACAACAAACTTCAGAAAGGTGCCTGTAAGGAACCCAATAAAAGAACCAAAAGCTGCTTTTACCGCTGTTTTCTGATCGGCTTTGTTAGTGAGTTCTCCAATTAACGCCCCTACAAATGGCCAAATGACAATGCCGAAAATACCGAGAATTGGAAAAAATATGGCAACAATTAACCCTATGGTCGTGCCTATCATCCCTGCTCTGCTACCTCCAAACTTCCTGGTCCCCATTGCCGGGATTATATAGTCCATTGCAAAAACAATGAGAGCTACAGCCCCCGTGATTCCCAGGAACCACCAATCGTCCGGGACTGCTTTTGTAAGGTAGAGCAGTAATAATCCTGCCCAACTTATGGGAGGCCCCGGGAGTACAGGTAAAATACTACCCAATATGCCCACCAGCATTAATATAAATCCAATCACTAATAGTAGGATATCCATCAGAAGTATCAATTTATTGTTTGACGAAGATATAAAGGTTTTGTTACATAGATTTCGAGTATTGGGAAGTTATATTTACTGCATCAATTGACTAAAAAATCGTAATTTCCCGCCAAGAATATGGCCTTTATGCGGAAGTTGGGAATATTTTGTCTGCTTTGTTTTTTTGTATCCTGTGATTGGTTTTCTTCCCGGGAAGCAAAAACCCAAAAACTGGTAGAAAAAGAACTGCAAGCCATAGATTGGAATGATGTGGACCAATATCCGTTATTCGAAGATTGTGACGAGACGGTATCCAAGTCGGCCCAACGGGAGTGTTTCGAAAACACCTTGCTTTTACATTTTTCCATGACATTACAAGATTTCGAATTTGTCCTGGATGAGAAAATTGATGAAAGTATTTATGTGGATTTTCTTGTGGACAAGGACGGTAGAATGACCGTTTTGGACATAGAAGAACACGGGGTGCTCAAGGAACAAATCCCTGAATTCAACGGAATCATTACCCAAAGTTTTAAAAGTGTCCCCAAAGTAGCGCCAGCCCTTAAACGAGGAATACCTGTGAATGCAAAATTCAGGATCCCCCTGGTATTTAATGATAAATAGGAAACAATGCCACACGAAAAAATCATATTAGGAATAGATCCGGGAACAACAATAATGGGGTTTGGTATTATCAGGGTTAGCGGAAAGAAGATGGAATTTATTCAGATGAATGAATTGCTCCTCAAAAAATACGATGATCATTTTACCAAACTTAAATTAATATTCGATAGAACTATAGAACTAATAGATACGTATCATCCTGATGAGATTGCCATTGAAGCACCTTTTTTTGGTAAAAATGTTCAATCCATGCTGAAATTGGGCAGGGCCCAGGGAGTTGCCATGGCTGCAGGCTTGTCCAGACAGATTCCCATTACCGAATACCTCCCTAAGAAAATAAAAATGGCCATTACTGGAAATGGTAATGCCAGTAAAGAGCAGGTGGCCAAAATGCTGCAAAGCACCCTCGGGTTAAAATCGCTCCCCAAAAATCTGGACAGTACGGATGGACTTGCAGCTGCAGTGTGCCATTTCTACAATCAGGGTCGAGTAGAGGTCGGGAAATCTTATACGGGCTGGGAGGCATTTGTGAAGCAGAATGATGATAAAATCAATAAACAATAATCAGTTAACAATAATCAATTAGTACCTCTCTATTCTGGTAGTCCTAAGTATTGAGAACATGATTCTCGACAGTTCATCTGCATCATTTATTAGAGAATCTGCAACTTTTATAGACAGGTAATCCGAGTCTCTTAGTAATTTTAGCCAATATTTAACTTCTAAACTTTCTTTATATGCAATAGAAATTTTAGATGAAAAATCTGATTTTGAAATCGCACCATTTGCTTCAGCGACATTTGCTCCGATTGAAGTCCCACATTTTATTAATTGCTTGGAAATTACATATTCTCTTTCGGTTCGACATATTTCCTTATAAAGACGCACAATTTTTAATGCGAACCGATATGATTTACTAAACAAAGGATTATCTTTCATTAAGACTAATATTTATTCAATTTTAAATTATGTACGCGCACTGCAAGTTCAGTTCATCGATTAAACATTTATTCATAAACATTGCTTATTGCTTATTGCTTATTGCTAATTGAAATGAGCGGTATCTACATCCATATTCCTTTTTGCAAACAGGCCTGTCACTATTGTGATTTTCACTTTTCTACCACTATGGCGAAGAAAACCGCAATGGTCCATGGCATTTGCAGGGAATTGGAGCTTAGAAAAGAGGAATTCGCTAACGAAGAAGTACAGACTATCTATTTTGGCGGGGGCACTCCATCTGTTCTGGAGTTAAATGAAATAGAGGATATTTTGGATACCGTTAATGCTAATTATACTATTATTGACGAGCCAGAGATTACCCTCGAGGCGAATCCGGACGATCTTACGAAAGAAGTAATTGCAAAACTGGCCAGTACACCTATCAACAGGCTGAGCATTGGGATACAGTCTTTTAATGATCAGGACTTGCAGCTGATGAACCGGGCACACAATGCGGATGAAGCGGAAAAATGTATAGCATGTGCCGGGGAATATTTTGATAATATTTCTATAGATCTCATTTATGGGATTCCCAATATGAGCACAGCCAGATGGACACAGAATATTGAAAAGGCGCTATCATTTAATATTCCTCATATCTCTTCATATGCCCTGACAGTAGAACCCAGAACTGCTTTAAAGAAGTTTATTGAAAAGGGACTCGTGCCAGACGTTGATGATGAGGCAGCCAGGGAACAATTCTTGCTACTCATAAAGCAGCTGGAAAAGGACGGTTTTGTACACTACGAAGTTTCGAACTTTGGTAAACCCGGTTATTTTTCCAGGAACAATACGGCCTATTGGCAGGGCAAGAAATATTTGGGAATAGGCCCATCTTCCCATTCTTATGATGGTAAAAGCCGGGCATGGAATATAGCTAACAACCCCAAATATATTAAGGCAATAACTATGGGGATACTTCCTATGGAAAGAGAAATACTTACAAAGAGAGATAACTACAACGAATATGTAATGACTGGCTTAAGAACCATCTGGGGGGTATCCTTGGCAGAGATCGAAGTAAAGTACGGCTCGCGCTATCGACAACATTTGGCAAAGGAGTCTGAAAAGTTTCTTGAACAGGGATTACTAAGACTAGATAAAGAAACTCTTCTGGTAACTAAAAAAGGAAAGTTTCTTACAGATGGGATTGCGGCCGATCTTTTTCTGCTAAATTTGAAAGACAGAAAATAATTGATTTGCGAACAGTAGTATATTTTAAGAATAGAAAGTACGAGATAGATTTATCCAGTCCCCTGGATATTTCAATTCCCTTGACCAATAAGGAGGATAACGTCAATGCATGGGACCTGGAAGCACCCAGGATTGAACCACATACAGAAGGAGAGTTCATAGGAAAGGTTTCCGAAGGTGCTGCAGTAAACTTCAATGACATTTGGTTTAATCCACATTCCCATGGGACACATACCGAATGTATTGGGCATATTACAAAGGAGTTGTATTCTGTAAACCAGTATTTGACCAATTACTTTTTCCTGGCCGAATTGGTTACCATTGCCCCGGAAAAGTATCAACAAGACTTTGTGGTGTCCAGAAAGCAGTTGCAATATGCCCTTGGGAATAAAAAACGCGAAGCCCTAATTGTTAGGACCTTGCCAAATACCACACAAAAATTAAACAGACAGTACTCCAACTCTAACCCTCCGTACCTTCTGGAACAGGCAGCACAGTATTTAGTAGATAAAGGGATATCACATCTTTTGATAGATTTGCCTTCAATTGACAAGGAAAAGGATGGAGGAGCACTATTAGCACACAAGGCTTTTTGGAATTTTGATGGCAAGAGAAGAATGCACGCCACTATTACAGAATTCATATTTGTAGCCAATAACATTCCGGATGGTACCTATCTTCTAAACCTGCAAATGGCACCCTTCGAAAATGATGCAAGTCCAAGCAGGCCTGTACTCTACAAAATTATTACAACATGAAATCAGTACTGAAATTAGAAGAAGCAATTCTGTTTTTCTTCGGCACTGTTTTATTTGCACAATTACCTTACCAATGGTGGTGGTTCCCATCGCTTATATTATTGCCAGACATAGGCATGTTAGGTTATATAATTAATGAGAAATCAGGTGCTATTATCTATAATTTGTTTCACCATCGAGGTTTGGCAATTTTAATTTATCTTTTTGGACAATTTACAAATATGCCCATTGTTCAACTCATAGGTATTATCTTATTTGCACATACTGCCATGGACAGAACTTTTGGATACGGATTAAAATATTTCAAAGGATTTAAATACACCCATTTAGGAGAAATAGGAAAGAGTAATGGATAGTTTATTTGAACTGGTTTTGGGTTTAGTTTTAGGTGCCATAATCATGTATTGGGTATATGCTTTTTTCAACACCAGGAAAAGCAGGGAGCTTACAAAATACCAGTCTACGGTTTTACTTGAAAAAACTAAAAGTGTATGTAAGTTGATTACAGTTGAAGGGGATTTTGCTGAGATTTATAAATATGAAAATACCCGAGAGCATTTTATGAGCCTTTTCAGCAGCAAAAAAAAGGCCCTTATTGTAATCAATGCCAAGGCTCAAATAGGGTATGACCTGAATAAGTTAGTTATGCACGCCGATGAAGCCCAGAAGAAGATTGTACTTACCAACTTTCCCAAACCTGAGATATTATCAATAGAACCCGAACTGGAATTCTATGATATTAAAAATGGCCTCTTTAATACTTTTAAGCCAGATGATCTTACTGCTTTGAATCTGGAAGCTAAAGAACATATAAGGGAGAAGATACCCCAAAGCGGACTTATGGATACTGCCAGCCGGGAGGCCATGGAAGCTGTATTGCTCATAGAGAAGATAGTTGAGACTATAGGCTGGAAATTGGATTATTCCGCTTTGCAAATTGATTCTGGCGATGAGAATTTAATAGATTAGTAGCGAAGCCCGTAATTAATTATAGGAAGATGTTCTGTTTAAAGACAGTAGTTGAAATTGAACAAATGTAAAACCTGGCTCACTGATAAAGGCTACATTTACCTATATTATTAAAATTGTATAACACCAAAACAATTCTGAATGAAACAAACAATACTTATTTTTACTTTTATTCTAATATCAATGACAACTTATAGTCAAGAAAAGCAAACAATGAAAAATTTTGATCCTGCCTTCGTGCATACGGTGTTCTTTTGGTTGAATAATCCGGAAAGTGAAACAGATAGGTCTAAGTTTGAGGCTTCTCTGAGTAAATTTCTCAATAACTCTGATTTTGCCAAGACCAATTTTATCGGGACGCCGCCAAAGGCATCCAGAGATGTGGTTGATGGTTCGTTTACCTATTCACTTATAGTTACTTTTGAGTCTGCAGAAGCGCAACAGAACTACCAGGATGAGCCCGCCCATTTACTTTTTATAGAAGAATCTAGCAATCTATGGAGTAAAGTGATTGTTTATGATTCCATGGGATTGTAAGGCAAGGTAGTATGATTCAATACAGGCAGGGGACTAAAGGGGATGCTGAGAATATAGCAGCACTCCATGCAGTAAGCTGGCAACAGAATTATCGTGGAATTTTGGACGATCATTACCTGGATCATGAGGTTGTTGCAGATCGCAACAAAGTTTGGCAAGAACGTTTCAGAACACCGCGGACAGATATGAGCATCATACTGGCGGAATATGGGACAGAATTGGTTGGGTTTGGCTGTATTTTTTTCAATGAAAGCGAAGTATATGGAGCGTATCTTGATAATTTACATGTTTCTAAAGAATATAGTGGCAGAGGTATTGGTAAAGCATTGATGAGATTGCTGGGCAATGAAATTCTGATCAGAGAAAAGCGGCAGGACATGTACCTGTGGGTGCTGAAAGAGAATGAAGGAGCCATCAGATTGTACGAAAAACTCAAGGGTCAAAGGAAAGAAATGGTGATGGAAAAAGAATTATGGGAGCAACCCGTGGAAAAGGTTCGCTACTACTGGCCCAATGTACAGGCATTAATATCAGATTAATCCGCCTGGAGTAAGCGCATGCCAACTTAATAATAGATGAAATTTAGGCTGTGAATATAGAGGAATTCCGATTACACTGTATTGATAAAAAAGGAGTTACGGAAGAATTTCCTTTTGACCAGCACACGCTGGTATTTAAAGTAATGGGCAAAATGTTTGCCCTGGTTCCTTTGGAAAGAATACCGTCACAAGCCAATTTAAAATGTGACCCGGAACGGGCAATCGCACTCAGAGAAGAATATGACGGGGTAATCATCCCCGGCTATCATATGAGTAAAGTACATTGGAATACACTACACCTGGAACAAGTGCCACCAAAATTAGTGCTACAATTAATAGATCATTCCTACGACCTTGTAGTGTCGAAATTCACTAAGAAGTTGAGAGAGGAATTAGGCCGACTCGGCTAGTCCAGAATCCATATCTTTGACATTATTTTTTTGAGGATATGGTTGATCATCATCAGTTTTATAATGACCAAATTAAGCGCTATAGCCAGGAGTTGTCGGCAGTTAAGCGGCAACTTTTCACTTCTAGTATGTTGCGGCTGGCCATTTTCCTATTAGCCATTTTGGGGATCTACCTGTGCTATGGGGAATCAAAGCTGATAATTGGCATACTTGTACTGACCTTTATATTGTTCCTATATTTAGTTTCCCGCCACACAGACCTCCATTATAAAAAGGCCAAACTATTGGCCTTAATTAGAATCAATGAAACGGAATTGGAAGTTGGTGCCCGCAACTTTCAAAGTTTAGCCGATGGTAAAGAATATATAGATGCTTTGCATGATTTTAGCCAGGATCTGGATCTTTTTGGAAGAGGATCTTTTTATCAGTATTCTAATAGAACTGCTCTGCAACAGGGCAGTGAAATTTATGCCTCGGCATTACTGGCAAATGAGCCACGCGATATACTTAAAAAACAAGCTGCCATACAGGAACTGTCGGCCATAGCGGAATGGAGACAAGATTTCTCGGCTACAGCTTCCCTGGTTAAAACAGAAACATCTTATCTAAAGATTATCAACTGGATGAAAGGGTATACACCTTTTACATCGCCGATTATGAAGTACCTGCCCTGGGTATTTTCTATACTTTCCGGCCTTGTAATTGGCAGTTATTTCCTGGATTGGATAAGTGGTTGGATGCTTATAATATGGTTTTTTCTAGGACTGGGAATCACGGGAAGACATCTAAAAAGGATTGGGAAGCTGGCGGCGGATTGTTCCAAAGTACAAAGCACTTTTCAACAATATCAGTCGCTCCTTCTTAAACTGGAAGAGACGGCGTTTACTTCTGATATCCTCAAGGAGAAAAGAGGATTGATTATTCGGGAAAATGGCACTGCTTCTAAACAGATGAAAAGGTTTTCCAGACTGCTTAACGGGCTGGATCAGCGCAACAATATTATAATTGGCATCCTGGGAAATGCCTTTATGCTTAGAGACATTCAAATGTGCTATGCTATTGAGCAGTGGTTAACCCAATACGGTTCAGAAGTAGCCGCCTGGTTTTCGGCTATCGCATTCTTTGATGCTTACAATACTATGGGCAACTTCGCTTTTAATCATCCGGCATACAATTTTCCCCAAATACATGACGGCCCGCTTATAATGCAGGCTACGGATGCTTCCCACCCTATGTTGGATCCTGAGAAATCTGTTACTAATAATTTTAGCATAAAAGATGCGGAGTTTTTTATAGTTACCGGGGCCAACATGGCAGGTAAAAGCACTTTTCTCAGAACGGTTGCCATCCAAATTGTAATGGCCAATACAGGCTTGCCTGTAAATGCCTCATCAATAATTTATAATCCGATAAAGCTAATTACAAGTATGCGTACTACCGATTCATTAACAGATGACGAGTCGTACTTCTTTTCCGAATTAAAGCGACTCAAATTTATAGTCGATAAAATTCAACAACAGCGCTACTTTATTGTGTTAGATGAGATATTAAAGGGCACTAACAGTACAGACAAAGCCCAGGGCTCCCGAAAATTTATAGATCGTTTAATTGCTTCAAAATCTACGGGGATTATCGCAACCCATGATTTAAGTCTCTGCCAGGCTGCAGAGGATTATGAAGCCGTTAAAAATTATTACTTTGACGCAGAGATAAAAGATGATGAACTTCATTTTGATTATAAATTTAAGCAAGGGGTTTGTAAGAATATGAATGCCTCTTTCTTGCTTAAAAAGATGGGAATCGTTAATTAGTTGCAGAGTTTGTTATAATATGGATTCACTGACACAAATTGTTTTAGGAGCTGCCGTGGGCGAGGCCGTTCTGGGGAAAAAAGTTGGTAGCAAAGCTGCTTTATATGGAGCTATTGCCGGGACAATTCCGGATCTGGATATGTTAAGTGCTTATTTTGTAGATCTTGTAACTTATACTGAATGGCATCGGGGATTTAGTCATTCTATTCTCTTCAGCTTACTGATGGCGCCCATTTTTGGTTGGCTTATTTCCAAAATTGAAAGAAAATCTGGCGCAAGCTACAAAGACTGGTCCCGTCTTATGTTTTGGGGACTTTTTACACATCCTCTCTTAGATGCATTTACTACCTGGGGAACCCAGCTATTTTGGCCGTTTGATCTGAGGCTGGCTTTTCAGAATATTTTTGTTATTGACCCACTATATACCCTGCCATTTTTAATCTTCCTGATCATGGCGCTGCGCCAAAAAAGAGGTAGTATTAAAAGGAGGAAGTACAATAATCTGGGTTTGATAGTAAGTAGTGGATATTTGCTCGTTAGTCTAATACTAAAAGGAATTGCTTATAACAGGTTTGTTGAAAACCTGGATATTCAGGGCGTTTCATACCAGGAAATAGCGATCAGACCTACAGCATTTAACACCATACTATGGACGGCCAATATAGATGCTGGGGATGCTTATTTAATTGGGGACTATTCTTTTTTTGATTCCAAACCCATTAAATTTAAATCCTATCCTAAGAATCATGAGTTGTTGGGAAACCTGAAGGCTGATGATAAAGTACAGCGATTAATTGCTATTTCAGAGGGATGGTATATCATTACAAAGGCGAAGAGTACTATTTATTTTAACGATCTCAGATTTGGCATACTCAGTACAGATGAAAAAGAAACAAAGTATATCTTCAGCTATTTATTGCTAAACAAGCAAAATGGCTTAGTGGTACAAGAAGCCCCAAAGTTTGCCAATGATGCTAAGAGTTTATTCGCCAAATTATGGATCAGAATAAAAGGAAACTAAAAATATGAAAAGGACTAAAAATATTGTTTTTTGGTTGGGCTTGCTGGGGGCATTGGTATTTGTTATTGTCTCTATATGGGGTGGTATACGCCTGGAGGATTATAGTGTATTTAGCCAGTATATCAGTGAGACTTATGCCACCGGTATAGAAGGTGCAGCACCTTTGAGATACGGTTTTATTTTCGCAGGGATATGCCTTGCGCTATTTGCATTTTTAGCCCCTAAAACCTTGCCAAAATCTAATGGAATTAAAGGTGCTTTCTGGGGTATAGGCGTTTTTTATGGCCTTAGCACGGTAATTACAGGGATATTTCCTTGTGACCTGGGTTGCAATCCTGATATGGTATCACCCAGTATGGCTCAATTGATCCATAATTTTACAGGTTCCTTGACCTATATGTTTGTCCCTTTTTGTGTATTGGCGATTGGAGTTATTGCACATGGCTGGCCCGATGGTAAAAAGCTTTCTGCAGTTAGCCTGGGCTGTGCCGTAATTGCCGGAATATTTGTGCTTATTCTTTTCTCCCATTTAGATTCGGAGATAAAAGGAATCTACCAGCGGATAATAGAGAGCAGTTTTATTGTTTGGATTATATATCTGGCTTTTTATATAAAAAACAGACCATCATAAGTTCTTGATCTGCAATTCGTGAAAGGCATTGGCCTGTAACCGGAGTAACTCCTCGGCCTTTTCCTTTTTATAGGCGTATGCAGCTTCTTCTTCAGCGATTTCCCCGTACACTTTTTCGTTTAGTGTGGTGTCTGTGGCAAGTATATGCTCTCGCTGACGTACCTTTTGAGTTACCCAGGTAGCTATTGCACTTTCCTCATCTTCCAACTTAAGATCATAGGGTCCTTTTGGTGAAAGTAGTTTAGCAATTATGGGTGAAGTTTCAATAGCTAAAAATAGGAGGAAAATAAAGAAGGAGGGAAGCCATGGAAGTTCTCCCAGGGCATTTATCCTTGCCATTAGTCCGTCAAAACCATCAATAATTGGTTGAGAATTTGCAACTACCTCTGCATATTCAACATTTAAAGCCGCAATTTGGTTCTCAATGTCCGTAATTTTCTGTCCGTTAGTTGCTTTGAGTTCCTGTAATTCTGCAAGATATGCATCGTGCTTATCTCTTTTTTCTTTATAGACTGGTCCTTTGCCCAGTAGCATTGTACCGGCGGTTCCCTCAGCCTCTGTGATATAGGTGTCATATAGGGCGTTGGTCTCCGCTTCTTTGGTAACTATTTCACTTTTCAGATCCGCAATATCCTGATTCAGAGCTTCAACCACAGGGGTGTATTGCAGCGCTAGCTGCTGTTTGTTTGCAAGGGTCATCTCATTCTTTTGTTCCAATAAAACCTGGTTGATTTCCTTTTCAAAAATTTTCATTTCCAAAGGTTTGGAGATGACTACGGCTATTATTACAGCCAAAATAATACGCGGTGTCGCCTGAACTAATTCACTTCTGAAACTGTTCCTTTTTTTGATAGTGGAGACAATAAACCGGTCCAGATTAAATATCAGTAACCCCCAGATTATTCCAAAAAATATGGCGGTATACACATTGTCAAAGACGGTGTATAAAGCATAACTACTGGCAATAAATGCCATTACCGCAGTAAAGAAGACAGTAGCTCCAATGCCGGCATATTTGTTTTGTTCTCCTGAAGAACAGGTTTCTAAAAGGTTGGTGTCTGCTCCGGAACAGAGCATAAAAAAGCGTCGTATCATAATAGCGTTCGTTTTTGATTGATAGTCTGTAACAGACTATTAGAACGCAGTTTGGTATAATTTGTTACAATAATTGCACCCTTAATTACGGCTTTAAGAATCATTTATGATTTCCCGCGATCTTTTTCTTACAAGTACTTCGATATTTTAACCACAGGAGACTCATTATTCTTTCTTTTAACGCTAATGCTGAGTTCCTTATTCTCCTTTACAATTGATATGGCCTTTTCTGCATCTATTTTTTTACCCCGATAGTAAAAAATGGCATCTTCTTTGGCTAGTTGGATGACATGCTCTAAGGGATCGGGGGCTGGGGGAGGAGGAGGAGGAGGTACGTTAACTGCAGCTGCCAATACGGGAGTCTCAGGTGAAGGTGGTGAAGGCGGAAGTGTGGCCTGCGCGGCTTTTACAGCTCTAACTGCCTGGGAGGCAATCGCCGGACCTGGTGCAACCTTGGCACTGGGTGCAACCTCAGGGACATTGGCAAGTTGAGGAGCAGTAGCAGCTCCTGGAGGGTCTGGCATAGGCGGAAAATCTGGAAAAGGTTCAGCATCTGCCTTTTGCTTGTCCGACATTAAACTGTAGATATGTCTTAAACGTTCTACATCTTTTAAGGAGATTTTCATATTCCGGCGTGGCATGTTGTTGTAGTGTTTTGCCAGTTTATTGTATTCTGCCATGAGTTTCCTGGAAGCCCCTTCCTGTGAATTTGCTTTGTGCCGCATAATCGCTGGAAATGCCTCTGCGTGTGCTTTTTGCAGCGGGAGCATTATTTTATAGATACTTTCTAAAGTCCTTAGATCATCCATAGGAATTTTGCGCTCTTCCATTGGAATGGCGTTGTATTTTTTTGCTAACTTTTTAAAAATTTTGAGTTGTTCTTCAGTGGCACCACCCTGTATCTTTTCATGTCTTGCAAATACGGGTTTTTTGTCATCATCATAGTGATTAATCTTAGGTAGCCGGGTATTAATTTCTATTGTTTTAATCCCAAGCTTACCCAGCTCTATATGTAATTGGTTGATTAACCAATCCGGGATCTCAATGTCGGGGGACGCATTAATGAAAATAGAGTTGCTGAGCGACTTTGGAGGCACTATTTGGAGCATTTGACCTGTAAGTTTATCTAACTCAACTTGCTGGTCGTTCAACCATAGGCTGAGATCGTCTTTAATTTCAATCTTTAATTGTGAAATGTTCAATTCTGATTCTTCACTGATGCCTTCTGCCGTTTCATAGTGTATTTCCTTGTTGGAAAAACTAATCAGCAATAGCCCAATTAATGGCAAAAGCAAAAGGTTCTTTAGTAAAATTGATCTTCTTGATGTTTGTGATGTCATGACTGTAAATCGTTTTTTGATTGATGAATAATTTATGGCGTTTGCCAATGATTGTTGATGAATGGGTGTCATAAATGAAAGCAACGTGTTTTGGTATGTTGATGAATCGATACCTTTTTTTAATACCGCTTTGTCTGCCAGAAATTCATGATTGAGTTTGATAGACTTCTTTATGATATAGATTAATGGATTAAACCACATAATGATTTGCAAAATCTCAATGAAAAGCACATCCAGGCTGTGTTTTTGCATGGCATGGGTTTCTTCATGTAAGAGTACCTCTTTCGGAATCTCATTAGCTTCCAGTCTTTCTTTATTCAGAAAAATATAGTTGAAAAACGTATGTGGCGGTAGGTGTTGAAGTAACAAAACCTGTATAAAAGGCAACTTATCTATTTTGGGATTATTTCGGATCCTCTTTAAAATTTGAAAAAGATTCTTTATGAATTTTAATCCAAAAAAGATGACCCCTAACAGGTAAACTACCCATAAAATTGGAGCAATGTCAGCAGCATCTGCTTCAAGCGCAGGAGGTACATTTATGACTTCAGAAGAAGTAACTACAGGTTGTAATATTGTTTCGGTACCGGCTTCAACCACTACATATTCTGTAAATACCAGGGAGGGAACTGTCAAGGAAAAAAACAGAGCGCCCAATAAATAAAACCGCTTGAAAACATGAATACTCTCGCGTTCCAGGAACAGCTTATAAAAGATGAGCAGCGCTGCCAGGCAAAATGTAAATTTTAGGATATAGAGCAACATATTTATTTCTTTTTGATTTGGGTATCGATCATTTTTTTTAGTTCTTCCAACTCTGCTTTACTTAAGTTGGTTTCCTGGGTAAAGAATGATGCAAACTGTGTCGCGCTGTCATTAAAGAAATTCTTTATTAATCCGTTTACATGCTTAGAGAAGTAGTCTTTCTTTTTAACCAATGGGTAATATTTTCTTGACCTCCCCTGACTTTCATAAGCTATAAACCCTTTGTCGGTCATTCTTTTTAATAACGTCGCTATTGTAGTAGTTGCTGGCTTAGGAGCTTCATATGCGTCTAACAGATCCTTCATAAAAGCAGTCTTTTGCTTCCAGAGGATATTCATTAATTCTTCTTCGGATTTTGACAGCTGCATTGGGTTGTATTTAAATATTGCTCTACAAACATAGAACAAATATTTTAATTCTACAAATGTAGAGTATAATTTTATTAAAAGTCCCCCTTAGACTTGTCATTGCGAGCGTAACGAAGCAATCTCATGATTCTGCTATCTATACGAGATTGCTTCGTCGCAAGTTACTTGCAATGACTATGGTCCTGAAGTTTTGGGTTTGGGTAATGCCCAAAGATTACGTTGACAATTCAGCGAAATATTTGTAAAAATAGGGGATGGTTTCTATGCCTTTGAGGTAATTCCAGATACCAAAATGTTCATTCGGGGAATGGATGGCGTTGCTGTCCAGACCAAATCCCATCAAAATAGTCTTACTATTAAGCTCTTCCTCAAAGAGCGCCACTATCGGGATGCTCCCTCCACCTCTTTGGGGTACAGGGGCTTTACCAAAGGTAGTTTCATAGGCTTTACTGGCCGCCTGGTAACCGATATGATCAATTGGGGTAACATATGCCTGCCCCCCGTGATGTGCGGTAACCTTAACTTGAACCCCGGCTGGTGCTATTGACTCAAAGTGCTGTTTAAATAAAGCTGTAATTTCTTGCCAGTCCTGATTAGGGACCAACCGCATAGAAATTTTGGCATATGCTTTACTTGCGATTACCGTTTTGGCACCTTCGCCCGTATAACCACCCCAAATTCCGTTGACATCGAGTGTGGGCCTTATAGCATTGCGTTCGTTTGTTGAATATCCCTCTTCTCCATACACGGCTTCTATAGACAAGGCAGATTTATATTCTTCAAGATCGAATGGCGCCTTTGCCATTTCAGTTCGTTCCTCCATAGAAAGTTCTTCTACCTTGTCGTAAAATCCGGGAATAGTTATATGATTTTTTTCATCATGTAGTGAAGCGATCATTTTAGTTAAAATATTAATAGGATTAGCCACTGCACCTCCATACAATCCCGAATGCAAATCCCGATTTGGTCCGGTAACTTCAACCTCTACATAACTGAGTCCGCGCAATCCTGTAGTAATAGAAGGCACTTCATTTGCGATCATGCCGGTGTCTGAAATAAGGATGATATCGTTGGCCAGCTTCTCATGGTTTTCCTTAACGAAAGCAGATAGGCTTTTACTTCCTACCTCTTCCTCGCCCTCTATCATGAATTTTATGTTACAGGGTAACGAGTTAGAGCGAAGCATATATTCAAGGGCTTTAACATGCATGTAAAACTGTCCTTTATCGTCGCTGGCACCTCTAGCAAAAATAGCACCATCCGGATGCAGTGAGGTGGTTTTAATAACGGGTTCAAAAGGAGGAGAGTCCCATAGGTCCAGAGGATCAGGCGGTTGTACGTCATAATGGCCATAAACCAAAACGGTAGGGCGGTCTTCCCCAATCCTTTTTTCACCATAAACAATTGGATATCCCTGGGTTTCACATATTTCTACGGTATCACAGCCAGCCGTTCTAAGTGCATTGGCCACGGCCTCAGCGGTGTCTAACATGTCCTGAGAATATGCTGAGTCGGCGCTTACCGAGGGAATTCTTAGTAATTCTATTAGCTCATTTAGGAATCTTTGTTTGTGCTCTTCTACGTAAGTTCTGACGTTTTGCATTTGGAATCTTTTGATATAGTTTTAAAAGTACAAAAAGCAACACGAATTTTTTAAACAGTACTATTTTTAAATTGAAATTTTGACTTATATTTGCATCCCGATTTGATCGGGAGATGCAGGCGTGGTGGAATTGGTAGACACGCTAGACTTAGGATCTAGTGCCGAGAGGTGTGAGAGTTCGAGTCTCTCCGCCTGTACGAAGTAAAGGCCCCTCCGGAAGGAGGGGTTTTTTTGTAAAAAAAACAGTGAGGCGAGAAGTTTATCATAAAGGCGCAGTCCATTATGTAGTCTCTCCGCCTGTACAGAGTAGAGGCCCATCCATTTTTGGATGGGCTTTTTTTATAAAAAGCGGAGAAACGAGAAGCCTGTCCCGAGCGAAGTGAAGGGACTATCACCGCCTGTACTAAGTAAGGTTCCTCCGATAAGCGGGGGGTTAAAACAATTCTTGAAACAGGCATCAGAATCCTGCACATTTTGGCATTCAGACGAAAGACTACAAATTGACATTCTATTATTGAAAATATTGTATCTATTTCAGATGAGGTATGTACAGTAAATAAGCTTCATAAATCCGCAAATTGGTTAATATTGACTAAGGGATTAGTGAATAAGGAAGGTAAACCGGAATCTTTTCAGGGACCATTCTCGCCAGATTTCAATTGTTTATGAGAAGGATAGTCCTTTTATCTTTTTACTATCTTTAGATTTTATATTATATATGTTAACTAATGCCTGCAAATATGCTATAAGAGCCGTGATCTACCTTGCTCTAAATAGTGATGCTGATAAAAAACTTGGCGCTAAACAGATTGCCAGCGAATTAGATGTGCCGCAGGCTTTCCTTGCGAAATTATTGCGAAAACTCAGCTCAGATAAATTAATTTCTTCCGCTAAAGGCCCAGGCGGCGGGTTTTTTCTAAACAAGGAAAATCTTGAGAAAACGGTATGGGATATAATAACTGCAATTGACGATCAGCAAAAATTAGACGATTGTTTTCTGGGCCTTGTAAAATGCAATAGTGAAAACCCCTGCCCGGTGCACTATATTGCCGCCCCATTTAAAGAACAATTACTAAACGACTTCAAGAAAAAGACCATTGCCGTCATGGCTGAGGAAATGGTTGAAAATGGAACTGTAATTACACTCAACAGATTCATATGATTCCAGGCCTAAAGTGACAATAAATGGTGAAATTCGTTTTGCTAATTTGATCATTTTCTATGACAAAGATCACCTCCTAAATTAAAATAAAGGACTAAATTGTCCTTTACCGATAATCCCTTTCGTTTAATCGATTAAATATCGCAGATTTTTGTTGCACTATTCAGTTGAATTATCTTTGTTAATTGGGGTTTAGGCCTGTTTGTTCTAAAATTAAAATTGCTGTATTTACTTTAAGAATTATGATCACTTTGCACCCCCCTTTCCTTAGAAAAATTGTCGGATTAGCCTTGTTTTTAATAACAGGAGTATCCACTAGTCTTAACGCACAGGTAAACTTTGCCAAAAGCGATTTGGATTTTAATGGTCAGGGAAATGTTTCCTCTGGTGTCACTTCATTAATGTACGGACCGGATGGGCGTTTGTATGTTGCAGAATATCCCGGGACCATAAAAATACTGACAATAGATAGAAACGGTGCTTCGGATTACGTGGTTACCAATATTGAACAACTTTCATCTGTGACAGATATCGTAAATCATGACGATGATGGTACTGTCAATAATGCTGAAACGCAAAGAGAAACTACCGGGATTACGGTAGGCGGTACGGCCGCCAATCCTGTGATTTATGTCACTTCCAGTGATTTCCGGATTGGTTCTGGTTTTGGTGGAGGTAATGGCGATCTGGATCTTGACACCAATTCTGGTATTATCACCCGTATAAGCTGGAATGGCACTTCATGGGAGACGGTAGACCTTGTTAGAGGGTTACCCCGATCCGAAGAGAACCATGCCACCAACGGCCTCGAATTTGTTACCGTTAATGGTGTTGATTACCTAATTGTCGCCTCCGGAGGTATTACCAACGCGGGTGGCCCCGGCACTAATTTTGTATATACCTGTGAATATGCCCTTTCTGGCGCCGTACTCTCGGTTAATTTGGACTTACTCAACGCAATGGCCATAAAAACAGATGGCAATGGTAGAAAATACATATATGATCTGCCCACCCTTGACGATCCTTCGAGAGCCAATGTAAATGGAATTACAGACCCGGATAACCCTTCATATAATGGAATAGATATCAATGATCCTTTTGGAGGAAATGACGGACTTAATCAGGCAATGATTGTGCCTGGCGGACCGGTGCAAATATTCTCGCCTGGCTATAGAAACGCCTACGACCTGGTGGTTACCCAAAGTGGTGCAGTATATGTTACTGATAATGGAGCAAATGTCGGCTGGGGAGGGTTCCCGGTAAACGAGGGAGGAGGTAGTGCCACAAACGCCTACGATTCCAATGAACCTGGCAGCAGCAATCCAACTGCAGATGGTGAAATGGTTAACAATGTTGACCATCTGGAATTAGTCACTAATAACATACAGAACTATACTTTTGGAAGTTTCTATGCCGGTCATCCCAACCCTACAAGAGCTAATCCAAATGGTGCCGGACTATATACAGCACCCAACCTGCTTGGTACTGCAGGAGCGGTCTTTAGAACCATGGTATATGATCCGGATGGAAGTACCCCCGGGTCTACGACCAATGCAGCGATAGCGCTGCCAGCAAACTGGCCCCCGGTAACCACTGCAAATAGTGTAGAGGGCGACTGGCGTGGTCCGGGCATGTCTAATCCGGATGGTCCTGATGATAACCCAATTACCACATGGGGAACAAATACCAATGGGATAGACGAATATACCGCATCAAATTTTGGAGGTGCCATGCAAGGAGATCTCTTGGCAGGCCATAATAATGGTATTTTAAGGAGAGTAGAACTTAATCCCAACGGTTCATTACAGCAACTAACATCTAATTTTCTAACTAATATTGGGGGAAATGCGTTGGGTGTAAGTTGTAACAGTGACACTGAAATCTTTCCAGGGACCATATGGATTGGTACCCTTAACGGGAAAATCGTCGTTTTTGAACCAGGAGATTTTGAAAGCTGTATCAATCCGGGCGAATCCGGATATGATGCCAATGCGGATTATGACGGTGATGGTTATACCAATCAGGATGAAGTGGATAACGGAACCGATCATTGCAGCCCTCTGTCGCAACCTAATGATTTTGATAAGGCTGTTGGAGGAACATTAGTCTCTGATCTAAATGATGCCGATGATGATGCTGATGGGATACCAGATGCAAGCGATCCGTTTCAATTGGGAGATCCCACTACTGCCGGTAGTGATGCTTTTGTATTACCTGTAAGCAATAATTTGTTTGATAATGCCCAGGGATTAGGAGGTATTTATGGTGTTGGCCTTACAGGTTTAATGAATAATGGAGCGGCAAATCCAAATTGGCTGAATTGGATAGACGATACAGGACAGGGCCCAAATCCGGACGATGTAATAGACGGAGTAGCCGGACTTATGACTTTACAAATGACCTCTGGTACGGCAATGGGTGGTAGCAATACCCAGGAAAAAGGGTTTCAATATGGAGTGCAGGTAGATCAGAATTCATCATCTTTTACAGTCTCTGGTAAACTTTTAAATCTTCATGGCCCCTTGAGACTCTATGACCATACCGCTGCAATTGGTGGTGAATTGGGCTTTTTTATTGGGGATGGCACGCAAAGTAACTATATTAAATTTGTTGTAACCACTGCCGGATTAACAGCTTTACAAGAAATAAATGATGTGCCTCAAACGCCTGTAAATTTTCCAATTGCATTGCCAGACAAGCCTTCGACCGACATCATTTTTTATTTTGAAATTGATCCTTCCAACGGAGAGGTAGAGCTACAGTACGCTGCTGATGGTGCATCACCTGCCAGCATAGGTTTTATTAATGCCCAGGCGGCTATATTGAATGCGCTTCAGCAAGCCAATTCCGATCTGGCCGTTGGCTTTATCGGGACTTCAAATACCCCGGGAGTAGAATTGGAAGGCACATGGGATTATTTAAATGTTATTCCTTCGGCCGAGAATTTTTCGTTAAGAATTAATGCGGGTGGTCCGGAGATTATGCATGCAGGCAAATTGTTTTCCGCCGATCAGCTTTTCCAGGGAGGTGTTCCTTTTAGCAATTCAAATGCCCAGGTACCAGTATTGTTCCAAACCGAACGTACTGCTTCGCCCCCAACTTTCGATTATGAAATTCCGGTCACTAATGGTGATTATACTATAATCCTTCATTTTGCCGAAATATACTGGGGAGCAACCGGAAGTGGTCCGGGAGGCATTGGTAATAGGATTTTCGATGTTCGTATTGAAAATGCTCTGGTGTTAGACAATTATGACATAAATGCGGATGTAGGCCCGGAAACAACCGTTTCCAAGTCTTTTGACACCAATATTACAGATGGCGAGCTCAATATACACTTTTCGGCTCTTGCTGCAGATGGTGGTGTAAATCAGCCCAAGATATCGGCCATAGAGGTAATTGGAAATAGTAGCAATGCACCTCCGGTGGCAATGGCCAGTGCAGTACCAACAACTGGGATAATTCCTTTGGAAGTTACCTTTACCGGGAGCAATTCTACAGATGATGTTGCTGTCGTATCTTATTTATGGGATTTTAAAGATGGCTCACCTGTTTCAACCTTGGCAAATCCCGTACATACATTTACCGTAGCTAATACGTATATGGTAGAACTAACGGTAGAAGATGGGGAAGGGCTGACCGATACTACTTCCATTACCATTAATGCAAATGATATAGTAAACGAAGCCCCGGTGGCAATAGCCAGTGCATTGCCCACAAGTGGCACAGTGCCATTAGTAGTTTCCTTTACGGGTGACGGTTCTACAGATGATGTGGCTGTAGTAAGTTATCAATGGGACTTTAAAGACGGTTCTCCAATTTCAACAACAGCCAACCCGGCCCACACCTTTGGGGTAGCAGGTACTTATATTGTAGAACTAACGGTGGAAGATGGTGAAGGATTAACCGATAGCACAACTATCACAATAGAAGTAGGTTCTCCGGTGAATGAAGCTCCCCAGGCAGTTATGAGCGCATCTCCCCTTAACGGAGAGGCGCCGCTGGAAGTAATTTTTACTGGAAGTAACTCTACCGATGATGTTGCCGTTGTAAGTTACCTCTGGGATTTCGGCGATGATTCGGCTACCTCATCAGAAGAGAACCCTACACATACTTTTGCCAATGCAGGAACTTACGAAGTAACACTGACGGTAGCGGATATTGAAGGACTGACAGCAACCTCATCTGTAACCATAATTGTAGTGGAGACACAGGCAGAAAAAGAAATAGATAAAGAGATAGATGCAATGCTCATAGTAAACCCGGCAAATGAAGTTGCGCAGATTAGACTAATAGACAACGGACCGGCAGACAGGAGGGTGGTAAAGATCTATTTACATGATTCCAGTGGAAGACTTATCGACTTGTATAGTCCAAGTGAGGTATTTGTTCATGGTTTATTTGAGATCCCAATTGCTACACTGACCGATGGGGGTGTTTATTATATTGGATTTGAAATGAACAAGGGAGATCGGCTCGTGATGAGTTTAATCGTAAAGCACTAAGTAGATGCCTGTTATTGTATCGAATTATTAAAACAGAATAGCCATTTAAAATTTTAATTATGATCCTGTTTTCACAAATAGTAATTGCCTACCTAAAACTTCGAAGAGGGGTGTTTTTTTCTTCGAGCTATTTTAGCTCAATAAGGGTGGTAAGTCTTATGTCAGCCGTCTTACTGATAGGATTAAATTCTTGTACACATGAACGGGCAATTAATGATGAAGATATTGATATCGATACAGATGGCGACGGTATTCTGGACAGTGAGGAGATTGCAAACGGGACCAATAAGAACGATCCTTGTGACCCTGTTCAGAACGCTGATTATACTGCGTATGATGCACTGAACATTTTTTGGACAACATCGGATTGCGACAACGACGGAATAAGTAATTCGGATGAGCTTGCAAATGCCACCAACCCGTATTTTGATGAGGGAAGTGTCAACGATTTAGACTTTGCGGTTCCGGAATTTCTACCCAAATTGTCCGAACTACGCATTTTTCAGGGAGACCTTTCAAATCTTGAATTTAATAATGAGGTATATGAATATGAAATGAGCACCCCCCTTTTTACTGATTATTCTTATAAATTACGTTCTATTGCCCTGCCCAAAGGAGAACAAATGACCTATCAGGGAGAAGGTTTGCTATTATTCCCGGACAACACTGTCCTTTCAAAAACATTTTATTATCTGAATGATGAACGAAACCCCGCCCTCGGGAAAAAAATCATAGAAACCCGCATACTTATTAAAAAGAATGGAACCTGGATGGTAGGGAATTATCTATGGAATGCAGAACAAACAGATGCGCTGCTAGATGAAGATGCTCATATTATTCCAGTAGATTATATCGATGATCAGGGAACAAACAGGATGTTCAATTATAAGGTGCCTCCTAAACAATTATGTTTTCAGTGTCATGATAAGAATGGCAGTACCATTCCAGTAGGCCCAAAAGCAAGGGCATTGAATTTTAGCTTTAAAGGTAAAAATCAGTTACAGCATTTTGTGGATATGCAATTACTGCAGGGAGCACCAGATGTGTCTCAAATTCCAGTGTTGCCAGACTGGTCGGATGACACCATTAGTTTAGATGACCGTGCAAGAGCGTATCTGGATGTCAATTGTGCTCATTGCCATCAACCCGGAGGATCTTACAATTTGAGTTTTGGAGATGATTTCGAGTTCCGTTATGAATCCTCTTTTGAAGACACTAATATTTTTGAAACCAGAGTGGCAATACAAGGCCGTATGACCACTCAGATCTCAGGGTATTTTATGCCCTTAATTGGCACAACCGTTATACATGCCGAAGGAGTAGAACTTATAGAGGAATACATAAGTTCACTGGAATAGAGATCCAGAATTCCAAAATCTATCACTGGCATTTCTCAAAGGTCTTTTATATAATTGACCAAGAGCCATAGATCCTCCTCTTCCCTGATTATTTTTTCAAAACCCGGCATTTCATTTCTACCTGTGTACACCTTGTAATAAATACTGCCGTCTGTCTGATCTTTGAAAACATCTGCAGAAAAATCGGCAACAGGTGTTTCTAGTAATTTGGCTGCAGACCCATCACCCTTTCCTTTGCTTCCATGGCAAGTTTTGCAGTATTTAGAATAGGTAATACGTCCAATTCTATCTTCATCTTCAACTTCAGCATAAGGGTTTTCTAAATTTTGATAATCTTCAGGTACTTCCCATACCGTTTCCTGGTTTAGCTTAACAACGGTCATTGAAAGCAACATAAAACCACCTAACAAAATAGTAAGCCTGCGAATAATCATGTACTTCATTCTATATAGTTTTAGTTTGTCAACTTTATTTTTATCATCTGCCTAGGCCATAGCCTAGAAGCGGTAAGCTCTTGTGATATTAAATCCAATCAGGAAATCACCGTTAAAAAAATCATTTTGGTTAAACATCATATCTTTTTGGGGGACCAATGCATTATAGTTGGTTATAAATAGTTGAAAGGCATGACCCGAAGTTGAAAACTCTACACCAATGCCGAAGCCTGCCTTTGGTTCATAATCTGTCGATAATCCATCCACCTCGCTGGCAAAGGGATGATTGTACTCCATAGTAATTGCCGTTTGAGGAGTTATCTTGCATCTTGCTCCTGCAGCAATAGCAAAAAGGTCGTTATTCATATCGCTTTCCACGACATTATAGTGCGATATACTAGGCGCAATCATCAGGGAGAAATCCGGGCTGAATCTTTTTGCAAAAACGATTTGGTGAAAAAATGAAAATCTGTCCTGATCAAATTTGAGGTCCTGTTTTTTACGGGCGTCAATGGTGAAATTGCCAAAGTACGACGCACTTATCGGAACCTTATTTGAACGGGTTTGTCGGAACAAAGCAATTTTTAAGCTGAAATCCTGAAGACGATCAAATTTAGTAGTTCCAAAACCCAAAGTCCACCTATCTCCAACTGCATATGAAAATCCCAGGCGAATATTAGATGGCGCCCATATGCCTATAAGATCATTATCGCCTCCATTTACTAAACCAAATCTATGTTTTATCTGAATTTCCAGCGTCTTCTTTGCAAATAGCACGTTGGTTGGGTTATTGATAAGGTAGGATCCTTCAAAAGCAGGCCGCGCCGGCTTTTCCGGAATAGTGTCTTTTTTGGTTTCCTGGGATACAACCGTAAATACGGACATTGAAAATGCAAATAGCAGTATTTTGAAATATTGCATAGCTCTTGTATTTAAATTTAATTATCTAAGGCTCCTTGCTCTATCCAGCTTTTGACCGAATTAATTTCTGAGGCTGATAAACTACCACTTGGAGGCATAATACTGGGATTGCCAAGAAGCCTTTGATATAGTGTGCTGGCATCTATATCATTGGGAACAACATAAATACCGTTGGTTATACTGCTATATGAATTACCCGAACTGAGATCTGGGTTGGCCACCAGGACAGGATGACAAGAGGTACAATAGGCATTAAAAATGGGTTGAATATCTGCCGTAAATGAAACCTGATCCGAAGGGTCTTCTTCCTCAAATTTGTCATAGTAGCAACCAGACAATGTAAGGGCCAATGTAAAGACTGCTAAGCCGGTTATTTTTGCTAAATCCCTTTTCATATAGAAGGTGTTAAGATTACGAAAAGTATGATGCCTAATAATTTTGTATTCCCTAAATGTTTAATTTCCAGGTGTTTTAGGTTATTAAAAAATGATTCTATTATGGATGCCAGCATAGTTAAGGAAAGGAATATGGCGTATTGAACGTCGTTTTGACGTTACATGGGGTTTATATAATATATTTTACCCCTGTTATTTCATAGCATTAGACTCTCTCATTCAACAGGGAATTATCAATGGTAAAACTAATGCCGAAATACCTCTTATTTTATGAGATTTATCATATTTAGAGGATATTTGGAAGCTGTTTGCGATAAAGACCAATGGCTGATACGTTTTGGATTAATTGTATCTTACAATTATGAAAAAACTAGCAGTCGTATTAATCATCCTGCTTATTTATGGATGTAGAACAGAAAATAAGAAGGAAGTAAGTCCACCTAATATTGTTTTTATTTTTGCAGATGACCTTACCTATAAGGCAGTAAATGCCCTTGGCAATTCAGAAGTTCAAACGCCTAACCTGGACCGTATAGCGGCCGCGGGAACCACATTTACAAATGCCTATAACATGGGAGCATGGAATGGTGCAGTATGTGTGGCTTCCAGAGCAATGATAATATCCGGACGCAGTGTCTGGAACGCTAATAACTTTCGGAAGAACTGGCTCCAGGGTAACGAAATGGACAAAACCTGGGGCAGATTGATGCAAGCTGGAGGATATCAAACCTATATGACTGGCAAATGGCATGTAGATGCCCCGGCAGATAGTGTATTCCAGAATGTAGTGCATATACGCCCCGGAATGCCGAGTGATTCTTGGAATCATAATGGTAGAATAGCTTACATAAATAAACTGGCAGACCAAGGGGCTTCTGAAAGTGAAATTAGAGCAATTGGTTATAACCGGCCCTTGAGTGAAAAGGATACCAGTTGGTCCGCTACAGATAAGAAATTTGGTGGATTTTGGGAAGGAGGCACACACTGGAGTGAAGTTCTTAAAGACGATGCCCTTGGATTTATAGATCAGGCCAAGACCAGTGATAGTCCTTTCTTTATGTACCTCGCATTCAATGCCCCACATGATCCAAGACAGGCACCCCAGGAATATTTGGATAAATACCCTCTGGAAGATATCAGTTTACCAAAGAGTTGGTTACCTATGTACCCCTACAAAGATTCCATAGGTAACGGGCCGGATCTTAGGGATGAAGCCCTGGGACCATTTCCAAGAACCGCATATGCCATAAAAACACACTTAAAGGAGTATTACGCAATTGTTTCTCATCTGGATACCCAGGTAGGTAAAATTATGGAAGCATTGGAAAAGAGTGGAAAAATGGATAACACCTATGTATTTTTTACTGCTGATCACGGTTTGGCACTAGGAAGACATGGATTATTGGGTAAACAGAGCCAATTTGATCACAGTATCCGTCCACCATTTATGATACTCGGACCAGATATTCCTCAAGGAAAGCAAATAACTGCAGACATATACCTCCAGGATGCCATGGCGACTGCCCTGGAATTGGCCGGTATAGAGAAACCACAATATGTCTTTTTCAATAGTATTCTAAAATTAATAGACGGTACGCGGACCAAAAGTTATTACGATGCTATTTATGGAGGGTATGTAAACACCCAGCGAATGATTAGAAAAGAAGGATTTAAGTTAATTGTCTATCCCAAGATTGATAAAATATTACTTTTTGATATGGAAAATGATCCGGACGAGATGAACGATCTGTTCAAGCTTCCGGAGTACAGGGAAATGGGGAGGGAATTATTCATGGAGTTATTACAACTTCAGAAAGATTTGAACGATCCGTTAGATATCTCACATATACAACCATAAAAGAGGGAAGTGCAATTCTTTCCTTTGAATAATCTACCTCTTAAGATCTTGCTATAGATATATTCCTTATGGCTTAGGATTCAACATTTTTATATGTGTTTTAAGGATTGATTTAACAGGCTTAAAGCAGTATCTTTAGAAGTCTAACACCAAGTTCCTGATGAAAATGAATAATCAAAGCAAAACTCCGGGTACAAACAAGGGGAGAAGAAGTTTTATTCGAAATACAGCCCTAAGCCTTGGGGCCATTTCTATTATTCCCAGACATGTAATGGGTAATGGGTATACGGCTCCAAGCGATAAAATTAATCTTGGATTTATAGGCCTTGGAAAACAGAGCGCCGGTCTGGCCAACAGATTTGCTTCACGCACAACCGCTCAGATTGTTGCGGGTTGTGATGTCTGGACAACAAAAACGCAGTGGTTTAGGCAACATGTGCAGGCAGTTTATGCAAGACAACGCAAGCAAAAAGATTACAACGGAGTTGAGGTGTATGCCGAATATAAGGAGTTACTCAACAGGGATGATATAGATGCAGTCGTGATTGCAACACCAGATCATTGGCATGCAACAATGGCCATTAATGCTATGAAGAAGGGTAAGGACATTTATTTGGAAAAACCGCTGACACATAGAATTGCTGAAGGAATAGATCTGGTTAAAACAGTAAAACAAACAGGGCAAATACTTCAGACGGGTAGTATGCAACGCTCTGATGAAAATTTTAGAAGAGCTTGCGAAATTGTACGGAATGGTTATCTGGGAGAAATACAAAAAATTCTGGTAAATGTAGGGGATCCTGCAATAGATTATAACCTGCAAGAAGAGGAAGTCCCTGCCGAAGTAAATTGGAACAAATGGTGCGGGCCTGCACCCTTATTGGCCTACAATCATCGATTGGCACCTGCGAATAACGATGTAAACTTCTGGCCGGATTGGAGAAAGTTTAAGGAAACTGGAGGAGGGATCCTCTGCGATTGGGGTGCCCATATGTTTGATATTGCTCAATGGGCCTTGGGTATGGACCATTCCGGTCCGGTCCGGTATATTCCACCAGCTGAAAAGGACGCCGTTCGGGGTTTACGCATGTTCTATAAAAATGGGATCGAAATGATTCACGAAGATTTTGACCGCGGCTGGGGAGTCCGGTTCATTGGAAGTGAAGGAAGCCTTGATGTGAGCAGAAGTTATCTGGAAACCACACCGGCAAATATACTTTCTGTCGAATTGAAAGATAGGGATACTCGCCTCTACAATTCTAATGACAACCACTATCAGGATTGGATAGATGCCATCAAAAACCGCACGAATCCGCTTTGTGATGTAACCACGGGCCATAGATCTGCCTCCATTTGCAACATCGCCAACATTGCCTATCAATTAGGACGTTCACTAGAATGGGATGTTGAGGAAGAACATTTTAAAGGCGACGCTGAAGCAAACCGTCTGCGCGAACGGGAAGATAGAGTATTTGATTAAAACCCACGATCTGGAAAAGCGATTAAAAATTGTGCTATTTTATATTATAACAGCGACTTTAGTCTGCTGTGGAGGGCCCGAATTGCCTGATGATGTGCAAATGGCCTATGATCTACTGCCAGAGGAAATTGATTTTAACCAACATGTAAAACCCATACTATCGGACAAATGCTTTATCTGCCACGGACCCGATAAGGCCAAAGTGAAAGCAGGTCTCCAATTACACCTCCCGGAATTTGCATATGATGAATTAAAGGATTCCCCTGGCGAATATGCTATAAAACCAGGCAACTTAGCTAAAAGTCAGACCGTTGCACGTATTTTATCTGATGATCCGGACTACCAGATGCCTAAACCAGATGCGCATTTGTCTTTGAGTAATTACGAAAAGGCCATGTTGATAAAATGGATTGAAGAGGGGGCAGAATACAAGGACCATTGGGCTTTTAGTGCACCTGAAAAGTATGCTCCTCCCAAAGTTGAATTACAAGAAAAAGTGGCCAATCCGATAGACAATTTTGTGTTGGCGAAATTAGAGGGCGCGCAATTAATCCCAAACGACAAAGCAGATAAAGAAACCTTACTCCGAAGGCTGACATTTGATCTGACCGGGCTACCCCCTGACCTGCAAGAAATGGATAATTTTCTGGCAGACGACTCTCCCTATGCTTACGAAAAACAAGTAGACCGACTTCTGGCTTCTCCTCATTATGGGGAACAAATGACTTTCGACTGGTTAGATCTTGCCCGTTACGCCGATACACATGGGTATACCGTAGATCGTTACAGAGATGTTTCGCCCTGGAGAGATTGGGTGATTAAAGCTTTTAATGAGAATATGCCTTATGATAAATTTATTCAGTGGCAGATAGCAGGGGATATGATGCCAGATGCTACACAGGAACAAATACTTGCAACCACATTTAACAGGTTGCATCCCCAAAATGGCGAAGGAGGCATAATTGACGAAGAATTCAGATCTGAATATGTAGCAGACAGGACCAATACATTAGGTCAGGGGCTATTGGGTTTAACGGTTGCCTGTGCAAAATGTCATGATCACAAATACGATCCGATTAGTCAGAAGAACTACTACGAAATGTATAGTTTTTTTAATAATGTAAATGAATCTGGTCAGATCTCGTTCGATTATTCGATGCCAGCTCCAAATCTTATGCTTCCCAATGAGGAACAAGAAAAATTTCTCAAATATATTGAAGCATTGATCGGGGAAGAGGAAAAGAAAGTCAAGGAAATGGGAGATGCGGAAGTGCCAAATATCAAAGAGTGGATCTCCACTTTAGGCTATCAAAAAATTAATCCTGACATATTGCCTACCGGACTATTAGCCAACTTTGATTTTAACTCCGGACAACTTAGAAATACGCTCAATTTATCACAAAAAGGAAGAATAAGGAGGCAATACGCCAATGATCAAAAGGTAAATCTCGTCAGTGGATTTGATGGTAATGGACTTAAATTGGACGGCGATGCCTGGTTGCACCTTGATAATATTGGGAATTTTCAGAGGCATCAATCGTTTAGTATCGGCATTCGTATACATCTGCCAGAAGAGCTGGAATCCGGGGTGATATTTCATAAAGGAGTGGGAGCTAAATTGTACAACTTCAGAGGTTATCACCTGGCTTTAAATGACAATAAATTAGAATTGGTTCTGGCACATTTGCATCCGGCTAATGCAATAATTGTCCGTTCCTTATCCGAAGTGCCCAAGAATAAATGGGTGCAGTTAACAATGACCTATAATGGCAATAGTAAGGCATCGGGATTAAAAATATTTATGGATGGTCAGCAATTGCCAACCAAGACCGTGACAGATAACCTTTATAAGGATATAAGCTTTAACAGCAATGCTTATGGTGTTGCAGATGTCCCAAATGATCCTGGTTTGCAGATTGGTGCCAGGTGGAGAGGCAAGGGGATTGGCGGGGCAATAGTAGACGATATCCTGGTATTCGACAAAGAACTCAGCAAACTTGAAGTGCTGCAGATAAGTCGACCTGAGCAGCTGACATCGCTGTTGACAAAATCAAATAAAGAACTTACTGAGGATGAGGTAAATGTAATTAGTGATTATTTCCTTGCCAATAAATCTAAAAATTTACAGACTGCTAAAGCAAGGCTCGAGCAGCTGAAAAAAGTGCAAGTTGATTCTATGGATAGGGTACAGGAGATAATGGTAATGAAGGAAATGGCCATTCCCAGAGCATCATTTATTCTTGAACGTGGTTTGTACGATGTATACGGAGAACAGGTGTTTCCAAATACTCCCCAGAAAATTTTTCCATATCCAGACAGTCTGCCAAAAAACAGATTGGGTCTGGCAAAATGGGTGACGCATAGACAAAATCCGCTAACGGCCAGGGTAGCTGTAAACAGATATTGGCAGCACCTCTTTGGTATGGGGATTGTCCGGACAGCAGAGGATTTTGGGAACCAGGGCGAAATGCCATCCCATCCAAAATTACTAGACTGGTTAGCCATACACTTTATAGAATCTGGCTGGGATGTAAAAGCCTTGCATAAATTAATGGTGATGTCTAATACCTACCAGCAAAGTTCTTTGGCAAGTGATCAGCAGAAAGAAAAAGATAAGTACAACAGATTATTAGCCAGAGGGCCATCTAAAAGATTAACGGGTGAAATGCTGAGAAATAATGCACTGGCAGCTTCAGGATTGCTTAATAAAAAAATTGGAGGACCAAGTGTAAAGCCGTATCAACCGAAAGGCTTATGGAAAATTAACGGTGCAGCTTATGAGGTAGACAAAGGAGATAAATTATATAGGAAAAGCATGTATACGATTTGGAAACGTTCTGTACCCCATCCTACCATTGCGACATTTGATGCACCGGAAAGATCGTATTGTGTCGTAAGGAGGCAGGAAACAAATACACCTTTACAAGCTTTGGTGATGCTTAATGACCCCACTTATGTGGAAGCAGCCAGGGCATTAGGGAATAGTATGGTAGCATATACCGACATAAAAGACGGAATAACAACAGTATTCAGGAAATTGACGGGGAGAACAATTCTTCCTGATGAATTGCAATTGCTTGTAAATCTGAGAGAGGAAGAATTAGTTAAATTCAAGGTTGACAAGTCCAAAACTGAAGGATGGTTAAGTTCCGGGATGTATAGGATTTCTAAGCAGGCAGACGGGGTTGCTGTAGCTGCTAATGCAGTAGTTGCCAGTACTATTCTAAATTCGGATGCAACAATTACTAAAAGATAGGTTTTCAAAAAATGATTTGTTATGTGTCATAATCACGAAGTCGTAAAATCTGATAATAAAGATTTACAGCAGCTCGAAAAACAGTTGAGTCGTAGAAACTTTCTGACCAAAACCTCTATGGGCCTGGGCGCCATTGCATTGAGTTCTTTAATGAATACAGACAGGGTTTATGGTGCGGTAAAGGGTAAAATAGACGCAGCTAATGCCAATAACATATTGGCAGAATATAACAAAAACATCTCGGGCTTACCACATCATTTACCAAAGGCCAGGAGGATTGTGTATCTCTTTCAAAGCGGAGGGCCATCTCAATTAGATATGTTCGATTATAAACCTAAGTTAAGGCAGATGTTCGGCAAGGACCTTCCGGATTCTGTGCGTCAGGGACAACGATTAACAGGGATGAGCGCTGGCCAGACTACTTTTCCTATTGCACCTTCTATAATGGACTTTAAGCAGTACGGAGCATCCCGAGCCTGGGTAAGTGAATTAATGCCTTACACTTCTGAGATTGTCGACGACCTGTGCTTTGTTAAATCGATGCAGACAGATGCCATAAATCACGACCCGGCAATTACATTTCTGCAGACTGGGAATCAACTACCAGGCAGGCCTTCTATCGGGGCCTGGCTAAGTTATGGTCTGGGTTCGGACAATGAGAATCTACCCACCTTTATTACTTTGATTACCAAAAATATGGGGGGTCAGCCACTGTATTCCCGTCTCTGGGGAAATGGCTTCCTACCTACAGAACATCAGGGGGTTCAGTTCAGATCTGGTAAAGACCCGGTGCTGTATCTCAGTGATCCGCAAAATTATGATGGAAATGACAGGCGCAGAATGCTAGACTATCTTGGAAAACTTAATGAATTGCAATACAGTGCTTATGGAGATCCGGAAATAAATGCAAGAATGGCGCAGTACGAGATGGCCTTTAGAATGCAGACATCGGTTCCCGAAGTTACGGACATGTCCGATGAACCGGACTATATTTTTGATATGTACGGCAAGGACAGCAGAGATCCCGGGACATATGCTGCTAACTGTCTGATGGCTAGAAAATTACTGGAGAAAGATGTGAAATTCGTTCAATTATACCATCAGGGCTGGGACCAGCACATAGGTTGTCCGGGTGGTGTCAGAAGTCAGTGTAAACTAACAGATCAGGCAAACGCCGCTTTGATAAAAGACTTAAAACAAAGAGGGATGTTAGAAGACACCCTTGTGATTTGGGGAGGAGAATTTGGGCGCACCGTCTATTCTCAAGGACAGTTAACTGCCGATAACTATGGCAGGGACCATCATCCCAAGGCTTTCACGATGTGGATGGCCGGAGCGGGAGTGAAAGCCGGTTTCTGCTATGGAGAGACAGATGATTTCAGTTATAATGTGGTCAGAGACCCTGTTCATGTGCACGATTTTCACGCTACACTATTACACTTGTTTGGAATAGATCATGAAAGATTGGTCTTTAAGCACCAGGGAAGGCGCTACAGACTTACAGATGTGCACGGGCATGTAGTTAATGATTTATTGGTGTAATCCTGGATGTGCCCTCAGCACAATGAAGTCAAAAAAGTGATGTAGCCCTATTATTTTAATGCTCCATGTATCTAAATGTTATGGATTTTAAAAGTTCTATAGCCATAGACTGCCACTACCAAAAAGCAGATTAATGGCAAAACAAATGAAAAGTTCACCTCGGGTACCCCTAGAATCTCAATATCTGTATACCCGGAACCACCGAAGTCTAAAATAGCTCCTTGTAACACCGGCATAATTGCACCTCCTACTATCGCCATGACAAGGAATGCGGCTCCAAATTTCGCATCTTCTCCAACTCCTTCCAAGGCTATACCGTAAATGGTTGGGAACATTATAGACATGCATAGAGAAATCCCCACCAAGGCGTATAGCCCTATCATTCCCTGAATAAAAATAGCTCCCAATGTAAATGTTATAGCACCAAGGGCAAAATACATTAATAATTTGCCTGAGCTAACAAATTTTAAAAGGTATGTACCTATCCATCGGCCAATTAAGAATAGGATCAGTGCCCAATAGGCATAGGTAACTGCACTTCTATTATCTATACCAAGGGTTTCTGCATATTGGTAAATGTAGGTCCAGCACATTATTTGCGCCCCCACATAGAACATTTGTGCTACTACTCCTTCAAGAAACTTCTTGCTTTTAAACAATCTATTAACAGCATTGGAGACAGTACCACTTTGATCTTCTTTTTTCTCGGGCATTTTAACTAATACAATTAACAAGAGCATAAATAATACAAACAGGCCGAGAAGTACATACGGGTTTCTGATTACCATCAAATCGGAAGTTCTGACTGCTGTTTTAGCCGTGGCTGTCAGCGTATCGTAAATTGGATTCCCATTTACATCCAGATCATCAGATTGTAAGGAACCAAGGATAAATGTTTGTGCTATAAATAAACCCGAAAGCGCTCCTATAGGATTAAAAGCCTGAGCCAGATTTAATCTTCGTGTAGCAGTTTTCTCGTCGCCCATCGCCAGGATAAACGGATTGGCGGTAGTTTCCAAAAATGCCAGACCAAAAGTAAGAATGTACAAGGCAGCAAGAAAAAAACCGAATGCCTCATAATAGGCGGCCGGATAAAATAAAAGCGCACCAGAGGCATACAATAGTAGTCCAACTATGATTCCTTTTTTATAGGTATATTTTTTAATGAACATGGCAGCCGGGAACGCCATGGTAAAATACCCCCCGTAAAATGCCATTTGCACCCAGGAGGCCTGGGTGTTATTTAGTTCAAGTATTTTCTTAAAGGCCGACACCATCGGATTGGTAATGTCATTGGCGAAACCCCATAGTGCAAACAAAGAGGTAATAAGGATAAAAGGTAACAGCACTTTTTTAGAAACAACTGGCGATGATGTAGTAGTTTGCATATTTATAAATGCCTTTGGTTTAATTAATTGTTTAACAAAGCCCTGTCCAGGTGAACATACCCGCCATCAACAAAAATATACTGCCCTGTGGTATGGGATGATCTTTCAGAAATAGTAAAGAGGCATGCACTTGCGATTTCCTCCGGAGTGGTCATCCGCTTTCCCAATGGAATATTTTGTTGAATGGCCTCAAGTTGTTCTTTGCCATTCTTAAGCGTAGCGATCCATTCCTCGTACATCGGGGTATAACTTTCTGCAATTAATACAGCGTTACATCTGATCCCATCCTTTAAAAGGTCTACCGCCCATTCGCGGGTCAGCCCCAGAACTCCACCTTTGGCTGCCGCATATCCCGAGGTTTTTCCCTGGCCGGTTAATGCTACTTTGGAACCGATGTTTAGAATATTTCCTTTAGACATCTTTAAATGAGGAAGGGCGAATTTGACCACCAAAAAATAGCTGGCGAGGTTGAGTTTTATGGATTCCATAAATTCATCGAATGAATTGTCAAGTCCAATCCCGTCATTGCAACCAACATTATTGATAACTGCATCTATTCTCCCGTATTTTTTTGAGATAACTTCTATGGCTTTCTGCACTTCTTGTGGACTGGTAACATCTGTTTTGCAAAATAGGGCCTCACCTCCATTACTGATGATTTCATCTGCATATTTAAGCCCCCTTTCACTGATGTCCAGGATCACCGGAATAGCCTCTTCTTTTGCAAGATGCTCAAACAGGCATGCGCCAATACTACCCTTTTTTCCACCACCGCCGCTTATGATTACTACTTTTCCTTTTAAACCTAAATCCATCAATACTGATTAAAGATTATAAAACTTCATTGCATTCAAACCCATGATCGCCTGCTTTTCATCGCTGCTCAAACTATCAATGAATCCTGTTACCAAGTGGAGTACCTGGCCATAATTTCCAGCTACCAGACAAACGGGCCAATCGGAACCGTACATTATCCTATCCGCCCCAAAAGCATTGAGTGCCAGTTCCATATAGGGGTAGATTTGTTCAGATGTCCAATGCTGATAGTCCGCTTCAGTAATCATACCGGATAATTTGCAATATACGTTTTCATGTTTCCCAATTTCATTCATTAAGACTGCCCAGCCATCATAGTACTGATCCTTTATATATGGTTTAGCTATATGGTCTATTACAAATTTTTGATGAGGAAAATGCCTGACAAATTCCAACGTAGCCCCTAATTGGTGGGGAAAAATCAGGATATCATAGGTGTAATCGTATTTTTCCAGATATGATATTCCTTTTAAAAAGTCTGATCGCAATAAAAAATTGTGATCTGCCTCTCCTTGCACAATATGGCGCCATCCTTTGATTTTCTTTTGATGATGATACTTTTCTAACGTCCCATCTATGCTACTATCTCTTAGATCTGCCCACCCAACAACACCTTTAATGAACTCATGCTCCGATGCAAGCGAAAGGAGAAAATTTGTTTCATCAAGTGTCTGATCGGCCTGTACTGCGACGCAGCCATCAATACTATGCTGTTTGTAAACTTTCTTAAGATCTGAAGGTAAAAAGTCTTTCCGAATAATGGCCATATCGTCATCAATCCAGGAATGTTTATCACTATTGTAGATCCAAAAATGCTGATGTGCGTCTATTTGCATTATTCACAAGTTATTATTGGCTAACAAAATACCATTATTTTCAATTAGACCGCTGGCACCTTAAAGCGATATACCCCGTTTCCAGGGAATAAAGTCGTCCTGTCCAAGTCTGACTGCTGCCGGAATTGCTTCTCCACTGGCCACTTTTATGATATATTCTAAAAGTTCTTCGCCTTTACTTTCTATTGTAGCTTCTCCGGTGATTATATCCCCCGTATTGAAATCGATAAGATCTTTCATTCGTTCACTCAGGGCGTTATTACTACTCATTTTTATTACCGGAGCCACGGGATTTCCTGTAGGTGTCCCAAGACCCGTTGTAAACGCAATGATATTGCAACCAGATCCTGCAAGGCCCGTAGTGCTCTCAACATCATTACCAGGAGTGCATAAGAGGTTTAAGCCTTTTTTGGTGGACTTTTCAGTATAATCCAGGACCTGAGTAACCAATGATGAACCTCCTTTCTTAGCCGCACCGGCAGACTTTATTGCGTCTGTTATTAGTCCGTCTTTGATGTTCCCCGGCGACGGATTATTAGCAAAGGCAGAGCCCAATGCCTCTGCCCGGGCAGAATAGCGATCCATAAGTTCAGCAAACTTAGCTGCGTCATCATTTGTAGCACAACGATTAATCAGCTCTTGTTCCACCCCATTTAATTCGGGAAATTCCGATAAAATTGTAGTGCCTCCCAAGCCAACTATTAAATCTGATGCATGTCCTAATGCCGGGTTGGCCGATATTCCAGAGAAGCCATCAGAACCTCCACATTCCAGACCCAGGACCAATTTGCTCAATGGCGCAGGCATTCTATTTACTTTATTTGCTTCCGTAAGACCTATAAAGGTCTGTTTCACTGCTTGTTCTATAAAATGCCTTTCACTTTTACTCTTTTGCTGTTCAAGGATATAAAGTGGTTTGGAGAAATTAGGATCTCTCTGTGCAATTCCTTCCTGCAGTGCTTTAACTTCCGCATTCTGACATCCCAAACTTAGCACAGTAGCTCCTGCGACATTTGGATTAGTAATATAACCTGCCAAAAGATTGCATAGTGTTTCAGAATCTAAACGAAACCCTCCGCAACCTCCGTCGTGCGTTAAAAATTTAATACCGTCAACATTAGAAAAAACCCTGTTTTGCTTCACATCTTCAGCGCTCAGTATAATCTCGGACTCCAAAAGCTGTTCTGTGGTAGCTCCTTTTTTGTAACGGTCTACCAGGGTATCTGTATCTACTATAAAATCTGTTGTGGTAGGGTAACCCAAAGATTTTAGTAAGGCAGATTTTAGTACTTCAACATTTCTGTTTTCACAAAAGACCATAGGAATTACAAGCCAGTAATTTGCTGTGCCTACAGACCCGTCGGCCCTGTGATACCCTTTAAAATATCGATTATTCCAACGCTCAATATTGGGGGGCTGCCATTGCGCCTTCTCACCTCCCAAACCATATTCGGCTGAGGCATGAATTACATTAGTTGTAGTTAGTACCTCTCCCTTCGAAATGTCTGTAGTGGCCTTTCCAACCAAAGCACCGTACATGAAAATTTCATCTCCAGCCTTTAGGGCATTGAGTAGAAATTTATGTTTTCCCTGAACATCCGTTACAAGCGAAAAATTATTCTTATCAATGTGTATTTCGGTTCCTTTTGAAAGATCTTTCAAGGCTACCAAAACATTGTCTTTTTCATGTAATCTTAAATAAGGTACTTTCATCAATCTGCTTTTGCGAAACGACTTATGATATTGATTATATAAATTATTACCTAACCCACTAAAATTGGCACAAAGCCGATCAGATAGTGAATAAGATCGAAAGTAAATAAACTTATTTAAATTCTAATAATTAAGTAATTTACATAAAATAGTTTCGTAAACAGATTTTTAAATTTGGATGAACTTATTATATGCTACCTAATCTGGAAACTTACTTTTAGTAACATTGGATATGAAAAGAAAATGTAAAGCGGCAATTGCTACAGGTGATGGGAATTTTATAATAGACTATGTCAGCCTGAGTGAGCCGGGACCGGATGAGGTTTTGGTAAAAATAAAGGCAGCAGGTTTATGCCATACAGATTACGATTCCCTTAGTTGGGGTAAGCCCATAGTAATGGGGCACGAAGGCGCCGGAATCATTTCGGCCGTCGGAGCAAAAATAACCGATTTGGTTGTTGGCGATTCCGTGATTCTAAATTGGGCTACACCCTGTAGAAACTGTTTTCAGTGCAAGCTAGGTAATGAACATATTTGCGAGAAGAATTCACCGGTAATTGCCGGGGGGAATGGGTATACTGAAGGGCATGCGCATCTGGATGGAACTACTTTCAGGGGAGAACCAATAGAACGCTCATTTAATCTGGGGACGTTATCCGAATATGCTCTGGTAAAGGCTTCTGCAGTTGTTCAAAACCCATCACAGGAAATGCCTTTTCCAGCTGCCAGTATCATTAGTTGTGGGGTAATGACCGGATATGGGTCTGTAGTGAACTCGGCAAAAGTCTTACCGGGAAGCTCTGTTGTGGTTCTGGGAACAGGAGGTGTTGGTCTGAGTGTTATTCAGGGGGCAAAAGTTGCTAATGCAAGCAGGATTATAGCTGTTGATATTAATGAAGACCGCCTTCGGTTGGCCAGGAAATTTGGAGCTACAGATGTAATAAGGGCGGAAAAAAAAGACAAGGGGCTTTTGGAGGCCGCCAAAGCCGTAAAACAATTAACTGATGGCAGAGGAGCAGACTATGCATTTGAATGCACAGCAGTTCCTGAACTGGGCGCAGCACCTCTGGCAATGGTTCGAAATGCCGGAATGGCGGTACAGGTTAGTGGGATAGAGCAGGAGATCACAATTGATATGAATTTGTTCGAATGGGACAAGATTTATATTAATCCACTTTATGGAGGATGCAATCCAACAAGAGACTTTCCAAAAATTGTAGCGCTTTATGAAAGGGGAGAACTATTACTAGACCAAATGGTAACACAAAAATATGCTCTTGATGATCTTAATATGGCATTCCAGGATTTGTTAGAAGGAAAGAATGCAAAGGGAGTTGTTGTATTTGATTAATTTTAACCATGTTCAGGACATCAGAAATCTCAGACCCTCAGTACGCAAGTAATAATCTGAGGTTTATAACGGTAAAATCTCAGCAGCTTAAAGGAAGGGGCGATATTTGCGTTTTTGTTCCTCCTTTAGATAATCTTAATGAAGTTTCATTAGTGATTCTATTACATGGTGTCTATGGCAGCTCCTGGGCCTGGTCACAAAAAGGAGGGGTGCATGTCACTGCATGGGAGATGATGCAAAAAGGGTTGATAAAACCGATGGTAATCGCTATGCCTTCAGATGGCCTTTGGGGCGATGGTTCCGGATATATGCCTCATGCCGATAAAAATTATGAAAAGTGGATAGTAGAAGATGTACCAAATGCAGTGATGCAACACCTTCCTATGGTTACTGCTAAGTCTGCACATTATATCGCTGGCTTATCTATGGGTGGTTTTGGAGCTTTGCGCCTTGGAGTGAAATATTCTGAAATATTTTCTGCGGCTTGCGGTCATTCTTCAATTACTTCCTTAGATCAGATGCAATTATTTGTAGAAGAATCCATAGAAGAATATTTACAGGAAGATAAAACTGAAAACTCGGTATTTGGAATTATCCAAAAAAATACAAACCGCTTGCCAAGGATTAGATTCGATTGCGGAACTGAAGATCCACTATTAGATCATAATAGATTACTACATCAACAATTATTGAAAAACAACCTTGAGCATATTTATGAAGAATTTGCCGGTGGCCATGAATGGGCGTATTGGGAGGAACATATAAAGAAGACCTTGCTTTTCTTTGAAGGAATTCATTAGATACTTCCGTTTTGAGGTATCACGGTTGCTGTTTTTAAGTGCTTTTGTCTTAATTTAGAAAATCATAGCAGATTTAATCTTCTTTATGATCAGATTTCCGCAAAGGATCAAAAGGTTTACTAGAGAAGATTCACTTAAGGTTAGTATCGTTTGATGCCGTAGAGGGGATTATCTGTGTGCAAAAAGTTTTGAAACGACCTAAAAACAATTGATGGAGCAGAAATTAGCGAAAAAAATAAATGATAATGGCATAATTGCCGTTTTGATAATTGATGAATTAAAGCATGCCATACCCCTGGCAAATGCACTTTTAAAGGGAGGGGTTAGTATTATTGAACTCACATTGCGAACCCCGGTGGCCATTGATGCTGCCAGAGCCATCAAAAGAGAGGTGCCGGAAATTACCCTGGGTTTTGGAACCGTACTAACCACAGAACAGGTGAAGGCAGTTGTTGATGTAGGTGCCGATTTTGCCGTTTCTCCAGGCTGTAACCCGAAAATCATTGTTGAAGCGCACAAACAAGGCTTACCATTTGCACCTGGGGTCATGACTCCTACCGATATAGAACTGGCCGTACAAGAAGGGTGTCGAATCCTTAAATTCTTCCCTGCGGCAACCGCTGGGGGGATGAAACACTTAGAAAGTATGTCGGCTCCATATCAGCATTTGGGTTTAAAATTTATCCCTTTGGGGGGATGCAATATTAACAATGCCGAGTCGTATCTTAGGTCTCCGTTGATTACTGCAATAGGGGGGACCTGGTTGGCAAAGCGCCCCTTAATTCTCTCTGAAGACTGGGACGCCATTACAAATAATGCATCTGAAATTAGAACACTTATTAACCAAACAAGAGGAAATCTGTAAGATAGCAAGAGCGCTTATTATCGATTTTATTACCACATTATTATATTGAATTTAAAATGAAAACAATTGTAACATTCGGAGAAATAATGGGAAGGTTAGCCGCCCCCGGGAATTTACGGCTGCGTCAAACACGTAATTTAGAAGTTACCTATGCAGGGGCCGAGGCCAGTGTGGCGGCTTCGATTTGTAATTATGGGGGTAAAGCACGTTACGTGACTGCCCTCCCTAAACATGCTCTTGCGGAAGCCACATTGGATACTGTTAGATCAGTAGGAATCGATACAGATTTTATCTTGCGAACAAATGATGGTCGGTTGGGATTGTATTTTCTCGAGACAGGTGCAAACCAGCGACCCAGTAATGTAGTTTATGACCGGGCAGATTCAGCGATATCTATAACCCCGGCCGACCAGTACGACTGGAAAGGTATTTTTAACGGGGCTCAGTGGTTGCACTTGAGTGGCATAACTCCTGCTTTGTCAAAAAATGCAGCTGAAGCCACTTTGGTGGCAGCAAAGGAAGCAAAAGCGGCTGGGGCATCAGTTTCAATAGACCTTAACTTTCGGGGAAAACTATGGAAATGGGATCCCTCAAAATCTGCTCATGAATTGGCACAGGAAACCATGCGGGGAATCTTGCCTTTTGTTGATGTAGTTGTAGGTAATGAGGAAGATTGCCATGATGTATTGGGAATACAGGCCGGTGATACTGATGTACATTCAGGGACATTAGATACATCCAGATATCCAGATGTGGCTAGACAGGTGGCGAAACAATTTCCAAATCTCAGTAAGATAGCCATTACCCTCCGTGAGAGTCTATCTGCAAGTCATAACAATTGGGGGGCGATGCTTTATGATGCTAAGTCAGACCAACCATTTTATGCGCCTTTAAACGATGAGGGAAATTACCAGGCCTACCAAATCAGGAATATCGTTGATCGGGTGGGGGGAGGAGATTCTTTTGCTGCTGGGTTAATTTTTGCCATGACTACTCCGGAATTGAATGATACTCAGACAACAGTAGATTTTGCAGTGGCAGCCTCTTGTCTTAAACATTCAATAAAAGGGGATTTTAATTACAGTACCAGAGCAGAAGTAGAAAAGCTGATGGGCGGAAACGCCTCGGGCAGGGTAGTGAGATAAGATTTGTACTTAGTTGTCAAAGCTGCCATTCAAAATTGTTTGGATCACAATTTTCAACTACCTATTATTAAATGTGCGTAACTCTTGAAATGAATTATAAATACACATGTTTCTGCATCTTATTATTGTTATGCTACAACAGTTGTAAAAAAAATGACCAGCTCCCTCAGGAAACACCCAATATTGTGTGGCTGGTATCTGAGGATAATTCCAAGCATTTTTTAAGGCTGTATGATAAGGACGGGGCACCTATGCCCCATATTGAGGCCCTGGCAAAAAAAGGAGTCGTATTCAACAATGCATTCTCTAACGCCCCCGTATGTTCTGTAGCCCGAAGTACGATAATTTCAGGATGTTACGCTCCCCGTGTAGGGGTGCAATACCATCGCAAAATGTCATTGGCACCTATGCCAGAAGGTTTAAAAATGTTTCCCGAATATTTAAGGGAGGCCGGTTATTATACTACAAACAATGCTAAGGAGGATTATAATTTTATTAAGTCGGATAGCGTATGGGATGAATCTTCAAAGGAGGCAACCTATAAAAATCGGAAATCGGGACAGGCTTTTTTCCATGTTCAGAATTTTCATGGCACCCATGAAGGACAATTGCACTTTAGCAAAACCCATATGGACAGTAGCACAACCAGAACCCCAATAGATAATGTTGCGGTTTTTCCTTACCACCCAGACACTCCTACCTATCAATTTACGAATGCCTACTACAGAGATTTGCATCAGAAAGTAGACATGCAAATAGGGGATTTTCTTGATCAGTTGGAAAATGATGGTTTAATGGATGATACTATCATCTTTTATTATGGAGACCATGGAGGAGTACTCCCCAGAAGCAAAGGTTACATATATGAAAGCGGGCTGCACGTACCTATGGTGGTATATGTTCCTGAAAAGTGGAAACATTTGGCCCCTCTCAAAATGGGAAGCAGAACCGATGCTTTTGTGCAGTTTATTGACCTGGCCCCGACGGTTTTGAATTTGGCAGGGGTAGATCTTCCCAATCAAATTGACGGCAAACCCTTTCTGGGGAAATCAGTGACCAATGAACATTTTAATCAAAGAAATACCGCCTTCGGCTATGCAGATAGGTTCGATGAAAAATATGACCTGGTACGCTCTGTTCGAAAAGGAAATTATAAATATATCCGTAATTATCAACCATTCAATATAGATGGTCTATATAACTTTTATCGTTATAAAATGCTCGCTTATAGAGAATGGGAAGAGCTTTTTGACAAAGGCGAGCTCAATGAAGCACAGGCACAATTTTTTAACTCACGCTCGGCCGAGGCATTATACAATATAGAAGAAGATCCGCATGAAATCCATAATCTGGCCAGAGATAAGTCTTATGAAGGGATACTCCATGAACTTCGGACAGCTCTGCAGTATCAGGTAAAATCCATGCCTGACCTGAGTTTTTATCCCGAGTCCTATTATTTGGATAAGGGTATTGCGAACCCGGTTGCTTTTGGACAGCAAAATAAAATTGAAATATCACAATTAGTTGATATAGCAGATCTTAGTCTTACCACCTTCTCAAAAGCACAGAGCAAATTGGAAAACGCGCTTAACTCGGAGAATTCCTGGAAGCGGTATTGGGCCCTCATTGTTTGCAGCTCTTTTGGAAAACAAGCCGCTCCTTTCTTTAGAATTGCGGAGGAAATGGCTGTAAATGATAAGGAAAATCTAGTTCGTATAAGAGCTGTGGAATTTTTAGCATTAAATAAAAGATCCATGCCAAAGGGGATATTGAAGGAGATCGTTAAAGGGGCCAGGACCGAGAGCGAAACCAACTTGGTGTTAAATAGTATTGCGCTTTTGTCTACTGTGAATCCAGACCTTGAAATTCATATCTCCAAGTCGCTTTTCCCTTCGGATTGGGTAGATCGGGAAGGGGATTTGGTGAACCGTAGAATAGACTTCATCAATGGTAATAATAATCCATAATACAATAAAATGAAAAGAAATTTCAAATTCGAATTCTTGCTGTGTTTGATGGTACTGCTTACAATTAATTCTTGCAAAACCGATAAGGAAAAGGGGGAAGTATCCGATGATAAAGCCGGGCCTAACATTGTTATTATCTATGCAGATGATTTGGGTTATGGAGAATTGGGTGTCTACGGAGCAACGGAATTGAAAACCCCTAATCTGGACAGGCTGGCTAATGGCGGGTTGCGATTTACAAATGGATATGCCTCCTCGGCAACCTGTACACCCAGCAGGTACGCGCTGTTAACAGGAGTTTATCCCTGGCGCAACAAAAGGGCAAAAATCCTTCCGGGCACTGCACCTTTAATAATAGATACAGCACAACTAACCCTTCCGAAAATGTTAAAGAAAAAAGGGTATCATACCGGGATAGTGGGTAAATGGCATTTGGGATTAGGAGATGGAAATGTGGATTGGAATAAAAGAATTGCTCCGGGACCCAATGAGGTTGGCTTTGATTACAGCAATATTTTGGCAGCCACCCAGGATAGGGTGCCGACTGTTTATATTGAAAACGGTCATGTAGTTAATCTTGACCCCAATGACCCGATAGAAGTAGATTACCAGAAAAACTTTAAAGGGGAACCAACGGGGCTTGATAACCCGGAAATGCTCAAAATGAAGTGGCATCACGGACACAATAACAGCATTGTAAACGGAATTCCCCGTATTGGATTTATGAAAGGAGGAGCAGCTGCACTTTGGGTTGATGAGGATATGGCGGATTATTTTTTAAATGAAGCCCAGCAGTATGTTAGAGCGCAAAAGGAGCAGCCCTTTTTTCTCTATTATGCTTTGCAACAACCCCATGTTCCCCGAACCCCGCATCCGCGTTTTGTAGGTAGTTCTGGGATGGGTCCCAGGGGAGATGTGATTGTAGAGGCAGATTGGGTAGTTGGAGAGTTGATTAAGACCCTGGAGACTGAAGGGGTATTAGATAATACCTTGATTATTTTTTCTAGTGACAACGGCCCGGTTTTAAATGATGGCTATTATGATGATGCTGTAGAGAAGGTAGGAAATCACCAACCAAAAGGCCCATTAAGGGGAGGTAAGTATAGTCTTTTTGAAGCTGGAACCAGAGTGCCTTTCTTTACTTATTGGAAAGGAACAATTAAACCTGGGACTTCTGATGCATTGGTGTCTCAATTAGATATATTCTCTTCAATTGCGTCTTTAGTTGGCAGTGATTTGGAAGGCGAAGACAGCAAGGATATCTTAAACACCTTTTTGGGTAAGAGTGATATGGGAAGGGATGAACTTGTTTTGGAAGCCACCTCCAGAACAGCATATAGAAAGGGGGACTGGGTGATGATTCCTCCTTATGATGGTCCGGCAAAAAATATGCAGGTTGATATTGAACTCGGAAATGATAAGGAATACCAGTTATATGATCTAAAAAACGATATTGGCCAGGAAATCAACCTTGCGCACAGCAATCCGGATAAACTGGAAGAAATGATAAAGGCTTTTGAACAAATTAGAGGCGAAGGCTATAAAAAAGTGGAGCAACTGGAGCTGAAATAATTCTAATAAACTAATAAAGAATTTTTGGTGAAAAAGCAGAATTCCCTAAATTAAATCCAAATAAATCTAATTGCTATGGAAGAGGTAAAGGATCTGGCCGAGGTGAACGAGCTAATTACTGAACTATTTAAACTTCCCAATTCTCAGGAAGAATGGGAACAATATAGATTAAGCGATGACCAGGTAGATCATTTTCATGAATTTGGTTACCTGGCAGGAATCAAAATGCTTGATGATGTACAGGTTGAAGTACTTAGAAAGGAACTTGCCGAAATCATGGATCCTGAGCACCCTGCCCATCATTTGTTTTATGAGTTTCACAGCAATGAATCTGAGGATCCGAATGCAGTACTTTTCCATTCTTTAGGACATTGGCGGATTACCGAAGGTTTTCATGATGTATTGTGGAACCCTGCTTTTATTATGGCGGCACACCAATTGCTCGAAAATAAACCAGTAAGATTCTGGCACGACCAGTTGTTCTGTAAACCAGCCCGGCATGGCGGCGTAGTAGCCTGGCACCAGGACTATTCTTACTGGACAAGGACTATAGCTATGCAACATCTTACATGTTGGACGGGGCTTGATGATGCAACTGTGTCTAACGGATGTCTGCACTACATCCCAAAGAGCCACAAATGGGGTTTGCTGGATGCACCTTCACTAGCTGGTGATATGGACGGATTGATGGACTATCTTTCCCCTGAACAAAAAGCTGCCTTTGAACCAGTTCCTGTTGAATTAAAAAAGGGGTATGCCACCTTTCACCATCCGCTTATGGTTCATGGGTCTTATGAGAACAAATCCGATATAAGGAGAAGGGCTTTTGTGCTAAACGTTTTTGCAGATGGTACTGTGAGCAACACCAATTATGAATTACTTCATGGAGTTCCGCCTATTGCGAAAGGTCAAAAGATGCAAGGGAAGTTTTTTCCGCTTCTTTTTAAGGGTCTTTAATCGGGATCCACAAACCTTAGAACAAAGAGATCAAAAAATTTAATATACCTATACTTTCCACTTGAGTAGGTTTCAAAAAAAAACAGCCTCCAATTTATGGAGGCTGTTATATAACATTTAAGAAATAATCTTATTTTTTGATCAGCGGCACAGTGAAGCTAGAGCCCTTTGATTGCAAGATCAGATAGTAAACACCATTGTTCTTGTTGTCAAAGGAATCCAGGTTAAACTCTGCATTATCCCCTGCTCTGTCAACAGATATTTTCCCGGTTTCTACCTCTGCACCAGAAGTGCTGATTAGACTATAGAAAACATCTCCTACAACTTCTTCCGGCACTTTTACCGAGAATCTGCCATCTTTAACTGGGTTAGGGTAAACATAAACCTGACCAATTGCTGACTTCGCAGTAGATGTACCTGCTGTGAAGTTTATTGTTGCACTTCCCAGCTTAGTCCCAGTCCTGTTACTTCCGGACCAGGCCTCAGCCAATAAGGTATAGGAACCTGAAGGGAAATTGACTCCAACGTAATTTCCACCATTATCTGCATAAAGTGCATAAGGAGCTGTATTCTCTGTCCAAACTCTGTTCAGACGACCAGATAATCTAAAGTATACACTCTTAGTGCCGCTAAATGAAGAGTTTGCTCTTATGTTCTTATCATTGGGTGAACTAATATTACTGCCATTAGACAGTGTACTCACCACACTGTTGGTACTGGCATTTATCAGGCTAAACGTAACTCCTCCTCCAGATGGTGGTGGTGGCGGTGGTGGTGGGTTACCACTACCTACTGTAATATTAACAGTAGCCGAGGTAGTTGCCCCATCATTATCTGTAACAGTTGCTCTGATTGCGTAGCTGCCTGCAGCAATGTTAGATATAACGTATGGAGTAAAGAAAGTACCGTCAGTATCTCTAAGAACATTGTTCACAAAAATCTGGTGTTTTACAACACTTCCGTCAGAATCACTGGCTGATAATCCAACACTTACATTACTTCCTACGGCAAAATTTTGACCATTATTTGGACTCGTAATACTAACCACAGGAGGATTATTACCTCCTGTTGGTGGTGGTGGTGGCGGTGGTGGTGGATTACCACTACCTACAGTAATATTTACGGTTGCTGATGCTGTTGCACCTTCATTATCTGTTACGGTAACTCGTATAGCATAACTACCCGCAGCAATATTTGATATTTGGTGTGCCGTATAATTGGCCCCATCCGTGTCTTTAAGAGCACCATTTACATATACCTGATGTTTTGCGATACTTCCATCAGAATCACTAGCAGAAACTCCAACTGTTACCGTACTTCCGGTATTAAAGTTCTGTCCGTCCGCAGGATTGGTAATGCTGACTGTCGGAGCATTATTCTCTCCTGATGGTGGCGGAGGTGGTGGTGGTGGTGGAGAGCCTCCTCCTCCTACTGTGATATTAACAGTGGAAGAAGCAGTCTTGCCCCCGTTATCTGTTACTGTGGCTCTTATGGCATAACTACCAGCAGCAGCGTTTGTCATGGTATATGCAGAATAGTTTGCGCCATCAGTATCTTTCAAGACATTATTTACAAAAATCTGATGCTTAGAAATACTTCCGTCAGAATCACTCGCATTTAATGAGACCGTTATATTGCTTCCTGTGTTAAAATTTTGACCATTGCTGGGACTAGTAATGCTAACAGTTGGAGCGTTATTCTCGCCTGATGGTGGTGGTGGCGGTGGTGGCGGTGGTGGTGGTGTTGAACTACCATCGCAATTCGTTTGAGTCCTGGATAAACTTTGAGCAGAACTTGCTGAAATTGATGTTCTATGAAGTACCATACGGTCTATTAGGTGGCCATTAGACCTTCCTGAAACCTGAATACGGTAAACACCGGGAGAATTAAATACTGCATAGACCTGGTGTGGATCAAAATCACTGGTTTGTGTTGACCAACTCCAGTTAATAGTATTGGTATACACCTTAAACCAACCTCCTCCACTGGCACCTTCGGGATTAGGAGTTTTACCAGATCCTTTAGGATAAACCCTGCTATTTCCCCTTAGACCGTAAAAATCAGAGGCGTCCGGGAATTTTAACCAGGAATCATTGTGCTCAGTTGAAGCATTACTACTCGCCAGAACACCAATTTTGTTGCGCCATTGAAAACGGTAGGTTCCCGGGGTATTAATCCGAACCGTATATGTAACAATATTATTTCCGGGGCTGCCAAAGTAGTTAGTACCTTCATAGGAATTGTATCCGCTTCCGGTATAACCAGACTGGCTGGATCTCTGAGCCCAACCTGGGCCATCGACAGATTCAGCTTCTATCACAGCTATCCCGTTTACTTCCTGAAACTGAGCTCCGGTACATTGGGCCTGTATCTGATAAGCAAACAAAGCTGTTAAACAAATAAAAAGAGTAGTTTTTAACTTCATAAGTTAATTGTTTGTGGGGTTAGTAAAAATTTAGAATAATTATCGAGAACGAGAATAAGAAAAGTGCAGATAACAGGCATACATAGGTGTATACCTAGAGCTAAAACATGTGGGGTCAAACGCTTCATACGAATGAGTGGGTGATGATTAGTTTTTTGCACTTGATTGTATATGTTATAATACATATACGACGAAAAGACCATTTTGGTCTACGAAAGGCAAAAAAAACCATTTATTGTCTAATAAACAACTACTTAGACCTTAAATATCTCCTAAAACCTTTATTAATTTGATAATAGTTGATTAATGGAGCATAAATGAAGGAAAAAATAACAAAGGAGATAAGAAATATTAATATAAAAAATTAGGAATTATCCTTCTCATAGAAAATCAGAAGGATCATAAATGCCAATAAGTGTAATGTAAATTTTAGTAAATTTAAAGGGAAAGTAGGACGAAAATAAAGAATTTATAACCATTTTTTGGATGTAGTAATATCCTGTGACATTGGCTCTAATAGAAAAGGCAAGATTGGGGAATCCATAATGCTATAGCGCAGACCTAAAAGAATCCTAATCCGGCCAGAATAAGACAAATTACCACAGCGGCCAGAATTAGTACCAAGACTACAACCATAATACTTAGAAATCCGTTTAGGATTCTAATACCAGGTGTTAAATGCTCTTCCATAATTCATATAATTTACAACAATTTACTAATAATTGCTTAATATTTAAGGGTATATAATTAGAAATCGATCAAACGCCCTGCTTGGAGGGCATTTCAAAGATGTACTGCTTAAATAAACGTTGAATGGCCTGGCGGAAGAAATTACTTTGAACCTGAATCACTAAGTTTTCTGCCAAGTTCTTCCAATGACACCCCTTTTGTTTCTGGCATCATATACCGGACAAATAGCAATTGAAGAACCATCATAAAGGCAAAAAATGCAAATACAGGCCCCGGCCCAATTTTAGAAAAAAGAAAAGGTACGGTTGATGGAATTATAGCAGCTAAAACCCAATGTGTGGAACTGCCAAAAGACTGGCCGGCACTCCTCAAATGATTTGGGAAAATCTCGGAAATAAAAACCCAAATTACTGCACCCTGACCAATCGCATGAGAAGCTATAAACAAAAACAGGAATATGGGCACTGCCATCCCTGTCCAACCCAAAAAGAAGGCTGCGGCAACAAGAGAAAGAGAAACAATGTATCCTACAGATCCAAAATACATTAACTGTTTTCTGCCTAATCGATCTATCAGAAATATGCCCAGGATAGTGAAAAGTAAATTAGTGACTCCAATTCCAATACTACTCAATAAGGCTGTACTTGCCCCTAATCCGGCTTCTTCAAAAATCCGGGGAGCATAATAAAGAAATGCATTGATGCCCGAAAACTGATTAAAAAAAGCTATTAAGAAAGCAAGAATAAGTGGAAAGCGGTACTTCTTAATGAATATAGTCTCTGCAGTGCCATTTGATGCAACTTCTCCAGACATATTCTCCATCAAGGCCTCAACAGTCAAAGACGGATTTACCGTTTTAAGTACTTTACTGGCTTCTTCTTTTCTGCCCTTTGTTAATAGCCATCTTGGACTTCTGGGTACGGATAAGACAAAGAGCGTATATAGAATTGCCGGGATTGCTTCTACCCCTACCATCCATCGCCAGTCGTTTTCTCCCAGTCCGCTTAAAAGATAATTGGAAAGAAAGGCAATCAAAATCCCAAACACCAGCATAAACTGGTAAAAACCTACTAACCTGCCTCGGTCTTTGGCCGGGGCAATTTCAGAAATGTAGGCCGGAGCTGCAATTGTTGAAGCCCCGACACCGAGACCTCCGATAAAGCGAAAGGCAGCAAAGCTTATCGGGTCATTGGCAAAGGCAGAACCGATAGCAGAAACCGAGTAGAGTACACCTATCCATATCAGTGTTTGTTTTCTTCCAATTTTATTGGTGGGGATACCCCCAAAGATTGCTCCAATAACGGTGCCCCAAAGTGCCATTCCCATAACAACAATTCCATGAAAACCATCAGAGGATTGCCAAAGTAATTGCAGTTTTTGATCTGCACCCGAAATTACAACGGTGTCAAATCCAAATAAAAAGCCCGCCAGGGCTGCTATTAAAGAAATTCTTAAGATCCTGGAATTCATTTTGCTGGTTTAGCGGTTTTCGTAAAACTAGCAAAAAAAAGGAAAGCTCAAAATGCAATTTTATGATCAGGCAGTTTTTGGTCTAAGAGTGTCTAATTCGTTTTTGCTCCTATTTTTGTGATTTCTTCGGTCGGACTTTTGTTCTTTCGGAACTTCGTTGATCTTAATTGGCCGTTCCTTTTTTTCCTCACTTTTTTCAACCGGAGATACCTCTGCTTCTTTTGCAGGATTAGCTTTTTGATGAGTATCAGGCTGGTTTCTGCATGCTAAAAATCCTATGCATAAGAACAACATGAAAACTAAATTAGGGGCAAATTTCATAATTTGGGTAGATTAAGCACTATAGTAACGTACGCAGATACGCTATTATTTGGATGCTTGCCCCCTTATTTTTTTCGATATAAGCAGTATTGACCAGACCTGTTCTCTTTCTGAAGTCATTGTCATTTACAAATTTATCTACTGCATTTTCAAAATCTTTGTAGTTATTAATGCTCAGACACCCTTTTTGCTCTACCAGTTCTTCAGCTTCCTTAAAGCCAGTATATTTTGGGCCAATTAAGACAGGCATACCAAATACTGCAGGTTCAAGTGTATTGTGAAGTCCTGTAGCGAAACCACCACCTACATAGGCTATATCCCCATAGCTGTATATTTTTGTTAACAAGCCAATGTGGTCAACTATCAAGACTTCAAAGTCTTTAAGATCCTGCCCATTATACTCCGAATAAAGAACTGTTTTTTTTGTAATGGATTTTCTTAATTCAATTATATGATCTTTTTTAATGTTGTGAGGAGCAATGACGAATTTAACAGATGAGCCCGTGGTATTAATATAGGGGACAATACGTTTTTCATCCTCTGGCCAGGTACTTCCTGCGATAAAACACAATTGATCATCTTTGAAAACATTCATAAAATCCAAAGAATTATCTCGCTCTTTAATTTTATTCACCCGGTCAAATCTGGTATCTCCTGAAATTGTAACCTGGTTAATTCCAATTTCCTGTAATAATACTTCGGACGCTTCATTTTGAACAAAAAAATGATCAAATTTCAGTAAGGCCTTTCGCATAAAATCACCATACCATTTAAAATAAATCTGCTTTTTCTTAAATATTGCCGATATGAGAATAATGGGAATCTGATTCTTTTCTAAGGCACTTAAATAATTGGGCCATATTTCATATTTGACGAAAATTGCAATTTTTGGGTTAACCTTCTTTACGAACTTCCAGGCATTTTTTTTACTATCCAAAGGCAGGTAACAAACAACATTTGCTGCATTGGTATTTTTCTTAACCTCATAACCAGATGGCGAAAAGAAGGTGATAAGTATCTTATATTCACTAAAATGTTTCCTAATCTGCTCTATTACCGGCAGGCCCTGTTCAAATTCTCCAAGAGAAGCGGTATGTATCCATATGACATTGTCTGTTTCAGAAATGTTCTTTTCCAGAATCGAAAAAGTAGCTTTGCGCCCTTTAACAAATAAATTAATCTTTGGTTGGAAAAGCGCAATGATTTTTAAGGTAAACGAAATTACCGCCAGCGCCAGATTATAGAAGAAATACACGAACAACAAGTTTAATGCTAAAATACGCTTCTTTGCTTAAATTCATTTGAAGCCTTTCCTTATTTTTGTAATATTGTTCCCGGTGTCCATTGCAAACGGATACCCTTCTTATCCAATTAAATCTTATGAGGAAAATTCAAATGGTAGACCTTGTTGGTCAATACCAGGAAATTAAAGAGGAGGTAGATGCATCTATATCCAATATTTTGAGTACTGCTGCCTTTATTAACGGACCTGAAGTGAGTGCTTTTCAAAAAGACCTCGAAGCCTATTTGGGCATTAAACATGTTATTCCATGTGCCAATGGAACAGATGCACTTCAAATAGCCATGATGGGACTGGGGTTACAGCCAGGAGATGAAGTAATTACAGCCGATTTTACCTTTGCTGCCACCGTGGAAGTGATTGGGCTGCTTCAATTAACTCCTGTTCTGGTAGACGTTGAGCCGGATACCTTTAATATAGATCCGAAGGCCATTCTAAAAGCGATTACTCCAAAAACCAAGGCCATTGTTCCAGTACATCTTTTTGGGCAGTGTGCGAATATGGATGCCATTATGGAAATTGCTGCAGAGCACGATCTATACGTCATTGAAGATAATGCGCAGGCAATAGGCGCGGATTTTATTTCCAGTAATGGTACGAGCAAAAAAGCAGGAACAATTGGCCATATAGGTGCCACATCTTTTTTTCCTTCCAAAAATTTGGGGTGCTATGGTGATGGGGGTGCAATCTTTACCGATGATGATGAGCTTGCTCATTTTATCAGAGGAATTGTAAATCACGGGATGTATCAACGCTATCATCATGATGTAATAGGCGTTAATTCCAGACTTGATACCATACAGGCTGCAGTACTTAAGGCAAAATTACCGCGGTTAGATACATATTGCGATAAAAGAAGAGCGGCTGCGAGGAAATATTCGAAGGCCTTCGAAGACCAACAACATATACATACCCCTATTACCGTTCAGGGTTGTGAGGGAATATGTGAGAATTGTAATTGCCATGTGTTTCACCAATACACTTTAAGGATTACCAATGGGAAAAGGGATGCTTTGGTGGCTCACCTTGCCAGTAAAGAAATACCATGCGGGGTGTATTATCCGATCCCCCTACACAAGCAAAAAGCCTATCAGGACAGTCGTTATAAGGATGAAGAATTTCCTGTTACCAATAGGCTCGTTCAAGAAGTTATTTCACTTCCAATGCATACAGAGTTGGATGATGAACAAATAAATTATATTACGGAAAGTGTCATTGAATTCATAAACTCCTAGCATGAAAATACTTGTTACCGGGGGCTTGGGATTCATTGGTTCGCATACAGTTGTAGAATTGCTGCAACAGAATTTCGAAGTTGTAATTATTGATAATTGTTCTAATTCTTCGGAAGATGTTCTGGATGGGATTAAAGCCATAACAGGGAAATCACCCATCTTTGAGAAAATTGATCTAAGAGAAAAGGAGGCCGTAGCGGAATTTTTTAGAAAATACAATGATATTGAAGGGGTAATTCATTTTGCCGCCTCCAAAGCGGTGGGGGAAAGTGTGGACAAACCCCTGTTGTACTACGAGAATAACCTTAATACGCTGATTTATCTTCTTCAACAGCTTTCTTCAAAAGAAAGTGCCTCTTTTATTTTTAGCTCTTCATGTACTGTTTATGGGCAGGCTGATAAAATGCCAATTACAGAAAATGCTCCTGTTAAACAGGCCGAGTCGCCTTATGGGAACACCAAACAAATTGGCGAAGAGATCATTGGGGATACCTGTAAAGTAAATCCTCAAATAAAAGCAATATCACTTAGGTATTTTAACCCAATGGGTGCCCATGCTAGTACAGAAATTGGGGAGCTTCCCATTGGGGTTCCTCAGAACCTTGTGCCTTTTATTACCCAGACCGGGATTGGCCTGAGAGAAGAATTATCTGTTTTTGGAGATGACTACTCTACTCCCGATGGTACCTGTATTCGTGATTACATACATGTTGTAGACCTGGCCAAAGCCCATGTTGTAGCATTGGAAAGACTGCTCAAAAATAAGAATGAAGAAAATTATGAAGTTTTTAATGTAGGTACGGGAAAGGGTAATTCTGTTCTTGAGGTTATTGGCAGTTTTGAACGGGTATCAGGAAAAAAATTGAACTACAGAATTGTAGGTAGAAGAGCAGGGGATGTTGTGGTTGCGTATGCAGATACGAGCAAGGCTGAAACTATTTTGGGATGGAAAGCGGATTCTACCTTAGATGAAGCAATGAAATCTGCCTGGGATTGGGAATGTAAAATCAGAAATGAAGCGCAGTAATCTTGCCAAATTCCAAAAGGCTTAGACTTTTGGCAAAAAGCATTAATAAAGCAATAATAAAAATCATGAAAAACACCATTTATTTTGTCCTAATGTTATTTTCGGCTGTGGTCTTTGCTCAGGACACCTATTTGCATTGCGGAACAATTGTAGATACAGAATCTGGTAAACTACTTAAGGAAAAAACCATTGTTGTAACCGGTAATAAGATTAAACGAATAGACAATGGGTATACCAAAGCAACTGCCGAAGACCAGGTCATAGACCTTAAAGGTAAAACGGTACTGCCAGGATTTATAGATATGCATGTACATATTGAAGGGGAATCTAGCCCTACCCGCTACCTGGATAAATTTACCAAAAACCCGGCAGATGTAGCCTTCCAATCCACTGTTTATGCCGAGAGGACCCTAATGGCTGGCTTTACGACCGTCCGAGATTTGGGGGGGAGTGGGGTTAATATTGCTTTGCGCAAGGCAATTAATAAAGGACTGGTAAAAGGGCCGAGGATATTTACTGCGGGGAAAGCACTTGCCACAACAGGGGGTCATGCCGATCCTACTAATGGAATGCGTGAAGACCTTAAAGGGGATCCAGGGCCAAAAGAAGGTGTTGTGAACTCGCCTGAAGATGGGAAAAAGGCGGTACGACAACGTTATAAGGACGGGGCGGATGTAATCAAAATTACGGCTACAGGCGGAGTAATGAGTGTTGCCAAAAACGGGAGGAATCCACAGTTTACAGTAGAAGAAATAAAGGCAATTACGGCAACCGCTAAAGATTATGGAATGCTCACTGCAGCACATGCTCATGGAGATGAGGGAATGCAACGTGCTATTATAGGGGGCATTAAAACTATCGAACATGGCACTTTTATGAGTGAAGAGACCATGGAATTAATGAAGCAGTATAACGCTTTTTTGGTTCCTACCATTTCAGCAGGGAAACAAGCAGCAAAAATGGCGGAAATCCCTGGATTTTTACCACCAATTGTTGCTCAGAAAGCCAGGGAAATAGGTCCCATTAGTCAGGTTACATTTGGGAAGGCATATAAAAAAGGAGTGCCTATTGCCTTTGGGACCGATGCCGGGGTTTCACCCCATGGCGAAAATGCCAAGGAATTTGGTTATATGCTTGAGGCAGGGATGCCCGTTAAAGAATCGCTCAAAAGTGCTACAATTACTAATGCCGAATTACTTGGAATGAAAGAAAGTCTCGGTCAACTCAAAGCTGGTTTCATTGCGGATATTATCGCAGTAGATGAAGATCCTATGAAGAATGTTACAACTTTAGAAAATATGAAGTTTGTAATGAAAGAAGGAGTTATTTATAAGCAGTAAAAAGCAGCAGGTCTTCTTCTGATTAAAAGTATCGGGCAAACGCCCAGACAGATAATATACCAATTGGGGAATCCGGGTTTTTTTAATACAACTTATTATCTTCTACCCATGATTGGAGAAAACGAAGCCCTTCAAATACTGGAAACAGCTGCTACAGAGGCCTTATATGATAAGCTGGTACTGCAGCTTAGCAAGGATTTCGAGATGGCCAATGTGTCCATGGACGAGCTAACGGCGGTTAGTCCAAGGGAAGTTGTAGTGCTTCTTCGCGAAAAAATATACCGTCTTATTTTGGAAGACTTTACGGCTTATTTAAATCTACTCTATGTTATCGATGTCCCTGAAAAAGCCTTCAAGGAACTGGAATTAACAGATGTTGTTGAGGTGGCAGATCAGGTAGGTTGTCTTATTCTTAAACGGGAACTGTTGAAAGTAAGGTTGAAAGACAAATTTTCGAATTAAAAATATACCCTTATAAAGGGCATCCATGGATCCGCATAAATGCTTTTCTGAGCATCGTGCAAAACATCATATCGTATTCCAAAGGTGACATTTTGGTTGCTGTAACCCAAGCCAAAAAACAAAGCCGGGGACCAGTAGTTATCTTCAATGCGGCTCCCATCAAAAGACTCAATTGATCGGTTTACTCTAAGTTGTTCAAATTCAGCTGATAGCTGTATAGGTCTTACAGGATTAAACAAGGTCAGCAGGCTTCCCCCATAGGCCGTAAACTTAGCATCTCCAAACTTATAATAATTGAAACTCAACCCCATACCAGCCGCAAAATAATCATTGGCCTGATAGATAGCACTTGGAGCCAAAGCTATATTGAAAGAATTATTTCCAAACCCTAAACCCAGCCCACCTCCATATCGTACCTTGTTCCAAAAGTCGTTTGAAGAATTCAGATTTTGGGAGTAACCTAAGGCGCAGAAAAGACCAAGAAATATACAAATTGCTATCTTTTTTGGGGAGCTATATTTTATATGTGCCATTAGCATTCAAAATTATCAATAATAGGCTCTAAGATACTTCTATAAAGCTTGAAATGTTGTATTTTTGATGAATTATTCTAGTAAAGACAGTTATAACGTCCATGGATAAATATTCCTTTTTAAATACTGCCCATACTTCTTTTTTTGCTGAATTGTACGATCAATATCTTATCCATCCAGATAGTGTTGAGCCAAGTTGGCGCGCTTTTTTTCAGGGGTTCGATTTTGGAGTTGAAAGTGCTGGTGACCTGGCCGGAGGTTTGGGACAAAACGGAGCTACGGCATTGATTGATGGAGATGAGATAAGCATTCCCGAGTCGCTTCAAAAAGAATTTCAGGTTGTCAGATTAATAGATGGTTATCGCAGCAGAGGTCATTTGTTTACCAAAACCAACCCTGTAAGGGAAAGAAGAAAATACAGCCCTACTTTAGACATTGAAAATTTTGGATTATCGGACAGGGATTTGGATGTGGTATTCAGTGCCGGTGAAATTATAGGGATAGGACAGAATACGCTTAGGAATATAATTAATCATCTGCAGCGGATTTATTGTGATGCCATTGGGGTAGAGTATATGTATATCAGGAGCCCGGAACGCGTTCAGTGGATTCAGGATTGGTTGAATATTAATGATAACCATCCAAATTTTTCTAGTGAAAGAAAGAAGTACATATTAAAGAAATTAAATCAGGCAGTTGCTTTTGAAGGGTTCCTGCATACTAAGTACGTCGGTCAAAAAAGATTTTCGTTAGAAGGAAATGAAACTTTGATCCCGGCAGTAGATGCTATTGTTGAGCGGGCTGCAGAACTGGGGGTAAAACAATTTGTCATGGGAATGGCCCATAGAGGGCGGCTAAACGTGCTTACCAATATATTTGGAAAATCTGCCAAAGATATTTTTAGTGAATTTGATGGTAAGGATTACGAACAAGAGATTTTTGATGGGGATGTGAAATACCATTTAGGCTGGACCTCGGAACGTAAATCGGGAAATGGGAACAGAATTAATATGAATATTGCTCCTAATCCTTCACACCTGGAAACCGTAGGTGCTGTTGTAGAAGGAATAACAAGGGCGAAGCAAGACACTCATTATCCTGATGACTTCTCAAAGGTATTACCCATTGTTGTGCATGGAGATGCTGCCATTGCCGGGCAGGGATTGGCCTATGAGGTAGTCCAGATGGCCAATCTAGATGGCTATAAGACCAATGGCACCATTCATATTGTTGTTAATAACCAAATAGGATTTACCACTAATTATCTGGATGGCAGATCATCTACCTATTGCACCGATGTGGGTAAAGTTACTTTAAGCCCGGTACTCCATATTAATGCTGACGATGCAGAAGCGGTTGTACATGCAGCACTTTTTGCACTGGAATATCGCATGCGTTTTAAAAGAGATGTATTTCTTGATTTATTGGGTTACAGGAAATACGGACATAATGAGGGCGATGAACCCAGGTTTACACAACCCAAATTATACAAAGCAATATCCAAGCACAGCAATCCCAGAGATATTTACGCCGCCAGGCTTAGAGCTGAAGGAATTATAGATGAGAATTATGTTAAGAAGCTGGAAGATGAATACAAATCTTCTCTAGAGGAAGAATTAGTAGTTTCCAGGCAAGAAGATAAAACCGAAATCACACCTTTTATGGCAGATGAGTGGAAAGGTTTCGAGAATGTTCGGGAGTGGGAGATGATGGAAGCCGTTGAAACCGGATATGATATTAAGAAGCTTACAGCCATAGCCGATACTATAACGCAACTGCCAAAAGACAAAAAGTTTTTGCGTAAAGTAGAGCGACTGGTCAATGACAGAAGGAAGATGTTTTTTGAATCTGACAAACTGGATTGGGCCATGGGAGAACTTTTGGCATATGGCAGCCTGTTAGAAGAAGGTTATGGTGTCCGTATGTCCGGACAGGATGTTGAAAGAGGAACTTTTTCTCACAGACATGCTGTAATGAAAGTTGAAGAAAGTGAAGAAGAAGTTTTACTGCTCAATCATTTGTCCGATAAGCAGGGAAGGTTCCAAATTTATAACTCACTTTTATCGGAATATGGCGTCGTAGGGTTCGATTATGGCTATGCAATGGCGAGTCCAAATACCCTGACTATCTGGGAGGCCCAGTTTGGGGATTTCAGCAATGGGGCCCAGATAATGATAGATCAGTATATATCGGCAGCTGAGGACAAATGGAAATTGCAAAATGGTTTAGTAATGCTGCTCCCTCATGGATATGAAGGGCAGGGTGCTGAGCATTCATCGGCAAGAATGGAACGTTATCTTCAACTATGTGCACGAGACAATATGTATGTTGCAGATTGTACCACTCCAGCCAATTTGTTTCACCTGCTAAGAAGGCAAATGAAAGTGAATTTCAGAAAACCATTAATAGTCTTTACACCCAAAAGCCTTTTGCGTCATCCAAAAGCAGTTTCTGAAGTGGCGGCGTTTACAAAAGGCAGTTTTCAGGAAGTTATAGATGATGTTTCAGCAGATGTAAATAAGGTAAAAAGTGTGGTTTTTTGTACAGGAAAATTTTATTATGATCTGCTGGCCACAAAGGAGGAAAACAAGAGGGAGGATGTTGCTTTGATCAGGGTTGAACAACTATTTCCATTGCCTTCGGAACAGATGAAAGAGGTTATTGCCAAATACAAAAAAGCCGATGATCTGGTTTGGGCTCAGGAAGAACCACGAAATATGGGAGCCTGGAGTCATATGATGATGCATTTTAGTGATGCTGCTAAATTCAGAGTGGCCACCAGACGCTTTTATGCTTCTCCGGCAGCAGGTAGTGCGGTAAGATCCAAAATGAGGCACCAACAGGTAATCGATTTTGTTTTCGACAAAACAAAGAGCAATATGACTCGGGTTAAAACAAAGAATAATAAAACTAAATAATACAGCATGATTTTAGAAATGAAAGTTCCCTCCCCGGGGGAGTCCATAACGGAAGTTGAAATTGCGGAATGGCTTGTTAGCGATGGGGATTATGTTGAAAAAGATCAGGCAATAGCCGAGGTGGATTCTGACAAGGCCACCCTGGAACTGCCTGCGGAAGAAAGTGGAACAATAACTCTGAAAGCCGAAGAAGGTGATGCAGTAGCTGTGGGTGAGGTAGTGTGTCTTATAGATACTAGTGCTGCCAAACCCGAAGGAGATGAATCAGAAGCTGTTGCATCTAAAGATCAGCAAGAAGTTAAAGAGACTCCCAAAAAGGAAGCCGAACCAAAACCTGAAAAAAAGGAGACCTATGCAACTGGGGTGCCTTCACCAGCTGCCGCGAAGATATTAGATGAGAAAGGAATAGATGCCAAGAGTGTGACCGGGACGGGTAAGGACGGTAGGATAACCAAGGAAGATGCAGTTAATGCCGTTCCTTCTATGGGCAGTCCTACTGGCGGAAGTCGCGGTGAAACCCGAACAAAACTTTCTATGTTGAGAAGGAAGGTTGCGGAGCGACTTGTAGCAGCTAAAAACGAAACTGCAATGCTGACCACTTTTAATGAGGTGGATATGACGCCCATATTTGATCTTCGTTCTGAGTACAAGGAGACTTTTAAGGAGAAGCACGGGGTGAGTTTAGGATTTATGTCATTTTTTACCAAAGCGGTGGTAAGGGCTTTGGAATTGTTCCCTGCTGTAAACTCCATGATAGATGGCAAGGAAATGTTGAGTTATGATTTTTGTGATATCAGCATAGCTGTTTCCGGGCCCAAAGGATTAATGGTTCCGGTGATTAGAAATGCAGAGCATCTTACATTCAGAGGAGTGGAATCTGAAGTAAAACGTCTGGCGATAAGAGCCAGAGAAGGGGAGATCACTGTTGATGAAATGACCGGAGGAACATTTACCATAACTAATGGTGGGGTATTTGGGTCTATGTTATCAACTCCTATTATCAACCCTCCTCAAAGCGCTATTCTTGGAATGCATAATATAGTCCAAAGGCCTGTAGCAAAAGATGGGCAGGTTGTTATTGCACCGATTATGTATGTGGCCCTGTCTTATGACCATCGCATTATTGATGGGAAGGAATCGGTTGGGTTCCTGGTCGCAGTAAAAGAGGCCCTTGAAAATCCTGTTGAATTATTGATGGATGGTCAGGTGAAGAAAGCACTGGAATTATAAATCGGGCTATTTGTAGGTTCTTGTAGTTTGATTCTTGGAGTAACTTATTTCTTTACCTTAAGATAGAGACTTCGTTTTTCATAATCAATAACGGCTTTACCTTTTTTAAGAATATCCGCGCCTATGATACCGTCAACCGGTAGTGCTTGATGGGCGATTAGGGCACTATTAACATGGATAAGATCAAATAGCACTATTTTGAGCTTCTTTTTCTTCCACGGGCCCAGATTCAAAACATTTTTTGTGGATATCAGGGTTTCCATATCTGTAGCCCCGGCACCGGCGGCTTTAATTTTTGACTTCTTTGATGTGAGTTGGAAGAAATCTATCTTGTCGAATCCTACACAGGTATTGGAAGCACCAGTGTCTAAAATAAACCTCCCGGTAATGCCATTTATCATGGCAATGACCTCCATATGATTGGTAGCCGTAAGTACCAAAGGAATTTTAATATAGTTTTTCTTCTTAAGAAATTTTTTAAGACTACTCATGCACTCTTTTTGACAAAGATAATTCTATTTTTGTTGCATGATTTTAACAGATACCCATACACACCTTTATAGCGAAGCCTTTGATGAAGACAGGGATGCTGTTATTCAGAATGCCTTGTCCAAGGGGGTGCAAAGATTTTTTATTCCTGCAATAGATTCTTCCTATACAAAGGCGATGTTTGATCTGGAGCAGATGTATCCGGATAATGTTTATTTGATGATGGGGCTGCATCCTACCAGTGTTAAGGAGAATTATCAGGAAGAGTTGTCACAAGTAGAGTCTCTGTTGCAGCAGCGTAAATTTTATGCAGTTGGGGAAATAGGAATAGATTTGTATTGGGATACTTCATTTTTTAAGCAGCAAAGAAAAGCCTTTAAATACCAGATAAGGCTGGCCAAAAAATACAGGCTTCCGATTGTTATCCACTGCAGAGATTCCTTTGCTGAAATTTTTGAGGTACTTGAGGAAGAAAAAGGAGAAGATCTTTTTGGTATATTTCACTGTTTTACCGGTACTATAGAAGATGCGCATAAAGCTATTGGTTATAATATGAAATTGGGCATAGGAGGGGTAGTTACTTTTAAAAACGGCAAAATAGATGCCTTCCTTAAGGAGATAGATTTGTCCCATATTGTTTTGGAAACCGATTCTCCTTATCTGGCCCCAGTTCCTTTTAGAGGAAAGCGAAATGAAAGTGCATACCTAATTCAGGTACTGGATAAATTAAAGGATATTTATGGGGTTTCGCCAGAGGAAATTGCGGCGATAACCACTGCAAATTCCAAAGAAGTTTTTGGGATTTAGTTATAATACGGCTTTTGTAAATATAAAACGGCAGCAGGCAGGCAAAATCTATCTTGATTTGAAAAAGAAAACTAAAATATTACTCATATATACTGGTGGAACCATTGGTATGGTAAAGGATTATAAAACCGGGGTCCTAAAATCTTTTGATTTCAAAAAATTACTCACTCATATTCCGGAGTTAGCCCAGTTGGCCTGTAGTATAAAAAGCGTTTCATTTAGAAAGCCGATAGATTCCTCCAATATGAATATTACACATTGGGTGCGAATCGCCAGTATTATTGAGAAACAGTATGACAGATACGATGGCTTTGTAGTGCTACACGGAAGTGATACAATGAGTTATTCTTCTTCGGCGCTTAGCTTTATGCTAGAGCATCTTTCCAAACCTGTAGTATTCACCGGCTCACAGTTACCTATTGGAGATTTAAGGACAGATGCGAAAGAAAATCTGATTACCTCTATTCAGATCGCTGCCTTGCAACAAAGGACTAAACCGGTGATCACAGAAGTTTGCTTGTACTTTGAATACAAATTATACAGGGCAAACAGGACGACTAAAATTAATGCTGAACATTTTGAAGCCTTTGCTTCTTTAAACTATCCTGCACTGGCCGAATCTGGTGTACACTTAAAAGTAAATCAGGAGAACCTGTTGAGGCGTAAAGGCAGAAAGCCATTGTTTGTCCAAAAACAAATGGACAACAGGGTAGCTATACTAAAACTATTTCCGGGAATTAACAAGGAAATAGTGAGAAGCATTTTTTCTGCCACAAATTTAAAGGCAGTTATATTGGAAACATACGGTGCAGGGAATGCCACAACAGAAGATTGGTTTCTCAAAGAGGTTGGCCAGGCTATTCGCAATGGTATATATATAGTTAATGTTACGCAATGTTCAGGAGGGAGTGTAATAATGGGCCAGTATGAAACCAGTGAAGCCCTGCAAAAGATGCAAGTAATTAACGGTAAAGACATTACTACCGAAGCCGCTATTACAAAGCTGATGTATCTTCTTGGAAGTGGCGTGTCTTCAAAGTCGTTTAAATCGATTTTTGAGACTTCATTGCGTGGAGAAATGACTTAAAATTAACGCTTCAAAATTTCGGGAACTAAGTTTTTTTTTGTTTATTGCTCGCCCTGAAAATGGATACTTAGAGAGGTGGCCGAGTGGTCGAAGGCGCACGCCTGGAAAGTGTGTATACACCAAAAGTGTATCGAGGGTTCGAATCCCTTCCTCTCTGCGAATACATTTGCGAAAGATAAATTTTGTCGAAGCTTGCTTCAGCAAAATTTTGAATGAGCAAATGGATTTCTGCAAAGCAGAAATGTTCATCAATGTATTGCCAGCATAGTCTTTTGGGATGCACGAGCATAGCGAGTGAATCCTTTAGTATTATAATGTATGGGGATTGC